>NZ_JAYREB010000003.1:0-288623 GCF_041909095.1 Azonexus sp. | reverse complement strand
CGAGATTATGAAGCAACTTCTCACTTCCGTCAAGCACTTCAGAAAAATTTCTTTCTCCTCACTGCCTGCCTCACTCCGCCGAAAACCCCGGCACCGCAAGGAAGGTGCGCATTCTACACATCAAATTCCGCGCGTCAACTCGTTTCGGAAAAAAACTTAATTGAGGGCTTGGTAGCGGACTTCGACGATGTCGATTTCGCGAATACCAACCGGGCTTTGGAAACGAATCGAGTCGCCCTCGCGCGCCTTGATCAATGCGCGGGCCAGTGGCGATATCCAACTGATGCGCCCTAGCGAGGCATCGGCCTCGTCGATGCCGACGATGGTGTAGGTGTTTTCTGCCCCCTGCGCATCGGCAACCGTAACGGTGGCACCAAAGAAGACCTGATCGTTGTCGCCCTGGCGCAGGGGATCGACGATCTCGGCAATATCCAGACGTTTGGTCAGGAAACGGATGCGCCGATCGATCTCGCGCAGACGGCGCTTGCCATAGATATAGTCGCCATTTTCCGAACGGTCGCCATTCGAGGCTGCCCAGGCAACGATTTCGACGACATGCGGGCGCTCCCGCTTGACCAGGTGTTCCAGCTCGGATTTCAGCCGGGCATGCCCGGCCGGCGTGATGTAGTTGCGGGTTCCCGGAGGGATGCGCAAGGCTGGTTGAAGCTCCTCGTCGTCATCCCCTTCGCTTTCGCGGACGAAAGCCTTGTTCATCAATAACCGATACTGTATTGCTCGACATCGACCCGGATCAGGTCACGTCCGAGAATGGCCGCCGTATTGCGGGCGAACTGTTCGGCCCAGGCGGCCTGCTCGCGGAAACGGCCGGCGCCGGCATACTTGGCAACGCTGAGGATACGGTCGACTGCCAGAATCTTGCCGGTCGGGGTCGAGACGTCGCATTCGAGCGCGACGAATTCGCGGTCGAACCACTGACGCGCCTCGTCGGCGGCCCCGGTGTCAGTCAGACGGTATTCGAATTCTTCGCCTTTGCCGAACGACACGATGATGTGGTGCTGCATTACTGTTCTCCTCCTGTTCTTGGTTCGGTTATTCTAAGCAAAAGCACATATGCTGTCAGGAGCCACATCATGTCTCTCCATCCGCTCAGCGACGAGGAAACCAGCGATATCCGGCTGCAACTCAACGAGTTGCGGGTGGAACATCGCGACCTTGATCTGGTGATCACCCATCTGATCGAAAATCCGCCGCCGGATGAATTGCTGGTGCGGCGGCTGAAGAAGCGCAAGCTGGTGCTCAAGGACCGCATATTGATTCTGGAACAGATGCTGGTACCCGACATTCCCGCCTGAGCATCCTCCGCAAATTCAAAACACGCATATATATAGCAGTGCATTTCCCCGACAACGCTTTCGGCGACCCTTTCGACATCTCCCGCCTTCCCTTGCGCCGCCCGGCAACCGGCTACGCCGTGCAGATGCTCGATACCGACACCCTGCTCGACTGCCAGCGCAATGAGTTCATGCCCGTCAGGAACAGCAGCCTGCAGGCCTTGTTCGACGACTTTTCGTCGGCCAGGGAAGCTGCCGCCAACTGGGTGCGGCAACATTGCTCCTCGCCCGACGCACATCGGCTGGCCATCGTCCCCGCCAGCTACGACCCGGTGCTGCAGCGCCATGTCCTGATCTACGGCGTGCTCACCGCCCATCCCTGACCCAACACTTCACGGAGCCCAAGACCATGAGCCTGTTCCATCGCCGCCCGCTCGGGCGCAGTTCGCTGTCCGTCCCCGACGTCTGTCTCGGCACGATGACCTTCGGCGAGCAAACCACCGAAGCCGACGCCCACGCCCAGCTCGACTACGCACTGGAACACGGCGTCAATTTCATCGACACCGCCGAAATGTATGCCGTGCCGCCGCGCGCCGAAACCTGCGGCGCCTCGGAAAGCATCGTCGGCCGCTGGTTGAAGCGGCAGGCGCGGGAGAAGATCATCGTGGCCACCAAGGTCGCCGGCCCCAGCCGCAACCTCGACTGGATCCGCGGCGGCCCTCTGGCGCTCGATCGCGCCAACATCCGCGCCGCCGTCGAGGGCTCGCTGCAGCGCCTGCAGACCGACTACATCGACCTTTATCAATTGCACTGGCCGGAGCGCAACCAGCCGATGTTCGGCCAATGGCAGTACGACCCGGCCAAGGAACGCGAATGCACGCCGATCCGCGCCCAACTCGAAGCGCTGGCCGAACTGGTGGCCGAGGGCAAGGTTCGCCACGTCGCAGTATCGAACGAACACCCCTGGGGCATCATGGCATTCACCCGGCTGGCCGATGAATTCGGGCTGCCGCGCATCGCGTCGACGCAGAACGCCTACAGCCTGCTCAACCGGACCCACGAAACGGCAATGACCGAAACCTGCCACCGCGAAGGCGTCGGCCTGCTCGCCTATTCGCCGCTCGCCTTCGGCCACCTGACCGGCAAATACCTGGCCGATCCGGCAGCAGCCGGGCGGCTGACGCAATGGCCGAATTTCGGCCAGCGCTACACCAAGCCCAACGTCGCTCCGGCCGTCGCCGCCTACGCCGAACTGGCGCGCAGTCACGCCCTGACGCCGACGCAACTGGCGCTCGGCTTCGTCCGCTCGCGCTGGTTCGTCGCCAGCACCATCATCGGCGCCTCGTCGCTGGCGCAACTCAAGGAAACCCTGCCGGCAACGCTGACGCCGATGCATGGCGAGCTGCTCGAAGCGATCGACGCCATCCACCTGCGCTACACCAACCCGGCGCCGTGAGCGAATCGCTGTTCGCACGACTGGCCGAGGCCCTGGCCGCCACCGAAATCGACGCAAAGCTGGCACTGACCGCCGGCGTCGACGCCGACTGGCGCGCCGGCCGCCTCGACTGGCAGGACGCCACACCGCTCGAGCTGCACTGCGGCCGGCCGGCGCGGCCCGAGATCGTGCCGCCGAAAGCCGTGCCGCAACGCAGCCCGACGACCCCGGAAGGGCGCGCCCGGCTGCTGCACGCCATCGTCCATATCGAATTCACCGCGATCAATCTGGCGCTCGACCACGCCGCCCGCTTCCGCAGCCTGCCGCAAGCCTATTACGCCGACTGGATCGGCGTCGCCGCCGAAGAAGCGGCGCATTTCTCGCTGCTACGCGAACGGCTCGCCAGCTACGGCCACGATTACGGCGATTTTCCGGCCCACGCCGGCCTCTGGGAAATGGCCGAGAAGACCGCCCACGACCCGCTCGCCCGCATGGCGCTGGTGCCGCGCCTTCTCGAAGCACGCGGCCTCGACGCGACGCCGCCGATCCAGCGACGCTTGGCGGAGAACGGCGATGAAGCGAGCGCGCGCGCCCTCGACATCATCCTGCGCGACGAAATCGGCCACGTCGGCCTCGGCGACCGCTGGTTCCGGACCTTCTGCGAACAGCGCGGAAACGATGCCGAAATCACCTACCGCGAGTTGCTGCATACCTACAAGGCGCCGCGCCCGGCCACGCCGATGAATGAAAAAGCCCGCCTGCAGGCCGGTTTCAGTGCCGCCGAACTGGCAGCACTGGCAAAAAAAAGGTAGAATAATCAGTTCAATGCGTTGATGCATCGCCCGCAGTAATTCCGAGCAGCCCCCGGTTTTTCAGGTTCTTGTGCAGGATTCACCCCATTGATTTCTTCCCCGGCATGGCTGCGTCGGGGTCACCCAGGCCGCCCGCGATTCGGGCGAATACCGCTGCCCGTCGCGAACCGGCAGCGCGGAAAGGAACAGCATCATGACGTCTACCGTCGACAGCTTTGCCGAACTCGGCTTGAGCGAATCCCTGCTCAAGACCCTGAGCGAAATCGGTTACGAAACTCCCTCCCCGATCCAGGCCCACTGCATCCCGATCCTGCTCGATGGCCGCGACATGATCGGCATGGCGCAGACCGGCACCGGCAAGACCGCCGCCTTCGCGCTGCCCTTGATGGAAACCATCGATATCAAGGTCGCCAAGCCGCAGGCCCTGATCCTGACGCCGACGCGCGAACTGGCGATCCAGGTCGCCGAAGCGCTGCAGAGCTACGCCAAGAACCTGCCAGGCTTCCACGTGCTGCCGATCTACGGCGGCCAGAGCTACACCATCCAGTTGAAGCAACTGGCGCGCGGCGCCCACGTCATCGTCGGCACGCCGGGCCGGGTCATGGACCACCTTGAGCGCAAGACGCTCAACCTCGACCACCTGAAGACCCTGGTCCTCGACGAAGCCGACGAAATGCTGCGCATGGGCTTCATCGACGACGTCGAGTGGATTCTCGAACACACGCCCGAGCAGCACCAGACCGCGCTGTTCTCGGCGACGATGCCAGAACAGATCCGCCGTGTCGCCCAGAAGTACCTGGTCGATCCCAAGGAAATCAAGATCAAGTCGGCCACCGCCACGGTCGCCGCCATCCGCCAGGTGTACTGGCAGGTTTCCGGCCTGCACAAGCTCGACGCGCTGACCCGCATCCTCGAAGTTGAAGAGGATTTCGACGCCGCCATCATCTTCGTGCGCACCAAGACCGCCACCGTCGAACTGGCCGACAAGCTCAACGCCCGCGGCTACGCCGCCGCCGCGCTGAACGGCGACCTCAACCAGCAGATGCGCGAACGCGTCATCGACCAGTTGAAGTCGGGTGCGCTGGACATCGTCATCGCCACCGACGTCGCCGCCCGCGGCATCGACGTGCCGCGCATCAGCCACGTGGTGAACTACGACATCCCGTACGACACCGAAGCCTACGTGCACCGTATCGGCCGTACCGGCCGCGCCGGCCGCACCGGCAACGCCATCCTCTTCGTTGCGCCGCGCGAAATCCGCATGCTGCGCACCATCGAACGTGCCACCCGGCAGCCGATCGCGCCGTTGACCCTGCCCAGCCGCGCCGACGTGACCAACAAGCGGGTTGCCGACTTCAAGGCCAAGGTCGCCGAAGTCCTGGAAGCCGAAGGCCTCGATTTCTTCGCCAACATCGTCTCGCAACTGTGTGAGGAGAAGGATGTCGGCGCCGAGGAAGTCGCTGCCGCGCTGGCCATGATGGCCCAGGAAGGCAAGCCGCTGCAGGTTGCCGGCGAAGATCCGGCACCGCGCCCCTTCCGCGACGACAACAGCGAGCGCCGCCCGGCCAGCTTCGCCGACCGCGAACGCAAGCCGCGCTTCGAGGAGCGCGGCGAACGCAGCGAACGGCCGCGTTTTGAAGAGCGTGGCGAGCGTCCGCGTTTCGAAGACCGCCCGCCGCGCAGCGAGCGTCCGGCCCGTCCGGCGCCGGCCGGCGACATGGTGCGCTACCGCATCGATGTCGGCCGTGACCATGGCGTCGAAGTGCGCGACATCGTCGGGGCGATTGCCAACGAAGCCGGCATCGAAAGCCGCTTCATAGGCCGCATCGGCCTCTACGAGGAATCGAGCACGGTCGAACTGCCCGCCGGCATGCCCGCCGAAGCGGCGAACGCGCTGAAGCGCACCCGCATCCGGGGCGTGCCGATCAACCTGCGCCAGGACGAAGGTCGCCCGGGCGGCGGTTTCGGTGGCGAACGCAAATTCGACGGCGAACGCAAGTTCAAGAAGAAGCCGTTCGCCGACCGCTGAACGCAGGGCAACTACCACAAAAGGCAGCTTCGCCCCGCAATGCCGTTCCGCTAGAGTCTTTTTCTGGTAACGAACGGTGTGGCGTTTTGGCAGAGCTTTGACGATACGGGGGCATTGACGCCCCCGTTGTTTTTTGACGATGACAAACTGCATCTGAGCAAAGCGATCAAACCGGCGCCACCCACGAAATGAACGACGGCTCGCTGGTGTAGCTTCCTGAACCAGGCAAGGGCGCGACGGACGACCAGCGCCTTCTGGAACACGCACGGACTCCCCGCCTTGCTGCCGACCGATCGCCAACACGACACGAAGCCGATCGGCATAAAACGCTTGACAAACGAACGACAAGTGCGAATAATTCGCATTCTGTTAGCCAGCTAGCGTCTTTTCCGCAAGCCAGCCAGTTTCCCCGAAACGTCTGGAGTGCCCCATGGAAAACGCTGACATGCCCCTCGAACTCCGGCTGGCTGCCGTCATTCAACTGCTGTCCTCGTCCGCGCTGCGCGGCGCCACCTTCCACAAGACGGAAGCCCTGCGCGCCCATCTGCGCAGCGTGGCTGACAGCGACGGCCTCAACCCTTACCTGAAAAGAACGCTGCGGGAAGTCCTCGGCGGTTGGGAAGCGGTTAGCTGCCACCCGGCGTCGATTCCCGTCGATTTCCATTCCCTGGCCGAAACCAGCTACCAAACCCACTGACAATATCCAGAGAGAACTTCATGTCCCGTTATACCGGCCCCCGCCTCAAAGTCCTGCGTGCCCTCGGCGTCGACCTGCCCGGGCTGTCACGCAAATCCATGCAGGAAAGAGCCCAGCCACCCGGACAGCACGGTGCGCGCAAGGTTACGGCGCGCAAATCGGAATTCGGCCTGCAATTGATGGAAAAGCAGAAGCTGCGCTACAACTACGGGCTGACCGAACGCCAGCTCCGTCGCGCCGTTGCCGACGCCAAGAAGCACCGCGGCGCCACCGGCGACAAGCTGGTCGAACTACTCGAACGCCGTCTCGACAACATGGTCTTCCGCGCCGGTTTCGCGCCGACCATCCCAGCCGCCCGGCAGTTGGTGAGCCACGGCCATTTCCAGTTGAACGGCAGACGCGTCACCATTCCCTCGATCCGCCTGCGCGTCGGCGATGCCTTCGGGCCAACCGAAGCCGGCAGCAAGATCGACCTCGTCCGCGCCACACTGGAAGACCCGGTACTGGAACGCCCGGAGTGGATCGCCCTCGACAGCGCCACCACCGCGCGCCTCAGCCATCTGCCCGGCGGCGACGCCGCCCCCTTCCCGCTCGACCTGCAGCGCGTCGTCGAATACTACGCCACCCGGATGTAAGTCTCTGAAAGGAGCTCACCATGGAACAGAACCAGCAGACCCTGCGTATTCCCTTCCTTCAGGCCACTGGCCCACGTGGCACGCTGCGCCTGAACCGCGACAAGACGCCTGTCCCAGGCGGGGAGGCCAGCGGCGTCTGCACCGCCCGCTGCATTTCCAGCGACAGCCTGTTCGGCAACTGCAACGAAATCTGCATCCGTCACTGCGGCGCCGATTACCGCCTGCGCATCACTCGCCAGGACAAGCTGATCCTGACCAAGTAAGCAAATCCGAGCAAGCCGGAGCAGCTCGCTGACCCCGCCTGCTCCACCGGAGGGCGCCGATCACACGCCGGCGCCCTCCACCCGATTCCACATGCACAAATAGCAACAATTCTTATTTGACCAGGCTTCCAGCAATCGGTATATTGAGACCGATTCTCAATTGAGGAGGTGACATCATGAACAGTCTGTTGATCAATACCGGTATCGCCGCGCTCCTGCTCTGGCTGATGATTACCAGCGCCGCAGCCTGAGGAGGAATAGCATGCCGAACAGCAATCTGTGGGCCGCCACCCTGAGTCTGCTCCTGATTCATGAAGAAACTGGTTGCCGGCAGTCGGCCTTACACGCCGCCCGTCTGCTCGACCATCTCTGCGATCTGGAGATCGACGACGAGACACGCCAACTGTGCGAGCGCGCCAGCCTGCGCCTCGGCGATCCGGAGAAAGTGCATGCTTGCGCCGCTTGAAAACCGCGCCATCCTCGAACGCGAGACAAGGCCCGACAACACGCAGGGCAATCCCCTGCTCGCCGAGAACCTGGCCCTGCGCCACGCGCTGCGCCAGGCACGCAGCAGCCGCAAGCGCCTGCTGACACTGCACGCCACCCGTCTGGCCGAACAGGACGAACGCCTGAAGGCGCTGGAGAACGAGCGTGATGCACTGCGCCAGCGCCTCGGACAGTTCGAATCGGGTCAGGCCATCGTCGAACTCGGGCAACAGCTGATGGCGGCGCGGGCAGCCGAGCAGCAACTGATGGCCGCCATACAGCGGGTCTGGCAGCTCGACAAAACCCTGTGCGCCGCACATCGCGAATGCGAGCGACTGGCCAACGAACGCGACCGGCTCGCCCGCCGCCTGTGCCATCGGCCGGCGGACGCCGGATACCCGGCCGCCAAGCAAGCGGAGCCCCGCGATTGAAAACCCATCTGCTGATCCTGATCCTCGCCGCCAGCCTGAACCACAGCGCATTCGCCCATGACCACCCGGTCGAGGACCTGCTGGAACTTCCCCACCCGCCACGCTCTCTGCTTCAGGGAGAACTGGCGCAAACGCTCAACGACGACCGGAAAGCCCAGGTTCAAGCACTACGCAGCGAGATTCAGCCCCAGTTCCTGGCCCTGATGGGCGAAGCGCTGCCGATCCAGGAAAGGCTGCAGGCGGCAGCCAACGATTACGACAACCGCAATCCTCCGTCAGCCGTCAGCCGCTGACCTCGAACGCCTCGCCAGAATCCGCATCCGGATGAGCGAGATCATGGCTGGCGCCTACAAGCGCCTCAAACTGATCCTGGATGGCCCGCGCTGGCAGGCGTTGCAGGCTGATCTGGCACATCGCCGCTGAACGCCTCGCCGCCATCCGGCATGCGCACGCCAGTTCAAGCCGGACGTCGAATGGCGCTTCTGAAAAAAATGGCGCTGACCAAAGCCAGCGCCATTTTTCACGTGCGAGCCAGCTTAGAAAACAACCACTTTGCGTTGCGGTTCGAGCAGTGCCTTGCCCATCGCGTCCGGCTTGGCGGCGGTGACGCCATCCTTCAGCTGGTCTGGCGTATGACCGCTGTTCGGCAGGTAGAGCGCGCAAACCGAAGCGGTCGCGCCCTTCTTCATCGCGCCGTCGAGCATCTGTGCCGGCGTCACATTCTTCGGCTTGAGCGCTTCGCCACCGGCACCCTTGAGTGCCAGATCACCAGCCTTGTCACACAGCAGGATATGCACCTGACCACCTTGCTCCTGCATCTGGGTTGCCAGTACCAGGGCGACGCCCTGGCTCATCGTGCTGGCGGAATTGACGATCACGGTGACCGCCTGCCCTTCGGCCTGGGCGACGCCGGCGGTGAGAGCGAAAGCGGCAGCGATGAGGGATTTTTTCATGGAATGAACTCCTGTTGGGGTTGGAAACGGGCGCCACCTCGAGCGGCATCCCAATAGTTTATTAGAAATCTCTAATAAAATGAAATTTGAATTGAATTAAATCGCGAACCATTCGCACCTAATAGACTGCGCGCAGTTTTCCTTCCGGCAAGCCAGCTCGATGGCTACCAGCCTCCACTGAGTCAGTCATGAAGCTGCCGCGCCCCCCCTGCTTTCCGCATCCCTTGCCTTTTCCGAGCTCCACGCCGAAGAAAGCACACTGTCCACAGTCAAGGTCAGCGCCGAGGGCTATGCCGCCGCCGACCTGGGAATACCAATCGCCAGCGGTTCGCTCGAACGCGACGAAATCGCTCCCCCCGCGGCGCCGCCAACGACAGCGCGCAAGGGCAGAACCTGCTCATCCGAGGCCGGGGCAAGGAAAGCATCGTCCTGCTGGTCGATGGCATGCGCTTCAATTCAGCGCAGCCGGTTGGCGCCACCGTTTCCTTCATGACGCAGGGCCTGACCGAGCGGGTCGAAGTCGTGCGCGGCACGACTGCGTCTTGATGAACGCCTGGCAGAGCGACTACTCGCTGATGCTCGACGCGGCGATCTCATCCTGAATCTACTTCTTAATGGTATTGACAATCGTTCTTATTACTATAAAATTCACTCATCGCTTCCCTACGCAGCAACAAAATGAACAGTCAGCCGAAGAACCCACCGCCAGCGAACATCGCGCCGAATCCGGGCACCGTGACTCGACTCGAGAGCGGGGAAATCCTCAAGGGAGCCAATACCGTCGAAATCGAACACGCGGGCCAGCGCTACCTGCTGCGCGTCACCCGTGAAAACAAGCTGATCCTGACCAAATAACTTTCTCTCCGTTGTAAAACCTTTCCCGTCGCCAGCGCGCCAGATGCCAGCAAGCCAGGGTTTTTTTCAGGCGAGCAAGGGAAATCCTGAACATCGCCATGAGCTACACACTTCATCAACCTTCGAGCGCCCGGCGCGGCGGCTTGCTGAGCATCGTCATCGGCCTGCACGTCGGCGTCCTGCTCGCCGTCCTGGCAGCCAAGACGATCGCCCCGCAGATGGCCGAGACGCCGCTGGTCGTTGATCTCCTGCCGGCACCGCAGGTCGAGGATCAACCGCAGGCCAGGCCGCTTCCCGTCGTCCAGCCGCAACCGGTACCACGTAAGCCGGCACCGCTACCCAAGGCCCCCGCCCCCGTCCTCGAAACGACGAACAGCGCCGCCCCCGCCGAACTGGCGCCCATCGCCCCCCCCCCGGAAGTTGAACCGTCACCACCCGCACCACCCGTGCCACCGGCGGTCAGCCAGGCCCGCTTCGACACCGATTACCTGCGCAATCCGCCGCCGCCCTACCCGCCGCTGGCGCGCCGCATGGGCGAAGAAGGCAAGGTGATCCTGCGCGTTTCGGTGACCCCGCAAGGCACTGCGGAAGCAGTCGAAATCCGTACTTCCTCAGGCAGCAAGCGCCTCGACGAAGCGGCGCTGAAAACCGTGCGCAACTGGAAATTCATACCGGCCAAACGCGGCGATGTCGCCGTTCAGAGCTGGGTCCTGGTCCCCATCATCTTCAAACTGGAGCAATAAGCATGCAGGAAACCGTTCAGGAAAACGCCTTTGGCCTCGCCCATCTGTGGGCGCAGGGCGACACCGTGTCGCACAGCGTGGCGGTACTGATCGTCGCCATGTCGCTCGCCAGCTGGTACCTGATCCTGGCCAAGACCTGGGACTGGTGGCGCATGCGCAAGGCCGCCCGCGCCGTCACCGCTTTCTGGGCCGCGCCGACCGTCAGTGACGGCATCACCAGGCTGCGCGAGGCCGGCGAGGACAGCCCCTACGCCCAGCTTGCCACCCAGGCCAACTGTTGCAACCAAGATTGCGAAGGCATGAGCAGCCGGCTGTCTTCCCGCTTTGACCCGGCCGAGCAGATGGAACGTGCGTTACGCCAGCAGTTGTCGACCACCCAGGCGAGCATGGAAAACGGCCTCACCTTTCTCGCCACGACCGGCGCCACGGCGCCTTTCGTCGGTCTCTTCGGCACCGTCTGGGGCATCTATCACGCGCTGGTGGCAATCGGCATGACCGGTCAGGCGGCGCTGGAAAAGATCGCCGGCCCGGTCGGCGAGGCGCTGATCATGACCGCTGCCGGCCTCGCCGTCGCGCTGCCGGCCGTTTTCGCCTACAACACCTTCACCCGCGTCAATCGCGTCATCCTTGCCGACCTCGACGCCTTCGCCCACGACCTGCACGCCTTCTTCACGGTCGGCAAGCCGCTGGTCGCCAACAGCGCCCAGATTCACCCGATGCGCGCGCGTGCTGTAACGGAAGGGGCATGAGATGGCGATGGGCAGCTTCAACGGTACCGGCAGCCAGATGCCGACCGCCGAGATCAACATGACGCCACTGGTCGACGTGATGCTGGTGCTGCTGATCATCTTCATGATCACTGCACCGCTGATGACGCATTCGGTCAAGGTCGACCTGCCGCGCACCGCCAGCACGCCGACGCCGGACCAGCCGATGACGCTGCAGGTTTCGATCACCGCCGACAACCGGATCTTCATCGGCGAAGACGCCGTCGCTGCGACGATGCTGGAACCTCGCTTCCGCGACGCTGTCAGCCTTGACCCGAACGTCGAACTGCACCTCAAGGCCGACCGCGACAGCCGCTACGAAAGCGTCGCCGAAACCATGAGCGCGGCACGCCGCGCCGGCCTCGGCAAGATCGGCTTCGTCACCCAGCCCGCAACCGCCCATCCTTAACCCTCTTTTCCATTTGACGGAACTCACCGGAAATCCACCATGAAGACTCCCAGCCAAGTTTTTCTGAAAACCCCAGCCCGGCTCACCCTCCTCGCTGCTGCACTCCTGATCACCGCCCCGGCACATGCCGAAGGCCCGATGAACGTCGATGACGCCGGCACCCTGGACAAGGGCGGCATGAAAGTCGAAGCCGTGCTCGGCAAGGACGACCGCGAACGCAGTGCCGAAGCGCTGTTCGGCTTCAGTTTCATCGACCAGCTGGAAATGGAAATCGGCCTCGCCCGCGCCACCGACCATGCCACCGACCCGGACAGCCGGGCGCGCGGCGTCGGCTTTGGCGCCAAGTGGGTGCCCTACCAGAACGACACCGGCTGGTCGCTCGGCGCCCGCGTCGATTATGGCCGCACCCGCATTCACGACCGGGAAACGCCGGAAAAATTTACCGAGCACAGCTGGTCGGTCAGCGGTCTGGCTTCCTACCGTTGGGAAAGCGGCCAGGTCCTGCACATCAACCTGGGCGGCACCCGCACCCGCGCGCAAGGCGAATCGGAAACCCTCGGCACCTGGGGGGTCGGCTACGAATACCCGTTGCACGAGCGGGTGCAGCTGACGATGGAAATCTTTGGCGAGGAACATGCCCGTCCCGACAAGGCAATCGGCCTGCGCTACGAAGTATTCGACGGTTTCAAGGTTTCCGGCGCCGTTGGCCGGGGCAGCGAGCGCAGTTTCGGCCAGGTCGGTGTGGCCTGGGAATTCTGAACGCCGCCGCACAATTCGAGGAGATACGCATGAACACCACAGCCTTTCCGCTCAGCATGGCCAACCCCGGCCTGCGCGTCCAGGTGGTTTCCCTGAAAGGCGGCGCAGGACTGGACCGCCGCCTGACCGAGATGGGACTCAACATCGGCGCCGAACTGTGCGTCCGCCAGCATGAAGGCGGCGGGGTCGTGGTGATGCGCGGCGAAACACGTTTCGCGCTGGGCTGCGGCATGGCGCACAAGATCATGGTCGCCCCGCTGGGCGGGGCCTGACGGACTAACAGGGAGCAGGAAAATGACAACACTGGGCGAACTCCAGATCGGCGATCACGCCAGGGTGACCGGTTACGGCGCAGGCAGCGCTGCCTACCGCCGCAAGCTGCTCAGCATGGGGCTGACGCCCGGCGTCGAGATCAGCATCACGCGGGTGGCGCCGATGGGCGACCCGGTCGAACTCAAGGTACGCGGTTGCCAGCTTTCGCTGCGCAAGGAAGAAGCGGCCGGACTGAACGTGGAGAAACTGGGATGAAACCGGAAATCACCATCGCCCTGGTCGGCAACCCGAACTGCGGCAAGACGACGCTGTTCAACGCCCTGACCGGCGCCAAGCAGCGGGTCGGCAACTGGCCAGGCGTCACCGTCGAGAAGAAGAGCGGCGAGTATCGCCATGCCGGTCGCCAGGTCGAGGTCATCGACCTGCCCGGAACTTACTCGCTGGACGTCGTCGACCGTGAAGTTTCGCTTGACGAGCGCGTTGCGCGCGATTTCGTCCATACCGGCGAGGCCGATCTGGTGATCAACATCGTCGATGCCTCGAACCTCGAACGCAACCTCTACCTGACCACACAACTGGCCGAAATGGGCCTGCCGTTGCTGCTCGTGCTGAACATGACCGACGTTGCCGCCGACAAGGGCATGCAGGTCGATGCCGACGCCCTCGCCCGGCAACTCGGCTTCCCGGTCGTCCCGGTGATCGCCTCGGCCGGCACCGGGATCGACGCGCTGAAGACGGCGATCGTCAAGGCTGCCGACGCGCCGTCCTTCAGCCACAGCCTGGTCACCTACGACAGCGCGCTGGAAACGGCGATCGACGGCCTGGCGCAACGCATCGCCACGGAAGTTGCCGATTGCCGCGTGACGCCGCGCTGGCTCGCCGCCCGCCTGCTCGAAGGCGATGATCTCGCCTGCCAGCAAGCCGGCCCGGCGCTTGCTGCGGCAGCCCGTGAGGCGGCTGTCGCTTTCGCCGACGACCTCGACATCCTGCTCGCCGATGCCCGCTACGGCAGCGCCAACCGCATCGCCAACGGCTGCGTGCGCGTCACCGGCAAGGTCAGCCGCGACCTCACCGACCGCATCGACCGCGTCGTCCTCAACCGCGTGCTCGGCATTCCGATCTTCCTGCTGATGATGTACCTGATGTTCATGTTCACGATCAACATCGGCGGCGCCTTCATCGATTTCTTCGATCAATTCACCGGCGCGCTGCTGGTCGACGGCTTCGGCGCATGGCTCAGCACCGTCGGCACCCCGGCCTGGCTCACCGTGCTGCTCGCCAAGGGCATCGGCGGCGGCATCCAGACCGTCGCCACCTTCATCCCGGTGATCGGTTTTCTCTACCTCTTCCTGTCGCTGCTCGAAGGCTCCGGCTACATGGCGCGCGCCGCCTTCGTCATGGACCGCTTCATGCGCTGGGTCGGCCTGCCCGGCAAGTCCTTCGTGCCGCTGATCGTCGGCTTCGGCTGCAACGTGCCGGCAATCATGGCCACCCGCACGCTGGAAAACCGCCGCGACCGCCTGATGACCATCGCCATGGCCCCCTTCATGTCCTGCGGCGCCCGCCTGCCGGTCTATGTCCTGTTCGCCGCCGCCTTCTTCCCGAGCAACGCGCAGAACGTCGTCTTCGCCCTCTATCTGACCGGCATCGCGGTCGCCGTGCTGACTGGCCTGATGCTCAAGAAGACCTTGCTCAAGGGCGAGGCGACGCCGTTCATCATGGAGCTGCCGCCCTATCACCTGCCGACCGTCAAGGGCATTCTGCTGCACACCTGGGACCGTCTCAAGGGCTTCATCATCCGCGCCGGCCGCATCATCGTGCCGATGGTGCTGGTGCTCAATTTCCTCAACGCGCTGGGCACCGACGGCAGCTACGGCAACGAGGACAGCGACAAGTCGGTGCTCGCCGAAATCGGCCGCACGATTTCGCCGGTCTTCTCGCCCTTCGGCCTGAACGCCGACAACTGGCCCGCCGCCGTCGGCATCTTCACCGGCGTGCTGGCCAAGGAAGCGGTCGTCGGCACGCTCGACGCCGCCTACACCGCACTCGCCGCAGGCGATGCAGCGGCGGCCGGCGAGACACCCGAAGAAGAAGCGCCGTTCGAGCTTGGCAGTGCCATCGGCGACGCCTTGGCGACCATCCCCGTCAATCTCGCCGACGCCCTCGGCACCTGGGCCGATCCGCTCGGCATCGCGGTCGGCGACCTCAGCGACACCGCCGCCGTTGCCGAGGAAAACGAAGTCCACACCGGCACCTTCGGCGCCATGGCCAGCCGCTTCGACGGCGCCGGCGGGGCCTTCGCCTACCTGCTCTTCATCCTGCTCTACTTCCCCTGTACCGCTGCCATCGCTGCGGTCTATCAGGAGAGCGGCACGCGCTGGACCCTCTTCGTCGGCACCTGGACCACCGGCCTCGCCTACGGCATGGCAACCATCGCCTACCAGTTGAGCATCTTCAGCCGCGCCCCGGCCGTCTCGGCAGCCTGGATCGCCGCCGTCCTGTCTGTGGCCGCCGCTTTCATCTGGTTCCTGCGCCAGCAGGGCAACAAGGCGGACCGCCTGGCCGCCGCCCGGCCGCAGGAAGCCTGAGATGGCGACGATCCTGTCCCGGGTCGAAAAGTCGCTGCGCGAGCAACACCGCGCCAGCCTGCGCGACCTGGCCGAATCGCTCGACACCGCGCCGGAAGCGCTGCGCGGCATGCTTGAGTTGCTCGAACGCAAGGGCCGGGTGCGCCGCCTGCCGGGCGGCACGCCCTGCGCCGGCGGCTGCTGCAAATGCGCCCCGGAAAGCGTCGAACTCTACGAATGGCAGGGGCAGGCGAGGCGGATCGAGATCCGCGCTACTTGAGGCTGGACCGCCCGACTGACTTGGGAGAACCGGAGGCGACGGCGTAGAATCGCGCGCATGACATCATCCAGCGCCCACGCCGTCCTCCTCGTCGGCCACCCCAACGTCGGCAAATCGGTCCTCTTCCACCGCCTCACTGGCGCCTACGTCAACGTTTCGAACTACCCTGGCACCACGGTCGAAGTCACCCGTGCCAGTGCCCGCTTCGACAGCCACACCGAACTCCTCGACACCCCCGGCGTGCTGGCCCTGCCCTCGCGCAGCGACGATGAAAGGGCAACGGTACGGGCGCTGCTCAACGAATCCAGCCGCAGCCTGATCCAGGTCGGCGACGCCAAGAACCTGCGCCGCACGCTGACGCTGACCGCGCTGCTCGCCGAACTCGGCGTGCCGATGGTGCTGGCGCTGAACATGCACGACGAAGCGACGGCGCGTGGCGTCATGGTCGATGTCGGCGCGCTCGCCGAAGAGCTGGCGATCCCGGTGCTGGCCACCGTCGCCACCGGCGGCGAGGGGATCGGCGAACTGACCGGCAGCCTGGCTCGGGCGGCGGTCGCCGACCGCCTGCTGCAGTACGATCCGGAACGCGAAAGCGACATCGCCGCCGCGGCTGCGGCGATCGCCGAACTGGCGCCGCACCCGGTGCTCGCCGCGCGCGGCCTGGCCATCCTTTTTCTCGGCAATGACGACGAAGTCGAAGCCTGGCTGCGCGAACGCGCCGGCGCCGCTTACCCGCGCCTCGACAAGCTGCGCCAGACCGCCCGCGCCAACGCCGACGGCGACCTGCCAACCCTGCTCGCCCGCGAACGCACCGCCGCCGCCGACGCGCTGGCGACGGCGGTCAGCCGGCGCGCCGTGAACAGCAGCCCGCTGCTCTCGCAACGGGTCGGCCAGGCCGTCGTCCATCCGGTCTGGGGCATTCCCATCCTGCTCGGCGTGCTCTACGCGGTCTATCAGTTCGTCGGCGTCTTCGGCGCGACGACGCTGGTCGGCCTGTTCGAGGAAGACCTCTTCGAAGGCATCCTCAACCCGGCCGTCACCCGCTTGATCGACCAGAACTTCGGCGGCAGTTGGGTCAGCGACCTGCTGGTCGGCCAGTACGGTCTGTGGACGATGGGCATGACCTACGCGCTGGCGCTGATCCTGCCGATCGTCACCACCTTCTTCATCGCCTTCGGCGTACTCGAGGATTCCGGCTACCTGCCGCGCCTGACGGTGATCGCCAACCGCCTGTTTTCGTTGATCGGCCTCAACGGCCGCGCCGTGCTGCCGATGGTGCTCGGCCTCGGCTGCGTGACGATGGCGACGCTGACCACGCGCATTCTGCATTCGCCGCGCGAACGGATGATCACCATCTTCCTGCTCGCCCTGGCAATTCCCTGCTCGGCGCAACTGGGCGTCGTCCTCGGCATGCTCAGCGGCTTCTCCTTCGTTGCCGTACTGATCTGGGCCCTGGCCCTGGTCGGCGTCCTGCTCCTTTCCGGCTTCCTCGCCGCCCGCCTGATTCCCGGCCGGCGCATTCCGCTGGTCACCGAACTGCCGCCGATGCGCCTGCCGATCGCCGGCAACGTCCTCAAGAAAACCGGCGGCCGCCTCAAGTGGTACCTGATCGAGGTCATTCCGCTGTTTCTGATCGGCACTTTCCTGATGTTTGCGCTCGACCGCTTCGGCATCCTGCCCGCCATCGTCGAAGCCGGCGAACCGCTGGTCACCGGCTGGCTGGGCCTGCCCAAGGAAGCCTCGGCCGCCTTCGTCATGGGCTTCCTGCGCCGCGACTTCGGCGCCACCGGCCTGTTCGTCATGGCCGACCAGTTGTCGCCGATCCAGGCCATCGTCGGGATGATCACCATCACCCTGTTCATCCCCTGCTTCGCCAGCCTGCTGATGATGGTCAAGGAACAGGGCGTCCGCGTCGCCGCAGCGATGGTCGCCATCATCGTCCCCTTCGCCTTCTTCGTCGGCGGCCTGTTCAACTTCGCGCTGCGCGCCCTCTGGTAGGAAACCGCCGATGACCCATCCACACGATGCCCGCCTGCCGCTCGCCTTCATTCCGCCTGGCAGCGAAGTCAGACTGGCCGCCCTGGGCGAGGAAATCGACCCCTTGCAGCGTGAGCAACTGACCGCCTACGGCCTCGCCGAAACGCGACCGATCCGCGTCCTGCAGCAAAAACCGATGACCGTGATCCTTGCCGACGAGGTCGAACTGGCGCTGGAACACGGCATCGCCCGCCATATCTGGGTGACCCGCTGACACCTTGCGCCGAAAGCGCAAATGATAACGTTTCGTAATTCATTGTTTTTACGAAATTTTCCTGGGAACCCGGGGCTCATCCCGCTGTCGCAACCTATACAATCGGGCACACGGCAAGCCAGCCGCGTCACGCCAGCCAGCCATTTCCTAACTTGCGGAGAAATGCCATGAAGGGCGACAAGAAAATCATCGACATCCTCAATGACCTGCTGGCCGGCGAACTGACTGCCGTCGACCAGTACCTGATCCACGGCGAAATGTATGCCGACATGGGTCTCAACGAACTGGCCGAGAAGTCGATCCACGAATCCGACCACGAACGCCAGCACGCCCGCGCGCTGATCCAGCGCATCCTCTTCCTCGAAGGCAAGCCGGACCTCTCGAAGCGCGACGCGCTGAAGATCGGCAAGACCGTGCCCGACATGCTGAAGGCCGACCTCGACGTCGAGTACAAGGTCGATGGCGACCTCAAGAAGGCGATCGCCGCCTGCGAGAAGGCCCAGGACTACGTTTCGCGCGACATGCTGGCGGCGCAACTGGAAGACACCGAAGTCGACCACGCCTACTTCCTGGAAAAACAGTTGCGCCTGATCGAACTGGTCGGCCTGCCCAACTACCTGCAGAGCCAGATGGGCTCGGGCAGCCCGGCCTGAGGAGCGCGACATGAAAGGCGACAAGAAGGTCATCGAAATCCTCAACAAGGTCCTCAAGAACGAGCTGACCTCAATCAACCAGTATTTCCTGCACGCCCGCATGTTCCGCAACTGGGGCCTGGAAAAGCTCAACGACTACCAGTACAAGCAGTCGATCCGGGTGATGAAGGAAGCCGACGAGCTGATCGAACGCATCCTCTTCCTCGAAGGTCTGCCCAATCTGCAGAACCTCGGCAAGCTGCTGATCGGCGAAAACGTCGTCGAGTGCCTGGCCGGCGACCTCAAGTACGAGCAAACCATCCAGCGCCCGCTGCTGATCGAGGCGATCGCCCTGTGCGAGGAAGCCCAGGACTACGTCAGCCGCGAATTGCTCGAAGACCTGCTCGAACACTGCGAGGCCGCCATCGATTGGCTGGAAACCCAGCAATCGCTGATCGAAGACGTGACCCTGCCGAACTACCTGCAGGCGCACATGGAACCGGGCGAAGGCTGATTCCCGCCCCACTCGTCAGCAAGCCGCGGCCAGTCCGCGGATTTTTTTGTTGGTCACTACTGGCACCGTATTTGCGTATGACCTTCCCGCAAGGAGAAGTTTGTCACGCTTGCCACAAGACAAAAACGAGTATTGACATTCGTTCTCAACTGCATACAATGGGAATTGTTCGCATTACCTTTCGAGGTGCCTTTGATGTACGTCTGTGTCTGCCATGCCGTCACCGATCGCCAGATTCGCCAGGCTGCCGCCGATGGCGCGCGCACCTTGAAAGACCTGCGCCGCGAACTGGGCGTCACCCGCGACTGCGGCCGCTGCGCCTCCTGCGCTCACGAATGCCTGAAGGAAGCCCAGGACAAGGGCGGCAAGCCGGGCAAGGTGGTCCTGATGGCTGCCTGAACCAGAATCCACCGACAAGAAAAACGGGAACCCGCGGGTTCCCGTTTTTCTTTGCCTGAAGCTCGCCGTTCAGCGATAGCCGACGCGGTCGAGCAGTTTCTGGGCCGCCGGCAGTTGCCTGGCGATGTTCTGCAGCGGCGTCGTGTCGACCTTGAAGCTGCCCAGTTCGGCGAGTTCCTCGTTGGCCACCTTGACCGTCGGCACCGCCGGCCATTCATTGTTGCCGTTGGCGAAATAGCGTTGCGCCTCGTCACTCGCCAGGTACTCGAGGAAACGCAGCGCCGCCTCGCGGTGTTTCGTGGTCTTCACCATGCCGCCGCCGGAAACGTTGATGTGGGTGCCGTAACTGTCCTGGTTCGGCCAGACGATGCCGAGGCGCTTCATCAGATTGCGGTCCTCGACGCGCTCGGAGGCCATCATCCGCACCAGGTAGTAGCTGTTGGAGACGGCGACGCCGCATTCGCCGCTGGCCACCGACTTGATCTGGTCGGTATCGCCGCCGCGCGGATTGCGCGCCAGGTTGGCGACCAGGCCGCGCGCCCAGGCCTCGCTTGCCGCTTCGCCGCGGTGGGCGATCTGCGCGGCGACCAGGGTCAGGTTGTAGACGTGGCCGCCCGGCGTACTGCAATACTGTCCCTGCAGCTTCGGATCGGCCAGCGCTTCGTAGCTCGGCACGTCTTCCGCCTTGAACTTGCGCTTGTTGTAGATGATCAAGCGCGCCCGCGTCGAGAAGGCGAACCAGGTGTCGGCGCGCAGGTGCGCCGGAATCCGTGACTCCAGCAGCGCCGACTTGACCGGCGCGAAGATGCCCCAGGCGTCGGCCACCGCCAGACTGGCGGCATCGACGGTGATGAAGACGTCGGCCGGACTGTTGGCGCCCTCGTTGCGGATGCGCTCGATCAACTCGTGCGCCTTGCCTTCAATCCGGTTGATGCGGATGCCGGTCTGTTTGGTGAAGTTGTCGTAGAGCGCTTCGTCGGCCTGGTAATGGCGCGCCGAATAGAGGTTGAGGACCTTCTCCTCGGCCTGGGCGAGGCCGGTACCGAGCAGGATGGCAAGAATGGGTAGCAGTCGTTTGAGCACGCGTTTCTCCTTGAAATCAGGGCTTGGCCCACTGCCGCAGCAGGTTGTGATAGACGGCGGTCAGCTTGAGCAGACGGTCGTCGTCGGGTGGCACGACGCCGGTCATGCCCTGGATCGCCTGGTCGAGATCGAAGAGCAGCGTGCGCGAACTGTCGTTCTGCACCATGCTCTGGATCCACATGAACGACGCGACACGCGCGCCGCGCGTCACCGGCGTCACCCGATGCAGGCTGCTCGACGGATAGAGGACGAGGTCGCCGGCCGCCATCTTCGCCGCCTGGATGCCGAACGGCCCCTCGATTTCCAGTTCGCCGCCGTCGTACTCGTCGGGCTCGGCGAGGAACAGGGTGGCCGAAAGGTCGCTGCGCACCGACACCGACGTGCCCGGCACCTGCATCACCGCGCTATCGACATGCGCGCCATAGGTGCCGCCGTCGGCGTAACGGTTGAACTTGGGCGGATAGATGCGCGCCGGCAGGGCCGCCGAGATGAACAGTGGATTGTTGCCGAGTCGCCTGAGGATGCGGTTGCCGAGTTCGACCGCCAGCGGCGAACCGTCGGCCAGTTGCTGGTTGCGCTTGACCGCGCGAGCCAGGGTGCCGGCTGTCTTCAGGCCGTCTTCCCATGGCGCGACAGCGAGCAGCTCGCGGAATTGCCTGACTTCGTCCTGGCTCAGGACGCCCTCGATCGGAATCAACATCTCGTTTCCTTTTCCTTGAAAATCATCGCCGCACCGATATCGGCCAGCGTCGCGCAGCCCGCCTGCGCCATGCAAATTTCCAGTTCCTCGCGCAGCAGGCGCAGCAGGTGGGCCACCCCGAGCGCGCCGGCAACCGCCAGCGCGTAAGTCTGCAAGCGGCCGACCAGCACCGCGTCGGCGCCCAGCGCCAGGGCCTTGAAGACGTCGTTGCCGCTGCGGATGCCGCTGTCGAGCAACAGCGGATAAGCGTCCCCGACGGCGGCGCGGATCGCCGGCAGTACGGCGAGGCTGGCCGGTACGCCGTCGAGCGAACGGCCGCCGTGGTTGGAAATGATCATGCCGGCAACGCCACGTTCCTTGAGCAGCACCGCGTCCTGCGGATGGAGAACGCCCTTGACCACCACCGGCAGGCTCGTCTCGGCGAGCAGCCAGTCGAGGTCGGCGAGCGTCGGTGCCTGCGCCATCACCCCCTGGAACACCCGGCTCTGCCCACGCTCGACGACGGGCGGCGCCAGCTCCGGATAATTCGTCAGATTGGCGGCAACCACCGCCGCCGGCAGCGCAAAACCGGCGCGCTGGGCGCGCCGGCTGGGCAGCTTGATCGCCGTGTCCAGCGTCACCACCAGCACCCGGTAACCAGCGGCTTCGGCACGTCGGACGAGATCGAGCGTATGCCGGCGCTCGGCCTGGAAATAGAGTTGGAACCAGCGGTCCGCGCCGGACTGCGCCGCCACCTCTTCCAGTGTTCGCCCGGCCAGCGTGCTCAGCACGAAGCCGCTGTCGGTCGCCGCCGCGCCGCGCGCGACGTCGATCTCACCCTGCGGGTGGACCAGCGTCTGGTAGGCGAGCGGCGCCAGCAGGATCGGATGCGCCAGGCGACGGCCGAACAGGTCCAGCGCCGTATGCCCCTGGCCGACGTCGCGCAGCAGGCGCGGCCAGATCCGGGTCGTGGCGAAGGCGGCGCGATTCGCCGCCAAGGTCGTCTCGTCGCCACAGCCGCCGGCAATATAGGCGAGGCGGTCGGCGGCCAGAAAATGCCCGGCAATCGCTTCGTAATCCTGCGCGCAACGGATCTCGGCGGGAATGGCGTTCAGTGGTGGTCGGTTTTCTGTCATGCAGTGACAACGGGCGAACCCGGCGGATTCGCCCGTTTCCTTCAGTGGCGGCTTAGAACTCGTAATTGAGCGTCAGCCTGGCGTTGCGGGCATCGCCCTTGTAGAGGAAGGACCCCGAACGGTAGCCGGCAAGGTAGTAATCCTTGTCGAAGACGTTGCCGACGTTCAGGCGCAGCTTGGCCGCCTTGGTCACCCGGTACTCGGCGAACAGGTCCCACACCGTGTAGGCCGGGATCGGCTGGGTGTAGGCACCGAGGTTCGACGCCGGCTGGCTGCCGGCGGCGACTTGCGCCGCCGTGACGTAGCCGGCGGCGGTGTCGGGCTGCCCCGCGTACTTCTTGCTCTCGTACTTGACTGCGGTGCCGAAGGCGAATTTCGGCGTCGCCTGGTAACGCAACTGCGCCGACGCCGTCTTGTCGGCGAAGTTGCTGAGCGTCTTGCCCTTGTTCTCCGGGTTCGCCGACTTGGTCACTTCCGAGTCCATGAAGGTGACGCCAGCAAAGGCGCTCAGCTTGTCGGTCAGGTTGCCGGCCAGGCCGAACTCGATGCCGCGCACGCGGTTCTCGCCGGTGTTGAAGGTGCCGACCGTCGCATAGTCGGCGCCCTCCATGACATCCGACTTGCTGATCTGGAACAGCGAGGCAGTTGCCAGCAGCTTGCCACCGAGCAAGTTCCACTTGGTCCCCAATTCGATGTTCTCGGTCTTCTCCGGCGAAGCGCCGATATAGCCGTTGTTCGTCCCGTTGGGCAGGACGACGACGCCACCGTAGCCGCTGCCGGTGCCGACGTCGGACTCGCCGCCGTTGACGTCGCTCGCCGTCGAGTAGGTCAGGTAGACGTTGGCGTCCGGGCGGAACTTGTAGGTCAGCCCGAGATGGCCGTTCCACAGCGAGTCGGAATACTTGAAGTTGCCGAGCACGTTGGGCGTCGCGTTGCTGGCGTCGTGGTTCCAGAACGCCTTCATGTCGTACTTGAAATGGTCGTAGCGAACGCCGGCAAAGGCCGTCCACTTCTCGGTCAGATCGACCGTATCCATCAGCGACGCGGAAACCGTCTTGACGTTCCAGTCGATGTCCCAGTCGCCCTTGCGGATGTTGACGCGGGAAACACCGCCGTCGATGGCGCTGAACGGAACATTGCTGACCCGGGTCGTACCGTCCATCAAATAAACACCGTTGAGCACCGAATGGTCGGTGTATTCGAGGCCAAGGTTCCACTCGTGCTTCATGCCACCGATCACGGTATCGACGAAGAGGTTGGTCTGGTTGGCGAAGTAATCGACTTCCTGCCAGCCCTGGTGGGTGGACAGGTTGAGGCTGCTGTCGCTGTTGTAGCTGGCGCCGGTGGCGACATAGCCATTGTCGGATTTGCCCCAGCGCGTCGCGTTGGTCAGGCGGACGTTGTCGTTGAAGCGGTACTTCAGGCGTGCCGTGAAAGTATCGACGTCGGATTTCAGGAAGTCCTCATCCTGCGCATAGACCGGTGCGTCCTTGAACGGCTTGCGGTTGGGCAAGGCGCCGTAGAGATAAGCGCCGAGGTCGGGGCGGTCGTCGCCGCGGAAACCGTAATAGTCGAGCAGGATGTCGAAACGCTCGTTCGGCTTGATCAGCGTGGACAGCGCGACGCCCTTGCGCTCGCGGTCGGCCGGATTGCGGTCAGGCACTTCCTCATAGCCGTAGAGCAGGTTGGCGCGCACCGCAACGTTGTCGGTCAGCGCGTAATTGGTGTCGACGGTGACGCGGCGATGGTCGTCGGTGCCCAGGCCGACCGAGAGCTTGGTGAAATCGTAGTCGGTGGTCGCCTGCTTGGTGATCGAGTTGATCGCGCCGCCGGCGGTGCCGCGGCCGGCGAAACTGGAACTCGGCCCCTTGGAGACTTCGACCTGTTCGACGGCGAAGCTTTCGCGGATCGACATCCCCGGGTCGCGCAGACCATCGACGAAAACGTCGCTGCGCGCTTCCTGGCCGCGGATGATGTAGCGGTCGCCGAAAGCGTTGCCGTTTTCGCCGGTGCCAAGCGTGATGCCGGGTTGCGCGTCGAGGATGTCGCGCAGGTCGGTGTAGCCCGAATCCTCGATCTGCGTCTTGGTCAGCACGCTGATGTTGGCCGGCGTCTCGGCCAGCGGTCTCTTGCGCCGCTCGTCGCCGGAAACGCGCGCCTTGTAGGGTGCATCCGGCTCGGCGTAGGGGTTGTGGTCGATGACGCGTTCGACGACGGTGACCGGCGCCATTTCGGCTTCACTCGCCGCTTCGGCGGCAAACGCGGCAACCGGTGCCAGCATCGTCGTCGAGATACCCAGCGCAATGCCGGTCTTCTTCAACGAACGGGTCTGGGGCAAGGTCCGGAAACTGGCCGGCAGCGTGACTTTCTGAGCTTTTCGTTTCACTCTCGTATCCTGGATTGAGGCCGCGGCGGGACATCCGGACAAGAGCTGCCAGCAGAGGGAAGCGGCCAGGACATCCCAACGGCAAAACGGTTGGGGAAAAGCTGGCTGGCTTCAGGCTGGCTTGCTTGATTGCAGACGCGAATCTATCGCATTTGCGATTCCGTTACAAGCAGTAACAGCATCGTCACGCGCGGAACACAAGTCAATCGGGATTCAAGACAAGCGGCAAACCTGGGAAAACCCGGCAAAACCCTGCTGCAGGAGTATCGCCAGCAGGTCAGCCAGGCGGGCGCGGGAGAAGCGCACGAGGAGCAGCGGTTCGCCGGCAGCGTACGCCACGATCGCCGCCCTGATCGCAGGATGCTCGCCATGGCGCGCGAGCAGCTCGGACGGCAGAGCATACTGCGCCTCATAGACCCCGGTGAAACAGCGCAACAAGGCCGGCAGCCGGGTCGGGTCGGGAAGGCCGTAGGTCGCCGGCAGATCGGATTCGGGCAAGGCCCGGGCCAGCAACAGGCAGTCGTTTTCCGGCGGTGCCGTCATCGCCGGAATTATGCGGCGTCGAAACCCGCGTCTTCGATGGCAGCAAGCAGTTCGGCGCGGCTGACCTGTTGCGGGTCGTAGGCGACGCGTGCCTGCGCCGCTTCCAGCGAGACCTCGGCGGAGGCGACGCCGGGCAGGCCGCCGAGGACGCCGCTGATGTTCTTGACGCAGCCCTGGCAGCTCATGCCGCCGATCCGGATTTCGGTGTTTTCCATGTTTCAGTCCCTGTGGAGAAAAGGCTGGCGGCGCAGCAACTCGGTCATTTCGGCGGCGGCCAGCGGTCGGCTGTAGTGAAAGCCTTGCACCATGCCGCAACCCATCTTGCGCAGCAGGGCCAGTTGCTCGGCAGTTTCCACGCCTTCGGCCAGGACCGTCAAGCGCAGGCTGCGCCCCATGCTGACGATGGTCGAGGCGATCGCCTGATCGTCAGCGTCGGTCTCCAGGTCCATGACGAAGGAACGGTCGATCTTCAGCTTGCCGACCGGGAAACGCTTCAGGTAGGCGAGCGAGGAATAGCCGGTGCCGAAATCGTCGAGCGCCAGGCTGACCCCCATCCGCTTCAGCGCCGACAGGGTACCGAGGGTGAATTCGGCGTCGTGCATCACGGTGCGCTCGGTCAGTTCGAGCTCCAGGCACTCGGCTACCAGCCCGGTCGCACTCAAGGCGCCGGCAACCATCTCGACGAAACCGGCCTGGCGGAACTGCACCGGTGCCACGTTCACCGCCATCGTCCGCAGTTGCAGGCCTTCGGCTATCCAGGCCTGGGCCTGTCGGCAGGCTTCGAAGAGCACCCAGTCGCCGATCGGATTGATCATCCCGCTATCTTCGGCAACGGCGATGAAGCGGTCGGGCATGATCGTGCCCAGGCGCGGATGCAGCCAGCGGATCAGTGCCTCGACACCGACGATCTCGCCGTTGTACAGGCTGACCAGCGGCTGGTAGTGAAGAACGAACTGCTCCTCGGTCAACGCCTGGCGCAGGTTGCTCTCCATCATCAGGCGCTCGAGCGTCGCCATGTTCATATCCGAGGAATAGAACTGGAAGGTGTTGCGGCCGAGGTCCTTGGCCTTGTACATCGCCGTATCGGCGTTCTTGAGCAGGGTGTCGATGTCCTTGCCGTCCTGCGGATAGAGGGCGATGCCGATCGACGAGGTGACGGTCAGCGCATGACCGCCGACCGAAAACGGCGAGGCGGCGATCTCCAGGACGCGGCGGGCAACATCGGCCGCCGCTGCGGCATTGACCTCGGGCAGCAGGATGATGAACTCGTCACCACCCAGGCGGGCCAGCGTGTCGATCCGTCGCACCACCTTGACGTAGCGCTGCGCCAGCGCGCAAAGCAGGTCGTCGCCGACGCTGTGGCCGAGCGAGTCGTTGACCCGCTTGAAGTGATCAATATCGAGAAAGAGCAGCGCTGCGCCGTGCTTGTCGCGCTCGGCGGCGGCAATCATCTGCTCGATGCGGTCGTGCAGCAGGCGCCGGTTGGGCAGACCGGTCAGGGCATCGAAATCGGCCAGTTCGCGGATGCGCTGTTCGGCATGCTTGCGGTCGGTGATGTCAATGACCGTACCGACCGCGACCACCTGCCCATCAAAACGCGAGGGCATGCCGAGCACCGACATGGTGAACCGGCTGCCATCCTGGCGCCGGCCGGTAAACTCGGTGGCGTCGGCGTTGCTGCTGCCCGGCCGGCGGGCCAGCTGTTCGGTGATCCGCGCGTGCTGTTCGGCAACGACCAGGTCATAGGGACCGAGGCGATCGACGAAATCCACCTCGGCATAGCCGAACAACTTGCACATGTAGGGATTGACGTAGAGGAAACGCCCCCGCGCCAGGACAAAAATCCCGACCTGCGCCGCGTCCATCGTCGCGCGGAAGAGGTCGGCTGTGCGTTTGGGCATCACCGTCAACGCCCCCGGGCGCCGGCCGGACGCCAGCGTCTGAGGAGCAGCGAATTGCTCACCACCGATACCGAACTCATCGCCATCGCCGCCCCCGCCACCACCGGGCTGAGGAACCCGAGCGCCGCCAGCGGGATGCCGAGAACGTTGTAGATGAAGGCGAAGAACAGGTTCTGCCGGATCTTGCCGAGCGTTGCGGCCGACAAGGCGATGGCTTCGGCGACGCCGAGCAGGTCGTTGCGGATCAGCGTCAGGTCGGCAGCCTCGATCGCCGCGTCGGAGCCGGCGCCGATCGCGAAACTGACGTCGGCCGCCGCCAGCGCCGGGGCGTCGTTGATGCCGTCGCCGACCATCGCCACCAGTTGGCCATCCGCCTTCAGCGCATTGACCGCCGCCGCCTTGTCGCCCGGCAGGATGCCGGCGCGGAATTCGTCGATCCCGGCCTGGGCGGCAATCGCCGCCGCCGTCGCCGGGTTGTCGCCGGTCAGCATGACCACCCGGATGCCGCGTTCGCGCAGGCGGGCCACCGCCTCGCGCGAAGTCGGCCGCAGCGCATCAGCGATGGCGATCAGGGCCAGGAGATGCGTAACTTTTTCGTCGGCGTCGATCTCGGCCAGCGCGATCACCGTCTTGCCGGCGCCCTGCAGCGCCTCGACCGCGCCGTCGCCGGCCAGCCCAAGCCAGCCCGGCGCCCCCAGCCGCAGACGACGGCCGCCGATCTCGCCACTCACCCCGTGCCCGGCCGTCGCGACGAAACCGCTCACCGCCGGCAGTTCGAGTCCATCGGCGGCGGCGATCACCGCCCGCGCCAGCGGATGCTCGGAGTGATGCTCGAGCGCCGCCGCCAGTTCCAGCGCTTCCTCGCGGCCGATGCCGAAGGGCAGCACGTCGGTCACCTGCGGCTGGCCGGCGGTCAGCGTGCCGGTCTTATCGAGCGCCAGCACGGCGATCTTCTCGGCGCGTTCGAGCGCCTCGGCATTGCGCACCAGAATGCCGGCACGGGCGCCCTGCCCGGTGCCGACCATGATCGCCGTCGGCGTCGCCAGACCGAGCGCGCACGGGCAGGCGATGACCAGGACGGCGACGGCATTGACCAGCGCCGTCGCGAAATCACCGCCGACCCACCACCAGCCGGCAAAGGTCGCCAGTGCGATGGTGCACACCACCGGCACGAAGATCCCGGAAATCCGGTCGGCCAGTCGCTGCACCGGCGCTTTCGAACCCTGCGCCTCGCCGACCAGGCGGATGATGCCGGCGAGCAGCGTCTGCTCGCCGACACCGGTGGCGCGGCAGCGCAGGCTGCCGCTGGCGTTGGCGGTGGCGGCGAAGACCTTGTCGCCGGCACGCTTGCCGACCGGCATGCTCTCGCCGGTGAGCATCGCCTCGTCGACGCTCGATGCGCCGTCGATCACCTCGCCATCGACCGGCACGCTCTCGCCCGGGCGGACCAGGAAGACATCGCCCGGCATCAGCGCATCGACCGGCAATTCGATCCACTGGCCGTCGCGGTCGACGCGCGCCGTCTTCGGGCGCAGGCGGATCAGCGACTCGATCGCCTCCGAGGTACGCGCCTTGGCCCGCGCCTCAAGCAGCTTGCCGAGCAGGACCAGGGTGATCACCGCCGCCCCGCCCTCGAAATAGACATGCTGCTCGCTCAGACCCAGCAAAGTCACGACGGTCGAAAAGCCCCAGGCCATGCTGGTGCCGAGCGCGACCAGCACGTCCATGTTGGCGCCACCGCCGCGCAGCGCCTTCCAGGCACCATCGTAGAAACGCCAGCCGATCCAGAACTGCACCGGTGTCGCCAGTGCAAACTGCAGCCAGCGCGGCAGTTCGTTGTGCATGGCATGCTCGCCGAACATGAACAACATCTGGCCGACCAGCGGCAGACTGAACGCAACAGCGATCCAGAAACGGCGGATTTCGCTCTGATAGACGCGCAGTTTCTCCGCCTTCTCCCGCTCCCGGGTGCCGGCGTCGACCACCGCCGCACTGAAGCCGGCCTTGGCCACTGCAGCAATCACGGCTTCAACGCCGACCCCGCTCAAGCGCACGCGCGCCCGCTCGGCGGCGAGATTGACGTTGGCCTGCATGCCGGGTTGCCGGTTGAGGACCTTTTCCAGACGCGTCGAACAGGCAGCGCAAGTCATCCCAGCGATTGAAAACTCGACCACTTGCCGGGTCTGGTCGGATTCCATCTCAGCTCGCTTCCAGCAGATAGGGCAGACCGAGCAGCCCATAAACGCCGAAGCCTAGCACCAGCAGCCCGGACGTCCAGCGCACCACCGGCCGGCGCACGAATTCGTTGAGGCGCGCCAGCAGGATGCCAGCGAGCAGCAGATTGGGCAGGGTACCGGCGCCGAAAGCCAGCATCAGCAAGGCGCCGCGTTGCGCCGAACCGGCCGACAGGGCGCTCGCCAGCGCGCTATAGACCAGACCGCAGGGCAGCCAGCCCCACAGCATGCCGAGCGGAAAGGCCTGGCTGACCCGCGTCGCCGGCAGGAAGCGCCGGGTCAGCGGCTGCAACCGCCGCCACAGCGACTGGCCGAGGCGCTCGGTAAAGGCCAGCGCCTGGGTGGCGCCGATCAGGTAGAAACCGAGCGCAATCAGCATCAGGTTGGCGAACAGGTAGAGGATCAGTCGCGCCGGCACCTGCCCTTCGAGGCCCAGGCCGGCGGCGCCGAGCGCCCCGGCAAGCGCCCCGGCCAGGCCGTAGGAAAGGATGCGCCCGCCGTTGTAAGCAAGGTGCATCGACCAGCGGGCCGGACTGCCCATCGCCAGCGCGCCGACGATGCCGCCGCACATGCCGACACAATGTGCGCCACCGAGCAGACCAACGAGAAACAATGCTAGGAAGCCGGAATCTGGCATGGCACAAGGCTGACAACAGGAAAACCCGCAGTGTAACCCGCGCCGCAGCTTCCTGGCACCTTGCTCAGATCACCTTGGAATAGCGCGTCCGCTGGCGATCGGCCCGCAGGTAACGGTCGAAAGCCATGGCGATGACGCGAACCAGCATGCGCCCCGGCGGCAGTACGGTGATCCAGTCGCGTTCGATCTTGAGCAGCCCGCCGCGCTCCATCTCGCGCAGATCCTCGATCTCGGCGGCGAAATACTTGTGGAAGTCGATCAGGTGCGAACTCTCGATACTCTCGATCGACAGCTCGAAATGGCACATCAGCGCCTGGATGATCGAACGCCGCAGGATGTCGTCAGCGGTCAGCTCGATGCCGCGCACCACCGGCAGCATTGGTGCGTCGAGCCGGTCGTAGTACTCGTCGAGCGTCTTGACGTTCTGGTAGTAGGTGGGGCCGACCTTGCTGATCGACGAGATGCCGAAGGACAGCATGTCGCAATCGGCGTAGGTCGAATAGCCCTGGAAATTGCGGTGCAGGCGCCCCTGGCGCTGCGCCACCGCCAGCTCGTCGTCGGGCTTGGCGAAGTGGTCCATGCCGATGAAGACGTAACCGGCTTCGGTCAGCTTCTTGATCGCCAGGGCCAGAATCTGCAGCTTGGTGTCGGCGTTCGGCAGGTCGGCGTCGGCAATCCGCCGTTGCGGCTTGAACAGCCCCGGCAGGTGCGCGTAGTTGTAGATCGACAGGCGGTCCGGATCCATCGCCAGGACGCGCTCCAGCGTCCGGTTGAAACCCATCACGCTCTGGAAAGGCAGACCGTAGATGAGGTCGATCGACACCGACTTGAAACCGTTGGCGCGTGCCGCGCTGATCACGTTCGCCGTTTCCTCCTCGGTCTGCACGCGGTTGACCGCAACCTGCACGCGCTCGTCGAAATCCTGGACGCCGACGCTCATCCGGTTGAAACCCAGTTCGCCGAGCAGGGCCACGGTTGCCGTGTCGACCTTGCGCGGGTCGACCTCGATCGAATACTCGCCGCCGTCGAGCAGCTTGAAATGCTTGCGCGTCTCCGCCATCAACTGGCGCATCTCATCGTGTGACAGGAAGGTCGGCGTACCGCCGCCCCAGTGCAGCTGGATCACCTCGTGCTCGCCATCCCTGCCTTCCAGCGAAGCGCTCTGCAGCGCCAGCTCCTTGCCCAGATACTTCAGGTACTTGGCGCTGCGCCCGTGATCCTTGGTGATGATCTTGTTGCAGGCGCAGTAGTAACAGATGGTGTTACAGAAAGGGATGTGGAAGTATAATGAGAGCGGTCGGCTAATACCGCCGATGTTGCGTTTGCCAAGCCAGAGTGCCGCGGCCTCGGCGTCGAAAGCCTCGACGAAGCGGTCTGCTGTGGGATACGACGTGTATCGGGGGCCGTTTACGTCGAAACGGCGAATGATCTGTGGGTCGAAGACGAGGTTTTCAGTTGCGAAATTCATTGAACATGGCGCCAAGTTTAGGCCCGATTATGTGGGGATGGATCGCATTTCCGGTTGACATGGATCAAGCCAACGCAGGTTGCCAATGCCAAGCCCAATCCCGCTGAATCAGGAGATGACGCTAACCGTCATCAAGACGGCCTGCTCCAACTGCAACCTGCGCGAACTCTGCCTGCCGTTCGGCCTCAGCCTCGAGGAACTTGAGCGTCTCGACGACCTGATTTCGACCCGCCGCCGGATCAAGCGCGGCGATCACCTGTATCGCGCCGGCGAAGCCTTCGACGCAATTTACGCAATCCGCAGCGGCTTCTTCAAGACTGACGTCCTGCTCGAGGACGGCCGCGACCAGGTCACCGGCTTCCAGATGGCCGGCGAGCTGCTCGGCCTCGACGGCATCAGCACCGAACACCACACCTGCAACGCCATCGCGCTGGAAGACAGCGAGATCTGCGCGATCCCGTTCAACCGGCTGGAAAGCCTGTCGCGCGAGATCCACAACCTGCAGCATCACTTCCACAAGGTGATGAGCCGCGAGATCGTCCGCGACCACGGGGTCATGATGCTGCTCGGCACGATGCGCGCCGAAGAGCGCCTCGCAGCCTTCCTGCTCAACCTGTCGCAGCGTTTCACGGCGCGCGGCTTCTCGCACGCCGAGTTCTACCTGCGCATGACGCGCGAGGAAATCGGCAGCTACCTCGGCCTCAAGCTGGAAACCGTGTCACGTGCCTTCTCGCGTTTCCAGGAAGAAGGCTACATCGCGGTGCAGCAAAAACACATCCGCATCCTCAACGTCAACGGCCTGAAGGCGCTGATGAACCACCGCGCCTGAGGCTCAGCGGCTCAGCCCTAGCCAGCGCCGCTCGCTGCCCGGCAATGCCGGGCGATCCCATTCGGGCTCGTCGCCGAAGCGCTGCTGCAGGAAATCGATGAAGGCGCGCACCTTCAATGGCAGATGCCGGTTCGGCAGATGCACCGCGTAGATGAAGCGTTCGACCGGCACATAACCGGGCAGCACCTCGACCAGGCGCCCGGCCTGCAACTCGCTGCCGACAATGAAGGTCGGCAGCAGCGCCAGCCCCAGCCCGCCCAGCACCGCCTGCGATAGCGCCTCGTCGTCGTTGATGCGCAGATTGCCCGCCACCGGCACCGAGATGTCGCCGGCCGGACCGCGCAGATGCCAGAAGCCCTGCGTCGTCAGGTAGGTGTAGTCGAGACAGTTGTGCCCGGCCAGATCCTCCGGCTTTTCCGGCACGCCCCAACGCGCCAGGTAGGCCGGACTGCCGCAGATCTTGCGACGGATCGGCGCCAACCGCCGGGCGACCAGATTGTCGCCGGGCGCCGGGGCGATGCGCAGCGCCAGGTCGTAACCCTCGTCCACCAGATTGACCAGGCGGTCGCTGATCGTCATATCCACCGACAGTTCCGGGTACTGCAGCATGAAATCGGCCAGCGCCGGCGCCACGTGCAGGGTGCTGAAAGCGACCGGCGCACTGAAGCGCAGCTTGCCGCGCGGCTCACGGTGCAGGCTGCCGATCGTGCTTTCGGCCTGCGCCATTTCGTCGAGGATGCGGTCGCAATGCTCGAAATAAGCCTCGCCAACCTCGGTCAGACTGAGGCGGCGCGTGCTCCGTTGCAGCAAGCGGACACCGAGCGTCGCCTCGAGCCGCGCCACCGACTTGCTGACGCGCGACTTGGAAATTCCCAGGCGCAGCGCCGCCCCGGAAAAACTGCGCGCCTTGACCACCTGGGCAAACAGCAGCATGTCGTTGATGTCGTGCATGCGCACTCCGATTGTTATTCCAAAAGAAACAGTCTTGTGCAAAGTCGCCGGCTTATCAAGCCTTGGACTTCCTTCTACCATCCGGAATCCCACGACACAAAAAACCGATCAACAAAAATCACCAGAAAATTCAGATAAATGCAGCAGAACAACCTGATCATCAGGGAGAGCGATTTCGTTCGCCTGATGGCAATCCAGCCGCCCGACGATCTGCGCGACGAGCTTGAGCGCGCCATTGTTATCCCCGACGACTCAATACCCGCCGATATCGTCACGATGGGATCGCGCGTCCGTTATACCGAACAGGAAACCGGCAACAGCCGCCAGGTCGAGATCGTCTATCCCGACGCGGCCGACCCGGCGGCCAGCAAGGTCTCGGTCTTCGCCCCGGTCGGCGCCGCGCTGATCGGCCTCGGTGTCGGCCATGAAATCGATTGGGATTTCCCCGGCGGCAACAGCCGCCGGCTGACCGTCGTCGAAGTCATCCAGCCGGCCGCCGCCACACCACACTGATCCAAGCAAAAAACCAGGGAGCCCGCAGCGTGCGTTACAAGTCATTCGAAGAATTCAACCAAGATGTTGCCGCACGAAACCCCGGGCAACCCGAATTCCACCAGGCGGTCGCCGAGGTCATCGAAAGCCTCTGGCCGTTCATCCAGCAACATCCCCGCTACGCCGAACACGGCCTGCTCGACCGCCTGGTCGAGCCGGAGCGGGTGCTCATGTTCCGCGTTTCCTGGGTCGATGACCACGGCACGGTCCAGGTCAATCGCGGCTACCGCATCCAGCACTCGTCGGCGATCGGCCCCTACAAGGGCGGCGTTCGCTTCCATCCCTCGGTCAATCTGTCGATCCTCAAGTTCCTCGCCTTCGAGCAGACCTTCAAGAACGCACTGACCACGCTGCCGATGGGCGGCGGCAAGGGCGGTTCCGATTTCGACCCGAAGGGCCGCAGCCCGGGCGAAGTGATGCGTTTCTGCCAGGCCTTCGTCAGCGAACTGTTCCGCCACATCGGCAGCGATACCGACGTACCGGCCGGCGACATCGGCGTCGGCGGCCGCGAGGTCGGCTTCATGGCGGGCATGATGAAGAAGCTCTCGAACCGCGCCGACTGCGTGTTCACCGGCAAGGGCCTGAGCTTCGGCGGTTCGCTGATCCGCCCGGAAGCGACCGGCTATGGCACCGTCTATTTCGCCGAGGAAATGCTCAAGCTGCGCGGCCGCAGTTTCGACGGCCTGCGCGTCAGCGTCTCCGGCGCCGGCAACGTCGCCCAGTACGCGGTCGAGAAGGCGATGGCGCTCGGCGCCCGCGTCGTCACCGTCTCCGATTCCAGCGGCACGGTGGTCGACGAGGATGGCTTCAGCGCCGAAAAACTCGCCGAACTGATGGAGGTGAAGAACCACCGCTACGGCCGCGTCAGCGACTACGCGGCGCGCGTCGGCGCCACTTTCCTGCCCGGCGAGAAGCCGTGGCGGGTGCCAGTCGACGTCGCCCTGCCCTGCGCGACGCAGAACGAACTCGACGCCGACGATGCCCGCAGCCTGCTCGCCAACGGCGCGATCTGCGTCGCCGAGGGCGCCAACATGCCGTCGACCGCCGAGGCGGTGAAGCTGTTCGAAGCGAGCGACGTGCTCTACGCCCCGGGCAAGGCGAGCAACGCCGGCGGCGTCGCCACTTCCGGCCTGGAAATGAGCCAGAACGCGATGCGCCTCTCCTGGCCGCGCGAGGAAGTCGACGCCCGGCTGCACCGGATCATGGTCGACATCCACGAAACCTGCCTGCGCTACGGCCGCAACGCCGAAGGCAAGGTCAGCTACGTCGATGGCGCCAACGTCGCCGGCTTCGTCAAGGTCGCCGACGCGATGCTCGCCCAGGGCGTCGTCTGAGCCGCGCTCAGAACTGGTGCTTCAGGCTCACCCCGGCCAGCCAGGCGCGGCCGGGCGCCGGTTCGTAGTAGCGACCGTTGCCGTCGCCGACCACCACCGAACCGATGTACTCGCGGTCGAACAGGTTGTCGATGCGCAGGAAGCTGCCGACCGAGAAGGCGCCGTAGTTGCGCTCGACGGCGAAGCGCAGGTTGGCGATCGCGTAGCCGGGCGCCGAGCGCGCCGCGTTCCGGTCGTCGACATAGACCCGGCTGCGTGCCACGCCTTCGATCGCCGCCTGGAAACCGCTCGCCGCGTGTTTCCAGGCCAGTTCGCCGAACAGTTGCGAGGACGGCACGCCGGGCAGCCGGTTGCCGGCAGCGACGACGCCGCTGCTACCGGTATAGGCCTTGTCGAACTCGGCGCGCAGGCCGGTATAGGCGAGCCGGCCGGAGAAGCCGCCGGCCCAGCGGGCGTCGAGAGAAGCCTCGACGCCGCGGCGCAGCGTCCGGCTGGCGTTGATGTAGCTGGTACGGCCGCCAGCGGAAGCGGCGACGACCAGTTCGTCCTTGGTGCGCACTTCGAACAGCGCGACGTCGAGCCGCGCGTTGTCGCCGAGCATGGCCTTGATGCCGGCTTCGAGGTGGGTGCTGGTGGCCGGCTTGAGGTCGAAGCTGAAGGTCGCGCCCGGACCGGAATAGAACAGCTCGTTCAGTGACGGCGTCTCGAAGCCGCGGGCAACGCTGGCGTAGAGATTGACCGCCGGGGTCAGCGCGTACATCGCGGCCAGCGTCGGCGTCGTCTTCCGGTAATCGACCGAACCGCTGTCGTCGCCATTGACGCCGACGCTGTAGTGGTCGCTGACCTTGAAGGCGACGCGGCTGTGGCGCAGGCCGCCGCTGAAGTTCCAGCGCTCGCCCTGCCACTGGCTCTGCACATAGACGCCGCTCGCCGCGACGCGGTCGGTCTCGTCGCGGCGCAAGGCACCCTTGACGCCGAGCGTCGCACCGACAAAATTCTCGAAGCCCTGGCGATCATCGACCGAACGCTCGTAATCGGCACCGAACGTCGTCGTCAGGCCGCCACCAGCGACCTGGCGGCGGGCGATCCAGCGCGCCGAGGCGCCGGCGAAGCTGCGCTCGAAATCGATGATGCCGCCGGAATGGCGCGGGTTGGCCTGGACGAAAGTCGGAATCGACTGGTACTGGATCACCGAACGCTGCCCGGCGTAGGCCGACAACTGCAGCCTGTCTTCGCCGAAACGGTGCTCGTAGTTCAGCCCGCCCTGCTGCTGACTGATCCGCTTGCGCGTGTCGTAGGCGAGCGCCGCCGGCACGACGCTCTTCGGCTTGCTGCGGGCGGTCGCCCAGTCGAGGCCGAGCGGATCGTCGGCCACCTGGTTGAAACTGCTGGCAACGAAAGTCAGCCGCCCGTCCTGGCTCGGCGAGACGCCCAGCTTGACCAGCGACTGGTCGCGCCGGACCGCGCTGTGGTCGCGGTAGCCGTCGGAAACGAAGCGCGAGGTATCGACCACGTAGGAGACGCCGCCGACCTCGCCCTGGCTGGACAGGTCGGCTTTCCAGCTGCTGTCGCTGCCGGCGCTGAAGCGCCCTGCGACGCTCGGCCGGCCCTTGCCATCCGGCGTGAACAACTGGATGACGCCGCCCGCCGCGTTGCCGTAGATCGCCGACAAGGGACCGCGCATGACCTCGATACGCTCGGCGCGGTCGAGGTTGAAAGTCGCCGCCTGGCCCTGCCCGTCCGGCATCGATGCCGGGATGCCGTCGGCGACCAGGCGGATGCCGCGCACCCCGAAAGCGGTGCGGGCGCCGAAGCCGCGCGACGAAATCTGCAGATCCTGGGCGTAGTTCTGGCGGTTCTGGACGACGATCCCCGGCACGCCGGCCAGCGCTTCCGAAGCATTGACCTTCGCCTGCGTCGCACCGACGCTCGCTACATCGACGACGTCGATCGCCGCCGGCAGGTCGAAAGTGTTCTGCTCGACGCGGCTGCCGGTGATGACCAGCGGGTCGAGCCGCACGGCGTCGTCGGCGGACGCCGGCACGGCGAAGGCGAGCGCCAGGCAGGCGGCGATGGGGGTCGGGCGGCAGTTCATGAGTCTCTCTCCTGGGGTATAAGTTGGCCGACGTTTCCCGCCGGTGACCGGTCCATTATTCGCGCCGGGCTGGCGCCTGCCGTCCTGCGCTTTGCCAGCGCGACCTCATGAAAATCATGATTTGCGCCTCAGGCTTCGATCAGCCCGTTGCGCACCGCCAGCAGCGTGATCTCCGCCGGGTTGCGCAGGTTCAGCTTCTGCTTGATGTGGTAGAGGTGGGTGCCGACCGTGCTCGGGCTGACGTGAAAGTCGCCGGCCACGTCGTTGACCGTCTGCCCGGCGGCGAGTTTGAGGAAGACCGCCAGTTCCTTCTCGGTCAGCGTTTCCAGCGGCTGCGCGGCGCCGGAGAGCTGGGCCAGCGCCACCTGCTGCGCCAGCTCCGGATCGAGGTAGCGGCGCCCGGCCGCCACCTGGGCGACGGCGCGCAGGAACTCGGCCGGCGCCGCCCGCTTGCACAGGTAGCCGTTGGCGCCCAGGCGCAGCGCGCGCACCGGCACGATCTCGTCCTGATGCGCCGAGAGCATCAGGATGTGCGCTGCCGGGTCGCGGGCGCGCAGGCGTTCGAGCGCCAACAGGCCGCCGCCGCCCGGCATCGAAACGTCCATCACCAGCAGGTCAGGCGCCATTTCGCCATGCAGGCGCAGCGCGCCTTCGCCGTCGGCCGCCTCGCCGACCACCAGCGCTCCGGCCCCTTCGAGCAAGAGCCGGAAACCGAGGCGGACCACCGCGTGATCGTCGGCGAGCACGACGCGGACGTTTTTCAGGGATTCGTTCATGCTTCCTCCAGGGAATAAAGCGGCAGCGTCGCAACCAGGCCGAAGCCGCCGCCGGCCGGGGTGAAGAATTGCAGGCTGCCGCCGAGGCCGGCCACCCGCTCGCCCATGCCGGTCAGGCCGAGGCCGCAGCCGGCGGCGGCGGAGCGCCCGCCGGCGCCGCGCCCGTTGTCGCGCAGCGCGACACGCAGGACGCCGTCGTCGCCGCTGACGCTCAGTTCGACCTCGCTGGCGGCGGCGTGCCGGGCGACGTTGGTCAGCCCTTCCTGGACGATGCGCAGCACCGCCGCGGCCAGCGCGTCGTCCGGCTCGTGGCCGTCGAGCGCGACGCGCAGTTGCAGCGCCACCGTCTCGTGCTGGCGCCGCCAGTTGGCGCAATAGTCGTTCAGCCGCGCCGCCAGCTCGCCGCCGGGCAGCGGCCGCAGGCGGTGCAGGATGCGGCGGACGCCGTCCTGCAGTTCGCCGGTCACCGCCAGGATGTGCTGCGCCGGCGCCTGCACTACCGGCTGCTCCGCCGTGCGCTGGATGACGGCGCCGGCCAGCGCGCGCACCGCGGTGATGCCCTGTGCCATCTCGTCGTGCAGCTCGCGGGCGATCTGCCGCCGCTCCTCTTCGAGCCGGGACTGCAGGCGCTGCGCCAGCTCGCGCTCGGTTTCCAGGCGGACGTTGTCGTCGACCGCCGCCCGCAGGCGGTCGGCCATGCCGTTGAACGCCTTTGACAGGCTGGCCAGTTCGGGCACCGGAAAGACCGGCAGACGCAGGTCGAAGCGCCCGTAACCGATGCGCTGCAGCGCCCGCATCACCTCGTCCAGCGGCCGCAAGGCGCGGTCCAGCGCGCGGCTGACGACGACGAAGAGCAGGCCGAGCAGGCCAAGCGCCCAGCCGGCGACGGCGCAGAGATCGTCCCAGGCGTCGATCACGGCGCGCGACGCATCGGGTACCAGACGTAGCTGCAGCTCACCGACCGCCAGCACGCGCGGCGCGATCTGCGGCCGCAACAGCTCGCCGAACCAGTCCGGCGCCTGCCGCCCGGCCTTGTAGGTCGGCGGCGGCGAGCGGTAATGCAGGCGGCCGGCGGCATCGAGCAGTTGCAGTTCGTTGGCGCGGATGCGACCGAGCGGCGCGAGAGCCGCCTGCAGGTCGGCGGCGTTCGCCGGCAGGCGTTCGACGAGGACCGCCAGCCACTGCCCGGAAACCCGGTTGGCGGCCTCGATTTCCTCGTGGATGCCCTGCCGCGCGCCGTGCAGCCAGAGGCCGACGAGGATCGCGCAGAGGCTGCCGGCCAAGCCGGTGAGGACCAGGCTGATGCGGGTGTGCAGGCGCAGCGGACGCATCGTGCTCACATTCCGGCGAAGCGGTAGCGCAGGCCGAGCCAGCCGGCGCGCGGTGCGCCCGGCGCGACGAAGGTCTCGCGCCGCCAGTCGGCGGAATCGACCTGGAAGGCACCGTTGGCGGCAAACGGGTTTTCGGCCAGCGCGGCGGCCGTCGCGTAGCGCTTGTCGAAAACGTTGTCGACCCGCGCGAAGACCTCCCAACCGCCACCCAGGCGGGCTTCGGCGTTGAGGTTGAGGATGGCGTAGCCGGGCAGGCGGCCGCTGCCGCTGAAGACGCGCGTGTTGCCGAAGGCGTCGGTAGCGCTGCCGGCGCGGTGCGCGTTGTTCTCGTTGCCGCGCGCGTACTGCCCGGAGAAGGCCTGCAGGTCGCCGCCCAGGCGCAGCCAGTCGGCGGCCTGCCAGCTCAGGCCGAGCTTGAGGCTGTGCGCCGGCAGGCCGGGCAGGCGGTCGCCCTTGCGTACCAGAATCTCGTCGTCCTGGCCGTTCGCCGTGCAGGCGGCAGCGGTGCCGCGCGAGCTGTTGTTCTCGGCGAGCAGGCAGGCCGCCGAGCCGAAGGTGGCGTGCAGCCAGCTATAGCTGGCGAACCAGTCGAGCTTGCCGTGCCGGCCGTCGATGCCGAGCTCGACGCCCTGGCGCCGGGTACGGCCGAAGTTGGTGAAATAACCGGCGCTGGTCGAGGTGCCGACGAACAGGATGTCGTCGTCGGCGATGGTGCGGAAGACGCCGGCGTTCCAGCCGATGCCGCCGGCCAGCTTGCCGCGCAACCCGGCTTCCAGGGTGCGGGCGACGACCTGCTTGAGGTAGGGGTCGGCGGCCATCGCGTTGGGCAGCGTGCAGGGATTGGCCGGGTCGGCGCAGCCCAGCTCGATCGGCGTCGGCACCCGGTTGCCCTGGCTGAAGCCGGCGTAGGCGTTGAGCGTCGGTGCCGCCTGCCAGGTCAGGCCGAGCGCCGGGTTGAGCTTGTGATAACGATGGTCGCCGTCGAGGTTGGGGGCGACGCGGTTGAGCTGGTCGAAGGTGGTGACGTGGCTGGCGTTGTAGCGTGCCGACGCGGTCAGGTGGAGGACCGGGCTGAGGGCGAAAGTGTCGGTGACGAAGAGGCTGACGGTCTCGGTGGTGCCGCGGATGGCGTTCTCGACTTCCTCGTCTTCGAGGTCGCCAACGCCGCGCGTCGGGTCGATGACGCCGAGCTGCTCGGTCTGGCGGAAGCGGATGCGGGCGCGGTCCCAGGACGTGCCGATCGTCATCTGGTGGCGGGCGCCGTTCAGGTTCCACTGCAGCGCCAGCCCTTCGCCACGCTGCCGGGTGCGGGTCCGGTTGTTGGCGCCGGATTCCTCGTCGGAAACGCCATCGAAGGGACTGTCCTCGAACTCGTCGTTGGCGTCGCCGTTCAGCGTCCGCGTCGTGTTGCGCCGGTGGTAGACGTTGCCCGACAGGCTCTGCTCGCCGTTCAGCCAGAGGCGCCCGGCCAGCGCGAGGTGGAGAAGATCGTTGCGCGTCTCGTCGGGATGGGTGAACACCTGCGCCCGGTCGGCTGCGTACATCGATTGCGGCAGCAGGCCGTTGCCGGTCATCTTGGTGCGCGCGCGCAGCATGCTGAAGTCGAGTTCGCCGCTGGCACTGCGCTGCGAGATCTTGGCGAAGAAACGGCCGGCATCGGATTTGGAGAAATCGCGCCAGCCGTCCTCGGCAAAACCGTCGCCGGCGACGTACCAGCCCAGGCTGTCGCGATGGCCGCCGGAGGCGAATCCCAGCGTGCGCCGGCCGAAACTGCCGGCCATCACCTCCAGCGTCGTCCCCGGCTGATCGAAGCCGTTGCGCGTGCGCAGGGCAAGTGCGCCGCCCAGGGTGTTGAGGCCGAACAGCGGGTTGGAACCGGGCGCCACTTCCATGCCGGCGAGCGCCGCCTGCGGCAGCAGGTCCCAGTTGACGGTGTCGCCGAAGGGCTCGTTGACGCGCACGCCATCGAGATAGACCGACAGACCCTGGGCGGTACCGAGCAGCGGCGAGGCGGTGAAGCCGCGGTAATTGACGTCCTGCTGGAAGGGGTTGCCCTGCACCTCGTTGATCGTCACGCCGGCCAGTTGGCGGCCCATCAGCCCCGGCAGGTTGAGCGCCGCCGATTGCGCCAGATCACGCTCGCCGACCACCTGCACGTTGGCCGGCACCTGCAGGCGCGGGATGCCGATCCCGGCCAGCGGCGAATTGCCGACCACCTCGACGGTCGACAATTCGACCACCGGTTCGGCGGCGACCACCGGGGCGAAGGCGGCGGCGAGCGCCAGGGTGAGCGGGGAAAGAGTGAGACGGCGGGACATCGGAGCTTCCTCAGGTGGTTCTATCGAGTTTGTAATTGATCGGTACGACGACCTGGATTTCGCCGCCCTCGCCAGGCGGTGGCGGCAGGTCGCCGAGGGCGGCGAGCAGCGCGCGGGCGTGCTGGTCGAGGACGTCGAAGCCGCTGGAACGCTCGACCTCGACGGCGACCAGGTTGCCGCGCCGGGCGACACGCAGGCGCAGGCGGACCTCGCCCTCCCAGCCGCGCATCGCCGCCAGCCGCGGGTAGCTGCGCTGCTGCGCGAACAGTGCGCTCAGTTGCTGGCGGTAAGCAGCCAGCGCTGCCGCCGCCGGTGCCGACGCGGCGGCTTGCGGCACGCTGCCGGGCGTTGCCTCGTCAGCGGCGACGGCAGGGGCGGCTGGCGCCGGCCCGGGCGCCGCGTCGCTGCTGGCGCCGGCTGCCGGCGCCGCCCTGGCGGCTGCCGGGCTGGTCGCCGCCGGCTCACTGCGGGCCGGCCTGGCGCTCGCCTGCGGCCGCGGAACCGGGGGGTTCGCCGCGGCCGCCGGCAAGCGCCGGACCTGCGAGAGCGGCGTCGCCGGCGCGCTGGCCGGCGGGGACACCGCGTTGTTCGACGGCGGCGCCAGGCGCAGCGTGGCGACGATTTGTGGCAGCGGCTGCGGCGAGGCCGGCCGGCTCTTCGCCATGAACAGGAAGAGGCCGCCGTGCAGCAGCACCGAGAGCAGCATCAGCCTCCCCAGCCGGCGTGCCGGCCGCGACGGATGGGGGCGCAGCGCGCCCACCAGTTCAGCGCGGCGCACCGAGCGCCTCCCGCTCGATCGCCGGGAACAGGTGACCGACCGAGCGCCGGTATTCGCTGGCCGCCACCGGCAGGCCGGCGAACTCGGCGGGCAGCGGCTGGGCCATCGTCTCGTTCATGTCCAGCCCGCTTTCCGCCGAACGGCGCAGCGCCATCTGCAGCCAGTTCAGCCAGGCGCGGGTCTGGCGCAGCGGCGCCGCGTCGCGTGCCACCGGGCCGTGCCCGGGGACGACGGCGCGGAAACCCGGTTCGCGAGTGATCGCTTCCAGCGTGTCGAGCGCCGCCAGCCAACGGCCGACGTCGGCGTGCGGCGTCGTCGGCGCCCGGCCGAGAAAGCCGAGGTCGCCGGTGAACAGCACGCCGCTCGCCTCGTCGTAGATCGCCAGGTCGGCGCCGGTGTGGCCGTCGAGCGCCAGCAGGCGCAGACGGCGGCCAGCGATTTCCTGGCGGCCACCGGCCAGCGCCTGCTTGGGCACGACCACCTCGGTGCCGGCCATCCAGTCGCCGGTCAGGCGGTAGAGGTTCTCGGCGAAGGCGTTGCCGTCGCTGGCGATACCCTCGATGGTGCCGGGCAGCGCCGCCAGCTTCACATCGGCAAAGGCCTGGTTGCCGAGGAAATGGTCGGGGTGATGGTGGGTGTTGATGAGCAGCGCCAGCGGCCGCCGGTCCACCGCAGCGATGGCCTGGCGCATCTGCTCGCCGTAGCGGCGCGACGGGCCGCTGTCGATGACGATGACGCCGCCCGGGGCGACGATGAAGCCGGTGTTTACGATGTTGCCGCCGTTCGCCGGGGAAAAGTCCTCGGTCTTGCCGACGAAGACATGGACGTCGTCGGCAACGCGCTCGGCGCGCAGGCGGTAGTCGAAATCGGCGCCGGCGGCAGTCAGCGCGACGCCCAGGAAAGCCAGGGGCAACCAGCGCTTCATGGTTCTATCCTCGCCTGGAAGGCATTGCCGTTGTTGTCGTGACCGCGCACTTCGACCGGCCCCTCGGCGGCGCCGCGCTTGAGGGTGAACACCGGGTTCTCGCTGACCGGTTCGTGCAGTTGCAGGCGCATCAGCGAACGGCCGTCGGCCAGCAACTCGACCTGTTCCAGGTGAAAGGCGGGAATCCCGGCGACCAGCCCGGTGTCCATCGGATGTTCGATGCGCAAGCGGACCCGGCCGGCCTGCGCGCCGCTTTCCCACTGCCGGCCGCTGACCTGGTTGAGGCGTGCCTGCCAGTCCGGCGCCGCAGCCTTGGCCGACGGTGCGGTGCAGCCACCGCCGACCGTCGTCACCCAGGCCCCGCCGACGTGCCAGACGCCGTCAGCGGTACGCGCCGCCGCCCGTACCGGCGACGACTGCTGCAGCTTGATGCGAAAGCCCAGCCAGGCCGGCGCCGCCTGCGGATAGAAGCGCAGCACCTCGACGATCGGGTTGAAGTCGGCGAACACCATCACCTCGCTGACCGCCCCCAGTTCGCTGGCGTCCACGGTGAGCGGCACCTGCATCGGGTTCTCGGCGACTTCCGGCGCCAGCACGCGGACCCGCGGATCGAAACGTATCGTCGCCTGCTCCGGGAACAGGTAGCGCATGTCGCCCCAGCGCGCCGAGCCCAGCGGGTCGACGTCTTCCTGGCCGGCCAGCGCGGGCCGGACCGTCAGCAGCGCCGCCAGGAAGATGGCGGCCAAGCCTGTCATTGGATTCATGTCTCACTCCACTCTCGCCCTGCGGGCTGTTATGGAAAGAGAGACTGCAAGTGCCGTGCCAGTGCGCAAAGGCCGCGCCGGCCGCCCTTGCCGCGCGGCGCCCCGGGCAAACTGTTCAAGCCTGGAGCAGTTGTTGCCATTTGCAGCAAACCAGCGTGGCGCGCTTTGCCCCGGCAAATTGATGCTAACGTATCTCCTTTCCCGGAGAGGTCAATCATGAAACTCTTGCGCCAACTGGCCCTCGCTCTGCCACTTTTTGGACTTGTCGCCTGTGGCGACAGCAGCGGCCCCTCCCTGTCCACCGTTAGCGGCGCCAACCCCCCGGCCAGCCAGGCAGCGCCAGCTGCCGACAAAAAGAAGATCGGCCTGGTGATGAAGACGCTGACCAACCCCTTCTTCATCGAGATGGAAAAGGGCGCCCGGCGCGCCGAGCAGGAGCTGAACATCGAACTGCTGGTGAAGACCGCCGCCCAGGAAACCTCGATCGAACAGCAGATCCAGATCGTCGAGGACCTGATCGCCGCCGGCGTGGACGCCATCGTCATCGCCCCCGGCGATTCGCAGCGCCTGGTGCCGGTGCTGAAAAAAGCCGGCGACGCCGGCATCAAGCTGGTCAACATCGACAACCGCCTGGACGCCGAGGCAATCCACCAGACCGGAGGCAAGGCGATTCCCTTCATCAGCGTCGATAACGAGAAAGCGGCCTACCGTTCGGCCGGCTTCATCGCCGAGGGCGCGCCGGCCGGCACCCAAGCTGCCATCCTCGAAGGCATCCGCAGCGCCGACAACGCCCGCCAGCGCATGGAAGGCGCCCGCCGCGCCTTCGCCGACAATCCGAACATCCGCCTGGTCGCCAGCGAAAGCGCCAACTGGAAGATCGACGAAGGCTATGCCGTGACCAAGCAGATGTTTGCCCGCCACCCGGAAATCCGCCTGCTTTTCGCGGCCAACGACATGATGGCGCTCGGCGCCCTCAAGTACCTGCAGGAAACGCAGCGCAGCCAGGTCAAGGTCGCCGCCTACGATGCGCTGGAAGAAGCCGTTGCCGAAGTGCGGGCCGGGCGGCTGGCGGTCACCGTCGACCAGCAGGCCGCCGAGCAGGGTTTCCAGGGCGTGCTGCTCGCCAGCCGCCTGATCAGGGGCGACACCGTGCCAGCGCTGATGCTGATCGACACCCGCCTGGTCACCCCCGCCACCCTCAACTGATCAAGGCCGCGTCCGTCGCCGGCCAGCCAACGTCGTGATTTCCAGGCCCCATTTCAACATCACCGCCAAGCTGGTGGGCTACCTGCTCGTCGCCGGCGTCGTTCCCCTGCTGATCTTCGGATTGGCCGCCTTCCAGATCGCGCGCGACATCGTCATCACCCAGGCCGGCGAATACAACCAGCGCCTGATGACCGACACCGCGGCCTATTTGCGCCTCTACCGCAACCAGGTCGAGGACCTGGCGGCAAGCATCGTCGGCAACGAAGCGATCGCCGGCGCCCTGCGCGACGCCGACAAGGGAACGGCGAACAGTTACGAAACGCTGAACACCAAAGCGCAGATCGGCTACATCCTGAACGGTTTCGTCCGGGTCAAGGGACTGGTCTCGATCGACCTGTTCTCGATGCGCGGCGAACACTTTCACGTCGGCGAGACGCTCAACGTCAGCGGTCTCAAGGGCGAAGCGATGCGCCGGATGATCGATGAGGCCTCGGCCGCGGAGAGCGCAGTGGTCTGGCGCGGCATCGAGGACAACATCAACACCGCGTCGGCGCAGAAGAAGGTGATCACGGTCACCCGGCTGATCCGCCACTTTTCCCCGGAAACCGGCACCACCGACACGGTCGGCCTGCTGCTGATCAACCTCAACGATGACGCGGTGCGCGAGTACTTCTCGGCCGACAATGCGCTGGCCGGCCTGCAGCTGATGCTGGTCGACCCGCAGGGCCGCCTGATGTACCACCCCGAACGCGCGCTGCTCGGCGCCCGGATGGACCCGGCGCTGCTCAGTCAGGTCCGGGAAGGCCCGGCCACCCAGCAACTGCGCCTGGACGGCCGGGAGGTCATCCTGACCAAGCGGCCGCTCGAAGGCATCGGCGCCCATCTCGTGCTGTCCACCCCGCTCGCCCTGCACACCGCGCCGGTCAACCGCCTGGCCACCGCGGCGGGCCTGCTGCTGCTCATCGGCCTTGGCGGCATCGGCCTGCTCGCCCGCTTCTTCGCCCGCACCGTGGTCAGCCCGCTGCGCGCCGTCTCGGAACAATTCCAGCGCCTGCGTGAAAACCCCGAGGCCACCCTCGCCCCGCTGCCCGAACCGGCCAAGCAGGACGAGATCGCCGCGCTGATCCAGGGCTTCAATGGTTATCTCGACAACCTGCGGATCCAGCGCGCCGTCTCCGATGAACTGCAACGGGCCGAACAGTCGCTGCTGGAGAGCGCACACACCTTGCGCACGGCAATTGAAACCATCGACGAGGCCTTCGTCGTTTTCGACGAGAACGACTGCATGGTCATCTGTAACGAGAAGTACCGCAACCTCTACGCCGCCTGCCGCGACGCCGTCGTTCCCGGCGCCCGCTTCGCCGAGATCATGCGGGCCGCTGCCGCTGCCGGCGTATACCCGGCAGCGCAAGGGCGCAGCGAGCGCTGGCTGGCCGAGCGCCTGGCCACGCATGCCGCCGGCAGCACCGACATCGAGGAAGCGCTGGGCGACGACCGCTGGCTGCGCGTCGTCGAACGGCGGACGCCGACCAAGCACGTGGTCGGCTTCTACATGGACATCTCCCACCTCAAGAAGATGCAGCAGTCAGCCGAGGCAGCGAGCCGGGCGAAGAGCCAGTTCCTGGCGATGATGTCGCACGAGATCCGGACGCCGATGAACGGCGTCCTCGGCATGGCGCAACTGCTGCAGATGCCCGACCTGTCTGACGACGAACGCCAGGAATATGTACGCACCATCCTCAACTCCGGGCAGACGCTGCTCTCGCTGCTCAACGACATCCTCGACCTGTCGAAGGTCGAGGCCGGCAAGGTCGAACTCGAACGGATCGACTTCACGCCCCAGCTGCTGATCGCCGAAACTGTCCGCCTCTTCGCCGATACCGCCCAGCGCAAGCAGCTGCCGGTGACGGTCAGCTGGAACGGGCCGCCACAGCACTACCTGGCCGATGCCGTGCGCATCCGCCAGATGCTCTCCAACCTGCTCAGCAACGCGATCAAGTTCACCGACCACGGCGGCATCCGCATCGAAGGCCGCGAAGTCAGCCGCGACGAGCCCGGCGCCCTGCTCGAATTCGCCGTCGTCGACAGCGGCATCGGCATCCCCGAGGACAAGCAGGCGCTGCTCTTCCAGCCCTTCTCGCAAGCCGACGACTCGACCACGCGCAAGTACGGCGGCACCGGCCTCGGCCTCTCCATCGTCAGAAGCCTGGCCCGCCTGGCCGGTGGCGAGGTGGGGGTGAGCAGCCGCGACGGCGAGGGCTCCCGCTTCTGGTTCACGATCCGCGCCGGCCTGGGCGCGGCCGGGGAAGACAGCTTGCTGCCGGCAGCGGACGCCGCGCCAGCCAACGCGAGCGGGCCCGCCGCCAGCGGCGGCAATGCCAGCGCCCGCCTCCTCGTCGTCGAGGACAACCCGACCAACCGCAAGGTCATCGAAGCCCTGCTGCGCAAGCTCGGGCTGGATTTCGTCAGCGCCGGCAACGGCGCCGAGGCGCTGGACCTGGTGCGCGCTGGCGAACCCTTCGACCTGCTGCTGATGGATTGCCAGATGCCGGTGATGGACGGTTTCGAAGCGACCCGGGCAATCCGGGAATGGGAGCAGGAAGAGCAGCGCCCCCGGGTGCCGATCCTGGCGCTGACCGCCGGCGCCTTCGAGGAAGACCGGCAGAAGTGCCGCGCTGCCGGGATGGACGATTTCCTGCCCAAGCCGGTCAATTTCGCCCAGCTCAGGGCCAGCCTCGGCCACTGGCTGCCGGGCCTGAGCGCCGACTGAGCAGCGCCGCCGGGCGCCACACTGCCCGGATCGCGGCGAATCAGCGCTGCCCCTCGCCGACGCAAGAATCTCCTGCTGCCCGCCGGCTGTGCAAGTTTTGAGCAGGTGTGTGCAATTTCAGCAGCCGGACCAAGGCTGCCGACGCTGCGGCGCTGCCCCCGCCAGCCTTGCTGCCACGCGCTTGCGGCCGGCAGAGCAGGCGATGGCACAGGGCTTGCAGTCTGCCAACTTCGTCGCCGGTCAATCCCGGAAAAGATCCACGGCGGCGACGGAATCAACGCACAAACAAGGAGACGTTCCATGCACAGTCACAAACTTCCCCGGCAGCTGTTCGGGCTCGCCCTCGCGGCGGCGCTCGCCATCGCCGGCAGCCCGGCCAGCGCCACGGTCAGCGATGCCGACATCGTCAACGACGCGAAAACCGTCGGCGACGTCGTCAGCTTCGGCCTCGGCACCCAGGGCCAGCGCTACAGCCCGATGACGCAGATCAACACCAAGTCGGTCAAGAACCTGGTTCCCGCCTGGTCGATGTCCTTCGGCGGCGAGAAGCAACGCGGCCAGGAATCGCAACCGGTGATCCACAACGGCCGGATGTTCGTCACCGCTTCCTACAGCCGCCTGTTCGCCTTCGACGCGAAGACCGGCAAGAAGCTGTGGAAGTACGAGCACCGCCTGCCCGACGGCATCATGCCCTGCTGCGACGTGATCAACCGCGGTGCCGCACTGTTCGGCGACCTGGTCATCTTCGCGACGCTCGACGCCCAGCTGGTGGCCATGAACCAGGAAACCGGCAAGGTCGTCTGGAAGCAGAAGGTCGCCGACTACGCAGCCGGCTACTCGGCCACGGCCGCCCCGATCATCGCCAAGGGCAAGCTGATCACCGGCGTTTCCGGTGGCGAATTCGGCGCCGTCGGCCGCATCGACGCGCGTGACCCGCTGACCGGCAAGCTGCTGTGGACGCGCCCGACCGTCGAAGGCCACATGGGTTACATCTACGACAAGGACGGCAAGGAAATCGAAAACGGCATCTCCGGCACCCTCAACGCCAGCTGGACCGGCGACCTGTGGAAGACCGGCGGCGCTGCCACCTGGAACGGCGCCACCTACGATCCGGAAACCAACCTGATCTTCGCCGGCACCGGCAACCCGGCCCCGTGGAACAGCCACCTGCGCCCGGGCGACAACCTGTTCTCGTCGTCCACCGTCGCCATCGAACCCGAGACCGGCAAGATCGTCTGGCACTACCAGAACACCCCGCACGACGGCTGGGACTTCGACGGCGTCAACGAGTTCGTCTCCTTCGACTACAAGGACCCGAAGACCGGCAAGCTGATCAAGGCTGGCGGCAAGGCCGACCGTAACGGCTTCTTCTTCGTCAATGACCGGACCAACGGCAAGCTGCTGAACGCCTTCCCCTTCGTCAAGAAGATCACCTGGGCGAGCAGCATCAACCTGGAAACCGGCCGGCCGAACTACATCGAAGAAGGTCGTCCGGGTGACCCGGCGGCTGGTGTCGATGGCAAGAAGGGCAAGGTCGTCTTCTCGGCGCCGTCCTTCCTCGGCGGCAAGAACCAGCAGCAGATGGCTTACAGCCCGCAGACCGGCCTCTTCTACGTGCCGGCCAACGAGTGGTCGATGGACATCTGGAACGAACCGGTCTCCTACAAGAAGGGTGCCGCCTACCTCGGCGCCGGCTTCACCATCAAGGCCATCCACGACGACTACATCGGCGTCATGCGCGCCGTCGACCCGGCCACCGGCAAGATCGTCTGGGAGAACAAGAACTACGCCCCGCTTTGGGGTGGTGCGCTGGCCACCGCCGGCGGTCTGGTCTTCTATGGCACGCCTGAGGGTTACCTGAAGGGCGTCGATGCGAAGACGGGCAAGGAAATCTGGTCCTTCCAGGTCGGCACCGGCATCGTCGCACCGCCGGTCACCTGGGAACAGGATGGCGAGCAGATGATCGCCGTCACCACCGGCTGGGGCGGCGCCGTGCCGCTGTGGGGTGGCGATGTCGCCAAGCGCGTGAACTTCCTCGAACAGGGCGGTTCCGTGTGGGTGTTCAAGCTGCACAAGGGCTGAACGCCACCATCCTGACCGGGCACAAGGCCCGGCAACAGCGGCGCCCCGGCTTCGGCCCGGGCGCCGTTTTTCTTGCGCGGCCGAGCAGCGCCTCACTGGCGGGCTCCGCGCGCCTGCGCCTGCGCTTCGATGAAGACCTGGATCGCCCACGCCAGCTCCTGCTTGAGCACACCGTCCCAGGGCGGCATGTGGGTGACGCCGACGATGATCTTGCCCTGGCGCACGCTCTTGGCGAAGTAGGCGTCCTTGTCCGCCTGGCAGCGGGCCTGCAGTTCGGCACTGACAATGCGCCGGCAGGCCCGGTTGAGGTTGCGCAGATCCGGCGCCGGTGCGGCATTGGTGGCGGCATCGGCACCATGGCAACGCGCGCAGGACTGGTTGTAGGCGCTGCGGCCGACATCGTAGGCGGCGGGCAGGCCGCGGTAGGGATTGTTCTCGCGCCAGTCCGTGCCCAGCGCGGGCAAGGCCGAATCGTCGACCACCGGCGGCTGGGCGATTTCGCCGGCCGGCGCGGCACCGGCGAAAAACAGGGTGCAGGCGCTGAATAAAAGAAATTGCAGACGTTTCCTCATGCTCATCACCAGTCGGTCGGGCAGCCGGTGCAGCCCGTGAAATCGGCATCCTGGAATACCGTGAAGCGGCGGAGGCTGCCGCTGAGATCGGCGCCGCGCAGGTTGACGGTGAACAACTTGGCCTCCTCCAGATCGGCATCGACCAGGCGGGCGCGCTCGAACCAGGCGAAGTTGGCCTTGGCCGCTTCCAGGGTGGCGCCGGTCAGGTCGGCATCGGTGAAATCGGCCCGGAACAGGCGGGCATGCTCAAGGTCCGCGCCGACCAGGCGGGCGCCGCGAAAACTGGCGGTCGGCGCTGCCACCTTGCCCAGGCGGGCGCCGGTCAGGTCGGCTCCGTCAAAGTTGGCCCCGGCCAGCATGGCGCCGCGCAGGTCGACCCGGGCCATCTTCGCACCCCGGAAATCGGCCCCGGCCAGATTCCTGCCGGACAGGTCGGCATGGCGCAGGTCGCCGCCCGGGCAGCGGGTGTGCGACCAGATCGGACAGCCGTTGATCACCGGCGGGTCCTCCCCTTCCTCGGCCGCCGTGGCACCGCTCACACCGGCCATGGACAACATGGCAACGAACAGATATCGCAACATGGTCTGCTTTCCATTGCGTTGGCAACCCTGGCCGGCTTTCACCGGCCAGGGGATGAATGCAGGCGGCCGCTGGCCGCCCGCGATCAGCGCTGGGCCTGGGTCAGCGCCTTCGGCAGCTTGAACACCCACATCGAGCCGCCCTGCGTCACCTGCTTGGTCAGGTCGGCCATGTCGCCGCCCCACAGCGGCACGGCGCCGCCGTAGCCGGACTGGATGCCGAGGTATTGCTCGCCGTCCATTTCCCAGGTGATCGGCACCGAAACGACGCCGGAACCGGTCTGGAACTTCCACAGTTCCTTGCCGTTACGCTTGTCGAAGGCCTTGACGTAGCCGTCCGAGGTGCCGGTGAACAACAGGCCGCCAGCAGTGGTCAGGGTGCCGGCCCAGAGCGGGAACTTCTCCTTGTGCTCCCAGGCGATCTTGCCGGTCTTCGGATCGATGGCGCGCAGGATGCCGACGTGGTCGTCGAACAGGCGCTTGATGCGGAAGCCCTGGCCGAGGTAGGCGGAGCCGGCCTTGTAGGTCAGCTTCTCAGTCCAGTAGTCCATCGCCCAGTGGTTGGCCGGGATGTAGAACAGCTCGGTCTGCGGGCTGTAGCTCATCGGCATCCAGTTGGTGCCGCCCAGGAAAGGCGGCGAGACGTAGACCGTATCGCCCTTCTCGGCGCCGTCCTTGACCTTGGGCGGACGGTTGTCCTTTTCGATCGGCTTGCCGGTCTTCAGGTCGAAGCCGGAAGCCCAGGTGATGCCGTCAACGAAGGGCCAGGCGCCGATCAGCGAGGTCGGCTTGTTCGGGTAGCCGGCGCCGTTGGTCAGCTTCTCGCGGTCGGTGACGAAGAAGAAGCCGTTGCGGTCGGCGTGCGCCGAGGCCTTGACCTGCTTGCCGGTCTTCGGGTCCTTGTATTCGAAGAGGACCACCGAGTTGTTGCCGGAGAAGTCCCAGGCGTCGTTCGGGGTGTGCTGGAAGAAGCCCTTGAGATCGCCGGTGCTGGCGTCGACGTAGGCCTGGCCGGAGGTGAACAGGCTGTCCCAGTTGCGCGGGTCGTCGCCTTCCTTGGTGCGGTGCCAGGTGTTCCACGGCGCCGGGTTGCCGCTGCCGATCACCACCATGTTCTTGTCCACGTCGTAGCTGGCCGTCTGCCACGGCGCGCCGCCGCCCTGGTGCCAGGCTTCGACCAGTTTGCCGTCCTTGTCGCGCGGCCAGGACGGGGCGTTCTTGTCGCCGGTCGGCGTGCTTTCCTTGCCGTTCAGGCGGCCCATGTGGCCTTCGACCATCGGCCGCGCCCAGACTTCCTCGCCGGTTTCCGGATCGCGCGCGAACAGCCAGCCGACGACGCCGAACTCGTCGCCCGACGAGCCATGCACCAGCAGCACCTTGCCGCTCTTCTGGTCCTTGACCACGAAGGGGGCGCCGGTCATCGTGTAGCCGACCTTGTGGTCGCCGAACTTCTTGCGCCAGACGACCTTGCCGGTGTCCTTGTTGAGGGCGACGATGGCGGCGTCGAGGGTACCGAAATAGATCTTGTCGCCGTAGATGGCGGCGCCGCGGTTGATCACGTCGCAGCAGGGGCGGATGTCGTCGGGCAGGCGCGCCTCGTATTCCCACAGGCGCTTACCGCTGCGGGCGTCGATGGCGAAGATGCGCGAGTACGAGGCGGTGACGTAGATCACGCCATCATGGACCAGCGCCTGCGCTTCCTGGCCGCGCTGCTTTTCGCCGCCGAAGGAGAAGCTCCACGCCGGCACCAGGTGCTCGACGTTCTTCGTGTTGACCTTGGTCAGCGGGCTGAAGCGCTGCGCCTTCAGGCCGAGGCCGTAGGACAGCACGTCCTGGGTGCTCTTGTCGTCGTTGAGGATGTCTTCCCAGCTCACCTTGCTGCCGGCCATCGCCGGGGCGCAAAGGGTGGCGGCGACAAGCGCGGCGATGAGGGTCGGACGGGGATTGAACCGGGTTGTTGCCATCTTTATTGTCTCCTGAAAGGTGTCGTCTGCTTCCCGATGGATCGGGGGCGGCCTGTCCATTCCGACAGGCGAGCCGAGTATAGGAAGCGTTTTTGCCCCCCGTCCCGGGAGAAGCTCCCTGGCAAACCGGGAAAAATTCCCGAGCCGCAACGCGCTCGGTACGAAACCTGCTCCGCCTCACCCATGACAATAAAAAGGGGGCGCAATGGATCTCAGACGACGACTGGTGGGCTATCTCGGCGCCCTGCTCGGCGGCCTGCTGGTGGTGGCCGTCGCCATCCACCTGCAATCGCTGCGCGGCGATCTCGACGCTGAAGTCGCCGCCTCGACCCACCTGGTCGACATCCTGGTCGCCGCCAGCCAGCCGGGCACCACGGCCGAGCAAGTGCAGGCGCTGCTGCGCGATGCGCCGCTGCGCCACATCAGCATCGAGGCGACGGCGCAGCCGCCAGCCGAACGCAGCTGGCTGGCCGCCCTGCTCGCCCCCGAAGCGGCGCGACCGACGCCGCGCACGGTACACATCGGCGGGCAGACGCTGTACATCGCCGCCAACCCGGATTCGGAAATCGACGAGCGGCTGGACGACACTGTTCGACTTTGCATCACCCTGTTGCTCTATTCTGGAGCAACCCTGCTCGTCGCCTGGTGGGCGGCACACCGCGCGCTGAGCCCGGTACGCGAACTGGAGGCCGGTCTGCAGCGGCTGGCGCGCGGCGAGGAAACGGCGCGCCTGCCGGCCTTCGCGCTGCGTGAATTCAGCCGCGTCGCCGGTGCCATCGACGTTCTTGCCGCCGCCCTGGGCAGCGCCCGTGCCGCCCAGCGCCAGCTCGCCCGCCAGTTGATCGAGGTCCAGGAAGCCGAGCGCAAGACCCTGGCAAGGGAATTGCACGATGAGATGGGGCAGACGCTGACCGCCATCGGCATCACCACCGCTTACCTGGAGCGCCACGCCGGCCAGTTGAGCGGCGAACAGCTGGCCGAATGCGCCCGCGAACTGCGCCGCGACGTGCGCACCAGCGGCCTGCAGCTACGCGCCATGCTCGGCCAGTTGCGCCCGCACGGGCTGGAAGCCGGCGGTCTGGCCGGCGCCTTGCGCGAGCTGGTCGGCAACTGGCAGCAACGGGGGACGGGAATCGAGTTCCGGCTCGACCTGACCGGCGCCCTGCCGGAACTCGACGAGGCGGCCAGCCTGGCGCTGTACCGCGTCGTGCAGGAAGCACTGACCAATGTCGTGCGCCACAGCGGCGCCCGCCATTGCCGGGTTGGCGTCGCGCGCCAGGCAGCCGTCCTGCGGGTGAGCATCGAGGACGACGGCCGCGGCCTGCCGACCGAGCGCCCGGCGCACCAGGGCGGCCTGCTCGGCATGGTCGAGCGACTGGACATGGTCGGCGGCAGCCTGCAGGTGGCGGGAGCGCCGGGGCGTGGTTTGCAGTTGCAGGTCAGCCTGCCGCTGAAAGAGGAAGAGACGAAGGAGGAAGAACAAGATGATCCGCATCATTCTGGTTGACGACCACGCCGTGGTCAGGAACGGCTACCGCCGCCTGCTCGACGCCGAGCCCGGCTTGCAGGTGGTCGGCGAAGCGGCCAGCGCCGACGAGGCGAACGCGCTGGCGCTGCGCACCGTCGCCGACGTCGCCCTGGTCGACCTCAGCCTGCGCGGCAGCAGCGGCATCGAAGCGATCCGCGGCATGCTCGCCCGCCAGCCGGCGCTCAAGGTGCTCGTCCTGTCCATGCACGAAGGCGCCGGCCACGTCACCCAGGCGCTGCGCAGCGGCGCCCACGGTTACCTGACCAAGTACAGCGAACCGGCCGAGGTGATCGACGGCATCCGCCGCATCGCCGCCGGCAAGCGCGTCTTCTCCCCGGAAATCGCCCAGGTCCTGGCCGCCGAGGCGATTGACGGCGACGGCGCGCTGGCCCACCTGACACCGCGCGAATTCGAAGTGCTGCGCATGCTGGTGCACGGCGAATCGGCCAGCGGCATCGCCAGTTCGATGCACCTGAGCCCGAAGACGGTCCTCAACTACCTCACCTTGATCCGCCAGAAGCTCGACGCCGACAACGATTTCAAACTGCTCCACCTGGCCGCCCGCCATGGCCTGGTGGATATCCATCACGCGCTCGGCGCCTGAATCCATAACCATCACCACACCCGGAGACCACAATGAAGTCATCATCACTCGCCCGCTGCCTGGGCGCCCTGCTGCTCGCTGCCGCCTCGACCCTGGCCGCAGCCGCCGACCACGCGACGCCGCGCGAAGCGCGCGCCCTGTTCAACGAGGCCGTCGCCTACCTCAAGGCCAACGGCCCGGAAAAGGCCTGGGCCGCCTTCAGCGATCCGAAAGGGCAGTTCGTCAAGAAAGACCTCTATGTCTACGTGATCGACCGCCAGGGCACCTACGTCGCCAACGGCGCCGCGCCGGACAGCCTGATCGGCCTCAAGGTCCTCGATAGCGTGGACGCCGCCGGCCTGCCGCTGTTCCGCGAGATGATCGCGGTCACCGAAAAGCAGCCGGAAGCGCGCATCGGTTACGTCTGGCTCAACCGCAAGAGCAACCGCGTCGAACCCAAGTTCGCCTGGCTGCACCGCCAGGGCGACTACATTCTCGGCGTCGGCTACTACGCCGTCCGCGCCGGTGCCGACGACGCGCGCAAGCTGCTCGACGCGGCCAGCGCCGAAATCCGCCAGCGCGGCCTGGCCGCCGCCCTGGGCAGCTTCAACGACCCCAAGGGCCGCTTCGTCCATGACGACCTCTACGTCTTCGCCGTCAACCTGGGCAGCGGCAAGTTCGAAGCCCACGGCATGAACCCGAAATGGACCGGCACCGACGCCAGCGACCTGCACGACGTCGAAGGCAAGCCGCTGATCCGCGAGATGCTCGACCTGGCCAAAGCCAAGGGCGAAGGCACGGTCGACTACGTCTGGCGCAACCCGGTCACCAACGCCGTCGAAAAGAAGCGCACCTTCATCCGCCGCGAAGGCGACAGCCTGATCGGCGTCGGCTTCTACCGCGAGTAAGGCCCCCGCGCTCACGAACAGCCGGCCCGCGTGGCCGGTTTTTTTTCGTCTGGCGTCGCCGGAAACGAGCTGTTCCGTTGCGCTCCATCCTTGAACAACTGTCCGGAAAATGAGCGACCAGCGCCGCCGCCCGGCTCACCAGCGGGCTGACAAAACTTGCAGAAACGCTGCCCAGGCAAGGGTTTCCGCAGAATCGCCCAGAGCCGGCACCGGCTGGCACGCGCTTCGCACTAAAGGCCGCGCCTCACCATCGCCTGGCGATGGCAACGGGGGAATGTCGGCGGGTCGGGAGCCTGCACGGCACACATCAATGCAAATCACCTGGAGACAATCCATGACCAAAAAAATCATCGCGCTGGCCATCGCGGCCGCCGCTTCGGCGGGCGCCCTGGCCCAGAGCAATGTCACCATCTACGGCAACGTCGATATGGGCTGGATGTACCGCAGCGGCGACAACGGCGCGGTCGTCCCGAGCAAGTCGCAACGCGCGGTACAAAGCGCCGGCTCGCTGAGCCACATCGGCTTCAAGGGGACGGAAGACCTCGGCAACGGCATCAAGGCCCTGTTCGACCTGCAGTACCGGATCAGCCCCGACATCGGCGCCGGCATGAACCAGGCCGGACATCAGTTCATCGGCGTCACCGGCGGCTTCGGCACGGTCGTCGCCGGCTACCTCGACGGCCTGCGCTACGGCATCTACGGCAAGTACAACCCGTTCGGCAACTACTCGGTCGGCAACTTCGCCTCGCTGACCACCCAGTACGACCGCGCGTCCAACGCGCTGGCCTACGTCTCGCCGGCCTTCAATGGCTTCACCCTGATCCTGGCGACGGCGACCAACACCCAGGGCGACGAAGGCAGCCTGAACGGCGTCCATACCGTCGGCGGCGTCGCCAACGGCGGCAACAACGGCGACGACCGCCTGTTCTCCGCCAACCTGATCTACGCCAACGGCCCGCTCAGCGTCGATCTCGACTACGAGACCACGAAAGCCGTCGGCTACTCCAACAGCCGCCTCTACGTGCTGACCGGCGGCGCCTCCTATGACTTCGGCCCGATCAAGGTCTCCGGCGTCTACGACGTCATCAAGGGCGACCCCAACTCGCTGATCGGCGGCAACATCGACCTCGACGCCGCGACGCCCGGCAACCAGAACCTGGGCGGCCTCGCCGCCGGCCAGGAATACGACCGCCGCAACTGGTTCATCGGTGCCGAAATGCCCTTCGGCAAGCTGAAGGCGCTGGCCAGCTACGGCCAGGTCAAGGACCGCACGCTGAACGACGCCAACGCCCGCAAATGGGCGATCGGCGCCCGCTATTCGCTGTCCAAGCGGACCGAACTGTACGCCGACTACGCGCAGATCCGGAACGACGACAACGCCGGTTTCACCATCAACCCGATGGGCAACTCGCTCGGCCTCAGCGGCGTCGGCGTCAAGGGCTTCGCCATGGGGATGAAGCACAGCTTCTGACCCCGCCCCGACGCGCCGCAGCAACGGCGCGTCGGGCCTGGTTTTCTTGCGTGAGGTGCTTCTGCATCTTTTCGGGGCGTCCTGCCGGGCGCCCCTTTTTTTTGGTTAGCACTGGATTCACCGAGGGCAAACCGCAGCGAAGTGGGCGGCGACGGAGAGAATCGCGGTTAGCAAAGAGTCATCACTTCGCGCCTAGTTCTCAGGGAATATCGAGCGCACACGACCACGCGTTCTCTTGGCCTCTTGGCGAAACACCGCTACCTGCACAGCATGGTCTCTGATCGCCTGGAGATCGAGATCGAAGACTTCGGCCGACTCGTCACCCTCTCCCCGGCCCTGACCGGAAGCGTAAGACAAGGCGACGTATGGCCGCCCCAGCACTGACACACACGACCACGCAACGGCGAAAACCGCGGGAGCCCCCTTGGCTGGAGATGCGTGAGGCAGCGATATGCGCGTGACGCCATTGGACAAGGTCTGCCCGGGTTGGCAATCGTTGAGCGCCATGGGCTCGGCGGCTGCTCTGCAGCGGGATGCCAGGATCAGCGTCCGACCTCCGCACTTGAAAGTTGTTTGCCAAATATCCAGCGGCTCGGCAGCCATGGCTGGAATGGCGCCAATGGCCGAAAGCGCCAAGGTAAGAATGCGTTTGTGGGTCATAGGAGGGGAGGGAACCGGGGGAAGTGAAGCGCGGCTCGGGACGCAGGCCAGTGAAGACGTTGTCCTAGCCGCGCTGTCGGGCGAATTCGAGGAGTTCGTTGGGAGCAAGTTCAGTGGCGACAGTTGGGTGATTGGCAGCAGCGGCCGGCGGTATTCCATAGCGCTACGCTCGTTTTCCGCTCCTTCTGCAATTCACTTGTCCTGTCAGCTTGAGAACCCGACGAGTACACATCGCGCATTTCGTTCAGGCCTATCGATTTATTCTTCCTCTTCCTCAACAACGGGATTCAGCGACGGGTCACAGGTAAACTCCTCCTGTCTGGAGGGCGTTTTTATATTGGGAATCGAAGCAAGATCGTGCATGTCGTATTTACCGGGCTCCATAGGTGGAAAAGGCGGCTTTCGAACGCGATTTTCTTCGCATGACTCAACCCAATCAATATGCTCTTTAATTCCTAATTTTAAACCTTCACCAGGCCAGCAACGCTCATCGCCTGTTGCCGTTCCCTCTGGGGACTGATCTTTTGTGCCATTTAGGCGATAGCGGTAGAAAAATTTTTTATGTTTAGGAATTACATAAATATAACCATCTTTTGTGACGCGAATTTCTGTGTCTATAACAGATTGCTTTTCCGACGCCATCTCGGCAGCATACATTGAATATCTTTCTGACGAAAAAGCATCCCAGGTTGAGCCACCATCATTCGAAAAATTTATCCACACGTTGCAGTTTCTGTCTCCGCAACCAAACGAAGGGACAGCAAAACGTTCTTCACCCGGCTCAATCCTGAAAATACCCGGCCAAAATCCTTTGCCGCCGTTTTTGATACGACTGATCACGACATGCATATTCTTCCGGTCATCATGCCATTTCATGATTCCGCCAACTCCGCAGTCACGATAATTTTCCAGGGTGATGTAGCGGTGCTCGTCGATCCGGTAGATGACTTGTTGGGGGCTATTGTATGTGGGGCGCTGATGCACCGGCATGGCGCCTGTGCCGGTGCTGATAGAGGCAACGGAAGCACAACCGGCAATTAAGGTCACGAAACCACCGAGAAATAATTTGCTCATACCAGCGTTGTATCTTCGTTCTGGGTGTTTCATGGCGTTACGTTCGGCTCGCTGTTTCGGCAATCCACGCTCCACGTTATCTGGTGAGCCAAACCATTAAATATCACGCATTTCGTTCAGGCCTATCGATTTATTCTTCTTCAACAACAGGATTCAGCGACGGGTCACAGGCGAATCGTTCTTGCCCGGAAGGGGTTTTGACGAGTGGAATCGACGAAAAATTATATTCATCGTATCTATCCGGCTCGAGCGGAGGAAATGGTGGTTTCTTTCTTCGAGATTCTTCACAAGCTTTTGTGAGAGCCAAATGCTCAGAAGTACTCATATTAGGAGGACGTATTAATTCGCAACGCTCGCCGCTACCAAAACCCCACGGTTTTCCATTTTCAAAACCATCAAAACGCCTTCTGATATAGTAATCCAAATGCATCGGTACAATATAAACATACCCATCCTTTGTAACACGCACATCGGTATCAACCACTTTTTTTCTTTCTTTTTTATCCTCAAAAGAATTGCTTGAGTACGTCATACCACGAAAGGCATCCCATGTTTTGCCGCCATCGTTGGTGAAAACAATACTCAAATAACACCATTTTTCACCGCACCAAAAATTCGGAATGGCAAATTTCATTTCGCCGGGCTCGATACTGAAACGCCCTGGCCAGAAGCCTTTTCCCTCATTCTTATAGCGCCCCATTTCCACTTCTAAGTTCTTGCGCTGGTCATGCCACTTCATGATTCCGCCAACCCTGCAGTCACGATAATTTTCCAGGGTGATGTAGCGGTGGTCATCGATCCGGTAGATGACTTGTTGGGGGCTGTTGTAAGTGGGACGTTGATGAACCGGCATGGCGCCTGTGCCGGTGCTGATTGAGGCAACGGAAGCGCAACCGGAAATTAAGGTCACGAAACCACCGAGAAGTAATTTGCTCATACCAGCACCGTATCCTTGCTCTGGTTGTTCCATGCTGTTACGGCCGCTTTCCATTGTTTCTGAAACTCACTTACCCTGTCAGTTTGCAAAATGACGATCACATGTAACGCATTTCGTCCAGGCCTATCGATTTATTCTTCCTCCTCCTCAACAACGGGATTCAGCGACGGGTCACAGGTAAACTCCTCCTGTCTGGAGGGCGTTTTTATATTGGGAATCGAAGCAAGATCGTGCATGTCGTATTTACCGGGCTCCATAGGTGGAAAAGGCGGCTTTCGAACGCGATTTTCTTCGCATGACTCAACCCAATCAATATGCTCTTTTATTCCTAATTTTAAACCCTCACCAGGCCAGCAACGCTCATCGCCTGTTGCCGTTCCATCTGGGGACTGATCTTTTGTTCCATTTAGGCGATAGCGGTAGAAAAATTTTTTATGCTTAGGAATTACATAAATATAGCCATCTTTCGTAACGCGAATTTCTGTCGCCTCTATGTCTGACCTGGTATAGGAGTTTCTATTCGGTGCGTAATATGAATGGGAAAAGCTTTCCGAAGAAAAAGCATCCAAAGTAAGACCGCCATCATTCGAAAAATTGATCCACACGTGACAGTTTTTGTCTCCGCAACCGAAAGTTGCAATTGCAATACGTTCATCCCCCGGATCTATTTTGAATTTCCCTTGCCATATGCCAGATCCCCAGGTCGGATATTTTTCTATCACGGCATGCAGGTTCTTCCTGTCATCATTCCACTTCATGATTCCGCCAACCCGGCAGTCACGATAATTTTCCAGGGTGATGTAGCGGTCGTCTTCGATCCGGTAGATGACTTGTTGGGGGCTATTGTATGTGGGGCGCTGATGCACCGGCATGGCGCCTGTGCCGGTGCTAATCGAGGCAACGGAAGCACAACCGGCAATTAAGGTCACGAAACCACCGAGAAGCAATTTGCTCATACCAGAATCATATCCTTGTTCTGGTTGTTCCATGATGTTACGGCCGCTTCCCATTGTTTCTGAAATTCACTTGCCCTGTCAGTTTGCAGCCTGACGATTACAACTCACGCATTTCGTCCAGGCCTATCAATTTATTCTTCCTCAACAACGGGATTCAGCGACGGGTCACAGGTGAATCGATCCTGTCTGGAGGGGGTTTTAACATCAGGAATGGAAGACAAATCATACTTGTCGTATTTTCCTGGTTCCAAAGGTGGGAAAGGCGGCTTTCGAACGCGATTTCCTTCGCACGACTCAACCCAATCAATATGCTCTTTAATTCCCAGTTTCAAACTATCGTCAGGCCAGCAACGTTCGTCACCGCTGATGCCTTCCAGGCGCTGATTTTTGCTCCCATCCAGATGTTTCCGGTAGTAAAAGGTCTTGTGAGATGGAATGACATATATATAGCCGTCCTTCGTAACACGAACTTCCGTGGCCTCGATGTCTGACCTAGTATAGGAGTTTCTATTCGGTGAGTAATATGAATGAGAAAAGCTTTCCGAAGAAAAAGCATCCCAAGTAAGGCCACCATCATTCGAGAAATTGATCCACACGTGACAGTTTTTGTCTCCGCAACCGAAAGTTGCAATTGCAATGCGTTCATCTCCCGGATCTATTTTGAATTTTCCTTGCCATATACCAGATCCCCAGGTCGGATATTTTTCTATCACGGCATGCAGGTTCTTCCTGTCATCATTCCACTTCATGATTCCGCCAACCCGGCAGTCACGATAATTTTCCAGGGTAATATAACGGTAGTCGTCGATCCGGTAGATGACTTGTTGCGGGCTGTTGTAAGTGGGGCGCTGATGAACCGGCATGACGCCTGTGCCGGTGCTGATCGAGGCAACGGAAGCACAACCGGCAATTAAGGTCACGAAACCACCAAGAAGCAATTTGCTCATACCAGCACCGTATCCCTGTTCTGGGTTTTCCATAGCGCAGCAGTCTGCTCCTGTTGCTTTCGTAAATCACCGTAGGTTTCTATGTCAATCAGGGCTGGCATGGGAGGAATGTTCAACTTGCCGGTCGAAAAGTAAGCGTCGGATAAGCGCCAGTCCGCCAGAAGGTTGAGTTCGTTCCAGAATGCCTTGTCCTGATGGCTCTGGCAAAAGCCGATCGGCACGTCGTAGGCGACAACTCGGCTGAGAAATTGCTGATGTTTGGGCAAGGTGCTGTGGTCGGTCGGTTCGGGAATATAGTTACCGATCCGTTGCTCCAGTTCTTCCTGAGTTTCCAGTCGATAGCGCGGCATGTTGTCGTAAGGAGTTTCATCTTCCTTGACCCATTCCTCCCGGTCATAAATATCCCGATAGAACGGATAATCATCGTGACGTTTCCATTCTTTCTCCTGGTGAGACTGTGTATCGAACCCGAGCATTTCCTCGGCGGCAATAGGTTCTGGTACAGCTTCGGCATTGATGCTGACTTGCTGGTTCTGATCGGGTGTCGTCCATATGTCAGTGCGGATCACTCCCTTGGTTTTTTTCATCAAGTTCCAGAATGGACCGGGGTTTCCATTCAGATCACGCGGCCAGAGATAGGCTTTGCCGGGTTCCCCGCCACAGGCCGTGGTGCGAGCCAGGATGCGCTGATAAAGCGTTCCGGGAAACTTGTTCAGTACGCTGTCGGGCAAGCCTTGCCAGCCCATGCTTTGCAGTGCGGTACTCCCCATTACCCGATCGTGCGGATTGAAATAGACGTAAATGCGTCCGGTGTTGTCGCGCTCACCTGCCTGCTTCGGCGTCCAGGCTTGCCTTTCCTTCGTGAGACCGACCCGCAACTGCGCAACCAACTCATCCGATAACGGCCGGTAGCCTTTCATGAAATGCTTGACGATATTTTCGAAGGTATTCCGGCGCGCCTTCTCGGTCGGGGCATCGTTACCCTGAGCAAGACTGTCGGTCACCTTGGACTCCAGCGCATAGGGACCATTCATCAAGATGACGCCGTCCGCCTGGTTTTCCGGCTCCAGCAAGGCCATTGCGCCAAGCACGATCTGCGTACCCTGGCTGTGCCCCATCAAGGTAATGGTATCCGCCGGGTACTTGCCACGAACCCTGCGCACGAGATCGGCCAAGCGGCCGGCAGCATGTGCGTAATAGTTGCGTGGCGGAGCGTCCTGCAGTTGTCGATCGACCTCGGGATTCATGCTTTGCACGTTGATCGGCAGGAAAGCGACCCAAATTCGCCGACTGAATCCGCGCTCCGACCACAGGAGCGGCAGGTTGTTGCAACCGTTCTGGAAGGGGCCGCCGCCCCAGTACATAGGGGGCGTTGGTTTGTAGTCTTTCCCCCACGCAGATTTACGCCACTTGTCACGTAGCGGGACTCTCCATTCCTTCTCCTGGCCATCAGGCGAGCGATAGCCCCAGAAGAAGTGGATGATCGGCGAGGTTTCGCTGCTGCCCAGTTGAGGTCGCGCAGTGTCTTTGTCGAACGCCCTCGGCTGCAAATCCTCCCTGCCTAGCCGCTTGTTCAATCCGTCCAGCAAATGCTTTTCCGCATCGGCATACCACTCTCCTTCACTATTCACGCCATGCACGAAGATGATGATGCCGGGCATCTCAAGACCGGCACCAACTTCCTTGCGATTGAGATAACTGGTCGGGCTGGCATGGGAAATACCCATGGGGGATGGAGTTTTGCTGTTGGCAGCTACCATAGATTCAAACCTTCGGAATAACGGGTCTTTCCAGGGGAACAGGGTCTGGGTCAATTCTCAGTTGCTCGAGAGCAGAAGCACTGACAACCTGAGTCGCTCCGTTTGCATCAGTCTTGCCACGAATCACCTGTCCGCCTTCGGTTGTGATGCGATAGCCAAAATTGGGGATCGGCTTGCCAGTGAGTGCGTCGGTGACGATGAAGCCCTCATCGTAATCAGTACTCGGAAACTGCTTGAACTCGTGCCGCAAGCTGGTCGGCCCACTGAACGATTTCTTGCTCGCATGCACCGTAATCGTCCCCGGGCACTGCACGGTGATGCCGCCGTCGATGGTGATGCTGGCGCCGCCTTTCACCGCCAGGTGAATCTTCTTCGCCGCCGCGAAGTCGACGTGGGCGTTGGCGGAGACGATTCTCAGGTCCTGCTTGGCCTGGAACTTCATTTCGTCGCTCTGCGCCTGCAGGTCGATGTCGTCTTTGGCGGCGATCAGTTTGATGCCGCTGTTGCCTTCGCCCGGGCGGATGGCGCCGGCTACCAGGCCGATGGCCTGGCCGGTGTGAATTCTGGCCTTGCCGGCGATGGCGAGGTTGCTGTCTTCGCCGCTCTCGAAGGTGGTGGTTTCGTCGTTGGCGTATTGCAGGTTCTGGCCGGCGATGTGGGCGAAGTTGGCGCGGGCGGCTTGCAGGATCGCCGGGTCGGTCGGGTGCGGGCGTTTGTCGGTGTCGGCCGTCGTGGTCTTGGCCTGGGCGTCGGCACTGGCCTGGCTTTCGTCCTTGGCGTCGACCATGCCGCTGGCGACGGTGTGCAGGGCCTTGATCGGTGCGGCTTGGTCGTCGATGGCGCTTTGTCCGGCGCTGGTGCTGCCGATGGCGCTGGACAGTTCGACGGTGCGGTGGGTCTTCGCCGCCTGGCTGAGCGTGCGGGCCAGGGTGTCGGCTTGTCTGAGCAGGGCCATGCCGGGGGCGAAGTCGCCGGCCGGGGTGCCGGGGACGGCGAGCGGCCAGGTGCTCATCAGCACGCCGCGCCCGCCGCGTAGGGCGCCCCAGGCGTCGGTGCGGAGTTCGACGCCGGTGCCGCGGAAGCTGCCGCGGTAGTTGTCGGCCTGGTGGATGAGGTGGCCGAGGTTGAGTTCGCTGCTGTGCTGGGTGCTCTTTAGCTGGATGCGTTGCTGGCGGTCGCTGTCGTCCATGACCAGTTGATTGAAGCCCTGGCCACCGAATTCCTTGCTCTTGAAGCCGCCGAGTGCGGCCGGGTGGCGGTGGCTGTTACTGGCGCCGCCGTGCCAGGCGGGACTGTTGCCGCCGGCGAGGTTGCCCTGGCCGGCCGGGCGGTGGTCGGTGGCGGGGTCGAAGACGCTGGTATCGCTTTCGCCCGGCCTGCCACCCGGGGTGGCGGGGATGCCGCCGGCGCCCTTGCCGTTGTAGAGGGCGCCGAGGACGTAGGGGCGGTCCATGTCGCCGTTGAGGAAGTCGATCAGCACTTCCTGGCCGATCCGTGGCAGCCATTGCCAGCCCATGCCGGGGCCGGCCTGGCGTTGCAGGACGCGCATCCAGCAGCTGTCGCGGTCGTCCGGCCGTTCGGCTTGTTGCCAGGGGAAGCGGATCTTGATCCGGCCGTAGCGGTCGCACCAGATTTCTTCGACGCCGTTCGGGCGCTGCTCGCCGTTGGGGCCGACGACGATGGCGGTCATCGGCCCGGGGGCGGTGGGGCGCGGGTTGAGGCGCAGGCCGGTGTCGTCGCTGAGCGCCGGCCGCCAGGGGAGGTCGGCGTGCAGGCCGGTGAAGCTGTTGCCGTAGCCGCGTTCGCGGGCGAGTTCGAGGAGTTCGGCGGGCACCTTGCTCGGCGCGGCGATCGGTTCGACGGCGTCACCGCCGGAGAGCGGGTCGTCCTGGCCGAGGTTCTGCGGGAGGCGCAGGCGTTCGGCGAGGCGGGCCATGGCGGCGGCGGTCAGGTTGTTGATGCCGGCGTGGTTCACCTCGCAGACCAGGTAGCGGTGATCGCCGGCCCTTGGCAGGTCGCCGATGGCGATCCAGGTGCCGGCGCTGAGGCTGCGCACGCTGCCGCGGCCGAGCCAGGTCAGGTAGCGGGCTTCGCGCGCTTCCATCGCCAGCCGTCCGTAGCGTTCGGCTTCGGCCAGGCTGGCGAAGGCGTAGGGACCGGCGTCGTCGTAGTTCTCGAGAAGCGGCGCATGCGGCCCGCCGACCGGCTGTGCGGTCGGCACGCTGGCGGCGATGGCGCGCTTGGCCTTGTAGTCGTGCGAGAGCAGCGTGGTTTTGGCGGCGAGCAGGCGGCGGTGTTCGCCGAAGGCGAGGATGGCGTCCTGGGCTTCCTGCGAATCGCTGCGGTGGTAACGCAGGCCGCTGGCGGAGACCGGGTCCTGCGGCAGCAGGCGGCTGTCGGCGAAGATCGTCAGGCGGTGGCCGCCGGGGGCGGCGTCGTCGGCTTCGATGCGCCAGCCCAGGCCTTCTTCGGCGAGCAGGCGGGAGACGAACTGGTAGTCGGATTCGTTGTACTGCACGCAGTAGCTGCGCGGCCGGGTGTCGGCGAGGAAGCCGGCGACTTCGTCGCCCCATTGCCAGGCGGCGATGTCGGCGTAGTCGGCGAACACGGTGTCGACGATGTCGACCACGGTGCGTTCCTGGAAGACCCGGTGATGGCGACCGCGCGAGGTGAGCCAGAGCCAGGGGATGACGATCAGCCGGTAGCGGCCGAAACCGCCGTCGGCGTCGAGCGTCGCCGCCCAGCGCACGTAGCCGTGGCGCTTGAAGGTGCTGCCGTCGGCCAGCCGGACTTCCAGCGCCAGCGCCTTGCCGAGGAAACGCGACTGGCCGAGCCGGGCGTCCGGTGACACCAAGTCGATGACGTACTCGAAACCACCGGACAGGCTCTCTCGCCCCCACCAGCATTCGACTTCCAGTTGCGGCATCCCTTCGTCCCGCCAGGACAGCGCATACAGGCGCGTGTCGCTCGAGAACAGGTTGCGCACGAGGTCGATGGACATGGCGGTGGCAGCGAAATGGGAAGCCGGAAGGATAGCGAAGACAACGTCATGTGACAACGGAATTGTTGTTGCAAGCCTGCTACCCAAGCGTGCCCGGCCACTGCTCCACATTTGAACAGCCGTTGATCAATGGAGCAGCCCGGCCCTCGACAGACACCTGAACAAAGCGCACAAGCCATTGATTAACAAACGCTTTGCAAAACCAGGAACGGGCTGGCACGCGGCGTGCGAATGATAGGTCACGAGTCACGGCGCAGCCTCGCTCCCGAAGCTACGCCGGATTTCCAAAGACTTGTCCGCAACCCATTTCGAGAACACTGGAGACAAAATGATCTACGCAGCCCCCGGCGCCGCTGGCGCAAAAATCGCCTACAAGGCCAAGTACGACAACTTCATCAACGGCCAGTGGACCGCGCCGGTCAAGGGCCAGTACTTCGACGTGGTGACCCCGGTCAACGGCAAGGTCTACACGCAAGCCGCCCGCTCCACCGCCGAGGACATCGATCTGGCGCTCGACGCGGCGCATGCGGCCTTCCCGAAGTGGGGCAAGACCGACGCAGCGACCCGTTCGAACATCCTGCTCAAGATCGCCGACCGCCTCGAAGCCAACCTCGAACTGCTCGCCTACGCCGAGACCGTCGACAACGGCAAGCCGATCCGCGAAACGCTGGCCGCCGACATCCCGCTCGCCGTCGACCACTTCCGTTACTTCGCCGGCTGCCTGCGCTCGCAGGAAGGTGGTATCTCGGAAATCGACGAGAACACCATGGCTTACCACATCCACGAACCGCTCGGCGTCGTCGGCCAGATCATCCCGTGGAACTTCCCCATCCTGATGGCCGCCTGGAAGCTCGCTCCGGCGCTTGGCGCCGGTAACTGCGTGGTGCTGAAGCCGGCCGAATCGACCCCGATCTCGATCCTGATCCTGGTCGATCTGATCGCCGACCTGCTGCCGCCGGGCGTGCTCAACATCGTCAATGGCCTCGGTCGCGAAGCCGGCATGCCGCTGGCGACCAGCAAGCGGATCGCCAAGATCGCCTTCACCGGTTCCACCGCCACCGGCCGCGTGATCGCCCAGGCCGCCGCCAACAACCTGATCCCGGCCACGCTGGAACTGGGCGGCAAGTCGCCCAACATCTTCTTCGCCGACGTGATGGACAAGGACGACGGCTTCCTCGACAAGGCGATTGAAGGTCTGGTGCTGTTCGCCTTCAACCAGGGCGAAGTGTGTACCTGCCCGAGCCGTGCGCTGATCCAGGAATCGATCTACGAGAAGTTCATGGAGCGCTGCCTGCAGCGCGTTGCCGCGATCAAGCAGGGCAGCCCGCTCGACACCGAGACGATGATGGGTGCGCAGGCCTCGCAGATCCAGATGGACAAGATCGAGTCCTACCTCAAGCTGGGCAAGGAAGAAGGCGCCGAAGTGCTGATCGGTGGCGAACGCGCCCACCTCGGCGGCGACATTGAAGGCGGTTACTACATCCAGCCGACGCTGTTCAAAGGCCACAACAAGATGCGCATCTTCCAGGAAGAAATCTTCGGGCCGGTGCTCGCGGTGACCACCTTCAAAGACGAAGCGGAAGCCCTGGCGATCGCCAACGACACGCTCTACGGCCTTGGCGCCGGCGTCTGGAGCCGCAACGGCAACGTCGCCTACCGCATGGGCCGCGCCATCCAGGCCGGCCGCGTGTGGACCAACTGCTACCACGCCTACCCGGCCCACGCCGCCTTCGGCGGCTACAAGGAATCGGGTATCGGTCGCGAAACGCACAAGGTCATGCTCGACCACTACCAGCAGACCAAGAACCTGCTGGTCAGCTACGCCGAACAGAAGCTCGGCTTTTTCTGAGCGAATCTCCTCCACTGTCCCTTTGCGGGGAAGTTTCGGGGGCGGGCGACCGCCCCCTTTTTTTCGAATAACCGGAGTTTTCATGAAATCCGTCTTCCGTGCCGCCGGCCTCTGCCTCGCCGCCAGCCTGCTCGCCCCTGCCCTCTCCGCCCACGCCAGCGAAGCCATCGTCAAGAAGGCGCGCTGCGTCGCCTGCCACGCCGTCGACGCCAAGCGCGTCGGCCCCGCCTACAAGGACGTTGCCGCCAAATACCGGGGCGACGCCAAGGCGCCCGCCGCCCTCTTCGACAAGGTCCGCCACGGCGGTTCCGGCAACTGGGGCACGGTACCGATGCTGCCCCACCCCGCCGACAAGATCAGCGACGACGACCTCAGGCAGGCGATCGCCTGGGTGCTCTCGCTGGAGTGAGCCTCACGGCCGGGCGGCCGGCTCCAGCCGCAGCAGCCGCCCGTCCGCCGCGTCGGTCAGCAGGTAAAGAAAGCCGTCCGGCCCTTGCCGGACATCGCGGATGCGGCCGACCTGGCCGACCAGCAGGCGCTCCTCGCCGATCACCCGCTCGCCGTCCAGTGCCAGCCGCAGCAAGGCCTGCGCCTTCAGCGCGCCAACGAAGAGATTGCCCTGCCAGCCGGGAAACCGCCCGCCCGTGTAAAACGCCATGCCGGACGGCGCAATCGACGGCGTCCATTGGTACAGCGGCTGCTCCATGCCCGGCTGATGCGTGCCGACGCCGATCTTCGTCCCCAGCCCGTAATTGACCCCGTAGGTGATCACCGGCCAGCCGTAATTGCGGCCGGGCCGGATCACGTTGATCTCGTCGCCACCCTGCGGCCCGTGCTCGTGCGTCCATAAAGCGCCGCTCTGCGGATGCAGCGCCGCCCCCTGCATGCTGCGGTGACCGGTGCTGTAGGCCTCCGGCCGGGCGCCGGCAACGCCGCGCCAGGGATTGTCGGCCGGCACCCGACCGTCGTCGTGCAGGCGGACCAGCTTGCCGGCCAGATCGCCGGGCGCCTGCGCCCGCTCCATCTCGCCGCGGTCGCCCTGGGTGATGTAGAGCATGCCGTCGCCGCCGAACACCAGGCGCGAACCGAAATGCACGCGGCCGAGCGACTTCGGCTGCTGACGATAGATCACCTGCAGATCGACCAGCCGGCTGCCGCTGGCGTCGCCCACCAGCCGCCCGCGCGCCACCTCCGTTCCCGCACCGCCCTCGCCGCCCCCGGCGTAGGACAGATAGACCCAGCCGTTGCTGGCAAACTGGGGATGCAGCACGACATCGAGCAAGCCGCCCTGACCGCGCGCCACCACCGCCGGCACCCCGCCCACCGGCCGCGGATCGAGCCGCCCGTCGGCAGCAATCAGCCGCAAGCGCCCCGGCCGCTCGCTGACCAGAAAACGCCCATCGGGCAGGAAAGCGACCGACCACGGATGCTCCAGCCCCCGCGTCAGCTCGACCACCCGGAAAGCCGCCTTCTCGCTGCGCTGCAGCTCGGCCGCAACACCAACCGATGACAGCGCCACCACGAGCAGCCACGAAAGGAACACGAAACGCCAGGCCATGCCGTTCTCCAGGACAGCCCACGCGGGGCGGGAAAAGTGTAGACCTGAGCGATGACGGGAAATTCCGGTGAGTGACGTCATCTCCCGGACGCCACGAGCATCAGGTGATTGCCGCTGATCAGCCAAAGCAACGGCTTTCCAGCGCTGCATTGGCAAAGACAAATTGCCTGCAGCTATCGCGAGTGCTAGGATTCCTTTCGATTGTACAAACGCAAAAATGGTAAGGAACATGCTCGCAACGATGACATCCAAGGGGCAGATCACGATCCCGAAGCCGGCGCGTGATGCGCTGCAGTTGCACCCCGGCGACCGGGTCGAGTTCGTTTTCGGCGACGACGGACGTTTGTTCCTGCTCTCGGCAACCCGGCCCGTTGCCAGCCTGAAAGGCATGCTGCCCAAACCGGCCCAGCCCGTTTCGCTCGAAGAGATGGACGCGGCCATTACCGCTTCCGGTCGTTCATGATCGGGCTCGACACCAATGTGCTGGTGCGCTACCTGACCCAGGACGACCCGGCGCAATCGGCACAAGCCAATGCCTTGATCGAGCAGCAGCTTTCCGCTGCCGAGCCAGGCATCATCGGCCACATTGTCCTGTGCGAAGTGGGCTGGGTTCTGTCACGGGCCTACGGCTACACCCGCGAGCAGGTTGCCGATGCCCTGGCCGCCCTGTTGACCTGCCGCGAGTTGCAGATCGAAGCACCCGATCTCGGCATTCTCGCCTTGCAGGACTATCGGCAGGGTACGGCCGATTTTTCCGATTACCTCCTGGGTCGTGCGCATCAGCGCCTGGGGGCCAGATATACCGCCACGTTCGACCGGAAGGCGGCCAAGGCGCCGCAGTTCACCCTGCTGGCGTGATAAGTAATCGAGGTCCGTCCCCGTTATCTCGAAGAACAGATTCGACTGCGGCTTTGGCATTTGAAACGCCGGGTTCCGCGCCGGACGCGCGGGCGTACTTTTTCTTGTGTGGCCAAGAAAAAGTAGCCAAAAAGAAGGCCACCCCCAGGTCGGCGCCGGGCTGCGCCCGGTCCCTTGCGCTACTCGGCGCGCCGGGCGGCTGCGGAACTCGGCCCTGCGGGCCTCAGACAGTCCTCGCCGACTTCCCCCGGCACGCCTGCGTTGCTCAGCGCCTCTCAGGGGGGCCCCGAGAACCAGCGGTATGTGATGGTTTGTGGTTGAAAGAGCGTTGTTCTTTCAGCAGCGATCGGTTTACCGGGCCCCTTGGGAGGCGCCGAGCAACGCAGGGCCTGGCGGAAAAAGGGCGAGCACTGTCTGAGGGGCGCAGCCCCGAGTTGCGCAGCCCCCGCCAGGACCGAGTAGCGCAGGGTACCCGCGCAGCGGGCGCCGACCTAGGGTCGCCTTCTTCTTTGGCTACTTTCTTCTTGGCGAAACAAGAAGAAAGTACGCCCGCGCGTCAGGCGCGGAACACAGCGGCTCTGCAGCCAAAGCCGCCCGCCTGAAAGGCATTCTGCCCAAGTCCACCTGCTCCATTTCTCAACACCTGTTCATTTCCGCAACAGCGCACCGGGCAACATGCGTTGCAGTGTGCCGTCGCGCAGCAGCAGGTGTTTCAGCGTGCCGGCGAGGTGCAGAAGGATCAGCGCGGCGCCGCTCCACACCAGAAGCACGTGCAGTTGCTTGAAAACGGCGTTGAGTCCTTCGTCAGCGGCGAACAGGCGGGGCAGTTCGTAGCCGAAGAACTTGACCGGATAAGGCATGAACGCCGAGGCCAGGTAGCCGGCAAGCGGGGCGAGGACAAGGAAGACGTAAAGTGCCAGGTGGGTGGCGCCAGCCACCTTGGCCAGCGGCCCCTGCAGCGGCGAGGCCGGCGGCGGGTGGAAGCGGCGCCAGCCGAGGCGTAGCGCCACCAGGAGCAGCGCGAGCAGGCCGAGCGATTTGTGCAGGCCGTAAGCGGCGCTGCGCTCGACGCCCTTGGGTAGATCGGTCATCGTCCAGCCGAGCCAGAGCAGCCAGACGATGAGGATCGCCTGCGCCCAGTGCAGCAGGATCGCCGGCAGCGTGTAGCGGGCGGCGCTCATCGGATGCTGACGCCCCACGGCAGTTCGCCGACGGCGATGTCGCCGGTTTTCTCGAAGCGGCCGGTATCGATCACCGAAACGCTGTTCGAGCGCCCGTTGGCAACGTAGAGCTTGCCGCCGTCCGGGGTGATGGCCATGTTCCAGGGGCGCTTGCCGACGGCGACAGTGCCGGTCACCGTGTTGCTGGCGACGTCGATCGCCATCACCGAGCCATCGCGGCCGTTGGAGATGTAGACGCGCTTGCCGTCGGGATGGATGGCGACGCCGTTCGGATACTTGCCGGCCGGAATTTCGGCCAGCACCTTGTGACTGGCGACGTCGATGGCGTAGACCTTGTCGGCCAGCTCGCAGGCAACGTAGGCGCGACTGCCGTCGGGCAGGAAACCGATGCCGCGCGGCCGCAGGCCGACCGGGATGCTGCCGACCTGGCGACGGGCGGCGACATCGATCACATCGACCTGTTCGGCGTCCTCGGCGCTGACGTAGAGCCAGCGGCTGTCAGGGCTGAACACGGCGTGCTCGGGGTTCTTGCCCAGCACCTTGATGCGCGCCAGTTCCTTCGCCGCCGGGGCGCTGAGCAGCGCGACCACGTTGTCGTCCTCGACGGCCACCGCCAGCAGCTTGCCGTCCGCCGACAGGCTGACGCCTTCCGGCGAGTCGCCGACCTTGACCCGGCGTTCCAGCTTGCCGGCGGCGCTGTCGACGATCAGCAGGCTGTTGCTCTTGCCGTCGGTCAGGTAGAGGCGGCCAGTGCCGCCGGCGATGCCGCGCGGCCGTTCGCCGACGGGAAACTGGCGCACGACGGTGTCGCTGGCGGTGTCGATGACGCTGACGCTGGCGCTCTTCTCGTTCGGCACGTAGGCAAAGGGCTCGGCGCTGGCACCGGTGGCAGCGAACAGGGCAAGGAGAAAACAGGAGGTGGCGCGCATGATGACCTCAGTTGTTTTGATAGGTGATGCCGTGCTGGCGGAAGATGGCGGCGATGCTGCCGTCGCGGCGCAGGTCGGCAACGGCGGCGCCGACGGCTTCGGCGAGCGCTGCTTCCTCGGCCTTGACGGCCATGCCGAGCGGCCAGCCGTCGATCTTCAGTTCGGCGAAATTGGCGCTTTCAAGCACCACCTGCTGGCTGCCGGACAGCGCCGCTTCGAGTTCGGCGCGCGGCGCGAGGACGGCGGCGATCTGGCCGCCGGCAAGCGCCCGGCTGGCTTCGGCGACGCTGGTGAAGTGCACAACATTCTCGCGCAGCCGGCCGTTGAGCACGGAGAGCAGGAAGGCATCGGCCAGGGTGGCGGTTTCGACGCCGATCTTTTCGCGGGTGAACACTTCCAGCGCCACCGCGGCGGACCCCGCGAGCGCCGGCACGCGCTGCGGATTGCGCGCAACGGCCAGGCTTTCGCGGTGGTAGGTGCCGAAGATGCGGACCTTGTCGTTGGCCCGCGCCAGGCCTTCGTCGACCGGTACGTGGAGCATCAGGTCGGCCGGCTGGGTACCGAGGTAATGGCCCTTCCAGACCATGTTGCGCAGGTCGTCGCTCATGTCTTCGTCGGCGTTGAAACCGACGATTTCGGCGGCGACACCGAGGCGGGCGGCGATGGCACGACCGAGGTCGGCGTCGATGCCCTTGCCACCGGCCAGCGAGTACGGCGGGAAGTCGTTATACACGGCGATGCGCAGGCGGCCGCGCTGGCGGATCGTCTCCAGCGCATCGGCAACGGCCGGCAGGGCCAGGCACAGGGGCAGCGCGGCGAGCGCCTTGAGGCAGCGGCGGCGATCATTCTTCATGGACGGTCTCCAGCCAGGCGCGGATTGCCCACATCGCTTCCTGCGACAGGGTGCCCTCGAACGGCGGCATGTAAACGCGACCGTCGCGCACGGCGCCCTTGCGGATGCGCTGCATGAAGATTTCGTCGCCTTCGTCGCCCTTCGGCAGGTAGCGCAGATCGGGGGCGATGCCGCCGGAAACGGCGCCCAGGCCGTGACAGCGGGCGCAGTTCTGGTTGAAGGCGGAGTCGCCGATGCGCACCGCCGTCTTGTCTTCGCGGTAGGGGTTGGCGGTCTGCCAGTCGGCGCCGAGTTGTTTGAGGCCGGTGGTGTCGACCGCCTGCGGTACCACATCGCCGTGGGCGAAAACCAGCGACGAGGTAGCCAGGCACAGGGTGGCGAGCAGGGCGCCGAGGGAAAGGTGGGAATACTTCACGGGGTCTCCTTTGGTGAATGCGAAACGACAGCTTGTGCCGGGACTGTCTGCAAGCCCTGTGCCAGTCACCCGGAAATGCGGCCTTTCCCCAGTTTTGCCGCCAGCCTGGGCAATACTTCCCTGAAAACAACATGGCACGTTTCTAGCTTTAACGATTGCGTCGTGGCACAGAAAATTGCTCCTTAAATGGGCAGGTGCTACGTTATGAAACAACAACAGATAAAACAGAGCCGGGGACGGAGGAGAGAGAAGATGGGACAGATACAAGTGGTGGCCGGCCTGCACGGCCCACGCCTGCGCGAGGCGCGCCAGGCATTTTTCGAGCGTGGCGAATTGCCGGCGGGAATGATCGATCCGCTGATCCTGCGTTCCTGGGAACGCTGCCGGCGCTTCGGTCTGACCGAGAATTACGCGCTGCCCGGCGTCGAGTCGCTCGACCGGGTAGCCCTGAAGAGCGAGCAGTACCGCAACCGCTACCTGCTGCAACAGGTGCGGCCGATCATGGAACATGTCTATGAGCAGATCCGCGACTCGGGCAGCATGGTCATCCTGGCCGACGCCAACGGGCTCTTGCTCGACACCGTCGGCGACCCCGACTTCGTCGACCGCGCCGACCGCGTCGCCCTCGCCCCCGGCGCCTCGTGGGACGAGAACCAGCGCGGCACCAACGCGATCGGCACCGCGCTCTCCGAGGAACGTGCGGTGGAAGTGCTGGGTGCCGAGCACTTCCTCGAACACAACGGCTTCCTGACCTGCTGCGCCAGCCCGATCTTCGGCCCGGACGGCGCGCTGATCGGCGTCCTCGACATCTCCGGCGACTACCGGGCGACGCAGCGCCACACCCTGGGCCTCGCCCGCTTGTCCACGGCGCTGGCGGAAAAGCGCCTGTTCGAGTCGGCGCACGCCGGCGACATCATCGTTTGTTTCCATTCCCGTCCCGACTACCTGGGCAGCCCCAAGGAAGGCCAGGCGGCGGTCAGCCCGGACGGTCAGGTCAAGGCAATCAACTACAACGGCCTGGAAATCCTCGGCATCCGCCGCGTGGACGCGGTACGGCGCGATTTCTCGATGGTCTTCGAACACAACCTGGGCACGCTGATCGACCGCCAGCGGCAGAACAGCCAGGGCCACAGCACGATCACGGTGAACGGCCGGACGATCAACCTGATACTGCGCGGCAACCTGCCCGCGCCGTCCGCCGCCGGCCGCGTCTACGACGCCGACAGCGGCAGCGGCAGCGGCGGCCGGCCGGCCGCCGCCCGGCGCAGCGAAGCGCCCTGCCCGCAGGTGCTGACGCTCGACACCCTGAACACCGGCGACGCCCGCCTGCAACTGGCGATCGACCGCGCCCGGCGCCTGCTCGGGCGCGACATCCCGATCATGATCCAGGGCGAATCCGGTGCCGGCAAGGAGATGTTCGCCAAGGCCTTCCACAACAGCGGGCCGCGCGCCGACGGCCCCTTCGTCGCCCTCAACTGCGCGTCGATCCCGGAAAGCCTGATCGAATCCGAACTCTTCGGCTACCAGGGCGGCGCCTTCACCGGCGCACGCAAGGAAGGCGCGCCGGGCAAGATCCAGCAGGCGCACGGCGGCACCCTCTTCCTCGACGAAATCGGCGACATGCCGATGAACATGCAGGCCCGCCTGCTGCGCGTGCTGCAGGAACGCGCGGTGACGCCGCTGGGCAGCACGCGCGAGATCCAGGTCGATATCTCGCTGGTCTGCGCCACCCACCGCAAGCTGCGCGAGGAAGTCGCCCGCGGCGGCTTCCGCGAGGACCTCTACTACCGTCTCAACGGCATGAGCGTGACCCTGCCGCCGCTGCGCGAGCGCAGCGACCTGCGCCAACTGGTGGCCAAACTGGCCGCCAGCGAAAGCTGCGAGCGCGGCCCGGTGCGCTTCACCGAAGGCGCGCTGCAGGTGATCGAACGCTATAGTTGGCCGGGCAACATCCGCCAACTGTTCAACGTGATCCGCGTCGCCATCGCCCTGCTCGACGACGACGAGACGACGGTGCACGAATCGCACCTGCCGGAAGAGCTGTTCGAAGCGCCGCTGGCACCTGCCGTCGGCGAAGCGCAATGGGCGGCGGCGCCGCTGGAAAACCCGGTCGGCAGCCTCGAGGAAGTCGGCCGCCAGCTCGCCCAGCGCGCGCTCGACCAGGCCAACGGCAACGTCTCGGCGGCGGCGCGCCAGCTCGGCATCAGCCGCAACACGCTCTACCGCAAGCTCGGCAAGTTATAGCCAGAACGGATTGCGGGTCAGCGCGACGCCGACGATATAGCCGTAGGCGAGCACCGCCAGCGCGCCGTAGCACAGGCGGGCGGTGCGCGTCCGGCCGCGCTTCAAGGCCATCGTGCCCAGTCCGATGTAGGCGAGCAGACCGCACAGCTTGGCGGTCAGCCAGCCCTGGGAGAAAGGGTACTGGCTGCTCCACACCGCCATGGTCAAAGCGCTGCCGAGCAGCACGCTGTCGATCACATGCGGCAAGGTGCGCGTCAGCCGCTGGCGCAAGCGCGGCGACTCGCTCGCCATCCACGCCAGCCGGATCAGGAAACCGGCACCGCTGAGAACGACGCAGGTGATGTGCAGGTGACGCAGCAACAGGTAGGTATTCATGCCGGCGCCTGTTGCAACTGCCGGCCGTGCCGCCACGCCGCCCGCAGCAGGTTGACGGCGAGCCAGACCGCAGCCGCGATCAGCAGCAGACCGGCCGGCCGGCTCAGCCACTCGGGCAGCAACACCGCCAGCAGCGCCAGCCCGGCGGCGGCGGCGAAAACCTGGAACTGGCGATGCATCGGCGCCTCGGGCAGCAGCTTGTTCATCGGCGGCAGCGCCTTGCCGACCAGGCCGTGGTTCTGCAGGTCGAGCCAGAGCAGGAAGGGAACGATCTTGGCCAGCATGCCGACGATCAGCGGCACGAAAGCGCCGAGCAGCAACACCAGGCCGAAAGCCGGCGTCCACCGCGGATCGTCGGCGAGCGCCGGGAACAGCGCGCCGGCGCCGAGCATGGCAAGCGCCGACAGCGCGCCGTAAAGGCCGAACTGCCAGTAACGGAAGGTGGTATCGGGCCGCGCCCGCCGCCGCTTGGCCTGCAGGCGCAGGGTCTGCACCGCGAAGGCGGCGCCACCGGCGGCGAGCAGCAAGCGGCCGAGCCGCGCCGGCCATTCGGCATCGAACGCCAGCGCGGCGCTCCAGAACAGCAGCACGGCAAACAGGCAGACCGGGAACCACCACGCCGGGCGCGCCGCGTAACCCGGCGTCAATTGGAACATCGGCACCACCACGTAGGCCACGGCCGCCAACAGCACGCCGGCCCAGCCGGCGAGGCCCCAGGCGGCGTGCAGATCGGCCAGCGCCAGCAAGGGCACCGACCAGCCGCCGGCCAGCGCCAGCAGCATGAACAGGCCGCTGCCGCCGACTACGGCGAGCCCGACCAGCGACAGCTTGATCCCGCGGATGCTCGGACTGGTCGACGGCACCCGGAACAACGCGCTGCTGGCAGCACCGACGAAGACCAGCAAGGCCAGCGCCAGCAGCGTGCCGGCAACGTGCAGCCAGCCCGGCGCCGACCACAGGAAGCCACCGGCCAACGCCAGCGCGCCGAGGCTGATCGCCGGATGGACGACGCGCGCCACCAGCAGCGGCCGCGCCAGGGCGGCGCCGGCGACCACTGGCAGGACCTGGATCAGCGCGCCGAGCATCACCTGCAGCATGAAGCCGACGGTGAGCAGATGGGTGGCGGCGAGCGCCGCCGGCGTCCACCGCGAAGCCAGGATGGCCGGCCCGTCGATCACGGCGAGCAGCCCGGCGAGCGCGATGAACAGCGGCGCCGTGACGAAGAAGCGCAACGGCGCCGCCAGCGGCGGCACCTGGTCGAAGGAGAGCATGCCGCTGGCCACGGTTGCCTCAGCAGGTGATGCGCACGGCGAAGGTGCCGTCGTCGCGCAGTTCGGTCCGCCAGCGGTGGCCGTTCTGCTGCAGCACGCGGTAGAGTGGATGCGGCTCGCGGAACAGGAGGAGCAGCATCTCCTCGCCCGGCTTGAGCGTCGCCAGCATTTCCATGGTGTCGACGAAGGGCTGCGGCGGCTCCAGGTAGCGTGCGTCGACCGTGCGTTCGGCGGGGATATCCATCAGGCCAGCTCGCTTTGCAGGCGTTCCAGCACCGCCGGCTCGCCGGCCAGTTGCTGGTCGCACATCGGGTAGAGGACGTTCTCTTCCTTCATGTTGTGCTGCTGCATCATGATCAGCAGGCTTTCCGCCTGGCCGAGGAACTCCTCCAGGTCGCCGCCGCCCAGCGCTTCTTCGGCAACTTCAACCAGCCCGCGCATCTGCTCGTGCTCCATGCGCATCATTTGCGTCGGCCCCATGCGCATGCCGGTGCGTGCCTCGAAGGCCGGGAACAGCGTCTGCTCCTCGGCGGCGAAGTGGCGCAGCAGCGCCTCGCGGAACTGGCCGAAGGCCGCCGCGGCAGCCGCCGCGTCGCCGCGCTCGACCGCCTGCTCGGCAGCGGCAAAGAAATCGTCGCAATGACGGTGATCGTCGATCAGGAATTCACGAATGCTCATGCACAGGCTCCAGTTGGGGTTCGCCGGCATTCTCCGCCGGGCACCGCAAGGGGAACCTTGATGAATATCAAAACCGGGAGGGGAGCAAGTTGGCCGCAGCGCGTCAAATTCGCCGGCTCAGCCAGTCCGGACAATCCTCATCGAAAGGGTGGGCGACGGCGTCGTTATCCCTGGCGTACCGGGGCGCTGGACAGGTGTTGTATCAGATAGTCGCGCGCCCACACCAGCCACCGCGCGGCTTCCGCATCGTCGGCACCGATCACGATCATCGGATTGAAGTCAGCCACGAAAGCCTTGCTCAACCCAACAGGATGCGCTGCAAGGTAGTGATCAATCTGGGCGATGGTCTGCTGAACGTCATCCGACCAGTTGCCAGACGCAAACCCAGCAAGCACCGACGCCTCATCCTCGTACTCATCAGGCCAATCCTGATGAAAATAGGCATTCACCAGTTGCTCCAACTGGTCGTAGGAACTGTCTTTCATGATTACTCAGTTCGCGTCTCAGCACACCGGAAACGACCTGCTCGCCCCGAAAGAAGAAAGCACCGCTTGCCGCCGGCCCGGACCGGGCATCCTGATTGATGTGGTAATTACACGCGGCAAGCAGCTTGAGGCCACTGAACAGCTTGGGCGGCATCTGCAACAGGGGCGGACATTTGCTGCCTTGGCATCGGGATAACTCCGGATTCTCTTAGTGATATTGCCGGCACAGATCGACCGGCATCGAAGCGGCTGCCTGAAGGCAGCCGAGCAGCGCCACCAGACATACCGGCAAGCGCATCTGCCCAGCCTTGAAGGGCACCTATTTCTCCAGCCAGCGCAGCAGCGTGGCAAAGAAGATTTCCGGCACCACTGGCTTGGCCAGGAAATCGTTCATACCGGCGTCCAGGCAGCGGGCGCGGTCTTCGTTGAAGGCGTTGGCGGTCATCGCCAGGATCGGCGTCGTCTGCCGGCCGGGCAGCTGGCGGATCGCCCGCGTTGCGCTCAGGCCGTCCATGCGCGGCATCTGCATGTCCATCAGGATCAGGGCGTAGTCCTTCGCCTGCGCCATGGCGACCGCCTGCTCGCCATCGTCGGCGGTGTCGACGTGCAGGCCGCTGGTAGCGATGAGTTCCTGCGCCACTTCCTGGTTGATCGGGTCGTCCTCGACCAGCAGAATGGCCGTGCCCGAGTAGCGCTCGGCGATGACCTTCTCGGCAGCGACGTTAGCCGGCTGGGTGCCGCTGCTGTCGGCGCTGTGGTCCTTGAGCAGCCGCGCGGTGAACCAGAAGCGGCTGCCCTGCCCCGGCGTGCTGCTGACACCGGCACCGCCGCCCATCAGCTCGGCCAGCCGCCGGGTGATCGAGAGGCCGAGGCCGGTCCCGCCGTATTTCCGGGTGGTCGAGCTGTCCGCCTGCTCGAAGGCGTCGAACAGGCGGGCGCAAGCCTCCGGTGCAATGCCGATGCCGGTATCCTCGACTTCGAAGCGCAGCAGCACCGAGTTCTCGTCTTCGGCCAGCCGGCCGGCATGCAGGGTCACCTGGCCGGCCTGGGTGAACTTGATGGCGTTGTTGGCATAGTTGAGCAGGGCCTGGGTCAGGCGGGTCGGGTCGCCGCGCAGTTTGCGCGGCAGCTTTTCGCTGTTGAGCAGGAATTTCAGGCCCTTGGCCTGCGCCTTGGCGCTGACGATCGAGGCGACGTTGGCAAGCAAGGCCTCGACGGCAAGCTCGGTATTTTCCAGGGTCAGCTTGCCGGCCTCGATCTTCGACAGGTCGAGGATGTCGTTGATCACGCTGAGCAGGTGATCGGCCGAGGTGTTGATGGTGTCGAGCCGGGCCGCCTGCTTTTCGTTGACGCCGTCGCGGCGGAGCAGGTGCACCATGCCGAGGATGCCGTTGAGCGGGGTGCGGATTTCATGGCTCATGTTGGCGAGGAAGACGCTCTTGGCATGCGTCGCCGCCTGCGCGCTGTCGCGTTCGACCCGGCTGCGCAGCATCTCCATGCCGAAGGCGAGGTTGCGCGCCAGTTCCTCGAGCAAACCGACTTCTTCCGCCTGGAAGGCGTCGCTGGCGGCGGAATAGATGGTCAGCGCGCCGATCGTCCGGTGCTCGCAGATCAGCGGCAGCGCGATGCTGGCGCGGTAGCCGCGGCGGCGGATCGCCTCGATCCAGGGCGCCATCCGCGGATTGTCGAGAACGTTCTGACTGACACAGGTGCGAGCGCTGCGGATCGCCGTGCCGGTCGGTCCCAGGCCTTCCGGCAACTGGCCATCCCAGGAGACGAAAACGCTTTCCAGGTAATGGTCTTCATGACCGGAGCGAGCGACCGGGCGAACGGTCTTGCGCGCGTCGTCCTCGGCGAAGCCAACCCAGGCCATCAGGTAGCCGCCCTTGTCGACGACGAGACGGCAAAGCGCGTTGAGCAGCGCCTGTTCGTCGCTGGCGTGGGCGAGCATCAGGTTGCAGTCGCTGAGCAGGCGCAAGGCACGCCCGAGGCGTAGCTGCTCGTCCTCGGCGCGCTTGCGTTCGCTGATGTCGTGCGTCACCTTGGAGAAGCCAAGTAATTCGCCACCTGGTGCGCGCAGGGCGGTGAGGACCATTTCGGCAAAGAAACGGCTGCCGTCCTTGCGTAGCCGCCAGCCACTATCCTCGGCCCGCCCCTCGGCGACCGCGAGCGCCAGCAGCCGCTCCGGCTTGCCCTGGCGCACGTCTTCCGGTGGATAGAAAACGGCGATCGGCTGGCCGATGATTTCGCTGGCCGCGTAGCCTTCCAGATGTTTCGAGCCTTCGTTCCAGGTGGCAATGCGCCCTTCCGGATCGAGCATGATGATCGAGTAGTCCTTGACGCTCTCGGTCATCAGGCGCAGGCGTGCTTCGCTCTTGAACAGCACCCCCTCGGCGTGGTCGCGCTCGGTTTTCAGGGCGGAGAGCGAAAGGCCGGTGAGCTGGGTGGTGGCGATGTAGCTCCAGAGCAGGATCAGGCCGAGCTGGCCATCGCCGAAATGGAAGGCGCCGACGCCAGCTGAGGCGCTCCAGGCGGCGACCATGGCAAAGCCCAGACAGGCGACGGCCGCCGCCAGCACGCCGAAATGTAGCGCCGCCCAGGCAAACAGTGGCAGCGTCAGAAAGGCGATCGGCAGGCGCAAGCCGGCCTCCCCGTAGTTCATGACGAAGGCCAGCCAGGCGACGATGCCGGCGATCACGAACCAGAGCGCCAGGCTGCGCTTCTTGCCGCCGAGCCGGGCGAGGTTTTCCCAGGTCAGCGGCAGCAGCAGCGGACCGGCCAGCAGTACGCCGACGGTATCGCCGACCCACCAGGTTAGCCAGGCGATGCCGATGGCGTCACCACTCACCTCACCCGCGAGGTAGAGAGAGATGACGCCACCGGTGGCCGAAATGAGCATGCCGCAACTGCTGGCGGCGATGAAGTTGATGACGTCGACCTGACGGCTGAACGACAGATTGAAGCCGACCCGCCGCAACCAGCTGGCAGCAAACCACGGTGCCAGCGTGTTGCCGACGGCGGTGGCCGCGGCCAGCGATGGCGGAGCGCCGATCGCCAAGTTGACCAGGAAGGCGGCCAGCGCAATTCCCGGCCACATCGCGTTTCCCCAGCGCAGCAGCGCAGCAACGGCGATCCCGGTGGGCAACCAGATGAGCGTGATGTGTGAATCGAAATAGGGCAGCTTCAGCCCCAGCCAGCCGGCGACGAAATAGACCGCGCAGACCAGCCCGGCCCGGACGAGCGTGCGCCACCAGGCGGCATCGAATACGACATTTTGGCTGATTGCGCTCATCGTCCCCCATCCGTCGTTTACCGGGTCGCCAACCTGCCGCCCGGCGCTTCGCCAAACCCCGTGGCGAGCGGCCCGGACGGCCGCCATGCCTGAGGCAGACATTGACTTCATCATACTCCCGGGAGGGGAAAGGCGTCACCGCGCCTGCCGCCGCGCCGGCGCCAAACGGGCGCCCGGCCTCAGCCGCCGATCACCCCAACCGGCAAGGCATCGAACCAGTGGATGAAACGCTGCACGTCGGCGCCGCGGTAGATGGCGCCGTGCTGGGGACAGAGAAAATCGATGTCGAGCCCGGCGACGCGTTCGCACCAGCGGCGCTTGGCTTCGTTGGAGCCCATCCAGCGCTGGTGGAAGGCCTCGGCGTGGCGGATGTGGGCGTCGAAATCGTCGACGAACAGGCCATCCTGGCCGGCCGGCAGGAGCGCCGCACCGACGTCGCCGGAGAAGAGGATTTTCGCCTTGCGGTCGTAGAGGTGGAAGTTGCCGGAGGAATGCAGGTAATGCGCCGGTACCGCCTGCAGCGGCAGGCCGCCGAGGGCAATCTCCATGCCGGCGTCGGGAATCGGCACGAAGGTTTCCGGCGCGCCGCCGAAGTGCGGGATGAAGCCAGCCCACAGCCAGCTGACGTAGCAGCGCATGCCGGGGTTGAATTCCAGCCAGAGCGCCAGCGACGAACAGATGTCGGGGTCCTGGTGCGAGGCAAAGATGGCGGTCAGCGCGGAAGGATTGAATTCGCCGGCGAGCGCCGAGAAGACGGCGGGAAAGATTTCGGCGCCACCGGGGTCGAGTAGCATGCCCTGGCCGCCATGGCTGACCAGGTATTCGTTGGTGTCGATCAGATGCCCCGGCCGCTCCGGGTCACGGACGATGGCGACCCACTTGTGGTCGCCGTCCTGATAAATGGTACTGGTCTTCTTCACCCCGCCCCCGCCTCGCTCAATTTAATTGTTCTTGAAAAAATCCGAACGCTGCAGCGCCTGCAGCGAATTGCGTATTTCCTCGACGACGCCGTCGAATTCGCCGGAAACCTGGGTCAGCGCCGCGGCAAAGCCCTGCCCGTAAGCTGCCTCGATCTTCGCCGACTTGGCCAGCACGCCGCCCAGCTCGACCAGCTGGAAGGCGTCTTCGAGCGCCCGCCGCAACTGCTGGCGCAGCGTCGCCAGGTGCAGCTGGTGTTCGGCGTTGGCGCGCTCGCGGCGGCGTACCAGGTCGTCCAGGCGCTGCGCCGGCACGCCGGCGACGGCGGTACGCAACAGCCGGGTGTTGCGGATGTCCTGGAGGACGACCGAGACATCGCGCACGCAGGCGTGGATGTGCGCGGTCAGCGCCTGCATCTGCGTGCGCAGGTCCTGCGAGAAGACGCGCAGCTCGTTGGAGAGGACGCCGAAGCCGCGCGCATTGATGCCGGCGCGCTTGGCCAGGAAGATGGCATTGAGCGCCATCAGGTTGATGCGGAAGGCGACGGCGACGACAGCCTTGACCTCCTCGTTGATGCGTACGATGCGCCGCAGGTCTTCGCCGGCGTCCGCGCCACCAGCCATGTGCGCCAGCGCCGTCATTTCTCGAGGACGTAGGTACCGGGCGCGTCAGCCAGCGCCGGGAACTTGCGGTTGGCTGCCGGGTAGGCGTCGACCAGCTCGCCGCTGCGTTCGCCGAGCCAGGCCGTCCAGTCCTCCCACCAGGTGCCGGGCTTCTTGTCGGCGCGCTCAAGCCAGTGTTCCCAGTGCTCGTTGCGCTCGGGCTCGGCGATCCAGTAGGCGCGCTTGGGCGGACTGACCGGCGGATTGACGATGCCGAGGATGTGCCCGGAGGTGGAGAGCACGAAGCGCACCGGCGCCTTGACGTTGACGTACTTGCGGATGCGGTAGCACTGCTTCCACGGCGCGATGTGGTCGTCCTCGGCAGTCACCGCGTAGAGCGGCTGGACGATGCGGTCGAGGTCGATCGGCTCGCCGGCAATGCTCAGCTTGTCGCGCTTGATCAGGTTGTTGTTGAGGTACATCTCGCGCAGGTAATAGGAATGCATCGCCGCCGGCATGCGCGTCGCATCGACGTTCCAAAACAGTACGTCAAACGGCGGCAGAGCTTCGCCGAGCAGGTAGCTGCTGACCCAGTACTGCCAGACCAGGCTGTTCGAGCGCAGCAGGCGGAACGAGGTCGCCATTTCGGCACCGTCGAGGTAGCCGCGCTTGGCCATCTTCTCTTCCAGCGCAGCGACGCAGGCGTCGTCGATGAAGACGTCGATGTCGCCGGGGTGCGAGAAGTCGGTCAGCGTGGTGAACAGCGTCCAGTGGGCAACCGGCATCTGCTCTGCGGCGAAGCGCTTGTTGGCCCAGGCCATGTAGGTGCTGACCAGGGTACCGCCGATGCAGTAGCCGACCAGGTGCACCTGCGGCACCTTGCAGAACTCACTGGCGACGCGCACCACTTCATTGACGCCTTCGAGCAGATAGTCGTCGAAACGGACGTCGCGCATTTCGGCATCCGGGTTCTTCCAGCTGGTAATGAAGACCGAGAAGCCCTGGTCGGTCAGGTACTTGACCAGGCTCTTCTTCGCGTTGAGGTCGAGGATGTAGAACTTGTTGATCCACGGCGTGACGATGACGATGGGCATCGCCCGCACCTGCTCGGTGGTCGGCGTGTAGTGGATCAGTTCGACCAGACGGTTGCGGAAGACCACCTTGCCCGGCGTCGTCGCCAGGTCCTTGCCAACGGTGAAGGCGTCGGGCTCGACCATCTGGATGTTCTTCGCCTTGACGTCGCGCTGGAAGTTGGCCCAGCCGCGGCGCAGGCTCTCGCCCTGGGTGGCGACGGCGCGTTCGAGGGCGGCCGGGTTGGTCCAGAAGAAATTGGTCGGCGCCACCATGTTCAGCCACTTGCGCGACCAGAACGCCGCCCGCCGCCGCTCCTTGTCCGACATACCCGGGGTTTCGAAGAGCATGTCCTGCAGACGGTGGGTGAAGGCGAGGTACCACTCCTTGACGATGTCCCAGGACGCCGAATCGGTCCACACCGGCGCAGTGAAGCGGGCGTCGTCGGCGTTCGGCCGGATCACGTCCTCGGACGGAATGCCGAGCGCCCGCCGGGCGACGTGCGCCTGCAGCGCGAGCAGGTCGGCGGAGAGCGCATTGACCGCGCGCGTCAGCTCCTGCGGATGCATCAGCCACGCCATCTGCGCGTTGAGCAGCGAGGTGGTCGCCCCAAACGGATCGATCGCCTTGCTCACTGCCTTGCCCACCGTTTCGACCGGGCTCAGCCCGTCGAGGTCGATGCTGCGGTCTTGTGTTGCCGGATTGCCTGACATGGAATTCTCCCTGACATCTTCAGATTCGATCTTACAGCGTGACGAAGCTGTTCGCCTGCGGCAGTTGCACGTCGTGCCAGCCGAAACGGACGCGAATGGCGTCGGCGAAGGCCTGCGACGCCGAACTTTCGCCATGCACCACGAACAGTTTGCCCGGCGCCTTGTGAAAACCGGCCAGCCAGTCGAGCAGCGCCGCCTGGTCGGCATGCGCGGAAAGGCCGCCGACCGTGCAGATCTTGGCCCTGACCGGCACCGGCTCGCCGAAGATGCGGACCAGCTTGGCGCCGTCGACCAGGCGCCGGCCGAGCGTGCCGGCGGCCTGGAAACCAGCGATCAGCACCGTCGATTCGTGACGGCGCAGGTTCTCGCGCAGGTGGTACTTGATCCGCCCGGCCTCGCACATGCCGCTCGCCGAGACGATCACCGCGCCGTGGCGGATGTCGTTCAACTGGCGCGAACGTTCGACGTCGGCGACGAACTCGATGTCCATCTTGTGCGGATGCGCCTGCTGCCAGGCGATCAGCTCACGCGTCGCGGCGTCGAGCAGCTGGCTGTGTTCGAGGGTGATGCGGGTGGCCGAGTTGGCCATCGGCGAATCGACGAAAACCTTCATCGCCGGCAGCCGGCCGTGCCGCACCAGATCGGTGAGGATGAAGAGGATTTCCTGGGTGCGGCCGACAGCGAAGGCCGGAATGACGATGTTGCCGCCGGCGGCGCGGGTACGGGCGAAGGCATTGACGATCTCGTCCTCGGTTTCGCCGAGGGAACGGTGCAGGCGGTTGCCGTAAGTCGATTCGATCAGTACCGCATCGGCGGTCGCCGGCGGCGGCGCCGGATCGTTGAGCACCGGCCGGCCGGGCATGCCGAGGTCGCCGGAGAAAACCAGCCGGCGGCTGCGCCCGCCGCTGGCGACGGTCACTTCGAGCGAGGCCGAACCGAGGATGTGGCCGGCATCGCGGAAACGCACGCCAATGCCGGCGAGCGGGGAAAAGGATTCGTCATAGGACACCGGACGCAGCAGCTTCAATGCTGCCTGGGCCTGCATCACCGTGTACAGCGGCGGCAGGATGCCGCGTTCGCTGCGTCCGCGGCGGTGGCGGTTGCGCAGCAGCCATTCGGCTTCCTTCTCCTGGATGTGGGCGGCGTCCGGCAGCAGCACTTCGAGCAGCGAGATGGTCGCTGGCGTGGTGTACACCGGGCCGCGGAAGCCGAGCATCGCCAGCCGGGGCAGCAGGCCGGAATGATCGATGTGGGCGTGGGTGAGGAGGACGAAGTCGAGCCGGCGGACGTCGAAACCGAAGGACAGCGCCCTCTCGTTCTTGCCGCGCGCCTCGGCACCGCCCTGGAACATGCCGCAATCAACCAGAAAACGCGCTTGCCCGGTATCGACCAGGGTGCAGGAACCGGTCACTTCGCCAGCGGCGCCGAAAAAGCCAAGTCGCATGTTTGAAAACCTCCCGACTTGGCGTAGCATGAACCCATAAAGGGCGGAAAGCAACGCCAGCAGACCATCTCAGGAGGTAAGCCATGTTCAGGAACATCCTGGTTCCCACCGACGGTTCGGAACTTTCCCGGGCCACCGCCAAGCGCGCCATCACTTTCGCCAGCGAAGCCGGCGCCCGCATCACCGTGTTTTACGCCAAGCCGGAATATCCGATCGCCTATTTCGGCGAGGGCGCGCTGATCGATCCGACGACGCCGGAAAAATTCACCCAGATGGCCGAGCAGCAGGCGGCCGAATACCTGAACGAAGTCGCTGCCTGGTGCGCCGAAGCCGGGGTCGAATGCACCACCACCTCGGCGACCAGCGACATTCCCTACGAAGCGATCATCGAAGCCGCCGAGAAGTCCGGCTGCGACCTGATCTTCATGGCTTCGCACGGACGGCGCGGGATCAGCGGACTGTTGCTGGGCAGCGAAACCAACAAGGTGCTGACCCACTCCAAGATTCCGGTCCTGGTCTATCGCTGACCTTCCCCGGCCCGCCTGCTCCCGCGCCGGCGGGCCACCCCGGCAACCCTATATCGCCCCGGCCCCGGGCGGCATGCAGATGGCTTCCGTCCCGCCCAGCTTTCCCTACCGTCGCCGCATCCTGATCCCGGTTGCCTGTGCATTGTGCGCCTTGGTGGCGATTTTCGTCGCCGCCTTCGCCCTCCACCTGCGCCATCTGGAAAGCGAGCTGACCCGCCAGGCCGCAGCCCAGGCTAGCCGCGCCTGGCAGCAACGGCTGACGGATAACGGTCAGCACCTCGACTGGTTCGCCAGCGAAGCCATGGCCAACCCCGAACTGCGTGCGGCGATGCGGCGCGGCGACGCGGCCGCGCTACTGGCCGGCAGTCAGCGGCGCTTTGGCGAAATCGCCGGCGAATTCAGCATCAGCCACTGGTACTTCATCACCCCCGAGCGCCGCGTCCTGTTGCGCGTCCATGCCCCACAGCGCAGCGGCGACCGCATCGAGCGCCAGACCCTGGTCGACGCCGCTACTTACGACAAGGTGACGCGCGGTCTGGAACTCGGCCCGCTCGGCAGTTACACCCTGCGCCACGTTCACCCCTGGTACGCAGGCGGCGAACTGCTCGGCTACATCGAACTCGGCCTGGAGGTCGACCGTTTCTTCGCCGACATCGAAAAAACGCTCGGTCTGACCCTGATCAGCGCGATCGACAAGCGCCATGTCGACCGCGCCAATTTCGACACCGGCAAGCAGACCTTGGGTTACGAAGGCAACTGGGACGACCAGCCGGCGATCGCCGTTTTTCACCCCCATTTCACCCCCCTGCCCACTGCCCTGGCCAGCGCCTGGAACGCCCACCCCGGCGGCCAGGCCGGTCAGGTGTTCGCGATCAGCGACGGCGACCGGCGCTGGTCGGCGACCCTGCTGCCGCTACCGGATTACCGGCAACAGCCGGTTGCCTCACTGGCCGTATTGCGCGACACCACGAGCGAGCGCGCCGCCAGCGGCGGCAAGCTGCTGCTCGCGCTGGGCGCCGCCAGCGCACTGGCGGCCCTGCTCGGCTTCGCCCTCTACCGCCTGACCGGCAGCATCGAACGCGAGCAGCAGGCGGCAAAAACCTCGCTCGCCGAAAACGAGCAACGCTTTGCCGACCTGTTTTCGACCAGTTCCGACTGGTGGTTCTGGGAAACCGACGCCAGCCTGCATTTCAGCTTCCTGACCGACAACGTGTCCGCTTTGCTCGGCCTGCCACAGGAAGCCCTGCTCGGCACCCGGCTCGACGATTTCGTCGTTCCCGACGACGACCCCGAACATCCCCGCAGCCAGGCACTGGCCTCCGACCTGCAGGCACGCCACGCCTTCCACCGCCTGGAACACCGGCTGACCTTGCCGGACGGTCGCCCGGTCTGGATCGTCAGCAGCGGCGTGGCGGTCTTTGGCAGCGACGGCGCCTTCCGCGGCTATCGCGGCACTTCATCCGACATCAGCCAGCGCCGCGAACGCGAACTGGCCGAACGCGAGGCCCGCCGCGAGGCCGAAGTGAAGTTTGCGATTGCCCGCTGCCTGCATCAGCCAGGCGCGATCGCCGAGCGCCTCGACGAAGCGCTGCGCTTGCTGCAAGGATTGCCCGGCCTGAACAAAGAAGCACCGCCGCGCATCCTGCTGCCCGCCCCCGACGGCAGCATTCCGTGCTGCGATGGCGGGCGCAATCTGGACGGCCGACTGTGCAAGCAGGCGGCAACGAAGAGCCGGATCATGGTCGCCAGACATTGTGTCGGTGACGCGGTGACGACCGACGGTCGCTGCGTCGTTCCGCTGCTGCTTGGCGACAGCTGCCTGGGGGTCCTCTGCCTGCATGGTGCGACCGAGACAACGCGCGCCCCGGCCCGCCAGGAGACGCTGCACCACATCGGCAACCTGTTCGCGCTGGCCATTGCCAACGAGCGCGTGCTCGCCGCCGAACACCATGCGGCGGCGCTCGCTGGCGAGGCAAGCCGGGCCAAGAGCGAATTCCTCGCCAACATGAGCCACGAACTGCGCACGCCGATGAACGGCATCATCGGCATGACCCAGCTGCTGCTCGACACGCCGCTCGATACCGAACAGAAGGAGTACGCAAACGTCATTGGCGAGAGCGCCGACGCGCTGCTGTCGGTGATCAACGACGTCCTCGACTTCGCCCGCATCGAAGCCGGCAAGCTGCCGATCGAATGCATCGATTTCCCGCTTGCCGATCTGGTCAGCCAGACCTGCAAGCTACTGGCGGTACTCGCCCAGGAGAAGTCCCTCGCCTTCACCCAACAGCTGTCGCCGGATCTGCCGAAAACCCTGCGCGGCGACCCGGGGCGACTGCGCCAGGTGTTGAACAACCTGATCGGCAACGCGATCAAGTTCACCAGCAGTGGCCGCGTCGACCTCGACATCCTGCCGGAAGACGGCGACCGGGTGCGTTTCGTCATCCGCGATACCGGCATCGGCATCCCGGCACAGCAGATGAGCCGTCTGTTCAAGCCCTTCTCGCAGGTCGACGGTTCGACGGTGCGGCGTTACGGCGGCACCGGCCTGGGGCTGTCGATCTCGCGCCAGCTGGTCGAGATGATGGGCGGCGAGATCGGGGTGGATAGCGTCGAAGGAGAGGGGGCGACCTTCTGGTTCACGCTGCCACGCGTCGCCCCGGCCCGACCGGCGGCCTGAAGCTCAGCCGGCGAGCGCCTGCCAGGCGGCCAGTTGCGGCGTGGCGAACAGCGCCTCAAGCTTCTGCATGGCCTCGTCCATCGCTGCCTCAGCGGCAGTCCCGGGCGCCTCGCCGAGAGCGAAGGCTTCGCCGCGCACGGCGAGGACGAAGGATGGCGGCGGCGCCGCGCCTTCGGTCTGCAGATAGACCTGGAGCACGGCTTCCGGCGGCAAGGCGTGCGAGGAATGAGCGATCGTCGCCGATGGCCCGATCTGCCGGAAAAGCACCGCCGCCGCCTGATTGACGGCGGCGTCGATGAACAAGGCGAGCGAGCGCCCCTGCAGGTCGATCGCGTGTTCGATGTTGAGCTGGAAATCCTCGATCAACTCGACCCCGTCGGCCAGCCCGCGGGCCAGCAGCCAGCTATCGAGCCGGGCGCAGAGCAGCGGCCCGATGGCGTCGTCGCCGCGGCTGGGATTGCCGACGGCGAAGACGACAACCGGCGGCGTCACAGGCCGTGGCTCAGGCGGTCAAGCACGGTCCCGCCGGCATCGACCAGTTCGACGAGCAGCGGCATCTTGCCCAGCGCATGGGTGGCGCAGGACAGGCAGGGATCGTAGGCGCGGATCGCGCATTCGATGTGGTTGAGCAGGCCTTCGGTCAGCTCGCGGCCGTCGAGATACTGGCGAGCAACGGTGCGGATCGCCTCGTTCATCGCCTGGTTGTTGTTGGTCGTCGACACGATCAGGTTGCAGTAGGTGACCTGGTCGTCCTCATTGACGCGGTAGTGGTGGAACAAGGTGCCGCGCGGCGCCTCGATCACGCCGACCGCCTCGTAACGGCGCTCGCCGCGGTCGGCCATGAGGTCGGTGCCGAGGATCTCGGGGTCGTGCAGCAGGTCGCGGATCATCTCGGCGGCGTTCAGCACTTCGACCAGCCGCGCCCAGTGGTAGAACAAGGTACCGTGTACCGGCTTGCCGCCGCCCAGCGCCATCATCTTCTGCCGCTCGATTTCGGCCAACGGCGTGGACAGGAAGCTTGCCGCCTGGACACGGGCCAGCGGGCCGACCTTGTACCAGCCGTCGTCGGCGCCCAGGCTCCTGATGTGCGGGAACTTCATGTAGCTCCACGGCTTGATCTCTTCCTGCAGCACCTGCTGGTAATCGGCGTAGTCGACGCCGTCGAAAATCGTCTGCCCGGCCGCGTCAACGGCACGCAGCGTGCCGTGGTAGTAGTCCAGCGCGCCATCGGCGCGCATCAGCCCCATCATGTTGCCGGGCGATTCGCCGAAGACGTTGTAGAAGCCGGGATTGGTCTCGTGCAGGCGGCGCACCATGTCGATCGCGCCCTGCGTCCAGGCGATCATCTGCTCGATGTCGCGCGCCATCTCGTCGCGCTCGGCGACGCTCAGCGCCTTGTTCACGCCGCCCGGAATGGCGCCGGTACCATGCACGCGCTTGCCGGCGACGTGGCGGATCACTTCCTGGCCGTACTTGCGCAGCAGCACGCCCTGCTTGGCGATCTCCGGGAAATCGAGCGCGACGCCGACGATGTTGCGACGGGTGAAATCGCTGTCGAAGCCGAGCAGCAGGTCGGGCGACGCCAGATGGAAGAAATGCACCGCGTGCGACTGCACGATCTGGCCGTAATGCAGCAAGCGGCGCAGCTTCTCGGCGGTTGGCGTGAGCGGGCCGTAGCCGGCGATCTGGTCCATCGCCTTGACCGCGGCCAGCTGGTGGCTGACCGGGCAGATGCCGCACAGGCGCTGCACGGTGACCGGCACTTCCCAGTAGGGGCGGCCTTCGATGAAGACCTCGAAGCCACGGAACTCGACGATGTGCAGGCGGACCTGGTGAATCTTGTTGTCCTGGTCGAGCAGCAGGGTGACCTTGCCATGGCCTTCGACCCGCGTTACCGGGTCGATCGCGACCCGGCGCAGGGTTTCGGGATGGGCGGCGGTTTCCAGTTCAAACATGAGGTGCTCCGATCAATCGAATTTGAGCAGCGGGTGCTCGATGCGCGGCGTGCGGCCGGTCAGCAGGTCGGTGAGGAATTTCCAGATGGTGTCGGCGGACGGCGGACAGCCGGGCAGGAAGTAATCGACGCGAACCACTTCATTGACCGGATAGACCTTGTCGAGCAAAAGCGGCAGTTCCGGATCGTTGGGGATCGCCGTCGCGCTGCCGTCCGGCGTGCGGTAGACCTGGCTCAGGCAGTGGCCGACGTCGAGGTGGTTGCGCTGCGCCGGCAGGCCGCCATTGACCGCACAGGCGCCGAAGGCGACCAGGATCTTGGAATTGGCGCGCAGCTCGCGCAGGACATGGACGTTCTCGGCGTTGCAGACGCCGCCTTCGATCAGCGCCAGGTCGCAATGCTGGCTGCAGTGCTTGATGTCGGTGATCGGCGAGCGGTCGAATTCGACCAGCGCAGCCAGTTCGAGCAATCGTTCATCGATGTCGAGGAAGGACATGTGGCAGCCGAAGCAGCCGGACAGCGAGGTGGTGGTGACGCGCAGCTTGCGCGGGCTCATCGGTGCGTTCATTTCAGCGCTCCTCGGTTTCGGCCACCGGCACGATGGCGATGTGCCGGCGGGCCAGGTAATCGACCTGGCGGCTGATCGGCTGTTCGTCGAACTGGCGTTCGCCGATCGGCACCGCGTAGCCGACGCGCTTGACCAGGATGGCGCCGACCGGACAAACGTGGGCGGCGGCATCGTCGATGCTCAGCGCGCTGTCGCCGAGCAGGCCGCTCGGCGAATTGACCACGATGTGCGATTCGGCGCCGCGCCCGGCGAGGGCGAACACGTCCTTGCCGTCGATGTCGCGGCTGGCGCGCACGCACAGCTCGCACATGATGCAGCGGTTGAGGTCGAGCCAGACGTCGGGATGCGAGGTATCGACCGGCCGCGCCGGGAAGGCATGGCGGAAGTGCGGCGAAACCATTTCCAGGTCGTAGGCAAGCGCCTGCAACTGGCAGTTGCCGCTCTTCTCGCAACCCGGACAGAAGTGGTTGCCTTCGACGAAGAGCATCTGCAGCAGCACGCGACGGCGGTCGTTCAGGGTCGGCGTGTTGTTCTCGACCTCGATGCCGGGCATCGCCATCTGCGTGCAGGCGGAGCCGTTGCGCCCATTGACGATCACCGTACACAGCTTGCAACTGCCGTGCGGCTTCAGGTCCGGGTGGTGGCACAGGTGCGGGATATAGACGCCGGCGGCGAGCGCCGCCTGCAGGATGGTCTGGCCAGGCGTGAAGGGAATGCGCTGGCCGTCGATGGAAAAGCTGTTGGCGTGGCTGGTGTCGCTCATGCTTCTTCTCCGAGGTGGGCGGCGGCATCGTCGCGGCCGGCGAGTTCGCGGGCGCGCGACAGGGCGGCATCGAGGTCGAAAGCCGGGACGAAGTCGGTTTCGGCGAGCCGCCGTTCGTAGGCGGGGCGGAACTTCTGCACCGTGTCGGCGACCGCGTTGCCGGCGGTCTGGCCGAGACCGCAGTGGCTGCCCGGTTTCAACACCGCCTGCAGACGCAGCAGTTCGTTCATTTCGTACTGCGTGCCGCGGCCGTCGGCGATCTTGTCCATGATCTCCTTCATCAGCACGGTGCCGACCCGGCACGGCGTGCAGAAGCCGCAGGACTCATGGGCGAAGAAATGGGCGAAGTTGCGCGCCACCTCGAACAGGTCGCGCTGCTTGCCGAAGATCATGAACGACCCGGCGGTCGGCACATCCTCGAAGGCGATCCGGCGGCCGAACTCGCGTTCCGACAGACAGACGCCGGAGGCGCCGCTGACCTGGACGGCGATCGCCTCCTGGGCACCGCAGTCTTCCAGCACCTGGGCGATGCGCACGCCGAAGGCGTATTCGTAGAGCCCGGGCCGCGCGCAGTCGCCGGCCACCGACAGGATCTTGGTGCCGGTCGATTGCTTGGTGCCGATCGCTTCGTACCAGGTGCCGCCATGCAGGGCGATCTCGGTGACCTTGCACAGGGTCTCGACGTTGTTGACCACGGTCGGCTTGCCCATGTAGCCCGACGTCACCGGGAAAGGCGGCCGGACGCGTGGGCGGCCGGCCTTGCCTTCGAGCGATTCGATCAGCGCGGTTTCCTCGCCGCAGACGTAGGCGCCGGCGCCAAGGTGGATCTCGATGTCGAAATCGAAACCGGCGACACCGCCGATGTCGCGGCCGAGCAGGCCGGCGGCGCGCATCCCGGCGAGGTAGGCCTCCAGTTGCGGCAAGAGGTAGAGATATTCGCCGCGCAGGTAGAGGAAGCCCTGGCTGGCACCGACTACCCAGGCGGCAATGACCATGCCCTCGAAGACGCGGCCGGCGTAGGATTGCAACAGCACGCGGTCCTTGAAGGTGCCGGGCTCGCCCTCGTCGGCGTTGCAGACGATGTAGCGCGGCGTCGCCGGCGCATTGCGGCAGGCTTCCCACTTGACCGCGGTGGTGAAGCCGGCGCCGCCGCGACCGCGCAGGTTGGACAGCTTCATCTCGGCCAGCATGCCGTCGCGGCCGCGGGCCAGCGCAGCGCGGACGGCCTTGCCGGCTTCGAGCGGCGTGCCGAGCAGGAGGTCGGCGCGGCGGATGTTGTCATCGACGCGGAAGAACTCGGCCGGCCACTTGTCGAGCGGCACCTGGCCGCGGATCAGGTCGCAGATTTCGTCGACCCGGCGCAGCGTCATCCGGGTGATCGCCCGGTTGTTGACCAGAATCGCCGGCCCCTGGTCGCACATGCCGGTGCAGGAGCAATAGTCGATGCTCACCAGCCCGTCGTCCGAAACCTTGCCCGCTTCGAGCTTGAGGCGCTTCTGCATGTGCTCGAACAGCGCCTGGTTGCCGGCCATGCGGTCGGTGATGTTGTCCGAGAACAGAACCCGGTAGCGGCCACGGTTCTCGCGGTAGAAGAAGGCGTAGAAATCGCGCGTACTCTGCACCTGGGCGTACGACATCTGCAGGGCCTCGGCGAGATGGGCGGCGGTTTCGTCGGAAATGAAGTCCAGTGCTTCCTGGACTTCGCGAAGAATCTGGACGAGGCGGTCCGGTCGCCGCGCGTGGCGCTGCAGGATCGGCTCGATCAGACGGGAAATCTCGGCTGAGACAGACACGGTAGGCATCCCCAGGGAAACAGACCACAACACTCTAGTGCTTTGTCCCGGCGCAGATTTGCGCTGGATCAAAAAACCGCGAGGTCAGCGCCGGAAATTCCCCGTCACAATTTCGTAATCCACTGATATAGATCAGCTTTTCCAGCAGAACAGGCAATGCCGAAGTAATTTTTCATCGCGGCGCAGCATCTGCCACGCGCTGCTGCCGGGCTGCGTTTCCCCGGGCCGCCGGCGACTTGCCGAGCCTCGCCCTGGCTTATGGCGAAACGCCAATTCCCTTGCTGCAACAAAGTCGCAGGAGCCCGTCACATTTGCTTGCGACAAAACGTGCTAATCTGCGCCGCATGGTGCAGCGCAACATGCGCACCAATGCTTTCACGACAACCCCTCCGCGAGGCAAGCCATGAGTTCCAGCAATACCACCACCGCCCTGCCCCTGGCCGGCAAGAAGGGCATCGTCACCGGCATCGCCAACGACAAGTCGATCGCCTACGCGGTGGCCCGTGCCATCGTCGATCTCGGTGGCGAAATCGCCATCACCTACCAGAACGAGAAGACCGCCAAATACACCCAGCCGCTGGCTGAAGCCCTCGGCGCCAAGCGCTTCCTCAAGCTCGACGTTGCCGAGCCGGGCTGCCTCGAAGGCGTCATCGCCGAATGTGGCGAAGCCTTCGGCGAAATCGACTTCGCCATCCACTCGATGGCCTTCTGCAACGCCGACGACCTGCACGGCCGCGTCATCGACGCTTCCGAAGCCGGCTTCGATGCGGCGATGAACGTTTCCTGCCACAGCTTCCTGCGCATGGCCAAGGCACTGGAGCCGCTGATGGCGCACGGCGGTTCGCTGATTACCATGTCCTACCTCGGCGCCGAGCGCGTGGTGCGCAACTACGGCGTGATGGGCATCATCAAGGCAGCGCTCGAATCGGCCGTCCGCTACATGGCCTACGATCTGGGTCCGAAGGGCATCCGCGTCTTCGCCGTGTCGCCCGGCCCGATCATGACGCGTGCCGCTTCCGGCATCGCCAACTTCAACAACCTGCTCGACTCCGACGCCCAGAAGGCGCCGCTCGGCCGCACCGTGACCATCGACGAAGTCGGCGCCCTGACCGCCTTCCTGTGCACCTCGGGATCGTCGGGCATGACCGGGCAGACCATCTACGTGGACGCCGGCGCCCATATCGTCGCCTGATGCCAGCAGCGCAGGACGGCTGGTGTCGTCCTGCGCTATGCTGATGCCTGCCCCAAACGGCGGATACGACATGAGCGAACCGACAACCCCGATCATTCCCGACCCCGTTCCCGACCATCCCCTGCTCAAGGGCAGGAAGGAAATCGGTCGCGGCGAAAGTACCATCGTCGTCGAGGCGGATACCGTCGACGGCCAGGAAAGGGTGTACAAGATCCTCTCCTCGCCGACCGACTACGCCTACTGCACGGCGCCCGACCGGCCGACCGGCTGCCACTTCCCTATCGTCTACGCCGACCATGGCACCGCCGGCAAGTCGAGTCGCGGCTTCCCTTTCCACATCGTCGAGGTGGAGCGGCTCTATCCGCTGCCCGGCAGCGGCGAGACGGCCGAGGTAGCGACCAAGATTTCGACCGCCTATTTCGATGCCTGCATGATGTGGCGCAACCTGGCCCAGGACATGGGCCGCATCGCGCTGCACCACCTGAGCGCAACGCCGATGGGCTGGGCCGATACGGTACGCGAGTCGCTGCAGGCACTGGAGACCTTTTCCGGCGAGTACGGCGCCCTGCCCGACCTGATCAAGGCGGACAACCTGATGATGCGCAAGGACGGCACGCTGGTCTTCTCCGACCCCGTCTTCATGGAATGACCTTTCGCCTTTTTCCCGGAACAGGCCCACGATGACCATCAACCGCGTCTTTTACACCTCGCGCAAGCTCGCCGAATCGCTTTCCGGCAACCCCTACATGGCGGTGATCTCGATCACCGACCCGACGACGCCGCAAGCCCGGCTCGACCCGCTGTTCCGCCACGTGCTGCGCCTCTCCTTCTTCGACGCGGTGCCGGCTGACGAATACATGCCGCCGCTGCCCGGCCTCTTCGACCGGACCATGGCGCGCCGCGTCGACGAGTTCGTGCGCGAGATTCACGGCGCGCCGTTCGAGATGTCGATGATGGTCCATTGCGAATATGGCGTCAGCCGCTCGGCCGCAGTCGCACTGTTCGTCGAGGCCGCCACCGGCGCCCCGCTGGAAGCCCGCGAATTTACCTACGAAGCCAATCTCTGGGTGGTCGACAGCCTGCAGGCGCTGCACCCGGGCATGGCAATCGACATTCCGTCGCCGCTGGCCGCCCGCGAACGGCGCACCAGCGCGCGCGCCTGAACCTGACCGCTGGAGCAGCAAGATGCCCGAAGCCCGTTACCTGAGCAACAAGACCTACGACGAAATCGCGGTCGGCGACAGCGCCAGCCTGACCCGCACCTTGATGCCGGAAGACGTCAAGCTGTTCGCCATCCTGACCGGCGACATCAACCCGGCGACGATTGATCCCAAGTATTCGGAAAGCGGCATGTTCCGCGAGGCGATCGCCCACGGCATGTGGAGCGGCTCCTTGATCTCGACCGTGCTGGCCACCCAGTTTCCCGGGCCGGGCACGATCCTGGTCGACCAGGCACTGCATTTCGCACGGCCGGTGACGATCGGCGACCGCATCGTCATCACCGTCACGGTGAGGCAAAAGTTCGACCACAACCGGCACATCCTCTTCGACTGTGTCTGCTCCAATCAGGAAGGTCTGCCGGTGGTCAGAGGCACGGCGGAAGTGCTGGCACCGAGCGAAAAGGTGTCGCGCCTGCAGGAAATGCAGGCGCCGGAAATCCACATCGACGACAAGCACGCCCGTTACACCCAGTTGCTGTCGCGAGTGAAGGGGCTGGAGCCGATTCCGACCGCGGTCGCTCACCCCTGCGACCACGAATCGCTGCGCGGGCCGGTGATCGCCTTCCAGGCCGGCATCATCGAACCCATCCTGGTCGGCCCGGAAAACAAGATCCGCGCCATCGCCGAGGAATTCGCCATCGACCTCTCCGGCATCCGCATCGTCAACGCCGCACACAGCCACGATTCGGCGGCGCTTGCCGTATCGCTGGTCAAGACCGGCGACGCCGAAGCCCTGATGAAGGGCAGCCTGCATACCGACGAACTGATGAGCGAAGTCGTCGCCCGCGCCAACGGCCTGCGTACCAACCGCCGCATCAGCCACGTCTTCGTCATGGACGTGCCGACCTACCACCGCCCCCTGCTGATCACCGACGCGGCGATCAACATCGCGCCGACGCTGGAGGAAAAGGCCGACATCATCCGCAACGCGATCGACCTCGCCCACATCCTCGACATCCCCGAACCCAAGGTGGCGATCCTCTCGGCGGTCGAGACGGTCAACCCGAAAATCCAGTCCACCCTCGACGCCGCCGCCCTGTGCAAGATGGCTGACCGCGGCCAGATCAAGGGCGGCCTGCTGGACGGCCCGCTCGCCTTCGACAATGCCATTTCCCTCGTCGCCGCCCGCACCAAGGGCATCAAGTCGGCGGTGGCCGGCCATGCCGAAATCCTTGTCGTCCCCGACCTCGAATCCGGCAACATGGTGGCCAAGCAGCTCGAATACCTGGCCAACGCGCTGACCGCCGGCATCGTGCTCGGCACCAAAGTCCCCATCGTCCTCACCAGCCGCGCCGACACGGCGGAGACGCGTACCGCGTCCTGCGTGATCGCTGCCCTGCTCGCCCACGCCAACCGCAACAAGGGAACTCTCTGAACATGAAAAAAGGCATCCTGACGATCAATGCCGGATCGTCGTCGATCAAGTTCGCGCTCTTTTCGCTCGATCATCCCATTTCGCCCGACGCCGAAGTCTCCGGCCAGATCGACGGCATCGGCGCCGAATCCACCAAAATGCTGGCCAGGAATCGCGCCGGCAAACATATCGCCGACCAGACGCTGGAAGGCAGCAAGGTCAGCCATGCCCAGGCCTTCGATGCCCTGCTCAAGTGGTTCACCGCCAGCCACGCCAACTGGCAGATCGTCGCCGTCGGCCATCGCGTCGTGCATGGCGGTGAGCGTTACTCGCAGCCGACCATCATCGACGACACCGTCCTCGCCCACCTGACCAGCTTCATTCCCCTCGCCCCGCTGCACGAACCACACAACGTCGCCGGCATCATCGCCCTGCAAGCCCTGCTCCCCAGCGTGCCGCAAGTTGCCTGTTTCGACACCGCCTTCCACCGCAGCCAGCCGGAAGTCGCCCAGACCTTCGGCCTGCCGCGCAGCATCACCGCCGAAGGCATCAAGCGCTACGGCTTCCACGGCCTGTCCTACGAGTTCATCGCCCGCGCCCTGCCCCAGCACTCCAGCCGCGCCACCGGCCGCGTCGTCGTCGCCCACCTCGGCAACGGCGCCAGCATGGCGGCCATGGTCAATCGCAAGTGCGTCGCCACGACGCTCGGTTTCTCGACCATCGACGGTCTGGTCATGGGCACGCGCTGCGGCAATCTCGACCCCGGCGTCGTGCTGCATCTGATGGAAACCAAGAACCTGTCGGTCAAGGACATGACCAAAATGCTCTACAAGGAATCCGGCCTGCTCGGCGTCTCCGGCATCAGCCAGGACATGCGCACCCTGCTCGCCAGCGACAAGCCGGAAGCGCAGGAAGCCGTCGATCTCTTCTGCTACCGCATCGCCCGCGAACTCGGTTCGCTGGCCGCAGCAGCCGGTGGCCTCGATGCGCTGGTGTTCACCGGCGGCATCGGCGAACACGCCGCCGAAGTGCGCCGCCGCGTCTGCCTACAATCGCAGTGGCTGGGCATCCTGCTCAACCCGGAAGCCAACGCCCGCCATGACCTGCACATCAGCGCCGGCACCAGCAGTGTCGACGTGCTGGTCATCCCGACCAACGAAGAATGGATGATGGCGCACCACGCGCAGACGCTGCTCGCCTTGTAACTCGAGTACTCGCACGGTCAACCGGAAAAAACGGCGTTTTTTCCGGTTGACCGTGGCAGCCTAAATCCAGGCCCCCAGGCCGTCCCGGTTCAACTCATGCGCCAGCACCTGCTGCAGGCGACTGCCCGCCATCAGATCGGCCTCGCTGACTTCGCCATGCCAGGGCAACAAGCTGGCGGCGGCTTCCGGCCCGTGACCATGCAACGCCACGATCGTTTCCGCCAGCCGGGCGCTTTCCTGCGGCTTCAGGCGGGTGAAGGCAAAGCGCAGATCGGGCAGATGGGCGATGAAATCCTCGCCCTCCCAGGCCGCGATCAAGCGGTCCAGCCGCTGCAGCATGGACGGCAGGCGCAGGAGCAGTTCCGGCGCTGCCTGCATCAAACCACCGAGAAAACGCACGGCGTGGTGTTCGGGCACGCCGGGCGAAAAATGCAGCAGAAGCTGCTGCTCGAGCCGCGCTTCGTCGCCGAGACCGTCGAGAAACAGCATGGCGGCGGCCGCGCCGGCGATGCCTGGCGCCGTGGCTGGATCGGCGAGCAGAGCCACGAGCCGGGCGTGGAGGATGGCAAAATCGATCAATTTTTCCGCTTGCCCGTGGAATTCCGTATTTTCGAGCAGCTTCCCCAGTTCGCGCAGGGCAAGCAGCTGACCGATACGCTCGTCTGCCGTGTCCGGATCGCTCCAGACGATTTCCGAAAGCAGGAACATCGCCGCCGGCCAGACCCGGCCGAGCAGGCTGCCGAGCAACGGATGCGCCTGGACACCGAGCGGTTCGCGGGCGCGCCAGAGGGTGAGCAGACGATGACCGCAATCGACCACCGAGGCCAGCGAGGCATCTTCGTCAAGCTGCGTCGACAGCAGTTCGAACAGCTGCGGCAGACGCCTGTGCAAACCGATCAGGCAGGCGCGCAGCAGGAGGCCGACGGCGGCGCTGGCACTGCGCGTCGCGCCCGCCGTTTCGAGGGCGCGGGCATCGTCCTCCAGGCGTTGCAGGCACACCGCTTCAAGGCTGGCGCCAGCGCTGCTCAGTTCGATCAGGCGCGCATCGACCAGCGGCGACCAGGCCACCTCCCATTCTTCGAACAGCAGGTGCAACTGGGCGTTGCCGTAAAAATCCGGGCCGCTCAGATGGCGGACCAGCGGGCATTCGAGATAACGCATCGCGTGGAAGAAGCGGCTGCGCAGACGATGTGACGGCTTGCGATAAAGGTCGAGACGGACCTTGCGCGGCACACTGTCGTCAAGCTGCAAGCCGAGCGACCTCGCCTGGCGGCGAACATCCTCGACCAGCGGCGGCGATCCGGCGCCGGGCGGCACGTCGCCGATGCGCGTCCCGGCCAGAAAGCGGCGCAAGTCGCCAAGCATGCCGCGCGTACCATCGTCATCCGCCCCCTTGACGAAACAGGAACGGATGGCGTCCTGCACATCCTGCCGTCCCGGCCCGGCGTTGCCGCGCAACTGGGCCAGCCGCGTGGCCTGCAACACGGCCTCCTGGACCAGCGCGGTCGACGCGGCGTCGGCCTGGTCTACGTCGCGTTGCTGGCGGGCGAAGCGGCTCAGGAGATCGACCGCGATGCGCTGCCAGGGATCGTCATCGGCAGTCTGCAAGGCTTCCCAGAGCTGCTGGTAATAGGCCGGCGAAGGCATCCCTGCCGAATAGCCGTTCAAGGCATCCAGGCTCTCGAAGGCATAGCGGATCAGCCAGGCGCCCCCTTCCGCCGACGCGCTGGCCGGCAGTTTCTCCGGCCGGCCAGCCTGACGCCAGCGGGAAATCAGCTCCTGGGTATGGAAACCGCCGGTGACGACGACGATGTTGCCGGTGCACTTTTCCCGCCAGGCGCGGATATGCGCCGCCATCTGGCGTTCGCGCGGCAGGCTGAGTTCGGCTTCGAGCACTTCCGGCTCGTAGTCCTGGCGCGCCATCGCCGACCAGGCGAAGACGTCGGCAAAGAATCCCCGCCAGTCGGCCAGCGCGGCCGGCGAACGCAGTTCGAACAGGCGGTCCCACAGTTCGTGATGGTCGACGCAGCCCAGGCGAGCAGCCATCGCCTTGAGATAGCGGCTGTGTGCGTAATGCCGCTCATGCATCAGGCTCAGGCCGGCGGCGTCGTGCTCGGCCTGCCAGGCCTTGTGCGCCCAGGGCAGATCGATCAGCGCGACCTGCGCGCCGAGCGCCGCCCCCTCGCGGATGGCCAGCCATTCCGGGCTGTAATCGCAGAACGGGAAGAAGGAGGTGCGCATCGCCGGCCGTTCGGTCTCGTCGTCGCCGGCATCATCTCCGTCCTCCGTTGCTGCTTCGTCGCGGCCGGCCGCCGCCTGCCCGCTCTGGCACAACCAGGCGACCGGCGCCCGGGTGCGCTCGTCCTGCAACAGGGGCAGCAGGTGATCGAGATCGTCCGGTCCCTCGACCAGGACGACGCTCGGCCGCACCTCGTGCAGCAAATGCCGCAAGGCCAGCGTACAGGCCGGGCTGTGATGCCGCACCGGCGCGAAATACAGGCCATCGCACCCGGCCAGTTCGGCCTGCGCGGCCCGTAGTTCGCGCGGCAATTCGCTTGTTTCTATTGCCACAGTGCCCGCGCCGCGTCGTGAAAGGCCTTCCAGTTGCCGTCGCGCTTGCCGCGCTCGCGCACCACGGTCTCGAAATAGTGGCGCACGCGCTTGGCGTCGTCGAGGCTGTCCTTGAGGACGACGCCCTGCAACTGCCCGGCAATCTCGCGCGCCGTCAGCTTGCCACCGTTGAAATGCTGCGCCTCCAGCGCCGCCGCATAGACCACGTTGACCGCCTCGGCGGTGGACATCACCGTATCCAGACTCTTCAGCGCCACGCCGTCCTTGGTCTGGCTGGCGCGCAATTCCTGGAAGGTCGTCACCAGCAGCGCCACGACATCCTGCGGCAAGGCCACCGCCGCGCCGCTGCCGACCATTTCGCGCTGCACCTGTGCGGTGACCAGTTCGACCTCGAAGGCATGGTCGCGAATCGGCCGCACCGTCTCGAAATTGAAACGCCGCTTCAAGGCTGAGGACATCTCATGCACGCCCCGGTCACGCAGGTTGGCGGTGGCGATGACGTTGAAGCCACGTTGCGCATGCAGGCGGGCGTCGTCGCCCAGTTCCGGCACCATCAACTGCTTGTCGCTGAGCAGGGAAATCATCACGTCCTGGATTTCCGGCGGACAGCGGGTGATTTCCTCGAAGCGGACGATCTTGCCCTGGCGCATGCCCTGATACAACGGCGACGGCACCAGCGCCCGCTGGCTCGGCCCCTCGGCGAGCAGCAGCGCGTAGTTCCAACTGTATTTCAGGTGATCCTCGGTGGTGCCGGCCGTCCCTTGCACAGTCAGGCCGGAATCGCCGCTGATGGCGGTGGACAGCAACTCCGACAACAGCGATTTGGCGGTCCCCGGCTCGCCGACCAGCATCAGGCCCTGATGGCCCATCAAGGTGACGATGGCGCGGTCGACCAGCGGATCGTCGCCGTAGAACTTGCGCGTCACGCCCAGTTTTTCATCGCCGATGATGAAGCGGCGCACCGCCTTGGGCGACAGTTTCCAGCCGGCCGGGCGCGGCTCGCCATCATGTTCGGCGAGCCGCGCCAGTTCATCGGCGTAACGTTGCTCCGGCGGCAGGCGCACGGCCTGCGAAGGAGAAGAAGTTGTTTTGCTCATCTTTAACCTGTCAAGAACACATCGCGATCAATACCACGGACTTTTCTTTTCCCACTCCGGATCGAAGCCGGAACAGACATTGGCTACCGCCAGATAGTCGGCATAGGCCTCGGCCAGCAGAACCACCGGCACGCTGGCGAGATCCAGGTTATTCGACTGCCAGCGGCTACCCCGCGTATCTTCGAAACGCAGGACGCGCAGCGCTGCCGCCACGTTTTCCTCGGGCAGGCAGTTACCGGTGAATTCCACCACCACGCGAATGCCGGCGGCACCGAACTCCTTGAAGTAATGATTGAAGTAGCCGCCATCCTCGGCTGCGGCGCGCTGGTAGCCCAGCTTGTTGAAGGCGCCGCGCAGGGTGAAGGTGTCGCTCAGCCAGCCCTGGCGATCGGCGATTTCCTGAACCGGCTTGCCTTCAGCATCGGTCATCGCGATCTCGGGCAAGGGCCGGGTCATCTGCGCGAAGAGCGGCGTCAGCTTGTAGTCCTTGAAATGCGCCTGCCAGGCTTTGGCGCTGTCCGGCGTAACGAGCGAGGCGTGGGCGAGGCGGATCAGGCTGCCTTCGTTCAGCGTGATTTCGTCATCGTCGGTGTTGATCAGCGTGCCGTCTTCGGTCGGCCGGAAGCTTTGCAGCGGCTGGCCCTGGGCGTCGGTTTCCAGCCAGATCAGGCGCTGGATCAGGCGCCCGACCACCGGATGCTGCAGGAGGTATTCGCGCCACTCGGCCTGCGGCCAGAGGCGACTGACGCAAAGGGCTTCGTAGAGGCGGGCGGTCTGCAATTCGATGACCTGCTTGAGTTCCTTCTTGCAGCCCGAGAATTGCCCCTTGGCTTCCTTGATGCTGTCCGGATCGTCGGTCTGCCGGGGTTCGGGCAGGGCCTTGATGACCTTGCCTTCGGCGTTGCGCAGTTCGGGTTTCATCGCCGCGTCGAGGGTGACGGTGAACAGGCGGTCGCCATAATGCAGTTCGAGCTTGCCGCTGTCGTCGAAGCCGGCGGTGGGGATGGTGCGGTCGGCGAGCTGATCGGCTGACCAGCCGTTGCGGTCGGCGATCTGCTGCACCAGCAGGCGCGCCTTCTCCTGCACCGAGGCGGTGCGATAGCGGCGGGAGAGGCCGAGCAGGAGCTGGATGACGAAAGGATCGTTGCCAGGTGCCAGTCCTTCGAGCATGGCTTCGATCTGCGCCCGCCGGGGGTAGTGATCACGCATGTACTGGCGCAGCAAGTTGACGGCTTCGTGGCCGGGCGCGTAGGCGGACAAGGCGAGGATGCCTTTTTCGCCGATGGCACTGCCGAGGTATTCGGCAGCCTTGCTGGCCTTGCATTCAGCGTAGATCTGTTCCTGGCTGCGGTTGTAGAACTCGTCCTTGGTCCGCCTGTAGTTACCCTGGAATTGTTGCCAGCGACCGGGAGCGTAGGCGTCGGCGTAGGCGATGCATTCGGCTTCGCTGGGGTGGCGGGTGTCCTGGGCGATGAACTGGTGGAGGATGTGGCGGCCCAGCGCTTCGCGGCTGGCGGCGTCGAGCAGGCCGAGGTAGCGCCGGAGCAGCGGGTTACCGCCCGGCCACTTGAGCTTGCAGGCGAAGACCACCCACCATTTGATGCAGTCCGCCTCGACCGGCGTGCCGTCCGCCCAGTGGCAGGCCGGCAGCGCATCCAGATTGAACCAGTCGAAGCCGGCCGGCAGCCTGGCTTTCAGCCCCTTCCTGGCTTCGGCGAGCAGGACGTCCGGGGCAATGTAGGCGGCAATATCTGCGCCCAACTCTTCCAGCGCGGTCAGGAAAGCGGCGCGCACGGCTTCACGGCTTTCCTTGACCAAAGCTTTCCTGATCGCTTCGACCGCCGGCTGATATTGCAGATTGGCCAGCCAGCAGGCGGCTTCAATACGCATCTCGCTCTTCGAATGGGTCAGCGTCTCCAGTACATATTTACCAATATCCGGGACGATGCCAAGAACCTTCTGGGCCTCGGCCCTGCATTCCCAGGCCTCGCCCAGCGCAATTTCCATCAGACGCGGCAACCAGCGACCGGGAATCACCGGAAAGGTACCGATGGTCCGTATCGTGGCGTCCAACCGGGCGGAAGTGTTCAGGCCGGCATCGATGAATTCAGGGTGCTCGGCAAAGAAAGGCCAGACACATTCCGGCGGGAGAACTTCAAATGCGGGAGGATTACGCCAGAAATCGACCAGTGATGCACGAGCCACTGTTTCCAACGAATATCCGGAACGTTGCACGACATCGGCAAGGGCGCGCAGATCGACCGAACCGACCGGCTGTTTCAAGAGCCATTGATGAAATTCATCAAACGGCCAGAAATCGCCATCCTCGTCAAAGTAGCTCCGCCAACGGATGTGATGCGCCCCCCCAAAAGCGGGCAATGCAAAGATTTTTCCCTCATGTTCCAGGATTTCCCTGAGATCGGCGCCGAGTTCGGTGCTCAACTCCTTGTCGGTTGACTGACCGTTGATCACCTTTAGCGCAAGGCGCAAATCGTCGTCAGTGAGCGCCATGAACTCCTTGTACTGACGTTGTCGCCAGGTGTGATCCCGCCCCTTCTGGGCGGCGTTTTTCCGCTTCTCCTCTTCGGCTTCCAGGCGATAGTTTTCCAGCAATTCACGCCGATTGGCCAAAAGGAGGCTCTCGACCTCAGGCCCCAGCGGCTCATCCGGCAACGGCGTCCAGTCTGGCAACGGGGGAAAATCCTGGCCGTCGGAGTCGTCGGCCACGTCAAGCCGGCCCAGGGCGCCGCGAATGCTGTGCTGAACGCTCTTGCTGCTCTCTTCTGCCAGCGCAGCTTCCAGCGTTGCCCGAACCTCGGGAGACGGCCAGCGGACCAGCAAGTCAGCCGCGTACTGTCGCACCGTGCCCTCGCCCCGTTGCAGGAAGAAGGCCAGCAGTCCCATCCGCAACTCTTCCGGCAAGCCGTCCAGATGGGGCGTGGCTGCGGCACGCACGGTCTTGCCACTATCGACGGCCAGCGCCACCAGCGCCACGCCGAATTCCTTGCATTCGGCGGCGAGCTCCTTGTGCCGCCCGAGAAAATTCGCCAGAAGCACACGCCCGGCAGCAGCGAGAACGCGCGGCAGCACTGCCACCAGTTGCGGGTAATCGCGCATGAATTGCAGCGTTGCGGGGTGATCGACAATCACCTCGAGGGCGTCGTTGTCGGGATTGGTCAGCCCTTGGCGCTCAAACACCAATTGCAGCACAGTGAGTTCCGAAGGGACTTTGTTGCCCTCCTCCTCCTCGCTTTTGAGCATCGCCAGGAGATTGGGGAGCGAGAACGCACCCCGCTTGCTCTCCAGGAGCGCCTTCATGTCACTGCTCACGTAGTAATGGTTCAGACTGGCGAACATGGCGTCATTGACCAGGTACTGGCACCATGTCGGCACCGGCGCCCCCGGATCCTCAAGCGACTCGCCGGCATCCGCCATGGTCAGCACCTTGCCCAAGCGGACCATCACACCAAGAGGCGGCGCATCGGCATCCAGACTGGCATAAAACCTGGCGCGTGCCGCCATGCTCTTTTCGGTTAGCTTTCCGCCGCCGTGGTAACTGCCGTGCAGACGGCCCGGCTGCCCCAATTGGGAGCCAAGTTCCTTCGATTGCCGCAGCTCATGCAGAACAGCCTCGTTCCCACCCGTTAAAACATAGTTCAGCACCTTGTCCGGCATCCCCTTGTCGGCACAGGCGAGCGGCGCGAAAGCCTGTTCAAGCCACTTTTGTTGTTCCTTGCTCAAATCGCGAGGCACGGCAGGCGGCTGCTTGCCTGCCAGGCTGGCGACGTATTCCCTGATTTTGCTCATCAAATCCATAACATGCTCCGTTTAACATTCTTTCGGTTTTAATGCCTCAACTCAGTCGAGGCACTTTGGTCGCCAATGCCAAAAATCAACGATTTTCGGGTTGACCGTGACAACGCACTTGGTCGTCCGCTTCGTTCAGCAATCGACCTCAATCGCCAGTTTTTCAAGTTGCTTGATGGCTTTGCCGGACAAGAAAGGAGAGGTGACTTCCTTCAGGTTAGGCAGCAGTTTGGCGTCGGCGGCTGAGTTAACATTGAAAAAGTCGTCTTCGCCGCCCCAGCGCGGAGCGAGTTGGGCGTAGATTTCGTCACCGCCGTCGGCGTAGAGCGTTTTGATGTCTTCGAGCAGGGCCAGCGGGATTTCCAGGTTCAGGAAATGGTCGCGCACCTCAGGGATGACGCCGTAGGCTTCCGCGCCTTCGAGGTCGATTTTTCGGGCGGAGTGGTTTGCTGCAAAGTCGTAGACGTCGAAGATGGGGCGAAGCACTTTTTCGTCGTACATCAGCTTCTGGATAACCATCAGCTTGAACCCGAAATCCTTGAAAATCGCCGGCTTTTGTCCGAGACGGTGGTGTTTTTTGCGGGCAACTTCGTCGTAGAGCGCGCGGTATTTAAGTTCCACGACCAGCTTCGACTTGAGTTTTTTCAGGCCGAACGGGAGTTGCGTGAAGGTGTTGCCCGTGGCGAGCACGGATTCGAGATCGGGCAGGTCGGCAAGCGATTCGGGCAGGCTGCTCAGGGCGCATTGGGTGATGTCCAGTTTTCTCAATTTATGCAGTTGGCCGATGGCTTCGGGCAGTTCGCTGATCGGATTGCCGGAAAGATCAAGCTCTTCAAGATGGTGCAGTTCGCAGAGTACGTCCGGGAAATTTCTCAATCCGCTATTGGCGAGAGAAAGTCGGCGCAGTTCGCCGAGTTGGCCGATGCCGGCTGGGAAAGCTGGCAGCTCGATGTTGTTGAGTTCGAGCGCGCGCAGGTTTTTGAAGGTTCCGATGCCAGCAAGGCGGTCGTCCAGATGCAGTCCCGTATTGTCGATCTCCAGTTCGATCAGCCCGGTGTTTCCTTGCAGCAGTTCGTGCAGCGCTTGCGGAATTTTGCCGTAGGCGCCTTTGCAGCTGAAATGCACCAGTTTTTTCAGCCGAGTTATGCCCCCCCAGTCCGGCGTGGCTTGGCAATAGCTCAGGTAGCGCAACTCGGGGAATTTGAGCGAAATGCAATCGCCAGGTTCGTAGCTGATGTAGATCGCCCGCACCTTGTCAGGCTGCGCGCCGGCGAGGGTGTTGGCATAGAAAATTTCGTCGCTGTATTGGTCGTAAAGCTCGTCAGGCATCGTATTTCCCAGGAATTTGGAAAAGGGAGGAAGGGCAGGCTCAAGGCAGAAATTACCCGGTCACCACGGACTTTTCTTTTCCCATTCCGGGTCGAAACCGGAACAGACATTGGCTACCGCCAGATAGTCGGCATAGGCCTCGGCCAGCAGGACCACCGGCACGGCTGCAAGGTCCAGCGTCTCAGCCCGCCAGCGGCCACCACGCATATCTTCGAAACGCAGGACGCGCAGCGCCGCCACGACGTTTTCCTCGGGCAGGCAGTTGCCGGTGAATTCGACCACCACGCGGATGCCGGCGGCACCGAACTCCTTGAAGTAATGATCGAAGAAGCCGCCATCCTCGGCGGCGGCGCGCTGGTAGCCCAGCTTGTTGAAGGCACCGCGCAGGGTGAAGGTGTCGCTCAGCCAGCCCTGGCGATCGGCGATTTCCTGAACCGGCTTGCCTTCAGCATCGGTCATCGCGATCTCGGGCAAGGGCCGGGTCATCTGCGCGAAGAGCGGGCTGAGCTTGTAGTCCTTGAAATGCGCCTGCCAGGCTTTGGCGCTGTCCGGCGTAACGAGCGAGGCGTGGGCGAGGCGGATCAGGCTGCCTTCGCCGAGCGTGATTTCGTCATCGTCGGTGTTGATCAGCGTGCCGTCCTCGGTCGGCCGGAAGCTTTGCAGCGGCTGGCCCTGGGCGTCGGTTTCCAGCCAGATCAGGCGCTGGATCAGGCGCCCGACCACCGGATGCTGCAGGAGGTATTCGCGCCACTCGGCCTGCGGCCAGAGGCGACTGACGCAAAGGGCTTCGTAGAGGCGGGCGGTCTGCAATTCGATGACCTGCTTGAGTTCCTTCTTGCAGCCCGAGAATTGCCCCTTGGCTTCCTTGATGCTGTCCGGATCGTCGGTCTGCCGGGGTTCGGGCAGGGCCTTGATGACCTTGCCTTCGGCGTTGCGCAGTTCGGGTTTCATCGCCGCGTCGAGGGTGACGGTGAACAGGCGGTCGCCATAATGCAGTTCGAGCTTGCCGCTGTCGTCGAAGCCGGCGGTGGGGATGGTGCGGTCGGCGAGCTGATCGGCTGACCAGCCGTTGCGGTCGGCGATCTGCTGCACCAGCAGGCGCGCCTTCTCCTGCACCGAGGCGGTGCGATAGCGGCGGGAGAGGCCGAGCAGGAGCTGGATGACGAAAGGATCGTTGCCAGGTGCCAGTCCTTCGAGCATGGCTTCGATCTGCGCCCGCCGGGGGTAGTGATCACGCATGTACTGGCGCAGCAAGTTGACGGCTTCGTGGCCGGGCGCGTAGGCGGACAAGGCGAGGATGCCTTTTTCGCCGATGGCACTGCCGAGGTATTCGGCAGCCTTGCTGGCCTTGCATTCAGCGTAGATCTGTTCCTGGCTGCGGTTGTAGAACTCGTCCTTGTTGCGCTGGTAATAGGTCTGCCACTGCTGCCAGCGGCGAGGAGCCGTGGCGTCGGCGTGGGCGATGCATTCGGCTTCGCTGGGATGGCGGATATCCTGGGCGATGAACTGGTGGAGGATGTGGCGGCCCAGCGCTTCGCGGCTGGCGGCGTCGAGCAGGCCGAGGTAGCGCGTGAGCAGCGCGTTGCCGCCCGGCTCCTTGAGCTTGCAGGCGAAGACCACCCACCATTTGATGCATTCCGCCTCGACCGGCGTTCCGTCCGCCCATTGGCAGGCCGGCAGCGCATCCAGATTGAACCAGTCGAGGCCGGCCGGCAGCTTGGCTTTCAGCCCCTTCTTCGCTTCGGCGAGCAGGACGTCCGGGGCAATGTAGGCGGCGATGTCTGCGCCCAGCGCTTCCAGCGTGGTCAGGAAGGCAGCGCGCACGGCCTCCCGGCTTTCCTTGACCAGCGCCTTCCTGATCGCTTCGACCGCCGGCTGATATTGCAGATCGGCCAGCCAGCGAGCAGCTTCGATGCGCATTTCGCTCTTCGAGTGGGTCAGGAATTCAAGCACCTGCTTGCCGATCTCGGGCACGCGGGCGAGCACTTTCTGGGCATCTCCCCGGTAGGCCCGGGTTTCGCCCAGCGCGATTTCCATCAGGCGCGGCAACCAGCGCCCGGGGATGACGGGGAAAATTTCCAGAGTACGCAAGGTCGCGCCCAGGCGCGGGGTGCCACGGTAGCTTTCGAACTCGGCGGGTGCGGCGATCTCGAGGGCGATGTCGATAAACTCGGGATGCTCGGCAAAAAACGGCCAGACGCAGTCCGGCGGCAGAAATTCAGTGGCAGTGGGCGCGCGCCAGTAATCGACCAGGGCGGCGCTGGCGACTGCGGTGAGAGCGCCGCCGTTGCGTTGCACCACGTCGGCAATGGCGCGCAGGTCGACCGTCCCGGCTTCCTGCTGGGTGAGCCATTGCTGGAACTCCTCGTGGCGCCAGAAATCGCCTTCGGCGTCCGCGTAGTTGAGCCAGCGGATCAGATGCACGCCGCTCAGACCGGGCAACTCCAGGAATTTATCCTGATGGTCCAGGGTCTTCCAGACCTGCGCCTTGATTTTTCCGACCAGTTGCTTGCTGGCGGGCTGACCGTTCATCACCTGCACGGCGACACGCAAGTGCGCGTCGGTCAGCTGCATGTATTCCTTGTAGATATCTTGCCGCCAGGATGATTTCCATCTACTGGTGCTGGTGGCATTTTCCTTTTTTTCCTCTTCGGCGTCCTGGCGCAGGCTTTCCAGCAATTCAACCCGGTTGGCCAGCAGTATTTTCTCGAATTCCGGCCCCAGTGGCTCGTCGGGCAGCGGTGTCCACGCGGGCAGCGGCGGCAGATCCTGGGCCGCCGCTTCGTCGACCGCATCGATCCGGCTCAAGGCGCCGCGAATGGCCTGCTGAACGCTCTTGCCTTTTTCCTGGGCCAGCGCAGCTTCCAGTGTTGCCTTGACCTCGGCGCTGGGCCAGCGGGCAAACAATTCGGCAGCGTACTGGCGTTGCCCGCTGTCACCCTGCAGCAGGAAGCCGGCGAGACAGCCCAGACGCAGGCGCTCCGGCACCCCTTCGAGATGGCTGGCGGCCTCGGCCCGGACGGCCTTGGCGCCATCGACCGCGAGCAGCACCAGTATCACCGACAACAGCTCGTTCTCGGCCGGCCTGGCGCCCAGACACTCGGCCAGCTTGGTCCGCCCCAGTGCGCTCAGATTGCTCGGCAGGTACTTCACCAGTTCAGGCTTGCTCAGCATGAAGTCGAATGTCGCCGGATTGCTGATCAGGAAGTCCAACCGGTCCTGATAGTAGTTGTCCAGCCCATTGCGCTCGAAGGCCAGTTGCAGGACTTGCCAGTCCGGCACCCCTTCAAGCTCGAGCATGATGGCCAGATTGGGCACGGTGAAGGCGCGCCGGTCGTGAGGGAAGGCTTTCTTGTCGTCAGAGGAAAGCCAGCTACGGTTGAAACTGGCGTACAAGGCGTCGTTGACCAGGTAATCACACCAGTCCGGCACCTGGGAACCCATCGGCTCCAGCGACTTGCGGCCATCGGCCGACTGCAGCAGCTTGCCGAGGCGAACCATCAGGGCGTGCGGCATCGTTGCTGCTTCAAGCGTGGCGTAGAAGGCCGAACGGGCTTTCAGGCTGCTTTCTCCGTTCTTTTCCTCGACCTTGTTGTCATAGCCCGAGAAGGAGGAGCGCAGCCGCCCCGGCTCGCCCAGCAGGATGCCGGGATGTGGCGAACCGGCGTTCTGGAGATCGAGCAGGACGTCTTCATCGACGCCTTCGAGCAGGTAGCGCATGGCTTTCGCCGGCAGGTTCTTGCCGGCCGGTGCCAGCGAGGCGAAGGCCTCGCTCAGCAACTTCTGCTGGGCGCTGCTCAGGCCATCGCTCTGCTTCTTGTCGGAAAAAACGTCCCTCATCTTCTGTAACAAACTCATCTCCTTGACCTCCTTGTTTTTGATCAGCACATCCGGATTTCGCCCCGCCAGGGGCACGCAATAAACCACTAGAACTCGCTGCTGCTCAGGCCTTCCATCGCCAGAAGGCGCTGTCCTAGGTAATAAAGCTGCAGCAGACTGCCCGCCGTCGGCGCCGCCGCATGCGCCAGCAGGCTGCGGCGCAGGCTTTCCAGACCGACGGCGCCAAGCGCGGCGGCCGTGGCCTGCAGGCGTTCGCTGTCGGCAACGCTCAGCACCAGTCGCCCCAGGGCCGCCTGGGTTTCCAGGAAAGCCAGCAGGGGCGTCAGGAGACGCGCCAGAGCGGAGGGCGTGGACAGTGTTGGTGGCGCTTTTTGCTGACGCCGTTTCTCGAGCAGACGAAGGATGCGCTGCCCCAGCCCGGCCTTGGGCGGCGCAGCTTCATGCGCGTAATCGAGGGAAATCGTTTGCAGCATGCCCTGCGGGTCGGCGCTCAGGACCGTCAGCACTTCCAGCTCGCCGCGCGCTGCGTCGCCGACCCGCACCAGCACGCCGTGCACCGGCGCCCGCCGGGCGTGCAGGCGTTCGAGGTTGAGCATCCGTTGCCGGGTGCGCTCCTCGCAGGGCAGCAGCAGGGTCAATGCACGTCCGGCATGATCGAGCAGTTGCCACTCGATCCGCTGTGCCGCCTCATCAAGCCACGGCTCGCCGACGCTGGCCGGGCGCAGCAGGATCAGATCGGCGCCCTGCCCGGCCAGGCCGCCTGCGGCACGCAGCGCGTCACCGACGTCGGTCCAGTCGCGGCAGCCGATAGCGGCCAGGCGCGCATCGTCGGCCGACCAGGGCGACAGCGCCGTGGCCTGCGTCGCACCGCCGACCGCAAGACGTCCGTCTTCCGCCATGCGCACTGCTTCCAGATGCCACGGCATGCTGCCGATGCTTTCGGCGCTGCCGGCCCCGTCCCACAGGATCATCTGCGACCACGCCCGCTGACGGTCAAATCCGCGATCGCTGCCATCCGGCCGTGCCAGCACCGCTTGCACGGCACGCGCCGCAGCGATATCCCACATCGCCAGCGTCAGGCCGCGGGCGCCGCCGTCGGTCTGCCACCACCAGGCGCCGAGCGGCAGCACGTCGAGCGCGCCGCCAGCCGCATAATTGCGTTGCAAGCGTCCGCGCAGTGCCTGCATGCGGGCTGCCGTCGCTGCGTCACGCAGCTCGCCGATCGCGAGCAGGGCCTCACTCAAGGCGTGGAGTTGGGCGATCAGGCGCAGGACATCATGTTCTTCGACGCGATGGTCGCGGCCAGCCAGCCCGCCGACCATCCCGCCCAGGTTGCGCAACAGGGCGGCCAGGCGCGGCAGGCCTTCGGCGCGCGCCGACATGTTGAGCGCCAGCAGACGCGCCGAGGTTTGCCGACCGACATGGGAAAGTCCGGCCCGAATCAACTCGTCGAGCGTTCCCCGCAGCTGTGCCAGGAAAGCCCGCTCGCGCCCACTCAACGCGGCGGTGTCGAAAACCGGCAGCGAGGCGACCCACAAGGCCGGCAGACCGGCGGCGCGGCGCACGGCGGCAACGGCCAGCAGATGGAAGAGCTTGCGTTCCCTGGCAGCGATTTCCGACACCATGCCGGCAAAGCCGGCGCCGACGATCCAGCGACAACTGGCCCCCAGTTCAGGCAGGGTGATCACCAGCGCCCCGCCCTGGACGTGCCATTCGGCCTCGATCACGGGCATCTCGGCCGCCCGGCGCACGGCACCAACGCCAGCGGCCTTGAGCACCAGGTCGCCCGGGCTGGCGAGCAGATCGGCGAGGGGGTCCGGTGCGCTGGCGACCTCGTCGCTCCCGCCGGCAACGGCGTTTTGGTCGGCGACGGGCTGTGCACGCAACCACAGCACGGCGGCCAGGATGTGTTTGCACACGCCGGGTGCCGGACAATCGCAGCTCGCCTTTTGCGGTCCCTGAGCGTCGAGCTTGACGCGCTGGCCATCGGCTTCGATGACGCCGCCTTGCGCGCCCTCTTCCAGCCAGCGCAGCTTGCCCGCTTCGACATCCTTGTAGGCGCGCCGCAGCAGCCCCGGATTGGCGAGCGTGGCCAGGGTCTCGTCGTCGTAGGCGCGACAGGCGACAATCCAGTGCATTTCAGCAAGACTCCACGGTCAACCGGAAAACCGGCCGATTTTTGCCCGGCGCATGGCTTGCCGCCATCGGGAAGAATCGATCAATCACAAGAAGATCGTCTCAACCGTATCGCTGGCGACGTTGAAATCAAACCTGACGAACGGCGAGTCGTACAACCAGGTTTTCCGGCCATCATTGACCGGCCATTTGCGATCGAACTTGCCTTTTATCTGACGGACCTGCCGGCTTGTGTCGCCGATACGCACGCCATCTATCGCGCCAGCAAACGGGGCATCGAAACGCAGCGTGCGTATCCGCAACGCGTCATCGAGAAAGAGCCAGATCCCTCGCTCGAACAGATTGATGTGCCAGCCCGACTGCACCGCCGGATCGTTGAAATAGGGTTCCAAGGCTGCTGTCGTATCGAGTGCCGCCTGGGCATCCGGCCACGAATCGCCCAGTTTGACAGGGCAGTATTGATCAGATCGCGACATGGGCATTACTTCCGGCTGAACATGCCGCGCAGGCGCGAGGCCAGCGATGGCTGTGCTTTGACGAACGCCTCCCGCAATTTGAGCGTTAGCGCGAAGTCGGGGTCTATTGCCAGGGATTTGTCGAGATAGCTCAGCGCGGTGTCCGGATTTTTCGACAGATAGCCGATGGCCAGCCGGTTCAGGACATAAACGTTGTCCGGTTCGACTTCAGCCAGGGCATGCCAGCTGGCGAGCGCGCCGTCGATGTCCTGCAGGTCGTAGTGACAAAGCCCCTTGATGTAGAAATGATGACCGGGCGTCGGGTTCGCCCTGGCCGACAACTCGGCGTGCTTGAGTGCTTCCTCATGTCGTCCCACATTGCGCAACGCGTCGGCCATGATGCCGTCGGCGTTCACCAGGTAGTGATCGGGATGGCGCTCGTCCATTTCAAAAGCCTGGGCCTGGGCGTCGGTCAGGCGGTCCAGGATGACCAGGCAGCGGATCAGATGTTCGCGGGCGGACGGGTTATCCGGCCTGCGCTCCAGATAGTTGAAAAGGCTCTGCGCGGCGGCGGCGAAGTCTTCGAGTTCCAGGTGGCAATAAGCCTTGATCAGGTGGGCGTAATCTTCATCTGGATCGGCTGCGATGGCTTTGTCCAGATAGGGCAAGGCTTCGCTCCTGCGATCGAGATGCCACAGGCAGTTGCCCATGTTGCTGTTGGCTGCGTGGTCGGCGCTGTCGATTTCCAGGGCTCGGGTCAGCGGTGCCAGGGCTGCCTCGAACTCGTCTGCCTGATACAGCGCGTCGCCGAGTGTGGTCAGGGCGTCGAGCAGGCTGCGTTCACGGCCAAAACCTTCGGCTTCGATGACGCGCGCGCAGTCGGCCCGCGCGGCAGCGCAGGCCGCTGCTTCATCGTCATGCTCCCCCTGACGGACAAGCATGATTTGCGCTGCAGCCCGCTTGACCAGAGACTCGCCGAGATAGGCATTGTTGTCGATGCACCAGGAGAACAGCGGGATCGCCTGTTTCGGTTCCTTGTCCTTGAAATGGCTCAGGGCGCGTTTGTAGCGGCAGAGCGCGGTCGGACAGCCGGCTGCTTCGGCCTGCTTGTAAGCCTTTGCGGCGCGTTCGTAGTGAGCGCGGTAGTAGTCCGCTTCGGCATCCGTGAAAAAATCCTTGCCCTTGCGCCACCGCGCCAGTTTCGGCGAGCCTTCGCAGCAGTCGGGATGAAGTACCGGCAAGCCGGCCTGCAGGCGTTGAAGGAAAACAGCGAAATTGAACGGCCAGGCCTGGTCGTCCAGGCATTCTTCGTTCAGGACAAAATGGATCGGCACGTCGCCTTTGGGCTCCTTGAGCGCCTGCGACCAATGGACCGGTGCACCGGTGTTTTCCGGTGCAGCCCTGGGCGCGCGCGTCGCGCCGCCGATTGCAAAGCGGTGATGATCGGCGATCAGCAGGCGGGCAACGAAGTCGCCGTCGATACAGGATTCCCCCACCCCGCTCCCGCACCAGACGCCATCGACGACCACGTTGCCGCGCACGAGCAGGGCGGCACCGCTGGTGGCGACATTGCCGGCATGCAGGTCGCCGAGAACGACGAGGCTGCGCGCCTTGCTGTTCTGGCTGGTGATGTTGCCGGTGACCGTCAGCTTCCCGGTGACCAGGAAACCGACGGCCGGGCTTGCGGAAACGTCGTCGGGGAAATCAAGGTCCAGGCTATCCAGCGTCAGGTTGCCGTCACACACGGCGATCAACGGCTGCGGTGACTGCTTGTTAGCTTCGGCGTAGCCAGGCAGACGGTACAGCGAGTAACGCGTCAGCAGTTCGCCGGTCGGGACGAGGCGGATGTCGCTTGAAGCGAGCAAGGCCGCAGCGGAAGCGGCGCTCACCTGCCGACCTGGCTTTTCGGCCAGCCCGGCGTTCCGACGCAGGATATCCAGCGACTCCGGCGTGCGGGGTTTGCGTTTCTTTTGATAAAAACGCCCCAAGCGCGTGGCGTAGTTGAAGTAATCGGGCGGGTTGGGCTTGAGTTTGCCCGGCACATCCGGACACGGCTTGCCGTCGAGCAATGCGGCGAGGACGGCCTGCTGATCAAGGCGGATGGCATCCAGGATGGCGGTGTCGCCGGTGGACGGAATGATTTGGTTGGCGCTGACCAGGCCGCTGGCGCACAGCGCTGCTGCCGTGTCGGCATCGCCGGCCTCAATCGCGGCCGTCATGGCCTCCAGCGCCGCCAGTTTCTCGGGCGACAGGCTGGCCAGATAGGCTTCATCGGCGATGTCTTCTGAGCTGCGTGCATCGCCGTTGGTGATGACGCCGAAATCAGTAACGAGCGCGACCGCCTCGCCCTGCTTGTCCAATGCCCAGTAACTGGGATAGTAGCCGTCGCCCCAGCCAGACGTGCACAGCATGATGTTGCTTGCATCCTGCCCGCCCGATGGGCAATGGACAAAGGCGTCGCAATCCTCGGTCTTTTCCGCCAGGAAGGCCTCGTAGTAGTTGTCGAAATCGGGGTCTTCCGCTTTGGCGCGTTCCTCCCGTTCGGCCATGGCGCGCCCGGCATCGGCGTCCATGAAGCATCCCCAACCGGCGTCGACCGGGTAACCGTAGTATTCGTCTTCGCCCAAATCGGCAGCATTCTGGTCGGCGAGGAGGGCCATCTCCCAGGTGATCTTCGCCGGATCGATTGCCTGGCGCTTGCGTAGCCACAGCACCAGCAAAGCCGGACGTGAATTGCCTTCGACGTACTCGACGGCATAACTACCCGGTGCCACCTGGCGCGCAAACGGCTCGCCGTCAGGCTGCACGATGGGATCGCAGGCAACGATGTTGCCGCTGGTCACATTCATCGTGCCAATCGACACGCGTTTGAGCGCCCGCCGTTTCATTTCCTTGGTGCTGTAAAAAAGCGCAGCCAGATTTCCTTGGTCTATAAGAGACACATCATTCCTCATGCAGAACGCAGCAAAGCGATGCGTCCCTTGATTGAAATATCAATGATTGGCAGGCGAGCATCTACTGCATGACTTCCGCAAGCCACTCGGCAAAATGGGGCGGCGTCAGGGCGGCGATCTGCATGCCGCGATCGGCCAGTCGCTGCGCCATCAGCCGGTCGTAAATGGGGGTCGCGGCATCGTCGAGCGCGGCCAGGCCGAGCAGGGTGACGCGGGATTCGGCGAGGCGCTTCACGGCAGCAAGAAGATGCAGGGGCGGCGCCCCTTCCTCGAAGTCACTGATCAGCACCAGAACCGTCCGTTGTGGCTGGTCGACCAGGGTTTCGCAATAGCGCAGAGCGCGACCGATATCGGTGCCGCCGCCCAGTTGCACGGTGAGCAGTACTTCCACCGGATCGTGCGCGAGATGCGTCAGGTCGACGACACTGGTGTCGAACAGCACGAGCTTGACCCGGACGGCCGGCAGGCTGGCCATGATGCCGGCGAGGACGGCGCTGTAGATGACCGAGTCGAGCATCGAGCCGCTCTGGTCGACGCAGAGGATGACGTCCCAGGGCAGATGGCGCTTGACGCGGGCGTTGAACAAGGGGCGCTCGATCAGCAGGCGTTTGCTCCCAACATCGAAGTGCCTGAGGTTGGCGAGGATGGTTGCCCGCGCATCGAAATTGCGCGAATCCTTGAGCGACGAGCGCCGCTGCCGGTTACGCCGGCCGCTGAGGGCATTGACGAAGTCCTGGCGCAGGCGCCGGGTGATCTCGTCGACGGTGCGCCGGATGATCTGCCGCACCGCATCCCGCATCTGCCCGGAAAGACGTCCGCGCATCGAAATCAAGGCCTTGGTCAGCGCCGGTGTCGGTTCGAGCGCTTCGAGCAGGGCCGGGTCGCTGAGCAATTCGGTCATCTGGTAACGCTCGACGGCCTGCGTCTGCATGCGCTCGTAGACATCCCGGGGAAACAGCTTGCGCGAGCGGTTCAGCCAGTCGACCGCCTGAATCTGACTCGGATCAAGCGCCCCCCCCCCGCCGCGCACCAGGCCGCGCCCTTCGTATTCGCGCCCGTAAAGGAAATCGAGGGTTTGATCGAGTTGCCAGTCCTGGCCGGAAAAACTGGTGCAGGAAGACATCGGCGCCTCGGCATAGCGGCCGAGGATCAGGCGCCAGCGACGCAGGGTTTCGTGTTGATCCGGCAGGGACGAAGTCATGAAGAAGCAGGTCGATGCGGCGTGAAACGCGCCAGCACTCAAGTCAATCTAGATAAGCAGTCCATGATATTGCCATGAAGCGGCAGGGCAAGTGCATATTTTCGTTCGCCCCCCCCTCACTTCCAGCAAGAAACAGTGCTCCGCCGCAAAGTATTTCTGGCGCTCTGGTGACCCCCCCCCTGCTACCGCCCACGCCTTGTTTTTTCGGGCTTTTTCCGGCGATGACGGCAGCACCTGCGGCTAATGCAGAAAATACCGCATTTAGTCAACGTGTTGCTCGATAGCACTATATCTAGTAGATTGTCGGCCATTCCAAACCAAACAACACCTACCGAGAGGAGCTTTCAATGAGCAAAATCGCCGAGCAGTTGTCGTTGACCGACATTCCTGCACCGCCGCAATTCGCGCCGCTGCCCGAGCAGGAAATCTCCGGCGAGGTGCTCATCGAAAAGTACGCCAAGGGCAAGGAAACCAACGTCCACGACGTGCGCAAGCGCGTCGCCTGGGCGCTCGCCCAGGTCGAGCAGGAAGCCGACCGTGCGCACTGGGAAGGGCGCTTCCTGTGGGCCCAGGAAAACGGTTTCATCCCGGCCGGCCGCATCAATTCCGCCGCCGGCACCGACCTGCAGGCGACGCTGATCAACTGCTTCGTGCAGCCGGTTGGCGACTCCATCGTCGAAAACGTCGACGGCCGCCCCGGCATCTACACCGCGCTCGCCCAGGCCGCCGAGACCATGCGCCGCGGCGGCGGCGTCGGTTACGACTTCTCGTCGATCCGTCCGCAGGGCGCCCGCGTCAAGGGCACGCAGTCGCGCGCTTCCGGCCCGGTCTCCTACATGCGCGTCTTCGACCGCTCCTGCGAAACCGTCGAATCCGCCGGCGCCCGCCGCGGCGCCCAGATGGGCGTGCTGCGCTGCGACCATCCGGACATCGAGGAATTCATCCACGCCAAGGACAAGGGCGACCTGACCAACTTCAACATCTCGATCGGCGTCACCGATGCCTTCATGCAGGCCGTCGATGTTGACGGCGATGTCGAGCTGGCCCATCGCGCCGAACCGAACGCCGACATGAAGGCGGCCGGCGCCTACCAGCGCGACGACGGCACCTGGGTCTATCGCAAGCTGCGCGCCCGCGAGCTGTGGGACCAGGTGATGAAATCGACCTACGACCACGCCGAGCCGGGCATCCTGTTCCTCGACCGGATGAACAAGGACAACAACCTCAATTACTGCGAAGTGATCGAGGCCACCAATCCTTGCGCCGAACAGCCGCTGCCGCCTTACGGCTGCTGCTGCCTGGGTTCGATCAACCTGACCCTGTTCGTGCGCGACGCCTTCTCGAGCAAGGCCGAGTTCGACTTCGACGCCTTCGCCGAGGTCTGCCGCGTGTCCACCCGCATGCTCGACAACGTCCTCGACGCCACCCACTGGCCGCTCGAACGCCAGCAGCAGGAAGCCGCCAACAAGCGCCGCGTCGGCCTCGGCTTCACTGGTCTCGGCGACACGCTGGCCATGCTGCGCCTGCGCTACGACAAGTCGGAAGCCCGTGCGATGGCCGCCCGCATCAGCGAATTCATGCGCGACACGACCTACCTGACCTCGGTCGAGCTAGCTAAAGAACGCGGCGCCTTCCCGCTGTTCAACGCCGAACTGTATCTTTCCGGCGGCAACTTCGCCTCGCGCCTGCCGGCCGACGTCAAGGCCGAAATCCGCAAGCACGGTCTGCGCAACTCGCACCTCCTGTCGATCGCGCCGACCGGCACGATTTCTCTGGCCTTCGCCGACAACGCGTCGAACGGCATCGAGCCGCCGTTCTCCTGGACCTACAACCGCAAGAAGCGGATGCAGGACGGCACGATCAAGGAATACTCGGTCGAGGACTACGCCTGGCGCCTATACAAGCACCAGGGCGGCGACGTGACCAAGCTGCCGGAATACTTCGTCACGGCGCTGGAAATTTCCGCCAAGGCGCACGCCGACATGGTCGCCGCCGTCGCCCCGTTCATCGACACATCGATCTCGAAGACGGTCAACGTTCCCGGCGACTACCCCTACGAAGACTTCCAGGATCTCTACATGCAAGCCTGGAAGGCCGGCCTCAAGGGCCTCGCCACTTATCGTCCGAACAGCGTGCTCGGTTCCGTCCTGTCGGTCGAACCGGCCAAGACCGAAGCCGACGACGACAAGTCGCCGCAGGATTTCGTCACCGACGCCAACCGCCGCCTGTCGATCAAGAACCTGCCGGCACCGGTGCTCTCCAGCCTGCGCTGGCCGGGCCGCCCGAACCTGCCGGAAGGCAACCTGTGCTGGACCTACATGGTCGATTCGCCGATCGGCAAGTTCGCCCTCTTCGTCGGCCACGTCGAACAGGAAGGCCATGCCTGGCCGTTCGAAGTCTGGGCCAACGGTCCGGCCGAACCGCGCGGTCTGGGCGCCGTCGCCAAGACCCTGTCGATGGACATGCGCGCCAACGACCACGGCTGGCTGGAGATGAAGCTGGAAGCCCTGGCCAAGACGCCGGGCGACGCCTTCGAAATGCACATGCCGCCGCACGGCGAGAAGAAGCGCATGCCGTCCGTTGTCTCGGCCATGGCCCAGGTCATTCACTGGCGCGTCAACCAGCTCGGCGCCCTCGGCCACGACGGCCCGACGCCGGTCAAGGACGCCCTGTTCTCGACCAAGGAGCCGAAGACCGGCACCGACGGCACGCTGTCCTGGACGGTTGATGTCAACAACCCGTCGACCGGCGAGGATTTCGTCCTCGGCCTCAAGGAAATCACCCTGCCCGACGGCGTCACCCGCCCCTACTCGATGTGGCTGTCCGGCAACTACCCACGCTCCCTCGACGGCCTGTGCAAGCTCCTCTCGCTCGACATGCGCGTCATCGACCCGGCCTGGATCGGCATGAAGCTCAGGAAGCTGCTCGACTACTCCGAGCCGCTCGGCGATTTCATGGCCTTCGTTCCCGGCTCGCGCAAGCAGCAGACCTGGCCGTCCACCGTCGCCTATATTGCCCAGTTGATCATCCACCGCTACGCCATGCTCGGCGTGCTCGACGAAGCAGGCTTCCCGCTGCAGCAGATGGGCATCCTCGAAGCACCGGAAGACACCACCAGCAACAAGGTGCTGCCGACCCAGGGCAAGCTGTGCAGCGAATGCGGCAACCACACGATGATCCGCAAGGACGGCTGCGACTTCTGCACCGCCTGCGGCGCGGTCGGCACCTGCGGCTGAACGGATAGCGCAAAGCAGCAGCAAAAAGGCCCATCGACTGCGGTCGATGGGCCTTTTTGCATCCGCGCTTCCAGCGCAAACGCCCGCCCCGGGCGCCTTGGCGGCTCACCGGCCGGGGCCCGCAGATATGGTAAGACCACCCGCTTCTGCTAGAATGCGCGGACACGCAAGGTCGCATCCCCTATAAGCAGAGTACACAATGACAACTCAAGAATCGACCACCTTCGTCATCGTCGGCGTGACCAAGGATGGCAGGAAATTCCGGCCCAGCGACTGGGCCGAACGCCTCTGTGGCGTCATGTCGGCGTTCGGCGCCGAACGCAAGATGCGTTACTCGCCGTATGTCGGGCCCGGTGACTACAACGGCGACAAGGCTGTCTTCGTCGATGGCCGCCTCGGCGAGATTGAGCCGATGGCCTACCGCTTCATGCTCAACTTCGCCCAGGACAACGATCTGCAGATCATCGACGGCGTCTGCCCGCTGGACGGCAAGAAATAGAAACTGGCAGAGCAATGAAAATGGCGCCCGCAGGCGCCATTTTCATTGAGCAGGACGCGTCAATCAGGCAACGGCAACGCCCATCGCCTTGATCTGAGCCGAGAGGCGGCTCTTGGTGCGGGAAACTGCGTTCTTGTGCACGATCTTCTTGTCGGCAATGCGGTCGATGACCGACACGGACTGCTGGAAAACGCCTTGTGCGGCGGCTTTGTCGCCGGCGAGGATCGCCTTGCGCACGCTCTTGATCGCGGTACGCAGGGTCGAACGCAGGCTTGCGTTGTGGGCGCGCTGCTTGTCAGCTTGACGGGCGCGCTTGCGGGCTTGTGCGCTGTTGGCCATGAATGGAATCCAGGTAAGTAATGAACTAAAGCCGGCGATTTTAACACAAAAACCGACACATGCAAGCGCAACGGAAATCTTCAGCAATTACCGCTTATCCGCCCACAACAACCTTTCGCCACCTGGTTCTTCTCGGCACGAAAACTCGCAACTACACTCCGTCTGTCATAATCCGATTCACCGAGAGGCCATCTTGAACATCACTCTCCATCGCCAGCGAGCATCAGGCTTCACCTTGATCGAGATGATGGTCGCCGTTGCCATTCTGGCCATTCTGGCCAGCCTTGCCGCGCCAGCCTATCAGGGCATGATCGCTGGCAACCGGGTAAGTGCCGCCACCAACGAAATCCTCGAACTGCTCTCCATCGCCCAAGCAGAAGCCAGGAACCGTCAGGTCCCGGTCAGCATCACCATCACCAGCGTGACCGACGGTCAGCGCTGGAGCGTCGCCCCAACCAGCGACAGCGCCAACGTCGTGGTCTCGGCACTGCTTGGCACCGACGCCAAAGTAGCCGTCACCAGCACCTTCACCAACCTCCGTTTCCAGCCCGACGGCAAGCTCGGAGAAACAACGACCAGCAAGGCCATCGAGATCAAGTCCACTGCCTACTCGACCACGACACGCAAGATAGAAATCCTGGGCAGTGGCAAGGTCATTCTCATCAACCAGTGAGCTCCAGCGATGAATCTTCCCCACAACAAAACAAGCTTCAGACGACAGGGCGGCATCAGCCTGATTGAAGTCCTGGTTGCCGTGGTCGTCCTGGCCATCGGCGCACTCGGCATGGCCGGACTGCAGATGCGGGCGCTCAAGGGCGGCCAGAGCAGCGTGCAACGCAGCCAGGCGGTGATCATGAGCAACTACATGTTTGACGCCATCCGGGCAGACCGTCAGAACGCCGCCAACTACTCGATGGCCATGACCTGCGCCGTCCCGAATGGCGGTAGCCGAATGGCCAATGCTCAACGCGACTGGATACAAGGACTGAAGAACGCCCTCGGCAACGCCGCTACCACCTGCGGACAGATCGCCTGCGCCCCTACCGGCACCGACACACTGTGCACCGTATCGGTACGCTGGGATGACACCAGCGCCGGCGGCAGCGCTACCGAAACCCTCGCCACGAGCAGCCGGCTATGAGAACAACCGCCACCCACCCGCAAAAAGGCCTTTCCCTGATCGAGCTGATGGTCTCCATGGCCGTCGGCCTGATCCTGATGCTCGGCGCAGCCGGCATCCTGCTCTCCAACCAGCACACTTTCCGGAGCACCGAAAGCCTTGCCGACATCCAGAAAGGCGCCCGCATCTCGGTCGATCTGCTGGCACGCGAAATCCGCGAAGTCGGCAGCAATCCCTGTGGTGCCCTGCCGCTGGTCAGCACGGTAAACCCGGCGGCGGCAAGCGTCGGCCTCTATTGGAATACGCCGATCCGTGGTTACGATGGCGCCCAGGCGGCGACGCTGATCGGTGGCAATCCGGCGAACCGGGTGGCCAATACCGACGCCTTGCTGCTGACCCGCAGCGGTGACGAGACCTTGGGCATTTATGGACACAACCCCAAATCTGCCCAGTTCAAGATCACGGTTCCCCACAGCCTTGCCGCAGGAGACATCGTGCTGGCCTGCGGCAAGGAGAATGCTGCAGTGCTCCAGATCACCAACCTGCAGGACGGCAACTCCACCGTCGTGCACAACACGGGAACCGGCGCGCCGGGCAACTGCACCAAGGGGCTGGGTTATACCGACACACCTTGCGTCGGCAAGGACGTTTACAAGAATTTCGACGGCGGGTCGCTGGCCTCGAGCGAAAGCGGTTTCTGGTTCATCGGCACCAACCCGCGCGGCGGCCGTTCCTTGTATCGCCGCGCCCTGTCGGAAATCCCGGTTGCCGATGTCGAAATGGTCGACAACGTCTACGACATGCAACTGCGCTATCTGCGCCGCAACCGCATCAGCAACGCCCTGGCCGCCAGTTCCGTGGCCGCCATGCCGACCGACGCCGAATGGCTGATCACCGACAACGATCCGGTGGCTGCCGTCGAAGTCACCCTCACCCTGTGCGGCCCCGGCACCATCCAGAACCCCGGCCCAGTCACCGTCTGCCCGGCAAACACCATTGAGCGCCAGGTTTCCAGCATCGTTCAGATTCGCTCGCGGGAAGTCCTATGAAGACCAAGTTCAAGCCAGTTTCGCAAATGCCGCCGGCCAGACAACGCGGCATCGTCCTCTTCGTCGCCCTGATCATGCTCGTGCTCATGAGCATTCTAGGAATTTCCGGCATCCGCGGGATCGCCCTCGAAGAGAAAATGAGCACCATCGCCTATGACCAGAGCCTGGCCTTCCAGGCTGCCGAGGCCGCCCTGCGTGCCGGCGAACAGGCAGCCATCTCGCTGGCCCCCGGTAGCGAACCGGCGGACATTCCCTGCGCACCGCTCGCCGCTGCCCAGGCCGGCTATATTCCGACCCCCAGTCGCAACTGCCCTCCCAACTGGGCTGCCGATGTCGACATGAGCACGCTGATGGCCGCTGCGACACCGCTGGCGACCAACCTGGGCACCGTGGCCGGCAACGCCCCGCGCTTTCTGATCGAATACCTGGGTGGCGATGCCCCCTGCTATCCCGGGCTCAATCCTGACAAGAAGTACGATTCCTGTACCGCAGTCGAACAGGACTGTTCCTGCCATCGCTTCCGCGTCACCGGCATCAGCAACCCTGGCGACGGTCGCGCCAACGTCATTCTCCAGTCCGTCTTCTTCACACGCTGATTCCAACGTGCCAGTACCGAGGAAACCATCATGAACCAACGCCGCACCGACTTGATCCGCAGCCTGCGCAGACTCTCGCTGACCGGGCTCACCCTGGCCACGTTCTCGCTCGGCCACGCCGCCCTCAACATTCCGGACACGCCACTGCAGACCGGCACCTCAGCCGACCCGAACGTCATGATGATCCTTGACGACTCGGGTTCGATGCATTTTGAAATCATGCCAGACGAGTACACACTGACTGCCCAAGGCCAGTGGGTCTGGGTCAATAATGTGGGATGGGTCTGGGCTGGCGGCACCGCCTATTACGTTTTCCCGCGTGCTGACAACGTTTACGGACCAAGTGACTACACCAATGCCGTCGTCACCGTCGACTGGAACAACCCCTATGCCCGACTGGCGCGTTCCCCACAAATCAACTCGGTCTACTACAACCCGTCGGTGACCTATACCCCATGGAGCCCTAACGGCACCCAGGTTTTTGGCCCGGCTTCAACAACCTGCGCGTTGCACAACCCGATGAGAAGCGGGGTAGGCGCTGCCTTTTGCCGCAATCTGACGGTCAATAACACCAATTTCAATGGCAACAGCTGGATCAGCTGCACCGCGGCGAACAATTGTAATTTTGATACAAATAACCGGAATTTCTGGCCTGCCACCTACTTCCGCTACAACGGTGGCGGCATCTGGAACATCAACAACTACACCCAGGTAACGATACAGCCCGCCACCGCAACCTATTCCGGTGAGGGGCGCGACAAGCGCACCGACTGTACCAATGGCGTCTGCACTTACAACCAGGAAATCCAGAATTTTGCCAACTGGTACACCTATTACCGCTCGCGCGTCCTGACCGCCCGCGCCGGTATCGGCAAGGCCTTCTTCAGTCAGGGAACGGGATTGCGCGTCGGTTTCGGCGCAATCAACAAAGCCAGCACTGCGGTTGACGGCGCAAACTGGCGGACGATCATCAGTGGGGTACGTCAGTTTTCCGGCACCGATCGGAATAATTTTTTCAACAATCTGTACAGCCACAACATTCCGGCCCAGGGCACCCCGCTGCGCCGGGCACTTGACGATGTCGGACAGTACTACAGCTGGAACGATGACCGGGGACCATGGAGTTCAACACCGGGAAGCACCGGCGGCACGAGCCTCGCCTGCCGCCAGAGCTACACCATCCTGATGACCGACGGCTACTGGAACGATGCTGCCGCGAATACGGCAACCGGCAACCAGGATAACAGCGACGGACCGCTGCACACCGGCCCGAACGGCCAGAGTGGTCAGTTCATCAGTGAATCGCCTTTCACCGACGGCTATTCCGACACCCTGGCCGATGTTGCCGCCTATTACTGGAAAAACGATCTATCCACAGGGGCGACCGGTCTCGTCAATGCCGTGCCGACCACGACCCGTGACCCGGCCTTCTGGCAGCACATGGTGACTTTCGGTGTCGGCCTCGGGGTGCAAGGCAGCGTCGATCCGGATACTGCCTTCAATGCCATCGGCAATCCGGCGCAGAACATCACCTGGCCCAACAACCCCGCCAGCAGCAACCCAGGCAAGATTGACGACCTGCTGCATGCGGCGGTCAATAGCCGGGGCGCCTTCTTCAGCGCCCAGAACCCGGTGGAATTTGCCGATGCGCTGACCGACATGCTGAACGACATCGTGAACCGCAAGAGCTCTTCCGCATCGGTGGCTACCAACAGCACGAAGCTGACGACATCTTCGCTGGTCTTCGGCGCCAACTTCAACACCAACAAGTGGACCGGCGAGCTGGAAGCCTACGCGGTTACTGACAGCGGCGTTGCCACTACCCCCACCTGGAAGTCCTCGGAAAAAATCCCGGCCCACAACCTGCGCAAGATTTTCACGACATCCGGGAGCGCGGCCAAGGAGTTCCTCTGGAGCAACCTCAGCCCCACCGACCAAACTGCACTCGTCAGCAGCGACGTCGTCGCCTTCGTTCGAGGCGACCGCAGCAAGGAAGTCCAGAACGGCGGCACCATGCGCAACCGCGGTTCGCTGCTTGGCGACATCGTTCACTCCTCACCAAATTACTCGAAGGACAGCAAACTGGTCCTGGTTGGCGCGAACGACGGCATGCTGCACGGTTTCAGCGCTGACACCGGCGTCGAATTGTTCGCCTACATCCCCAGCCCCATGCTCAGCAAGCTGGAGCAATTGAGTCAGACCACCTATGGTCACAAGTTCTTCGTCGATGGCGAGATCGCCATCGGTGAAAAATCGCAGACCTTCCTGAACAAGACCTACGCCGTCGCCACGCTGGGTCGCGGCGGCAAGGGCTTGTTCGCGCTCGACATCACGACCCCGGCCAGCTTCGGCACCGGCAATGTTATCTGGGAATACGTCAGCACGACGGACAAGGATCTCGGTTACATGCTCGGCAAGCCGATCATTGCTCAGATGAACGACGACACCACCGTCGCCATCGTCGGCAACGGCTACAACAGCACCGACGGCAAGGCGGTTCTCTACATCATCAATCTGGAAACCGGTGCCGTCCGCAAGATCAGTACCGGCATTGCCGGTGACAACGGCCTGGCAACTCCCGGCGTCTACGATGCCAATGCCGACGGTTATGTCGACTACATCTACGCCGGCGACCTCAAGGGCAATGTCTGGAAATTCGACGTCACCAGCAGCAACGACAATCAGTGGAAGGTCGCCCACAACGGCGCCCCCATGTTCGTCGCCAAGGATGCCGCCGGCAATCTGCAACCGATCACGTCGCAGATCACGATGGCGAAAAATTATCTGCGGACCGACCCCAACCTTGGCAAGCTGTTCCTCTTCTTCGGCACCGGCGCCTATTTCCGCAACGGCGACCCCACCGACAAGGCGGTGCAAAGCTGGTACGCAATCATTGACGAAGGCACGACGATTGCCGGTCGCAACTTTTTGAAACCACGCGGTCTGAATTCGGTCTTCACGGTCGAAGGCAAGACGGTGCGCAGCTTCAAGCCTGCCGTGATCCAGTTCGACACCAACGGCAATGTCATATCGCACGACATGGCAGGTTGGAAGGGTTGGTACATCGACTGGCTGACGCCTCCCGCCAATACGGCACAAGGCGAACGCATCACTACCCCATCCGCCTTCTATCGCTTCACCGAACCGGTGCTGCTGGTCAGTTCCAACGTCCCGGTCGCCGACGACCCCTGCCAGCCCGGCGGTACAGGTTATCTGAACGCGATCAATGCCTTCACCGGCGGCAGCCTGAGCGAAAGCTTCTTCCTCTTCAGCAGCTACAGCGGTAGTACGGCGATCGGCTCGCTCGACATGGATATCGGCATGGTCAGTCAGGCAGCGATCTTTACCGGCGACTCCTCAACCGGCCAACTCGTTGTCGGCGGCAGCGGCAAGACGAACAGTCAGGATGGTGCCACCATGGGACATCAGCGGGTCAACACCGGCGTCCAGCCGCGCGGTCGCCTCTCCTGGCGCGAAATCATCAGGGATTGATTGAACATGAAACAGCAAAACAAGGGCTTCACTTTGGTGGAAATCATGATCGTCGTGGCAATCATCGGCATCCTGGCGTCGATTGCCCTGCCCGCCTACAACGAGCACACACGCACGTCACGGCGGGCAGCGATCCAGTCCTGCCTGATGGAACATGCGCAACAGATGGAACGCTACAAGACGCCCAACATGACCTATGTCGGAGCACCAGCTCCAGCTTGTCAGGGCACTGCGGCAGCTTCTTACAACGTTGTATTCAGTGCCGCTCCAACCGTCACGACTTTTGCCCTGCAGGCCACACCGCTTGGTGATCAGCTCAGCGGGAAAGGCTGCAACAAGGATACCCTGACCATTAATCAGACTGGCGCCAAAACGCCGGCAAATTGCTGGTAATGGGGTGCTTTGGGCGCCGGCTGATGCCGGCGCCCGGATTTCAGGCCAGTTCCCTGGGCAAAGCGAAGGCAACCCCTTCATCACCGCCGGGCAACTGCCCGACTTCAGCAGCAGTCAGCTCGCGGAGCCGATCAACCACCTGCTGGACCAGGATTTCCGGCGCCGAGGCGCCAGCGGTGACGCCGATGCGTTGCTTGCCGACCAGCCAGGCTTCTTCGATCTCGACGGCACTGTCGATCAGGTAAGCGTCGATGCCGCGGCCGGCGGCGACTTCCTTCAGGCGGCGCGAGTTCGAACTGTTCGGGCTGCCGACGACGACGACCAGATCGCATTGTTCGGCCAAAGCCTTGACCGCGTCCTGGCGGTTCTGCGTGGCGTAGCAGATGTCGTCCTTTTTCGGCCCCTGGATCGCCGGGAAACGCTGGCGTAGCGCGTCGATGACGCGACGGGCGTCATCCATCGACAGCGTCGTCTGGGTCACGTAGGAAAGCTGTTCGGGCAGGCGGACCTGCAGCTGCGCGACATCATCGACGGTCTCGACCAGATACATGCCGCCATCGCTCTGCCCCATCGTCCCTTCGACCTCGGGGTGGCCCTTGTGGCCGATCATGACGATCTCGCGCTCACCCTTGCGCATGCGGCCGACTTCCAGGTGCACCTTGGTGACCAGCGGACAGGTCGCGTCGAAGACCTTGAGGCCGCGCTGTTCTGCCTCGTCGCGCACCGCGCGCGAAACGCCGTGGGCGCTGAAGATGACCGTGCTACCGGCCGGGGCCTCAGCCAGTTCCTCGATGAAAACAGCGCCCTTGGCGCGCAGGTCGTCGCAGACGAACTTGTTATGCACCACCTCGTGGCGGACGTAGATCGGCGCACCGAACTTTTCCAGTGCCCGTTCGACGATGGTGATGGCGCGTTCGACACCGGCACAGAAGCCTCGGGGATTGGCAAGGATGACCTGCATTACATGATTCCGATGATTTTCACCTCGAAGCGGATCGTCTTGCCCGCCATCGGGTGGTTGAAGTCGAACAGGGCGCTGGTTTCATCAAGCTCGCGCAGGAAACCGGCGAAGGTCGCGCCATTGGGCGCGGTGAATTCGACGACGGAATTCTCCTTGAGTTCCATGCCGGCAGGCAAGCCGCTGCGGGCGATGCGCTCGACCAGGCGTTCGTTGTGCACACCGAAGGCCTGTTCCGGTTCCAGCTCGAACACGTAATGCTCGCCGGCATTCAGGCCAAGCAGGACGCTTTCGAGGTTTTCGGCGAGCTGGCCGCTGCCCATCTGCAGCGTCGCCGGGCTCATGTCGAAGGTGGACAGGAATTCCTCGCCATCGAGGGCGGTGACGCGGTAATGCAGGGTCAGGTAGCTGTCGGGGCGGACGGTGGTGCTCATGCGTTTTCTTTCTGTTCTTTGTGGGTCAGCGAAGCGACGATCAACAGCACGGCGCCGACGGTGATCGCCGAATCGGCGATATTGAAGGCCGGCCAGTAGAAACCGGCGGCGTGCCACTGGATGAAATCGACGACGGCACCAAAGCGCACGCGGTCGATCACGTTGCCGAGCGCGCCGCCCATGACCAGGGTCAGCGCCAGCGCCATCAGCTTATGCTCCGGGTGCTTCTGCAGTTCAAGCGCAATCCAGCCGGACACACCGAGCGCCAACACGGTGAAGAACCAGCGCTGCCAGCCCGGCTGGTCGGCGAGGAAGCTGAACGCAGCGCCCGGGTTGAAGGCCAGCACCCAGTTCCAGAAAGGTGCGACGTAGATGACCTCACCCGGCCCGATGGTACCGAGCACAATCCACTTGCTGATCTGGTCGAGGACGACGATCAGGCCGGCCAGCGCGTACCAGTGCCGGGCTTCACGCATGCGTGCGCACCTCGCCGTCGCCGTGCAGGTTGCTGACGCAGCGCCCGCACAGGCCGGGATGTGCCGGATCGGCGCCGACATCCTCGCGCACGTGCCAGCAGCGTTCGCACTTGGCGTGCGTCAGCGGCGTGGCGGTGACCGATTCCTCGGCAGACTCGATCAGCGAGGTCGCCGAGCAGATGAAGACGAACTTCAGGTCGTCGCCGAGCGCCGAGAGCGCGGCGAACTTGTCGCCGGAGCAGCGGATTTCGACCGCGGCCTGCAGCGCAGCGCCGATCTCGCCGGCCTCGCGGCGAGCCTCCAGCGCCTTGGTCACGTCGTTGCGCACTTCGCGGACGATCGCCCATTTCGCCAGCAGCTCGCTCTCGCCGGTCTGTTCCGGCAGTTGATGCCATTGCTGGAACATCACCGAGTCGTCGGCATTGCCGGTCAGCACCGCCCAGACTTCCTCGGCGGTGAAGGCAGTGATCGGTGCCAGCAGGCGGACGAAGGCCTGGGTAATGTGCCACAACGCCGACTGCGCCGAGCGGCGGGCGAGCGACTTGGGTGCCGTCGTGTAGAGGCGGTCCTTGAGGATGTCGAGGTAGAAGCCGCCGAGGTCTTCCGAGCAGAAGCCCTGCAGCGCCTGGACCACGCGGTGGAACTCGAAACGCTCGTAATCGCCCTGGCAGGACTGCTGCAACTGGCGGGTCAGCGCCAACGCGTAGCGGTCGATCTCCAGCCACTGGTCGGCCGGCAGCATGTCGGCGGCGGCGTCGAAATCGGAAACGTTGGCGAGCAGGAAGCGCAGCGTGTTGCGGATGCGGCGATAGCCTTCGACGACGCGCTTCAAGATTTCGTCGGAGATGGTCAGCTCGCCCGAGTAATCGGTCGAGGCCACCCACAGGCGCAGGATGTCGGCGCCCATCTTGTCCGAAACCTGCTGCGGCGCGATGACGTTGCCCTTGGACTTCGACATCTTGTGGCCCTTGCCGTCGACGACGAACCCGTGCGTCAGCAGTGCCTTGTACGGGGCGCGGCCGTCGATCGCGGCGCCGGTCAGCAGCGAGGAATGGAACCAGCCGCGATGCTGATCGGAGCCTTCCAGGTAGAGGTCGGCCGGCCAGCCCAGCTCGGCGTGCGAGCCGCGCATCACGCTCATGTGGGTGGTGCCGGAATCGAACCAGACGTCGAGGATGTCGGTGGTCTTGACGTAGTCGACGGCGTCATTGCCGAGCAGTTCGGCCGCGTCGAGTTGCGTCCACGCTTCGATACCGCCCTGCTCGACGCGCTTGGCCACGGCTTCCATCAGTTCCAGCGTGTTCGGATGCAGTTCGCCGGTCGCCTTGTGGGTGAAGAAGGGCAGCGGCACGCCCCAGTTGCGCTGGCGCGAGATGCACCAGTCCGGGCGGTTGGCGATCATCGCATGCAGGCGGTTCTTGCCCCAGGCGGGATAGAAGGCGGTGTCCTCGACGCCCTGCAGCGCGGCTTCGCGCAGCGTGTGGCCGGCCGGCTCGGTGGCGGCGACGCCCTGGCTGTCGACGTCCGGCGCATCCATGCGCACGAACCACTGGCTGGTGGCGCGGTAGATCAGCGGCGTCTTGTGGCGCCAGCAGTGCATGTAGCTGTGCTCGATGGTGGCGTGCTTCAGCAGCGCACCGACTTCGGCCAGCTTGTCGACGATCACCGGGTTGGCCTTCCAAACGTTCATGCCGCCGAAGAACGGCAGGTCGGCGGCAAACGTCCCATCGCCCTGCACCGGGGTCAGGATCTGCTCGTTGTGCATGCCGTAGTTCTTGCACGACTGGAAGTCTTCCAGACCGTAGGCCGGCGCCGAATGGACGATGCCGGTGCCGGCGTCGAGGGTCACGTAGTCGCCGAGGAAGACCGGCGACAGGCGGTCGTAGAGCGGATGGCGGAAGGCGATGCGTTCCAGCGCCGCGCCCTTACAGGCGGCAACGGTGGTACCGGTCAAGCCGTAGCGGGCGAGACAAGCTTCCTGCAGATCGGCGGCGAGGATCAGGCAACCCCTTTCGGTCTGCACCAGGTGATAGGTGATTTCCGGGTGCGCGTTGAGCGCCTGGTTGCCGGGGATGGTCCATGGCGTCGTCGTCCAGATCACCGCATAGGCTTCACCGGCCGGCAGGGCCGCCAGGCCGAAGGCGGCCGCCAGCTTGTCGCGCTCGGCGGCGGCGAAGGCCACGTCGATGGCCGGCGACTTCTTGTCCTGGTATTCGACTTCCGCTTCGGCCAGCGCCGAGCCGCAGTCGAAACACCAGTTCACCGGCTTCAGGCCGCGATAGACGAAACCGCGCTTGACCATCGCGCCAAGGGCGCGGATCTCGTCGGCTTCGGTCTTGAAGTTCATCGTCTTGTACGGGTTATCCCACTCGCCGAGCACGCCAAGGCGGATGAAGTCCTTCTTCTGCCGTTCGATCTGCTCGGTAGCGTAAGCACGCGCCAGCTTCTGCACCTGCTCGCGCGGGATGGCCTTGCCGTGCGTCTTCTCGATCTGGATCTCGATCGGCATGCCGTGGCAGTCCCAGCCCGGCACATAGGGCGCGTCGAAACCGGCCAGCGTCTTCGAGCGGACGATGATGTCCTTCAGCACCTTGTTCACCGCGTGGCCGATGTGGATGTCGCCGTTGGCATACGGCGGGCCGTCGTGGAGGATGAACTTCGGCCGGCCGGCAGAAATCTCGCGGATCTTCCGGTAGAACTGCTTCTCCTGCCACTGGGCGACCCATTGCGGCTCGCGCTTGGGCAGGTCGCCACGCATCGGGAACGGGGTATCGGGAAGGTTCAGGGTGTCTTTGTAATCAGCCATTTTTTAACATCCACCGCAAAGGCGCGAAGGCGCAAAGTTTACGCAAAGTTTTCAAAATCCATTGACCACGCGCTTGATCCCTTGATGCATCAGCCCGTGATTGAAGTTCATCAGCAAGCCCAACTGCAACCCTGTCAGCTTGAGATAGGTCAGAAGTTGGGCGGAGTGTACAGGCAACAGTTGATCACACGCTTTCAGTTCGACGATCAGCGACTGCTCAACCAGCAAATCAATTCGGTAGGCCTTGTTTACCACCACAGATTTATAGTGCAGGGGCAACAGAACCTCTTTCTCAGACGCCATCCCGCGCTCCGCGAGTTCAACGATCAGGCAGTCCGCATAGGCACTTTCAAGCAAGCCCGGCCCCAGATGACGATGCACTTCAATCGCGGCACCAATCACCTGCTTGCTCAATTCATCCAGCGCATCGCCAAAAAATCTTTGCGTCAACTTAGCGCCTTTGCGTCTTTGCGGTAAAAAAAGCCCGCGCCGCCGCGGCATCGGCCGCGATCTGCGCCTTGAGGGCGTCGAAATTGGGAAAACGTTGCTCGTCGCGCAGCTTGTGCACGAAGCGCACCGAAATGTGGGCGCCGTAGATGTCGCGGTCGAAATCGAACAGATGCACTTCGAGCAGCGGCCGCGTGCCGCCGACGGTGGGCCGGACGCCGAGGTTGGCGACGCCGGGCAAAGGTGTCGGCCCCAGGCCGGCAACCTCGACCGCGAAGACGCCGGTCATCGGCAGCGGATTGTGCTTGATGCGCAGGTTGGCGGTCGCGAAACCGAGCTGACGGCCGAGCTTCTGGCCGTGCGCGACCTGACCGTCCATCATGTAGGGGCGGCCAAGCAGCTTCGCCGCGTGCGCCATGTCGCCAGCCGCCAGCGCCTGGCGCACGCCGGAACTGGAGACGCGCTCGCCGTCGACAACGACACTGCCCATCGCTTCGACCGTGAAACCGTGACGTTCGCCAGCGGCCTGCAGCAAGGCGAAATCACCGACCCGCCCCTTGCCGAAGCGGAAATCGTCACCGATCACCAGATGCCGGACCTGTAGCCCGCGCACCAGCACCGCTTCGATGAATTGCTCGGCGCTGAGCGCAGCGAAGGCGCGGTTGAAAGGGCAGATCATCGCCTGGGCGATACCGCTGTCGGCCAGCAGTTCGAGTTTTTCGCGGAAGGTGCTGAGCCGGGCCGGCGCTGAGTCGGGGGCAAAAAACTCGCGCGGATGCGGCTCGAAGCTGAGCACCGTCGGCACCACGCCGCCTTGTCGGGCAACCTCGACCAGGCGGGCAACCAGGGCCGCATGGCCGAGATGCACGCCATCGAAATTGCCGATGGCCAGTGCAACGGGTGCCGGAACAGGACGGGAATAACCGCGAAAAACGCGCATCGAAGGCTGGCGGAAAAAACCGCGATTATACCGGCTAGCCCCCTGAATGCCGACAAAACAACGGAAAAACAGCCCCTTGCCCGATCTGCCATCGCTATAATCCGGCAAAACCGCCAGGCCTCTTCCGATGATGCTCAACCTGATCAACCATGTCCTTCGCATTTCGGCGCGCCGCGACCGCACCGAAATCAATTCGGCCATGGTTGATGCGCTGACCGAATTGTTTGCACCACGCCGGGTGAGCATTTACCGCTGCTACGCCAGCAAACGCAAGACTGTCGTCTTCTCCTGTGCCGGCTTCGGGCCGCAAGGCCAGTTCCTGCGCAACGCCTACCTGCCCGAAGCACAATTCAGCCAGCCGATCGAACGCGACCCCCTGCTACTGCGCTGCCGACGCGAACTCTCCGCCGTTCTCGAACACCTGGACGATGGCTCGCACCGGGTGATCTTTCCCATCATGCGTCTCGACGACCCGATCTATTTCATCGATCTGGAGATGGCTGAAGATTTTTCCGCCGACCTGCGCGTCACGCTGATGGGACTGATCGAATATTTCGGCAATCACATCGGCCTTCTCGACTACGGCGAAACCGACACGCTGACCGGGCTGTCCAGCCGCAAGACCTTCGACAAGCACCTGTTCGAACTGCTCGGTCAGGCCAGCACCGACCGCCGACTCGGCAACGCGCCGCAACCGGCCCGTCGCCAAGCACAAGCGGATAGCAACCACTGGCTGGCGGTTTGCGATATCGACCATTTCAAGCGGGTCAACGATACCCACGGCCACCTGATCGGCGACGAGGTGCTGATCATGGTGTCGCAGGTGATGCGCCAGAGCTTCCGCTTCGACGACCAGTTGTTCCGCTTCGGCGGCGAGGAATTCATCGCGTTGCTGCAGCCAACCAACCGCGAGTCGGCAGCAGCGAGCCTGGAACGTTTCCGGCACGACGTCGAGCAAACCGTTTTCAGTCGCGTCGGCCACGTCACCGTCAGCATCGGCTTCAGCCGCCTGCTGATCAGCGACACGCCAAGCGACGTCATCGAACGCGCCGACGAGGCCCTTTACTACGTCAAGCGCAACGGCCGCAACCAGGTCGCCTGCTACGAACAGCTGATTGAAGACGGGCGCCTCGCTGCGCGTGAAATCGCCAAGGGCGAGATCGAACTGTTCTAAGGCGTCAGCGTCGGCCTGCCACAAGCAAGGCGCTGGCCGCGTTGATCCGCTCGCCGATAGGCACCGCTGCGTCGTTCATCACCGCCAGCAGGAAAGCCGCCGGGTCGGTGAAATGCCCGGCCAAGGGCAAAGCGTCCATAGCCGCCTGGGGTGGCGTCGGCAGTTGGGCCATGACCCTGGCAAACTGGCGGTCGTCGATCGCCCGCAGAGCGGCCAGCATTTCGGCCTGTCGTTCCGAATTCGGCGGAAACTCCAGGCCCGGCTCGCTGATGAACATGCTGCCCATGCCGGGATCGATGAAGGCCGACCAGCGCTCGACCACGGCGTCAAAAGCGGGCACCACCGGCACGGTTGCAAGCCCGCTCAAGGGATGACAGCGCAGTCGGTCAGCCGGCAGATCGCTCAGGCAGGCCACCCGCAGACCATCGAAAAACGCCGCCAGCTGCGGCAGCGGCCGCGGTGATGCGAAAGCCAGCCAGAGCGTGAACGCGCCGCCAGCAGAGACCGACAGGGCCGGCCGTGGCAGGGCCAGTTCGTCGGCGAGATAACTCAGGGTTGCACCAACGCTCGGCCAGTCGCTGGCCTGCGGGAATTCGATGAGCAAGGCCCGGGCCGTGGCAGTGGCGTCAAGCAGCGGCAGCTGCACGGCGTCGCCAGCAACATCGGCAGCCGCGTAGAGACGCCGCAGTTCAGCGAACAGCGCGGGCTGCATCAGCCAACCCTGGCAATCCTCGCCTTCGGTCCCGGCGGATGCTTGATGAAGTACTGGCGGATGCCGCGCATGATGGCGTCGGCCATCTGCTCCTGATAGGCGTCGTCCTTCAAGCGCAGCTCTTCTTCCGGATTGGAGATGAAGGCGGTCTCGATCAGCGCCGACGGGATGTCCGGCGCCTTGAGGACGGCGAATCCCGCCTGCTCGACACTGGTCTTGTGCAGGTGGTTGATCGAACCAAGTTCGCCGAGCAGGTACTTGCCGAGCTTCAGGCTGTCGTTGATGGTCGCCGTCTGCGACAGATCGAGCAGGGTGCGGGCGAGGAAAACGTCCTTGGTCTTCGCCAGATTGACGCCGCCGATCAGGTCGGCGCTGTTTTCTTTCTGCGCCAGCAGGCGGGCCTGGGTGCTCGACGCCCCCTTCTCGGACAGGACGAAGACCGAGGAACCGCGCGCGTCGGGCTTGATCCAGGCATCGGCGTGGATCGACAGGAAGAGGTCGGACTGGATGCGCCGCGCCTTCTGCACGCGCACCTGCAGCGGCACGAAGAAATCGCCGTCGCGGGTGAGCACGGCGCGCATGTTCGGTTCGGCGTCGATGCGCGCCTTGAGACGGCGGGCAATGGCCAGCGTCACGTTCTTTTCATGGGTGCCGCGCTTGCCGACGGCACCGGGATCCTCGCCGCCATGGCCGGGGTCGAGCATGATCGTCACCAGCCGATCCACGACAGCCTTGCCAGAACGTTTCGCCGGCTGGCTTTCGACAACCTCGACCGGCTTCTGCTCCCTGCCGGCAAGATCCTGCCCCGGCTTGAGCGGCTCGACTGCCTCCTGGCGCCCTTCCAGCAGCGACATCAACGGATCGAGCGGCGTTTCCGGATAGACGTCGAGCACCAGGCGGTGGCCATACTCGCCAACCGGCGTCAGCGAAAAGACCTGCGGCGCGACCCGCGTCTTCAACTCCATCACCAGACGGACGACACCGGGCTTGAAACGCCCGGCACGCAGCAAGCGGATGTAGGGGTCGTCGCCCGCAACCTTGCCGGCGAGGCTCTCGAGCACACCGTTGAACTCGACCCCCTCGATATCGACGACCAGGCGATCCGGATTTTCAACGGTGAAATGGGTGAACTTGAGCGGCGCGTCATGCTCCAGCGTCACCCGGGTATAGTCGGCGGCCGGCCAGATGCGTACGGCGACGATCGCCGGCCGACTGGCTGCCCGGCCGGACAGCGGCGTCACCGAAAGGACTAGCGCGGTTCCGGCGTAGCGCAGGAGTTGCCGGCGGCGCGGATCGAGGCGATGGTTCTTACGCACGAGGCCCCCCTTTCCGAGTTGGCTGCGAGTTCGGCAATCCGTCCGTCACCAGCGTGTTGCAGGCGAATGCGCAGGTCGGACGAAGGAACGCAGCCAGCCGCCTTGTCGGGCCACTCGACCAGACAAACGCTTGCTTCGTTGAAATATTCGCCAAACCCCGCATCGAGGAATTCCTCTGGTGACTCGAAGCGATAAAAATCAAAGTGATACAAGTATAAACTCGAAACTACGTAAACTTCAACCAAAGCATAGGTCGGACTCTTCACCGGACCGCTGTGGCCAAGCGCCCGGATCAGCGCCCGCGCCAGCGTCGTCTTGCCGGCGCCGAGGTCGCCGTCGAGGTAAATCACCAGGCCTGGCTGCAGCGCCTGCGCCAGGTCGGCGCCGAGGCGCTGGGTCGCCGCCTCGTCGGGCAGATCGAAAACGGCGGTAACATCCGTGCCATGCATGATCAGGACTCCAAACTGGACTACGTCGCCCTCAAGGCACGCATCCGCGAACTCGGCCGGGAACTGGGTTTTGCCGAAATCGGCGTGGCCCGCGCCGAACCGGGCGCCGCCGTCGACCGGCTGCGTGCATGGCTGGCCGCCGGCATGCACGGGGAGATGGATTATATGGCGCGCCACCTTGAACTGCGCGCCCAGCCGCAGCAACTGGAGGCCGGCACGATCACGGTAATTGCCGCCGCCCTCGACTACCTGCCGCACGACAAAGCGGCCGACGATCCCGGCCAGGCGGCGATCTCCCGCTACGCCCAGGGCCGCGATTACCACAAGGTGGTACGCAGCCGCTTGCAGAAGCTGGCCACCGCCATCGGCGAAATCGCCGGCCCCTTCGGCTACCGCGTGTTTTCCGATTCGGCACCGGTGATGGAAGTCGAATACGCCAGCCAGGCCGGCCTCGGCTGGCGCGGCAAGCACACCCTGCTGTTGTCGAAACGGGGGTCTTGGCGCTTTCTCGGCGAAATCTACTGCGACCTGCCGCTGCCGCCCGACACCCCGGTCGACGAGCACTGCGGCAGCTGCCGCGCCTGCCTAGATGCCTGCCCGACCGGCGCCATCGTTGCCCCCTACGTGGTCGATGCACGGCGCTGCATTTCCTACCTAACGATTGAACTGGCCGGCGCCATCCCCGAGGAATTCCGACCGCTGCTCGGCAACCGCATCTACGGCTGCGACGATTGCCAGACCTGCTGCCCATGGAACCGTTTCGCCCAACTCGGCGACCCGGAATTCGCGCCGCGCCACGGTCTGGATTCGGCCACGCTGATCGAATTGTTCGCCTGGAGCGAACAACAATTCAACGACCGCCTGGCCGGCAACCCGATCCGCCGCATCGGCCACGAACGCTGGCTGCGCAACATCGCCGTCGGGCTCGGCAACGGCCCGGCCGCGGCCGAGGCGATCACCACCCTGCGCACCCGCGCCGACGATGATTCGGCGCTGGTGCGCGAGCATGTCGCCTGGGCCCTCGAACGCCTCGGCAGCGGCGGCTGACTTGGGCGCATTCATCTTCCTTTCAGGCTGGCGTGCTGTAATCACCGGATAACGTTTCCGGGCTCGCCTGCCGCCAACTTCCGATGAACACCTTCAAACAACGCGCCGCCCGCCGCATTGCCGCCATCAGCATCTTGCTCGCATTGATCAGCGCCCCCCTCGCCTGGCTGATTTCGCGCGAGATCGCCGAGGAAAACATGGTCTCCCTGGCCATGGAGGAATCCCGGCACATCCTGGGCGACCGCGACAGCTTCGCCCTCCCCGCCGAACAGCAGTTGCCGCTGCGTGCCGACGAGGCGGCGCTGGCGATCACCGGCGGCCTGTTCGATATCGCCGAAATCTACGATGCCGACGGCCGCAAGCTGGCCGAGGCCACAACACCGGCGGGCGAAGCCGTCGAATCGCTGCTGCCCAAACATGGCCGGCCGAATTACCGGACACCCAGTTATCAAAGCCTGAAGCTGCCCGAACATGGCTGGATACTGCGCATCTTCGTCCCCCTGGAAGGGCGTGATACCAAGCGCCCGGCGGGCTTTTTCGAGGGCGTGCGCATCGTCCCGGAATGGCAGAAGGAAGAACTGATGCGCGGCGCACTAACCATGGCTCTGATCGTTGCCGCCGCCTCCTTGCTCTGCGGCCTGACCATCTATCCCTTCGTCGTCCATCTGTCGGCGGAAAACTCGCGGCGGGCGGAAGCGCTGCTCGAATCGCACCTGTCGATGATGGAAGCGCTGGGCCGCGCCGTCGCCCGTCGCGATTCCGACACCGGCGCCCACAACTACCGGGTGGCCTGGATCGCCGCCTGCATCGGCGAAGCACTGGGACTGGAACGAGCGGCAATGCAGGCCTTGATCGTCGGCAGCTTCCTGCACGATGTCGGCAAGATCGGCATCCCCGACGCCATCCTGCTCAAGCCCGGGCGGCTGGACGCCGAGGAAATGACGATCATGCGCACCCACGTCGCGCAAGGCGAGGCGATCGTCGCCGGCATCGGCTGGCTGGACGAGGCGGCCGCCGTGGTTGCCGGCCACCACGAAAAATGGGACGGCAAAGGTTACCCGCGCGCTCTGAGTGGCGAAAACATTCCCCTGGCGGCGCGCATCTTCGCCATTGCCGATGTCTTCGATGCGCTGGTCTCGCGCCGCCCGTACAAGGAGGCGATGCCGTTCGCCGCCGCCATCGAGATCATTCGCCAGGACAGCGGCAGCCACTTCGACCCGACACTCGCCGCCATCTTCCTGAACATCGCCGAAACGCTGCACACCCGGCTGCAATGTTGCGACGAAGCCGGCTGCCGCCGATTGCTCGACGACAGGGTTCGCCACCACTTCTTCGAACAGGCCTGAACGAGAAGCTCAGCGCTCGACCGGCCGCGCCGGCTCGGCGCACCACTCGCTCCACGAGCCGCCGTAGAGCCGCGAACCGGGCAGGCCGGCAATTTCCATGGCGAGGATGTTCTGGCACGCGGAAACACCCGAACCACAGTAATGAACGACCGCCGACGGCGCATCGCCGGCAAGCAGCACGCGCCATTCGGCGGCCAGTTCGGCCGCCGGCTTGAAGAAGCCGTCAGCGCCGAGGTTGTCGCCGAAGAAGCGATTGCTCGCACCGGGAATATGGCCGGCCACCGGATCGATGGTTTCGTTCTCGCCGCGAAAGCGGTCGGCGGCTCGCGCGTCGATCAAACGCCGGTCCGCCGCCCCCAACCCGGCCAGGACATCGTCAACAGCGACCGTCCACGGGCGCAAACGCGGCTGGAAGTCGCCCGGCACGGCACTCGGTCGTGCCGTACTCAAAGCCCCGCCAGCCTGGCACCACGCCGCCCAGCCGCCATCGAGCACAGCGACGGCATCGTGGCCGAGCCAGCGCAACAGCCACCAGAGACGGCCGGCGATCATGCCGTTGCCGTCGTCGTAAGCGACCACCCGAGTCTGCCTGCCGATGCCGAGCGCCGCCAGCTTGCCGGCCAGCACCTCGGGATCGGGCAGCGGATGGCGCCCGTTGCGGCCGTTCAGCGGCCCCGACAGGTCACGGTCGCAATGCAGGAAGAAGGCGCCGGGCAGGTGCGCTTCGTTGTAAGCCCGCTCGCCGTAGCCGACATCGGCCAGCTGATGGCGGACATCGACGATGCAGCAACCGGGCTCGCCGAGCTGCGCCTGCAACTGCGCCGGACGGATCAGCGGACCAAAGCTCAAGCCTCGCCTTCCAGCCACTCGTCGGCGGCGGCGGGATCGTCGAAAACCTGCACGTCGGCATTGACGAAGGTCTGCGAAATCCAGGCGCTCCAGGTCACCCACTCGCTGTCGGTGACCACCGCGACGCGATTGAAATCGTTGGCATGGGCGCGCGAGAACTTGACTTCCTCCCAGGCGACGTCGAGCGTCAGCGTGCCCATCTTGGTCAGGTCGAAGAACAGGTCGACCGGACCTTCGAACTTGATCTTGTAATTGACGACTTCCTCGAATTCACGATAGTCGGCCAGCGTGAATTCGCCGAACACCGAAACATTGACCCGGTGGGCCTTGTGGTCGATGACGATCATGGTTTGCTCCGTTGTTGTTGTGGCCCCAGTTTAATCCTGCTCCACCGGGCTGGCACGGGAAAAATGCGTCGCCGCGATGCCCGACAGGAGGATCAGGCCGATCGCCGCCCACGCCGACGCCGGCAGCACTTCGCCCCAGAACAGCATGCCGGCGAGGCTGGAAAAGATCACCGTGGAGTAGGCCAGCGCTGCCGACAGCAGGGTCTTGCCGCGCGAATAGGCGCGCGTCATCGCCAGCTGGGCGAGCGTCGCGAAACCGGCGACACCGAACAGCAGCAGGCCGCTGTCGGCGTCGACCGGGTGGATCTCGCCGAAGGCGAGCCAGACGGCGGCACAGACGCTGGCGACGAGCGAGAAATAAAAGACGGTGCGGATTTCCGATTCACCGCGCGCCCCCAGTTCGCGCACGCTGAAGTAGGCCATCCCGGCCATCACGCCGGAGGCGAGGCCGACCAGACCACCGACCAGCTGCTCGGCCTGAAAGGTCGGCTTGAGCAAGAGAATGACGCCGGCCAGACCGAGCGCCAGCGCACCGAGCATGCCGCGTCGCACCTGCCAGCCGGCGAGCGCCAGGTAGAGCGCGAGGAAGATCGCCGAGGTGTAGTTGAGCGTCACCGCGGTCGCCAGCGGCAGCAGGGTGATCGCGTAGAAATAGGCGAACAGGGCGGAGAAGCCGACCAGACCGCGAGTGATCTGCCAGCGCCAGTGCGGCGTCGCCAGCCGGACGCCGCGCAGGCGAACCAGCCCGAACATCAGCAGCAGGGCGATGAAACTGCGGTAGAAGGTGATTTCGACCGCCGAATGGGTCTGCGCCGCCAGCTTGACGCAAACGCCCATGCAGGCGAACAGGAAACTGGCGGCGATCATCCACAGGGATTGCATGCGTGACTCGACTCGGACGGCGCAGCCAGGCTTCGGGCCACGACCGGCAAAGACAATGAAAAAGGGCGCCGGATTCTACCCGACGCCCCGGTCGACCGCGGAAGCGGCTGAAAAATCCGCTCAGCGGCCTTCGATTTCCTTCTGCATGATGCGCCGGTAGAACTCGTGGAAGTGCTGCATGCCGTCCTCCATCGGGCTCTGGTAGGGGCCGACCTCGTTCCTGCCGTCGGCCAGCAGCGCCTTGCGGCCGCGGTCCATGCGCTCGCCGATGTCGTCGTCCTCGATCGCCGTCTCCATGTAGGCGGCGCGCTCGGCTTCGATGAACTCGCGCTCGAAATCGACGATTTCCTCGGGGTAGTAGAACTCGACGACGTTCATCGTCTTGTCCACACCCTGCGGGATCAGCGTCGACACGACCAGCACGTGCGGATACCACTCGACCATGATGTTCGGGTAGTAGGTCAACCATACCGCGCCCTGTGGCGGCGTCTGCCCACGGTCGCCGTAATATTCGCGGACCACCTTCTGCCAGCGGTTATAGACGCCGGAAGTGGATTCCTTGAGCAGCGAGGTGATGCCGACCTTCTGCACCGAGTACCAGTCGCCGAACTGCCAGCTCAGGTCGTCGCAGGTGACGAAGTTGCCCAGCCCCGGGTGGTAGGGCACGACGTGGTAGTCCTCCAGATAGACCTCGATGAAGGTCTTCCAGTTGTAGTTGCACTCGTGCATCTCGACGTGGTCGAGCTTGTAGCCGGAAAAATCGAAATCACGCGCGGTCAGCATGCCGGCCAGATCGACGTTGGCCGAACGCGGCCCCTTGAAGAGCAGGCCGTTCCAGTTCTCCAGCTTGACCTTGTCGAGGTTGAGGCAGGGATTCTGCGGAAAATGCGGGGCGCCGATCAGTTCGCCGGACGGCTCATAGGTCCAGCGGTGAATCGGGCAGACCACCGGCCCGTCGAGCTTGCCAGCGCCCTGCAGCATGATCGCCTGGCGATGGCGGCAGACGTTGGACATCTGCCAGATGCCGGCATTCGGCCCGACCGCGCCGCCGTTGAGCAGCATCTGGCCGTGGTCTTTCCATTCCTGGGTACGGTAATTCCCCGCTTCGGGCACCATCAACTGGTGACCGACGTAGCCCGGACCGGCATCGAAGATGAGCTTCTTCTCCAGCGCATGAATCCGTTCATCGAAATACCAGTCCACCGGCAGTTGGGAAACTGCAGGGGCCAACCGGGACGAAGTCGCCATGTCGGACATTCCTAGCCTCCAGCGGGTTAAAAAAAGGATGTCGATTTTATCCTGAATTTGACCGAAATACCCCGCATGGAGTATTTTCATATGTTTCCTGAACGACCAAGTCATGGATCCCACCCCGATAGCCGAGATGAAATTCGAGGTCGCCCTGGCCGAACTGGAAGCCACCGTCGCCAGCATGGAAAACGGCCAGTTCGAACTGGCAGAATCGATTGCCGCGCATCGGCGCGGCATGGCGCTGATCCAGCATTGCCAGAACCTGCTGGCGAAAGCCGAAGAAGAAGTGCGCATCATCGAGAACGGCGTCGCCCGCGACGTCGATCGCAACACCCTGGAGGCCCAGTGAGCCTTTCCTTTGCCGACTGGATGGCCGCCACGCAGGGCCGTACCGAAGCTGCGCTGGCGCGCTTCCTGCCCGCCGCCGAAACGATTCCGCAACGCCTGCACGACGCCATGCGCTACGCCACGCTGGGCGGCGGCAAGCGCGTCCGCCCGCTGCTGGTCTTCGCTGCCGGCGAACTGGCCGGCGCCGATGCCGGCCGCCTTGACGTCGCCGCCTGCGCGGTCGAACTGATCCACGCCTATTCGCTGGTACACGACGACCTGCCATGCATGGACGACGACGTCCTGCGCCGCGGCCGGCCCACCTGCCACGTCGAATACGACGAGCCAACCGCGCTGCTCGTCGGCGACAGCCTGCAGACGCTGGCCTTCGAACTGCTCGCCAGCCAACCGCTCGGCGAGCGCCAACTGGAAATGATCACCCTCCTCGCCCATGCCAGCGGCTCGCGCGGCATGGCCGGCGGTCAGGCGATCGACCTCGCCTCGGTCGGCAAGCCGCTCGAACAGGTCGAACTGGAACTGATGCACGCGCTGAAGACCGGCGCCCTGATCCGCGCCGCCGTGTTGCTTGGCGCGCTGGCCGGCGCCCCCCTGAGCGACAACGAACGGCTGCAGCTCGACCGCTTCGCCAAGCGCGCCGGCCTGCTCTTCCAGGTCGTCGACGACATCCTCGACTGCACGGCGAGCACCGCCACCCTTGGCAAGACCGCCGGCAAGGATGAAGCCGCCGACAAACCGACCTATGTCGCCCTGCTCGGCCTCGAACGCGCCCGCGCCTACGCCGACGAACTGCGTAGCGACGCGCTGGCAGCGCTCGCCTGTTTCGGCCAGCGCGCCGACCGGCTGATCCAGCTCGCCGACTTCATCTGCCACAGGCTATTCTGAACATGACTTACCCGCTGCTGCAAACCATCGACCGCCCTGCCGACCTGCGCGCCCTGGAGCGCAAGCAACTCGGCCAGGTGGCCGGCGAACTGCGCGACTTCCTGATCGAATCGGTGTCCGGCACCGGCGGCCACCTGTCGTCCAACCTCGGCACCGTCGAGTTGACGATCGCCCTGCACTACGTCTTCAACACGCCGGAAGACCGCCTGGTCTGGGACGTCGGCCACCAGTGCTACCCACACAAGGTGTTGACCGGGCGCCGCGCCGGCATGAACAAGCTGCGCATGCGCCACGGCATCGCCGGTTTCCCCAAGCGCTGCGAGAGCGAATACGACACCTTCGGCGTCGGCCATTCGTCGACCTCGATCTCGGCGGCGCTGGGCATGGCGCTGGCCGCCAAGCAGAAGGGCGAGGCGCGCCAGGTGATCGCCATCATCGGCGACGGCGCGATGTCCGCCGGCATGGCCTTCGAGGCACTGAACAACGCCGGCGTCGCCGACGCCGACATGCTGGTCATCCTCAACGACAACGAGATGTCGATCTCGCCGCCGGTCGGCGCGCTCAACAACATCCTGACCCGGCTAACTTCGAGCAAGACCTTCAACGCTGCCCGCTCCGCCGGTCGCCACATGCTCGGCTTCGCCCCACCGCTGCTTGAACTGGCACGCCGCGCCGAGGAGCACGTCAAGGGCATGATCGCCCCGGGCACACTGTTCGAGGAATTCGGTTTCCACTACTACGGACCGATCGACGGCCACGACCTCGACGCGCTGATCCCGACCCTGGAAAACCTCAAGGGCATCAAGGGACCGAAGTTCCTCCACGTGATCACCAAGAAGGGCCAGGGCTACAAGCTCGCCGAGAGCGACCCCATCCTTTACCACGGCGTCGGCAAGTTCGCGCCCGGCGAAGGCATCCAGTCCGGCAAGGGCGGCGGCAAGCTGACCTACACCCAGGTCTTCGGCGACTGGCTGTGCGATCAGGCACGCGCCGACCCGCGCCTGGTGGCGATCACCCCGGCGATGCGCGAAGGCTCCGGCCTGGTCCGCTTTGCCCAGGAATTCCCCGGCCGCTACTACGATGTCGGCATCGCCGAACAGCACGCCGTGACCTTCGCCGCCGGCCTGGCCTGCGAAGGCCTGAAGCCGGTGGTCGCCATCTACTCGACCTTCCTGCAGCGCGCCTACGACCAGCTGATCCACGACGTCGCGCTGCAGAAGCTGCCGGTCGTCTTCGCCGTCGACCGCGGCGGCCTGGTCGGCGCCGACGGGCCAACCCACCACGGTAGCTTCGACCTCTCCTTCGCCGCCTGCATCCCCAACCTGACGATCATGGCGCCGGCCGACGAAGCGGAATGCCGGCGCATGCTGTCGACCGCCTTCGCCCACGACGGCCCGACGCTGGTCCGCTACCCGCGCGGGGGCGGCACCGGCCAGAAAGCGGCGTCCGAGCTCGACACCTTGCCGCTGGGCAAGGCCGAAGTCCTGCGTCGCGGCAGCAAGGTCGCCCTGCTCGCCTTCGGCAGCCTGGTACCGGCGGCGCTCGCCGCCGGTGAGGCGCTCGATGCAACGGTGGTGAACATGCGGTTCATCAAACCGCTCGACAACGCGCTGATCGGCGAACTCGCCGGGAACCATTCGCTGCTGGTCAGCATCGAAGAAAATGCCGTGATCGGCGGCGCCGGCTCGGAAATTGAACGCCTGCTCGGCGAACTTGGCAGTAACGCTGCCGTGCTGCGCCTCGGTCTTCCCGACCAGTTCGTGGATCACGGCGAACAAGGCCAGCTCCTCGCCGAGCTTGGCCTCGACAAGGAAGGCATCGTGCACCGCGTGCGCGAACGCCTCGACAACCCGCTCTAACGGACAGAACAGCCCCATGACCCCAACTTCCATCCCCGACGTACAAAGCTCCGCCGACACGCGCCAGATCGCGATCAACAAGGTCGGCATCAAGGCCATCCGCCACCCGATCAAGGTCCAGGACAAGGCCGAAGGCATCCAGCACACGATCGCCGTGTTCAACATGTACGTCAGCCTGCCGCACAATTTCAAGGGCACGCACATGTCCCGCTTCGTCGAGATACTGAACTCGCACGAGCGCGAGATCTCGGTCGAGAACTTCCCGACCATGCTGCGCGACATGGTCGTCCGCCTGGAAGCGGAAAGCGGCCACATCGAGATGAACTTCCCCTACTTCATCAACAAGACGGCACCGGTTTCCGGCGTCCAGAGCCTGCTCGACTACGACGTCACCTTCATCGGCGACATCTGTGGCGGCGAGATTGTCACCTCGGTCAAGGTCGTCGTACCGGTAACCAGCCTCTGCCCCTGCTCGAAAAAGATTTCCGAGCGCGGCGCCCACAACCAGCGCTCGCACGTCACCGTCACCGCCCGCACCAACGACTTCATGTGGGTCGAGGAACTGGTCCAGCTAGTGGAATCGGAAGCCTCCTGCGAACTCTACGGCCTGTTGAAGCGCCCGGACGAGAAGTACGTCACCGAGCGCGCCTACGACAACCCGAAGTTCGTCGAAGACATGGTCCGCGACGTCGCCGCCCGCCTCAACGCCGAGCCACGTATCGACAGCTACGTGGTCGAGTCGGAAAACTTCGAGTCGATTCACAACCACTCGGCCTACGCGCTGATCGAGCGCGACAAGCGGACCGGCTGAAGCGCGCCGAGACAAGCATCCCGAAGGCGCCGCGGCGCCTTTTTTATCGTTCGCAGTCAACAAAAAAAGGGGCCGAAGCCCCTTTTCAGATATTGCTGCGAACCGTCGATCAGGCGGAAGCCTTCTTCGCCGGCAGCTTTTCCTTGATGCGTGCCGACTTGCCCGAACGCTCGCGCAGGTAGTACAGCTTGGCGCGACGGACATCGCCGCGACGCTTCAGCTCGATCGAGGCGACCAGCGGCGAATAGGTCTGGAAGGTACGCTCGACGCCTTCGCCGGAAGAAATCTTGCGGACGATGAAGGACGAGTTCAGGCCACGGTTACGCTTGGCGATGACGACGCCTTCGTAAGCCTGCAGACGCTCGCGGTTACCTTCCTTGACCTTGACCTGGACGACGACGGTGTCGCCCGGGGCAAATTCGGGAATGGTCTTGCCCAGGCGGGCGATTTCTTCTTGTTCCAGCTGTTGAATCAGGTTCATGTGAGATCCTTTTTGTAAAACATTACTCACCGCATTGCTCCGCACCGGAAATTTCCGCGAGGAGTTGCGTCTCTTCCGCAGTCAGACTGCGTTGCGCCAGCCATTCGGCAAACAGCTCCGGACGGCGCTTCCGGGTCCGCGCCAGCGACTGCTTTAGCCGCCAGCGACGAATTCTCTTGTGATCACCGGAAACCAGCACCTCGGGCACCGGCATTCCCTCGTAAACCTCGGGACGGGTGTAGTGCGGACAATCCAGCAGACCATCGACAAACGAATCTTCCACCGCCGAGGCGGCATCACCAAGCACCCCCGGCAACTGGCGGACGACGGCATCGATCAGCACCATCGCCGGCAACTCGCCACCGGAGAGCACGAAATCCCCGATCGATATTTCTTCATCGACACAGCGCTCGATCAGACGCTCGTCAATACCTTCGTAACGGCCGCAGAGCAGGATCAGCCCTTCGCCACCGCTCACCAGGCGCATCACCCGCTCATGGGTCAGCGGTGCACCTTGCGGCGACAGGTAGATCACCCGGCTCGCCGGGAAACCTGCCGCAGCCTGAGCCGCCTTCGCCGCAGCGATCGCCTTTTCCAGCGGCGCCGCCTGCATCAGCATGCCCGGACCGCCACCGAAAGGCCGGTCATCAACCCGGCGCCAGGCGTTTTCCGCGTAATCGCGCGGATTCCACGCCTGCCAGACCCAACGACCTTCTTCCAGTGCCCGGCGGGTAATCCCGCTTTCCGTGACCGCTGCGAACATCTCCGGAAACAAGGTCACGCCGTCGAAGCGGATCACCAGTCGCAACCCCAGGCCACCCGGATCACGCCGCCCGGCCGGTCAACATCCAGCACGACCGCGTCGACGAAAGGCAACAACCTCTCCTCGCCGGCCTCATTTACCACTTGCAGCACATCGTTGGCACCGGTCTCGATCAGACCGGCAACCTTGCCAAGCAGTGCGCCTTCTTCGTTCACCACCGCCAGACCAAGCAGGTCAGCCCAGTAAAACTCGTCGTCGCCGGTTTCTGGCAGGGCCTCACGCGGCACGCCGATCAACTGACCCTTCAACCCTTCCGCCGCCGTCCGGTCGGAAATGCCGACAAACGACACCACCAAGCCGTCGCCGTGCGCCTTCAGGCCATTCAATTCAGCCTCGCGCCACGGCCCACCTTCCCGGCCCAGATACCAGACCGGAATGCGACGCCAGCCAAGCGGATCATCCCCGTAAGGATGCAACCTGATCCAGCCTTGGATTCCGTACGCCTCGGCAAGTCTGCCAAGAACGACAATATCGTTGCTGGACAAGGTGTTACGAAACTCAGGCAGCCTGCTTGGCGTTCTGCTTGACCAGGCGGGCAGCGGTCGGCGACAGCTGTGCGCCTTGCTCCAGCCAGTAGGCCAGACGATCGCCAGCAATGCGCAGTTGCTCGGCAGCACCGGAAGCGACCGGGTTGTAGAAGCCGATGCGCTCGACGAAACGACCGTCGCGACGATTGCGGGAATCGGTGACGACCATGTTGTAGAACGGGCGCTTCTTGGCGCCGCCACGTGCGAGACGGATAACGACCATGTGAATACTTTCGTAAGCTGGGAAAAAGACGCGAGATTATAGCGGTTTGTCGATGAAAAACAAGCCACTTAAGACCCGCCCCGCCAGATACCCAAGCACTACCGGGTGTCGGGGGCGTAAGTTTTTGCTATTCTTTACAAATCATGGCAAAAAGCACAAACAAGGAAGCTCCCCCGGAGAGCGAGGAACTGGTCAAGGGCATCCTGGAATGGCTGGCCCTCGCCCACGGCCATTCCGAAGACGCCGACGAACTTCTGCAGCAGGTACTCAAACTGCGTGAAGCCGCCATCGGACCGTCGCCTCACGTCAAACTTCTCGACCTGCTGTTTGGCCATGCCGAATCCGTGCTGCAAGCCGAACTGCCCAGCCTGCAGCCCCCTGCTCTGCCGGTCAGCCGCAAAACCCGGCAGAAAATCAAGACACTGCTGACACTGCTCGAAATGCTGGCCCAGGAATATTTCAATTCACTGGCCGCCCATTACAACCCGCAGGACCATCTGTCCGACGAGCGCATGCAGGCTTCGCTGCGGCGCGCCGCCCAGACGATAGCCACCCAGATCCACATCCACCACCTGATCGCAGCACCACCCGGCAACGGTCTTTGGCAGCAACTCAACGCCGCCTACCGCACCGCCCGCCGGCTCGGCATCGAACAACGCAGCGGCACCGCCGGCAACACCAGCATCGAGCGTTTGTACACCGACACGCTGCTGCAGGCCATCGCCCAACCAGCCTCCTTTTCCTCCGGCGAACTGCTGCTGATCAGCAGCCTGACCGAACGCCTCGGACACTTGGTCAAACTCGCCGAGGCCCCGCCTGACGCCCCCGGTGACGATGTCTTCTGGATTGACCTCGAGCGCGACAGCCCGGCGTATGCCCTGGTGCGACGCCAACCCGGCGAAGGCATCAGACCCTTGTATTTTGCAGGAGGTGAATTGGCCGCCGGGGTACGGAACATCGCCAGCACCCTCGCCGCCGGCACCACAGCCGAGAGCCTGGGCCTGCCGGAAATCGCAGACGAACCCGCCGGACGCGGCGTCATGCGCCGCCTCGAAAAACTCTGGGGCGCCCCGGCCAGACGCCGCTTTCCGCGGCGCCGCCACGCCTATCGCGCCCGGCTCTGCCTTGGCCTGGAGGGGCTGCACCGCCTGCTGCAAGGAGAGGAAGGCGGCGACGACGTCAGCGAGTGGATGGTCACCAACGAAAGCCCGGAAGGCTATGCGCTGATGCACATGAGTGGCAGCACGGCCCGGCTGCGCGTCGGCGACATCGTCGCTATCCAGCCGCGCGAAGAATTTTCCCCGCGCGTCGACAACTGGCATGTCTGCATCGTCCGCTGGGCAATTTCGGAAAACCCCGAGCATATCGAAATCGGCCTGCAGGTGCTGGCGACGCGGGCACTATCCGCTCGCATCGCCGACCCCAGCCGAAGCGGACTAGCCCCGCTCACCGCCCTGCTCCTGCCGGAGGCTCCACCGGTACGACCGGCGCAATCGCTGATCACCCCGGCGGGCAGCCTGGCGGAAAATCGTCGACGCATGGTACTGCTGATCGAACAGGACAACCTGCAGATCCGGGAGGTCCAGACCGGCGCGCTGAGCGAACAGACCGGCATCGTCGAAATCTTCACCCTGCTGCCCGACAGCGAGGACTGAACGCGGCGGCTATAATCCGCCCCATGCACGACATCCTCGTCCTCTATTACAGCCACCGTGGCTCGGTCCGCGCCCTGGCCGAACGCCTGGCCCGCGGCATCGATTCGGTTGCCGGCGCGCAGGCCCGCCTGCGTACCGTTCCCAGGGTTTCCACCGTATGCGAAAGCAGCGCCCCCGGCATCCCCGACGCAGGTGCACCCTACGTTGAGGCCGCCGATCTTGAGCAGTGCGCCGGCCTGGCGCTGGGCAGCCCGGTCCGTTTCGGCAACATGGCAGCACCGATGAAATATTTCTGGGACGGCACCATCGCTGCCTGGCAGAACGGTACCCTGGCCGGCAAACCGGCCTGCGTGTTCACGTCGAGCGCCAGCCAGCACGGCGGCAACGAAGCCACGCTACTGAGCATGATGCTGCCACTGCTGCACCACGGCATGCTGCTACTGGGTCTGCCCTATACCGAAACGGAATTATCGACCACGCGCAGCGGCGGCACGCCCTACGGCGCCAGCCATGTTGCTGGCGGCAGCGGTGACCCGACCCTGAGCGAGGAGGAAAGCCGCCTGGCCTTCGTCCAGGGACAGCGCCTGGCCCGACTGGTCGTCCAACTGGGGAAATCATGAACGCGCGCTTTTACCAGAACCTGACCAGCGCCGCGCTGATCGCCCTGATCTTCCTCTGCCTCGCCTGGGAAGGCTGGCTGGCGCCCTTGCGCCCGGGCGGCTCGTGGCTGACGCTCAAGGCCATCATCCTGCTGGCCCCGCTGTTCGGCATCCTGCGCGGCAAGCGCTACACCTACAAGTGGCTGTCGCTGCTGATCCAGCTCTACCTGCTCGAAGGCCTGACCCGGGCGACCAGCGAGCAGGGCCTGTCACAATGGCTGGCTGTCGGCGAAACCGTGCTCGCCGTGCTCATCTTCTTCTCGGCGGTGATGTATTTGCGCGCCACCCGCCACCCCTCGGCAACCGCGTCGTCGTGACGCGGTCTTTCGCCGGGGCGCGGTGACTCAGATGTCGTCGCCCTGGGCGCGCACCTTGTCGAGCGTCGATTCGAGCTTGTTCAGTGCATTCAGGTAGGAACGCGCTGACGCGATGACGATGTCAGTATCGGCACCGTTGCCATTGACGATGCGACCGCCCTTGCTCAGCCGCGTCGTCACCTCACCCTGAGCATCGGTGCCGGTGGTGATCGCATTGACCGAATAGAGCAGCAGCTCGGCACCGCTGCCGGCGATGCTTTCGATGGCCTTGAAGGTCGCATCGACCGGCCCGCCACCGCTGGCTTCGGCCTTGTGCTCGACGCCGCCGACGTTGAGGATGACGGTCGCCTGCGGCATCTCGCCGGTTTCCGAAGTGACCCGCGAATAAACCAGCTTGTAATGCTCCTGCTCCGGCGTCACGACTTCGTCAGAGACCAGCGCGTGCAGGTCTTCGTCGAAAATTTCGTGCTTCTTGTCGGCCAGTTCCTTGAAGCGGGCAAAAGCGGCATTCAGGACCTCGTCGCTGTCGAGTTCGATCCCCAGTTCCTGCAGGCGCGACTTGAAGGCGTTGCGCCCGGAGTGCTTGCCCAGCACCAGCTTGTTCTGCGTCCAGCCGACATCCTGGGCGCGCATGATCTCGTAGGTCTCGCGATGCTTGAGCACGCCGTCCTGGTGGATGCCGGATTCGTGGGCGAAGGCGTTGGCACCGACGACGGCCTTGTTCGGCTGCACCGGGTAGCCGGTGATCTGAGAGACGAGCTTGGAGGCGGCGACGATCTGCGTCGTGTCGATCCGCGTCTCGACCGGGAAGACGTCAGCGCGGGTACGCACGGCCATGACGATTTCTTCCAGCGCGGCATTGCCGGCCCGCTCACCGAGGCCGTTGATCGTGCATTCGACCTGACGGGCGCCGGCCAGCACGGCGGCCAGCGAGTTGGACACGGCGAGGCCGAGGTCGTTGTGGCAGTGCACCGACCAGATCACCTTGTCCGAATTCGGCACGCGCTCGATCAACTGGCGCACGGTCTCGGCGTACTGCGAGGGAATGTTGTAGCCGACCGTGTCGGGGACGTTGATCGTCTTTGCCCCGGCCTTGATCACCGCCTCGAAGATGCGGCACAGGAAGTCGATTTCCGAACGCCCAGCGTCCTCGGCCGAGAATTCGACGTCGTCGGTATATTGCCGCGCCCAGCCGATCGCCTTGACCGCCTGCTCGACCACCTGGTCGGGACTCATGCGCAGCTTCTTCTCCATGTGGATCGGGCTGGTCGCGATGAAGGTGTGGATGCGGCCCGACTTGGCCGGGCGGATCGCCTCGCCGGAGCGGGCGATGTCGTTCTCGCTGGCGCGGGCCAGCGAACAGACCGTCGAATCCTTGATCGCCTGGGCGATCGCCTGAATGGACTCGAAATCGCCGGGCGAGGCGGCGGCGAAGCCGGCCTCGATCACGTCGACGCGCATCTTTTCCAGTTGGCGGGCGACGCGAATCTTCTCCTCGCGCGTCATCGACGCACCGGGACTCTGCTCGCCGTCGCGCAAGGTGGTGTCGAAAATGACCAGATGTTGTTTCATGGGTACTCCGTGAGTCTCAGACCGGCTTGCGCTTCAACAAACCGACGACGGCCAGGATGTAGCCGGACAGGCAGTAGCCGACGAAGAAGGCGAACAGCGCGATTTCCGGGCTGTAGGCAACCAGCGCGAAGACCAGCGCGATCGCGGCAATCGAGAAGAAAGGCACGCTCTTCTTCAGATTGACGTCCTTGAAGCTGTAGTAACGGATGTTGGAGATCATCGTCACGCCGGCCAGCACGGTCAGCGCGCAGGCGATCCAGCGCACGTCGCCGCCCGGCACACCGGCGACGATCATCACCCAGACCAGGCCGGCGACCAGCGCCGCCGCCGCCGGCGAGGGCAAGCCCTGGAAGAAGCGCTTGTCCATCACTTCCAGCGTCGTGTTGAAGCGCGCCAGACGCAAGGCGGCACCGACGCAGTAGATGAAGGCAGCGATCCAGCCGATGCGCCCGAGGTCGCGCAGCGCCCATTCATAGGCAACCAGCGCTGGCGCGACGCCGAAACTGACCATGTCGGACAGGGAATCATATTCGGCGCCGAAGGCCGACTGCGTGTTGGTCAGGCGCGCGACGCGACCATCAAGGCCGTCGAGCACCATGGCGATGAAGATCGCCATCGCTGCCCGCTCGAAGTCGCCCTGCATCGCCTGGACGATGGCAAAGAAGCCGGCGAACAGCGCCGCCGTGGTGAACAAGTTGGGCAGCAGGTAAATGCCGCGACGCTTGACCCCGGGATTGAAGAGGGTCTTACGGGGTTTGAGTTCGGTCATGGACAATGGGGGAAAAGCTGGAACGGTGCAAGGATACACCCTTCCCACAAACAATTTGGGCGGTGCAGATTCCTACACCGCCCAAAGTGTCAAAGCGAACACGGAGCTAGGCGCGCGGGCGAAGACAGTACCTTAGTACGGCGAGCCCAAGCAACGACGCTCCGTGGAGCCGGCGACTATCCAATTAGTTCTTGGACTGATCGACCAGCTTGTTCTTCTTGATCCACGGCATCATGTCGCGCAGCTGGCCGCCGACCGTTTCAATCGGATGGACAGCGTTCAGGCGACGACGCGCCGTCATCGAAGGATAGTTGGTACGGCCTTCAAGGATGAACATCTTGGCGTACTCGCCAGTCTGGATGCGCTTCAGGGCGTTGCGCATGGCTTCGCGCGACTGCGCGTTGATGACTTCCGGACCGGTCACGTACTCGCCGTACTCGGCGTTGTTCGAGATCGAGTAGTTCATGTTGGCGATACCGCCTTCGTACATCAGATCGACGATCAGCTTCAGTTCGTGCAGGCACTCGAAGTAGGCCATTTCCGGCGCGTAGCCGGCTTCGACCAGGGTTTCGAAGCCCATCTTGACCAGCTCGACGGCGCCGCCGCACAGAACAGCCTGCTCACCGAACAGGTCGGTTTCGGTTTCTTCGCGGAAGTTGGTCTCGATCACGCCACCCTTGGTGCCGCCGTTGGCAGCCGCGTAGGACAGGGCGATGTCCTTGGCCTTGCCGGACTTGTCCTGGTAGATGGCGATCAGCGACGGCACGCCGCCGCCCTTCAGGTATTCGGAACGCACGGTGTGGCCCGGGCCCTTCGGGGCGACCATGATCACGTCGAGGTCGGCGCGCGGCACGACCTGGTTGTAATGCACGTTGAAGCCGTGAGCGAAAGCCAGGGTGGCGCCCGGCTTGATGTTCGGCTCGACGTCGTTCTTGTAGACCTCGGGGATGTTCTCGTCCGGCAGCAGGATCATGACCAGATCGGCGGCAGCGACGGCATCCTTGACTTCGGCAACCTTGAGGCCGGCGCCTTCGGCCTTAGCCCAGGAAGCACCGCTCTTGCGCAGGCCGACGGTGACGTTGACGCCCGAGTCACGCAGGTTCTGGGCGTGGGCATGGCCTTGCGAGCCGTAGCCGACGATGGTGACGTTCTTGCCCTTGATCAGGGAGAGGTCGGCGTCCTTGTCGTAATAAACTTTCATGGAATCCTCTTATGGGTATAAATCAGACTTTGAGAATGCGATCGCCGCGACCGATGCCACAGACACCGGTACGGACGGTTTCGAGAATCAGGCCGGCATCCAGCCCGGCGATGAACGAATCCAGCTTGCTGCTCGCCCCGGTCAGTTCAATGACGTAGGTCGATTCAGTGACGTCGATGATGCGGCCGCGGAAGATGTCGGCCATCCGCTTCATCTCTTCGCGGTCCTTGCCGGTGGCGCGGACCTTGATCAGCATCAGCTCGCGCTCGACATGCGCGGCCTCCGAGAGATCGACCACCTTGACCACGTCGACCAGCTTGTTGAGCTGCTTGGTGATCTGCTCGAGCACGTCGTCCGAGCCCGAGGTCAGGATGGTCATCCGGGACAGCGAGGGATCTTCCGTCGGTGCCACGGTCAGCGATTCGATGTTGTAGCCGCGGGCCGAGAACAGGCCAGCCACCCGGGACAAGGCGCCGGCTTCGTTTTCGATCAGGATGGAAATGATGTGTCTCATGCGTTTTCCCTGCTTACAGTTCTTCGGCCAGGATCATTTCGGTCAGGCCCTTGCCCGCCGCGACCATCGGGAAGACGTTGGCACCCGGGTCGATGATGAAGTCCATGAAGACCAGGTCGTTCTTGTGCTCGGTGAAGGCCTTGCGCAGCGCCGGCTCGACGTCTTCCGGCTTCTCGATGCGCATGCCGACGTGACCGTAGGCTTCGGCCAGCTTGACGAAGTCCGGCAGCGAGGTGACGTAGGACTGCGAATAGCGCTTGGAGTAGAACATCTCCTGCCACTGGCGGACCATGCCAAGCATGCCGTTGTTCAGATTGATGATCTTGACCGGCAGTTCGTACTGCTTGCAGGTGGACATCTCCTGGATGCACATCTGGATCGAACCTTCGCCGGTGATGCAGGCAACCTGAGCCCCGGGGTTGGCCATCAGCACGCCCATGCCATACGGCAGGCCGACGCCCATCGTGCCCAAACCGCCGGAATTGATCCAGCGCCGCGGCTTGTCAAACTTGTAGTACTGCGCGGCGAACATCTGGTGCTGGCCAACATCGGAAGTAATGAAGGCGTCACCACCGGTCACTTCGTAAAGCTTCTCGACCACGTACTGCGGCATGATGTGCTTGGTCTGACGATAGGCCAGCGACTTGCGGCCGCGCCATTCGTCGATCTGCTTCCACCAGTCGGCAACTTCCGGATCGGTCTTGCAACCGCCGTCGAGCAGCTTGAGCATTTCGTCGAGCACGTCGGCGACGTTGCCGACGATGGGCACATCGACCTTGACCCGCTTGGAGATCGACGATGGATCGATGTCGATGTGGATGACGCGACGCTTTTCACCGCCGAAGTGCTCCGGATTGCCGATCACGCGGTCGTCGAAACGGGCGCCGACAGCCAGGATCACGTCGGCGTAGTGCATCGCGTTGTTGGCTTCGAAGGTGCCGTGCATGCCGAGCATACCGACGAACTGACGGTCGGTGGCAGGATAGCCGCCGAGGCCCATCAGCGTGTTGGTGACCGGGAAGTCGAGCTTCTGCGCCAGCTGCGTCAGCTTGTCGGCAGCGTCGGACAGGATCACGCCACCGCCGGTGTAAATGATCGGCCGCTTGGCTTCCTGCAGCATCTGCACGGCTTTCTTGATCTGACCGAGATGCCCCTTGACGACCGGATTGTACGAGCGCATCTGGATCGTCTTCGGATACTCGAAATCGCACATCTGCGCCGTGACATCCTTCGGGATGTCGATGACGACCGGACCGGGGCGACCGGTGGCGGCGATATGGAAAGCCTTCTTGATGGTGACCGCCAGATCCTTGACGTCCTTGACCAGGAAGTTGTGCTTGACGCAGGGCCGGGTAATGCCGACCGTGTCGCACTCTTGGAAGGCATCCTGGCCGATGTAGGCAGTCGGCACCTGGCCGCACAGCACGACCATCGGGATCGAATCCATGTAGGCAGTGGCGATCCCAGTCACCGTATTGGTGACACCCGGACCGGAAGTCACCAGCGCCACGCCGACACGCTGCGAGGAGCGCGAATAGGCATCCGCCGCATGCACGGCGGCCTGTTCGTGGCGCACCAGAACGTGCTTGACCTGATCCTGCTTGAAGAGCGCATCGTAAATGTGCAGGACGGAACCGCCAGGGTATCCGAACACGCAGTCGACCTTTTCTTCCTGCAGGCACCTGATTACAATTTCCGCACCGCTGATCATCATACTCGAGCCCAAAAAGCAGTTAACCTAAAAGGGCATAACCTTAATCGACACCCCCCCGTGCGGTCAAGATTCAATCCTTGACCCTACGACCCCAACCCCCAGTCAGAAAGCCCCACCCTGGCCACCCCGTACCAGCTCTCAAGTTTTCTCGAGAACACCGAGCGGCGCGCCTTCAAACAGGCCGTGTATGCGGTCAGAGACGAGGAAGTCGCGCTCGACATCGTGCAGGATGCGATGATGAAGCTCGCCGAGAAATACGGGGACCGCCCGGAAACGGAACTCCCCCTGCTCTTCCAGCGCATCCTGCAGAACACCATCCGCGACCACTTTCGGCGCAGCAAGGTCAGGGCCTTATGGACCACGGCACTCTCGGCCTTCACCTCCGACGATGATGACCAGGACCCCCTTGAAATACTCCAGTCCAGCCAGGAAATCGACCACCCTGAAACGCCGGAAAGCCAGCTGTACCAAGCAAGAACGCTGGCACTGATCGAAGATGAACTAAAAAAGTTGCCGCCACGTCAACGCGAAGCCTTTGTCATGCGTTACTGGGAGGAATTGGATGTTGCCGAGACGGCGAACGCGATGGGTTGCTCTGAGGGGAGCGTCAAGACACATTGCTCGCGGGCCACGCACACGCTGGCTGCCGCCTTGTCGGCGAAGGGGATCAAGTTATGAATGAAGAAAGACAGGCATATCGCATCAAGCAGGCACTCGACCACGGCCTGCAGGACATTTCACCGGCCAGCGCCCGGCGCCTGGAGGCTGCCCGCCATCTGGCACTGGCGCGGCAGAAGCAGGCGGAAAGCCAGTTGCTGGCGAATACCACGAGCGGATTCTCGTTCCCCGCCGCCTTCGGCAGAGGCTCACTACCGGCCGGACTCCGGCAAGGACTGGCAATCCTTGGCCTGCTGCTGGGCATGTGGATGTCCTTTTACTGGCACAGCGAACAGTATGTCGCCGAAATCGCCGCGACGGACAGCGCCCTGCTGGCCGACGATCTTCCACCGGATGTACTGCAGGACAATGAATTTCTCGCATGGCTCATAGACAACACGGACGATACGGCGGAAGAAGCGCTCTCGGAGGAATGATCCTGGCCGCGCTGCTGGCCTTCACCCTCCCGGCGCAAGCCAACCCTCCGACCAGCGCAGTGATCGGCACCCCGCCGCAGCCGGACTGGGCGGGGCTTAGTGTCGAGCAGCGCAAAATCCTGATGCCGCTCGCCGGTGACTGGAACCAGATGGAGCACATCCGCCGCAAGCAATGGCTGAGCACCGCCTCCCGTTACCCGACGATGGGCACCAAGGAGCAGGAACGCGTCCAGAAACGAATGCGCGACTGGACCAAGATGACGCCGGAACAGCGCAACCGGGCGCGGGACAATTACCGCGACCTGTCCAAACTGCCGAGCGAACATCAGGAGCAGATCAAGAAGAAATGGACAGCCTACAAGAACCTGCCGGAAGCGGAAAAACAGGGCGTCCGCGAACGCCACAAATCGGCTATCCTTCTCGCCCCGCCACCCGCACCGGAACCTGCCGCCAGCGAGGAAGCAACGCCGCTGCCGCAGTAGCCCCGCCGCCCGACGATGATTCACGACCCCACCAGCATCGGCCGCCGCCTGGGCGCCATGCTCTACGAAGGCTTGGCTGTTTTCGCCATCCTGATCGCTTTTTTCCTGTTTCCGCAAATCGTACTGCAGGGTTTCGGCTTTCAACCCAGCGGCAAACAGCAATGGCTGCATATCTTCCTGGTCTTGCTGGTGTATTTCGTGTGGTGCTGGCTGCACGGCGGCCAGACCTTGCCGATGAAAACCTGGAAACTACGCCTGGTCGACCACAGCGGCGCGCCGCCGCGCCCGCTGCAGGCCATCCTGCGCTACATGGCAGCCTGGCCCAGCATCTGCCTGTTCGGCATCGGCATCTTCTGGGCGCTCATCGATCGTGAAGGGCTCTTCCTGCACGACCGGATTGCCGGAACCCGCATCGTCCGCGCCGACTCAGCGCCGCTCGACCCACCAGATCAGGCTCGCGGCAGCCAGAAGAAATAGCGCCGACGGCGCCGCCGCGCTGGCGAATGGAGGCCAGGCGTTGATCACACCGAGATTGGAAAAGAGGCCATTGAGCGCGTAAAAGGCGATGCCAAGCATGACCCCGCCAAAGATTTTCAGGCTGACGCCGCCGACCCGGTCATGGAAGTAGCCGAAAGGCAGGGCCAGCGTCACCATCACCAGCGAGGCCAGCGGGTAAAAGATCTTCTTCCAGATGGCGATCTCGTAGCGTTCAGTGGTCTGCCGGTTGGCCGACAGGTGGCGGGTGTAGCCGAACAGGTCGTAAAGCGACATGCGCTCCGGCGCAACCATCAGCACCGACAGCAAGGCCGGCGTGATCGACGATTGCCAGAGATCGCTGGCGAGGCGGACGACACTTGCTTGATCGCCCGTCAGTTCGGTCCGCACGACATCCTTCATCAGCCAGCCACTGCGTTCGACGTAGGAAGCCGAAGCCGCTTCGGTCACCGAGCGCAGCGCGTTGTCCTGATCAAAGCGATAGATGCGCACGCCTTCCAGATAACTTTCATTCACCGCATTGCGCACATTGATGAAATCCTTGCCGTCCTTGACCCAGACACCGCTGATGAAGCCCTGTTGGGCAAAGGACTTGTTCATGGCACCGGCCTTGACCTCCTGCCCCAGACGATCGCTCAGCGGAACCAGCGTCTCGCCCAGAACGAAGGTTGCCAGCGCCAGCAGGATCGCCGCCCGGTAGAGGGTGCGCAGCAATTGTCCGGTGGTCAGGCCGGAAGCCCTCAGGACGGTGATTTCCGAATGCCGGGCGAGCGTTGCCAGCGCGTACAGCGTGCCGATCAGGCAGGCCACCGGGATCAGTTCATAAACCAGGCCAGGCAACGCCGCCGTGACGATCAGCATGGCACTGCCGACACCGTATCGCCCACGCCCCACCCAGCGCAGTTCCTCGACGAAATCGAAGAAACTGAACAGGGCGACCAGGGCAAACAGCACGAGCAGGATGGCCAGCATCGTCTCGCGCACCAGATAGCGCTGATAGGTCATGCCGCGCATCATCAGGATCGCTGCCTCCGCCAGGTAAATGCCCCGAAAGTACGACGATAGAAGAGCAGTCCGAGCGGCAACAGCATCAGCAGATGCGGCAACAGCACACCGACCGCGAACGGCAGCTTGCCGCCAGCCACCCAGGCCTGGCAGATCGAGATCAGGTTGCTGTAGATGGCATAAACAATCACGGCAATCAACATGTTGGCCGAACGTCCGGCGCGCGGATTGACATAGGAAAGCGGAATCGCCAGCAATGCGAGGATGACCGCCGCCACCGGCAACGAAACCCGCCATAACAGCTCACCACGCATTTCCGGCCCGCTTTCCTGAATCAATTCCAGCAGTGGCATGCGGCGCGGCGACGGCCCCTTCGGCTGGACTTCGGCATCCTCGACGCGCACCAGATAGCGCTCAAAATCCATGATCCGGAAAGCCGCACTCCCCGGCTCGACTTCATAGCGCCGCCCGCGCTGCAGAACCAGGAAACGACTGCCGTCCTCCCGAATCTCCTGAGCACCGGAATCGGACATGACGACACCGAGCTTGCCCTCCTGCACCGAGGCCACGAAAACATTACCGATCCTGCCCGCGACATCGTCGAGCCGTTCGATGAAATAAACCTGACGGCCGCCGCGTACTTCCTTGAAGGTACCGGGCGATACCGAAGACAGTTCGGAGCGGGCGGAAAGACCGGCCTGAAACTCACTCTGCGCCTGATTGGCCCAGGGCGCCAGAACCAGCGACAAGACAGCGACGGTCAGCATGATCGGCAACGCGAAACGCAACACCGGCCGAATCCAGGTAGTCAGGGACATGCCGCTGTTCAACCAGACGACCATTTCCGAATCGCGGTACATTCGTGACAGCGACATCAAAACGGCAACAAACAGGGTCAGGCTGAGCAGCATCGGCAGGAACTTGACCAGCGCGAAGCCGAGCAAGGCCAGCACGCCTTCCGGCGCAAGCTCGCCGCCGGCCGCATCCTTGAGCAGGCGGATCAACTGGATCGAAGTGACGATGGCCAGCAAAACGACGACGATGCCGGCCGCTGCCTGGGCGAATTCGCGCCGCGCGGCGCGTTCGAATATCATGCTTTGACGAAACCGAAAAATTGCGTGGATAATCCACGGGATGCCGATATTTCCCTGGGACAGGAGCAGCGCGTGGAATTTAGCATAAAAAGCGGAAGCCCGGAAAAGCAGCGAAGCAACTGCGTCGTCGTCGGCGTTTTCGAACACCGGCGGCTGACCTTGTCGGCCGAACTGATCGACAACGCCGCTGGCGGCATGATCAGCGACATCCTCCGGCGCGGCGACATGAACGGCAAGGCTGGCAGCACGCTGCTCTTGCACAACGTCCCCGGCACTCTGGGCGAACGCGTCCTGCTGGTCGGTCTGGGCAAGGAAAAGGACTTCCGGGAGAAGGAATACTGCGCCGCGCTGCGTCTGGCGGTGAAGACCGTCGGCGAAACCGGCGCCCAGGACGCCACCCTGTTCCTCACCGAAATCGCCGTCCGCAAGCGCGATGCCGCCTGGCGCATCCGTCAGGCCGTGGTCTGCTCGCTCGCCGCCGGCTACCGTTTCGACCACTACCGCAGCAAGGATGACGAGCCGCGTCGCCTGCGCCGGCTGACCCTGATCGTCGAACGGCGCAGCGAACTCGCCGCCGCCGAAGAGGCGTTGCGCCAGGGACTGGCGATCGGCGAAGGCTGCCAGTGGGCACGCGACCTCGGCAACCAGCCGCCCAACGTCTGCAACCCCGCCTACCTGGCCGAACAGGCGCAGGCACTGGCCGAAGAACTCGGCCTCGGCTGCGAAATCCTCGATCGCCCCGCGATGGCCGCACTCGGCATGAACGCCCTGCTCGCGGTAGCGCGCGGCGCCACTGCCGAACCCCGGCTGATCGTCCTCCACCACAAGGGCGCCAAGGCGTCGGACAAACCAGTCGTCCTGGTCGGCAAGGGCGTCACCTTCGATTCCGGCGGCATCTCGCTGAAGCCGGGCGCCGACATGGACGAGATGAAGTACGACATGGGCGGCGCCGCCGCCGTCCTCGGCACGATCAAGGCGGTCGCCCGCATGGCCCTGCCGCTCAACCTGACGGTGATCGTCCCGGCGGCGGAAAACATGCCCGACGGCAACGCAACGCGCCCGGGCGACATCGTCAGCACGATGTCCGGACAGACCGTCGAAATCCTCAACACCGACGCCGAAGGCCGCCTCCTCCTCTGTGATGCGCTGACCTACGCCGAGCGCTTCAACCCGGACACGGTGATCGACGTCGCCACCCTGACCGGCGCCTGCGTCGTTGCCCTCGGCCACGTCGCCAGCGGCCTGTTCGCCAACAAGGACGGCCTCGCCCGCGACCTCCAGGAAGCCGGCGAGGAAACCGGCGACCGCGCCTGGCACCTGCCGCTGTGGGACGACTACCAGGAACTGCTGAAGAGCCCGTTCGCCGACATGGCCAACATCGGTGGCCGCTGGGGCGGTGCGATCAGCGCCGCCTGCTTCCTGTCGCGATTTGCCAAGAAATACGACTGGGCGCACCTCGACATCGCCGGCACCGCCTGGACCTCGGGCAAGGACAAGGGCGCCACCGGGCGGCCGGTTCCCCTGCTCACCCAGTATCTGCTGCAACGCGCGGGAACGCCCGATTGACCAAGGTCTTCTTTTACCACGGCGCCTCCGACAAAATCGCCGCCGCCTGCGCGCTGATTGCCGGCGCCTGGGCCAAACGCAAGCCGATTCTGGTCTATGCGCCAGACCGGGCGGTCGCCGACGGCGTCGACCGCCTGCTGTGGACCCGCGATCAACTGTCCTTCGTGCCGCACTGCCGCGCTGATTCGCCGCTGGCGGCGGAAACCCCGATCCTGATCGCCGACCGCCTGGACGAGGTCAATCAGGACGAGCGGCTGATGAACCTGTCGAACGAAGTACCGCGCGCCTACGAACGCTTCCAGAGCCTGATCGAGGTGGTCGGCCAGGACGAGGCCGAACGCCTGGCGGCGCGCGAACGGGTCCGCTACTACAAGGAACAGGGCTGCGAGGTCAGCTATTTCGACCTCAAGGACCGCTGACGCCATGCCCAGCCCGATCCTGGCCCGCGCCGACGCCCTGATGCACCGCCGCCACAGCAGCGGCGAAAGCGAGGAAGTGCCGCTGCTCACCGACGCCATCGACGTCGAAAATGACATCCCGGTGCTGGTCGACGTGGCACCCAGCGTTGCCGTACCGCCCCCACCCGCACCGCGCCCGACACCCCCGAAGGCGCCCGCCGCCGGCAATCCGGCGACGACGCCGGTGCCGCCGCTCGATACCGACTGGGGCGCCGCCCTCGCCGAAGAACTCGGCCGGCGCATCGAAGCCCGGCTGCTCGCCGAGATTCCGAAGATCGTCGCCAGCACCGTCGCCGAACTGCTCGGCGACCCGGAAATGCAGAAACGCCACCGGCGGCGCTGAGAAGGCGGCGAAGGGCGGGGCGCGCTCCGGTATAATCGCCGGTTTTCTCCTTTTGCAACAAGCCCATGGAACTCGCCAAAGCCTTCGAACCCGCCGACATTGAACGTCGCTGGTATCCCGAGTGGGAATCCCGCAATTACTTCGCCGCCGGCGTCGACGGCAGCAAGTCGGACAACTTCTGCATCCAGCTGCCGCCGCCCAACGTCACCGGCACGCTGCACATGGGCCACGGCTTCAACCAGACGATCATGGACGCGCTCACCCGCTACTACCGGATGCGCGGCCACAACACGCTGTGGCAGCCGGGCACCGACCACGCCGGCATCGCCACCCAGATCGTCGTCGAGCGGCAACTGGATGCGCAAGGCATCTCGCGCCACGACCTCGGCCGCGAGAAGTTCCTGGAAAAGGTCTGGGAGTGGAAGGAATACTCGGGCAACACCATCACCAAGCAGATGCGCCGCATGGGCACCAGCCCGGACTGGACGCGTGAGCGCTTCACGATGGACGCCGGCCTCAACAAGGTCGTCACCGAAACCTTCGTCCGCCTCTACAACGAAGGCCTGATCTACCGCGGCAAGCGCCTGGTCAACTGGGATCCGAAGCTGCACACCGCCGTTTCCGACCTGGAAGTCGTACAGGAAGAGGAAGACGGCTTCATGTGGCAGATCCGCTATCCGCTGGCCGACGGCTCGGATAGCCTGGTGGTCGCCACCACCCGCCCGGAAACCATGCTCGGCGACACCGCCGTGATGGTTCACCCCGAGGATGAGCGCTACAAGCACATGATCGGCAAGATGGTGAAGCTGCCGCTGACCGACCGTGAAATCCCGATCATCGCCGACAGCTACGTCGACCTCGAATTTGGCACCGGCTGCGTCAAGGTCACGCCGGCGCACGACTTCAACGACTACGCGGTCGGCCAGCGCCACGACCTGCCGATGATTTCCATCCTGACGCTGGACGGCAGGATCAACGATAACGCGCCGGAAAAATACTGCGGCCTCGACCGCTTCGACGCCCGCAAGGCGGTCGTCGCCGACCTCGAAGAACAGGGCATCCTGGTCAAGGTCGACAAGCACAAGCTGAAGGTACCGCGCGGCGACCGCACCGGCGTCGTCATCGAGCCGATGCTCACCGACCAGTGGTTCGTCGCCATGTCCAAGCCCGGCGACGACGGCAAGTCGATCACCGAGAAGGCGCTGGAAGTGGTGCACTCCGGCGAAATCAAGTTCTACCCGGAAAACTGGGTCAACACCTACAACCAGTGGCTGAACAACATCCAGGACTGGTGCATCTCGCGCCAACTGTGGTGGGGCCACCAGATTCCGGCGTGGTACGGCGAGAACGGCGAGACCTTCGTCGCCCACAGCGAAGAAGAAGCCCGCGCCGCCGCCGCCAAGGTTGGTTACAGTGGCGCCCTGAGCCGTGACGAAGACGTTCTCGACACCTGGTTCTCGTCCGCCCTGTGGCCGTTCTCGACGCTGGACTGGACCGGCGACGCAGCCGTCGACGCCGCCAACCCGCTGCTCAAGCAATACCTGCCGTCGTCGGTGCTGGTCACCGGTTTCGACATCATTTTCTTCTGGGTCGCGCGCATGGTCATGATGACCAAGCAGATCACCGGCAAGATTCCGTTCAAGCACGTCTATGTGCACGGCCTGATCCGCGACGGCGAAGGCCAGAAGATGTCGAAGTCTAAAGGCAACGTGCTCGACCCGATCGACCTGATCGACGGCATCGGCGTCGACGCGCTGGTCGAAAAACGCACCTTCGGCCTGATGAACCCGAAGCAGGCGGAAAGCATCGCCAAGAAGACCAAGAAGGAATTCCCGGAAGGCATCCCGGCCTTCGGCACCGACGCCCTGCGCTTCACCTTCGCCTCGCTTGCCTCGCCCGGCCGCGACATCAAGTTCGATCTGAATCGCTGCGACGGCTACCGCAATTTCTGCAACAAGCTGTGGAACGCCACCCGCTTCGTGCTGATGAACGTCGAAGGCCACGATCTGGCGCTCGACCACCAGCAGAACGGTCCTAGCTGCGGCGGCAACGCACCGCTGGAATTCTCCTTCGCCGACCGCTGGATCGTTAGCCAGTTGCAGCGCGTCGAGCAGGAAGTCGAGCGCCACTTCACCGACTACCGTTTCGACCTGATCGCCCAGGCCATTTACAAGTTCGTCTGGGACGAGTTCTGCGACTGGTACCTGGAAATCGCCAAGGTCGAGGTCCAGACTGGCAACGACGCCCAGCAGCGTGGCGCCCGCCGGACCCTGATCCGCACGCTGGAAGCCATCCTGCGCCTGGCCCACCCGCTGATTCCCTTCGTCACCGAGGAACTGTGGCAGACCGTGGCGCCGATTGCCGGGCGCAAGACGCACGACTCGATCATGCTCGCCGCCTACCCGCGCGCCGAGGAATACAAGATCGACGCCGCCAGCGAAGCCAAGGTCGACCGCCTGAAGGCGCTGGCCCATGCCTGCCGCAACCTGCGCGGCGAGATGGGGATTTCCCCGGCGCAGCGCACGCCGCTGCTGGTTGCCGGCGGCGGTGACGAGATCGCCGAGTTCGCGCCTATCCTGCAGGCGCTGGCCAAGCTGTCCGAAGTGCAGATCCTCGCCGACCTGCCGGAAGATGCGATGGCACCGGTCGCCGTCGTCGGCGAGACGCGCCTGATGCTCAAGGTCGAGATCGACGTCGCGGCCGAGAAGGAGCGCCTGAAGAAGGAAATCGACAAGCTGGAAAAGCAGATCGCCTCCGCCCAGGCCAAGCTCGGCAACGAGAGCTTCGTCGCCCGCGCCCCGGCCGCCGTGGTCGAGCAGGAAAAGCAGCGGGTCGCCGACTTCGGCGCCACGCTCGCCAAGCTGCAGGCGCAACTGGCCAAGCTGGGTAACTGAGATGAGCGCACCGCAGCACACGCAACGCTTCTCGGCGATCTTCAGCGCCCTGATGGTGTTTTGCGTCCTGGTCTGGCTGTGGGGACTCGGGCTGTTCATGTTCTGGCCGTGGCAGAAGGGCGGCGAATGGCTGCCCGACTACCCGCTCGCCGTGCGCTGCGCCGACGGCCAGACCTGCGCCATGCCGGTCGGCCAGTTGGCCGCCGCCCGCGCCGACGGCCGGGTGAGCTCGCTGATCCCCGCCGAGGAGAGCGGCGAGACGGCCTACGAAATGATCACCGTGCAATGGAAGACGCTGCCCGGCGGCCTGCAGAGCAAGGCCTCGGCCTGGAATTTCCAAACCACGGTGCGCTACCGCATCGACAACGAACAGCCGGTGCTGGTCGAATACCAGGAAATCGGCGGCAAGGTCTTCCTCTACGCGCTGCTCGGCGCCCTCGTCTCGCTCGCCCTGCTCTACCTGAACAAGCGCCGCAGCAAGGGCTAACGGTCCGATTGCAGGCGGACCGGCATCAGCCCGCGCAGGGCATTGCCCAGCCAGAAGCCATCGACCAGATCGGCCGGCCGCAGTACCGCCTCACGCGCCCGCCCGCGGGCAAGCAGGCTGGCCCGCAGCACCCCCGGCAAGGCGCCGCTACTTAGCGGCGGCGTCAGCAAAACCCCATCGCGCTCGACGAAGACATTGCTGCGCGCGCCTTCGGCGACCTCGCCGCGCTGGTTGAGAAAAACCACGTCGAACACGTCCGCCGGCAAGCCGGCCAGCGCCGCGTCGTACACGGCGCGCGCAGTCGTCTTGTGGCGACGCAGCGGGTCGTCGGCATCGATCACCGTTGCGGCCAGCCAGGCGCCCAGCGCTTGCGGCGGCGTCGCGGCAAGCGGAAAGGACTGAACTTCGATTTTCCCCGCCTTGTCCAGCGTCAGCCGGACCCGCCAGGTGCCGGTGGTCGGCTGCTCGGCGAGCGCCTTGAACAGCGCCTGTTCGTCGACCGGGAAACCCAGCCAGGCGGCGGAACGGCGTAGGCGTTCGTAATGACCGGCCCACATCGGATAAACCCCGTTATCGCGGCGCAAGGTCTCGATCAGTTGCAGACCGGGATCGCAGTCGCGCAGGAAAGCGGCTTTCAGGCGACACTCGGCCCATTCGGCGGCAGCCTCGGAATCGGCGACGATGCCGCTGCCGATGCCCATCTTCCCGCGCCCATCAGCGCCCAGTTCAAGCGTGCGGATGGCAACATTGAGACGGCAGTCACCATCCGGCGCCAGCCAGCCGAAGGCCCCGGTATAAATGCCGCGCGGCGCCGTTTCCAGCTCGCCGATGATCTGCATGGCGCGGATCTTCGGCGCGCCGGTGATCGAGCCGCAGGGAAAGAGCGCCGTCAGGATCTCGCCGAAGCTGCGCCCGGCCACCGTCGCCGAAATTTCCGAGACCATCTGCCGCACGCTCGGATAGTCCTCGATCGCGAACAGGCGCTCGACGCGCACGCTGCCGTTGGCGGCGATCCGCCCGAGGTCGTTGCGCAGGAGATCGACGATCATCAGGTTTTCCGCGCGATCCTTGAGCGAATCGCGCAGCGCTTCCGGCGGCGAATCGAGCGGCGCGGTTCCCTTCATCGGCCGGGTCAGCAGGCGCTCGCCGTGGCGTTCGACGAACAGCTCCGGCGACAACGAGACGATGCCCTGCCGCGCATCGCCGACAAAACCGCCGTAGCGCACCGGCTGGCGCTCACGCAGGCGGGCGTACAGGTCAAGCGGTTTGCCGAACCAGTCGAATTCGAACGGAAAGGTGAAATTGACCTGATAGCAGTCGCCGGCGGCGATCCATTGCTGGATGCGCCGCAGCGCAACGTGATAGTCGGCTTCAGCTAGCGCCTCACGCAAGTCGCCAACGCCCGCTTCGGCGCCGCTCGTCTGCGCCGCCAGCCATTGCCCGGCGGCCTCTCCCGTCAGGCGATGGCAGTCGCGAAAGCGCCAGAAGCGCGCCAGCGGCTTCGCGCCGGGCCGCCAGCCTGGCGGCGCCGAGCGCGGCTCGAGCAGGTAGCCAAGTTCGTAGTCGAGGGCGACGACGGTCCACGCCGGCCGTGCTTCGATCCGCGCCAGGATGGCGGGCAGGTCATCGCGCTCGGCCGCTTCCAGATATTCGACGCAATCGGCGAAACGCCAAGCGGCGGGTTCGCCCGCTGGCGCCCGCCGATCCTCGAAAAACGCGGCAAATCCGGGGCTTATTTGCGCTTCAGCAGATACTCGAAGACGCCGTCCGCTTCCCGTTTGGCAACCAGCTCATTGCCGGTCTGCCGGGCAAAGGCGGGGAAGTCCTTGAGGGAGCCCGGATCGGTGGCGAGAACGCGCAGCACCTGGCCGGATTCCATTTCGGCCAGGGTCTTCTTGGTGCGCAGGATGGGCAGCGGGCAGTTCAGCCCCTTGACGTCGAGTTCGCGATCAAATTCCATGGTCGTCGTGTAGTTGGATCAAGCCGGGAATTCTACTCTCAATTGTTCTTTTCCTTCAGTTCCTCGAGACGCCGCAATTTGAGTTCGCGCAGCCGCGAGTCGATCGCCGACATCTCGTAGAAATCGCCGCCCGCCTTGCGCGCCAGCTCAAGCTGCTCGATCGCCCCGGCCGTCTGCCCCTGCAGCGCGAAAACCTCGGCCAGCGCCCGATGCTGTGCCCCAGGCCGGCCCATCCCGGCATAACTGGCGGCGCGCAGGCGATGCAGGCGCAGGTCGTCGGCGCGCACCCGCAGTTGTTCGTCGGCCAGTTTCAGGGCCTCGCCGAAACGCCGCAGCTCGGTCAAGGCGGCACCATAGCCGTAGACCAATGCCATGTTGCGCGGAAAACGACTGATCGCCGCCCGGTAGATGCGCAGCCCTTCCTCGCCGTGACCGGCCGCCACCCGCACGTCGGCCGCCAGATGCTCGAGGATAGGCGACACCTCACCCAGCGCGCGAGCGGCATCGACCTCGCGTTGCGCGTCGGCCCAGGCGCGGCTGCGGTAATAAGCCAGCGCCAGCCCATAGTGCGCCGCCGCTTCGCTGGCGAACTTGCGCGCCGTCAGTTGTTCGGAAAACTCCTTCACCGCATCGCTCGGCCGCCCCTGCTGGGCGCGCAGGCGGGCGCGTACCAGGTGAAAGTCGAGGCTGTCGGGCACCTGCCGGTAGTTGAGCCCGATCTCACGGTTCTGCATGTCGGCAAGACGTTCGCCGGTCAGCGGATGGGTGCGCAGATAGGCCACCGCATTGTTCTCGTAGAGCCGCACTGACTGCTGCAGGCGGCCGAAAAAGCCGGCCATGCCGCGCTCGTCGAAACCGGCACGGCCCAGCATGTCGAAGGCGATGCGGTCGGCTTCGCGCTCGAAGTCGCGCGAATACGCCAGTTGCGCGGAAATGGCGCCGGCTTGCGAAGTGGCGATCGCCGCCCCCGCCACCTGGGAATTCGAACGCGCCGCCAGCAAGCCAAGACCCATCGCCAGCATCGAGGCGATGCCGATGCGCTTGGACTGGAAAATCTGCCGCGCGATGTGGCGTTGCGTCACATGCGACAACTCGTGCGCCAACACCCCGGCCAGCTCCGATTCACTCTGCGCAGCCAGGATCAGTCCGCTATGGACGCCGACGTAGCCGCCGGGCATGGCAAAGGCGTTGATCGACGGATCGGTCAGCGCAAAAATCTCGAAGCCGAAGCCCGGATCGCTGCTGACGCCGGCGAGTCGCCCGGCCAGTTGGTTGAGGTAGGACTCGATGTCGTAATCGTCGAGATAGCTGATTTCGCGCTGGCGGATTTCCTGCATGATCTGCAGGCCGATGCGCTTTTCCAGCGCCACCGGCAACTCCTCGCTGGCGACCTCGCCCAGTTCCGGCAGATTTTGCGCGGCCGCTGGCGGCACCGTCAGCAAGGCGGCAAGGAGAAGGGCAAGAGGGCGGTGCGGCGAAAACATGGTGCTATGATAGCGCAGCCTTCTTTCCGCCCTGACCGGCGCCTGGTAACCAAACGTAAGCCACCGTGAGCGACTCCCCTCTGACCCATTTTGACAGCGCCGGCCAGGCCCACATGGTCGATGTCGGCGCCAAGGCGGAAAGCTCCCGCCTGGCCCGCGCCGCCGGCAGCATCAGCATGCAGCCGGCAACCCTGGCGCTGATCCGTGACGGCTCGGCAAAAAAAGGCGACGTTCTGGGCGTCGCCCGCATCGCCGCCATCCAGGCCGCCAAACGCACCGGCGAACTGATCCCGCTCTGCCACCCGATCGCACTGACCCGGGTCAGCGTCGAATTCACCATCGACGCCGACGCCCCTGTCGTGCATTGCGCAGTCACCGCCGAATGCAGCGGCCGCACCGGCGTCGAAATGGAAGCCCTGACCGCCGCCACGGTCGGCCTGCTGACCATCTACGACATGTGCAAGGCGGTCGATCGCGGCATGCGTATCGACAACGTCCGCCTGCTGGAAAAAATGGGCGGCAAGTCCGGCCACTGGCAAGCCCCCTGAATCCAGTCATGGAAAAACACCGGGAACTACGCCGGAGATTTCTCGCTGACGGGATCAGCGCCAGTCTCCTCCTGCCGCTGCTCGGAACAGGATTGCTGCACCCGGAACGCGTCCTCGCCAGCGAATGGAAAACCCGCGCCTTCACCGCCCGCAGCACCTCGGACGCGCTGCAGCAGCTCGCCCTTACCGGCGCCACCGAGAGCCGCGACATCGTCATCAACGCACCGGAGATCGCCGAAAACGGCGCCAAGGTGGACATCGAGATCGCCAGCAATCTGTCTGGCACGCGTAGCTTGTTGCTACTGGCTGACCGTAACCCGATGCCCTTGTGCGCCGAGATCAATTTTGCCGGCAACGCCCTGCCCTATGCCAAGGTACAGATCAAGCTGGCGGAAACCACCCGGATTCGCGCACTAGCCCGCACCAGCGACGGCAGGACACACGTCGCCATCCGGGAAGTCAAGGTCACCCTGGGCGGATGCGGTGGTTGAAATGAGTGCGGAAATCAGGATTCGCGCACAAATTCAGGGCGACAACGCCCTGATCCGGGTTCTCATGCAGCACCCGATGGAAAGCGGACAAGGTCGCGACGAAACGGGCAAGGTGATTCCCGCGCACTTCATCCAGACTTTCTCCGTCCAGCTGAACAAACAGCCACTGATCGACGGCCAGCTGAATACATCGATCTCCGCCAACCCCCTGTTTACCTTCAAGGCGCGCAACCTCAAGGCAGGCGATCACCTGGCGGTGCACTGGACCGACAACACGGGCAAGGAAAAACGCGACGAGATTATCGTCGGCTAAAGCCACAACACCCGAAAACAAAAAACCGCCTGAAATCAGGCGGTCGTTGCGCGATCGAAGATCGGCGCCGGGTCAGGCGCGCTGGATATTGGAAGCCTGCTTGCCCTTGGGGCCCTGCACAACCTCGAAGGAAACCTTTTCGCCTTCCTTGAGGGTTTTGAAGCCATTCATGTTGATGGCGGAAAAATGGGCGAAGAGGTCTTCGCTGCCATCATCCGGCGTAATGAAGCCGAAGCCCTTGGAATCATTGAACCACTTGACAGTACCGATTGCCATGTCTGCTACATCCCTACAAAAAGCCTGAAAATTTCCGGGTCTCCCCGTCTCCCTGTTTGAGCTCAACAACCTGGCACGCGTGGTACCCGTAAGACGGTTTGAATCCAAACAGCGATTTTTTACGCCGTTTGAATTTTTCCGTCAACAATTTTCCATGCCGCAGTGCAGCAATCGAGCAGGCAGGAAAATTGCATGCAACGTCTTCGAAGATGTCGTGATCTCGCGCCCACTGGATGTTGCAGATTGGAGCGGACTGTATAGAATCGAGCGCATGGCCACCAAAATTCAGGAAGGCGGTGAGCTTGCTGCACTGCGCAGCAAGCTGCAACCGCCACGGATGTACAAGGTAGTGTTGCTGAACGACGATTACACGCCGATGGAGTTCGTCATTGAAGTTCTGCAACGTTTTTTTTCGTTGGACACTGAACAAGCGACGCGAATCATGCTCAAAGTTCACAACGAAGGTCGCGGCACCTGCGGGGTATTCCCGCGGGACATTGCGGCCACCAAGGTTGATCAGGTGAGCAAACATGCCCGCCTGCATCAACACCCGCTCGCCTGTATCATGGAGGAAAACTGATGATTGCCCAGGAACTCGAAGTCAGCCTGCACATGGCCTTTGTCGAGGCGCGCCAGAAGCGCCACGAGTTCATCACCGTCGAACACCTCCTGCTCGCCCTGATCGACAATCCATCAGCCGCCGACGCCCTGCGCTCGTGTGGGGCCAAGCCCGACGTGCTACGCAAGGATCTGACCAATTTCATCAACGAACACACGCCAGTGGTCGGTGGCGAGGACGATATCGACACCCAGCCGACGCTCGGTTTCCAGCGCGTGATCCAGCGCGCCATCCTGCACGTGCAGTCTTCCGGCAAGAAGGAAGTGAATGGCGCCAATGTGCTGGTCGCCATCTACGGCGAGAAGGATTCGCACGCGGTGTATTTCCTGCAGAAGCAGGGCGTCACCCGGCTCGACGTGGTCAATTACATTTCCCACGGCATCAGCAAGGTGCCGCAGCAGAAGGCCGCACCGGAAGGCGAAATCGAAACCGAAGGCGAAAAAGCCGATGCCGGCCCGCTTGAGCAATATACGATCAACCTCAACGCGCTGGCGCTGCAGGGCAAGATCGATCCGCTGATCGGCCGCGACAAGGAACTGGAACGCGTCGTCCAGACGCTGTGCCGGCGGCGCAAGAACAACCCGCTGCTGGTCGGCGAAGCCGGCGTCGGCAAGACGGCGATCGCCGAAGGTCTGGCGCGCAAGGTGGTCGAGGGCGAAGTGCCGGAAATCCTCGCCCACGCCAATGTCTACGCGCTGGACATGGGCGCCCTGCTGGCCGGGACCAAGTACCGGGGGGATTTCGAGCAGCGCCTGAAGGCGGTCTTGAAGTCGCTGCAGGACAATCCGAACGCGATTCTCTTCATCGACGAGATCCACACCCTGATCGGTGCCGGTTCGGCCTCGGGCGGCACGCTCGACGCCTCGAACCTGCTCAAGCCGGCGCTCTCGTCCGGCCAGTTGAAGTGCATCGGCGCCACCACCTACACCGAGTTCCGCGGCATCTTCGAGAAGGACAGCGCACTGTCGCGCCGCTTCCAGAAGATCGACGTCAATGAACCCTCGGTGGCCGAGACGATCGACATCCTGAAGGGCCTGAAGGCGCGCTTCGAGGCGCACCACGGCATCAAGTATTCGGCCACCGCGCTGACCTCGGCGGTCGAGCTGTCGGCCCGCTACATCACCGACCGTCACCTGCCGGACAAGGCGATCGACGTCATCGACGAAGCCGGCGCGGCGCAACGCATCCTGCCCAAGTCGAAGCAGAAGAAGACGATCGGCAAGACCGACATCGAGGAAATCGTCGCCAAGATTGCCCGCATCCCGTCGCAACACGTCTCGATGGACGACCGCAGCGCGCTGAAGAACCTCGACCGCGACCTGAAGAACGTCGTCTTCGGCCAGGACAAGGCGATCGACGCGCTGGCGCAGGCGATCAAGATGACCCGCTCCGGCCTCGGCAATCCGGGCAAGCCGATCGGCTCCTTCCTCTTTTCGGGGCCCACCGGCGTCGGCAAGACCGAAGTCGCCCGCCAGCTCGCCTACTGTCTGGGCATCGAACTGGTCCGTTTCGACATGTCGGAATACATGGAGCGTCACGCCGTCTCCCGGCTGATCGGCGCCCCGCCGGGCTACGTCGGCTTCGACCAGGGCGGCCTGCTGACCGAAGCGGTGACCAAGAAGCCGTACTGCGTGCTGCTCCTCGACGAAATCGAGAAGGCGCATCCGGACATCTTCAACATCCTGCTGCAGGTCATGGACCACGGCACGCTGACCGACAACAACGGGCGCAAGGCGGATTTCCGCAACGTCGTCATCATCATGACGACCAATGCCGGCGCCGCCGACCTGCAGAAGGCGTCGATGGGCTTCACCGCAACCAAGGAAGCCGGGGACGAAATGGCCGAGATCAAGCGGCTGTTCACGCCCGAATTCCGCAACCGGCTGGACGCGACGATCTCCTTCCGGGCCCTCGACCGCGCCATCATCCTGCGCGTCGTCGACAAGTTCCTGATGCAACTGGAAGAACAGCTGCACGAGAAGAAGGTCGAGGCGCACTTCAGCGACGCGGTCAAGGAAATGCTCGCCGACAAGGGTTTCGATCCGCTGATGGGCGCCCGCCCGATGTCCCGCCTGATCCAGGACACGATCCGCTCGGCGCTCGCCGACGAACTGCTGTTCGGCCGCCTGGCCAATGGCGGCAGGGTCAACGTCGATCTCGACGCGGACGGCAAGATCAAGCTCGATTTCGAGGAAGAGAAAGCCGAAGCGGTCGCCTGACGATTGCGCCCAACCCGAAAAGCCGTGCAAGATTGCACGGCTTTTTCTATTCCGGAGACCCCAAAATGAGCTTCAAGACCCCCGACCTTTGCGACCAGTACGAAGCCGAACTGGGCAAGACCGTCCGCGTCGTCGCCCCGATGTTCCAGCGCTACGGCGCACGCACCGCATTTTGCGGCGAAATCGTCACGCTGAAGATTTTCGAGGACAACACGTTGGTTCGTGAAATCTTCAACGAACCCGGCTCGGGCAAGGTACTGGTCATCGACGGCGGCGGCTCGCTGCGCTGCGCGCTGGTCGGCGACCAACTGGCGATCCTCGCCCACAAGAACGGCTGGGAGGGCGTCGTCGTGTACGGCTGCATCCGTGACTCCGGCGACATCAACGGCATCGACATCGGTGTTCGCGCGCTCAACACCCACCCGCAGAAGACGGTCAAGAAAGGGGTCGGCGACCGTAACCTGGCGCTGACTTTCGGCGGCGTCACCTTCCATCCGGGCGAATGGCTGTACGCCGACGAGGACGGCGTCCTGGTCGCCGCCCGGCCATTGCTCTGAAGCTGCGCCGCCGACTCGCCCTCAACCTGTGCGCGCTCGCCGTCTTGCCGGCCGGCGCCGCAGTCGAGGAAAGCCTGAACTTCAGGTATTACGCCAGCCCGCACCGGCCCGGCATGACCCTGCTCGCCGCCCTCAACGCGGCGACGCCGATCCGTCAGGACGGCATGCGCTTCCACGGCTATACAGCCTGGCAGACAAGCTGGCAATTCCGCTGGTGGGAGGAGGCTGACGGCCGCTGCCGCATCACCGCCAACCGGACCCGGCTCTCGGCAGAAGTGACCTTGCCGCGCCTGACCACCGCCGATCCGGCAATCCGGCAACGCTTCGAGCACTATCTGGCGGCACTGAAGAATCACGAAATGGAGCACGTCCGCATCGCCCGCGATGCCGCGCAACGGATCGACCGCGGTATCCTCGCCCTGCCGACGATGCCCAGTTGCCGGCAACTGGAACAGACCGCCAACGACCTTGCCCAGCGCCTGCTGCGCGAGGCGGGCAATGCCGAACGCGAGATGGATCAGCGCACCGGGCACGGCGCCAAGCAGGGCGCCAGCCTGCTCGACGACTGACGGCTGGCCGCCAGCCCAAGCGCCCGCATCAGGTCTCGAGCAGGACCTCGCTGTCGCAACCGACCCGCACCCCGCCCCAGTGGCGGCCGGCAAGCTCGATCGGCAGATTGATCTCGGAGAGGATTTCCCCGGTATCGCGGGCATAGGTCTGGACCAGCAGCGGCAAGGTATTCTTTGCGCCACGCTGGCCGGTGGCATCGTCCCAGATGCGGCGGGTACGGTTGCCGACCAGATCGTTCTGGTAGTTGCCGGTCAGCGGCCGGGAATATTTGCGGTTGTGGATCGCCCCGTAACCCCGGGCGTCGACAATCAGCGCATAGACCCCGCCACGCAGGCTGGCGAGCGCCTCTTCGAGCAGTGGCTGCATCTGTTGCTCGAAGGCGCTGCAATAACTCACCAGATATTTCTGCGGGTTGGTGTCCGGCTGCGGCCGGTAGTCCTGGTCCCAGACATTGACGCCGGACGCCGCCAACTGGGCCAGCTTCTCCTGCACCCGGTCACGGAACAGGCGCGCCTTGTCCACGTTGAAATCGAAAGCGCCGCGGCCGATCTTGAAGCGCGACACCAGCTCCTGCACGCTTTCGGTCGCCTTGCTCAGCATCTGCGAGGTCTGCTCGGAATCCTTCATGCTGCCGACCACTTCGACCGACAACCCATGCACCTCGCGCACCGAATCATGGACCAGGGCGTTGGTCGCCGACAGCTCTTCCATCGCCGCCGCAATCTGCGTCAATTGATCGCCGGTGCGCTCGAAATTGCCGACCATCTGCTGAAAATCGCCGGAAGAGCGCTCGACCACCGAGCGCGCCTGGCGGATGTCGCCGTTGATGACCTCGTTCTCGCGCTGCGTCTCGCGCACCAGGTCGATCATGCCGCCGATGTTGCTGGAGATTTCCTCGGTCGCCTTGTTGACCCGTTCCGCCAGCTTGCGCACCTCGTCGGCCACCACCGCGAAACCCCGTCCCATCTCGCCGGCCCGCGCCGCCTCGATCGCCGCGTTGAGCGCCAGCAGGTTGGTCTGGTCGGCAATTTCCTTGATCAGCCCGGCGATCTGCCGGATGCTGTCGGAGCGCTCGGCGAGATGGCCGACGGTGTCATTGAAGCTGTTGAGCTTGTCGCTGACCCCCTGCACCTTGGCAACGATTTCCTGCATCTCGGCCAGCGAATGACGGGCCGTTGCCAGATTGTTGTCGGTCGAATGCGAAATCAGGTCGGCCGAACTCGACACCTCCTGAATCGCCTGCACCGCCTCACCACTCGCCCCGAACACCGAATCGGCGATCTGTCCCTGCTGGTTGGCGCGTTCGGCGGTCGCGGCGACCGAGCGTTTGACCACCACTGCTTCGCGGGCAATGCTGACGCTCATCTTGCGCACCTCGCTGATGATCTCGCGCATCTTGTCGGCAAAGCGGTTGTACGCCTCGGCCAGGGAACGCAACTCGTCGTGCGTGATGGTCGGCAGGTTGCGCGAGAAGTCACCCTCACCGCGGGCGATCTCGTCGAAGATCCGGGCAATCATGCGCACCGGGCGCAGGATCAGATAGCGGATGTAGAGAATCTGCAGCAGGTTCCAGCCCAAGGCGACGACCGTCAGCGTGATCATCAGGATCAGGCCATGATCAAGGCTGTCGGCAATGCGCTGCATCGCTTCCGCCGACGCTCCCGACGCCTTCAGGGTCTCGGCAACCGTCCGCTGCTGGTCGAGATAGATCGCCAGATAGACGAGATCGATGAAAAAGAGCAGCAGGAAACTCATCAGCTTCTTGGTCAGCGAGTTCCAGAACGTGCGCTCGTTCCAGTCGTAGAGGCGTTTGAGAAATTCCATAAGCAATCAGATTTAGTAAATTTGCTGAATTCAACACCCAATCACCGTTGCAGTCAAGCCACAATGTTGAGCCGCCCAGGCGTGTTATCGTCGCCCAGATTGCTGCACTGCATTTCACGGGCGCGAATCGCATTTCACATCGCAAAAAATTACACGTAACGCAATGTTTTAAAACAAAAAATTATTATCTTATGTCTTATATAAGACCATTGCTGCCATGCACGATTTTCTCTATACTCCACCCATCGCCTGAGATTTTCCGTCCCGGCGCAACAACCCGACCTCCCAACCCAACTACTGAGGAATAGACATGAGCACTCGCGAACAGCAAATCGCCGCCCTGGAAAAGGACTGGGCCGAAAACCCCCGTTGGAAGCTCGTCAAGCGCGGCTACTCCGCTGCTGACGTGGTTCGCCTGCGCGGCTCCCTGCAGCCGGAATACACCCTGGCCCAGCGCGGCGCCAAGGTCCTCTGGGAAAAGGTCAACGGCGGTGCCAAGAAGGGTTACGTGAATGCCTTCGGCGCCATCACCGCCGGTCAGGCCATGCAACAGGCCAAGGCTGGCCTGGAAGCCGTCTATCTGTCCGGCTGGCAAGTTGCCGCCGACGGCAACACCTCGGAAACCATGTACCCGGACCAGTCGCTGTACGCCTACGACTCGGTGCCGACCATGGTTCGCCGCATCAACAACACCTTCAAGCGCGCTGACGAAATCCAGTGGTCGCGTGGCATCAATCCGGGCGACGAAGGCTTCATCGACTACTTCCTGCCGATCGTCGCCGACGCTGAAGCCGGTTTCGGCGGCGTGCTGAACGCCTTCGAACTGATGAAGAACATGATCGCCTCGGGTGCTGCCGGTGTGCACTTCGAAGACCAACTGGCTGCCGCCAAGAAGTGCGGCCACATGGGTGGCAAGGTCCTCGTGCCGACCCGCGAAGCCGTGGAAAAGCTGATCTCTGCCCGTTTCGCCGCTGACGTCATGGGCGTGCCGACCTTGATCCTGGCTCGTACCGATGCCGAAGCCGCCAACCTGATCACCTCCGACTACGACGAGAACGACAAGCCCTTCCTCACCGGTGAGCGCACCCAGGAAGGCTTCTACCGCGTCAAGAACGGTCTGGAACAGTCGATCTCCCGCGGTGTTGCCTACGCCCCGTACGCTGACCTCGTCTGGTGCGAAACCGGCGTGCCCGATATCGGCTTCGCCCGCGAATTCGCCCAGGCCGTCCAGGCCGCCTGCCCGGGCAAGCTGCTGTCCTACAACTGCTCGCCGTCCTTCAACTGGAAGAAGAACCTCTCCGACTCGCAGATCGCCTCCTTCCAGGAAGAACTGTCGGCGCTCGGCTACAAGTACCAGTTCATCACGCTGGCCGGTATCCACGTCAATTGGTACAACACCTTCAAGTTCGCCAAGGCCTATGCCGGCGGCGAAGGCATGAAGCACTACGTCGACATGGTTCAGGAACCGGAATTCGCCGCTCGCGAACAAGGCTACACCTTCGTTTCGCACCAGCAGGAAGTCGGTACCGGCTACTTCGACGAAGTCACCACCGTGATCCAGGGCGGCTCCTCCTCGGTCAAGGCGCTGACCGGCTCGACCGAAGAAGAACAGTTCCACTAAGCAACGCCGCCGCACCATCCCGCGGCAGCAAAGGCCGGTCCCCACAAGGGGCCGGCCTTTTTCGTTGGCCGCCAGGAAAACATGTTGGTATGCTCGATACCGACCGACACCTTTTCCGGAAGCAAGAGAATGAAACCTCGCCATCTGGCTTTGATGCTGCTGCTCAGCGCGACAGCTCAGGCCGAGGAAATCGGCTGCGTCACCACGGCCTGGAAATTGATCGGCGCCAACCACCGGGTTTGCGTCTATGCTTTCGACGACCCGAAGATTCCCGGCGTCACCTGCCATGTCAGCCAGGCCAAATCGGGCGGCATCAAGGGCAGTCTGGGACTGGCCGAAGACCCCTCGCAATTCTCCATCGCCTGCCGCCAGACCGGCCCGATCACGCTCCCTGCCAAACTTCCGGGCAACGAGATCGTCTTCAGCGAAAACACTTCGCTGCTGTTCAAGGAAACCAGCATCCACCGCAGCTACGACGCAAAACGCAAGGTGATCGTCTATTTGGCAATCAGCCGGCGCCTGATCGAAGGTGCCCCGGCCAACGCCATCTCGACGGTACCGGTGATGCCCTGGGGTGGCACCGTAGAGCTACGTTGACCCGAGTTTGGGATTCCGGCCTGCATCGCTTATGCTCCGGACCGTCCATCGTGACATTGCAAGGCACTGAAGCAAACCCATGAACCGAGTGAGAACTGCCGTATTCGACCACATCGCCGAAGTTCCAGCGGATGCCTGGGACGCTCTCGGCGCCGGCCATTCGCTGGTCTATTCGCGCCGCTTCTGGGAAGTGCTGGAACACTCGGGGATCAACGACTTCCGCTACCGCTACATCCTCTTCTTCGACAGCACCGAACGACCGATCGGCATCGCCGGTTTCTACTCGATCACCACTGACCTGGCGATCTTCGCCCCGCCCGGTCTGCGCAAGCTGCTGACCCAGCTGCGTCGGCTGATGCCGAATTTCCTCAAGTTCAGCATCCTCGAATGCGGCACGCCAGTCACCCCGGGCAGCGAGCCCTTCGCGTTGGCCCCCGACGTAGCGGGCGACGCAGTGGGCAAGGCGCTGGACCAGACATTGCAGGAAATCGCCCGGCGCGACGGACAACTGCTGATCGTCATGCGCGACTTCGAAGGAGCAGCCTGGGCGCACCAGGCCAATTTCGAAGCGCTCGGCTACCACTGGCTGGAAAGCCTGCCCAACACCTACGTCGAAGTCACCTGGCCGACGCCGGAGGCCTACATCGCTGCGATGCGCAGCCACTACCGGCGCAAGCTGCTGCATTACCTCGCCCAGTGTCGGGAGCAGCAGTTCCGTTACGAAATCCGCGACGATTTCGCCGACCTCGCCGACACCCTGCACCAACAGTGGCAGGTCGTCCATGAACATGCCGACGAGTACCAGCGCGAAGTGCTGACCCCGGCGTTCTACCGGGAACTCGCACAGCGTCTCGCCGGCAAGGCGAAGGTCATGCTGTTCTACCGCCAGGAAACGCTGGTCGGCCACATCCTGCTGATGCTCGATGGCGAGCTCATGCGCTTCATGTTCTTCGGCCGTCATCAGGCCGCCCACGACGGCTTGTGGATCTATGGTGGCTACGCGCTGATCGAGACGGCGATCCGGCTCGGCATGCCGCGCATCGAGTTCGGCCTCACCACCTACGACCTGAAGCAGGAACTGGGCGCCACCATCTCGCCGGTACGCATGGCCCTGCGCACCACAAGGCGCATCCTCAACCCCTTCGTCGGCCCGGTCTTCCGCCTGCTAAACCGGCCGCCGGAGGTCGAAATCCGGCACGTTTTCCGCAAACCCTGACGCGGGTCAGCGCCCTTCCGCCAGGCGCCGGGCAATCAGGTCGCTGACGTAGGCCGACGAACGAATCGCCGCCCCCGCGTGCATGCCCGGCGGGAAGGCAGCCGCCCCGGCGTAGTAAATGTCGTCCTCCGGCGCGTGGTTGTCCGGCTGCGGGAAACCGGCCGGTGCGATGACCGGCGTCAGCACCGGGTCCATGCCGTGCATCTCCCGGAACATCGCCGGCGAAATCATCGTGCAAGCTCGCAGATAGCCGCCGATGCCGGGCAGCAGGCTTTCGATCCGGTCCAGGATGTAAGCCTGCGCGGCCGTCTGGATCGCGGCATCCTCGGCCAGCCCGCGCGGCAGATGACAATAGACGCTCGCCGTATTGACCCCGTCCTGCACGCCGAGATCGCTGCAGAAGAAGTGGAAGCCGAACTCGGCCGGCATCCGTCCGGCGTAGATGTCGCCAAACCACTGGCGGATTCCCGGCGGGTAATACAGGTGCGTATGAATCCCGGACGGCAGACGGTAGGCTGAATCGATGTCCAGCCAGAGCATCGACAGCGGCAGCCCGGATTCGAAAGCGGGCGGAAAATACCCAGGCTTCAGCAAGGTCGACACCAGCAGATCGACCGCATGGCTGCCCTGGCTGGTATGGATCAGTTTCTTTCCGTCTACCGCCTCAACCCCGGTCACCTCGCAACCGAGGACGACCTTGCCCCCCAGCGCCAGCAGGCGCTGGTACAGGGCATCGGCCAGCGCCTGCGGACCGCCGACCGGTGTCGTCGGATTGGCGTAGCCGTAATGGAAGCTGAACTCGTCGAGGATGGAGTCGACACGAAAACGGTCCGGCGGCACCCCCATCAGGTAGGCCGGCAGCATCAGGATGTCGGCAAAACGTCCGCTGACACCCGCTTCGTCGACCAACTCGTCCAGGAAACGGACCTTGGCGTAAGCCGACCGCCGCGCCTGCCGCAAACCCAGGACGTAACGGGCAAACGACGGCAGGCGGCGGGCGAAGTTCAGGATCGTCTGCAGGTCGGGCGGCATGCTGTAATGCTTACCGGCGAAATGGATGCGGGCCTTCTTGTGCTCAAAAGGCAAGGAGATCCCGAGCGCCTTCAGGTCGCGCCGCAGACCGTGGCCGAAATCGTTGCAGCCGACCACATAACGCCGCCCGTTGAGGGCGACCGTACCGCACAAGCCGCCAACCCGCTCAAGGCGCTCGAACACGGTCACCGACAAACCGAGTCTGGCAAGACGGATGGCAGTACTCAAGCCGCCGACACCGGCGCCGATGACCGCTACCTCGCAAGGCTGCAAGTTTCCCGAATACTGTTTCATCATCCATCTACACCTGCTTCCACGCGGACAGCAACCATCTTCCGTGGCTGGAGCGATCCGCGCAAGGCCATCGGAGCCCCCCGGCCCGGCGCGAAATTTTTTTTGCTTGCGCCGAGTGCTTGCGCCGCCGATTGGTTACGCTTGACGGAGCGCGGCATTACCAGCCAGCCACCAGTCCCAACGGAGAAAATCAACGATGAACCGTCGCCAGCTGATCCGCCATCTCGCCACACTCGCGGTGTGCGAGCGCTTTTCCTTCGCCAGCCACGCCTGGGCTGCCGGTCAGGCGCTGCCGCCACCCGGCCTGCACGAATTCAGCGGCGAGGTCACGGTCAACGGCAAGCCGGCCCACCCGCGCATGGCGATTACCCCCGGCGACCGCATCGTCACCGGCAAGGATGCCCAGGCGATCTACATCATCGGTAGCGATGCCTACCTGCAACGCGCCAACTCCACCGTCCAGCTCATCGAGGACAACACCACCCGGCGCGTCCTGCGCATTCTGCAAGGCAGGCTGATGGGCGTTTTCGGCAAGGGCGAGAAGAGTCTGCAGACGCCGACCGCCACCATCGGCATCCGCGGCACCGCCTGCTACATCGAGGCGAGCGCGGCGCAGGTGTATTTCTGCCTGTGCTACGGCGAGGCCGAGATCAGCGCCCCGGGCGAGACGGCGATCCTTGAAACGATCGCCACCACCTACCACGACCACCCGCTCTACCTGAACGCCGACCGGCAGCGGATGATGGTGCCGGCCCGGATCATCAACCATACCGACGCCGAACTGATCCTCCTCGAAAGCCTGGTCGGCCGCATACCGCCTTTCGTCGGCATGGGCTATCACCGTTACTGAGCGCGCCCCCTTACCAGCGCCGAGCCCCGGTCGTACAATGGAGACGGACACAACGACACTAACAAGGAGAGCATCATGTTTCCCGAATACCGTGACCTGATCACCCAACTGAAGACCACGGACCGTCACTTCCTGAACCTCTTCGACCAGCACAACGAACTGGATCAGAAGATCAAGAACATGGAAAGCCACATCGAACCGGCGAGCCCGGTCGAAATCGAGACGCTGAAGAAGGAAAAGCTGGCGCTCAAGGACGAACTCTACGGGCTGCTGCGCAAGGCCAGCGTCGCCTGATTCGCTGATGCAGGCCATCGCCAACACTCAGCCGGGGCCGTCGCTGGACGGCCCCGGCCTTTTTCCAGCCTGGCGCGACGCCAGCCGCCGGCGCGTGACATCGTGAAATCGCTGCGCACGCGCATCAGCGAAAACATCCTCGCCCCCTCGCAACTGAGCAGCAAGCAGCTGCTCGACATGCTGACCCCGGCCGGCCGCAGCAACGAACTGCGCCGCCACGCGGCATCGGTGATCGTCGCCCGCGTCCAGTTGATCGCCGGCCTGTTCGCGATCCTGGTCCCGTTTTTCGCAGTCATCGACCTCGTCATCTTTGACCTTGCCACCGCCGGCAAACTGATCGGCCTGCGCCTCGCCTCCACCGCCATTTTCGCCGCCCTCGCCTGGCCGCGCGAAGCCTCGCTGACCCGGCCCTACGCCCAGGCGCTGGCGGCCTTGCTGGTCCTGCTGCTGGTGCCTTCGCTGTTTCATCTGCTGTCGGCGGAAATGCTCGCCCAGGCCAGCCAGACCAGTCCCCAGAAGCTTGTCGCCCAGCTCTACGCCTACCTGCCGACCGTCGTCCTTGGCGGCCTCGCCATTTTCCCGCTGACCGCGCTCGAAGCCCTGCTCTTCGCGCTGCCGGTAATCGGCATGGGGCTGACTGGCCTGATCCTCGGCGGCACCGCGCCCGACCTGGCGCAATACGGCGGCACCCTGTGGTTCATGCTGATGATGCTGGGCGTTGCCATGTTCTCCGGCATGAGCCAGTGTCACTACATGGCGACACTGGTCGTGCGCGCCATGCACGACCCGCTGACCGGCGCCTACACCCGGCGTTCCGGCGAGGATGCGCTGAAGCTCCTGTTCCGGCTCAACCACATGGCCGGCAAGCCGTTGACCGTCGCCTTCATCGACCTTGACCGCTTCAAGGAGATCAACGACCTGTTCGGCCACGAAGCCGGCGACCAGTGCCTGCGCCTGCTCGCCGACAACCTGCGCGCCGGCCTGCGCCGCAGCGACCTGCTGATCCGCTGGGGCGGCGAGGAATTCGTCGCCGTCCTGCCCGACACGCCGCTCGACAAGGTGCCGATGTTGCTGCTGCGCCTGCGCCAGCAGGGCCTGGGACAGCGCCCGGACGGCCGGCAGATGACGGCCTCCTTCGGCATCGCCTGCAGCGACGAGGAAGGCATTGCCGCCTGCGAGGCCCTGGTCTGGCGTGCCGACCGCCGCATGTACGAAGCCAAGCGCCAGGGCCGCGATGCCGTCGTCTGGCCGGACGGTAGCTGTCAGTCGCTCAAGCCGACGGACGCGACCACATCCACAGCAGGATGAGGGCGCCGCAACTGGCCGGCAGGTAGCCCCAGTCGCCGGCCAGGCCGAACCAGCCGACGACGGCGCTGATGCCGAGCAGCAGCGTCGCCAGCCGCTTGGCCAGCAGCGGGATCGCCCCCCGCTCGCGCCAGGCGAGGATCGCCGGACCGACCCGCGGATCTGCCAGCAGCCGCGCCTCCCATTCAGGATGCGAACGGGCAAAGAAGAAGGCGGCGAGGATCAGGAAAGGCGTCGTCGGCAGCAGCGGCAGGACGACGCCGATCATCCCGAGCAGCACCGACAGCACGCCAAGCGCGCGATAAACCGGCCTCCGCATCGTCAGCGCAGCTCCCAGTAGCTCGGCCGGCTGTAGTTTTCCTTGAGCAGGTCGATGAACAGGCGGACCCGCAAGGGCAAGTGGCGGCGTTGCGGAAACACCGCGTAGATGCCCATCGGCGGCGCCTGCCAGGCGTCGAGCACCGAAGTCAGGCGCCCCTCCTTGAGGTCGCGGCCAACTTCCCACAGCGAGCGCCAGGCCAGGCCGCGCCCGGCCAGCGCCCATTCGTGCAGGACGGCACCGTCGTTGCATTCGAAATCGCCGGTCACCTTCAAGGTATCGATGCTGCCGCTCGCCGGATCGCGGAACACCCAGCCGCGCTGCTGGCCGAGCGACAGGCAGTTGTGGCCGGCGAGATGGTCCGGCGAGCGCGGCACGCCGTGTTCGACCAGATAGGCCGGGCTGGCCACCACCATGCGCCGCATCTCGCCCAGACGCACGCTGACCAGGCTGGAATCGGTCAGTTCACCGATGCGGATGGCGCAGTCGATGTTCTCGTTGATCAGGTCAACCAGGCGGTCGGAGAGGTTGAGATTGACCCGCACTTCCGGGTTGGCGCGCATGAAGTCGCCGACCAGCGGCGCCACGTGCTGGCGGCCGAACCCAGCCGGCGCCGAAACCTTCAGGTAACCGCTCGCCTGCACACCGCCCAGCGACACCGCGGCCTCGGCGTTGGCGAGATCGGTCAGCACCTTCTGGCAATCTTCCAGAAAAGCCTGCCCCTCAAAGGTCAGCGTCAGCTTGCGCGTCGTGCGGATCAGCAGCTTGACGCCGAGCCTGGCCTCCAGCGCATCGAGCCGGCGGCCGACGATGGCCGGCGTCACGCCTTCGGCACGGGCCGCGGCGGACAGGCTGCCGCGTGTCGCGACGTTTACAAATGCCGAAATCTGCTTGAAAGTATCCATTTAACTTTGTACTTTTAGTAAAAGAATAACCGCTTCTTTTGCCGCTTATCTTATCTTATTGGTAGCAATAAACTCCATGTCCATGATCACGCCGGAAACCACCACCTCGCCCAAAGCCATCGCCTTCGACGCCTACGCGACGCTGTTCGACGTCTATTGCATGGAAGCGCTGGCCGAGGAGTACTTCCCCAGCCAGGGCAAGGCGCTGACCCTGTTGTGGCGGGCCAAGCAGGTCGAGTACACGCGTATCCGGACAATGAGCGGCCAGTTCAAGACCTTCTGGGAAGTCACCCGCGACGCGTTGATCTTCGCCGCCCGCGCGCTGGACCTGCCGATGAACGACAGCCAGCGCCAGCACCTGATGAACCAGTACGCCTGCCTGCGCCCCTTCCCGGAAAACCTGGCGACGCTGGAAGCGCTGAAGGCGATGGGTTTCCCGCTCGCCATCCTGTCCAACGGCACGCATTCGATGCTCGACATCGCCGTCAAGTACAACGACATGAACCACCTGTTCGCGCACATCCTTTCCGCCGACAGCGTGCATAAATTCAAGACCGCCCCCGAGGTGTACCAACTCGCCGTCGACGCCTTCCGGCTGCCGAAAGAGGAAATCCTCTTCGTTTCGGCCAATGCCTGGGATGCCTGCGCCGCCACCTGGTTCGGCTTCACCACCTTCTGGGTCAATCGCACCAACCAGCCGGCCGACGTCCTCGACGTAACGCCGCACGGCAGCGGCCGCCAACTGAGCGATGTCCTCGCCTGGGTCGGCGGCCTGCGTAGCTGAATTTCCTTCTCAACTTCACCCATCCTTCAGGAGACATCATGGCCATCACCCTGCCCGCCGGCGTGCAAATCACTGCCCCGATCCAGCCCGAATGGGAATTCATCCTCAGCACCGAGGCCCTCGAATTCGTCGCCAAGCTGCACCGTGCTTTCGAAGCCCGCCGCCAGGAACTGCTGAAGGCCCGCATCGAGCGTCAGGCGCGTATCGACGCCGGCGAAATGCCGGACTTCCTGCCGGAAACCGCCCACATCCGCAGCGGTGACTGGAAGGTCGCCCCGGTGCCGGCGGCCCTGCAGTGCCGCCGCGTCGAAATCACCGGCCCGGTCGAGGCCAAGATGATCATCAACGCCTTTAACTCGGGCGCAGACTCCTACATGACCGACTTCGAGGATTCCAACAGCCCGAACTGGGAAAACCAGATCCAGGGCCAGGTGAACCTGTACAAGGCGATCCGCCGCGAACTCTCGTTCAAGAACGAGAACGGCAAGGAATACAAGCTCAACGACAAGATCGCCACCCTGCAGATCCGTCCGCGCGGCTGGCACCTCGACGAAAAGCACGTGTTGGTTGACGGTCAGCGCGTCTCCGGCGGCCTGTTTGACTTCGGCCTGGTTTTCTTCCACAACGCCAAGGAACAGATCGCCCGCGGCGCCGGCCCCTTCTACTACCTGCCAAAAATGGAAAGCCATCTGGAAGCCCGCCTGTGGAACGACGCCTTCGTCATGGCCCAGGACCACGTCGGCCTCCCGCAAGGCACGATCAAGGCCACCGTGCTGGTCGAAACCATCCTCGCCACCTTCGAGATGGAAGAAATCCTGTACGAACTGCGCAACCACTCCGCTGGCCTCAACGCCGGTCGCTGGGACTACATCTTCTCCTGCATCAAAAAGTTCAAGAAGAACCAGGACTTCTGCCTGGCCCAGCGCAGCGCCATCACCATGGAAGTGCCCTTCATGCGCGGCTACGCGCTGGCCCTCGTGCAGGCCTGCCACAAGCGCGGGGCCCCGGCGATGGGCGGCATGTCGGCCCTGATCCCGATCAAGAACGACCCGGTCGCCAACGAAAAGGCCCTGGCCGGCATTCGCCACGACAAGACCCGCGACGCCAACGACGGCTTCGACGGCGGCTGGGTGGCCCACCCGGGTCTGGTGCCGATCGCCATGGAAGAGTTCGTCAAGGTGCTCGGTGACCGTCCGAACCAATTCGACAAGCAGGTCGAAGGCTCCTTCGGCCCGGCTCAATGGCTGGATTTCCGCCCGACCACCCCAATCACCGAAGCCGGCCTGCGCAACAACATCAACGTCGGCATCCACTACCTCGGCTCCTGGCTGGCCGGCAACGGCTGCGTGCCCATCCACAACCTGATGGAAGACGCCGCCACCGCCGAAATCTCGCGCTCGCAGGTCTGGCAGTGGGTCGTTTCGCCGAAGGGCATCCTCGACGACGGCCGCAAAATTTCCGTGGAACTTGTTCGCCCGATGATTGTCGAAGAGCTCGCCAAGGTAAAAGCCACCGTCACCGCCCAAGGCGAAGACACGGCCACCTACGACCAAGCCGCCGAAATCTTCGACAAGATGTCGCTGACCCCGGAATACCCGGAGTTCCTGACCTTGCCCCTGTACGAGGCGATGGCTTAAGCAGTACCCGGAAAAAAGGCGCCCAGACGCCCGACTCCGACAGAGAATGAAGAAGCGCCGGGGAAACCCGGCGCTTTTTTTGCGGGAGCGCAATGTCCTGCGGCCGAGCGCCGAAAAGGGCGAAAACCGAACCGCTATCCCTGCACGGCAAAGCGTCCCAGATAAGCCAGCGTCCGGTTATCCGCCACCTCATCATGCGGAATCAGCAGATAGCGCCAGGGCTTGCCGCCCTCGGCTGCGTTGTAACCGGAAGCATCGCGACACCAGCGCGCAGCAGCCAGCGCCTTGGCCTTGACCTCCTCGGACGCCAGATCGGTGCGCGCCTTGGTTTCGCACATCAGGATTTCACTTGCCGTTTCCACCACGAAATCCGGCACGTACTCCGGTTGCTCGGCGCCCAGGCGATAGAAAATCTGGAACTGCCCCTTGGCCGGCTTGAACCACTTCAAGGCTTCCCTTTCGAGAAGCACCGCAAAGCGTCGCTCGGTATCCGAATCGAATTTCTGGAGCGGATACAGGCATTTCTCGAAACCACCGAACAGCATCTGCTTGATCTTGCCCACCTCAGCCACCGTCTCGCGGAAGTGATGGACCTCGCCCGCCATCGCCGAATAGCTGCACGGCTTGATCGCCGTGAAGCCGCGCTTCACCTCGACGGTGTAGGCGGTCGTCCCTTCGTCGTAATGGGCCAGCATCTGGGCGTGGATATTATCGGCAATCAGCCGGCGATAGCCATCCAGCACATTGCGTAACTCTTCCTCGGAAGCCAGCCGCTGGCGCAGGGCGGCAACCGCTTGCCCGGCCAGGTCGTAGAGCAATTCGGCGTGGGTGTCGTAGTCGATGTCATCGAAATCCATCAGAGCATGGACGATGTAATCCTCCGGCCGTTGCTCGACGATGCCCACCTGCGCCGACAAGGTATCCTGTTCGTGGTTATGCAGGTCCTGGATCAGGATGTCGCGCTCGCCCGGCTGCAAGGAGGCAAAGCCGCCCGTCGTCAGCGTGAAGGGTTTGAAACCGCCGACCACCTCGCCCGCCGGCACGACCACGATGCGTGGAATGTCGATGCTGTTCTCGACCACCGTTGCAATGGTCCGGGCCACCACGGCCTCGACGTCCACCGCTTCTTCTTCCGCCAGCAGTTCGCCCTGGGCGGGCGCCATCTGCTGCCGTACCGTCGCCACGATCTCCTGGCGAATCTGTTCCTGCAGCAAGGCGCTGCTGGTCGGTACCCGGTTGCGCTGCACCTCGTAGGCCGCCACCGCCTGCCGGGCCAGCCGTGCCACTTCGATTTCCCGCGCCTGGGTATAAATCGGTGTGGCGGCAGCAGCCCCCACCACACCAGGTAGCGGCGTGGTTGTCAGCCCAAGCAGGGCATCCACCGTAGACGGCACATCAACGCTCACCTTGCGCGCTTCTTCCTCCGGCGCATCGAGAATCAACTGCTGCAAACGGATGGTCGAATCCGGCTTGTTCGCCTCATCGACGATTTCCTGGAAACGGTCGTGCGCCACGATGTTCAGCCGATCCACCGCCGCCACACCGGTACGCTTGCCATAGGGCAGACGCAGGCCGCGCCCGATTGACTGTTCGATCAGCGTGCGCGCATTGGCAGCGCGCAGCGGCACGATGGTGTAGAGGTTGGTCACGTCCCAGCCTTCCTTCAGCATGTTGACGTGAATGACGATCTCGGTCGGCTCGTCAACGCTTTCCACCGCCAGCAGCCGGGCAATCATCGCCTCCTCATCGGCACCCGACTTGCTGCTGTCCACCTGAATCACCTTCTCCCGATAACGTCCCTCGAAGAACTCGTCGGACTGGATCAGGTTCAGCAAAGCCCCGGCATGCGTCGTATCGCGCGCAATCACCAGCATGAAGGGCTTCACCAGGCGCACGCCGTTCTGGTGGGCGTAAGTGGTCAGTTCCACCTTGGTCGCCTCGTGCAGGCGCACGCCATCCTGCAACTTGATGCGTTCCAGCACATCCGGCGGATACTGGGCCGGGTTGAAATTCTTCTGCGTCACCACCGCCGGCGATTTGACGAAACCGTCGTCCAGCGCCCGTGCCAGCGGGTAATCGACCACCACATTGCGGAACGGAACCGGCCCCTTGGCGCTTTCCACGAAGGGCGTCGCCGTCAGTTCCAGCCCGAGCAGCGGCTTCAGTTCGTTGATCGCCCGCACCCCGGCGCTCGCCCGGTAGCGGTGCGACTCGTCCATCAGCAACACCAGGTCGGGCAAGGCCGCCAGGTAGTCGAAATAGCTCTGGCCGATATATTCCGACAGCCGCTTGATGCGCGGGCTTTTGCCGCCGCGCACTTCCGAATTGATCTTGGAAATGTTGAAGATATTGATCGTCACCGGCGACAGCAGACCGCCCTGCACATTGGCGCCGCGCTGCTCGTAGTTGTCGCCGGTAATGATTTCCGGCGGCGCTGCCGCGAACTCGGCGACACCCTTGAACACGTACTTCGGCGTATTCGGCGTGAAATCGGCAATCAGCTTGTTGTAGATGGTCAGGTTCGGCGCCATCACGAAAAAATTCTGGATGCCGTGCGCCTGGTACAGGTAGGCGATGAACGCGCCCATCAGGCGCGTCTTGCCAACGCCGGTGGCCAGCGCGAAGCAGAGCGAGGGAAACTCCCGGTCGAAATCCTTGAGCGCGGGAAACGCCGCCTGCATCTGCGCCAGAATCGCCGGCAAATCGCGCTCGCCATGGGCCAGGGACTCCGGTGCCAGGGCGATGGCCCGCGCCAGCTGTTCCAGCGATTCCCGTTGCGGCGCGCGCAGGCTCAGGCGTCCCGACAGGGAGCGGACAACGGCTTCAACGTTCACTTGCGCTCCTCATTACGCAGTTCATCCGCCGTCACCCGCACCAGCCGCTGGTCCCGCGTCACGACAATGGCCGTATCGGTACGGATGGCCTGCTCGCGTGCCATCTGCGCGGCCCGCCGCATAGCGCCCAGCGAGGCGGCCAGATCCTTGTCTTTCGCCTTGCCGATTTCTTCCCGCGTCATGTGTTCTCTCCCCATTCAATCAGGATGGGCTCCTCGCCCGCGTTGTCATACAGCGCCCAAGCATCCACCGCCCAGCGGTAGCGTTCATCGAAGTTGCGCCGCCCAGCTTCAAACCGTCGCCGGATCACCGGTTCGGGAATGTCGTGCCCGCCCTGGCGCACCCGCTCGGCCACCCGTGCGATGGCCATTTCCGGAGAAGGCAAGGCCAGGAAGAACAGGCTGACGTGATAGCCGGCAGCGCGCCAAGTCTCGATATGTTTCGCATAGGCCACACCGGAAAGCGTGGTCTCGAAGGAAAAACTCTCTCCGCGCTCCACGCAAATCCCGATCTCGCGCAACATCAGCCGCCCAGCCTTGACCGCCTCCGCCTCCGGCGCAAACGGCGAGAGGCCGGCCGCAATCAGGTCGGCATTGATGAAACGCGGGCAATCCGCTTCCTTCGGCAAAAAGGCACGCGCAAACGTCGTCTTTCCCGCACCGTTCGGCCCGGCGATTACGATGATTTTCTTGCCACTCACCGCAAACCACCCTGGCAAACCCGCGGCCCACGCGCTTCGCGAACTTGTAAGGACGGCTTACAAATTGCCGCTTCCCGCAACTTGCCGCCCGGCGTCACGCCCCCTCCTCCCCGAACAGCCCCTGCTGCACCGGGTCGGCCGGCGGCTTTTCGGCCAGCGGCAGGTTGGCGACGTTAAGGCTGTAATCGTCGTGCCCCCACTCGCAGCGGGAGAGCACCATCTTGGGCAGCTTCTTCAAGGTCAGGTTCGGCCAGCGTTGCCCGGCCTGCGCGGCGGTCAGGCCACGAAAAGCGCCGCAGCAGACCAGCAGCGAACGGGCTTCGCCGACTTCCTCGGCCAGTTGCGCCAGTTGCTCGACGCCCAGGGTCTGCGTCGTCACGTAGATGAAATCGCTTTCGCTGGAATGGCCGTGCTGCCAGAAATGGGTTTCCGACGGCGCGTAGCTGAAGCCTTCCAGCTTGCACACTGCCTCGGCCAGCATCGCCGCGTTGTATTCCGGATTGACCACCCAGTTGCCCCAGCGGTCCTTTTCCAACAGCGACGGCGCCAGCCGGTAGTAACGGAAACCGCCGCCGCCCCGCCAGTTGACCGCAGAAGTCACGCCGCCGGGATCGTCGCCGTCGATGACCTTCTTCAGGCGCGGGATGATGTGGGTATGGCAGTGCTCGCCCAGCTCGATCATGATCCAGCGCCGGCCCATCTTGTGGGCCACGGCGCCGGTGGTGCCGGAGCCGGCGAAGGAGTCAAGGACGAGGTCGCCATTAGTAGATGCGATCTCCAAGACTCTCTTGATTAGCCGTTCAGGTTTCGGAGTAGTAAACGGGTCTCCGGGAAAGAGCCGGTCAATCTCCAACCTTGACTCTTGATTGTGCCCTGCCTCGTCATATCCCCAAATTGAACGCGGCACTACAGGTTTCGATTGGGTCAGAAATTTCTTGATGCGAGGCATTTTCGCCTCGCCGCTCTTTCCCCAATAAAGAAGCCCCGCCTCAACATTTTTTTCGTGTGTCTTTCGGTCATATGCCCAAACTCTGGTGCGACTGGGCCAGACCTCTTCCAAAGAAAATGGGTTGACGATTGGGTAATAAAGATTAGGTCGTTCCTCTGCCGTTTTAGCGCAGGTGTAGGCAGCCGAATTCCAAACCCCTCTGGGATCGTTATCTGGATTCCGGTAATTTGCTAGCTGAGATTCGTTTTTCTCTAAGCGGTTAGGGCGCCAAACTTCCTTATTCTTCGCAATCACCAGAACATGGTCAAAATCGCCACTGAAATATTTTGCGTCATTGGCTGGTGAAACTCTCTTGTGCCAAGCCAAGTTCGCCACGAAATTCGCCCGCCCAAACACCTCATCACACAACACCTTGAGGTAGTGCGCCTCGTTGTCGTCGATGGTGATCCACAGCGAGCCATCCTCAGCCAGCAGGCGGCGGAGGATTTCCAGCCGGTCGCGCATCAGCCCCAGCCAGATCGAATGTTCCAGCCCGTCGTCGTAATGGGTGAAGGCGCTGCCGGTGTTGTAGGGCGGGTCGATGAACACGCACTTGACCTTGCCCGCGTACTCCGCCTCCAGCGCCTTCAAGGCCAGCAGGTTGTCACCGAAGATCAGCTGGTTGTCGAAAATATCCCGATCCGTCACCCGCTGCCGGGCGTGATACGACTTCTCCGCTTCCTCCACCAGAATGCGCGGCTCCAGCTTCGGCCGCTTGTCCTTGCCGATCCAGGTGAGTTCGAGTTTTTGCTTTTGCGTCATGTGTTGCTTTACTTGATGTCTCTCGGAAACCAACGGCGAACGGATTCCAGCAGGGAATTCAAGGCCGAATCCGTACAGCGTTTCACGGAAACCTGCGCCGCCAGGCTCTGATAAATGGCCGAGGACCGTGGCTTCCTCGCCTGCCTCAACGTCTGTTCCACGGCCTCCTTGGGCTGACGCGGCTTGGGTTCGCCCGCATTCCAGAATCCGAGGCTCTCCAGTTCGGCGCGCAATTGTTGAAAACTCCCGGAATATCCCAGATGCGTGCAGACCTGCGGACTATCCTGCCAGACCCAATTCTCCAATTCCGGAACGATCACCACCGCACAGCCGGAATCTCCGTGCCAACCCGCATTAATGATGTGCTCCTGTACTCTCTGCATAATCGCCTCGTATCCGGGCGAACCCTCCCAGGCGGCATCCACGATGACGACCGCATGTTTATGTGTTTGTACAAATGGCTGTAGCAGGGCATTGGCTCGCGTGTACAAACCGGGATCGTTCTGCCCATGGGCAACAACCAAATCCTGCTTGGGATCGAAAACGAAGGGGGCACACCCCAAGGCCAGATGAAAATCCGGTTTTGAGAGAAAACCTTTCAGCACACCTTCCATGTTCTTGTCCGCGACTAGAAAAAGGCAATCCCTCATCCCAACACCCCTGTTGCGAAAAGGTCACCCAAGTTCAGCGCCGACTGCCAATCCCTCAACCTGGGATGCTGGCTTCCTCTGACGATATCAACCGATCCCTCCGCTGTTTTGCCGAAACAGAGAACCTGTTGTGCCTTCATCTGGCTGAGAACCACTGGCGAGTGCGTTGCACACAAAACTTGCGAATCGTAGATCGAAGAAAGCGATTGCATGACCGTTTCAATCGCTTTGGGGTGAACCCCGTTCTCCGGCTCCTCGATCAGAATCAGCTTGGGCGCCTTGGGGGCATACGCCAAAAGAGTTAGCGCAAGCAAACGCAAAGTCCCGTCCGATAGTACCCAGGATGGCGCGGTCAAGCCGTTCTTGTAACGCAACTCCAAATAGCGAGATCGATCCTCGGGCCTTTCTCTGGTAACAACGTCTTCCAAATCTTCCAAGGTCGACGCCAGATGCTGCACCCACTCCTTTTTTCTTCCCAAACTATCACTCTTCTCAAGTTCATGAACAATCCAGGGGAGATTGGAGCCATCAGGCAAGAAATCGCTTGGAGATCCGGCTGGGGCAGAGAGGCGCATTTTTTCAGCATTCAGCATCAAACGGTGAACACCTTCCATCAACACGCGCTTGGTCCAGGTGGCCGCCGGAAACTTCAATTCGTCCTCGGGCAGATTGGCTAATGCGCTTTTGCTTGGCCCCAGACGAAAAAGGTTGTTCCAGTCAGAAGTTTCGGAACGGAAGTAGTCATTTCCGCTTTCCACGGTTTTACTGACTACCTTTCGCCACCCCACAGGCGTTTTGGTATTCGAGGGGCGAACGATATGCGAAGGTACGTCTAGCTGATTGGGGAAAAGATCAATCTGCCCTTTGGCCAAGGCTTCGGCGGGCTTTTTCAATTCATTGCAAAGCCATAGTGCTTCGTGGTTAAAGCCGAGAGCACCTTCAGTTCTAATCCCCATTTCATAGCGTGCGAAGCGATAGCGCCCATCCAGCCTCTTGACCAACTCGCTGGGCAATTCCAAGGTAATTGCAATTTCGACCCCGCCCCCTTCCCGCAACCATGTGAGATCACGAGGGTCTACGGCTCGGGGAGCAATATTCATTCGCGAACTCCCATACACCGCCGCATCCAAACCGCTGGTCAGGACATCGCGCACCAGCAATAGCGCATCGAACAAGGTGCTTTTCCCGCAGGCATTAGGCCCCACCATGACAAGAAAGGGCTCGAGACTGACGGATACATAACGTAAAGCTCGCAGACTTCTGACTTCCAATTCGCGAATCATCGGAATATTCCATTCATTTTCAATAACGAATCAGGTTTTATAGTACGACACCCGCTACAGGGCGTGACACGACTTCTCCGCTTCCTCCACTAGAATGCGCGGCTCCAGCTTCGGCCGCTTGTCCTTGCCGATCCAGGTGAGTTCGAGTTTTTGTTTTTGCGTCATGTGTTACGAAGGTTTTCTATAAGGGTGCAGGCGCCGCGTTTCGGAACGCGTCGCCCAGTATGAACCGGCTTTTTCCACCATTGGCCATCCTTCTTCCGGGCAACACAAAGCTTCTGCTGCCTGATAAACGAGTCGGGCGAAATCGATGGCATCTTGATCCGGCAAATGCATCGCCAGTTCGTTGAAGTGGCAACCAAAAATATTGCGCACCTGCATGGTGTTCTGTAGTTGCTCGAAAATCGGCCCCAATTCTGTCGCCAGGTAGCTACCGTCAGTTTGACGGCTCTCGACCTTGAGTACGTTTTTCAATTTCTTGTCGATGGACGGCAGCAAATCACCCAACGTGGGTTTGCCTTTGCGCCTGGGAACGGAACATTCGTAGTGGGCGGTCAGATAGTCACAGGTAGCTTCCAGCACGACTCCAGCGCTTGCGCAAAGCAGTTGCGGGCTGGGCGTTTCGTCCGCCAGTAGTTTACCAAGCTCGGCCACCGGCATCGGCGCCCCCTTGCCATGCGAGACGCCCCTTCCCGGACTCCAATTTTTCAGTTCCACATACTGGCAAAAAGGCGGACGCATGTGACCCCAGCGGTATTTTTCTTTCCACGGGCGATAGTGGGTCGTCAGAACACAGTGCAGGAATTGCTGCGACTCTTCATAAAGCAGGGCGATCAGTCGATCCACATGCGGTTCGTCGATGCTGCCGAGAATATCGTCCAGCACCAGAATGGTGTTCTCTCGCCCTTGCAACCCAGCCAGCGCAAGGAAGATGCAAAGTCCGAGCGAATCCAGGTGCGACTCACTAAAGTAGGCATGCGGTGGCGCATCCTGTTGCCCAAGAAACTCAGCTCCCAGTTCCAAGGAACCGCGTTTCGCCGGATCAAGTTTCAGGCTGATTTTGTTTAGCCCTTCTCCAGGATGGAGCTTTTCGTACAGGCGCCCGACCTCCAACGCAATTGCCTGCAATTTGGCGTCGACGTAGGCACGGCGCTCTTCTTCCATCACTTTCAAGGATTGGCGCAAATTGGGCAAAACCCGGCTAATTTGCGTTTGTCTCTCATAGTTGGAACGGTAACGATCCAAAGCCAGCTTGAGTGACTGAATGCCAGCTTTTGAAGCTTCCAGTGCTTCGGTTTGGCGATTGAGTTGTTGGCTTATGCCAAGAAGCTCGTCGGGATCAGGAATGGCGGCGGAGATGGATTGGAGCACTGGTGCGTCATCACCACCATTGGCCAGAAACACCTCCTGCGCGCCTTCCCAGGCTTGGCGAAATTGATTGAGCGATTCGCTCAGGCGGTGCTGTTCGTTTTCGAGAATCGATTGCTGCTGGGCCACTGCATTTGCTGCAAGGTTCCTTGCCTCAAGCGCCGACTGAAGCGCACGCAACAACTCAAGCCGTTGCGTCACTTGAACGGGCAAGCCAGCAGCAAATTCGGCACTGCCACAAAGCGGACACTGGTCGACATGTTGCAGCCCTTCGAGATGCTTTTTCGCCGCCAACAGCAACTCGATGGTCGACACGTCGTCGGCAAGGCAGGAGGCTTTGGCTTGAGTCAAGGCATTTTCTTCGTAGCCAAGTTGGCGCTGGCTGGAAATAGCCTTTTCATCTGCTTGCCGCACCCGCTGTACGTCGCTTTCCAGTTGAGCAAGTGCCGACGCAAGAGTACGCAGTCGGCGCAGATTGTCGTCGAGTTCAGCCGTACTTTTTTTTGACTCGGCTTCCGCCCAAGTCATGTAGTCCGTCCCTGGCTTGCCGGCCGCCGCCCACCGCTCTTCGATGGCTGTGCGGTTTTCACTGATCACTGCGCTCGCCATGGTCTGTTGGCGGTCGATTTCTGTAATCAGCTTCCTGAGTTCGTTTTCCGAAGCCTCAATAGGAGAGATGTCGATGAATGGGCGAATGACATCGTAACGATTCGCGGGCGTGTCCTGGAGCAGCTGGAGAAGTCGGCTGCGCCGTAGAACCGATGTGTTCGGCATCCCTGTTGCAGGTTTGACTTCGACGCCCTTTTTACCGAAGTAGGCAGTCCATTTTCCAGACGATGTTTCGAGCGCAACAATGATTTCGCTTTTGTTCTTGCCTACCGACGGCCAATAAGCAGCCATGCTTCCCAGGCCTCGCCCTTCCAGCGATCCCACCTTGCCATTACCGATAAAATCGAAGGCGTCACAAAGCGTTGTTTTGCCGGTGCCGTTCTCGCCGTAAATCAGCGTCAGGCTCTTGTTCGATTCAAACGCGACGGAAAGTGGCGTCGTTGCACCGCGCAATGCCTGGATGGATAGGGAACGCAGCGGAGTCTTAGCTGCCATGCTTTTCTCCTTCGGCTAAGGAGAACTCAATAGCGGCCTGCCAATCTTCTTGCTTCATTTTGCCTTGAGTCAGTTTGTCAGCGATGCGTTTGCGCTGACTCCCGGAAACCAATTGTTTTTTTTCAAGGCGATCCAGAATCTTGGCCGCCAATTCCTCACTCGGATTCATTGCTTGCTCCCCTCAAGGCAATTACTGAAGTTCCCAAGCCACAAAAAATAGCACATTGGAATCAATCCGTTGCTGTAAGCCCGCCTGCAACTCGTCAATCAGCCGCCCGCGCTCTTCGTCGATCTGGTCCTGCCGGTCGAACATTTCCCGGCGTTTGCGGTTACGGGTTTGTTCCAGTTCGCGCTGACGTTTCTGGCAGTTGATCTTTTCTTCCAAAGTCAGCGCCGACGAAGCTTCGCGGCGGATTTCCTTGATCTGCCGGTCGAGTTCCTTGAGTTCCTGTTCCAGCCCCAATTTGAGGTCGTCAGCCCAGGCGTCGAGCTTTTGCACCTCGGCCTCGAAGTAATTGAGGTTGCGCTGGTTGATTTCGGCCAACGCAACCTCGCGACGGCAATTTCCTGCGGTCAACAAGGCTGGAGAGGGATTTTTTTCAGCCAGAGCGGACTCGATACTGGCCGGCAGGCGCAGCAGCTTTTCACCGTCATCATCCGGTAGCGGCTTGCCCTGGGTATCGACGGCCGAAACAATCAGCCGCTCTTCCTTGCGGCCTAGCGCTTCCACGGTCAGCAGTTCGACCTGGAGTTGCCCGGACTGGCCACGCAGGCGTTCCAGCGTAGTCAGGCGGCCGTTCTGTCTGGCGTAGGCGTCATAGTCGAAGCGCAGGCGGGCGGGTGGCAGCTCGCCTTGCTTGGCACGGGCAATGATCCATTCGGCGAGTGGATGACCAACGCGATAGAGGTGGGCTTCGCCGCTGCGACGCGGCAGTTCGTAACGCCCGAGGGGAACGTGGGCGGCAAGTTCCGGCGCCGGCAGGGTGTTGAGTTGAAAGCCCGCTTCGTCGAATTCGGCTTCATCTTGCAGGGCGGCTTTGGTCAGATCGAGCAGCATGGTCTCGAAACGCCCACGCGTGGCCTTGCCGTCCGCATCGCGGATGCGCAGCTTGTTCTGGACTTCTTCGTCGAAGTTTTCCAGCAGCAGTTGCCGGGTCTTGACCATGGCCTGGTTGATTTCGCCGGAGAGGTCGAGTTGCAGTTGCTCGAAGCTGGCCTTGATCTGTTCGTGACTGCGACAGGTTTTGTAGATTTCGGCGATGCGTTTTTCAAAGTCGACGCCCGAGCCGATGGCGCCCAGCACTTCGTCGCTGGCGCCGAATACGCCCTCGAACAGGTGGAATTTTTGCGCCAGCAGTTCGTAGACCCGCTTGTCAGCCTCATTGGAGAGGTCGACAAAATTGACCACAACGACATCGTGTTTCTGACCATAACGATGGCAGCGGCCGATGCGCTGTTCGATGCGCTGCGGATTCCAGGGTAGGTCGTAGTTGATGACCAGCGAGCAGAATTGCAGGTTGATGCCTTCCGCGCCGGCTTCGGTGGCAATCAGGATGCTGCCGGCCAGGTTGTCGCATTCGCGGAAGTGCTCGACCAGCGCCGCCCGCGTATCCGCCGTGCGCGAGCCGCTGATGCGGTCGGTGCCGGCATGCTTCTTGAGCCAGGCCTGGTAGATTTTCTGCGCCTGCTCGTCGCAGTTGGTGCCGTTGAACAGGACGACACCGGGGCCGTAGGGCGTTTCAGCGAGCAGTTCGAGCAAGTAGGCCTGGGTGCGTTTCGATTCGGTGAAAATGATGGCCTTGCGCGCGGCCCTGAGGTTTTCGAGTTCGGCAAAGGCCTTGTCCAGTGCCTTGATCAGGGCAACCCCCTTGGCGTTCTGCCGGATACCACTGGCTAGTGCCTGAAATTGCCTTAGTTCGTTCATTTCGCGCTCGATGGCGCTACGCTCCGCCAACGGTTCGCCCTCTGCCGATTCCTCGGCCTCCCATTCGTCAGCGGTTTCGCCCAGAGCCTCGTAATCGGCATTGAGGGTTTCCGTGACATCGTCGGGCGGCAATGCACCGAGTTGCTTTTCCAGCCGATCCGCCATGACGCCCAGCGCCCCGGCGATGGCGTGAGTGGAGGAGGCCAACAGCTTCCACAGGACCAGCGAGATCAGTTGCCGTTGGCCGGTGGGCAGAGCTTTCAGTTCGGGGCGCCGCAAATACTCGGACACCATCCCGGTTAGCTGGATTTCGTCCGAGGAAGGGGTGAACTCCTCGACGATGGGAATCCGCCGGGTGTAAGACACATAAGGTTGCACCTGCCGCCGCAGGGTACGCAGACAGACAGGCGCCAGCCGGGAGCGCAGATCGGAGAAAGTCTGCTCGCGGCTGATCTGACCGAACTGCTGACGAAAGCTGTCGATGTCGCCGAACACCCGTTCGTCGATCATGCTGACCAGACCATAGAGTTCGAGCAGTGAATTCTGCAGCGGCGTAGCCGTCAGAAGTACCTTGCCGGCAGCGTGGGCAACCGCCTCTTTGAGCGTGCGGGCGATAACGTTGCCAGTTTTGTAAACGTTACGCAGCCGGTGCGCTTCGTCGAACACCACCAGATCCCAATTGATCCGCCGCAGATCGTCGGCCTTGGCTTTGGCAAACTGGTAGGAACAGATGACGATCTTGTCCGGACAATCAAAGGGCGCCATCTGCCCGGCCTTGCGCAGGGCGTTATAGCTGCGCGTTTCCAGGATACCGGACTCCAGCGCGAATTTTTCCAGCAGTTCCTGATACCACTGCTTGCGCAGGTTGGCGGGAACGACGACCAGAATGTGGCGCCGCCTTTCGGCCCAATGCTGGGCTATGACCAGCCCGGCTTCGATGGTTTTCCCCAAACCCACTTCGTCAGCCAGGATGACGCCGCGCGAGAGCGGATTGCGACAGGCGAAGAGTGCCGCATCAACCTGATGAGGATTCAGATCGACCTGCGCATCGACCAGAGTTGAAGCGAAGGATTCCATCGAATCCGACGCAGCGCGGCGCGTCAGTTGCCAGGCGAAGAAGCGGGACTGGTGTGGGGTAAGCATCGCGGCATTTTAGTGGCGCCAGACGACTTTGTGTTTCTCGAAACCCGATGCATTTAGCTTGGAGGAAGCCTCTGGTTCTCAGTTCGCAAACTGCGAACCAGTTATCCCCTCCAGTCGATCAATCCTTCGCCTCGGCGCCGAGAAATTCCCCGATATCCCGGCTGGCGACGGTGACGCTGACGGTACGCAGGATGTCGACGAAATTGGGGTCGATGACGCGGTAGAAGACCTGGTTGCCGTCGCGGCGGCGGCCGAGGACGCCGGCCCGGTAAAGGATGTTGAGGTGACGCGAGATGTTGGCCTGGGTCAGGCCAACCTTTTCGACGACATCATTGACCGGGCGTTCGTCCTGACACAGGGTGAACAGGATGCGCAGGCGCGTCGGGTCGGCAAGCAGGCTGAAATAGTGCGCCACGTCGTCGAATAATTGTGCAGTTTCGTCCATGTCCTGTGTAATCCTGAGCGACACCGCAGCACGGCACCGGAATTTGATGCGCCGAAAGGCCGGGAAAGGTCGTCGGACCAAGTCCGGCAAGCGGAGTCTGGCTCGCCATTATAGATGCGCCGACCGGCGAACGTTCAGGGACATGTCTTGCGCGTCGGCCGGTTCTTCCGGGTCACTGGCCGATTCTGCGCCAGCGAGAAATAGGGATCGCAGGCAGCGGGCGCTTTGCTGGTCTGGACGATCAGGGTATTGGCGTGGGGAATTTCCTGCCCCCCGGCGTCGATGCCGAGCAGGCGGTAGGTGTAGGCGGTATCCGGCTGGAGGCCGTTATCGACCCAGGATGGCAGGGAGTCGGCAGCGATTTCGGCAACCACGCCACCGTCGCGCTGCAGGCGGTAGGCGGTGGCGCCGGGCATGGCCTGCCAGGTGAGGACGATCTGGTTGTCGGCGCGGTCGGCGGCGCGCAGCTCGGGCACTCCGGCGACGACGGTCGGCGTCGCGCCCCCACTGCCACCAGCCAGGCGTTCGGCCATGCTCCAGACGCTGGCGATCTGGTCACCGCCGGCGGTGGCGTAATGGCCGACCATGTCCCAGCCGAAGTCGTTGTAGCCCCACCAGTCCCAGCAGCCTTGCGGATTGAGCGGCGTCAGCGGCGGCGCAACGGCGGCGGCCGCCTGCGGATAAAGGACGACGACCCGGTTGGCGTCGGCCCATTCGTTGAAGCCGGCCTTGTTCACGAAGGCCTCACCAAGCAGTTCGGCCTGCTGCTGGCAACCGTGGAAGGCAATGTGCAAGCGGCAAGCCGCGCCGTCGGCGCAATCCTTCGGCACGTAGACGTAGCCCTGCTCGGCCATTGATATCTTGAGCGGGGCGATGGCTGCGCCGGCGCGCCGGGTGTGGATGCGCTGATCGAAGGCTTGCGCCTTGCTGCCAAGAGCGTCGCTGGCAGTCCGCACCAGCGGCCCGTAGAACATCTGCAATGCGGCGCCGGCGGCGTCGTAGGGCGCACCCTCGGCATTGGCGGAACAGGCGTTGATGAAATCGCCGCCGGTCTTGGCGCAGGGTTGGCAAGCACTGCCGACGCAGGCGGCGCTGATCTGGGCGTGACCGGCATTGAAGCTGTCCTGGGTGAAACGCTGGCTGGCCGGGGCGAAGCCGGCGAACCATTGGTCGAGCGCGGCGTTGACCGGCTGCTTGACGATGCCGTCGTTGCTACCGTGGAACAGCCAGAGGCGTTGCCGCGCCAGGTTGGCGAGCGGGTCGATCAGCCCACGGACGGCCCAGGCGCGGGCGGCGGCGGTCATGTCGTCGAGGTCGGCCGGGGTGATCGGCCGCGCCGGATAGGCGGGATCACCCTGCATGCAGCGGGCAATCGCCTTACCGACACCGGCCCCGGCCCAGGCGTCCTTGCCGGCGCAGAAGTAGGGGCCGCCGGCAGTGGCGGCAATGCCGCGCACCGAGGCCGAATGGGCGACACCGAACTGGACGGCCATGAAGGCGCCGGACGAGATGCCGGAAACCGTGGTCTGCGTCAGGTCGATGTTGAGGGCGGGCAGCAGACCGGGGCTTTCGGCCAGGGCGGGATTGAGGGTGGCCAGCGCAAGGGCAAGCAGGCCGAAGTGCCTGGCGAAGGGCAATGCGTTCATCTCGATGTCTTCCGGGAAGGGTTGAAATTGACATCATCATAAACGCCAGCACTGACCTGGCGCAAAGCGATGGTCGCTGCCCGGCGCTGCTTGATCCTGATCAAGAAACCCGGCGATTCCCGCAGCATCGCCAGCTAACACCTTCGTAATAGAAGGCAGCTCGGACATAATGTCGCACTTCGGAAACCGTGTTGCGGGATCGTCATCGTGAATCTCAACACCAAGGTCACGCTGTTCTTCTCGGCGATTGCCGTGTCGCTGCTCGCCGTGCTGGTGGCGATCAGCCTCTACGCCTTCCGCACTTTCTCGATCGCCTCGGCGACCGACCACATCCGCTCGGCCGGCGAGCTGGTGCGGGTGGCGCTGACCGAGTCGATGATCAACGGCGTCATCGACCGCCGCGAGAGCTTCCTCAAGCGCATCCTCGAAGTGCAGGGCCTGCGCTCGGCGCGCGTCGTCCGCTCGCCGGAAGTCGAACGCCAGTTCGGCCGCGGCCTCAATCTGGAAAGCCAGGCGGACGCCACCGAACGCCAGGTGATGGCGAGCGGCAAGCCGTCCTTCGGCGTCGTCGAAGAAGACGGCGAAACCGTCTTCCGCGGCACCATTCCCTACATCGCCACCGCCCACGGCACGCCGAACTGCCTGCAATGCCATCAGGTCACCGAGGGCAGCGTGCTCGGCACGGTGACGATGACGATGTCGATCGACGGCCTGCGCGACAAGGCAGTATTGACGGTGGGCGGCATCGCCGGCGCGGTGACGCTGTTTGCCGTGCTGCTGGTGCTGCTCGCCCGGCGCCTGCTGCGGCCGATCGCGAACACCGCGGTAGCGGTCGAAGCGGCGGTGCAGAAGGCGCTCGACGGCGACTTCAAGACGCAGATCGAGCAGCGTACCAAGGACGAAATCGGCCAGATAGCGCGCGACATGAACCGCCTCCTGGCCTTCCTCGACAGCGGCCTCAACCGCATCGGCACCAGCGTCGCCCGCCTCACCGAACGGCCGGCGACGCCGGGCGAGAACCTGCTGACGGCAACCATCGACATGGTCGAGGGGCTGTCGAAGGCGGCGCATTTCAAGCAGGCGATCGAGGAAGACGAAACCAAGTCGGAAATCTACACCCGCCTTTCCAGCACGCTGCAGAAGGAATTCGGCCGCCAGGAGTTCTCGCTCTACGAAATCCTCAGCCACAAGAAGCAGATGAAGAGCCTGATCGTCGACGGCCGGCCGGCCGACGGCTGCCGCTGGTGCGACCCGGAAATCCTGGTCCGCCCGGAAGCCTGCCGGGTACGCCGCACCGGCCACCCGGTCGACGGCATCGACAACCCGGAAATCTGCTACGCCTTCCAGCCGCCGCCGGAAGTCGGGCCGCGCCGCCACGTCTGCTTCCCGATCATCCAGTCGGGCGCCGTCGGCAGCATCGTCCAGATCATCTGCACGCCGGACGAGGAGAGAAAACTGCACGAGTGCGCCCCGCTGCTCCAGGTCTACCTGCGGGAAACCGCGCCGGTGCTGGAAACCAAGCGGCTGATGGAGAACCTGCGCGATGCGACGCTGCGCGACCCGATGACCGGCCTCAACAACCGCCGCTTCCTCGAGGAATACGTCGACACGCTGATCGCCGGCGTGCAGCGCAAACGGGCGCACGCGGCGATCATGATGCTCGACCTCGACTTCTTCAAGATGGTCAACGACACCTACGGCCACGATGCCGGCGACACCGTGATCAAGGCGCTGGCCGGCGTGCTCAAGCAGGCGGTGCGCGCCTCCGACCTGGTGATCCGCTACGGCGGCGAGGAATTCCTGATCATCCTGCTCGACAGCAACGCCGAACACGCCTGCCTGATCGGCGAGAAGATCCGCGGCGAGGTCGAGGCGATGAAGGTGCAGGTCGGCGGCACGGTGATCCAGAAAACGATTTCCATCGGCATTGCCGACTTCCCCGGCGACAGCGCCACCTTCTGGCAGGCGGTCAAGTTCGCCGACCTGGCGCTCTACCAGGCCAAGGAAACCGGGCGCAACCGGGTGATCCGCTTCACGCCGGAGATGTGGACGACGGATGAGGATTACTGACCTGCATTAATGACAATCCGTAAAAGATCATTCGCCGAATCGGCGAATTAACAAAACATTCGGGCACAAATACACTGACGGCCTTGCTTCAAGGAACGCCGCCATGCTCGCTGCCCTCTCCCTCCTCCTCGTCTGCCAGCTGATCGGCGAAGTCTTCGTCCGCTGGCTGGCCCTGCCGCTGCCCGGCCCGGTCGCCGGGATGCTGCTGCTGTTCCTGCTGCTGGTGCTGCGCGACGGCCCCGACGAGAACCTGCGCACGACCAGCCAGGGCCTGCTGCAGCATCTGTCGCTGTTGTTCGTGCCGGCCGGCACCGGCATCGTCCTGCATTTCTCGCGCATCGGCGAAGAATGGCCGGCGCTCGTCGCCTCGCTGCTGCTCAGCACGCTGGCCGCACTGCTGGTGACGGCGGGAACGATGCGCCTGTGCCAGCGCCTGAGCGAAGGAGAGGAAAAATGAGTGGACCGATCGGCGAAATCTGGGTTTATCTCGCGGCCTCGCCGCTGCTCGGCCTGACCGTGACCCTCCTTGCCTACCAACTGGCGCACGCGCTGTACCGCAAGAGCAGCCAGCACCCGCTGGCCAACCCGGTGCTGATCGCGGTGGCCATCCTCGGCACGCTGCTCGGACTCACCGGCACCGCCTACGAGACCTACTTCGCTGGCGCCCAGTTCGTGCATTTCCTGCTCGGCCCAGCGACGGTGGCGCTGGCGGTGCCGCTCTACCTGCAGTTCCGCCGCGTGCGCAAGCTGCTGCTGCCGATCTCGGCCGGGCTGCTGGCGGGCAGCGCGACCGCCGTCGTCTCGGCAGTCGCCATCGCCCGCCTGCTCGGCGCCGACAGCGCGACGCAGGCCTCGCTGGCACCGAAATCGGTGACCACGCCGATCGCCATGGGCATCGCCGAAAAGATCGGCGGCCTGCCCTCGCTGACCGCGGTGCTGGTGATCTGCACCGGCGTCTTCGGCGCCATCGTCGGCGAACGGCTATTTTCGGCGATCCGCGTGCACGATCCGGCGATCCGCGGCTTTGCGATGGGCGTCGCCGCGCACGGCATCGGCACCGCCCGCGCCTTCCAGATCAACGAACAGTCAGGCGCCTTCGCGGCGCTGGCGATGGGCCTCAACGGCCTGCTCACGGCGGCGCTGCTGCCGCTGCTCGCCGACTTCCTGCTCAAGTAAGGGTAAGTACCAATGGCTGATCCCGGCGGGCCGCCCAAGAATCCCGTCATGTTCCCCAAGCCGCCCGCTCCCTCGCCGCGCCAGCCCTGGCTGCTGAACGCCCCCTACCTGGCGATCGGCATCTTCGCGCTGGCCATGCTGGTGATCACCGGCCTCCTGCAGTGGCGCGAGCGCGACACCGCGAAATCGGCGCTGGAGGGCGACATGCACTGGGCCGAGCGGACGCTCGAGAACCGCCTCTTCAGCCACCTCGAGTTCCTCGGCCAGCTCGGTCGCGACCAGGAGTTCATGCAGCTCGACTACGAGGCCTTCCAGGTCCGCGCCGGCCGCTATGTGCGGGACAACCCGGAGATCCTCGCCATCGTCTGGGTCGATACCGACGGCTACGTGGAATGGGTGGCGCCCAACGAATCGACCATCACCTATGTCGGTGAACGTCTGCAGGGCAGCCGCCTGGCGGCGCTGCAGGAGGCCCTGCGCATCCGCCGCGAGATGATTTCCGACGACTACCCGGACATCGACCGCCGACCGCAGCACGACATCATCGTCCCGGTGCAGCGCAGCAGCGCCGACCTCGGCGCCTTCATCGCCCTGCAGTCGCTGGAAAGCCTGCTGCGTGCCTCGCTGCCGACCGCCTTCACCACCCGCTACAGCCTCAGCGTGCTCGACGCCCAGGAGCGCGAGGTGTTCCGCAACACCTCGGTCAAACCGAGCGACCGCGAGATTTCCGGGCACATCGTCCTCAATCTGCCGAACAACCGGCTCGGCCTGGAAATCGTCGCCTATCGCGGCGGCGGCGCCTGGCTGACCTTCCTGCCGGCGCTCTTGATCATCGTCCTCACCGCGATCACCTCGGTCGCCATGCTGCAGTTGCGCCGCCACGCCCAGCACCGGGCGCAGACCGAGGAGCAGCTGCGCGCCGCCTACGCCTTCCGCCTGGCGATGTCGCAATCGCTGATCACCGGGCTCCGGGCGATCGACCTGGAAGGCCGCATCACCTTCGTCAACGCCGCTTTCTGCCGGATGACCGGCTTCGACGAGAGCGAACTGGTCGGCATCATGCCGCCCTATCCCTACTGGCCGCCCGAGGAGTTCGCTGCGCTCCAGCACACGGTGGACATGGCACTCGCTGGCCAGGCGCCACCCGGCGGCTTCGAGATGCGGATCATGCGCAAGAACGGCGAGCGCTTCTACGTCCGCCTCTATTTCTCACCGCTGATCGACACCCAGGGCCGGCAGATCGGCTGGATGGCGTCGATGAACGACATCACCGAGCCGCGCCGCGCCCGGGCCGAACTCGAGCGCGCCCACGAGCGCTTCGAGACGGTGATCGACGGCCTCGACTCGGCAGTGCACGTCGCGGCCAGCGACAGCGGCGAAATCCTCTTCGCCAACCGCGCCTTCCAGAACATCTTCGGCTTCGACGCCGTCGGCCGCGATAGCGCCGTGGTCACCGAACCCTGCCGGCCCGACCCCGGCGAACTGAGCCGTGACCCGCGCAGCCTGAAGCCCGACGACCTGCCCTGCGAACTGTTCGACGGCGAAGTCCGCCACCGCCTGTCCGGCCACTGGTACCACCTGCACGAGCGGGCCATCCGCTGGGTCGACGGGCGCACGGTGATCGTCCAGATCGCCGCCGACATCACCGACCGCAAGCGTATCGACGAAGTCCAGCAGCAGCAGCAGAAGCGCCTCGACCAGACCTCGCGCCTGATCACCATGGGCGAGATGGCCTCGTCGCTGGCGCACGAACTGAACCAGCCGCTGTCGGCCATTGCCAATTACTGCGCCGGCTGCGTCAAGCGCATGCAGGCCGGGAACTACCGCAACGAAGACCTGCTGGCGGCAATGCAGAAGGCCTCCGACCAGGCCGAGCGCGCTGGCAAGATCATTCGCCGCATGCGCGACATGGTCAGGAAGGGCGAGCCGCACCGGCAGGCGATCGGACTGCCCGAGCTGATCGACGAGACGCGCGCCTTCGCCGACATCGAGGCGCAGCGCTCGAGCACGCTGCTGCTGATCGACCTGCCGGACAAGCTGCCGCGCGTCTTCGTCGACCGCATCATGATCGAGCAGGTGCTGCTCAACCTGATCAAGAATGGCATCGAATCGATGGGCGAGCTACCGGCCGAACAGCGGCGGCTGCAGATCTCGGCGCGCAGCCGCGACAGCCGCATGGTCGAGGTGAGCATCGCCGACCGCGGCCACGGCCTCGCCGACGAGGACATCGAACGCATCTTCACCCCCTTCTACACGACCAAGCCGGACGGCATGGGTATCGGCCTGCCGATCTGCCGTTCCATCGTAGAATTTCACCAAGGCCGGTTGTGGGTGGAAAGGCGCCGCGAGGGCGGCACCGCCTTCCACTTCACCCTGCCGCAGGAGGCAAGCGATGAACCCGAGCAATGACGCCCAACAAGTGATCTACGTCGTCGATGACGACGAAGCAATGCGCGACTCGATGCACTGGTTGCTCGAAGGCGAAGGCTACGCCGTCGCCTGCTTCGAATCCGGCGAGCATTTCCTCGCCGCCTGGCACGAGGGCATGCGCGGCTGCCTGGTGCTCGACGTCCGGATGCCGGAAATGAGCGGGCTCGAACTGCACGAGCTGTTGAGCCAGCGCGGTTCGCCACTGCCGGTGATCTTCGTCACCGGACACGGCGACGTGCCGATGGCGGTCGCCGCGCTACAACGTGGCGCCTGCGACTTCATCGAGAAACCCTTCCACAACGAGGATCTGCTGTCGCGCATCCGCCGCGCCCTCGCCGTCGACTGCCAGAACGCCCAGCGCCGCAGCCAGAGCAGCGCCGTCAGCCGCCGCCTCGAACAATTGACGCTGCGCGAACGCGAAGTGATGGATCTGGTGGTCGCCGGCAAGCTGAACAAGCAGATTGCCGACGAATTGAACATCAGCATGAAAACGGTCGAAGCGCACCGCGCCCGGGTGATGGACAAGATGGGCGCCCGCACGCTGGCCGAACTGGTGCGCGCGGTGCTGCAGACCGAGGGGGAAAACAGCGCCTGAAACGGCGCCTACAGCGGGATGATGTCGTTGCTGCCGTAACCGGTCTCGAAGCCGTTGAACTGGCGGACTTCCTTACGCCGCAGCATCTTCTCCTGCACCTTCGGCGGCAGGTCGGTGAACATGATGACGCCCTTGGCGATCAGCAATTCGATGGTGTCCTCGATGACGCGGACGAAATCGCGGTCGAGTTCGTTGAGCTGGCTTTCCCGCCAGCGCTCGTGGATGAACTGCAGCACTTCCGGGTTGTCGGCCGCCACTTCCTCGGTGGCACCGTCCAGCGGCACCGGGTGCAACTCGCAAACCCGCCCTTCGGCGTCCCTCGCCACATACAGCATGCCCGTCACTCCTTGAAACCCGTCTCGCCGAGAGTCTGCCCGAGCCGACCAGCCTTGGCAATCCGCCCGGCATGCCTCAGTAATTTTTCACCGGCGCCTTGGGCGGCATCTTCGGCTTGCCGAAATAGGTCGCCGGCGGCACTTTCCGGTTTTTCCCCGGCGCCTCCTGACCGACTACCCGCACCGACTGCTCACCGGGCTTTGCGCGGCTGGCGCTGATTTCCAGCGCCGTCGCCCGCGGCGCCACCGGCTGCTCCGTTTGCTGACGGACCAGCCGGACGCGTTCGGCAGCGATCAGGCGATCGATATCGGCGGTCGGCATCTTGCGCTCTTCCAGTTGCTTGCGCATCGCCAGCAGCGCCTCCAGCTCGCGGCTCATGAACAGCGAGCGCTGCGGCGTCCCCCAGTGCTCCTTGGGTTGATTCAGCGCCTGCTGGTAGCTTTCCGGATCGCCAACCAGGCGGGCGATGCCCAGGTTGTTGTTGCGCATCGCCCATTCCAGCGCGCCGTCGCCCCAGTCGTTGCGCACATCGCGCCTGGCGCCACGCTCGATCAGTTGCCGGGCGAGCGCTTCATGACCCTCATACACCGCCATCATCAACACCGAGGAACCGTTGGTGCTGCGGGCATCGATATCGGCGCCCTGCGCCAGCAGGTAATCGGCCACCGCTGTGTGTCCACCGAACACCGCGTAGTGCAGCGCCGACCACTGGCGCGGCGGCGCATTGACCGGCGCCCCGCGCTCGACCAACCACTTGACGGCATCAAGTTGCCCGCGCCATGCGGCCAGCACCAGCGCCGTCTCGCCGTTGGCGTTGTTCAGGGTCAGACTGGCGCCGCGCGACAGGAACAGACGCATCAAGGGAATATTGCCCTCCCAGGCACCGATCATCAGCCCGGAACCGATCCGGCTACCCATGAAATCGGGGGCCATGCCGGCGTCCAGCCAGGCCTTGGCCTGGGCCACGTCGCCCAGCTCCATCCGGTTGGCGAAGCTCACCGGATCGGGCAGGCTGACCTCGCCGCCCAACCAGGTCTGGGCCCGGACCGGGCAAACCAGCACCATCCCGATTATCATTGCCGCTCCGAATCTGCCTGCCATTCCCTTCATCCGACTTCCTGTCTGCGCTGCGAACAGGCAACATTCTCTCATGCTCCGAACGCATCGTTTCCTGCTACCGGCTTTTTGCGTGTCGCTGCTGATCCACGCCGCCCCCTTTCTCGCCGGGAACTGGCTGGCCAGCGAGGCACCGCCGGCGCCCCGCCCGCCACCGCTGCAGGCACAACTGCAAGCCTTGCCGCCTGTACCGGAACTGATCGTCCCCGAGCCCCCGAAACCTAGCCCGGCGCAACCCGCCACCCGCCCGACGACGCCAGAGAAGCACGGCGCGACGTCCAGCGCCTGGACACAGACGATCCGCGAGCAGTTCGCCCGCCAGCAACAGGCCGGCCTGTTCTACCCGGCAGAAGCGATCCGCCTCGGCCTCGAAGGCGAAGCTCTGGTGTTCATGATGCTCGACGCCAATGGCAATGTCGTCGCCGCCCGCATCGAGGCCGGCAGCGGCCACGATCTGCTCGACCAGGCGGCGCTGGAGGCAGTGCGTCGCTTGCGCGCCCTGCCCGCCGACGCGCCGCTGGAAGTGCTGCTGCCGGTACGCTTCCGACTTAACTAAAACGCCACAAATAACAAAATTAACCGATATGTAACCTTTAGCCTATATCAAAAAAATGGTTTGGCTATAGACTAGAGGCATTATTCGATAACAGAACCACTTGCAACAGGGAGCCAAAAATGAGCGGTTTGGCAAATCTGCGCGTCACGACGCGCATGCATATTCTCAGTGGCCTGATGCTGATCGGCCTGCTCGTCCTGTGCCTGATTTCGCTGTTCGAAATCCGCGAAGGGATGCTGCATGACCGCCAGGACAAGACCCGCGACCTGGTCGAAGTGGCGCTCGGCATCGTCAAGCATCAGCACCAGCTGGCGAGCAGCGGCGCGCTGACCGAGGAACAGGCCAAGCAGGCGGCACGCGACAGCCTGCGCGGGCTGCGCTACGGAGAAAACGACTATTTCTTCGGTTTCGACACCGACGGCGTCTATTTCCTGCACGGCGGCAATCCGCAGCTGGAGGGGCAAAACAAGATCGACATGCAGGACACCCACGGCAAGTACATCATTCGTGAACTGATCGGCGCCGCCAAGGCAGGCGGCGGCTTCGTCGATTACTGGTTCCCGCGCGCCGGCCAGAAGGAGGCCGAGCCGAAACTCGGTTACGCCGTGCTCTTCCCGCAATGGAACTGGGTGATCGGCACCGGCATCTACATCGACGACGTCGACCAGGCATTCAGCGAAACCGCCCTGCTGCTCGGCGGAATTTCTGCGCTGCTCCTCGTCATCCTGCTGTTCACCGGACTCCTGGTCAGCCGCAGCGTGATCAATCAGCTCGGTGGCGAACCGGCCGCGGCGGCGGCGATCATGTCGCGCGTGGCCGGCGGCGACCTGAACACCGACATCGCCCAGGCGCCGGCCGGCAGCCTGCTGCATGCGCTCGGCAGCATGGTCGGTGCCTTGCGCCAGATGGTCGCCGAGATCAACAACGACGCCGGCCGCCTGCTCAGCAACGCCGAACAGATCAGCAGCGCCTCCGATCAGGTCGCCACCGCCGCCGAGCAGCAATCCGACGCGACCTCGTCAATGGCGGCGGCGATCGAGCAGCTGACGGTCAGCTCCAACCACATTTCCGACAGCGCGCGCGACACTTCCGACGATTCGACCAACGCCGTCAAGCTCTCCGGCCAGGGATCGCAACGGGTGGACAAGGCGGCGGCGGCGATCCGCCAGATCGCCGATACCGTGTCCGACGCCTCGACCCGCATCCACGCGCTGGAAGAACGCGCCCGGCAGATTTCCAACATTGCCAACGTGATCAAGGACATCGCCGGCCAGACCAACCTGCTGGCGCTCAACGCGGCGATCGAAGCGGCGCGTGCCGGCGAACAGGGCCGCGGTTTCGCGGTGGTCGCCGACGAAGTGCGCAAGCTGGCCGAACGGACTTCGCTGGCGACGACCGAGATCGAGCAGATGATTGTCGGCATCCAGGGCGACACGGTCGGCGCCGTCGAAGCGATGAATGCCGCGCTGCCGGAAGTCCAGCAGGGCGTGGCGCTGGCCGAATCAGCGTCGGAGTCGCTGCGCGAAATCGAGGACGGCGCCCGCCGCACGCTGGAGCGGATCGGCGATGTCGCTGACGCAACCCGCGAGCAGAGCTCAGCCAGCACCTCGATCGCCCAGCGCGTCGAGCAGATCGCCAACATGGTCGAGGAAACGACGGCGACCATCCGCAGCACGGCGGCCTCCGCCCATCAGTTGCAGGAAATCGCCCGCAGCCTGAAGCAGCTGGTCAGCCGCTTCCACGTCTGAGCCTCGCTTAAATCGCCCCGTCGGCGCGCATTGCCGCAATGCGCGCCGGGTCATAGCCGAGTTCGCCGAGAATGGCGTCGGTATGGGCGCCGAGCGCCGGGCCGATGTCGCCGCACGCACCCGGCGTCGCCGACAGTTTGGGAACGATGCCGGGCACCCGGAACGTCTTGCCGTCCGGCAAGGTCGCCGACTGGAACATCTGGCGGGCGATGAATTGCGGGTCGGCGAACATGTCGAGCACCGAATAGACGCGCGACGACGGCACTGCCGCCTGTTCCAGCAGGGCGAGGATTTCCGCCTCGTCGCGCGCCGCGCACCAGGCGTCGATCAAGCCATAGATTTCATCGCGTCGCGCGTCGCGGCCGGCGTTGTCGGCCAATCCTGGGTCGTCGGCGAGGTCCGGCCGATCCATCGCCAGCATCAGGCGGCGGAAGATGGCATCGCCGTTGGCGCCGATCGTGACGTGCTTGCCGTCGCGCGTGGTGTGCGTGTTCGACGGCGTGATGCCCGGCATGATGTTGCCGGTGCGCTCGCGCACGAAGCCGAAGACGTCGGCTTCCGGGACCAGCGATTCCATCATCGCGAACACCGCTTCGTAGAGCGCGACGTCGACCACCTGCCCCGGCCCGCCGTTGACCTCGCGGTGGCGTAGCGCCAGCAGCGCGCCGATGGCACCCCACAGCGCGGCGATCGAATCGCCGATCGAGATGCCGGTGCGTACCGGCGGCCGATCCGGGAAACCGGTGACGTAGCGCAGGCCGCCCATCGATTCGCCGACCGCGCCGAAGCCGGGCTGATCCTTGTACGGCCCGCTCTGGCCGAAACCGGAAAGGCGCACCATGACCAGACCGGGGTTGTCGACCTGCAGTTGTTCCCAGCCGAGGCCGAGCTTTTCCAGCACGCCGGGACGGAAGTTCTCGACCAGGATGTCGGCGCCGGCGATCAGGCGGCGGACGAAGTCGCGGCCGTCCGGGTGCTTGAGGTTGGCGGTGACCGATTTCTTGTTGCGCGCCTGCACGTACCACCACAGCGACGTGCCTTCGTAGAGCTTGCGCCACTTGCGCAAGGGATCGCCGCCGTCGGGCGGTTCGACCTTGACCACCTCGCCACCGAACTCGCCGAGGATGCGGCTGCAGAAGGGTCCGGCGATCAGGCTGCCGAGCTCGACCACGCGCAGGCCGGCCAGAGGTTTCTGTGTTTCGCTCATGTCAGGGCTCCCAATGTTCGACCGGAATCTTTCTCCCCAGCAGCCGCTCGACCGTCGCCTCGACCTGCAGCGGCGAGCCGCTGGTCATCAGCTTCAGATGGCCGGCGCCACCGCCGACCAGCCCCTGGCCGGCGAGCAGGCGTTCGAGTTGACGGGCGACCGCCTCGCCGGTGTCGAGCAGTTCGACGCCGGCCGGCAGGCGGCGGGCAATCGCCGCCGCCACCCAGGGGTAATGCGTGCAGCCGAGGACGACGACATCGGCGTCGGCAGCGGCCAGCGGCGGCACGAAACGCTCGAGCAAGGCGTCGACCTCGGCGCTTTCGGCGCCGTGCATCTCGATCGCGTCGGCCAGCCCGGGGCAGGCCTGCGGCAACACCCGCAGATGGCTGGCGTGACTCGCGCACAAACGCTGGAAACGCTCGCTGGCCAGCGTCCGCGTCGTCGCCAGGACGCCGACAACGCCGCTGCGGCTGAGCGCGGCGGCCGGCTTGACGCCGGGTTCGAGGGCGACCACGGGCAAAGTCGTCGCCGCCCGGATCGCTTCGGCAGCGGCGGCGGTTGCCGTATTGCAGGCGATCACCAGCGCCTTGGCGCCACGCTCGGCGAGCCCCGCGGCGATGCGCACGCCGCGCTCGCGCAGGAAGGTTTCCGGCTTGTCGCCGTAGGGCAGAAAACGGGTGTCGGCGAAGTAGCAGTAATCTTCGTGCGGTAGCCGGGCGCGCAAGGCGCGCAGCACGGTCAGGCCGCCGAGGCCGGAATCGAAGACGGCGATGGGTCGTGAATTCACGTCGTGCTGAGGGCCTAGAGCCAGCCGGCGCGCTTGAAGCGCCGGTAGAGGATGAGACAGGTCGAGACGATCAGCGCCAACGCCGCCGGATAGCCGTATTGCCACTGCAACTCGGGCATCTGCGCAAAGTTCATGCCCCAGATTCCGGCGAAGGCGGTGGCAATGGCGAAAATCCCGGCCCAGGCGGCGAGCCGCTTGCTGACTTCGCTGTCTTCGATGGCCACCATCGACAGGTTGACCTGGATCGCCGTGCCGATGGTTTCGCGGATCGTATCGACCGAGGCGTCGATGCGCAGCAGGTGGTCGTAGACGTCGCGGAAATATTCGCGGTTGCCGCTGCACAGCGCCGGCCCGCGGTTGCTGGCGAGCTTGCCGGCAACCTCCATGAGCGGCGCGACGACGTGCTTGAGCAGCATCACCCGGCGCTTCAGTTCGTAGAGCCGCTCGATGTTGGCGCGCGCCGTGCCGCGGTCGAAGATGCAGTCCTCGATGCTCTCCAGCTCCGATTCGAGGCGGTCGACGACCGGGAAATAGCGGTCGACGACGGCGTCCATCAGCGCGTAGAGGACGAAACCGGAACCGTGTTGCAGGAGATGCGGTTCGCGCTCGCAGCGCGCGCGCACGCCGAGGAAATCCTGCTGGCTGCGGTTGCGCACCGAAAGCACGTAATTGGGGCCGACGAAGACATTGACCTCGCCGAGCCGGTAGCCTGCGTCGACCTCCGGCTCGATCAGGTGCATGACGGCATAGAGCGAATCGCCGTAATCCTCGACCTTCGGTCGCTGCTGTCCCTTGCGTGCATCCTCGACGGCCAGTTCGTGCAGGTGGAACTCCTCCTGCATGATGTCCAGTTCCTCGGGCGTCGCGTCGCGCAAGGCGACCCAGACGAAACAGCCGGGCCGCTCCAGATAATCGCTGATTTCCTCGACGGCGATCTCGTTGAGCCGGGTCCCGTTCTCGTAGGCCACGCAATTGATCAGCACGCTCGCATCCTGTTCCTGTCTCCTGAAAGGCGAAGCCCCCTTGCGGGGGCCTGCCGGGGCCAGCGGGGCTGGCGCTTACATCCGCTCGATCATCGCGTCGCCGAATTCCGAGCAGGAAATTTCGTTGGCACCGGCCATCAGGCGGGCGAAATCGTAGGTCACCTGCTGGTCGCCGATCGCCGCTTCCATGCCCTTGATGACGAGGTCGGCGGCCTCCTTCCAGCCCAGGTGACGCAGCATCATCTCGGCCGAGAGGATCAGCGAGCCGGGATTGACCTTGTCCAGCCCGGCGTACTTCGGCGCCGTGCCGTGCGTCGCCTCGAAGCAGGCGTACTGGTCGGAAATGTTGGCGCCCGGCGCGATGCCGATGCCGCCAACCTGCGCCGCCAGTGCGTCGGAAATGTAGTCGCCGTTCAGATTGGTGGTCGCGATCACGTCATACTCGGCCGGGCGCAGCAGGATCTGCTGCAGGAAGGCATCGGCGATGGCGTCCTTGATCGTGATCTCGCGCCCGGTATGCGGGTTGCGCACGCGGCACCACGGCCCGCCGTCGATCGGTTCGGCGCCGAAGTCGTCCTTCGCCACCTGGTAGCAGGTGTCACGGAACAGGCCCTCGGTGAACTTCATGATGTTGCCCTTGTGCACGATGGTCACCGACTTGCGGTCGTTGTCGATGGCGTACTGGATCGCCGCCTTGACCAGGCGCGTCGTGCCTTCGACCGAGACCGGCTTGATGCCGATGCCCGAGCTTTCCGGAAAGCGGATCTTGCGCACGCCCATTTCCTGCTGCAGGAAGTCGACGACCTTCCTGACGCCTTCCGAACCGGCGGCCCACTCGATGCCGGCGTAGATGTCCTCGGTGTTCTCGCGGAAGATGACCATGTCGACCAGTTCCGGATGCTTGAGCGGGCTGGGCACGCCCGGGAAGTAACGCACCGGCCGCACGCACTGGTAAAGATCGAGTTCCTGGCGCAAGGCGACGTTGAGCGAACGGATGCCGCCGCCGACCGGCGTCGTCATCGGCCCCTTGATCGACACCGAGTATTCCTTCAGAGCGTCGAAGGTTTCCTTGGGCAGCCATTCGTCCGGCCCGTAGATGCGCGTCGACTTCTCGCCGGCGTAAACTTCCATCCAATGGATCTTGCGGCTGCCGCCGTAGGCTTTCTCAACTGCGGCGTCGATCACCTTGATCATCACCGGCGTGATGTCGATGCCGATGCCGTCGCCTTCGATGAAGGGAATGATCGGGTTGTTCGGGACCGGCTGTCCGGGAACGATTTTCGCACCGCCTTGCGGAACCTGGATGTGAGATGTCATGGCTACTCCTCGATGGGTATTCGGGCAACGGAAGCCGTGGCCTCCGGGCGGCCCGGCCGCGTGTCTCCCTCGGGCCGGTCGGCGAATTATGAAACAAATCGCCGACCTTGGCAGCTATTGGCACGCGCGGCGGCAGTCGCAAGAAAAAGGCCCCCACCGAAGTGGAGGCCTTGCCGGCATGTCCGTGGCGATCAGTCCGCTCAGGCGCGCATCGTCTTCAGCGCGGCGTTGAAGGTCGGGCTCGGCCGCATCACCGCCTTGCACTTGTCGGCGTCGGCCTTGTAGTAGCCGCCGATATCGGCCGGTTTGCCCTGCACCGAGGCAAACTCGGCGACGATGGTCGCTTCGCTGTCGGTCAGCGTCTTGGCCAGCTTGGCGAAGTGCGCGGCCAGTTCGGCGTCTTCCTTCTGCGCCGCGAGTTCCTGCGCCCAGTACATGGCGAGATAGAACTGCGAACCGCGATTGTCGAGCTCGCCGGTCTTCGGCGACGGCGACTTGCGGTTGTCGAGCAGCTTGCCGGTGGCGGCGTCGAGCGTCTTGGCCAGCAGCTTGGCGCGGGCGTTGCCTTCCTTGATGCCGAGTTCTTCCAGCGATACCGCGAGGGCCAGGAACTCGCCGAGCGAATCCCAGCGCAGGTGGTTTTCCTGCGTCAGCTGCTGGACGTGCTTGGGCGCCGAACCGCCAGCACCGGTTTCGTACATGCCGCCGCCGTTCATCAGCGGGACGATCGACAGCATCTTGGCCGAGGTACCGAGTTCCATGATCGGGAACAGGTCGGTCAGGTAATCGCGCAAGATGTTGCCGGTGACCGAAATCGTGTCCAGGCCACGGGCAACGCGTTCGAGCGTGAAGCGCATGGCGCGCACCTGGCTCATGATCCGGATTTCCAGGCCGCTGGTGTCGTGATCCTTGAGATAGGTCTCAACCTTCTTGATCAGCTCGGCTTCGTGCGGACGGTAGGGGTCGAGCCAGAAGACGGCCGGCATGCCGGAGTTGCGGGCACGGGTGACGGCGAGCTTGACCCAGTCGCGGATCGGCGCGTCCTTGACCTGGCACATGCGCCAGATGTCGCCGGCTTCGACGTTCTGCGTCAGCAGGACTTCGCCGCTGTCGATATCGACGATGTTGGCGATGCCGTCCTCGGCGATTTCGAAGGTCTTGTCGTGCGAGCCGTATTCCTCGGCCTGCTGCGCCATCAGGCCGACGTTCGGCACGGTGCCCATGGTCCGCGGATCGAAATTGCCGTGCCACTTCATGAAATTGATCATTTCCTGGTAGATGCGGGCAAAGGTCGATTCCGGCATGACGCACTTGCTGTCGTACTGCTTGCCGTCGGCGCCCCACATCTTGCCGCCCTGGCGCATCATCGCCGGCATCGAGGCGTCGACGATGATGTCGTTCGGCGAGTGGAAGTTGGTGATGCCCTTGGCCGAATCGACCATCGCCAGACGCGGACGATGTTCCTGGCAGGCGTGCAGGTCACGGATGATTTCGTCGCGCTTCGATTCCGGCAGCGCCTTGATCTTCTCGTAGAGGTCGACCATGCCGTTATTGACGTTGATGCCCAGTTCATCGAAGGTCTTGGCGTGCTTCTCGAAGGCATCCTTGTAGTAGATCTTGACGCAATGGCCGAAGACGATCGGGTGCGAAACCTTCATCATCGTCGCCTTGACGTGCAGCGAGAAGAGAATGCCGGACTGGCGGCAGTCTTCGAGTTGGGCCTCGTAGAAGTCGCAAAGCGCCTTCTTGCTCATGAACATCGAGTCGATGATCTCGCCTTCGAGCAACTTCACTTCCGGCTTCAGCACGCTGACCTTGCCACCCTTGGCGATCAATTCCATGCGCACGCGGCGGGCCTTGTCGATGGTCAGCGACTTTTCGCCGTGGTAGAAGTCGCCGTGATGCATGTGCGAGACATGGGTCTGCGACCACTGTTTCCACTCGCCCATCGAATGCGGATGCTTCTTGGCGTAGTTCTTGACGGCGGCCGGCGCCCGGCGGTCGGAGTTGCCTTCGCGCAGCACCGGGTTAACGGCGGAACCGAGGCACTTGTTGTAGCGCAGGCGGATCGCCTTTTCCTCGTCGGTACTCGGGTTTTCCGGGAAGTCGGGCAGGGCGTAGCCCTTGTCCTGGAGTTCCTTGATGCAGGCCTTCAACTGGGCAACCGAGGCCGAGATGTTGGGCAGCTTGATGATGTTGGTTTCGGGTTCGAGACACTTCTTGCCCAGCTCGCCGAGGGTGTTCGGCAGGCGCTGTGCTTCCGTCAGGTATTCCGGAAATTCGGCGATGACGCGTGCCGACACCGAAATATCGGCTTTCTCGATGGTGATCCCGGCTGGCGCCGTGAACGTGCGGATGACCGGCAGAAAGGCGCACGTCGCCAACAGCGGCGCCTCGTCGGTAAGCGTATAGATGATCCTGGATTCCTCTGCAGACATGCTAACCCCTTGTCGATGGCTTTTATGAATATGCGGGTGCAGCGTATATCAACACCCTTGCGCGGTGCTTACGAAGCCCTGGGAGTATCCGCAAGGCCAGCCCTTCGGTCAACGGTGAGATAGCGTTTCATATTGCGCAGCCAGCAGCGGCAGCCGGGGCCGATGCTAGAATCAGGCGCACTTCCCGTGGAGTGGACGATGAAGATTTCGGTCGGTCTGTATGGCAGCAGCGCACACCAGATCGCGCTGGCGATGATCCAGGGTTTCAACCGGCACTATTCGCTGTTCCGCCAGACCTGCCGCGAGGCCAAGCTGCGCTTCGAACAGGGGGACTGGCTGGGGGTACATCGCGCGGTCAAGGAACGCATCCGCTTCTACGACGACCGCGTCGACGAATGCGTCGACCGCCTGCGTGCCGAGTTCGACGCCAGCCATATCGATGACACGATCTGGCAGCAGGTCAAGCTGCTCTACATCGGCCTGCTGCTCAACCACAAGCAGCCGGAACTGGCGGAAACCTTCTTCAATTCGGTAACCACCAAGATTCTCGACCGCTCCTATTTTCACAACGATTTCCTGTTCGTCCGGCCGACCATCTCGACGGAAAACCTCGAAGCCGACCTCGACCCCATTTACCGTAGCTACTATGCCACGGCCAGCGGCCTGCGCGGCGCGATCCGCGAGATCGTCGAGGATTTCGCCTGGCAGCGCCCGTTCGCCGACCTCGAACGCGACGTCAACTATGTCTACCACGCGATCCGCCGCCACCTGAAGGGCATGCCGCGCCGCGAGGTGAATTTCCAGATCCAGGTCCTCGGCTCCGCCTTCTACCGCAACAAGGCGGCCTACATCATCGGCAAGGCGATCAACGGCGCCTTGGAATACCCGTTCACCATCCCCGTGCTGCACGACAGCGCAGGCAAACTCTTCCTCGACACCGTACTGCTCGACGCCTGGCGGATCGGCCTGCTGTTCTCGCTGTCGCGCGCCTATTTCATGGTCGACATGGAAGTACCGTCGGGCTACGTGCAGTTCCTGCGCTCGATCATGCCGAACAAGCCGCGCTCGGAAATCTACGTCATGCTCGGCCTCGGCAAGCAGGGCAAGACGATGTTCTTCCGCGACTGCATCTATCACCTGCACCACTCGGAAGACAAGTTCATCATGGCCCCCGGCATCCGCGGCCTGGTCATGCTGGTGTTCACGCTGCCTTCCTACCCTTACGTGTTCAAGATCATCAAGGACATCTTCGGCAGCTCCAAGGAAATGGATCAGGCGACGGTCAAGAAGAAGTTCCTGATGGTCAAGCAGGTCGACCGCGTCGGCCGGATGGCCGACACCCTGGAATTTTCCAACGTCAGCCTGCCACTGGCCCGCTTTGACGACGAAGTGATGGACGAACTGCACCGGCTTGCTCCGTCCAAATACGAGATTGAGGGCGACCAGCTGATCATCAAGCACCTCTACATCGAGCGCCGGATGGAGCCGCTCAACATCCACCTTGACCGGATGGACAAATCGAACAACCTGGAAGGACTCGAACACGCGATCAAGGAATACGGCAGCGCGATCCGCGAACTGGCGCAAGCCAATATCTTCCCCGGCGACATGCTGTGGAAGAACTTCGGGGTCACCCGCTACGGCCGCGTCGTCTTCTACGATTACGACGAGATCGAGTACATGACCGACATCAACTTCCGCCGGATTCCGCCGGCGCCGGATTTCGAAACCGAGATGTCGGGCGAGGTCTGGTACCCGGTCCACCGCGGCGACGTCTTTCCCGAGGAGTTCGCCACCTTCCTGCTCGGCTCGCCACAGGTGCGCAAGCTGTTCTTGAAACACCACAAGGATCTGCTGACGCCGGCCTTCTGGCAGGAAGCGCAAACCAAGATCCGGGCCGGGCATGTCGAGGATTTCTTCCCCTACCCGCAGGAATTGCGTTTCCTCAACAGCCGCCCGGACAACGACGAAACGGCGGCGGGGAGCGACAAGGCGCAAATCTCGCCGGAATAGATAAGCAATTACTTATTAATTGATCAGCAATCCTGATTGTTTCGTCATTAAGATTACCCTTATCTTTGCGTGGAAAAATTAACCCTGCAATGACTGCAGCAAGGAGATCCCGATGCCATTGACCCTGGCGGTTGCTCGCGAATCGCACGCTGGCGAAAGCCGCACCGCGCTCGTTCCCGAGACAGCCAAGAAATTTGCCGCGCTCGGCGCCCGGCTCCGCATGGAGCAGAGCGCCGGCGTGCAAAGCCATTTTCTCGACCCCGACTACGCCGGCGTCGATTTCATGCCCGGCCTGGCCGGCGCCTACGCCAGCGCCGACGTGATCCTGCGCGTGACGCCACCGTCGCTCGACGAGATTGCGGCGATGCCGGAAGGGGCGGTGCTGATCGGCTTATTGAAACCGTATGAATCGAAGGAAAGGCTGGCGGCCCTGAACGCCCGCCGCATCACCGCTTTCTCCCTCGAACTGCTGCCGCGCATCTCGCGCGCCCAGAGCATGGACGCGCTGTCCAGCCAGGGCGCCTGTTCCGGCTACCAGTGCGGCCTGATCGCCGCCGCCCGCTGCACCAAGTTCTTCCCGATGCTGACCACCGCCGCCGGCACCATCCGCCCGGCGCGGGTGCTCGTCATCGGCGCTGGCGTCGCCGGCCTGCAGGCGATCGCCACCTGCAAGCGCCTCGGTGCCATGGTCGAAGCCTACGACGTGCGCGCCGCGGCCAAGGAGCAGATCGAATCGCTCGGCGCCAAGTTCGTCGACACCGGCGTTTCCGCCGACGGTGCCGGCGGCTACGCCCGCGAGCTAACCGCCGAGGAAAAGGCGGCGCAGGCCGAGAAGCTGGCCAAGGCGGTCGCCGCCGCCGACGTCGTGATCACCACCGCGGCGATTCCCGGCAAGAAGGCACCAGTGATCGTCACCCGCGACATGGTCGGGCGCATGAAATACGGCGCCATCATCGTCGACATGGCTGCCGAATCCGGCGGCAACTGCGAGCTGACGCAACCGGGCGAACACGTCATCGCCAACGACGTGAACATCCACGGCCCGCTCAACCTGCCGTCGCGCATGCCGACGCACGCCTCCGAGCTGTACGCCAAGAACATCTACAACTTCCTTTCGCCGTGGATCAAGGACGGCGCCCTGAACATCGACTGGAGCGACGAAGTCGTCGCCGGCACCGTTCTCTGCCGTGACGGCGCGACGGTCCATGCCACGGTCAAGCAAATCCTGGGAGACGCCTGATGGACGGCTTACTGGCTTTATACATTTTCATGCTCGCCGCCTTCACCGGCTACGAGATCATCGCCAAGGTGCCGGTGATCCTGCACACGCCGCTGATGTCGGGATCCAATTTCGTCCATGGCGTGGTCGTGGTCGGCGCGATGATCGTCCTTGGCATGGCCGAAACGCCCTTGCAACAGGCCATCGGTTTCTTCGCCGTCGCCCTCGGCGCCGCCAACGCGGCCGGCGGTTACGTGGTCACCGAGCGCATGCTCGCCATGTTCAAAAAGAAGGAGGGCGCACAATGACCGCCCCCTTCTACGTTCAGGGCGCCTGGTTCGTCGGCGCCCTGCTGTTCATCTTCGGCCTCAAGGGCATGAGCTCGCCGGCCTCGGCCCGGCGCGGCATCGTCATCGCCGGCTACGGCATGCTGCTGGCGATTGCCGCCACCTTCCTCATCCCCGGCCTGCAGAATCTGGGCCTGATGGCCCTGGCCCTGGTCATCGGCGGTGGCGCCGCCTGGATTTCGGCGCAGAAGGTCAAGATGACCGACATGCCGCAGATGGTTGCCATCTACAACGGCATGGGCGGCGGTGCGGCGGCAGCGATTGCCGCCGTCGAGTTCGCCAAGGGCGAGATGCACGGCCTGGTGGCGACGACGCTGGCGGTGCTCGGCGCGCTGATAGGCGCCGTGTCCTTCACCGGCTCCTGCGTCGCCTGGGCCAAGCTGCAAGGCGTGCTCAGGAAGGCTTACCGACTGCCGGCGCAGAACGCGGTGAACGTACTGCTCGCCGTCATCGCCGTCGGCCTCGGTCTGGTCGTCATCGCCCTGGCACCTGAGCGGCCGGAACTGGTGATTGCCTTCTTCGTCATCGCCCTGGTCCTCGGCCTGATCGTCACCCTGCCGATCGGTGGCGCCGACATGCCGGTGGTGATCTCGCTGTTCAACGCCTTCACCGGCCTGGCCGTCGGCTTCGAGGGCTACGTGCTGGGCAACCCGGCGCTGATCATCGCCGGCATCGTCGTCGGCGCTGCCGGCACGCTGCTGACGCAGCTGATGGCAAAGGCGATGAACCGACCGCTGTCCAACATCCTGTTCACGCCGATGGTCGCCTCCGGCCCGGGCGAAGCGATCAGCGGCTCGATGAAGGAAGTCGGCGCGATCGACGCAGCGGCGATGATGCGCTACGCGAGCAAGGTGATCATCGTCCCGGGCTACGGCATGGCGGTGGCGCATGCTCAGCACAAGGTCTGGGAAATGACCGAACTGCTGGAGGAAGCCGGGGTCGAGGTGAAGTTCGCCATCCACCCGGTGGCCGGGCGCATGCCGGGGCACATGAACGTGCTGCTGGCGGAAGCCGGCGTCCCTTACGACAAGATCTTCGACCTCGAGGAGATCAACGGCGAGTTCGGCCAGGCCGACGTCGCGCTGGTGATCGGCGCCAACGATGTGGTCAATCCGAGCGCCCGTACCGACAAGGCCAGCCCGATCTACGGCATGCCGATCCTCGACGCCGACAAGGCGCAGAACGTCATCGTCATCAAGCGCGGCAAGGGTACGGGATATTCCGGTGTTGAAAACGCGCTCTTCTACACCGACAATTGCCGGATGCTCTACGGCGACGCCCAGCCCATGGCCGGGGAAATCATCCAGCACCTGAAGAGCATGGCCTGAAAGCCATATCCGGCGACGCGGCAATCCCCGTACAATGCGGGGATTACCGCTTCATCCTGGATTCGGCATGAAAAGATTCGACGATCTACTGATCCGGGGCAGCGCTGGCGCCGCCCTGCTCCTCTGGGCCTGGTCGCTCGCCTCGCCCGGCATTTCCGGCCACTGGTTCCTGCTCATCGCCATCCTGCTGATCGCTGCCGCGATCCTTTCGCTGACCGAACGCGAACGCTGGAAATCCAAACAACAGGGTTACGTCAAGGAACTGACCGCGGTCATGTCCGAGTATCAGGTGCTTTCGGACGAGGCGATGGCGCATGCCGAGTTGCAGTTCTCGTCGCTGGAGCAGGAAATGCTGGAGGCCAGGGCGCTGATCCGCGATTCGGTGAATCGGATCAGCGGCAGCCTGACCGGCCTCGAATCGCAATCCAACGACCAGCGCCACATCCTGCAGTCGCTGATCGACGAAATGCTCAGCGTGACCGGCTCGGACGACAGCCACGCCGCCGAGCAGGCCGGCCTGCAGCGCTTCTTCGCCGAAACCAACACGCTGATCGCCGAATTCGTCGGCAAGATGGAACAGTTGCGCACCACCAGCCAGGGCGTCGCCGAGAGCTTCAGCCAGATGCAGGACAAGGTGGGACGCATCACCGGCACGCTCAACGACATTTCCGGCATCACCAAGCAGACCGACCTGCTCGCCCTCAACGCGGCAATCGAAGCCGCCCGCGCCGGTGAGGCCGGCCGCGGCTTCGCCGTCGTCGCCGACGAAGTGCGTTCGCTGGCGGCGCGCACCGGCGAATTCAACATCGACATCCGCACCGCCCTCGACGACATCCTGAAATCGCTGCGTGAAGTCGGCGACCGGGTCAATGCCGCCAGCCACATCGACCTCAGCGTTGCCGACCGCTCGCGGGCAACACTGGAGGAACTGGGCAAGGAACTGATCGAGTTGACCGAGAAGGCGCGCGAGCATTCGACCAACATCACCTCGATCACCGAGCGCATGCGCGACCTTACCCTCGACGGCGTGATGGCAATGCAGTTCGAGGACATCGTCAACCAGATGATCACCCGCATCAGCCAGCGCACCGAAAACGTCGGCACCTACATGCACGCCTTCCTCAGCCTGCACAATGACCGCGACGAGAACGACGGCATCCAGCGCTTCCGCAAGCGCAGCCAGCAACTCGTGCAACTGCTCGTCGACTCCCACGTCAAGACCGATGCCTTGCGCCAGCACGCCGTTCACGGCGCACCGGGCAAGAGCAGCGACGGCGATATCGAACTGTTCTGACCCAGCGCCACTGAACGATCGCCGGAGGCCCGCAAAAGATGGACTTCACCGCCCTCCTCGAACGCTTCGGCGAAAAAACGGTGATCACCGTCGCCGGTTTGCTGATCGGTGTCCTGTTCGGCATCTTTGCCCAGCGCTCACGCTTCTGCCTGCGTTCGGCGGTGGTCGAATTCTGGCGCCGCGAAAACGACGGCCGCCTGGCGATCTGGTTGTTCGCCTTCGCCTCGGCGGTAATTGCCACCCAGGCCTGGATCATCGCCGGCTGGCTCGACGTCTCGCAAGCCCGCCAGCTGGCCGCCCGCGGCAGCCTTTCCGGCGCTCTGGTCGGCGGCCTGCTGTTCGGCATCGGCATGATCCTCGCCCGCGGCTGCTCCTCCCGCATGCTGGTGCTCGCCGCCAACGGCAACCTGCGCGCCCTTCTCACCGGCCTGATCTTCGCGGTTACCGCGCAAGCGTCACTGAGCGGCCTGCTGTCACCGCTACGCAACTGGATTTCCAGCTGGTGGACGATCGAAGGCAGCGCCCGCGACCTGCTGGTCAGCGCCCATCTCGGCAATGTTGGCGGTCTGCTCTTCGGCCTCGCCTGGCTGGTGGCCGCGATCATCTTCTGCCGACGCGCCCGCCTCAGTGTCCGCGAATGGAGCTGCGCGATCGGCGTCGGCCTGAGCGTCGCCCTCGCCTGGCTCGCCACCTTCGTCATCGGCAGCCACGCTTTTGAAGTGATGCCGGTGCAAAGCCTGAGCTTCACCGGCCCTTCGGCGAACGTGCTGATGCTGGTGCTGTCGCCGCCCGGTCAACCTTGGGATTTCGATATCGGCCTGGTCCCGGGCGTGGTACTGGGCTCCTTCCTCGCCGCGCTGGGGGGCAGGGAACTCAAGCTGGAAGGCTTCAAGGATGGCCACAGCATGCGCCGCTACATCGCTGGCGCACTGTTCATGGGCTTTGGCGGAATGCTCGCCGGCGGCTGCGCGGTCGGTGCCGGGGTGTCGGGAGCGGCCATCTTTGCACTGACGGCATGGATGGCCTTGATCGGCATGTGGGGCGGTGCCGGTCTGGCGGACAAATTGCTGGACGGGCCGTCGCGCCGCAACGCGACCGCCCGCCCCTGAATCAATCAGGCATTGACAACCGGCTTGCGCCAGCCAATCACGGTATAAACCAGAATCGCCGTGCCGATCAGGCCGAGGCCGAAGACCAACGCGATCAGGAACCAGTCGGCGGGACCACCGGCATCGGTGAAACCCGACGACGAGACCTTGGCCATCAACACCAGGGCCAGCACGCCGCCCAGCAGGCCGGAGAGTTCAGCCCGCACCAGACGCTTGGAATTGATGCCCTTTTCCTTGGCCAGCAACGCCACAAAAGCTGCCGTACCAGCGATGATGACGAGCAGCATCAGCCACAGCAAGGGCCCAAGCATTTCCTGAAAAACGGCGAGGAAAACCAGCGGATCAAGTTCTTTCATCGTTTGACTCCTTCGAAAATCAGGCGCGACCGCGCAACATGCTGATGTAGGTAGGCTTCAGCGCCATCGTTTTCATCACCCAGCTGATCCACAGCTCTTCGAGCGGCGCGATCACACCTGGGAAGGACGGCGTCAGGTTGTCCTTGTAGTCGAACTCGATCAACATCGCCTGGCCGAGACGGGTGATCAGCGGGCAGGAGGTATAACCGCCGTAATGCGCCGACGATTCCTTGCCTTCGATCTGCGCGACCAGATGATCGACCGCGACCGGCACCTGCCACTTGACGCTCGCCGCAGTCTTGCCCTTGGGCACGCCGGCGACGTCGCCGACGGCGAAAACGTTGTCGAAACGCTTGTGCCGCAGATTGTGCTTGTCAACCTCGATCCAGCCATCGTTGGCCCAGCCGCCTTCCTGCCAGCGCAGCGCACTGTTGCGCACGGCGTCCGGTGCCCGCATCGGCGGAATAACGTTGATGAAGTCGTACTGCAGTTCAATCGGGCCAAGCGCCGTCTTGAAAACGGCAATCCGTTTGCCTAGGTCGATCGATTCCAGGATGCGCTCGTAATTGACCTTGACGCCGCGGTCCTCGAACAGCATGCGCACCTTCTCATGGACGATGGGCACTGAAAACAGCGCCTTGTTGTTGGCGTTGTAGATCAGTTCGGCCTTACCGCGGTTGCCGCGGCGACGCAGGTAATCGTCGGTGATGAAGGTGTACTTGAGCGGCGCCCCGGCACACTTCATTTCCGTCCCCGGCCGCAGGAAGACGCCAACGCCGCCGTTGTCGGCAAAGTTCGACATGGCGCGCCAGGTGGCTTCGGCCTTGGCCGGGCTATGGTAGATGCTGCCCAGGCCATTGTTGCCGATCTGCTCGACATCCATGCCGGCAATCGCCGCGTAGTCCAGCTTGCAACCGGTGGCGACAACCAGATAGTCGTAAGCGATCGCCTTGCCACTGCTGGTGACGATCTTCTTGCCTTCCGGATCGAATTCGGCGACCCCTTCCTCAACCAGTTCGACCCCGGCCGGCACGTAGTCGCGGGTTGCCGAAACGACGTAGGAAGCCGGCTTGATGCCGGAACTGACCAGCGTGAAGCCAGGCTGGTAGAAATGCTCCTTGCGCGCATCGACCAGCGTGATCTTGGCCCCGTCGAGGCGGGCGGCAAGATGCGAGGCAGCCGCCAGACCGGCCGCCCCGGCACCGGCGATGACGATATTTGCCGTCGTCTTGACGCGCGGAGCAGCCTGGGCCGTCGCCGGCCGCAGCAGGATCGTCCCGGCACCAGCCGCCCCCAGCGTCAGGAACGCACGACGATCAAGACGGCCCTTCCCCGCCGCCTCGACCAATTGTTCAACGACTTCTTGTTTCATTCAGGTCTCCTTCCCACGTTAGCGAAACGAATCGAAATATTTTTATATAAGACTATTCTCATACATCAATATATCACAGACCCTGCCGGACACAAGCCCGAATTCCGCTTAGCGCGGGAAATACATTTTTGCCTTGTCGAGCTTGTAGCTCCAGGGAAGATCGGCGTTACGCCAGCCGTTGACGACACGCTGTCCCTTTTTCGGTCCTTCGCTGGCCCGGTCACCTTCAAAACCCTCAACGACACTATAGACCTTGCCGTAGCCGGCGGCGAGCAGTCGGTCGGCAGCCTTGGAGCTGCGGTCGCCGGAACGGCAGATGAGGATCACCGGGGCGTCCTTGCCCAGGCCCAGTGCCTGCATGCGGCGATCGATCTCGGCGACGAAATCCTGGTTCGGTTCCAGCTTGTACATGGTCCGCTTGTCGTCCCAGTCGCTCATGATTTCCTGGTGCTCGACAAAGGGCACCAGCGCATCGACGGTGCTTGCCATGCCGACGTACATGGCTTCGGCGCGGGTGCGGATATCGAAGAAGCCGACGCCCTTCGGATTCGTCACCTTCATGTCCTGTGCCTGCTGCGGCGTCAGGTAGAGGCCGGCCTTGCTCACCTTGATTTCCGGCAGCTTGCTCCAGTCGGTCGAACCCGGCGCCCAGTCGGCGGCGAGGGTCAGGGTGGAAAAGGCCAGCGTCAGGCCGGCCAGGGCAAACTTGAGCGATTTCATAAGGCGATCCCCGGATTGCCGTCGGCTCCCTTGAGCTTGGGCATGTTGAGTTGAACAGGCTTGAGTGTCTTGACGTCACGCAGGTAGCGGGCGACCAGTTCCCAGATCGGCTCGCCGGCATCCTTCGCTTCTTCCGAGACCGGTGCCCAGCCGGCGACCTTGTAGGTCCTGGCCGGGTCGATCAACTGGCCGCGCAGCATCATGTTGCTGATACGCTGGCCGGCCTTGGCGGTCGGGTCGCAGGTGTACTGCAGGCCGCCGACGCGCACCATGTCGCCGCCCTGCTGGTAGTAGGGATCGGGGTTGAACAGATTGTCGCAGACGTCTTCGAGTACCGTCTTGATCATCTCGCCACTCATGTTGCTGACCGTCGTCCACGGGTAGGTGATCGCCGTCTGGTCGAGCACGTGCTCCATCAGGATCGGCTGCCCCGGCAGCAGCGAGGTGCCCCAGCGGAAGCCGGGCGAGAAGGCGATTTCGGCGTCCTTTTCCTTGATCAGCGCGTCGACGATGACCTGGTCGAAAGTGCCGTTGAAATTGCCGCGGCGGTACAGCGTGCCTTCGCTGACGGCGAGCTGCTCGTTGAGCTTGCTCAGGTAAGGCGCGCGGACCTTGTCGATCAGCGCCTGCATCGCCGGGTCGGCGGGCAGCAGGTTGGCGAAGACGGGCAGCAGCTTGTAGCGGTAGCCGGCGATCTTGCCGTTCTTGACGTCGAAGTCGAGGACGCCGAGGTACTTGCCGTTGGAACCGGCGTTGGTGACCAGGGTCTGGCCACCGGCGTTCTTCACCACCACCGGCGCCGGCATGCCGTCGTGGGTGTGGCCGCCGAGGATGGCGTCGATGCCGCGCACGCGCGAGGCCATCTTCAGGTCGACGTCCATGCCGTTGTGCGACAGGACGACGACGACCTGGGCGCCCTTGGCGCGGGCTTCGTCGACCACCGCCTGCATGTTCTCTTCCTGGATGCCGTAGCTCCAGTTCGGCACCTGCCAGCGCGGGTTGGCGATCGGCGTGTACGGGAAGGCCTGGCCGACGATGGCGACCGGCACGCCGTTCATGTTCTTGATCACGTAGGGCTTGAACACCGGATCACCGAAGTCGGCGGTCTTGACGTTCTGGGCGACGATGTCGACGACGCCGGCAAAGTCCTTTTCCTCGATTTCCTTGACCCGCGCCTCGCCGTAGGTGGCTTCCCAGTGCAGGGTCATGACATTGACGCCGAGCGCCTTGCAGGCATCAACCATGTCCTGGGCGTTGGTCCACAGCGCGGTGCCGGAACCCTGCCAGGTGTCGCCGCCGTCGAGCAGCAGCGCCCCCGGGTTGCGCGCCTTCATGCGCTTGACTAGGGTGGCCAGGTGGGCGAAACCGCCGACCTTGCCGTAGGTTTCGGCAGCCTTCTCGAAATTCAGATAGGTGTAGGCATGCGCCTCGATGCTGTTCGGCTTGAAACCGAAGTGCTTGAGCAGCTTGTCACCAACCAGGTGCGGCACCTTGCCGAACTGCTCGCCGAAACCGAGGTTCACGCTCGGCTCGCGGAAATAGATGGGGTTCAGCTGGGCGTGGCAGTCGGTGATGTGCAGCAGGCTGACGTTGCCGAACTTCGGCAGGTCGTACAGCTTGCCGGCGCCCTTCTCGGCCAGCGCCAGTTCGCTGTGCAAGGACATGCCGCCGGCGGCAGCCACCGCCAGCACCTGGAGAAACTCTCGACGATTCATGCTCATGAATGGTTCCCTGAAGAAAAGCCCGGCGGGAATCCGCCGGGCTGGGTCACATCGGTTTTACTTCTTGTTGACCGGCGACTGGGGGTCGAACAGATAGGCCATCAGGTCCTTCATCTGTTTTTCGGTCAGGATTTCCGCGTCGCCATTGCGCGGCATGTTGCTGCAGGCGTTGAAGGCCTTGGCGTTGTAGATCTTGCCCCAGGTGTATTTGACGATGTCGTCGCTGTTGCCCCGGGTCTTGCCGTATTCGAGCAGGCTGGGACCGATGGTGCCGTAGGAGACTTCGTGATGGCTCATCTGGTGACAGTTGTAGCAGCCGCCGCCGTTGTTGTGCGGGGTCTTGTCGGTCCAGGTCAGGCCGCGACCGTCGACAGCAATCTTCTCGCCGGCCTTCCAGTCGCCGAAGTACTTGCCGTCGGCCGGATAGCGGATGGTCTTCAACTGCTCGGCCTCGATCTTCGCCTGCACGGCCTTGGCCGGCGGCTTGTCCTGCGAGCAGGCTTTCTGCAGATCGAGCTGATACATCCGGTGCTTGGCGGCGATGCCGGTCGTCTGGAACGAGCGGTCCATCATCGCCTTGAACTCGGCGTAGGTATCCTCGCTACCGGCCCAGGCCGTCGGCAAGGCAGCCAGCAGAAGGACGACTGTGGTGATTTTCTTCATCTTCGTCTCCTTAGCGCTTGATGCCGGGGGTCACGACCTTGCCGCCATTGGCGTTGGCCGCCAGGTAGACGGAGAGGGCGATGGTCACGTCGGAACCATAGATCGGCTCGGCGGTCCGCTGTTGCCGGAAGCAGTCGTTGAGCCGGTGCTGCATGGTCCAGAATTGACCGTTCGACACCCGGTAGGCCGGCCAGCTGCCCCAACCCGCCGCCGCCCCCGCGTGGCTGCGCAAATCCGGGAGTTCCTGCATGCGGATGCGCTTGCCCTGGTCGCCGTGGCAGGTGGCACAGGAGAAATCCATCGGTCCGGCGCGATAGTAAAAGGCCATCTTGCCCATCTCATACATCTGCTTCATGGCGGGCGGACGCATATCGACCTTGACCTTGTGGCCGTTCGACTGAGTGACGACATAGGCGACCAGAGCCGCCATCTTCTCGCGTTCGCCCTTCAGCCATTTGGCCTTGACGACTTCCTTGGGGTCTATCCCCTGCAGGGTTTCCATGCAGGTCATCAGGCGCGTCTCGAGGTCCTGGACCTTGCCGGTATCCTTGAAATAGCGCGGTAACTGGGCGCTGGCGCCCTTGACGATGCCGGGGCCAAGCCCGAGGTCGCAGCGTTCCAGGGTCGCGTTCTTCGGTCCGCGCGCCGTTTTCCACAACTCCTCGCCTTCGGCAGCGACCAGTTCGGAAGGATTGCCGTCCGCCAGGGCATCGCGGTATTCGTTGATGCCATCCAGCAGTTTGGCACTGGTATCCTCGGCCTGGGCCTGCCCGGCGACGGACAATACGAGGGCCAGGGCTAGTGTTTTCAGCCGCTTGTTCATGAACTCCTCCGTTGTAAGCGTTGTTGCATCAGCCGGTTGCGCTCTGCGGCGCCTGACCGGTACGGGTGGCGGCCTCCCCTGGCCCGCCACCCAAGCGGGTCTCAGGCGATGGCGACTTCGTCGGTCCGCGCCTCGCCCTTGTTGTCCTTCCAGGACACCGCCACCTTGTCGCCGGCAGCGCCACCCTTGAAGCGGAAGGCCAGGTAGGGGTTCTTCGAAACGGCGGTACCGATCTCGCCGGAGAGAACGACCTTGCCATTGTGCGTGGCAGTGATTTCGGTGATGAACCAGGCCGGAATGACGGCACCGTTCGAGTCCTTGCGCTGACCGGTTTCCATTTCATGGGCGATCAGGGCCTTGACTTCGGTAACGCCATCCTTGACGGAGGCGCGGATTCGCATGGGCTTCGTTGCCATATATCTATCTCCTTGAATTCAGTGAAGGATCAGCCGCCGCAGCCGCCGAGGGTGACCTTGATTTCCTTGGTCGCCAGGAAGAACTTGTCGCCAGCCTTGACCAGCGCGTAGACGTTCGAGGTCTGGCCCATCTTGACCCGGGTCTGGACGTTGGCTTCGGTCCCGGCCGGCAGGACGAAGCTGGCGGCCAGCGCGTTCGGGTTCTTCTCGATCAGGATCGCCATCATCGTCGTTCCCGGAATCGCCGAGGTCACGCCGACCGGCACCACGGCACCGTTTTCGGCGATATCCGGACCGGTCACCTGGACATCCTTGCTGTCGGCCGGTTGCGTGGCGCCAAGAGCTTTCAGTGTGTCGGCCATGCTCTTCGCCTCGAAGGCGGCCTTGTTCCAGTCGGCCAGGGCGATGCCCGGCTTGATGATGCCGGCAGCCGCCAGCGCGCCGAGCACGGCAGCGCCGGTCCCGGTCTTCAGTACATTACGACGTTGATTGTTCATGACTTCTCCTCTTTAAAATGGGGAAACCGCTTCCCTGCCTCTTGCTTGCTCAATCGACGGTACGCACGCCGCGCACCGGTCCAAAACTGCGATTCTGCTCTTCCAGATTGCCGTGCGCGGTGCGGGCGTAATCCGGCAACACCGAGCCGACGCGCACTTCCTTCTTGCAATTTTTCATGCAAGCCACATTCTTGACGTCGGGCTTGCCGCCATTGCCGATACCGCCCTTGGCCGCCGGCGCCCCCGGCCACATGCCGTGGTCGGTCGTCATGCCGTAGCGGTTGGGCATCAGCTTCTGCACTTCGGCAATGTTCTTGTCCGAGAGCACGAAATCAGCAGGAACGATGTCCGCCAGGTTCAGGAAATAGGCAAGAATGGCGTAAACCTCGTCCGGCTTCAGCGACTTGGGTTCCGTCCACGGCATGGCCCGGTAAATGTAATCCCACAGGGTCGAAATGGTCGACACCTTGGTGAAAGTCGTGCGCTGCGGAATGCTGTCGGTCAGGAAGCCGCCGACGCGGCCCTTGGCGATGTCTTCCTTGGTCGTACCGCCGATCAGCGGCGTGAACACTTCGTTCGACTCACCGAAAGATCCGTGGCAGGAAGCGCACTTCGCCTCGAACAGGTCGTTGCCCCGCTGCACGTCGCCCGAACCCTTGGGCAGCCCCTTGAAATCCGGACGGACGTCGATGTCCCAGGCCGCCACTTCGGCCGGCGTTGCCTGCCGGCCCAGACCGAAGTTGTCGAAGGCTTGCGCCGAGCAGGCAGCCGCAGCGATGGCAACGGCCAGTAGTGCTTTAGAGAACCTGAACATTGCTGACCTCCCCGTTGGCGGCGACCTTCCAGGTCTGGATGGCGTTGTTGTGATAGATGGACTTGCTGCCGCGCACTTCGCGCAGCTGGCCGTAGGCTGGCTGGACGTAACCGGTTTCGTCGATGGCGCGCGACTGCAGCATCGCCGGCTTGCCGTCCCACACCCAGTCAACGTTGAAACGGGTCAGCGCCTTGTTCTGGACCGGACCTTCGATGCGCGCCGTCTTCCAGTTGATGCCGCCGTCGAAGGAGACATCGACCCGGGTGATCTTGCCGCGTCCCGACCAGGCGATGCCGGTAACGTTGTAGAAACCCTTCTCGAGCAGACGCTGGCCGCCCGACGGCGTCGTGATCACCGACTTGCATTCCTGGATCGAGGTGTATTGGCGATGCTTGCCGTCCGGCATCAGGTCGATGTAATGAACGGCTTCGTCCTTGGTCGCGTAGGGCTGGTCGCCGACTTCGATGCGACGCAGCCACTTGACCCAGGAAACCCCCTGCACGCCGGGGACAACGAGACGCAGCGGATAACCGTTTTCCGGCCGCAGCATCTCGCCGTTTTGACCGTAGGCAACGAAAACCTCGCCGTTCTCGACCATTTCCATCGGGATCGTCCGCGTCATCGACGAACCGTCAGCGCCTTCGGCCAGGACGTAGCGAGCCTTCTTGTAATCGACACCACAGTCTTCCAGCAGCAGGCGCAGCGGCACGCCGGTGAATTCGGAGCAGGAGAGCATGCCGTGCGTGTATTGCACGGTCGGCACCGCGACGTTGCCCCATTCGAGACCGGTGTTGGCGCCGCATTCGATGAAGTGAATGCGCGACACCGACGGCAGGCGCATCAGTTCATCCATGGTGTAGACCTTGGGCTTCTTCAGGAAAGCCGGGTCGGAGCCGTTGATCATCAGGCGATGCTGCGCCGGATCGACATCGTGCCAGCCCTGGTGGTGGCGCTCGAAGTGCAGGCCGGACGGAGTGATGATCCCGAACAGCCCCTGCAGCGGCGTAAACGACACCGAAGCCTGGCCGACCCGGGTCAGGCCCGGCGATTCACGGCGCAACAACTGGCTCTCGTACTTCGACGGCTGACCGTAGGGGTTCATCGCCACCGGCAAGCCCAGCGTGGTCGTCCAGCTGGGCAGGTTGAGAATCGCCGGATCGCCCTCGGCGGCCCGCGCCGCGACCGGCGCCGCGAGCGCGGCGCCGGCAGCGAGAAAGCTCTTGCGCAGGAAATCCCGCCGCCCGGCCGCGACGGACTTGACCTGGTCGTCGCTCAGGAAGTTTTCCGGTGCTCGCTGCAGCCGCCCCGGCAGTTTCGACAAATCACCCATATGTTTCATCCCCTCCGCTTGTGGAATTCAACGATTGCCGCGCTCTACCGTCACCCCGAGATGTTCGCCGATATCCTGACTGGCAACGCTGATGCTGACTGTCCGGCAGATATCGACGAAATTCGGATCGATGACGCGATAGAACACGGAATTCCCGTCCCGACGTCGCCCCACGACCCCTGACCGATAGAGGAGGTTGAGATGCCGGGAAATGTTCGCTTGTGTCAGACCAACCTGATCAACGACTTCATGGACGGGACGTTCCTCGCCACACAGGCAGGAAAGGATGCGCAGACGCGTCGGATCGGCCAGCAGGCTGAAATAATGCGCTACCTGATCGAAGAGTTGGCTTGTCTCGTCCATGTCGTTTTTGATCTAAGTCAAGGCCAATGTATAACTGAGTGTCTATATAGTCAACAACAAATATTGCTGCGTCGCAGCATGTGTTTGCTGCAAAACTGCTATACCCTTGGCAACACGCAGATCACGGCAATCGAAAAAACTCCCGGATCCCGCGCCAAATCGACAACATCCCAGAGGAAGGAGAAGTCTCGATGAAACTTCTGAAATCAACGGCTCTCGCCGGTCTGCTGCTTGCTGCGGCAACTGCGCATGCAGCAGACCCCAACCTTGGCCGCAATCTCGCTGCCACCTGCGCCAACTGCCACGGCACCAACGGCAAGGCCGTTCCCGGCAGCGGCCTCGACGCCCTCGCTGGCGAGAGCAAGGAAAAACTGCTGCAGAAACTCGCCGACTTCAAGAGCGGCGACAAGCCGGCATCGATCATGCACCAGATTTCGCGCGGCTATACCGACGAGCAGTTGCAGCTGATCGCCGAATACTTCGCGGCGCAGAAATAAGGGGGATACGACAATGATGCTGATGAAAAGACGCGACTTTCTCAAGATGAGCGCCGCTGCCGGCGCCATGGCTTCGCTCTACGGCTGCACCGCCGGCACCAAGGCCGGCGGCCACGTTGTCGTGGTCGGCGGCGGCTACGGCGGGGCGACGATCGCCAAGTACCTGCGCATGTGGAGCCAGGGCGGCGTCCAGGTGACCCTAGTCGAGCGCAATCCGACCTTCATCTCCTGCCCGATCTCCAATCTGGTGATCGGCGGCGACAAGACGATGGAAGACATCACCGTCAGCTACGACAACCTCAGGAACAAGTGGGGCGTACGCGTGGTTCAGGACGAAGTGCTCGGCGTCGATGCCGGCAAGCGCACGGTGACGCTGGCCAAGGGCGGCAGCCTGAGCTACGACCGGCTGGTCCTCTCGCCCGGGGTCGATTTCATGTTCGAGCAGATTCCCGGCCTGAACAATGCCACGGCTCAGCAGAAAATCCTGCACGCCTGGAAAGCCGGCGCGCAAACCGTTGCCCTGCGCCAGCAACTGGAAGCGATGCCAGACGGCGGCGTCTACGCGATCGCCCTCCCCAAGGCACCGTACCGCTGCCCACCCGGGCCGTACGAGCGTGCCTGCCTGGTCGCCAACTATTTCAAGAAGGCCAAGCCGAAATCGAAGGTCGTCATCCTCGACGCCAACGAGGACGTCCAGTCGAAAAAGGCCTTGTTCATGAAGGCCTGGGCCGACCTCTACAAGGGCATGATCGAGTACCGCAACAACAGCGAGGTCAAGGATATCGACGTCGCCAACAATACGGCGATCCTCGAATTCGACCAGTTCAAGGCCGACGTGCTCAACATCATCCCGCCGATGCGCGCCGGCAACATCGCCGCCAAGTCGGGGCTGAAGCTGGTCAACAACCGCTGGGTGGATATCAACTGGCTGTCGATGGAATCGACCAGCACGCCGGGGGTGCACGTCCTTGGCGACGCCATTTTCCCGGCACCGACGATGCCCAAGTCCGGCCACATGGCGAACCAGCATGGCAAGCTGGCAGCGGCGGCGATCCTCAACCTGCTCGCCGGCCAGGAACCCAGTCCGGCGCCGGTGGTGATGAACACCTGCTACAGCTTCGTCGATTCGAAGAACGTCATCCACGTCGCCTCGGTGCATCAGTACGATGCCGCGACCAAGCTGGTGCAACCGGTCAAGGGCGCCGGCGGCGTCTCGGCGGCGCGCAACGAGCTCGAAGGCAAGGTGGCGCTGGCCTGGGCGAAAAACATCTGGGCCGACATGCTGGCCTGAACCTCGCCCACCAATGCAAACGGCCGCCCGCGGGCGGCCGTTTTTCTTTCAGCCGGTGCTCAGTCGAGCGTCGCGATGTAGGCGGCGACCGCGTGCCGTTCGAGATCGGACAGCTTGGAGGCGACGGTATGCATCACCGCGTTGTCGTTGGTCCGCTCGCGGTTGTTGAACAGGCGCAGTTGTTCCTCGGTATAGCGCGGATGCTGCCCGGCCAGGCGCGGCAGCTGCGGCGTGCCGTGACCCTTGGCGCCATGGCAGCTGGAACAGCTGGGCAGGCCGGAGAACTGGTTACCGCGCTGGAAAACGAAGCGGCCGACGGCGACCAGATCGGCATCGCTGACTTCACGTCCGGGCACCTGCTTCTTCTCGAAGAAATGTCCCAGTGCCTTCATGTCCTCCGGGGTCAGCTCCTCGGACTGCGGCTTCATCGTCTCGCTCTTGCGCTTGCCCGACTTGAAGTCACCGAGTTGCTTGGCGATGTACTCCCAGTGCTGACCGGCCAGCCGGGGAAAGACCGCGCTCGCCGCTTCCCCTTCCATGCCGTGGCAGAGGAAGCAACGCCCGCCGACAATTTCCTCGGCGCGCGCCAGCGCTGCCGCATCCTGAGCGCAGGCCGTACCGGCCAGGCCTGCCACGACCGCGAACCCGACCGCAAATCTTGCCAATCCCTTCATCTTTCGTCTCCGCCGTTGATTTTGTAATGAACTTCAGCAAATCGTAATTTGCTTGCGCAGGACTTGCAAGACTTCAGGCATGCCCGGTGCTGCCGAAGCCACCTTCGCCACGATCGCTGGCGGAAAATTCGTCAACCACGTTGAAACCGACCTGCAGGACCGGCACCACGACGAGCTGGGCGATGCGCTCGAGCGGCGCGATGTTGAACGGCAGCTGGCCGCGGTTCCACATCGACACCATCAACTGCCCTTGATAGTCGCTGTCGATCAGCCCGACCAGGTTGCCGAGAACGATGCCGTGCTTGTGGCCGAGCCCCGAGCGCGGCAGGATCATCGCCGCCAGGCCGGGATCGGCAAGATGGATGGCCAGACCGGTCGGCACCAGCACGGTCTGCCCCGGCGCCAGTTCAAGCGCCTCGTCGAGGCAGGCGCGCAGGTCCAGGCCGGCAGAGCCGGGCGTCGCGTAGTGCGGCGGGTTGTCCTTGAGGCGGGAGTCGAGAATTTTGACGTCGATGCGATGCATTAGGAGTTTCCTGTCAGTCGGGCAATGTGTTCGATCAGTTGCCGGGCCAGCAGGTCCTTGCTGGCCGGCGCGAGAGGATGGCTGCCGTGGTCGTCGAACAGCACCAAACGGTTGTCGTCACCGCCGAAGCCGTCCTGGATCAGGTTGCCGGCGATCAGCGGGATTTTCTTCTTCTGCCGCTTGGCCTGCGCGTAGGCCTCGAGATTGCGGCTTTCCGCGGCGAAGCCGACGCAGAACGGGCCGCCCGGCAAGGCCGCAACCTCGGCCAGGATGTCCGGATTCTCGACCAGTTCGATCGCCGGCACGCCGCCGTGGTCCTTCTTCAATTTGTGCTCGGCGGCATTGGCAACCCGGTAATCGGCGACCGCGGCAACGCCGATGAAGATATCCGTAGCCGCCGCCCGCGCCATCACCGCGCCGTGCATGTCGAGTGCGCTGCGCACCATGATCCGCTCAACCCCCAGCGGCGCCGCCAGCGCCACCGGTCCGGAAACCAGAGTAACTTCGGCACCGGCCTGCCGAGCGGCGCGGGCGATCGCGTAGCCCATGCGCCCGGACGACAGGTTGGTGATGCCGCGCACCGGATCGATCGCTTCGAAAGTCGGTCCGGCAGTCATCAGCAAGCGCCGCCCGGCCAGGCATTTGGCGGCCAGGAAATCAATCACCCGTTCGACGATTTCCTCGGGCTCGAGCATCCGCCCCGGTCCGACTTCGCCGCAGGCCTGGGCACCGCTGGCCGGACCGAGCAGGCCGACGCCGTCCGCCGCCAGTTGCGCGACGTTGCGCTGTGTCGCCGGGTTCTCCCACATCTGGCGGTTCATCGCTGGCGCCACCAGCAAGGGGCAAGCGCGTGCCAGCACCATGGTCGCCAGCAGATCGTCAGCCAGGCCATGAACGATGCGTGCCAGGAAATCCGCCGTCGCCGGCGCCACCAGGATCAGGTCGGCCTGCCGCGAGAGATCGATGTGCGCCATGCCGTTGGGCATCGTCGGGTCCCACTGGTCGGTGAATACCGGTTTGCCGGACAGGGCCTGGAAGGTGGTCGGCGTGACGAAGTGGGTTGCCCCTTCGCTCATCGCCACCTGGACATCTGCCCCCTGGCGCACCAGCAGGCGGACCAGTTCCGCCGCCTTGTAGGCGGCGATACCACCCGTGACACCGAGCACGATACGCTTGCCACTTAATTCCATTGTCATTTATTGGTAAGATAGCCGGACCCGTATTCTACTGGAGTCCGGAACATGGCGATCACCGATTGGCCGGCCAGCGAAAGACCCCGCGAGAGACTGCTCACCCTCGGGCCGCAAGCGCTCTCCGACGCCGAACTGCTGGCGATCTACCTACGCGTCGGCGTACGGGGCCGCAGCGCCGTCGACCTCGCCCGCGACCTGCTGCGCCGCCACGACGGTCGCCTGAGCAAGCTGGCCACCGCACCGCTGGCGCAACTGGCGGCAACGCCGGGCATCGGCCAGGCCAAGGCAGCGCAATTGCAGGCCAGTTTTGAACTGGCGCGCCGCGCGCTCGTTGAGGAAATGGGCGAACGCGACAACTTCAGCTCGCCGGAACTGGTCCGCGACTGGCTGCGCCTGCAACTCGCGATGCACCAGCACGAAGTCTTCATGGCGCTCTGGCTGGACGCCCAGAACCGGCTGCTGCTTGCGGAAACCTTGTTTACCGGCACCCTGACCCAAACTTCGGTCTATCCCCGGGAAGTGGTCAAGCGCGCCCTGAGCACCAATGCCGCCGCCGTCATCCTGGCGCACAACCATCCTTCGGGCCTGGCCGAACCCTCCAACGCCGACCAGTTGCTCACCGGCAGCCTCAAGCAGGCGCTGGCGCTGGTCGACGTCCGCCTGCTCGACCACTTCATCGTTGCCGGCAACGCCCGCCCGCTCTCGTTCGCCGAACGCGGGTTGATTTGAAGCGAAAAAAACTTGCCCTGACAATACCTTCCGGTTAGAATCACGGGCTTTCTTCTAGCCAATTCTGGAGCACCATCATGGCGCGAGTCTGCCAAGTAACGGGTAAAGGCCCGATGGTTGGGAACAACGTTTCCCACGCCAATAACAAAACGAAGCGCCGCTTCCTGCCGAATTTGCAGTATCGTCGCTTCTGGGTCGAAAGCGAGAACCGCTTCGTCCGTCTGCGCGTTTCCAACGCCGGTCTGCGCGTCATCGACAAGAAGGGCATCGATGCCGTCCTGTCCGACCTCCGCGCCCGCGGCGAAATCTAATCAAGAGGAACTGACAAATGGCTAGCAAAGGCGGTCGCGAAAAGATCAAGCTGGAATCCACCGCGGGTACCGGTCACTTCTACACCACTTCCAAGAACAAGCGCACGACGCCTGAAAAACTGGAATTCATGAAGTACGACCCGAAGGCCCGCAAGCATGTGGCCTACAAGGAAATCAAGCTGAAGTAAGTTCAGCCGATTAAAAAACCCGCCGCCGGCGGGTTTTTTATTGCCTCCAGGATCAGTTACCCCGCTTTCCCAGCAGCAACGCGTACAGCGCAATCCCGGCAAACAGCAGCAACGACCAGTTGGCCATCGACAGCCCAAGGAAAACCCATTCCTTGCTCGAACAGAAACCGGTGGCCATGAACAGCGACGGCCACTCCATACCCAACCAATCGACCAGACGCTCGATCACGTCAGGATCGCTGAAACCGCACTCCGGCGCCAGATCGGGATAAGCCTGCATCCAGGTCTGGTAGGCCGCGATCCCGACCCCGAGCAAGGCCAGCCCACCAATCGCCAGTGCCCAGAGCGGCGCGAGAAGTGGCATCAGAAAACCCAGCAAGGCCAGCCCGCCAATCAGGAGATACAGCACGCGCTGAAAGATGCAGTAAGGACAAGGGGAAAGACTGAGCAAGTGCTGCAACTGCAAGCCAGCCGCAGCAACACCAAAACCACCCAAGGCCAGCGCAGCGAACCAGGCCCGCAAGGGATAGCGGGCGAAAAACCCGGAAAAAACAGCGAACATCAAAACCTCCAAAACCAACAATACCGGACAATATTTCGCAAAAATCTTGCGAACATGGTTTGATTACCGCAAAATGTAAAAATAAAGCGCCGAAAAGGCCACATTATTGCGGAGACAAGTTTTGCCCAACCCTTCCCCACAGCGGGACAGCGAGCATCTGCTCGCCCTGCTCGCGGCGTGCAATACGCCACGGCTGTCAGCCTCCGAGGAGGCGTCAATGTTACGCCAACAATGCCAACTCCTTGTCGATCGCGGCGGCTATCTCTCGGCTGGCGTTGCGCTTGCTGGCAACGAGACACCAGAGGGCAGCGAAGCGGACACCAGCGTCATCGCCCACGTCGCCGTAGCGCCTGCCGGATCCCCCCAAACGGCAGCGACGGCGACGTTGACCCTGCACCTCGACGAAGCACGAACCCAGGGAAAACTGCACATCGAGAAAACCGGACAGGATTTTACGGCTGCCGAGCGGCTTGCGCTCGACATCGTGGCCAAGAACATGGGCGCCACCCTGTCCCGCATCCGCCAGGCGAGCGCCGGCAGACAGCTCGAATCCCGCTTGCGGCAACTGTCCCGGGCGCTCGATTCAAGTCTCAACGGTGTCATGATCACTTCCTCAACCCAGCTCGATCATCCCATTGTCTACGTCAATCCTGCTTTCGAGCGGATCACCGGCTACCGGGCGGCGGAAGTCATTGGCCGCAGCGGTCGCTTCCTGGTCGGCCAGGATCTCCAGCAACGCGGCCTGGCCGCGATCCGCGAAGCCCTGCGCAAGCGCCGCCAGGCGCATGCCATCCTGCGCAACTATCGCAAGGACGGCTCGCTGTTCTGGAACGAATTGTTCATTGCCCCCGTCCGCGACGAAAGTGGCAGTTTCACGACACATTTCGTCAGCATCATCAACGACGTCAGCGAACGCATCAACTACGAAAAGCAGCTGGAATTCCACGCCACCCACGATCCCATGACAGGGATGGCCAACCGCAACCTGCTCGGCGACCGGATCGCCCAGGCGATTCTCCAGGCCCGCACTGATGGCCTGATGAGCGGGGTACTGCAATTGGGCCTGGATCGCTTCCGCTGGATCAACGACAGCCTGGGCCACGAATCGGCCAACGCAGTCCTGAAAGTGGTCGCCCAGCGCCTGCGCGAGTGCGTCCGCGACACCGACACGGTGGCCCGCCTCGGCGGCGACGAATTTGTCGTTGTCATCGGCCGCTTGACGGCCGCGGACGAACTGGCCAACACCGCCAGCAAAATCCTGCACGCAATCAATCAACCGATTCCCTGCGCCGATCGTGAAATTGTCATCACCGCCTCGCTTGGCGCTGCCGTCTATCCGCGCGACGGCGAGCAGGGAGAGACCCTGCTGCGCCATGCCGATATCGCGATGCATCAGGCGAAAGCGGGGGAGCGCAACAGCTACCGCTTTTTCATGCCGACGACGCGACCGTCCGTCATCGACCCTCTCAGTCTGGAGGGCGATTTGCGCCACGCCATCGCCCACGGCGAACTGGTGGTGCACTACCAGCCGCTGGTCGAACTGGCCGGCGGCGCGATCATCGGCGCCGAAGCACTGGTGCGTTGGCAGCATCCGCAACGGGGGATGATCCCGCCCGGCGAATTCATCCCACTGGCTGAAGAAAGCGGACTGATCATCGAGCTCGGCGAACAGGTGCTGCAACAGGTTTGCCGCGATCTCCGGCAATGGCGCGAGCACGGCCTGCCAAGCGGACGGATTTCCATCAACCTGTCGGCCCGTCAGTTCCGGCGTGACAACCTGGCGGCCAGCATCCGGCGAACGCTCGCCGAGTACGGCATCGCCGGAGAACAATTGGCATTCGAGTTGACCGAGAGCGTAGTCATGCACGACCTCGAGCACACCTCGCAGGTACTGCGCGAAATTCGCGACCTCGGCGCCCATATCTCCCTCGACGATTTCGGCACCGGTTACTCCAGTCTCGCCTACCTGCGCCGGCTACCGCTCGACATCCTGAAAATCGACCGCAGCTTCATCCGCGACCTGCATCTTGAACCGGATGCGGCGGCGATCGCCCAGGCGGTCATCGCCATGGCTCACAAACTGGGGCTTGGCGTCGTCGCCGAAGGGGTCGAGTGCAGGGAACAACTGGACCTGCTGCGGGAATTCGATTGCGAGGAAGGACAAGGCTTTCTTTTCAGCCCCCCCCTCCCTTCCGGGCAGTACTGCGCGCTGCTGATCGGAGGGCGACTGGCGCTTCCGGACACCGAGACCAGCCGCCTCTGCGATCCAGCCCTGAGCAGCCATCACCGGCCACGGCAAAAAGAAAGGGCCAGCAGCATTGCTGCTGGTTGATTTTCCCTGTGGACCGCCGCCCCTTCGCTCGCTAAACTGGCGCCCATGACCACGCGCATCCTGCTTGTCGAAGACGACGAACGTCTGGCCGGACTGACGGCCGAATACCTGTCCCGCAACGATCTCGAAGTCAGCATCGAGCCCCGCGGCGATACCGCCGAGGCCCGCATCCTCGCCGAACAGCCCGACCTCGTGATACTCGACGTGATGCTGCCCGGCAAGGACGGCTTCGAGGTCTGCCGTGGCATCCGCCAGCACTACCGCGGCGTCATCCTGATGCTGACCGCCCGCGACGAGGATTTCGACCAGATTCTCGGCCTTGAACTCGGCGCCGACGACTACATTGCCAAACCGGTGCAACCGCGCGTCCTGCTGGCACGGATCAAGGCCTTGCTGCGCCGCCTGCCGGTGGCCGGCGATGACCCCAGCGACAGCGACTCGCAGGTCTTCGGCCAGTTCCGCATCAGCCAGGCAACCCGCACCGCCACCCTCAATGGCCAGGCGATCGACCTGACCACTGCCGAATTCGACCTCCTCTGGCTGCTCGCCAGCCACGCCGGCAACGTGCTGTCGCGCGACGATCTGCTGCAGGAATTACGCGGCATCGGCTTCGACGGCCTCGACCGCTCGATCGACGCCCGCATCTCCCGCCTGCGCAAGAAGCTGAACGACGACCCGGAAAACCCGACCCGCATCAAGACGGTGCGCGGCAAGGGCTACCTGTTCAGCAAGCATGACTGGAACTGAGGCGGATACCGGCGACACCGGCAAAGCAGGTCGCCAGGGCCTGGCCCGTTCGTTGTTCCGGGTTTCCTTGCCGCGCTGGCGGGGCAGCCGCTACAGTCTGTCCAAGCTCTTCCTCAATTTCTACCTGCTGGCGATGGGCTCCTTCGTCGCCATCGCCTTCATCGCCGATTTCATCATCTCGACGGCGCAGCAAGGCATTACCGACGACTATGCCCGCCGCTTCATGCGCGGCACCATCACCCTGATCGAGGATGAACTGTTCCGCCACCCACGCCGCCAGTGGGAACGCAAGATCCGGGAGATCGACGACAAGTTTTCCTACAAGCTCGACATCGTCGAGCGCCGCTCGCTTGACATCCGCCTGACCAGCGCCCAGGTAGAAAAACTGGACGCCGGCGACATCGCCATCGCCCACGACCACGACGTGATGTATCACCGTCTGGGCACCAGCAGCAAAGTGCTGGTCGTCGGCCCCCTGTCGGCCACCCGCAATCCCGAACACAATGAACGCCTGCCGCTTGATCTGCGGCTACGCCTGCTGACCTGGAGCCTGATCGGCGTCATCTTCGCGATCGCCCTCTGGTTCTGGGTGCGACCGGTCTGGCGCGACCTCGAATCGCTGCGCCAGACGGCGCGCGACCTTGGCGACGGCAACTTCGAAGCAGCACCGCCCGTCGTGCACACCCAACTGTTCGCTCCGCTTGCCGATACCCTGACCAGCATGGCTGAGCGCGTCCGGCAATTGCTGGCCACGCACCGGGAGCTTTCCTGCGGCATTTCGCATGAACTGCGCACGCCGATCGCCCGCATGCGCTTCGCGCTGGAAATGCTCTCGGAAACCGCCGAACTTGCGGAACGACAGCGTCTCTGGGCGATGATGGAGGCCGACCTCGACGAACTCGATCAATTGATCGACACCAGCCTGACCTACGCGCGTTTCGAACGCGAAGCCCCCGAAGCCCATTTTTCCAGCGTCGCCTTTGCCAACTGGCTAGGTGACGAGGTCGATTCAGTCAGGCTGCTCGGCCGTCAATTGAATGTCAGCGTCGACACCAGCCAGTTGCCGGAAAACCTGCGGGTCGACCTCGATCGCAAGGCCATGCCCTACGCACTGCGCAACCTGCTGCGCAATGCCTTCAAGTACGCAGCCCGGGAAATCCGGGTCAGCAGCGAACTCCTCGGCGACCAGATTGCCGTGCATGTCGACGACGACGGCATCGGTATTCCGGAAAGCGAGCGCGAACACATCTTCTCGGCCTTCACCCGCCTCGATCGCTCGCGCGATCGTTCAACCGGCGGCTATGGTCTGGGCCTAGCGATCGCCAGACGCGTTCTTGAACTGCACGGCGGAACCGCCTACGCCTCTGCGTCACCGCTTGGTGGTGCCCGCTTCACTTTACGCTGGATGGCACACCAGTAGCTGCACGGTTACACACCGTCATCATACGCAGCCTTGTGGTTACTTCGCCGCCACGCAGCAAGCACAGCCTCGCCCGGCGGATTTACCTAGAATGACCGCCATGACGAACCCGGCACCATCCCAGGAAATGGAAGAGGACATCATGCTCGAAACCAACATCAAGGCCTTCATCGCCGCCGCCCGCCACTACCTGCTCGGCCTCGTTCCACCGCCGGCAGCAACCCCGCAACTGGCAAGCATCCCGGTCATGCGTCAGCGTTGAACCGTCTTGCCGTGTCGGGCGACCTGCCACTCCACGAAAGCCTGGCGGTCTTCCTCGGGGTGACCGGTGGACAATGGCTGATCGAGGGCGACGCCGACCCGCTGAAAGCACTACTGCTGGCGCTTGCAGTAGGTGTGGGAATTCATCTGGCAAGGTGCCTGCGGTCAAACGACCGGGACTGAATTGCCCCTTCATGGGCCGCACCGTGTTGCGGCCGTCCTGGTTGGCTCAGCGTGTCAGCCAGTAAAGCGCAGTAATCGTTTTGGCGTCCGTAATCTCGCCGGCGAAGATCGCTTCCCGGGCAGCCGCCGGTGAAAGCTGCAAGACATCCAGAAATTCGTTGTGATCGAGCGCCTGCGCACCAACTGAGCGCAAGCCGCGGGCCAGGAAAATCTCGATCCGCTCGTCGGAATAACCGATGCAGGGATGCATCGTCCCCAGATGCTCCCATGCCTCAGCCTGATGGCCGGTCTCCTCGAGCAGTTCGCGTTGTGCGGTGTCAAGAAGCGTCTCGCCGGGATCGATCTTGCCGGCCGGCAGTTCGAGAAACACCTGGCGTAGCGGATAACGGAACTGGCGCTCAAACAGCAGATTGCCATTGGGCAACTGCGCCAGGATCACCACCGCGCCAGGATGGCGGATATATTCCCTGACCGAGATCTTGCCATCGGGCAGACGCACTTGATCCCGCCTGACGTCGAGCATGACGCCCTTGAAAACCGATTCGCTTTCCACTTCGGCTTCGCGCAGATGGCTATCCGCCCCCATGATTCACTCCAGAAAAAACGCCCCGACCAGCGGGGCGTCAGTTCAATCTGAAAACGCGATTTACAGCGAGCGCAGCAGCGCGTATGCGCAGAGCGACATCAGCACCTGCGGGAAGACGCCCAGAACCGCGACCGCCAGGCCGTTGGCCGAAATCAGCAGGCGCATGTCGAGACCGGCCGAAATTGGCGTTTCGTCGGTGGGCGCATCGAAGTACATCAGCTTGACGACGCGCAGGTAGTAGAAGGCCCCGATCAACGAGAAGAGGATGGCGACGATCGCCAGCCACAGGTAATCGGCGGCGACCACCGCCTGCAGCACCGAGAACTTGGCGAAGAAGCCGATGAAGAACGGCACGCCTGCCATCGAGAACATCAGCATCATCATGATCGCCGCGAACCACGGGCTGCGCTTGTTTAGTCCCTTGTAGTCGTCGAGATTGTCCGCCTCGAAACCGGCGCGAGCCATCAGCAGGATCATGCCGAAGGTACCGGCCGACATCAGCACGTAGGAAATCACGTAGAACATCGACGAGCTGTAGGCATTGAGCGCGTAACGCGCGTCACCGGAAACGACGCCGGTGACGATGCCGAGCAGCATGAAGCCCATGTGCGAGATCGCCGAATAGGCCAGCATCCGCTTCAGGCTGGTCTGGGCGATGGCGGCGAGGTTGCCGACGGCCATCGACAGCACCGAGAGGACAATCAGCATGTCCTGCCAATCCGCCGCCAGGGTGATCAGACCACCGACCAGCAGCCGCATGACGATGGCGAAGGCGGCCAGCTTCGGCGCCGAGCCGATGAGCAGGGTCACCGTCGTCGGCGCACCGTGGTAGACGTCAGGCACCCACATGTGGAAAGGAACCACGCCGAGTTTGAAAGCCAGCCCGGCGACCAGGAAAACCAGGCCGAAGACCAGCACGGTGCGGTTGCTTTCGGCGTTGTAGAGGGTCTCGGCGATCTTGGTGATTTCCAGCGTGCCGGTGCCGCCGTAGATCATCGACATGCCGTAGAGCAGCATGCCGGAAGCCAGCGCACCAAGGATGAAGTACTTCATCGCCGCTTCAGTGGAAGCGACGCTATCGCGGTTCATCGCCACCATGCCGTAGAGCGACAGCGACAGCAATTCGAGACCGACGTAGATGGTGACGAAGTTGTTGGCCGAGATCATCACCATCATGCCCAGGGTCGCGGTCAGCGCCAGCACGTAGTACTCACCCTTGTTCATCGTCGGGCGGTCGAACAGATAACCGCGGGAGTAGAACAAGACGACGATCATCGTCATATAGACGAAGAGCTTCAGCAGGTCGGCCATCATGTCGTCGACGAACATGTTGCTGAAGGTGTAGGTGATGTCGGCGGTGCTGGTATAGACCTGGATCGCGGCGCAGCCGAGCAACGTCAACTGGGTCAGCAGGAAGGTCGGCGTCCGGCGGCTGTCCTTGACGAACAGGTCGACCATCAGGATGACCAGCAACATCGCCGCCAGGAAAATTTCCGATGCAGCGGGCAGGAGATCGGGAACAACGAAATTGTCGAACATGTCGGCTACCGTTTATTGAATCTTGCTGATGGCCACGTGACGCAGCAGGTCATTGACCGATGCGTGCATGAAGTCGGTGAAGGCCTGGGGATAGAGACCCATCCACAGGGTGCACAGGGCGAGTACGGCGAGGATGGCGAATTCGCGGCCATTGATGTCGCTCAGTTCGGCGACGTGATGGTTGGCGACTTCGCCGAAAATCACCCGCTTGTACATCCACAGGGTGTAGGCCGCACCAAGGATCAGCGAGGTCGCGGCAGCGAAGGCAACCCAGAAGTTGAACTTGACGGCGCCCAGGATGACCATGAATTCGCCGACGAAACCGGAAGTCGCCGGCAGGCCGGCGTTGGCCATCGAGAACAGCATGAACAGCGCGGCAAACTTCGGCATGGTGTGGACGACACCGCCGTAATCGGCAATCTGCCGGCTATGCACGCGGTCGTACATGACGCCGATCGAGAAGAACATCGCGCCGGAAACAAAACCGTGCGAAACCATCTGCACCAGCGCGCCTTCGATACCCATCGCGCTGAACATGAAGAAGCCCAGCGTGACGAAGCCCATGTGGGCGATCGACGAGTAAGCGACCAGCTTCTTCATGTCTTCCTGGATCAGCGCGACGAAGCCGATGTAGACCACAGCAATCAGCGACAGCGCGATGACCAGCCCGGACAATTCGTGTGATGCATCCGGGGCGATCGGCAGCGAGAAGCGCAGGAAACCGTAGGCGCCCAGCTTGAGGCCGATTGCCGCCAGGACGATGGAACCGCCGGTCGGCGCTTCGACGTGGGCATCCGGCAACCAGGTGTGAACAGGCCACATCGGCACCTTGACCGCGAAGGCGATCAGGAAGGCGAGGAAAACGCCGATCTGCGGCGCCATGCCAAGCGGCAACTGGTGCCAGTCGAGAATCGAGAAGCTGCCGCCGGACTGGAAGAACAGGAACATCTGCGCAATCAGGAAGAGCAGCGAGCCGAACAGGGTGTAGAGGAAGAACTTGAACGCGGCGTACACCCGGCGCGGACCGCCCCAGACGCCGATGATCAGGTAGAGCGGGATCAACGAAGCTTCGAAGAAGACGTAGAAGAGGATGCCGTCAAGCGCGGTGAAGATGCCGTTCATCAGCCCGGACATGATCAGGAAGGCGGCCATGTACTGGGCGACCTTCTCCTTGATCACCTCCCAACCGGCAGCAACGACGATGATCGTGATGAAGGCATTGAGGATCACGAACAACATCGAGATGCCATCGACCCCAAGGTGATAGTGGATGTTGAATCGCGGAATCCAGCTATGCAGTTCGACGAACTGCATGGCGCCCTGCGACACATCGAACCCGGTCCACAACGGCAGGGTGACCAGGAAACCAAGTACTGCGCCGACCAGGGCGAGCATCCTGGCCATGGGCGCATTACGGTCGCCACCGGTCAGCAGGACGATACCGCCTGCGACGATGGGAACCCAGATGGCGAGAGATAGCAGCGGGTAATTCGACATGTTATTCCTTGCTGTTCTGCGGGCGATTCATGCTATGCGCGGTTGATCCACCAGGTCATCATGGCCAGCAGGCCGATGATCATGGTGAATGCGTAGTGATAAACGTAGCCGGTCTGGAACAGCCGGGTGATGGTCGAGACCCAGCCGACCAGCTTGGCCGAGCCATTGACGATCAGGCCGTCGATGATGCCGACGTCGCCACCGCGCCAGAGCACCTTGCCGAGCAGGCGCGAGCCACCGGCGAAGACGGTCTCGTTGATCTGGTCGAAGTAGTACTTGTTTTCGAGAATCGTGTTGATCGCCGAGAAGCGACGCTGGATCGCCGCCGGGATATCCGGCCGCTTCATGTAGAAGAACCAGGACAGCACCACGCCGGCCAGTGCCAGGTAGAACGGCGGTGTCGTGAAAGCGTGCAGGCCCATGGCGGCGGCGCCGTGGAAATGCTCGAGGAAGTGCGACAGCGCCGGGTGGGCGGCTTCATCGACATGAATGACGCCCTTGAAGAAGTCGCCACCGAGCATCGGACCGATGGCGATGTAGCCGATGACCAGCGACGGAATCGCCAGCAGCACCAGCGGCAACGTCACCACCCACGGCGTTTCGTGCGGCTTCTGGCCCGGTGCCAGACCATGGTGGTGATCGTGGGCGACTTCTTCGTCGTCGTGATCGCCATGGTGTTCATGATGGTGGGCGTCGTCCGCCTTGCCGAAGCGCTCTTCGCCGTGGAAGACGAGGAAGTACATGCGGAAGGAGTAGAAGGCGGTGACGAAGACCCCGGCCAGCACCGCGAAATAGGCGAAGCCGGCACCCGGGATGTGCGAGAACTTGACCGCTTCGATGATCGAATCCTTGGAGTAGAACCCGGCCAGGAAAGGCGTACCAATCAGCGCCAGCGAGCCGATCAGCGAGGTGATCCAGGTGATCGGCATGTACTTCCGGAGGCCGCCCATATTGCGGATGTCCTGGTCGTGGTGCATGCCGATGATCACCGAGCCGGCGGCGAGGAAGAGCAGTGCCTTGAAGAAGGCGTGCGTCATCAGGTGGAAGATCGCCACCGAGTAGGCCGAAGCACCGAGGGCGACGGTCATGTAGCCGAGTTGCGACAGCGTCGAGTAGGCGACGACGCGCTTGATGTCATTCTGGATGATGCCAAGGAAGCCCATGAACAGGGCGGTGATGGCGCCGATGGTGATGACGAAGGACAGTGCCGTCGTGGACAGCTCGAACAACGGCGACATCCGCGACACCATGAAGATGCCGGCGGTAACCATGGTCGCGGCGTGGATCAGCGCAGAGATCGGGGTCGGGCCTTCCATCGAGTCCGGCAGCCAGACGTGCAGCGGCACTTGCGCCGATTTGCCCATGGCGCCGATGAACAGGCAGATGCAGGTAACGGTCATCAACGACCACTGCTGATCGCCCCAGATGTTGATCTTGGCGTCGGCAAGCGAAGGCGCCAGCTTGAACACTTCGGCGTAGTCGAGCGTACCGAAATGCGCCAGCACCAGACCAATGCCGAGGATGAAGCCGAAGTCGCCGACGCGGTTGACCAGGAAGGCCTTCATGTTGGCGAAGATCGCCGTCGGCCGGGTGTACCAGAAGCCGATCAGCAGGTAGGAGACGAGACCGACCGCTTCCCAGCCGAAGAAGAGCTGGGTGAAGTTGTTGGCCATCACCAGCATCAGCATCGAGAAGGTGAACAGCGAGATGTAGCTGAAGAAACGGTTGTAGCCCGGATCGTCGTGCATGTAACCGATGGTGTAGATATGCACCATCAGCGAGACGAAGGTGACGACCAGCATCATCGTCACGGTCAGGGTGTCGATCAGGAAACCGACCTCGAACTTGTAATCGCCGCTGGTCAGCCAGGTATAGACCGGGCCGTTGTAGGTGTTGCCGGCCATCACGTCCTGGAAGATGAACAGCGAGGCGACGAAGGCAGTGGCTACACCGGCGATGGTTGCGGTATGAGCGAGCCAGCGCGGGAGGACACGACAGAAGAGGCCGGCGATCATGGCGCCGATCAGCGGCGCCATCGGCACGAGCAGGTAGAGTTTTTGCATTTCCATGGTTAACCCTTCAGGCTGCCCAGGTCATCCACGTGGATGCTCTTGAGGTTGCGGAACAGCACGATCAGGATCGCCAGGCCGATGGCGGCCTCGGCGGCGGCGACGGTCAGGATGAAGAAGACGAAGATCTGCCCGGAGAGATCGCCCAGATAGTGCGAGAAGGCGACGAAGTTCATATTGACCGCGAGCAGCATCAACTCGATTGCCATCAGCAGAACGATCAGGTTCTTCCGGTTGAGGAAGATGCCGACCACGCTGATCGCGAACAGGATCGCGCCAAGGATCAGGAAATGAGAGAGGGAAAGCGTCAGCATGTTAGCCCCGGGTCAGTCTTTTTCAACAGGCATCTGGATCACGCGCATGCGGTCCTTGGCCTTGACGAAGACCTGCGTATTCGGATTGGAAATCTTCGATTTCTTCGGACCGCGGTAGGTCAGCACGATGGCAGCAATCATGCCGACGAGCAGGATGATCGACGCGAGTTCGAAGGGGAACACGTAATCGGTGAACATCAGCGTGCCGATTTCCTTGGTGTTCGATACGCCGGCCGGAACGACAGCCTCGGCGGCGGGCACCTGGAAGTACTTGCTGCCGAGCACCAGGCCCATCTCGAGGACCATCAGCAGGCCGAGCACGGCGCCGAGCGGCAGGTATTGCCAGAAGCCCTCGCGGATGCGGTCGAGATTGATGTCAAGCATCATGACGACAAACAGGAAGAGCACCATGACCGCGCCGACATAGACGAGGATGATGGCGATCGCCAGGAACTCCGCCTGCAGCAGCGCCCAGATGCCACCGCAGGTGAAGAAGGCAAGCATCAGGTGCAGCGCGGCATAAACCGGGTTGCGCGCAGTGATTACGCGCAGCGCGGCAAACACCAGGATCGCGGAGAGGAAGAAGAAAACGGCAGTCGGGAAATCCATCGCGGGCACCTGTCAGCGGTAGGGCGCATCAAGCGCGCGGTCTTCGGCGATCTGCGCTTCGTAGCGCTCACCGTTGGCCAGCAGCATCTGCTTGGTGTAGTAGAGGTCGCCGCGCTTTTCGCCGTGGTATTCGAAAATGCGCGTTTCGACGATCGCGTCGACCGGGCAGGCTTCTTCGCAGAAACCGCAGAAGATGCACTTGGTCAGATCGATGTCGTAGCGGGTGGTGCGCCGCGAACCGTCGTCGCGCGGCTCGGCCTCGATGGTGATCGCCATCGCCGGGCAGATCGCCTCGCACAGCTTGCAGGCGATGCAGCGCTCTTCGCCGTTCTCGTAGCGGCGCAAGGCGTGCAGACCGCGGAAACGGCCACTTTGCGGCGTCTTTTCTTCCGGATACTGGACGGTGATCTTGCGGGCAAAGAAGTACTTGCCCGTCACCGACATGCCTTTCAACAGCTCCTTGAGGAAGAGGCTGTTGAAGACTTCCATCATCGAACCCATTCTTATTCTCCTCAGTTCCAGATGTTCAGCGGGGACAGCATCCACGCCCCGACGACAACCAGCCAGATCAGGCACAGCGGCAGGAAGACTTTCCAGCCCAGGCGCATCAAGAGGTCATAGCGATAACGGGGGAAGGTGGCGCGGAACCACAGGAAAAGGACGAGCACGAAGAACATCTTGGCGAACAGCCAGAGGATGCCGTCGGGCAGGAAGCCGACCGGCGACAGCCAGCCGCCGAGGAACAGCAGCGAGGTCAGCGCGGAGACCAGGATCATGTTCGCGTATTCGGCGAGGAAGAACAGCGCGAAGGCCATGCCGGAGTATTCGACGTGGAAACCGACGATTTCCGATTCGCCTTCGGCGAGGTCGAACGGCGCGCGGTTCAGTTCGGCGGTGCCGGCGATCAGGTAGACCACGAACATCGGCAGCAGCGGCAGCCAGTTCCAGGACAGGAAACCGAGGCCGAAATCGGCGAAACGGCCACTTGCCTGACCATTGACGATCTCACCGAGGTTCAGGCTGTTGGAAACCATCAGCACGGTAATCAGCGAAAAGCCCATGGCGATTTCGTAGGACACCATCTGCGCTGCGGAACGGATACCGCCGAGGAAGGCGTACTTGGAATTCGACGCCCAACCGGAGAGGATGATCCCGTACACGCCGATCGAGCTGATCGCCATGATGTAGAGCAGGCTGGCGTCGATGTCGGCGAGCACCAGACCGTCACCGAACGGCACCACGGCCCAGACCGCCAGCGCCGGCGCCATCGCCAGCATCGGCGCGATGATGAAGACGCCCTTGCTCGAACTGCTGGGAACGATGACTTCCTTGAGCAACAGCTTCAGACCGTCGGCGATCGGCTGGATCAGGCCGTAGGGGCCGACCCGGTTGGGACCGATACGGACCTGCATGTAACCAATCACCTTGCGCTCGACCCAGGTCAGGTAGGCAACGCCCAGCAGCAGCGGGGCAACGATCAGAACGATCTTGATCAGGGTCCACACCGCCGGCCAGACGCCGCCGAAGATTCCCTGTCCGAAATTCATCAGTGCGTCCATTTATGCACGCTCCACGGAAATCGCGCCGAACATCTCGCCCAGCATTGCGGTCGTCGGATGGGCCGCGGCAACGCGGACACAGTTGGCCGGTACCTTGTCGTCGGCCTGGGCCAGCAGGGTGGCAACCCCATCACCCTGTCGAACACTGACGGTTGCGCCGGATTCAATTCCCAGCGCCGCCAGGGTTGCGGAAGCGGCGCGCAGGGTCGGCGCTTTGCCGTCGGCCGTCTGTTGCAGAGCCGGTGCGCGGCGTGCCATGGCATCGGCAAAGTGGATCGGCACGTCGGCGATGCGCTGCAAGCCGCCATTGGCGGCGGCCGGCAAGGCCACGGCGACACCGCTCAGCGCGTTGTCGAGACCGGCGGCAAATTCCTTGCCGCTACCCAGCGCCTCGTCGCGCACTGCCTCGCTGCTCATGTAATCGAAGCCGTCGAGCGCCAGGACGTTGCCGAGCACGCGCAGCACCTTCCAGCCCGGACGTGCAGCGCCAAGCGGCTTGACGACGCCGTTGAAGGACTGGATGCGCCCTTCGATATTGACGAAGGTGCCGGAGGTTTCGGTGTAAGGCGCCAGCGGCAGCATCACGTCGGCGTAGTCGAGCGCCGGGTCATGCTTGAACGCCGACATGACGACGACCATCCTGGCCTGACGCAACGCGGCCAGGGCCTGTTGCGGATTGGCACAATCGAATTCGGGTTCGACACCGAACAGGACATAGCCCTGGCGCGGCTGTTCGAACATCTGGCGGGCATTGGCTGCGCTCGGCAGCGCGTCAGCCAGGTGGGCGCCGACGGTATTCGCGGACTCGCCCAGGAAGCCGACGCTGGCGCCGGTGATTTCACCGAGCAGGCAGGTCAGGGCATGAATCTGCGTGGCGTCGGCCGATTGCGTGGCGACGTTGCCGAGGAAGAGTGCGCGCTTTTCGCCTTCGACCAGGCTTTGCGCGATCTTGCGGCTTTCGTCGCAGACGGCGACATTTTCCAGGCCGGCCGGCACCGCCAGCCCCTTGGCTTCAGCCGCGGCGCTTACCACCGCCGCCAGCGCGAAGACCAGTTGCGCAGGCGCCACGGTCAGACGGCCATGCAGGTTGATCAACTGGTCGTCCGCCGTTACCGAAACGAGGCTGACCTTGGTGAATTTCTTGGCGGCCTGGCGCAGACGTTGGGCGATCAGCGGATGATCCTTGCGCAGGAAGGAACCGATCACCAGCGCCGCGTCGAGATCCTTGATCTCGGCCAGGCGCAGGCCCAGCCACGGGGCGCCGGCGCGTTTGCCATCGCTGGCGAAGTCGGACTGGCGGGTACGGAAATCGACGTTGCCACTGCCCAGGCCCCGCATCAGCTTGCCCAGCAGATGGAGCTCCTCGACCGTCGCGTTCTGGGTCGCCAGCGCGGCGACCGCATCGCCACCGTGGTCGCGGACGATGTCCTTGAGGCCGTGGGCGACATAGTCGAGCGCGACGTTCCAGTCACATTCGACCCATTCGCCACCCTGCTTGACCATTGGCTTGGTCAGACGCTGATCGGAATTGAGGGCCTGGTAGGCGAAGCGTTCCTTGTCCGAAATCCAGCACTCGTTGACTGCCTCGTTCTCACGCGGCAGCACGCGCATCACGGCATCGTGCTTGACCTGAACGACCAGGTTGGCACCGACCGAGTCGTGCGGGCTGACCGACTTGCGCCGCTGCAGTTCCCAGGAACGCGCGGTGTAGCGGAAGGGCTTCGAGGTCAGCGCGCCGACCGGGCAGAGGTCGATCATGTTGCCGGAGAGTTCGGAATCGACCGAGCGCCCGACGAAGGTCTGAATCTCGGAATGCATGTTGCGGTTGGCCATGCCGAGTTCCATGATGCCGGCGATTTCCTGACCAAAGCGAACGCAGCGCGTGCAGTGGATGCAGCGGCTCATTTCTTCCATCGAGATCAGCGGGCCGACGTTCTTGTGGAAGACGACGTGCTTTTCCTCGGTGTAGCGGCTCTGCATCGGGCCGTAGCCGACCGACATGTCCTGCAGCTGGCATTCGCCGCCCTGGTCGCAGATCGGGCAATCGAGCGGATGGTTGATGAGCAGGAATTCCATCACTCCCTTCTGCGCCTTGACGGCGAGATCGGAGTGGGTAAACACCTTCATGCCGTTGGTCACCGGTGTCGCGCACGCGGGCAAGGGCTTCGGCGCCTTTTCCACCTGCACCAGACACATGCGGCAGTTGGCGGCAATCGAGAGTTTCTTGTGATAGCAGAAATGCGGGATGTAGACACCCAACTGCTGCGCGGCATCCATCACCGTGCTGCCGTCGGGCACTTGCGCTTTCTTGCCGTCGATTTCGATTTCTAGCATGTCGCTACCTTGTAGCCAGTTTTCTTGAACAACCCGTCAGGCCGGGATCTTGTGGAAACCGCTGCCGGCCCACTGCACATCCTTGGGCACCAGACAGGTCTTGTGTTCGATGTGGTATTCGAATTCGCTGCGGAAGTGCTTGATGAAGCTCTGCACCGGGAAAGCCGCCGCGTCGCCGAGCGCGCAGATGGTGCGACCGGCGATGTTGCCGAGCACGCTGTTGAGCAAATCCAGGTCTTCCGGCTTGCCCTGCCCGTTTTCGATGCGATGCACCACCTTGTACATCCAGGCCGTGCCTTCGCGGCAGGGCGTGCATTGGCCGCAGGACTCTTCGTGATAGAAGAAGGACAGGCGCTCGAGCGCCTTGACCATGCACACCGTCTCATCCATGACGATGACGGCGCCGGAACCGAGCATCGATCCACCCTTGCTGATCGAGTCGTAGTCCATGGTGCAGTCCATGATCACCTCGGCCGGCATGATCGGCGCCGACGAACCACCGGGGATCACCGCCTTCAGCTTGCGCCCGCCGCGCATGCCGCCGCACATCTCGAGCAGCGTCGCGAACGGCGTGCCGAGCGGAATTTCATAGTTGCCCGGGCGATTGACGTGGCCGGACACCGAGAACAGCTTGGTGCCGCCGTTGTTCGGCTTGCCCAGGTTGAGGAATTCCTCGCCGCCCATGTTCAGGATGAAGGGGATGGAAGCGAAGGTTTCCGTGTTGTTGATCGTCGTCGGCTTGCCGTAGAGACCGAAAGAGGCCGGGAACGGCGGCTTGAAGCGCGGCTGTCCTTTCTTGCCCTCGATCGATTCGAGCAGCGCGGTTTCCTCGCCGCAGATGTAGGCGCCATAACCGTGATGGGCGAACAACTCGAAGCTGAAACTCGAGCCAAGAATGTTCTGACCGATGAAACCGGCGGCGCGGGCCTCGTCGAGCGCAGCCTCGAAGCGCTGGTAGATTTCCCAGATTTCGCCATGCACGTAGTTGTAACCGCGCGTCGCGCCCATCGCGAAGGCGGCGATGGCCATGCCTTCGATGACGGCATGCGGGTTGTAGCGCATGATGTCGCGGTCCTTGAACGTCCCCGGCTCGCCTTCGTCGGTGTTGCAGACGATGTACTTGTCGCCCGGGAAGGAACGCGGCATGAAGGACCACTTCAGACCAGTCGGGAAGCCGGCGCCGCCACGACCGCGCAGCACGGACTTCTTGACCTCGCTGATCACGTCTTCCTGAGTCATCCCGCTCTGCAGGATGCGCTTCAGTTGCTCGTAGCCGCCCCGCGCCACGTAATCCTTCAGCGACCAGCCATCGTCGCCCTTGAGACCGGCCATCAGGACCGGGTTGATCGCCCCCATCATGGCCATTACTTGCACTCCTCGAGCAGCTTGTCGATCTGTTCCGGGTGCATGTGGCTGCACATCGAGCGGTTGTTCACGATGAACACCGGCGCATCGCCGCAGGCCCCCATGCACTCGCCTTCCTTGAGCGTGAATTTGCCGTCGGCGGTCGTTTCGTTGTAACCGATACCGAGCTTCTGCTGCAGGTACTCGCCAGCGTGATAGCCGCCGGACAGCGCGCACGGCAGGTTGGTGCAGACCGTGATCTTGTACTTGCCGACCGGCTTGAGGTCGTACATGTTGTAGAAGGAAGCCACTTCGTAGGCCGCGATCGGCGGCATGCCGAGGTAGTCGGCGACCGCCTCGATCGCTTCCGGCGGCAGCCAGCCCTTCTCTTCCTGGGCATGGGCCAGACAGGCCATGACCGCCGACTGTTTCTGATCGGCGGGGTACTTGGCGACCTCGCGGGCGAATTTCTGTAGGGTGTCAGCGGAAAACATCAGCGGTCAATCTCGCCAAAAACGATATCCTGGGAACCGATGATCGTCACGACGTCGGCCAGCATGTGGCCGGTCGCCATTTCGTCCATCGCCGCCAGATGGGCAAAGCCGGGCGCACGAATCTTCATGCGGTAAGGCTTGTTGGCGCCATCGGAAATGAAATAGATGCCGAATTCGCCCTTCGGATGCTCGATCGCCGCATAGGCTTCGCCGGGCGTGACATGGATACCTTCGGTGAACAGCTTGAAGTGGTGGATCAGCTCTTCCATGTTCGACTTCATCGCTTCGCGCTTCGGCGGCGCCACCTTGTGGTTGTCGGTGATCACCGGGCCGGGGTTCTTGCGCAGCCAGTCGACGCACTGCTTGATGATGCGGTTCGACTGCAGCATCTCTTCCATGCGGACGAGATAGCGGTCGTAGCTGTCGCCATTGACGCCGAGCGGGATGTCGAAATCGACCTTGTCGTAGGCAGCGTAGGGCTGCTTCTTGCGCAAGTCCCAGGCAATGCCGGAACCGCGCAGCATGGCGCCGGTGAAGCCGAGCTGCATGGCGCGCTCCGGGCTGACCACGCCAACACCGACCAGACGCTGTTTCCAGATCCGGTTGTCGGTCAGCAGGGTGTGGTACTCAGAATGGTATTTCGGGAAACGCTCGGTGAAGTCCTCGATGAAATCGAGCAACGAGCCGCTGCGATTGTCGTTGAGTTCCTTCGCCTTCTTGGCGCTGGTCCAGGTCGACTCACGATATTGCGGCATGCGATCCGGCAGGTCGCGGTAGACACCGCCCGGCCGGTAATAGGCCGCATGCAGACGCGCGCCGCAGACCGCCTCGTAGGCGTCCATCAGGTCTTCGCGCTCGCGGAAGGTGTAGAGCGCCATGGTCATCGCACCGACGTCGAGCGCGTGACAGCCGATCCACAACAGGTGATTGAGGAGACGGGTGATCTCGTCGAACATCGTGCGGATGTACTTGCCGCGCTCCGGCACCTCGATCTGCAACAGCTTCTCGACGCCAAGGCAGTAGGCGTGCTCGTTGCACATCGTCGACACGTAGTCGAGGCGATCCATGTACGGCACCGACTGCACCCAGGTCCGGGTTTCGGCGAGCTTTTCGGTCGCCCGGTGGAGCAGGCCGATGTGCGGATCGGCACGCTGAACGACTTCGCCGTCCAGTTCCAGCACCAGACGCAGCACGCCGTGCGCCGCCGGGTGCTGCGGACCGAAGTTCAGGGTGAAATTGCGGATATCAGCCATGTGCCGGATCTCCGTAGGTGTCTTCGCGGACGATGCGCGGCGTGTTTTCACGCGGTTCGATGGTGACGGGCTGGTAGATGACGCGCGCCTGATCGGGGTCGTAGCGCATCTCGACATGCCCGGAAATCGGGAAATCCTTGCGGAAGGGGTGGCCGATGAAGCCGTAGTCGGTCAGGATGCGGCGCAGATCCTCGTGGCCGACGAAGGCGATGCCGTAAAGATCAAAGGCCTCGCGCTCGAACCAGTTGGCACTCTTCCACAACGAGGTCACCGAATCCACCGCCGGGAAGGCATCATCTTCGGCGAAGACGCGCACCCGCAAGCGGAAGTTGTGAGCAATGGACAACAGATGGGTGACGGCGGCGAAGCGACGCCCCGTCCAGGCACCATCGCCATAGGTGGAATAATCGACACCGCAGAGGTCGATCAGCTCCTCGAAGGAGAAATCAGCCTCATCACGCAGCGATTTCATGAATTCGGAATAGTCGGCCGCGGCAACTTCCACGGTCAACTCGCCCAGGGCAAGCCTTGTTGACTGCAGCTTATCCCCGAAACGTTCCTGCAATTTTTGGCTAAGCGCTTCCAGCTTGGCAGACATAAGGAATCAGCCTCGAAAATTAGCGGGCAATGGTATTGGTGCGGCGAATCTTGTTCTGTAGCTGGATCAGCCCGTAGAGCAGCGCTTCGGCCGTCGGCGGACAGCCCGGCACATAGATGTCGACCGGCACGATGCGGTCACAACCGCGCACCACCGAGTAGGAGTAGTGGTAATAGCCACCACCGTTGGCACAGGAACCCATCGAGACAACCCAGCGCGGCTCGGCCATCTGGTCGTAGACCTTGCGCAACGCCGGCGCCATCTTGTTGGTCAGGGTACCGGCAACGATCATCACATCCGACTGGCGCGGACTGGGACGAAAAACAATCCCGAAGCGGTCAAGGTCGTAGCGCGAACAACCGGCGTGAATCATCTCGACGGCACAACAGGCCAGACCGAAAGTCATCGGCCAGATCGAGCCGGTGCGCATGTAGTTGATCAGTTTGTCAGCCGTGGTGGTGACAAAACCTTCCTGCAGGATTCCTTCAATCGCCATCTCTCGACCTTATTCCCATTCCAGCGCGCCCTTGGCCCAGGCATAGACATAGCCCACGGTCAGGATGGCGACGAAAATCAGCATCTCGACGAAACCGAAAACCTTGATGGCATCGGTCGCCACGATATCCTTGAAGATCGTCGCCCACGGCACGAGGAAGGCGACTTCCAGATCGAAGAGAATGAACAGGATGGCGATCAGGTAATAGCGCACATCAAACTTCATGCGCGCATCTTCGAACGCCTCAAAACCGCACTCGTAAGGGGAAAGCTTTTCTGCATCGGGCTTCCGCGGCCCGAGAACAAACCCCATCGCCACCGGCAGTACACCGACAGCAACCCCCACAAGAACGAACATCAGAATAGGAAAATAGGTTTCCATCATCCGCCGCCAAATTGTCGTTGTTCCGAAGAAGCTCCGGCCATACCGGAAACTTCCAGTGCTCTGGTGCCGACGGCGAGACTCGAACTCGCACAGCTTGCGCCACTACCCCCTCAAGATAGCGTGTCTACCAATTTCACCACGTCGGCACATCTGCACAACCCGCCCGTACATGTAGCAGGACGAACTGTTTAATTTTATTATTTCGGAATATCTTGCGCCTTGGAACCCCCTGCCACAGGACTTCCTGACACATCCCCAGCAGCCGGAGCCGCCGCAGGAACAGACTGCGATTGTACAGATTCTTGCATCAGACTACCAGTCGTTTTTGGCTTATCGGATGCAACATAGGCCAAGGAAAGACTGGTCAGAAAAAAGACCGTTGCAAGCACACCCGTGGTACGACTCAAAAAATTGGCCGACCCGGAAGCACCAAAAAGACTACCCGAAGAACCGCTACCGAAGGCAGCCCCCATGTCGGCCCCCTTGCCGTGCTGCATCAGCACGAGCGCGATGATTGCCAGAGCCACCAGGATATGGACCGTCAGAAGCAGGGAAAACAACCAGTTCATGTATTTATATGCCTATCAGTTTGCGGCGCGACAAATCGCCAGAAAATCACTTGCCACCAGCGCAGCCCCACCGACCAGACCACCATCGACATCGGGCTGACTGAACAACTCCGCCGCATTCTGCGGCTTTACGCTTCCACCATAAAGAATCAACAGAGCAGCCGCCACCTCCGGATCATGCTCCGCCAGCTGCGCACGGATCTCCGCATGCACCGCTTGCGCTTGCTCGGGCGAAGCCGTCCGCCCGGTACCAATCGCCCAAACCGGCTCGTAGGCAACAATGGCATCAGCCAGCGCGGCAATGCCGACCTGCGCGACAACCGCCTGCAATTGCCGGGCGACCACTGCCACGGTCTGCCCCGCCTCGCGCTCGTCCAGCGTCTCGCCAACACAGAGCACCGGCACCAGCCCCGCCCGGCGAGCCGCCGCGAACTTGGCAGCCACCACCGCATCAGACTCGCCGTATAGACTGCGCCGCTCCGAGTGACCGACCAGAACATGGGTACAAGCAAAATCAAGCAGCATCGAAGGCGCCACCTCACCGGTGAACGCCCCTTCGCCGTGCTCGCTGACATTCTGCGCCCCAAGCGCCACCCGGGTTCCAGCCAGCATCGCCTGCGCCTGAGCCAGATACGGAAAAGGCGGGCAGACCAGCACATCGCAGTTCAGATCGGCACAGCCAGCCAGCACTTCGGCCAGCAAATCCCGATTTCGCGACAGATTGCCATGCATCTTCCAGTTCCCGGCTACGAGCTTGCGGCGATCAGACATGGCGACCCCTGTGGAGGAAAATTGCGGAATTATAGCGACCGGCTCAGGCGCCGGTCAATCTTGCACCACCCTGGCTCAGTTAGCCGCCGCCCGAACCACCGCCGCAATCTCCTCGGCAGCCCGAGCCACTTCATCGGCATCCTCGCCTTCGACCATCACCCGCAACAGCGGCTCGGTGCCGGAAGGACGCAACAAGACCCGCCCGCGCCCCGCCAGCCGTTGTTCAACGGTCGCCTGAGCAGCGACGATGGCCGGGCTCTCCTGCCAGGCAAAACCTTTGACAACCGGCACGTTGATCAGCTTCTGCGGGTACAGCAGCAGCCCGCCGAGGAGCGATTTCAGACTACCGCCACTCTCGCGCAAGGCTGCCAGCACCTGCAGCCCGGCAACGATCCCGTCACCCGTCGAGTGGCGATCGAGGACCAGGATGTGACCCGAGTTCTCGCCACCGTACAGCCAGCCGTTGCGCCGCAAGCCTTCGACAACGTAGCGGTCGCCGACGGCGGCCCGCTCGAAGGGAATTCCCATTTCCTGCAAGGCATGCTCGAGCGCCAGATTGCTCATCAGCGTACCGACCACGCCGTGCACCGCCCCCTTTTTCGCGCGCTGGCAGACAATGGCGAACAGCAACTGGTCACCGTCGTACAGGTTGCCTTCCGCATCGACCATCTGAATCCGGTCGGCATCGCCATCGAGCGCAATCCCGAGATCGGCGCGATTGGCCAGCACGGCATCGCGCAAGGCCTGCGGCGCGGTCGCCCCGACCTTGTCGTTGATGTTCATGCCGTTGGGCGAGACACCGATCTTCACCACTTCGGCACCCAGTTCATGAAAGACATCGGGAGCGATGTGATATGCCGCACCGTGGGCGCAATCAACGACGATTTTCAAGCCCCGCAGATCACTTTCATTGGGAAAAGTGCTCTTGCAGAACTCGATATACCGCCCCCGCGCATCGTCCATCCGACGAACCCGGCCCAAGCCGGCTGACGGCGAGCAGACCATTGGCTGGTCGATTGCCGCCTCGATCGCCCGCTCGACCTCGTCGGGCAACTTGCTGCCCTGGGCCGAGAAGAATTTGATCCCGTTGTCGTAGTAGGGATTGTGCGACGCCGAAATGACGATACCCGCCTGCAGACGCAGGGCACGGGTGAGATAGGCAATGGCCGGCGTCGGCATCGGGCCGACCAGGAAGACATCGACCCCCGCCGCGGACAAACCCGCCTCGAGCGCCGATTCCAGCATGTAGCCAGAGATCCGCGTGTCCTTGCCGATCAGCACCGCCGGCCGTTCACCTGCGGGCATCTGCGTCGTCTCGAGCAGCACCTTGCCCGCCGCATAGCCGAGACGCATCACGAAGTCTGGGGTGATTGGCGCCTGACCTACCTGTCCGCGTACACCGTCAGTTCCGAAATATTTTCTACTCATCGTTCCCTCGATTCTCGATCGCTGACCAGACGGCCAACGCATCCCTGGTTTCCGCGACATCATGCACGCGCAGGATCGCCGCACCACGCTGCGCAGCCAGCAAGGCCGCGGCAACACTGGCCGCACGCCGTTCGCTGACCGGCTGCCCCGTGATCTGGCCCAGCATCGACTTGCGCGAAACCCCGACCAGCACAGGCAAACCGCCCCAGCAAGCGGTCTCGATGGCGCGAAACAATGCCAGATTGTGCGCCAGCGTCTTGCCGAAGCCAAATCCCGGATCGACGACGATGCGCTCGCGAACGATCCCCGCCCGCTGGCAACGCTCGACCGCCGCAGCCAGCCAGGTCGAAACTTCGCCAACGACATCCTGATAGAGCGGCGCCTGCTGCATGCTGCCCGGGTTGCCCTGCATGTGCATGACACAGACGCCGCAATCACTACCGGCAACGGCGGCCAGCGCCTCCGCGGTCGCCAGCCCGCTGATGTCGTTGATCATCGCGGCACCAGCCGCGAGTGCCGCCCGCATGACCTGCGGCTTGTAGGTATCGACCGAAATCGGCACCCCCCAGCCAGCCAGCTCCTTCAGCACCGGCAGCAGGCGGCGCAACTCCTCGTCGGCCGGCGTCGGTTGCGCCCCGGGACGCGAGGACTCGGCACCGAGATCGAGGATATCGGCTCCCGCTTCGAGCTGTCGCCGGGCGTGGGCAATGGCTTGCGCCGTATCACTGGCCAGGCCGTCGCCGGAGAAGGAATCGGGCGTCAGATTGACGATGCCCATCAGCAGGGGGCGTTCGCCCCCGAGACGATATGCGCCGCAGTGTATCGTGTTCATCAAAAGAAAACCGGGAGCGTTCCCGCTCCCGGCTGGGTCAGCATGGCATGGATCAGGCAGTCGCCGGGGCGCTCGGTTCGGCACCGGGCTTTTCGTCCGGCGGCGTAGACCGGGACAGGCTTTGTGCCGGCTTTGGCGGGCGCGGCGGCTTGCCGGCCATGATGTCATCGATCTGCTCGGCATCGATGGTTTCCCAGTCGAGCAGCGCTTTGGTCATTGCCTCAACCTTGTCGCGATGGTCTCCCAGCAACTGGCGGGCCAGCGCGTACTGCTGATCGATGATGCGGCCAATTTCCGCATCGACCTTCTGCATCGTCGCCTCGGAGACATTCTTGTGCTGCGTCACCGAGCGACCAAGGAAAACTTCGCCGTCGTTCTCGCCATAGACCATGACACCAAGCTCGGACATGCCGTAACGCGTCACCATGTCGCGCGCCATCGCCGTCGCCCGCTCGAAGTCGTTCGACGCGCCGGTCGTCATCTGGTTCATGAACAGTTCTTCGGCGATGCGACCACCGAAAAGAACTGCAATGCGCGACAGCAGGTACTGCTTGTCGTAGGCGTAACGGTCCTGCTCGGGCAACTGCATGGTCAGGCCCAGCGCACGACCGCGCGGAATGATCGTGACCTTGTGCACCGGATCGGACTTCGGCACCAGCTTGGCGACGACGGCGTGACCGGACTCATGGTAGGCCGTGTTCATCTTCTCTTCCTCGGTCATCACCATGCTGCGGCGCTCGGCGCCCATCATGATCTTGTCCTTGGCTTTCTCGAAGTCTTCCATGTCGACCAGGCGCTTGTTGGCGCGGGCGGCGAACAGCGCCGCCTCGTTGACCAGGTTGGCGAGGTCGGCACCGGAGAAGCCGGGGGTGCCGCGAGCAATGATGTCGGCCTTGATGTCGCCGGCAATCGGCACCTTGCGCATGTGCACCTTGAGGATTTCCTCGCGACCACGGATGTCCGGCAGCGGCACGACGACCTGACGGTCGAAGCGCCCCGGGCGCAACAGTGCTGGGTCGAGGATGTCCGGACGGTTGGTGGCGGCGATGACGATGATGCCGGAGTGGCCTTCGAAACCGTCCATCTCGACCAGCAACTGGTTCAGCGTCTGTTCGCGTTCGTCGTTGCCACCACCGAGACCGGCGCCGCGATGGCGACCGACGGCGTCGATTTCATCGATGAAGATGATGCACGGAGCGTGTTTCTTGGCGTTCTCGAACATGTCGCGGACACGCGCGGCGCCGACACCGACGAACATTTCAACGAAGTCGGAACCGGAGATCGAGAAGAACGGCACCTTGGCCTCGCCGGCAATCGCCTTGGCGAGCAGGGTCTTGCCGGTCCCCGGGTTGCCGACCATCAGCACGCCCTTGGGAATACGGCCGCCAAGCTTCTGGAACTTCGACGGGTCGCGCAGGAAATCGACGATCTCCTGGACTTCTTCCTTGGCCTCGTCGCAACCGGCAACATCAACGAAGGTGATGGTGTTCTGCGCCTCATCCATCATACGTGCCTTCGACTTGCCGAAGGAGAAGGCGCCGCCCTTGCCACCGCCCTGCATCTGGCGCATGAAGAAGACCCAGACGCCGATCAGCAGCAGCATCGGGAACCAGCTGACGAAGATGTTCATCAGGAAGGATGGTTCTTCCTCCGGCTTGGCCTCGATCTTGACGTCGTACTTGAGCAGGTCGGAAACCAGCCACAGGTCGGGCGGCGAATAGACGGTCAGGCGCTTGCCTTCCTTGGTCGTCGCCTTCAGCGTGCGACCTTCCATGACCACCTTGTCGATCCTTCCCTGCTTCACTTCTTCCAGGAACTGCGAGTACTCGACACCGCCGGCCGCGACCTGCCGCGTATTGAACTGGTTGAAGATGGTCATCAGCACGAGGCCGATCACCATCCAGATCGCGAGGTTTTTGAACATGTTGTTCAAGTGGGCACTCCTTCAATTACGTCGAGCGACAAAAATGTCATTCTAAACAAAATCCGTCAGCGCAAGTTGCGACCGAGCAGGTAAATCTCCGGGCTGCGATCACGCGAGGCATCCGGCTTGCGCACCACGACGGTCTGAAAAGCCGCACGCATCGCCTTGACGAAAGCCTCATAGTCGCTTCCCTGGAAAACTTTGACCAGAAAAGCGCCATCCGGTTTCAAATGCGCCTGCGAAAACTCCAGACCGAGTTCCGCCAGATGCATGACCCGGGCCTGATCGACCAGGGGCACCCCGGACATATTGGGTGCCATGTCCGACATGACAAGCCCCACCCGACGCTCGCCGAGCAATTCTTCCAGTTGGCGCAGCACCTCGTCCTCGCGGAAATCACCCTGGATGAAATGCACACCGGGGATTGGCGCCATCTCCAGCAGGTCGAGCGCAAACACCAGACCACCGCCCCCCACGCGCTCCACGGCAACCTGCGACCAGCCACCGGGGGTCGCCCCCAGGTCGACGACGACCTCGCCGCGCTTGAGCAACTTGTCCTTGTCGTCGATCTCCATCAGCTTGAAGGCGGCGCGCGAACGCCAGCCTTCCTTCCTGGCAAGCTGGACATAAGGATCGTTGATATGCTCGCGCATCCACGCCTTGCTGGTTCTGGTTCGTTTCATTCGGTAAAATGCCGTTTTTGAAAGGTTTTCCAATGCAACAACTGACTTCTGCCCAGGTTCGCGAACTGCGCGCCCAGGCCCACGGCCTCAACCCGGTCGTCTCGATTTCCGAAAACGGCCTCAGCGACGCCGTCCTCAAGGAAATCGACGTCTGCCTGAAGGCCCACGAACTGATCAAGATCCGCGTCTATGGCGACAGCCGCGACGATCGACTGGCTTACCTGGAGCGCATCTGCAGCGAACTGTCGGCATCGGCGGTCCAGCACATCGGCAAGTTGCTCGTCGTCTATCGCGAGAATCCCGAAAAAGCCGCTGCCAAGGATACGGCAAAACCCCGTCCGACGGCACCGCGCCGTACCAAGCGCAGCTACCAGGGCTGATCAGCGCAAGCCGCGGCCGCTCCACAGGACCAGCCCAAGCCCGCACAGACTCTGCAGCAGATAGACGATGCTGGAAATGCCGTGCCATGTCGCAAAACGGTCGCGGAACACGCTTTCCATGACTTCGCGCGGCAGGGCATTGAGCTTGAGCTGCGCCATCAGCGGCTGGATGCCGAACACCTGTACTGCCGCCATTCCCGCCATCAGCAGAACCAGCCAGAACCCGGCCTGGCGGAGCGCACGCGCGCCGGACCGGGCAAACAGGAAAACCATCAGGTAAAGCGCCGCCCCGAGTCCGAACCAGCCGATCAGCGCGAACAGCTTGCCAGCCAGCACCCCGGCCAGCTGGCGGTCGCCGAGCTCGGCGAACAGCACCGGCGCTGCCAGATAGCCAATCGCCCACAAACCGCCAACCCACAGCGTGATTGCAAACTGGTAGAAAGCTTCCGACAGGCGACGCATGCTTATTCGTAACGGATGTCGATGATTTCGTACTCGCGGATGCCGCCGGGCGCCTGGACCTGCGCGATGTCGCCGGCGTACTTGCCGATCAGCGCGCGGGCCACCGGCGAATTGACCGAAATCTTGCCGGTCTTGATATCGGCCTCGTCCTCGCCGACGATCTGGTAAGTCACCGTATCGCCGGAATCCTGGTCTTCCATTTCGACGGTGGCGCCGAAAACGCAGCGACCATCGGCGTCGAGCAGCTTGGGATCGATGATCTGGGCGTTCGACAGCTTGCCCTCGACCTCCTGGATGCGCCCTTCGATGAAGCCCTGGCGCTCCTTGGCGGCATCGTATTCGGCGTTTTCGGATAGATCGCCGTGGGCACGCGCCTCGGCGATCGCGGCGATCACCCAGGGGCGATCGACGGTCTTCAACCGATGCAGTTCCTCGCGGAGTTTTTCGGCGCCGGTTACGGTCAACGGAACTTTGCTCATCTCATTTCCCTGCAAAAGCAAAACCGCCGGCGCCCTAATCGGGCGGCCCGGCGGTGGTTCTGGTTGGTTTCAGTGAAGCTGCGCGTGCAGCGCCTGGATCGGATAGACCACGAGTTCGCCCCGGTTGCGGATGCCTTCGGCCGCGGCTTCAGCGCCCCAGATCGTCGTGTACATCGTCACCCGCGCCTGCAGGCCGGAAGTCCGGATCGAACGCGAGTCGTTGATCGCGCCGCGCTTTTCCTCGACGGTGTTGATGATCAGCGAAATCTCGTTGTTCTTGATCATGTCGACGATGTGCGGACGGCCCTCGGTCACCTTGTTCACCGGCTGCACCGGCAGGCCGGCGGCGGCGATGGCGTGTGCCGTGCCGCGCGTGGCAACGAGCTGGAAACCAGCTTCGTGCAGGTGGCGGGCGATCTCGACCGCCTTCGGCTTGTCGCTGTCCTTGACCGACAGGAAGACCTTGCCGGATGACGGCAACTTGACGCCGGCGGCGAGCTGCGACTTGACGAAGGCTTCGGCAAAGCTGGTGCCGACGCCCATGACTTCGCCGGTCGACTTCATTTCCGGGCCGAGGATGGTATCGACGCCCGGGAATTTGACGAAGGGGAAGACGGCTTCCTTGACCGAGAAGTAAGGCGGCACGACTTCCTTGGTGATGCCCTGGGCCTTCAGGCTCTGGCCGGCCATGCAGCGGGCGGCGATCTTCGCCAGTTGCAGCCCGGTCGCCTTGGACACGTAAGGCACGGTGCGCGAGGCGCGCGGATTGACTTCGAGCACGTAGACGTCGTTGTCCTTGATCGCGAACTGCACGTTCATCAGACCGCAGACGTTGAGCGCCTTGGCCATCAGCTTGGTCTGCCGACGTAGTTCGTCCTGGACGGCGGCGGACAGCGAGTACGGCGGTAGCGAGCAGGCCGAGTCACCGGAGTGCACGCCAGCCTGTTCGATGTGTTCCATGACGCCGCCGATGATCACTTCCTCGCCGTCGGACAGGGCATCGACGTCGCATTCGACGGCGTCGTTGAGGAAGCGGTCGAGCAGCACCGGCGAATCGTTGGAGACCTTGACCGCTTCGCGCATGTAGCGCTCGAGGTCCTTCTGCTCATGGACGATTTCCATGGCCCGGCCGCCGAGCACGTAGGACGGGCGAACGACCAGCGGGTAGCCGATTTCCTGCGCCAGACGCAGGGCATCCTCTTCGGTGCGCGCCGTGCGGTTGGGCGGCTGCTTGAGGCCGAGCTCGTGCAGCAGCTTCTGGAATCGCTCGCGGTCTTCGGCGATGTCGATCGATTCCGGCGTCGTGCCGATGATCGGCACGCCGTTGGCTTCGAGAGCCAGCGCCAACTTCAGCGGGGTCTGGCCACCGTACTGGACGATAACGCCGACCGGCTTCTCGATGGCACAGATTTCCAGCACGTCTTCCAGCGTCAGCGGCTCGAAGTAGAGGCGATCGGAAGTGTCGTAGTCAGTGGAAACCGTTTCCGGGTTGCAGTTGACCATGATCGTCTCGTAACCGTCTTCGCGCATCGCCATCGCGGCATGCACGCAGCAGTAGTCGAATTCGATGCCCTGGCCGATGCGGTTCGGACCGCCGCCCAGGACCATGATTTTCTTTTTGTCGGTCGGCTGCGCTTCGCACTCCTCGTCGTAGGTCGAGTAGAGGTAAGCGGTGCCGGTCGAGAATTCGGCGGCGCAGGTATCGACGCGCTTGTACACCGGCCGTACGCCGAGGGCGTGACGGCGGGCGCGGAACTCGGACTCGCTGGTCTTCAGCAGATAAGCCAGACGACGGTCGGCAAAGCCCTTCTGCTTCAGGAAGCGGACTTCTTCGGCGGTCAGCGACGAGAACTCGCGCTTTTCCACGGCCAGTTCGAGATCGACGATCTCCTTGATCTGGGTGAGGAACCAAGGATCGATCTTGGTCAGCTCGAAGACGCGCTCGACCGACATGCCGATGCCGAAGGCGTCAGCGACGTACCACAGGCGGTCCGGCGTCGGCCGGGCCAGTTGCTCGTCGATGGTTTCCGGGTCGACCGTCTTCAGGTTGAAGCCATCGACGCCGACTTCCAGCCCGCGCAGGGCCTTCTGCAGCGATTCCTGGAAGGTCCGGCCCATGGCCATGACTTCGCCGACCGACTTCATCTGGGTGGTCAGCGTGCTGTCGGCCTGCGGGAATTTCTCGAACGCGAAACGCGGCACCTTGGTGACGACGTAGTCGATCGACGGCTCGAACGAGGCCGGCGTCTTGCCGCCGGTGATGTCGTTGGCCAGCTCGTCCAGCGTGTAGCCGACGGCCAGCTTGGCGGCGATCTTGGCGATCGGGAAGCCGGTCGCCTTGGAAGCCAGCGCCGACGAGCGCGAGACGCGCGGGTTCATTTCGATGACGATGCAGCGACCATCCTTCGGATTGATCGAGAACTGCACGTTGGAACCGCCGGTGTCGACGCCGATTTCGCGCAGCACGGCGATCGAGGCGTTACGCAGGAGCTGGTATTCCTTGTCGGTCAGCGTCTGCGCCGGGGCGACGGTGATCGAGTCGCCGGTGTGCACGCCCATCGGATCGAGGTTTTCGATCGAGCAGACGATGATGCAGTTGTCCGCCTTGTCGCGGACCACTTCCATTTCGTATTCCTTCCAGCCGAGCAGCGACTCTTCGATCAGCAGCTCGTTGGTCGGCGAGGCTTCGAGACCGCGCTTGCAGATGGTCTCGAACTCTTCCATGTTGTAGGCGATGCCGCCGCCGGTGCCGCCGAGCGTAAACGACGGGCGAATGATGGTCGGGAAGCCGATCATCGCCTGCACCTGGTAGGCCTCTTCCATGCTGTGCGCGGTGGCCGACCTGGCGGAACCGAGACCGATCTTGGTCATCGCGTCCTTGAACTTCTGGCGGTCCTCGGCCTTGTCGATGGCTTCCTTGGAAGCACCGATCAGCTCGACGTTGAACTTGGCGAGCACGCCTTCACGGTCGAGGTCGAGCGCGCAGTTGAGCGCGGTCTGGCCACCCATGGTCGGCAGCAGCGCGTCCGGCCGTTCCTTCTCGATGATCTTGGCGACGACCTGCCAGGTGATCGGCTCGATGTAGGTGACGTCGGCCATTTCCGGATCGGTCATGATCGTCGCCGGATTCGAGTTCACCAGGATGACCTTGTAACCCTCTTCACGCAGCGCCTTGCAGGCCTGCGCACCGGAATAGTCGAATTCACAGGCCTGGCCGATGATGATCGGGCCGGCGCCAATGATCAGAACACTCTTGATGTCTGTACGTTTCGGCATCGTAATCTCTCTCTGTGCCGCTTATTGCGCGTTGTTGAGCGCAGCCACGCCGCGCGTCATGGTGTCGAGGAAGCGATCAAACAGGTAGGCCACGTCGTGCGGGCCGGGGCTGGCTTCCGGGTGCCCCTGGAAGGAGAAGGCCGGCACGTCGGTGCGGGCGATCCCCTGGTTGGAACCGTCGAACAGCGAGACATGGGTGACCCGCAGGTTGGCCGGCATCGACGCCGGATCGACCGCGAAACCGTGGTTCTGGCTGGTGATCAGCACCTGGCCGGTGTCCATGTCCTTGACCGGGTGGTTGGCGCCGTGGTGGCCGAACTTCATCTTCAGCGTCTTGGCGCCGGAGGCCAGGGCCAGCAGCTGGTGGCCGAGGCAGATGCCGAAGGTCGGCACGCCGGCGGCAAGGATTTCGCGGATCGCGGCAATGGCGTAGTCGCAGGGTTCCGGGTCGCCCGGGCCGTTGGACAGGAAGACGCCGTCCGGCTGCAGCGCAAGGACGTCGGCAGCCGGCGTCTGGGCCGGGACGACGGTCAGCTTGCAGCCGCGTTCGGCGAGCATGCGCAGGATGTTGCTCTTGACGCCGAAGTCGTAGGCGACCACATGGAAACGCGCTTCGCCACGCTGCTGGTAGCCGTCGAGCGTCCACTCGGCTTCGCTCCAGGTGTAGCGTTCGGTCGCCGAGACGACCTTGGCCAGGTCCATGCCGGCCAGTCCGGGGAAGGCACGAGCGGCGGCCAGCGCCTTTGCTTCGTCGACGTCACCGGCGAGGATGCAGCCGGCCTGGGCGCCGGTTTCACGCAGGATGCGGGTCAGCTTGCGCGTATCGATGCCGGCGATGGCGACGATGCCGTGTTTTTTCAGGTAAGCGCCGAGGTCTTCCTGGCAGCGCCAGTTCGAGGCCAGACGCGGCAAATCCTTGATCACCAGGCCGGCGGCAAAATTGGCGCGCGACTCGAAGTCTTCGACATTGCAGCCGGTGTTGCCGATGTGCGGATAGGTCAGGGTGACGATCTGGCGGGAATACGACGGATCGGTCAGGATTTCCTGGTAGCCGGTCATGGCGGTATTGAAAACGACTTCACCGCTGGTTACGCCGTCGGCGCCAATGGATTGGCCCTTGAAAACCGTCCCGTCGGCGAGGGCGAGGATGGCGGGTGTGAATGAGGGCAGCAGCGACACGTCAGCTCTCCTGTAATTTTTCTGCTCGTTCATGTGCCAAGCGGGAAGGCTCGCGCCTCCCCGCTTGTGCTTTTTAACCTTGCCATTTTAGCCGACAAGGCCCTTTTCAGGCAAATTCAAGGCATTACGCGATTCTCGACGAAGGACTGCAAACGCGGCCGGATGCTTTCCATCTCTGCCGCCAAGGCATGGAAAATATCCTGACAACGCCCCCAGTCGACCGCTTCCCGCATCACCTCACGCTCGATATCCAACGCGTGCTGACGCGCCTGCTCGGCATGAAACATCGCCAGCAAGCCTTTCAGCGTATGCGCATGCAGCCGGCTCGCCACGGCCTCCCGCGCGCCCAGCGCCGTCGCGAGATTATCGAGATGCCCCTTCCATTCACCGAGAAACATCTCGGCCATGGTCGCCAGCAGGTCAATGTCGCCCAAATTGTCGAGGGCGGACTTCAGATCCAGCGCCTGCATCGCCGACGGCGTTGCCGATGCAGTTGCCGCCAGCGCCGGCACCAGTGGCAAATCCTCTTCGCCGGCAACCCGACGCAGGGCAGCAAACAAGGCTTCCGGCCGCAGCGGCTTGGACAGGTAATCGTTCATGCCGGCAGCCAGGCAGCGCTCACGGTCGCTGTCCATCGCGTTGGCGGTCATCGCGATGATGTGGATCGGTTTCAGCTCGTGCGAGATCACCCAGCTGCGCCGCATTTCGCGAGAACGGATGGTTTCGGTAGCTTCGATACCCCCCATCACCGGCATCTGCAGATCCATCAGGATGACATCAAAGGCTCCTTCATCGAACATGTCGACTGCCTCGGCACCGTTGTTTGCCACCCGGACCCGGTAACCGCGCCGCTCGAGCAAGCGCAGCGCGAGTTCCTGATTGACCGGATTGTCTTCCGCCAGCAACACGCGTAAATCGACCGCTTCGTTCGCCACCTCGCCAAGACCGGGATCGAAGGCAGCCAGCGTCAGTGCCTCTTCGGCGCCGCGGCCGGAGGCCTCTGCCAAGCCCAGCGCAACCTCGAGATCGCCGATCCCGACCGGCTTCAGCAGATGCACCGCGACGCCGAGTTCGCGCAAACGCCCCAGATCGTGGCGCTGGTTCTCCGTCGTCAGCATCACCATCATCCGCTCCAGACGCCCGGAGTTGCGCCAGGTCTCGACCAGGGCCATGCCAGCCGGTGCCGGCATCGCCGCGTCAACGAACAGGTAATCGAAGGGATAATCCATGCCGCGGCGCTTGTTCATCACCGCCACCGCCTGCACCGGGTCACTGAGCAGCGAGGCCTGCAACCCCAGACGCTGCAGCAGGTCGCGCAGGCACTGGCCAGCCACCGGATTGTCGTCGACGATCAGCGCGTGACGACCGTGGAAAGACTGCGTACACGCCGGCGGCGCACCAATCGCCGCATCGCCCCCCAAACCGACCGTGAAATGGAAGGCTGAGCCCTGCCCCGGCTCACTCTCCAGCCAGATCCGGCCGTTCATCAACTGCACCAGCTTGGCGCAGATCGCCAGACCAAGGCCGGTCCCGCCGAAACGCCGGGTGGTAGACACGTCGGCCTGGGAAAAGGCATCGAAGATGGCCTGCTGCTTGTCTTTCGGCACCCCGATCCCGGTATCGCGCACGGTCACGCAAAGTTCGGGCTTACCGGCCGACGGATCGACAAGTTCGACGCTGATCACCACCTCGCCGGTCTCGGTGAACTTGATGGCATTGCCGAGCAGGTTGATGATCACCTGACGCAAGCGCGTCGGATCGCCGACCAGGCGCTCCGGCACCTGCGGACGGATATCGACGACCAGCTCCAGCCCCTTGCGGTGCGCATTGACGGCGAGGACGCGGACCGCCTCCATGACGACATCGGAAAGGATGAAAGAGACCGCCTCGACTTCCATCCGCCCGGCTTCGATCTTCGAAAAGTCGAGAATGTCGTTGACGATGGTGAGTAGCGACTCTGCCGACGACTTGACGGTTTTCAGGTAGTGGCGCTGCTCGGCATCCAACTCGGTATCGAGCGCCAGCTCGGTCATGCCGATGATGCCGTTCATCGGCGTCCGGATTTCGTGACTCATGTTGGCCAGGAAGGCGCCGCGCGCCTTGTTGGCCGATTCCGCCGTCTCCTTGGCAGCGATCAGGTCGGCCTGCGCCACCTTGATCTGGGTGATGTCGCGCTGCAGGACCAGCATCCGCGCCGGCTCGCCATCGCCATCGCGGGCCGCCACCGCACCGCGCACCATGAACCACTGCCAGCCACCGCTCTTGGCGCGCAGGCGGCATTCCAGCTCGAACCAACGATCACGGTTGCGGACATGCGCCGCCATCCGCGACTGCAACAGCCGCTGATCTTCCGGATGCAGCAGGCGCTGCCACTGGATGATTGAATCGTCGAGGTCGCCCTGGGCATAGCCCAGCATTTCCTTCCAGTGTCGCCCGGAGTCGATGGTGCCGCTGCGCAGGTTCCAGTCGGCCAGCGCGTCGCCGGACAGCACGCTGTTCCATTTGGCAAAACCGGTCAGCGCTCCAAAGGAAGCATCGACGCGCTGCAGCAAACGCTCGACGTCATCGGCCAAAGCCGCCGCCCCCTGCTGCCGGGCCGCTGCCAGCCATTGCCGGTAGCCGGCCTCCCCTTCGCCGCCGAACAACTCTTCGAGCTGACGCTGCAGCAAGCGGGATTTCATCGTCGTCAGCGCAAACCGAGCACGTCCTGCATGTCGAACAGGCCGTTTTTCCGCCCGGCGATGAAGCGCGCCGCGCGCAGGCTGCCCAGCGCGTAAGGCACCCGGCTGCTCGCCTTGTGCGAGATTTCGACGCGTTCACCGAGCGCACAGAACATCACCGTGTGATCGCCAACAATGTCGCCACCACGCACCGTCGCAAAACCGATGGTCGACGGATCGCGTTCGCCGGTCACGCCTTCGCGGCCATAGACCGCGCATTCGGCGAGATCCCGACCAAGCGCCGAAGCCACCACCTCGCCCATGCGCAATGCCGTCCCGGAAGGAGCATCGACCTTCATCCGGTGGTGCGCCTCGACGATCTCGATGTCGTAGCCTTCGTTGAGAATGCGGGCGGCGGTATCGAGCAACTTGAACACCAGATTGACGCCAACCGACATGTTGGCAGCAAAGACCACCGGCACATCGTTCGCCGCTGCAGCAATCGCCGCCTTGCCGGCCGCATCGAAACCAGTGGTGCCGATGACCATACCCACACCAGCCTGGCGACAGAGTGCGAGGTGCGCCAGCGTCCCTTCCGGACGCGTGAAGTCGATCAGGCAATCAACCTGCGCCAACCCGGCGGCAATGTCGTCAGTGATCACGACGTCGCTCGCCATGCCGACCAGCGCCCCGGCGTTGCTGCCGATTGCCGGGCTACCCGGAACGTCGAAGGCGGCACCGAGAAGCGCCCCCTGATCCTTGAGCACCGCCTCGATCAACATGCGGCCCATGCGACCGCCGGCACCAACGATGCCGATTCTTGCCTTGTTCATGGTTCTAGAATCCGATCTTCTTGATCATGCGCCGGAAGAATCCCGGCTCTTCGGGCGGCGGCGCATCCTCGGCGGCCGCTTCCGGGGAAATCGTCCCCAGGTCCACCAGCCGCATCCGCTCCACCGGCGTCGTCAATTCCGCCACCGTCGCCACCTCGACATCGCCGCTCACCCGCTCCAGCCGATCCCCGGCATCGAAGAACACCGAAAAGCGACGGGACTGAACCTTGCCGCTACTGCCTTCACGGAAGCGGTACACATAATCCCAGCGCTGCTGATGGAAAATGTCGGTGATCAACGGACTGCCAAGGATGAAACGGACCTGCTCGCGGGTCTGCCCGGGTTTGAGCTGGGCGACCATGTCCTGAGTCAGCACATTGCCCTGCTGGACGTCGATCTTGTATTCGTTGATGAAACTCGGCTTGTAGGAACACGCCGCAGGCAGCGTGCAGGCCAAGGCAAGAAGCAGGGTACGGTAACGGCGCATGCGGGCTTCCGGAAATTTCGTAACGGCGTTGAAGCGGTATATCATACCCGAAATCCTCCTTGCCCAGCCCCGCGTAACACCAGGAACCCCACACGATGAGTGACCCGCAGAGCCTCAAAAGCATCGGCCTGAAAGCCACCTTCCCGCGCCTCAAGATTCTTGAGTTGTTCGAAAAGGGCACGATGCGGCACATGACTGCGGAAGATGTCTATCGCATGCTCATCGCGGAAAACATGGACATAGGTCTGGCGACGGTTTACCGGGTGCTGACCCAGTTCGAGCAGGCCGGCCTGCTTGAGCGCCACTTCTTCGAAGCCGGCAAGGCGGTCTTCGAAATCAACCACGGCAAGCACCACGACCACCTGGTCTGCGTCGAATGCGGCCGGGTCGAAGAGTTCTACGATCCGGAAATCGAGCGCCGGCAGAAGCTGATCGCCGAAGAGCGCGGTTTCAAAATCCAGGACCACGCGCTGTACATCTACGGCATCTGCAGCAAGCACCAGACCACCCCCGGCACCGACGAATAAGCCTCCCGCCGCTTCAGCGCGGCTGCTCGGCGCCAGCGCGCAGCATTTCGCGGGCGTGCTCCAGCGTGATTCCGGTCAATTCGACGCCGCCCAGCATGCGGGCGATCTCGCCCACCCGCCCTTCACCGTCGAGCGGCTGAATTGCCGAGAGCGTGACACCTTCGCGCGTCGTCTTGCTGACCTGCCACTGCCAGTCGGCCTGCGCTGCGACCTGGGCGAGGTGGGTGACGCACAGCACCTGGCGCTCGCCCCCCAGTTCGCGCAACAAACGGCCGACGATCTCGGCAACACCACCGCCGATACCGACATCGACCTCGTCGAAGATCAGCGTCGGCACACTGGCCGAGCGCGAGGTGAGCACCTGGATGGCCAGACTGATGCGTGACAGTTCGCCGCCGGAAGCCACCTTGGCCAACGGCCTGGCATCGTTGCCGGCGAGACCGCCGATACGGAATTCGACCTGTTCGAGACCGTAGACCGCGGGGTTGTCGAGCGCCGGCAAGGCAATTTCGAAGCGCCCGGAAGACAGCGCCAGGCGGCGCATGATCTCGCTCACCCGCTCGCCCATCTCGGCAGCGACCGTCTGTCGCCCGGCCGACAGACGCTGCGCCAGGGTCCGGTAAGCGGCTTGCGCTGCATCAGCCGCCGCGCGCAGCGCATCCACGTCGGCGGCGGCCGCCAATTGGGCGAGGCGCTGCTGCCAGCCGGCAAGCAAGGCCGGCAACTCCGGCGGCGTCACACGGTGGCGCCGGGCCTGGGCGAGGATCGCCTCAATCCGTTTCTCGACTTCCGCCAGGCGCCCGGGATCGAGATCGACACGGTCGGCATAGCGGCGCAGCGTCGACACGGCATCGGCAAGCTCGGCCTGCACCGAGGCGAGCACGCCGGCGACATCGGCCAGCGCCGGATCGTAGGCGGCCAGATCGGCGAGCCGCGACGACACCTGGTCGATCTGTCGTTCGCAGGCGGCATCGTCATCGGCCAGCACGGCGAGCGCGAACTGGGCGCCCTCGATCAGGCTGGCGGCATGAGCCAGGCGGCGATGCTCGCCTTCCAGCGTTTCCCATTCGTCGGCGGTAAAAGCCAGCGCGGCAAGTTCGCCGACCTGCCATTCGAGCTGTTCGCGTTCGCGTAACAGTGCCTGCATACCATCATTCGCCGCCTGCCAGGCCTGTTCAGCGTCGCGCCAGGCTTTCCAGGCCGCAGCGACCTCGCGCCCCAGTTCGAGCAAGCCGCCATGGCCGTCGAGCAACTGACGCTGGGCGTCGGCCCGCAACAAGGACTGATGGGCATGCTGGCCGTGGATATCGACCAGCCATTCGCCGACTTCGCGCAGTTGCTGAACGGTCGCCGGCGAGCCGTTGATCCAGGCGCGCGAGCGGCCATTGGCATCGACCACGCGGCGCAGCAGCAGGTCCTCGCTGGCATCCAGGCCGTTCTCGTCGAGCCAGGCGGTGAGCGCCGGCAGGCCGGCAATGTCGAAGGTGGCGGCAATCTCCGCCTTGTCGCAAGCGGCGCGAACGACGCCGGCATCGCCGCGCTCGCCGAGCGCCAGGGCCAGGGCGTCGATCAGGATCGACTTGCCGGCACCGGTTTCACCGGTCAGCGCGCCGAAACCGGCGGCGAATTCCAGCTCCAGGCGGTCGACGATGACGAAATCGCGCAAGGTCAGGTGGCGCAGCATCAGCTTCCCTTTGGCCGTTCGCTCCACTGCAGCTTCTGGCGCAGCATCGCGAAGTAGCTGTAGCCGGGCGGGTGCAGGAAACAGATGGTGTGCTCGGAGCGGTACAGGCGGACGCTGTCGCCGGGTTGCAGGTCGAGGGTCAACTGACCGTCGAAGTGTACGCGCGGCTCGTCGGCGCGGACGATGCGCAGTTCGATGTTGGCATTGTCGTTGACGATCACCGGGCGGTTGGTCAATGCATGCGGACACAGCGGCACCAGCGCGATGCCGGTCAGCGTCGGATGCAGGATGGGGCCGCCGGCGGACAGCGAATAGGCGGTGGAGCCGGTCGGCGTTGACACGATCAAACCGTCGGAGCGCAGGTTGTAGATGAATTCACCGTCGATGAACAGTTCGAACTCGATCATCCGGCCGATCGCGCCCTTATCCACGACAACGTCGTTGAGCGCCATGTTGCTCGCCAGTTCCTTGCCGTCGCGCATCACCTCGGCCGCCAGCAGCATGCGGTTCTCGCGCTGGAAACGGCCGTCAAGCAGATCGTCCATGCAACTGAGCATGTCGTCGCGGGCGATGTCGGTCATGAAGCCGAGCCGCCCCTGATTGACGCCGACCAGCGGCACGCAGTAGCGGGCCAGCCGGCGCGCCGCGTTGAGCATGGTGCCGTCGCCGCCGAGGACGATGGCGGCGTCGGCGTGGGCGCCGATGTCGTTGAAACCGCAGGTGACCCAGCGCGCCAGATCGACCCGCTTGCCGATGTGTTCGGCGGTCTCGCGCTCGACGAAGACCGAGACGCCGCGCTCGTGCAGGTACTCGGCCAGACGGCGTAAGGACTCGGCAATTTCCGGGCTGTGGTATTTGCCGACCAGGGCAATCGTGCGGGGATGACGGAGGCGGTTCATGGGTGCGAATTCTTGCATAAAAAACGCCTTGCCGTGCCGCCGCTGCTTTTCGGTAGAATCGGCGGCATGCTTGATGATCGCTCGCGCACCCTGCTCAAGACTCTGGTCGAACACTACATTGCCGACGGGCAACCGGTCGGCTCGCGCGCCCTGTCCAAATTCTCCGGGCTCGAACTGTCGCCGGCCACCATCCGCAACGTCATGGCCGACCTCGAAGAAGCCGGTTTCGTCGCCAGCCCGCACACCTCGGCCGGGCGCATCCCGACCGCCCGCGGCTACCGGCTGTTCGTCGACAACCTGCTCACCGTGCAACCGCTCGAAGCACACCAGCGCGGCGCCATCGAAGATGCGCTGCACGGGCTGCCGTCGAAGCAGATCATCGCCAACGCCTCGCAACTGCTGTCCAGCCTGACCCATTTCGCCGGCGTCGTCATCGCTCCCCGGCGCACCGCCAACCGCATCCGGCAGATCGAATTCCTCAGCCTGTCGGACAAGCGCATCCTGCTCATCATCGTCACCGCCGACGGCGACGTGCAGAACCGCATCCTCAATTGCGACCGCGCCTACTCGCCGAGCGAACTGACCAGCGCCGCCAACTACCTGAACCAGAATTTCACCGGCCTCGATTTCGAGCAGATTCGCCAGCGCCTGGCCGGCGAGATCCAGCAACTGCGCGACGACATCAAGCCGCTGATGACGCTGGCCCTGGATGCCGGCGACGCAGCCCTCAGCGAGAGCGCCCAGCCCTACGTGATCAGCGGCGAAAGAAACCTGCTCGATGTCGAGGAACTGTCATCGAACATGAAGCGCCTGCGCGAACTCTTCGACCTCTTCGAACAACGCTCCAGCCTGATGCGCCTGCTCGACGTCTCGAGCCGCGCCGAAGGCGTCAAGATCTTCATCGGCGGCGAATCCGGCATCGCCACCCTCGACGAATGCAGCGTCATCACCGCCCCCTATGCTGTCGATGGCCAGATCGTCGGCTCGCTCGGCGTCATCGGCCCGACCCGGATGGCCTACGAACGCGTCATCCCCATCGTCGACATCACCGCCCGCCTGCTCTCCTCGGCACTCTCCCACAAGAACGAAAACTGACCCCCCGATGCCAAAATTCCAGCCCGAACCGCCGCACCGCCACGGCAGCCCGCGCGGCACCGCCGTCGTCCTGGTCAATCTCGGCACCCCTGACGCCGCAACGGCGCCGGCCCTGCGCCGCTATCTCGGGCAGTTCCTCGCCGACCCACGCGTCGTCGAAATCCCGCGCCTGGTCTGGTGGCCGATCCTCAACGGCATCATCCTCAACACCAGACCGAAGAAATCCGCCGCCAAGTACGCCAGCATCTGGACGGCGGACGGCTCGCCGCTGCGGGTGTACACCGAACGCCAGGCCAAGCTGCTGCAGGGACACATGGGCGAGCGCGGCCACCGCGTCAGCGTCACCTGGGCGATGCGCTATGGCCAGCCATCGCTCGGCAGCGTCCTCGACCGCCTGAAGGCCGCCGGCCACGAACGCATCCTGATCGTCCCGATGTACCCGCAATACGCCGCCAGCACCACCGCCACCGTCGTCGACGAGGCGGCCCGCTGGCTGCTGCAGACGCGCAACCAGCCGGAAATGCGCTTTCTGCGCCACTACCACGACGACGCCGGCTACCTGGCTGCGCTCGAAGCCTCGGTACGCAAGCACTGGCAGCAGGTCGGCCGGCCCGCCGCCGGCGACCGCCTGCTGATCAGCTTCCACGGCCTGCCCAAGCGCTCGCTGGATCTCGGCGACCCCTACTTCTGCGAATGCCACAAGACCGGCCGCCTGCTCGCCGAACGCCTCGGCCTCGCCGCCGAGCAATACCTGATCACCTTCCAGTCACGCTTCGGCAAGGCCGAATGGCTGCAGCCGTACACGGCACCGACCCTGGAAGCCTGGGGCAAGGCCGGCGTGCGCCGGGTCGACGTGATCTGCCCGGGCTTCTCCGCCGACTGCCTGGAAACCCTGGAAGAAATCGCCCAGGAAGGCCGTGATGACTTCCTCAAGGCCGGCGGCAAGGAATATCACTACATCCCGGCGCTCAACGACGCTCCGGACTGGATCGCCGCCCTCGCCGACATCACCGAGCGCCACCTAGCCGGTTGGGACACCCGGGGCGAACCGGATGCCGCCAGCCTCGCCACGGAAGCCAGCGAAGCCCGACGCTTCGGCGCGCCCTCTTGAAATCCCGGGCGGCGCCCGCATATCAGAAATTACTGATACAACGGAGCCCCTCATGAGCGATACCCTGCACCTCGTCTGCCCCCATTGCGCCGCGGTCAACCGCCTGCCTGCCGCCCGCCTTGCCGCCAGCCCGAACTGCGGCCAGTGCAAGCAGCCCCTGTTCACCGGCGAGCCGCTGGAAGTCGACGGCACCAGTTTCGAGCGCCACCTGCTGCGCAGCGAACTGCCGCTGGTCGTCGATTTCTGGGCGCCCTGGTGCGGCCCCTGCCGGATGATGGCGCCAACCTTCCACCAGGCAGCGATCGACCTTGAACCAGCCGCCCGCTTCCTCAAGGTCAATACCGAAGAACAGCAGCAACTGGCTGGCCGCTTCAACATCCGCAGCATCCCGACCCTGGCCGTCTTCCAGAACGGTCGCGAAGTGGCCCGGCAAAGCGGCGCCCTCGACCTCGCCTCGCTCAAACGCTGGTTGCAACCCCACCTGATGGCGCTTTAGTTTTCCCCGGCGGCCGCCGTTAACAGGCTGTTGAAAAACCCTGCAAATTCCATGCAAATGGTATAATTTGTCTTTCGAATTCAACGAGATAGCGATTTCATGCGCAGTGCCGACATAACCCAATCGGAGATGTTCAGCTACCGAAC
>NZ_JAYREB010000002.1:0-289744 GCF_041909095.1 Azonexus sp. | reverse complement strand
CCCAGCCGAGCGGCGAGAGGTACTGCAACAGGGCGTCATCGACAGTCTGGCCGTGACCACGCAAGGCGTTTGAGGCCCGTTCCAGATAGACTGTGTTCCACAGCACGATGGCGGCCGTCACCAGGTTCACGCCGCTGGCCCGGTAGCGCTGCTGCTCGAAACTGCGGTCGCGGATTTCGCCCAGGCGGTTGAAGAACACGGCGCGGGCCAGCGCGTTGCGGGCCTCGCCCTTGTTCAGCCCGGCATGCACGCGGCGGCGCAGCTCGACGCTTTGCAGCCAGTCCAGGATGAACAGCGTTCGCTCGATACGCCCCAACTCGCGCAGCGCCACGGCCAGGCCGTTCTGGCGCGGGTAGCTGCCGAGCTTCCTGAGCATGAGGGAGGCCGTCACCGTGCCCTGCTTGATGGACGTGGCCAGCCGCAGGATTTCATCCCAATGGGCGCGGACGTGCTTGATCTTGAGCGTGCCGCCGATCATCGGTTTCAACGCCTCGTAGGCGGCATCGCCCTTCGGGATGTAGAGCTTGGTGTCGCCCAGGTCGCGGATGCGCGGCGCGAAGCGAAAGCCCAAGAGGTGCATCAGGGCGAAGACGTGATCGGTGAAGCCTGCCGTGTCGGTGTAGTGTTCCTCGATGCGCAGGTCGGATTCGTGGTACAGCAGGCCGTCAAGCACGTAGGTCGAGTCGCGCACGCCGACGTTGACGACCTTGGTGTGGAACGGCGCGTACTGGTCGGAAATGTGGGTGTAGAACGTTCGCCCTGGGCTGCTGCCGTATTTCGGGTTGATGTGGCCGGTGCTCTCGGCCTTGCTGCCGGTGCGGAAGTTCTGTCCGTCCGACGATGACGTGGTGCCGTCGCCCCAATGCTCGGCGAACGGGTGGCGGAACTGCGCGTTGACCAGCTCGGCCAGTGCAGTCGAGTAGGTTTCGTCGCGGACATGCCAGGCTTGCAGCCAAGCGAGCTTGGCGTAGGTCGTACCGGGGCAGGACTCGGCCATCTTGGTCAGGCCTAGGTTGATCGCGTCGGCGAGGATCGTGGTCAGCAGCAGGTTCTTGTCCTTGGCCAGGTCGCCCGATTTCAGGTGCGCGAAGTGCCGGGTGAAGCCCGTCCATTCGTCCACCTCCAGTAGCAGTTCGGTGATCTTAACGTGCGGCAGGATCATCGCGGTCTGGTCGATCAGGGCCTGCGCGGTATCGGGCACTGCCGCATCGAGCGGCGTGATCTTCAGGCCCGACTCGGTGATGATGGCGTCTGGCAACTCGTTGGCCATCGCCATGCGGTTGACGGTGGTGAGCTGGTTTTCCAGCAGCGTCAGCCGGTCATGCAGGTACTGGTCGCAGTCGGTGGCCACGGCCAGCGGCAGTTCGCTGGCCTGCTTGAGGCTGGCGAATTTCGCGGGCGGCACCAGGTAGTCCTCGAAGTCCTTGAACTGGCGTGATCCCTGCACCCAGATGTCGCCGGAGCGCAGCGCGTTCTTCATCTCCGACAGCGCGCACAGCTCGTAATAGCGCCGGTCGATGCCGGTGTCGGTCATCACCAGCTTCTGCCAGCGCGGCTTGATGAAGTCGGTCGGCGCGTCGGCGGGCACCTTGCGGGCGTTGTCGCTGTTCATGCCGCGCAGCACCTCGATGGCGTCGAGCACGTCCTTAGCTGCAGGTGCGGCCCGCAGCTTGAGCACGGAGAGGAATTCCGGCGCGTAGCGGCGCAGCGTGGCGTAGCTCTCGCCGATGCGGTGCAGGAAATCGAAGTCCTCGGGTTGCGCGAGCTTTTGCGCCTCTGTGACGCTTTCGGCGAAGGCGTCCCAGGACATGACGGCTTCGATGGCGGCGAACGGATCGCGGCCCGCTTGCTTGGCCTCGATCAGTGCCTGACCGATGCGGCCGAACAGCCGCACTTTGGCGTTGATCGCCTTGCCGGACGCCTGGAACTGCTGCTGATGCTTGTTCTTGGCAGCGTTGAACAGCTTGCCCAGGATGCGGTCGTGCAGGTCGATGATTTCGTCGGTGACGGTGGCCATGCCCTCGATGGCGAGCGCCACCAGGGTCGCGTAGCGCCGCTGCGGCTCGAACTTGGCCAGGTCGGCGGGCGTCATCTGGCCGCCCTCGCGGGCGATCTTGAGCAGCCGGTTCTGGTGAACCAGCCGCTCGATGCCAGAAGGCAGGTCGAGTGTCTGCCACGCTTTGAGGCGTTCGATGTGTTCCAGCATGTGCCGCGAGTTCGGTTTGACAGGCGACTGGCGCAGCCAGGCCAACCAAGTCGTCTTGCCGTTGTCCCGGCGCTTAAGCAGATCGTCGAGGCGGCGGCGATGCGCGTCCGAAAGCGGCTCGGCCAAGGCTTCGTAGATGCGCCGGTTGGCACGGGTGATCGCCTCGGCACAGGCGCGCTCGACAACATCCAGCGTCGGCAAAATGATGTGTCGGTAGCGCAGCGAGTCGAGGATAGCGCTGACCAGCACGACGCCCTTGTCGGTCTGTAAGGCCAACTCGGTCGTGGCATGGACGGCCTGCCGGTAATGCGCCAGGCCGAACGGCTCCATGCCCAGGTATGCCCGCAGTTCGAGCAGGTGTTCGCGCCGGGTTTCCTCCCGCTCTGCATACTGCGGCCAACACGCCGGATCGAGCCGCAATTGCCGCCCGATCCATTGCAGCAGGGGCGTCGGCACCTCAGCGCCGGGCAGCAGGCCCTGCCCGGGGAGGCGCAGCAAGCACAACTGCACCGCGACGCCCAGGCGGTTGGCGTCGCCGCGCCGCTGACGGATCAGCGACAGGTCGGGTTCGCTGAAGGTGTAGTGCCGGATGAGTTCGTCTTGGGTATCGGGCAGAGCCAAGAGGCTGTCGCGCTCGGCGGCGGAGAGGATCGAACGACGGGGCATGCGGTTTCCTTCTTCTTGAAAACGCTCGTTTGTGATCAGCCAGCCAAGGAAACTGGCGTGGCATGGGAAATCAAGGCATTGCAATTCTCAAAAATAGTTCTTGAAACTCTATTCTTATCCGCATATCATTTCAACGAGTTTCGATAAGAAAGGATGCCCATGCGACCGTCCGTTGTGCTTGACATGAAGCGAAGCGCGGTGCGCGAAGCGGTGAGCCACTTCCGAACAGCGAACCCGCGCGTCTTCGGTTCGGTGCTGCATGGCACAGACCGGGATGGCAGCGACCTCGATTTGCTGGTCGATGCGTTGCCTGGCGCGACGTTGTTCGACCTGGGCGGACTGCAAGACGAACTGGAATCGCTGCTTGGTATTCACGTCGATCTGCTGACCCCTGCCGATTTGCCGCCGAAATTCCGGGCCAATGTACTCGCGGAGGCGCAGCCGCTATGAACGAGAACCGCCTTCCTGACTACCTCGACCACATGCAGCAGGCCGCGACCGATGCCAGCGCCTTCGTGGAGGGTCTGGCCAAAGACGACTTCTTGACTGACAAGCGCACCCAGCAGGCCGTCATCATGAGTCTAATCATCATCGGCGAGGCCGCCACAAAGGTAATGGACAGCTACGCCGAGTTCACCCAGGCTCACCCCGAAGTGCCGTGGCGCAGCATGCGCGGTATGCGCAACCGCATCGCCCACGGATATTTCGACATCAACCTTGATGTGGGGTGGGAGACGGTGCAAACGGCATTGTCGGAGCTGCTGAAGCAACTGCCCGCTGTGCGCCGGGATGCAGATGCCGACAATCGAAACGACCCTGTGTGTGCCAAGTCATGCTGATCGGCTATGCACGGGTCTCGACTCAGGATCAGAACCTTGATCTTCAACTCGAAGCCTTGACCAAAGCGGGCTGCAAGAAGGTCTTCGACGACAAGATCAGCGGTAGCCGAGCCGAGCGGCCCGGACTCACCAAAGCGCTGGAACTGCTGCGCGAGGGCGACACCCTTGTTGTCTGGAAGCTGGATCGCTTGGGTCGCAGCGTCAAGAACCTGGTCGATCTGGTTAGCGAACTGCATAGGCAAGGCGTCCAGTTCAAGAGCCTCACCGACGCCATCGACACCGGCACCCCATCAGGTCGGTTCTTCTTCCACGTCATGGCTAGCTTGGCCGAAATGGAACGGGAACTGACGGTGGAACGCACCCGCGCCGGGCTGGAGGTCGCTCGCCAGCTTGGTCGCAAGGGCGGTCGCAAACGCCAAATGACCGACAGCAAAATCGAATCTGCCAAGAAACTCCTGGCCAGCGGCATCCCGCCTCGGGATGTGGCGAAAAACCTTGGTGTGTCGGTGCCGACCCTGTACCGCTGGATTCCAGCCTCGATGCGCGCGTGATGCACGTTTTACTCCGTTTTCCGAGATGACCTGGGTTCCCCAATGAACAGTTCACCAGAATGTAAAGCGCAAGCCCTGATGACGCTGGAAGGCATCAGCCAGTCTTACCGTATTGGGGAGCGAGTAATTCCCATATTGAAAAATATCTCCCTAACTCTTTGGCGGGGCACGACGTGCGCCCTTCTCGGAGCGTCCGGGTCGGGAAAGAGCACGCTGCTTAATATTCTTGGGCTGCTTGATCGCCCGGTATCAGGTCAATTCCGCTTCGCCGACCAAGACATGCTGACAGCAAGCGTGGATGAACTGGCGGCTATTCGCAATCGCGAGATCGGGTTTGTTTTTCAGTCATTCAATTTGTTGCCGCACCTTACCGCATTGGCCAATGTGGCCTTGCCGTTAACATATCGTGGAATGTCGCATCACGAAGCGCATGCGTATGCACTAGACCAAATGCGACGAGTAGGTCTGGCAGGCCATGCTGAGCACCGACCTGCAGAATTGTCCGGCGGACAGTGCCAGCGTGTAGCAATAGCGCGCGCCCTGGTCGGCAATCCAGCCATCATCTTGGCTGATGAACCTACCGGCAACCTCGATAGCACGACCGCCGCCGGCGTCATGGATTTGCTACTGGAACTTAACCGTGAGCAGGGCGTTACGCTGATGGTGGTGACGCACGACGCCTCAGTGGCGAAGCAGCTAGATCGACAGATTGAAGTCTTCGATGGGGGCTTGCACGAGGCATTCATCCCGGAAGCGGGGAAATATGCATAGGCGCTTTGTTCAACATCACGGCCCTTCGCCATTTCAATTGCTTACCGAGTCCATTCATAGTCTACGCCTGCTGGGACGGCGATCCTTACTGGCGCTGCTGGGTATTGTCGTAGGCAGCGCGTCGATCATCGCGCTGCTCAATATCGGCCGCAATGCGGCCGATGAATCGATTCGTGCCTTCAAGGACTTGGGCGCCGATACCTTGATTGTCACTTTTCCAGATTCGCCACAGAACAAGCGCCTACTTCCGTTGTCCCTGGACGCGGACGCACTGAAAGAAGCCGTGCCTGCCATCGCCCATGTCGCACCGATCACAATACATTCGGCGCGTGTAAGCCTAAATGGGCAAATAGCAGAAGCTACTCTAGTTGGCACCTCCGCTGACTTGGCCCCTGCCTTGGGTCTGAAAATCCAAGAGGGCCGCTTCCTTTCCGACTTTGATCATCGTGAAACCTTTGTCGTGGTCGGGGCACGCGTCGCACGCGACCTCGGTGCGAAGGGAAATTCTTTACAAGTCGGCGGCCTGTTGCAGATCGAAAACTATCTGTTCCAGGTCATCGGTATTGCCGAAGGCTTAACTACAAGTTCGTTGATACCGGTGGCTATTGACGAATCGGTGATACTACCTATCGACGGCATGCGTCGCTTACGGCCAACCCCGGAAATTGGCAGTGTGGTTGGCAAGGTGCTCGCCACGGCCGAACTCCCCACTACGGCAAGGGCTTTACGCAATTACCTGAGCAGATGGGCGAATGGCCGCGAGGTAGAGGTACAAATACCGCAACACCTGCTTGACGGACTCAAGCGCCAGGCCAGTACGTTTTCCTATCTACTCGCTGGCTTGGGGGGTATTTCCCTTTTGGTAGGCGGGGTAGGTGTAATGAATGTCATGTTGATGAACGTTTCAGAGCGGCGGCGAGAGATCGGCGTTCGTATGGCGTTGGGGGCTCGCCCACGCGATATTCGTAACTTGTTTTTGCTGGAAGCCGGGACTCTATCCATTATCGGAGCAGTGTTGGGGGGCATATTGGGGCTTGTCGTTGCCTATGTTTTTACGCACGTTTCGGGGTGGCAATTCTCATTTGCCCCTGAATCCTTGCTTCTGGGATGTGGCAGCTCGTTACTGATTGGGCTTTTTTTCGGTCTGTATCCAGCTATTTCCGCAGCCCGACTACAACCCGTCCAAGCGCTACGAAATGTATAAGCAAAAGTTCGTCGCCATCGCCTTGCTTAGTGGTCTGTGCAACTTGGCATGGACCACAGATACGCTGGAGCCATCACGAGCCACGATGCCTGGCAAGTTATCGGCATCCTTGAATGATCAGATGGTCGATCTGAGTTTGACCGACGCTGTATTTCTTGGGCTGCGCGATAACCGCGCCATTCGTAGCGCATTCTTGCAGCGCGTCGCACAGAAATTCGATTTGCGAGTAGCCGAAGATCAATTTACGCCCAAGTTGGTGTTAGCCGGGCGTTCCCTCATCGGTAGCAATCAAGACGATCGCTACCGCACCAGCGAAGTGAGCCCCACCACGACCTTACTGACCGAATTGGGTACGCGAGTCAGCTTGTCATGGACGAACCGAATTAACCAGACTGATCGTTCCGGCCGCTATCAGAGCAACGGGCTGACCTTTACCATCATCCAGCCACTGTTGCGCGATGCCGGGCCAGAAGTCACCACTGCTCCGGTACGCCTTGCACGTTTGGGTGAGCAAGCCAATCGACTCAGTCTGAAAGCTACCATTTCGCAAACTGTCACCCAAATCGCGGTGGCCTATCGGGAATTGCTGCGCGCCCAGGAGCAACTGCGCATCGCGCGTGATGCACTGGCGCGTTCGCAACAACTCATGGAAGTGAACAAAGCCTTGATCGCGGCAGGCCGCATGGCTGAGTTCGAAATCGTGCAAACCGAGGCCGATGCAGCCACTCAGGAGCTTGGTGTCGAAGAAGCTGCCAATCACCTTGATGCCAGCCGGCGGGGGCTGCTGCGGCTCCTGGCCTTCGATCTGAATACACCGGTTAGAGCGAGCGACGCCTTGGGGGCCAAACGTGTCGACCTCAATGTGGCCCAGGCTTTGCGTATTGCGCTGGAAAATCAGCCGGAATATTTGATGCAACTGATTTCGAGCGAACAGGCGGCGATTAACCTCCGGGTAGCCAAGAACCAACGACTGTGGGATGTTTCCTTGGTCGGAGGGGCGAGCCAATTGCGTGACAAGGTTTTTGGCGACCAGATCAGTAACCTAGATCGGCAATGGGATAAGTACGCGGGGATTCAGTTCAATATTCCTATTGGGGATTTGCGGCCGCGTCAGAACGAAATTCGGGCAGAGGTCGATGTTAAAGACAAGGCCATCCGGCTCGCCGAAATGAAGCAATTGACGGAGCGCGATGTGGGCGATTCAGTGCGTGACGTGGGCACGCGCTGGCGTCAATACGAAATCGCCCAGCGTGCCCGAGAACTGTCGTTGCGCAAGCTTGAAATCGAGCGCGACAAGCTGAAAGTAGGACGTTCCAGCAATTTCCAGGTACTAAGTTTCGAGACCGATCTGCGCAATGCAGAGAATGCTCAGTTAAATGCACTGATCGCCTACCTGAATGCGCAGACATTATTGGACGAAAAACTGGGGATGACTTTGGAGAGTTGGGATATTGCACTCAATGACTAAACTAAACCGCCTGCTTGGGTCACGGCTCAAGACATGGCTTCTAGCCGGCGCCATCTTGCTGGCCCTGGGGGGCGCCGTCGTCGCGTACCAGGCCAACGAGTCGATTCAGGCGCCGGAGCCACAGTGGCTACGTATCGAATCAAAACCCATGGTTTTGCGCTTAGGGCTGGTGGGGCGTCTTGAGCCCGCATCCCTCGTCACCTTTACGGCACCGTTTGATGGCAACGTCCAGGAAAAGATCATCGAGGAAGGCCATCGGGTTGAACGCGGGCAGGTACTGCTGCAACTCGATACCGCCCAATTGGACATCCAGTTACGTGAAGCGCTGGCCGGATTGTTGAAAGCGAAGCGTGCCGTGCATGACCTGGCGCATTGGTCGCAAGGTCAGGAAGTGGCTCGGGCACGCCGAGCCATGACGACCATCCAAATGAGCTTGGGCGATACTGAACGCAAACTGGCTGAAACCAGTGCTTTACTGGCACGCGGCATCGTGCCACGCATGGAAGTTGATGCCTTGGAGCAGCAGGCGAACACGCAGCGCCTAGATCTGACTGCGGCGCAGGCAGAGTTCAAGTTGGTACTGGCAAAGGGAGGTGGCGAGGATCGGCAAATTGCTGAAATGGAACTCGCCAATGCCACAGCAAGATACGAGGCGTTGCGTGCATTGGAGGTTCGGCGCGAACTGGTTGCGCCATTTGCTGGAATCATCATGCGCGTGCCTGGTGTTGCACCCGATAGATCACCGGCAGAACCCGTACAGCGCGGCGCTCGCGTCAGCCGGGGGCAGCCACTTTTTGGCCTGGCGAGTCTGGAACAACTCAAGGTTGTTGCGAAGGTGGAAGAGGTTGACATCAACTTGGTGCAGGAAGGCCAGTTAGTTGAAATCACAGGCGACGGCTTTGATGGCATTACACTGAGCGGAAACGTTGCCTCGGTGGGCGCCCAAGTCGTTGCAATAGATTCACCAGGCTCAGGGGCAAACTATGAAGTGATAGTGGCCATGCCGGCGCTGAGCGCCGAGCAACAGAAGCGCCTCAAGTTGGGGATGAGTGCCAAGTTGTCGATCATCACTTATCAGAATGACACTGCTATTGTCATACCCCACGAGGCGATCCTGAAAGAAGGCAATCAGCTGTTCGTGGAGTACCGCAACATGGAGGGCGCTGCAGCGGAGCGGATTGCGGTGAAAGCTGGACGGGTCAGCGCAGAAGGTGTGGAGGTATTCGGCCTTAAGCCCGGATATGTAAGAACAATGAATAGGCCATAATGGAAAAGCCCGGCGATAATCACCGGGATTTTCAGAGGAGGGACAAAATGTTTATTTCATTACGAAATCGACCGTCCATGCATAGGTGGTCAAGTTGGTCGAGGTAATGGTAGCGGTGCAAATTGCCCCACCGCTGCCCGTCGCGGTTTTGTTCCATTGCGGGATCTTGTAACCGCCGGGTTGCAGCGCGTTGACGAAGGTTGTGCCGAACACGCATTCCTTGGTGCCGATTTTGTAGCGGACGTTTGCAAAGTTCACGTCCGGGCTGAGCGTGCTGGTGACGGTGTAGACGTTATTAGCCGCCGCCGGCACAGTCGTAGCGGGTTTGGGAGAGGCATTCGCATACGTACTGGATTCGTTGCTGGTAACGATGGTGTAGGTCGCGTTTGCGGTCCCTTGGTTCTTGAAGGTCACTGTTACAGGTGGCCCCGCAATCGCGGCCGTGGCGGCAAAGATGGAGGTGGCGGCAAGCAGTTTTGGCAACAATTTCATGGATTACTCCTTACGGTTGGTGAGTCAGTGGTGTTTTTCGGCCCTTGGGGAAGTTCATTGGTTTGTTGCGTGCTTTGCTCGAATAGCATCTCGATCAAGCTCATGGGGTCTTTGTCTTTGCCCTCTGCTCGGTGTGTGCGGTAGTTAAAATCCAGATCAATCTTGGACTGCAGATCAGTGGCATAATCCTTTGGGTATTGTGCTTGCTCGATAGCAGGCAGTTCCTTGAAGTGATCAAGTACAGAACTGAAGAAATTCGTCAGTTTCCCCGTGCTGTTGTATTCGGCCATGGCTTGGGTTGTGACCTTTACACGCCATTCTTCTTCTTGACGATCGGCTTCATAGGATGCCGCTCTTCGTTCATTGACTGTATAAGTCCCGCTATCGTCATAAACGATGTTTGCCAATTGCTCTCGTGATAAACCGGCAAATGGATTTTTCTCTAAGGTTCCACCTCTAGCCGCACTATTAACATACTCCGTCGCCTGTTTAGCTCTGGCCAATAATTCTGGGTCGCTCGTCCTAGGCACTTCACTGTCGTGTTTGGCCTTGTTGGTGAAGTAAGCATCACCCTGTATCTGGCTCAAAGCGGTCTTTGCCTTGTCCGCCAATTCCGAACGGGTAAGTGTCTTATCCCGCTCTTCGGCACGGCTGGCGCTCGCGGCCAGTTGTCGGGCCAGTGTGGAAATCGTCTGTGAGCCACCTTGAGTGCCCGATGTGCCCGGACTTTCCGTAGCGTCGGAAATCGGGGCGGTTGCCGAAGCCGCCTTGAACGCCGCCGCGTTGCCTATCTGGGCTGTGGAGTACGAACCAATGGAACCGATCATAACTGCCCCTTCGAACCTAGAACCTGTGCGAAAACGAAACGACCGTAAATAAATAACGAAAAAAACCGGCAAAAATCGCCGGGCATTCGGATACTCAAATCGCTATTTCATTACGAAATCGACCGTCCATGCATAGGTGGTCAAGTTGGTCGAGGTGATGGTAGCGGTGCAGATCGCCCCGCCGCTACCCGTCGCGGTCTTGTTCCATTGGGGGATTTTGTAGCCGCCGGGTTGTAGCGCATTGACGAAGGTCGTGCCGAATACGCACTCCTTGGAGCCGATTTTGTAGCGGACATTCGCAAAGTTGACGTCCGGGCTGATCAGGCTGGTGACAGTGTACGAATTGTTGATCCCTGCCTTAACGGTTGTCGCAGGCTTGGGCGAAGCATTCGCATACGTGCTGGTCTCGTTGCTGGTGATAATGGTATAAGTTGCATCTGCGGTAGCTTGGTTCTTGAAAGTCACCGTTACGGGCGGCCCAGCAATTGCTGCTGTGGCGGCGAAGATGGAGGTGGCGGCAAGCAGTTTTGGCAACAATTTCATGGATTACTCCTTACGGTTGGTGAGTCAGTGGTGTTTTTCGGCTCTTGGGGAAGTTCATTGGTTTGTTGCGTGCTTTGCTCGAATAGCATCTCGATCAAGCTCATGGGGTCTTTGTCTTTGCCCTCTGCTCGGTGTGTGCGGTAGTTAAAATCCAGATCAATCTTGGACTGCAGATCAGTGGCATAATCCTTTGGGTATTGTGCTTGCTCGATAGCAGGCAGTTCCTTGAAGTGATCAAGTACAGAACTGAAGAAATTCGTCAGTTTCCCCGTGCTGTTGTATTCGGCCATGGCTTGGGCTGCCACTTTCTCTCGCCACGCTTCTTCCTGATCGTAAGACTCTCGCCAAGCGGCGTGACGCTCATTCACCGTATACGTACCGCTCTCGTCGTAAATAATGTTTGACAACTGTTCTCGCGATAGGCCGGAAAATGGGTTTTTAATCGAGTGGCCGCCTCTAGATGCATCATTAACGAATGCCGTTGCCTGCTTGGCTCTAGACAGTAATTCCGGGTCACTGGTATTGGGAATCTCGCTGTCGTGCAGTGTTTTATTTGCATAGTATGAATCACCGACTATGTGATTCAGAATGCTTTTCGCCTTGTCAGCCAATTCCGAGCGGGTGAGCGTCTTGTCTCGTTCTTCGGCGCGGCTGGAGCTTGCGGCCAGTTGTCGGGCCAGCGTGGAAATCGTCTGTGTGCCGCCTCGCGTACCTGACGCGCCCTGATTTTCTGAAGCGTCAGAAACCCGCTCGGTCGCCGAAGCCGCTTTGAAAGCCGCCGCGCCGCCTGCCTGGGTTGTGGAATACGAACCAATCGAGCCGATCATGGCTACCCCCTTTTGTGAGCTTGGAGTCTGCACGCCTAATCCAGTATTAGCACAATACCATAAATGACGAAGTGTTTCACAATCGCATCTCTGGTAGCCACTTGCTCGCTTAGCGTACGGTTTTTTCCGAATTCTGAGATGCCCCCACCAACACCATGCACAAGGTGGCGCCGGCCATTGTGACGGCGGTGAACCTACCGCTGCTGCACATCGCCGACCCGACCGCGGCGGCAATCCGGGCCGCCGGGCTGATGCGGGTCGGCCTGCTCGGCACGCGCTTCACGATGGAACAGGATTTCTACGTCGAGCGCCTGCGAAAGCACGGGCTCGACGTGCTGCTGCCCGATGCCGAGCAGCGCGAGATCGTTCATAGTGTGATCTACGACGAGTTGTGCCTTGGCCGCATCGAAGCGATTTCGCGGGCCGCTTACCGGGCGACCATCGCCGACCTGGCCTGCCGCGGCGCCGAAGCGGTGATTCTCGGCTGCACGGAAATTTCGCTGCTGATTGGCCCGGACGACTCGCCGCTACCCTTGTTCGACACCACGCGATTGCATGCGCAGGCGGCGGTGGATTTCGCGCTGGCCGACTGAAACCAGCCTCAGCAGCGGGCCAACAGTAGCGAACCTTTTTCCCGCGGATCGAGGTCGATACGTTCGACGCTGGCAAAGCCCGCTTCGGCCAGCCAGTCGCGGTAATCCGCTTCGCGGTGGATCTGCGTCCCGGTCTCGTAGAGCAGCGTCAGCTTGAAGGCGGCGTGGTAGGCGCCGGGCGGCTGGTCGTCGAGGTACTCGTGGATGACCAGCAGGCCGCCGGGCTTCAGGCTGTCGCGGATGCGCCGGAGGACGCGGCGGTTGTCGTCGGCGTTCTGGTTGTGCGCGACCGAGAGGTAGAAGACAAGGTCGAAACCCTGGCCCCAGTCGAAATCGAGAACGTCGCCCGGGGTCAGCGCGATGCGTCCGGCCAGGCCGTGGGCGGCGATGGTCACCGGCGTCTCGCTCAGCGCGCTGGGCAGATCGACGATCTGCGCGCTCAGTTGCGGGTAGCGCTCGCAGAAGCGGATCGAATGCAGGCCGTGCGAGCCGCCGAGGTCGAGCAGGCGGCGCTGCTCGTCGCCTACCGGCACACGCGCCAGCAGGTCGGGGCCGAGGTCGCGGGCGAAGGCGCCCATGTAGGCGGAAAACCGCTCGCCGAGCTGCGGTCGCGCCTGCATCGCCTGCCACAGCGTGGTCTGCGGCCCGCCGCGGCGTACCGCGCCGGCGAGTTCGCCCAGCATCGGCCAGGCTTCGGCGGTCCACAGCAGGCCCGGCGTGTAATCGACGGCGCCGCGCGAGGTGAACCAGCGCTGGGTCGGCACAGTGTTGGCATAGGTCTCGCCCTGGCGTTCGAGATAGCCGATGGCGACCAGAAAATCGGCCAGCGTCGCGATGCCGCGCGCCGACGCCTGCAGCCGCCCGGCCAGTTCGCTGGCACCCAGCGGCCCGCCGGCGAGCGCTTCGAACAGGCCGAGCTGGCCGGCCGAGACGATGGCCGCCGATTTCATCATCGGCATATAGACGTCGAGCATCGCCAGCTCGGCGTCACCGCTCGGCAGGCAGACGTCGGGCTTGGCGGGCATCAGAGCAACGCCTCGATCGCCGCCCGCAGCGCCGCGTCGTCGGGCGCGGTGTCGGGCGAGAAGCGGCCGACGACGCGACCCTCACGGTCAACCAGGAATTTTTCGAAATTCCACAGCACGTCGCTCTCGTTGGCCGGCAGCATGTTGTAGCCGGCGAGCTTGGCGCGGAAATCGCTGCCAGCCGGGAGGACGGTCGCTGGTGCCGCCGCGATCAGCGCCGCGTAGAGCGGATGGCGCAGCGCGCTGTTGATCTGCAGCTTGGCGAACAGCGGAAAGCTGACGCCGTAATTGCTGCTGCAGAAGGCACCGATTTCCTCGGGCGTGCCCGGCTCCTGGTCGGCGAAATCGTTGCACGGGAAGCCGAGCACCTGGAAGCCGCGCGCCGCCAGTTCCCGGTGCAGCTTTTCCAGGCCTTCGTACTGGGGCGTCAGGCCGCAGCGCGAGGCGACGTTGACCACCAGCAGCACTTCGCCGGCGTGGTCGCGCAGGCTGGCCGGGCGGCCGTCAAGGGTGTTGAGCGGAATGTCGTAGAGGCTGTCGTTCATCGTTATCTCCTGGGTTGGCGGACGCCGCTTGGAGTCCGCGAATGGCCGCTGCGTTCCCGGCGCGTCGGCGCGCTACACTGGCGGGCATGAAAATTCCCGCGATTCCTGCCGAAGAAATCGAATTCACCGCGATCCGCGCCCAGGGCGCTGGCGGTCAGAACGTCAACAAGGTGTCGAACGCCGTCCACCTGCGCTTCGACATCGCCGCCTCGTCGCTGCCGGAAGCCGTGCGCGCCCGCCTGCTGGCGCTCGACGACCGGCGCATCAGCAAGGACGGCGTGCTGGTGATCAAGGCGCAGGAATTCCGCAGCCTCGAGAAAAACCGCGCCGAGGCGCTGCGCCGGCTGGAAATGCTGGTCGCCGCGGCGAGTGCCGAGGTCAAGGTACGCCGCGCCACCCAACCGAGCCGTGGTGCCGTCCGTCGCCGTCAGGAAGCCAAGCGTCGGCATTCGGCGCTGAAGGCGGCGCGCCGGGGCGGCGACGACTGACTCAGGCAAGCCGCGCCAGCGCCTGCAGCGCTTCGCGATAGACATGTGGATCGGGATAGCGCCGGGTTTCCGCGGGCAGCAGCCGCGCGACGCGCTTGCCGCGTTGTGTATCGCCTTCCGGCCGCCAGCCGTCCAGTACCTGAGCGACGGCATCTGGCGCGTTGCACACGAGCAGCATGTCGCAGCCAGCGGCCCAGGCGGTTTGCACGCGCGCCAGCATGTCGCCGACGACACCGGCACCGGCCATCGACAGATCGTCGGTAAAAACGACTCCCTCAAACCTCAAGTTGATTCTCAAATAAGTTATCCATTTATTTGAAAATACGGCAGTATTGCAATCAAAGCACTCGTAGATCACATGCGCCGCCATCACCGCGTCGAGCGTCAGTTCGCGGTAGGGGCGCAGGTCGTCGGCCATCGCCGCCAGCGGCCGATCGTCGACCGGCAGTTCGACGTGCGAGTCGGGAATGACGTAGCCGTGGCCGGGGAAATGCTTGCCGCAGGTGCCCATGCCGCCGGCTTTCAATCCCTCGCCGAGGGCGCCGGCGAGCGCTGCAACGACCGCCGGATCGCGGTGAAAGGCGCGGTCGCCGATGACCCGCGACGGGCCGTAGTCGAGGTCGAGCACCGGCGTGAACGAGTAATCGACGCCGCAGGCGCGCAGCTCGGCGGCGAGGACGAAACCGGCGGCGCGGGCGGCCTCCAGTGCAGCCGCTGGATCGCTGTCGTGCAACTGGCCAAGTACGCGCATCGGCGGTAGCCGGGTGAAGCCGTCGCGGAAGCGCTGCACCCTGCCCCCTTCGTGATCGACGGCGATCAGCAGGCGCGGCTCGCGTAGCGCATGGATTTCGTCGCACAGCGCCGTCAGTTGGGCGCGGTCGCGGTAGTTGCGCGTGAACAGAATGATGCCGCCGACCAGCGGATGGCACAGGCGTTCACGATCAAGGTCGGTGAGTTCGGTGCCGGCGATGTCGATCATCAGCGGACCGGGCAGCTTGGCGCTCATGCTTGCTCCAGCAAAACGTAGGCGACGGCGTATTCGGCTTCGTCACTGATCGAGAGGTGCGCGGTCAAGCGGCGGTTTTCGACGATTTCCGCCAGTTGCCCGTGAAAGTTGAAGACCGGCTTGCCCAGTTCGTCGTGGCCGACGGCAATCGCCGGCAGCAGCACCGGCGGTCGCACGCCCGTGCCGAAGGCCTTGGCGAAGGCTTCCTTGGCGGCGAAACGCTTGGCCAGGAAGCGCCCCTTGTCGGCGGCACGCGCGAAATCGTCGAACTCATCCGGCGCCAACAGCTTGTCCAGCGCCTTGTCGCCGTGGCGCTCCCACATGCCGCGCAGCCTAGCGACGGCGACGATGTCGGTGCCGATGCCGATGATCATTCGGCTTCCGGACGCTCGGCGGCGGCGACCATCAGCGCCTTCATCTCGCGCACTGCCTCGCGCAGGCCGACAAAGACGGCGCGGCTGACGATGGCGTGGCCGATGTGCAGTTCGCGGATACCGTCCAGCCGGGCGACCGGCTGGACGTTGTAGTAGTTGAGTGCGTGGCCGGCGTTGAAGCGCATGCCGAGCTGGCGGATGGCGCGGCCGGCGGCGCGGATTTTCTGCAGTTCGGCGAGCACCGCCGGCGCTTCGGCATCGCGGCCTTTCTCGTAGAAGGCATGGGCGTAGGGGCCGGTGTGGATCTCGCAGACGCTGGCACCAATCCGTGCCGCCGCCTCGATCTGCGGGATCTCGGCGTCGATGAAGACGCTGGTGGTGATACCGGCGTCGCGCAGCCGGGCGATCACGTCCTTGAGGCGGGCTTCCTGGCCGACGATGTCGAGGCCGCCCTCGGTGGTCACCTCGTGCCGGCCTTCCGGCACCAGCATGGCCATTTCCGGCCGGGTCGCGCAGGCGATGCCGACCATCTCGTCGGTCGCCGCCATTTCCAGGTTGAGCTTGATCTGCGTCGTTTCCTTGAGCCGGCGGACGTCGGCATCCTGGATGTGCCGGCGATCCTCGCGCAGATGCACGGTGATGCCGTCGGCGCCGCCAAGATGCGCCTCGACGGCGCCCCAGACGGGATCGGGTTCGTAGGTGCGCCTGGCCTGGCGGACGGTGGCGATGTGGTCGATGTTGACGCCGAGTTCGATCATAGTTCCTGCAACTCCTTGAAAATCTTGCGGGTTTCCAGTTCCTGGCCGCCCAGGTAATAGCTCAACAGCGTGCGCATCAGCGTCTTGGCCTCGCCGCGCGAACGCGGCTTGGAGAAATCGCCGGCGCCAAGGTCGAGCAGGCTGCTGCCGCGCACCACCTGGGCGTCGGCCTCAGCATGCGCCAGGCGCACCGGCCCCTGCTCCATCCGGTAAGTGTAGAACGCCTCGGCGGCAATCGGCTCGCCGGCGGCGTCATGCTCGAGCATCAGGCCGTAGCCAAGCTCCTGCAGCAGCGCCCTCTCGAAACTGCGCAGGTCGCCTTCGCGGGTCGCCGCGTCGTTGTGCGCGGCCAGGCGCTGCAGCGTTTCTGCATAGCGGGCGAACAGCGTCTGGTGGGCGTCCTCGCGCGGCAGCAGGTGCATCAGCAGTTCGTTCAGGTAGTAGCCGCAGAACAGTGCCTCGCCGCCGAGCAGTGGCTGGCCGCCGACCCACTCGGCCTTCATCAGCGTCAGCACCTCACCCTTGCCGGCCCAGCCGATTTCCAGCGGCTGGAAGCCCATCAGCAGGCCGCGGATCGCCGCCCGCGGCCTGCGAGCGCCGCGCGCGAGCAAGGCCATGCGTCCGAAATCGCGGCTGAAGACTTCAACGATCAGGCTGGTCTCGCGAAACGGCATGCTGTGCAGCACGTAGGCGGGCTGGCCGTCGACCTTGCTGCGCAGACTCATGGCGAAACGTGCTTACTCGTAGCCGAGGCTCTTGAGCAGGCGCTCGTCGTCGTTCCAGCCCGACTTCACCTTGACCCAGACTTCGAGATAGACCTTGCCGTCGAACAGCCGCTCCATGTCCTGGCGCGCTTCGCTGGCGATGCGCTTCAAGGATTCGCCGCCCTTGCCGATGACGATCGCCTTGTGGTTCTCACGGTCGACGACGATGGCGGCGAAGATCCGGCGCAGGTTGCCCTCGATTTCGAACTTCTCGATCTCGACGGCGGTGGCGTACGGCAGTTCGTCGCCGAGCAGGCGGAAAACCTTCTCGCGAATGTATTCGGCGGCGAGGAAACGCTCCGACTTGTCGGTCAGATCGTCCTCGGGGAACATCAGGCCCTCGTTCGGCAGGTGCTTGCGTGCCTCCTTGAGCAAGTCCTGCGTCTGCCGGCCCTTGGCGGCGCTGACCGGGACCACGGCGGTGTAATCGAAATCGGCCGAGACTTCGGCGAGGAAAGGCAGCAGCGCTTCCCGGTTCTTCAAGAGATCGGTCTTGTTGATGACCAGGATCACCGGTCGGTCCTTCGGCAGCAAGCGGACGACCGCCTTGTCCTTGGCGTCGTAGCGGCCGGCCTCGATGACAAAGAGGACGAGATCGACGTCGTTCAGCGTCTGCGTCACGCCACGGTTCATTGCCCGGTTCAGCGCGTTCGAGAACTTGGTCTGGAAGCCCGGCGTGTCGACGAAGACGAACTGGGCGTCGGCTTCGGTCAGGATGCCGGTGATGCGGTGCCGGGTGGTCTGCGCCTTACGCGAGACGATGCTGATCTTCTCGCCGATCAGGTGGTTGAGCAGCGTCGATTTGCCGACATTGGGTCGGCCGACAATGGCGATGTAGCCGGAGCGGATTTCGGTCATGGATTAAGGGCTTTCAAGGCCGCTTCGGCGGCGTTCTGTTCGGCGATGCGGCGACTGCTGCCGCTACCGCGGGTACGCAGCGCCGGCTGATCGATTTCGCAGGCAACGACGAAGGATTGTTCATGGGCGGCGCCGCTGGTTTCCAACAGCACATAGCGCGGTAGCGGCTTCTTCCTGCCCTGCAGCCATTCCTGCAGGCGGGTCTTGGCGTCCTTCTGGAACTGCCCGGGTTTGAGTTCGTCGAGCATCGCCGCATAGAGGCGGGAAATCGCGCTGCTCGCGGTGTCGAAACCGGCATCGAGGTAAATCGCGCCGAAGATCGCTTCCAGCGCATCGGCGAGGATCGACGGACGCGTCGCGCCGCCGCTTTTCAGTTCGCCTTCGCCCAGGCGCAGGGCTTTGCCGATTTCCAGCTGCTGCGCCAGCCGGTGCAGGCTTTCCTGGCGCACCAGATTGGCACGCAGGCGCGAGAGATCACCTTCGGGCAGCGCCGGGAAACGGTGATATAGCGCGGCAGCGATGACGCAGTCGAGGATGCCGTCACCGAGGAATTCCAGCCGTTCGTTATTGGGCGTGCCAAAACTGCGATGGGTCAGCGCCGTCCGCAACAGCGCCGGATCGGCAAAGCGATGGCCGATCCGCTCGGCAATGGTCTGCAAACTCATGCCTACTTGGCGGTCGTCCCCTTGTATTCGATCAGCAGGCTGGCATTGGCAAACAAGGGAATCTTCTTGTCGTAGGCAAATTCAATGACGACCAGCCCACGGTTGTTCTTGAAGATGTCGAGATTCTTCGACGGAAAGGCCAGTTGATCGACCTGGGCGAATTTATCGAAGGAAGCGCGCAACTCCGGTACGGTCGCCTCCGGCTTGGCCTTCTCGACCACTGCCTTGATCGCATTCTGAATCTTGTAGTATTCGATAACCGAAGGAATGACCTTCATGCCGAGAACGGCCACGAGGATGAGGACGATGCCCCACAGGATCAGACCGGTCAATGCCACGCCGCGTTGATGTTTCATTACTCTCACCTTACCTGAACGAACCGATACGGCTGAAATCGCTGAAATTCAGCCAGATGAAAAATGCCTTGCCGACAATGTTCTCTTCCGGCACAAAACCCCAGGCACGGCTATCGCGACTGTTATCGCGATTGTCGCCCATCATGAAGTAATGCCCCTCCGGCACCTTGCAAGACACGCCACTGGCATTGTAAGTGCAATTCTCCCGGTAGGGAAAGGACGATACGCCGGGGATGAAGGCTGGTGTATCGGCATCGTTGAGGACGCGATGCTCGACTTCGCCGAGCTTTTCCGTGAACTGTTGCGAATAAAAATTGCGCTCGGTGTGCAGGAAATCAGCTTCGGGCTTCACCGCTATCGGCTCGCCGTTGATGCGCAGCCGCTTGTTGTGGTACTCGATGGTGTCGCCAGGCAGCCCGACGACACGCTTGATGTAGTCGAGCGAAGGATCCTCGGGGTAGCGGAAGACCATCACGTCGCCGCGCTGCGGTTCGCCGATGTCGATCACCTTGGTATTGATCACCGGCAGACGGATGCCATAGGCGTACTTGTTGACGAGGATGAAATCCCCCACCAGCAGTGTCGGAATCATCGAGCCCGAGGGAATCTTGAACGGCTCGAACAGGAAGGAGCGGAGCACGAAGACGATCAGGATCACCGGGAAGAAATCGCCCCCCCACTCCACCCACAGCGGCTGCTTGTCGTTGGCGGCGCGCAGCTTGCGGAACTTGAGGATGTCGATCGCGTAGAGGATGCCGGTGACGACAGTCAGGACGAGGAGGATCAGGGCGAAGTTCATGCGTTATCTCAGTTGTCGACGCGCAGCACGGCAAGGAAGGCTTCTTGCGGGATTTCCACCGAGCCGACCTGCTTCATTCGCTTCTTGCCGGCCTTCTGCTTCTCCAGCAGCTTCTTCTTGCGGGTGATGTCGCCGCCGTAGCATTTGGCGAGCACGTCCTTGCGCATCGCCTTGACGTTTTCGCGGGCGATGATGTGCGAGCCGATGGCGGCCTGGATGGCGACGTCGTACATCTGGCGGGGAATCAGTTCGCGCATCTTGGAGGCCAGTTCGCGGCCGCGATATTGCGAGTTGGAACGGTGCACGATCAGCGACAGCGCATCGACCTTCTCGCTGTTGATCAGGATGTCGAGCTTGACCACGTCGGCGGCGCGATATTCCTTGAAATCGTAGTCGAGCGACGCGTAGCCCTTGGAGCAGGACTTCAGCTTGTCGAAGAAATCCATGACCACTTCGGCCATCGGCATTTCATAAACCAGCTTCACCTGGCGGCCGTGGTAGTGCATGTCGACCTGGTTGCCACGTTTCTGGTTGCACAACGTGATGACGTTGCCCAGGTAATCCTGCGGCACGAAGATGGTGGCGGTGATGATCGGCTCGCGCACCTCCTCGACCTTGCTGACTTCCGGCAGCTTGGCCGGATTCTCGACCTGGATCACCGAACCGTCGCGCTGCACGACCTCATAGACCACGGTCGGCGCGGTGGTGATCAGGTCCTGGTCGAATTCGCGCTCCAGGCGCTCCTGGACGATTTCCATGTGCAGCAGGCCGAGGAAGCCGCAGCGGAAACCGAAGCCGAGCGCTTGCGAGACTTCCGGCTCATATTGCAACGAGGCGTCATTGAGCTTGAGCTTTTCCAGCGCTTCGCGCAGCGAATCGTACTGGTTCGATTCAACCGGGTAGAGACCGGCGAACACCTGCGGCTTGATTTCCTTGAAACCGGGCAGCGGTTCGGCAGCCTTGCGGTCGGCCAGGGTGATCGTGTCGCCGACCTTGGCGGCTTTCAGTTCCTTGATCCCGGAAATCACGAAGCCGACCTCGCCAGCTTTCAGCGAAGGACGCGGCAGCGATTTCGGCGTAAACACGCCGACCTGCTCGCACAACTGGGTGGCGCCGGTGGCCATGAAGTAGAGCTTGTCCTTCGGCTTCATCTCGCCATCGACGACCCGCACCAGCATGACGACACCGACGTAATTGTCGAACCACGAGTCGATGATCAGCGCCTTCAGCGGCGCGCTGACATCCCCCTTGGGCGGCGGCACGCGGGCGATCACGGCTTCGAGGATGTCCTCGACGCCGAGGCCGGTCTTGGCTGAAGCGAGCACTGCGTCGGTGGCGTCGATGCCGATCACGTCCTCGATTTCCTGGCGCGCGGTATCCGGATCGGCCGACGGCAGGTCGATCTTGTTCAGCACCGGCAATACTTCGACGTCGAGTTCGATCGCCGTGTAGCAGTTGGCCACTGTCTGCGCCTCGACACCCTGCGAGGCATCGACGACCAGCAGCGCGCCTTCGCAGGCGGACAGCGAGCGCGAGACTTCATAGGAGAAGTCGACGTGTCCCGGCGTATCGATCAGGTTCAGGTTGTACACCTTGCCATCGCGCGCCTTGTACTGCAGCGCCGCTGTCTGCGCCTTGATGGTGATGCCGCGCTCGCGCTCGATATCCATCGAATCGAGCACCTGAGCCTCCATTTCGCGGTCGGACAGACCGCCGCAGAGATGGATGATGCGATCGGCCAGGGTCGATTTGCCGTGGTCGATGTGGGCGATGATCGAAAAGTTGCGGATATGGTCCATTGCAGCCAGTAAAAAAGGGCGCGCTCGGCGCCCTGCTCGGTTCGAAAGACCGTGAATTCTAGCGGATTCCGCTCAAATATTCACGGGTTTTGGCGGCATCCAGGAAGTGGTGGCATAGCTCGCTTTCCCCATGCAGCAGGACCGGCACCAGTTCGTCGTAACGGGCTTCGAGATCGGGGTCGGCATCGACGTCGACTACCCGCACGCTGACGCCGAACTCGGCGAGCAGCGGCGCCAGCGCCTCCTCCATGTCATGGCAGAGGTGGCAGTAGCTGCGGCTGAGCAGGGTCAGCTCAATGGCCATTGCCGCCCCGGATGGTGACGAAATTCTGCAGGTTGCCGCGCCGGATCAACAGGGTTATGGCGCTGCCCTTGTCAAAGGTGGCGAGCAAGCGGTTGAACTGGTCGACTGTCTTGACCTCGGTCGTCGTGCCGCGACTGATCACGGCGACGATGATGTCGCCTGCCTGCAGGTCGGCGCGCGCCGCCGGGGCGCGCACCTCCTCGATCAGCAGGCCAGCATCGATAGCGGCTTCGCGCCGCTGTTCGGCAGTGAGTTCGCTGAGCACCAGGCCGAGACGATTGCTCGCCAGCGCCGGCGCCTTGGCGCCGCGAGGGGCCTTGCCCGTTGCCGGTTCGTCATCGGCGACCTTGCCGATAACGACTGGCAAATCGCGCAATTTGCCCTTGCGCCAGACCTGAACGATGGAACGCGTTCCCGGCGGGGTTGCCGCGACCAGTCGCGGCAGTTCGGCGGAAGCGTTGATCGGTTTGCCGTCGAAACGCAGAATCACGTCCCCGGCCTCAATGCCCGCCTTCGCCGCCGGCCCGTCGGCCTCGACGGCATTGACGATGGCGCCCTGCGGACGACTCAGCCCGAGCGATTCCGCCAGTTCGCGGCTGACCTCCTGAATGACCACGCCGAGACGGCCGCGATTGACCTTGCCGCCGGCTCGCAGTTGCTGCTGGATATCCATCGCCACATCGATCGGAATGGCGAAGGACAGGCCCATGTAACCGCCGTTACGGCTGTAGATCTGCGAGTTGATGCCAATCACCTCGCCCGCCAGGTTGAACAGCGGGCCACCGGAATTACCTGGATTGATCGCCACGTCGGTCTGGATGAAGGGAACGTAGTTTTCCTGCGGCAAGGCCCGCCCCTTGGCGGAAACGATGCCAGCAGTCACCGAATTGTCGAAACCGAAAGGCGAACCGATCGCCACCACCCATTCACCGACCCGCAGCTTGTCCGGATTGCCCAGCCGCACCACCGGCAGGCCGCTGGCCTCGATCTTGATCAGCGCGACATCGCTGCGCTTGTCGGCGCCGATGACGCGGGCCTTGAATTCGCGCTTGTCGGTGAGGCGGACGATGACTTCATCGGCGCCCTCAATGACGTGGGCGTTGGTCAGGATATGGCCGTCGCCGCCGATGATGAAGCCGGAACCGAGGGAACGGTTTTCGAATTCGCGCGGCGCCGGAGCGGCGCCGGGAAGCTTCGGAAAGAAGCGGCGGAAGAATTCGAAAGCCGGATCGCTCTCGTCAAGCGGAAACGGCGAAGTGCCGGAACGCCCACGCGGCGTCTGCAGGGTGCTGATATTGACCACCGCAGCCCCCTGCTTTTCGGCAAGGTCGGCAAAATCAGGCAGCGAGCGGCTTTGCGCCTGGACGAAGCCGATTGTCAGACAGCACGCCAGCAGGGCCAGGAAACGCTTCATCGACGGCAACTCCCCGAATTGGCCGGCAAGCGGGAAACGATTTGCGGCGCTGCCACTTGCGATGCCGCAGGCCTGCGCCAGGCAAGATAGAGAAAAGCCAGCAGCAGTCCGGCAGCGGCGCCCAGCATGGCGCCGCCATCGCCAGCCAGCTGCCCGCCTGCGAGAGCACCGACGAACAAGGCGGCAAGCGGCACGCCATAGGCAAAATTGGCGCTGCGGCGCACGCTGCCCGGCGCGATAGCAATCGCCACGCGGTCGCCAACGCCAGCACCGACCGTGTTCCGCAGACGATAGTGGCGCGGCCCGGCGGCAAACATCTGGGTCAGGTTCTGGCCGCCGCAGCCGCCTTCCTCATGGCAACGGCCACAACCTTGTTCAATTTCGACGTCGACCATGTCCGCATCGAGCGAACGGACAACCGCATGGGCAATGTTTTCTTCGCCAGACATGTTCACCAGCGCCGGTCTGGCGCGATGTCCAGCAAGGGACGCAGCTTGCCGGCCACCGCTTCGCGAGCGCGAAAGATGCGCGAGCGTACCGTGCCGATCGGACAATCCATCTGACTGGCAATTTCCTCGTAGGAGAGCCCCTCGATTTCGCGCAGGACGATCGCCGTGCGCAACTCTTCGGGCAAGGCATCCATCGCCGCATTCACCGTCTCGCCAATCTGCTTCGACATCAGCAGGCTTTCCGGGGTGTTGATGTCGCGCAGCAGCGCTGCATCCTCGAAGCCTTCGGCCTCATCGGCGTCGAATTCGGTGCTGGTCGGCGCCCGCCGCCCCTGGGAAACCAGGTAGTTCTTGGCCGTGTTGATACCGATCCGGTACAGCCAGGTGTAGAAGGCGCTGTCGCCGCGGAACGATGGCAAGGCGCGGTAGGCCTTGATGAAGGCCTCCTGCGCCACGTCCTCGACCTCGGCCGGGTCGCGGATGAAACGCGACAGCAGGCGCCCCAGCTTGCGCTGGTACTTGCTCACCAATTGGTCGAAGGCAGTCTGATCGCCGCCTTGCGCCCGTTCGACCAGTAACTGATCGACCTCGCGCTCGCTCATGGCCGTTTTTCCCCGGGAAGTATTCTTGTCGGAGCGCAGTATAACGCAGCCCCGTAAACGCCATCCCCGCCCGCGTGTGATTTTCTGTAACTGCATGAAGCGTTTCCTGCGTGCTATATTGCGCCCCGGACCATTTTTCCCAGTAAGTCATCGTGCATAACTTTGATGTGCTCATCATCGGCAGTGGCCTGGCCGGCCAATCCGCCGCATTGCGGCTCGCCGGACATTGCCGGGTCGCGCTGATCAGCAAGCGCAAGCTCGAGGACTCCGCCTCCGGCTGGGCACAAGGCGGCATTGCTGCGGTGCTCGACAACCAGGATTCGATCGAGGCACATATCCGCGACACCTTTGTCGCCGGCGCCTGGCTCAACGATGAAAAAGCCACCCGCTTCGTCGTCGAGAACGGCCGTCACGCGATCGACTGGCTGATCGAGCAAGGCGTGCCGTTCACCAAGGACCAGTCCGGCTATCACCTGACCCGCGAGGGCGGGCACAGCGCGCGCCGCGTCATCCACGTCGCCGACGCCACCGGCGCCGCGGTGCAGCAGACGCTGACGGAAAAGGTTCGCAACAATCCGAACATCACGGTATTCGAGGATCACATCGCGGTCGACCTGATCACTGGCAGCAAGATCGGCAACGGTGAAAACCGCTGCTATGGCGCCTATGTCCTCGACAACCAGAGCGGCGAAGTACTGACCATGGGCGCCCGCAACACGTTGATCGCCACCGGCGGCGCCGGCAAGGTCTATCTGTTTACGACCAATCCCGACACCTCGACCGGCGACGGCATCGCGATGGCCTGGCGGGCCGGCTGCCGGGTTGCCAACATGGAATTCATCCAGTTCCACCCGACCTGCCTCTACCACCCAAACGCCAAATCCTTCCTGATTTCCGAGGCAGTGCGCGGTGAAGGCGGTCTGCTCAAGCTACCGGACGGCAGCCGCTTCATGCCTGAGCACGACGAGCGCTGCGAACTTGCGCCCCGCGACATCGTCGCCCGCGCCATCGATTTCGAGATGAAGAAGCGCGGTCTCGACTGTGTCTATCTCGACATCTCGCACAAGGGCGAAACCTTCATCCGCGAGCATTTTCCGAACATCCACGCGCGTTGCCTGGAACTTGGCATCGACATCACCCGTCAGCCGATCCCGGTTGTCCCGGCTGCCCATTACACTTGCGGTGGCATCGTCTGCGACCTCAATGGCCGTACCGACGTCGAAGGACTGTATGTCGCCGGCGAAGCCTCCTGCACCGGCCTGCATGGTGCCAACCGGCTGGCCTCGAACTCCCTGCTTGAATGCCTCGTCTTTTCGGAAGCCGCGGTCAACGACATGCTGGCACAAACGCCACGCCAGTTGCCGGTCCTGCCGCAATGGGATGAAAGCCGGGTCACCGACGCCGACGAGGAAGTCGTCATCTCGCACAACTGGGACGAGTTGCGCCGCTTCATGTGGGATTACGTCGGCATTGTCCGCACCACCAAGCGCCTGCAACGCGCCGAACACCGGGTGCGCCTGCTGAAGCAGGAAATCCACGAGTTCTACTCGCACTTTCGCGTCAGCCATGACCTGATCGAATTGCGCAACCTTGTCCTGACGGCGGAGCTTATCATCCGCTGTGCAATGCACCGCAAGGAGAGCCGCGGCCTGCACTATTCCCGGGACTTTCCGGAGCTGGCCAGGCGCGTACACAACACCGTACTCACGCCGGCGCGCTGGGAGAACAGCTGAAAACGGCGCGCCAGCGCAGGAACACCCTTAGCCGGCGAAATTCGTCGGCCGCCATGCTGTCACTCGTCACCAGCACGACGTGTCTCGCCCCGCTTGCTGCTTCGCGCAGCCGGAAAACGCAGAGCCAGGGATGAACCGTCGCACCAGGCAGGCAGCAGGCAGGCCGGAAATCATCACTGGCCGTCAGCGCCACTGAAACGCTGCCGTCGCGCTCCAGGCGCAAACGGCTTGGTGAAGCGCGCAAGCTGCCCCAGATCCGCTGCAGCAAGAGTGCGAGCAAGGCAGCAAAAGCAGCGCGCCAGACCGGCGCTAGCGGCAGCAGCCAGACGGCCGCCATCGCGGCCATCGCTACGGCCAGAAAAACGCCAAGCAACAATGAAGAACGGTGCAGCCCGATGATGATCGGCAGCTGCACCGTTACCTGCCCAGGCGACTAGCGCCTCAGATCCGCTTGAAGACCAGCGAACCGTTGGTACCGCCAAAGCCGAAGTTGTTCTTCAGCGCCACGTCGATCTTCATCGGCCGCGCCGCGTTGGCGCAGAAATCCAGATCACATTCCGGATCCTGATTGAAGATGTTGATGGTCGGCGGCGACACCTGATGATGGATCGCCAGCACGGTGAACAGGGACTCGACACCACCGGCGCCACCGAGCAGATGGCCGGTCATCGACTTGGTCGAATTGACGACGATGGATTTCACTGCGTCACCGAAGGCCGCCTTGATCGCATCGCACTCGTTCTTGTCCCCCAGTTGCGTCGAGGTGCCATGGGCATTGACGTATTGCACATCGGCTGGCGTCACGCCGGCATTCTTCAAGGCATTGAGCATTGAGCGACGCGGGCCGTCCATGTTCGGCGCCGTGATGTGATGGGCGTCAGCGCTCATGCCGTAGCCGGCCAGTTCGGCGTAGATCTTCGCGCCGCGGGCCTTGGCATGTTCGTATTCCTCGAGCACCAGGACACCGGCTCCCTCGCCCAGCACGAAGCCGTCGCGATCCTTGTCCCAGGGACGGCTGGCCGTCGCCGGGTCGTCGTTGCGGGTGGACAGCGCACGGGCGGCACAGAAACCGCCAACCCCGAGCGGCGAGACCGTCGATTCGGCGCCGCCGGCAACCATCACGTCGGCATCGCCATATTCGATGAGGCGTGCGGCCTCACCGATCGAATGGGTGCCGGTGGTGCAGGCGGTGACGATCGACAGGTTCGGCCCCTTGAAGCCGAATTCGATCGACAGGTTGCCGGAAATCATGTTGATGATCGAACCCGGCACGAAGAAAGGCGACACCTTGCGCACACCGGCGGCATTGTATTCGTCCTTGGTGGCTTCGATCAGCGGCAAACCGCCGATACCCGAACCGATGGCGACACCGACCCGCTCGAGGTCGGCAACCCCCTGCTGATCCAGCCCGGCATCGCGTACCGCCTGGATGCCGGCGGCCAGCCCGTAATGGATGAAGGTATCCATGCGCCGGGCATCCTTGGCGGAGATGTACTGGGTGATGTCGAAATTCTTGACCTCGCCGGCGAACTGGGCCGGAAAGGTGGAGGCGTCGAAACGGGTGATCGGCGCAATACCATTACGGCCGGCGAGGATGTTTTGCCAACCTTCTTCAACGCTGTTGCCGACCGGGGAAATCAGCCCCAGGCCGGTGATGACAACTCTGCGACGTGCCAAGATGTGCACTCCGAAAGCAAAAGTAACAAGGCCGGCCTAGCGGGCCGGCCTTGTCGGGGTCAAACCGGAATTGGCTTACTGCTTGTTGGCGAGGATGTAATCGACAGCCTGCTGGACGGTCGTGATCTTCTCGGCCTGGTCATCCGGAATTTCGCACTCGAATTCCTCTTCCAGCGCCATGACCAGCTCGACGGTGTCCAGCGAATCCGCGCCCAGATCGTCGACGAAGGAGGACTCGTTCTTGATGTCCGCTTCGTTCACACCCAGTTGTTCGGCGACGATCTTCTTGACGCGCTCTACGATGTTATCCATTCGAAAAACTCCTTCCCCCTCGGGGTACGAAAAAAAACGTTGAGATTCTACCAAAAGCCCCGGATTCGGGGAATCAATCCATGAACATGCCGCCGTTGACATGCAGGGTGGTGCCGGTCACGTAAGCACCGGCCGGCGAAACCAGGAAGCCGACGGCACCGGCCACGTCTTCCGGCGTACCGGCACGACCGAGCGGAATCGAAGCCAGCATGGCCGCCTTCTGTTCTTCGGTCAAGGCATGCGTCATGTCGGTGGCGATGAAGCCGGGCGCGACGCAATTGACCGTGATGTTGCGGCTGCCCAGTTCACGGGCGAGCGAACGGGTCAACCCGGCCACCCCAGCCTTGGCCGCGCAGTAGTTGGCCTGCCCGGGATTGCCAGAATGGCCGACGACCGAGGAAATATTGACGATGCGGCCGAAACGCGCCTTCATCATGCCGCGCATGACGGCGCGCGACAGTCGGAAAACCGCTTTCAGGTTGGTGTCGATGACGGCATCCCATTCGTCGTCGCCCATGCGCATCGCCAGATTGTCGCGGGTGATGCCGGCGTTGTTGACGAGGATGGTGATGGCGCCGAATTCCTTGGCCAGGTCGGCAAGCAGGGCATCGCTGGCGGCGCTGTCGGTGACGTTGAGGACGATGCCGCGCCCCGGGATGCCGGCTGCGCCGAGATAGGCGGAAATCTGGCCGGCACCGGCCTCGCTGGTCGCGGTACCGATCACGGTCGCGCCCTGGCGGCCGAGTTCCAGCGCGATGGCACGACCGATGCCGCGGGTGGCACCGGTGACGAGGGCAATCTTGTCGTTCAGCATCGCCTTACTCCAGGGACAGACTGGCTTCGAGCGCGGCCAGGTCGGCCAGCGCGACGCCGCTGATGCCGTCGGCACAGCGCTTGGCGAGACCGGCCAGGACCTTGCCGGGACCACACTCGGCGACCGTCGTGACGCCCATCGCCGCCATCTTCTGCACGGTTTCGACCCAGCGCACCGGGTTGTAGGCCTGGCGGACCAAGGCATCGCGAATGCGCAGCGGATCGTTCTCGACCTCGACATCGACGTTGTTGATCACCGGAATCGACGGCTTCTTCAGATCCAGTTCGGCCAGGCGAGCGGCCAGCTTGTCGGCCGCCGGACGGATCAGCGATGAATGGAAGGGCGCCGACACCGGCAGCGCCTTCGCCAGCTTCGCGCCACGCGCCTTGCAGGCGAGCATCGCCCGCTCTACCGCCGCCTTGTGGCCGGCGATCACGGTCTGACCGTTGGCATTGAAATTGACCGGTTCGACGATCTCGCCTTGCGCCGCTTCGTCGCAAGCAGCCGCGATACCGGCATTGTCGAGGCCGAGCACGGCGGCCATCGCGCCGGTACCGAGCGGTACCGCTTCCTGCATCGCCGCGGCGCGCAGGCGGACCAGCGGCACCGCGTCCTTGAACTCGATGACACCGGCGGCGACCAGCGCCGAATATTCGCCCAGGCTATGACCGGCGAGTACGACCGGACGGCGACCGCCCTTCTCCAGCCACAAACGCCAGGCGGCAATACCGGCGGTGAGCATGACCGGTTGGGTATTCACGGTCTGCGCCAGCAACTCGGCGGGCCCTTCGGCGACCATCGTCCACAGGTCGTCGCCGAGAGCGGTCGAAGCCTCGTCAAAAGTGGCACGAACCACGCCGGCGTCGCCGTAGGCCGCCATCATGCCAACGCTCTGCGAGCCCTGGCCGGGAAATACGAAAGCAAAAGACATCACTTGTCTCCTGTTATCAGAATTCGATCAGGGCGGCGCCCCAGGTGAAGCCACCGCCGACGCCTTCGACCAGAACCCTCTGCCCGCGCTGGATGCGGCCATCGCGGACCGCCTCGTCGAGCGCCAGCGGGACCGAAGCCGCCGAGGTGTTGCCGTGCCGGTCGACGGTGACGACGACCCGCTCGCGGTCGATGCCGAGCTTCCTGCCGGTGGCCTCGATGATGCGGATGTTGGCCTGGTGCGGAACCAACCAGTCGATATCGGTGGTCGCGATGGCGGCTTTGGCGCAAACTTCTTCCGCCACTTCGGCGAGAACCTTGACCGCGAACTTGAAAACCGCCTGACCATCCATGCGCAGGAAGGGATCGCCGGTCACCTGGCCAGCGCAAATCTGGCCGGGAACGTTGAGGATGGCGAACTGGCTGCCGTCGGCATGCAACGCGCTTGCCATGATGCCGGGGCTGTCCGAGGCTTCAAGCACCACGGCGCCAGCGCCATCGCCGAACAGGACGCAGGTGCCGCGATCGTTCCAGTCGAGGATGCGCGAGAAGACCTCGGCACCGATCACCAGCGCCTTGCGATGGCTGCCGGAGGCGATGAATTTCTCGGCAATTCCCAGCGCGTAGGTGAAGCCGGCACAGACCGCCTGCACGTCGAAGGCGGCCGCCCCCTTGTTGCCGAGCTGGCCCTGAATGATGCAGGCGGTGCTAGGGAAAATGAAGTCCGGTGTCGACGTGGCAACGATGATCAGATCGATTTCTTCGGCGGCAACGCCGGCCATTTCGAGGGCCCGGCGAGCGGCGACCAGGCCGAGCTGACTCGAGCTTGTCCCTGCCTCCGCCAGATGGCGACTACGGATGCCAGTGCGACTGGCGATCCATTCGTCGCTGGTATCGATGCCGCGCGCCGCCAGATCGTTGTTGCTGACAGGATTGCCCGGCAGATAACTGCCGGTACCAATGACTCGTGCGTACATGCTCAGGCATTCTCCACTGCGACCATGCGGTCCGCATTCGTTTGCGCCAGCCTGTCGCTGATGCGCTCCAGCGCCCGATTCTCGGCGGCATCGAAGGCGCGGGCAATGGCGTTACCGAATGACAGCGTATCGGCGGAGCCATGGCTTTTCACCGAAATCCCCTTCAAGCCGAGCAGGATTGCGCCGTTGTAACGCCGGTGGTCGAAACGTTTCTTGAAATTATTGAGTACCGAAATGGCGATCAGGGCGGCGATCTTGGTCAGCCAGTTGCGCTTGAATTCGCTGCGCAACGACGACGCCAGCATCTGCGCCAGACCTTCGGAGGTTTTCAGGGCGACGTTGCCGACGAAGCCGTCGCAGACGATGACGTCTGCCTCGCCCTTGTAGATGCCGTCGCCTTCGACATTGCCGATGAAGTTCAGGTCGGAGTTGCGCAGCAGTTCCGCCGCCGCCTTGACCACTTCGTTGCCCTTGATTTCCTCTTCGCCGATATTGAGGATGCCGACCGTCGGCCGCTCCTTGTGCTCCATCGCGGCGACCAGCATGGCCCCCATGATGCCGAACTGCAGCAGATGCTCAGGGCCGCAATCGACATTGGCGCCGAGGTCAAGCATGTGCGTGTGGCCGTTCAGCGTCGGCAGCGGTGCACAGATGGCCGGCCGGTCGATACCCGGCAGCATTTTCAGGACGAAGCGCGAGATCGCCATCAGGGCGCCGGTGTTGCCGGCCGAGACGCAGGCATCCGCCTCACCGGACTTGACGAGATTGATCGCCACGCGCATCGACGAATCCTTCTTGTTGCGCAGGGCGAGCGCCGGCGATTCGTCCATGCCGACGACTTCGGAAGCGTGCACGATGCGCTGGCGGGAATCGCCGGCGGCAGCACCGAGCAAGGGACGCAAGACTTCTTCCCGACCAACCAGGAGAAGATTTGCCGCCGGATGCTCTGCAAGAAAACGGATGGCCGCCGGCACCGTCACTGACGGCCCGTGGTCACCCCCCATGCAATCAATGGCGATGCGGGTTGTCATGGCAAAAGAAAAGGCAGGCTCTCCCGAAGGAGCCACCTGCCCTTTACGAGACGATTACTCGCCCTTGCCCTTGAGGACTTTCTTGCCGCGGTAGAAACCGGTCGGGGAGATGTGGTGACGCAGGTGCGTCTCACCGGTCGTCGGCTCGACGGCGATCGGCGGGGTGGTCAGAAAATCATGAGCGCGATGCATGCCACGCTTGGACGGGGACTTCTTGTTCTGTTGAACGGCCATTTCTTTACTCCAAAAAAATCAGTTCGGCTTGCCTTTAAGCCCGGCCAGCGCAGCAAACGGATTGATCCGCTCGCCAGCGTCGGCCGCACCAGGCAGGCCACATTTTTCATGTCGTGGTGCAACCGGCAGGGACAACAGGATTTCGTCCTCAACCAGCTCCAGCACATCCAGTTCCTTCTCCACCGGGAGAAAATCCCGGCTGTCGTCTTCCAGCTCGTCTTGCGACAGATCGGCACTCGCCGGAACAAGTTCCAGTAAGGCATCGACCTCCAGTTCGAAAGGAATGGCTTGCAGGCAGCGCTGACACGCCAGCGGGATGCTCCCGCCAACCGTCAGATGCAGCAGTGGCTCGCCAAGATCGCCCTTGAAACCTTCCAGGCGCCAAACGACCTCACCCGACACTTCTGCCAGCAAGTCATGCAGGCGTTCCAAGCCAGCAACCGCCTGCGTTCCTTCAAGAACGCGCGCATCCCGGGCAAAGGCGAAAGCGTCGTTGATCCTTTTCAATCTGAATCTGTTCCGACTTAAACGCCGGATGATATTATTTTTGGCTCGCCAAGTCAAAACAAAGTGTTGCTTCAAGAAGTCGTCGCAACACCTTGTCCAACAAAAACTTTCATGATGCCAACCCTCGTTCTCGCCTCAACCTCTCCGTATCGCCGCGAATTGCTCGCTCGCCTCGGCCTGCCCTTCGTCGTCGCCAACCCGCAAACCGACGAAAGCCCATTTCCCGGCGAATCCCCGGAAGCCCTTGCCTTGCGTCTCTCGGCAGCGAAAGCCCGAGCCGTCGCCGACACTTATCCGGACGCCCTGATCATCGGCAGCGACCAGGTCGCCACCGTCGATGGAAAAATCTACGGCAAACCGGGCGACCATCAACGCGCGGTCGCTCAACTGCGCGAACTGTCCGGCAAGACGGTCAATTTCTTCACCGGCCTTTGCCTCTATAACAGCCGCAGCGGCCGCAGCCAGGTGCGCGGCGTGCCGACACTGGTGAGTTTTCGCCAGCTTGCCGACCAGGAAATCGAGAATTACCTGCGCCGCGAGCCGGCTTACAACTGCGCCGGCTCGGCCAAGTCCGAAGGACTGGGAATCGCCCTGCTCTCAAGCCTGCAGGGTGACGACCCGAACGCACTGGTCGGCCTGCCCTTGATCGCGCTATGCGACATGCTGCGCGAGGAAGGGATGGCGATTCTCTGATGACCGGCACCCTTTACCTGATTCCGGTCCCCCTTGGCCCCTCCACGCCGCAAGAGGTTCTACATCCCGGCGTGCTGGCAACCCTGCGCCCGCTCCGCCATTTCGTCGTCGAACAAGCCAAAAGCGCCCGCGCCTTCCTGAAAGCCGCCGGTACCGACCTGCCGCTGCAGGAACTGCAACTCGCCGAACTCAACGAGCACACCCGCCCGGCCGAACTCGACCGCCTGCTGTCCCCGCTGCGCGCCGGTCACGACATCGGCCTGCTATCGGAGGCCGGCTGCCCGGCGGTGGCCGATCCCGGTGCCGACCTGGTAGCACTGGCGCAGCGCGAAAACATCCGGGTCGTCCCGTTGATTGGCCCGTCGTCGTTGTTGCTGGCCCTGATGGCTTCCGGCCTCAATGGCCAGCGCTTCGCCTTCCAGGGCTACCTGCCGGCCAAGGACGGCGAACGCTTGAAGGCGCTACGCGATCTCGAGGCGGAGTCGCGCAAGCGTCAGCAAACACAGCTGTTCATCGAAACGCCCTACCGCAACCGGGCAATGTTCGATGCTATCCTGCTGGCCTGCCAGGGCAATACCCGCCTGTGCGTCGCCACTGATCTCAGCCTGCCCGGCGAATCGGTCCGTACGCGAACGATCACCGAGTGGAAAAAGCAAACGCCGCCCGATATCGAGCGGCGTCCGACGGTCTTCCTGCTACTGGCCTGATCAGTACAGCGACGGGGCTGGCAGACTGCTCGAAAAACCGCGCCAGAAGCTATTGACTGCGCCAGCCCCGAGTTTCTTGGCGAAACGCTCGGCGATGTTCTCCTTGACCGTGTAGTCGAGTACCTCCTCAACCTTGACGACATCACGGGCAACGCTATCGACTGTGCCGAAGTCGTCGGCCAGTCCCAGGCGAATGCTCTGTTCGCCGGTCCACATCAGGCCGGAGAACATTTCCGGGGTCTCTTTCAGGCGCTTGCCGCGTCCTTCACGGACGACGCTGATGAACTGCTCGTGAATGTTGGCGAGCAGGCTCCTTGCGTGCGCCTTGTGTTCATCAGCCTGCGGCGAAAAGGGATCGAGGAAGCCCTTGTTCTCGCCGGCGGTCAGCAGGCGGCGCTCGACACCGAGCTTTTCCATCGTTCCGGTGAAGCCGAAACCGTCCATCAGCACCCCGATCGAACCGACGACGCTGGCCTTGTTAACGTAGATGCGATCAGCGGCGGCGGCCACGTAATAACCGCCGGAGGCGCATACATCCTCGACCACCGCGTAAAGCGGCTTGTCCGGATACTTGGCGCGCTGGCGACGAATCTCGTCATTGACCATGCCGGCCTGCACCGGGCTGCCACCGGGGCTGTTGATGCGCAACACCACCGCCTGCGAGTTCGGCGCATCGAACGCCGCCTTCAGCGCCGAAATCAGGGTCTCCGCGTTGGCTTCCGAGTTGGCGGCAATGACGCCCTGCAGATCAACCATCGCCACATGCTTGTCGGCCACCTTGGCGCTGTCCCATTCGACCAGCGCAATCAGGATGAAAGTCAGGTAACCAAAACCGAGCAATTTGAAGAAGATGCCCCAGCGTCGTCTTGCCTTCTGCTCGTCAAGCGTCGCGAAAGCGAGTTTTTCCAGGGTCTTGCGCTCCCAGCCGGGATCGCTGTCCGGGCGTTGGAGATTATCCATCGATGTTTTCCAGCACTAAATAAACGTCACCCTCGGACTCGAACACCGGCAGGGATTTCAGCCCCCTGCCCTCGCAACGGCCGCCGAGGCAGCGACCGCTATCCGGTGCATACAGCGCGCCATGAATGGCGCAGATCAAGTATAACTTGGAATGATCGAAGAACTCGCCCGGCTGGGAGTCGAGTTGCACCGGGACATGGGCGCATTCGTTAAGGTAGGCATACACCTTGCCTCGGTAGCGGATCACGAAAGCCGGTCGCTGCCGACCGTAGCGCTCGACGGTAAAGCGCACGCCCGTGCCACCATCCATCAGCGCGCTGCCGGCGCAGATCAGCCGTTGGCCAGCAGCCATGTGTCGAGTTCGGACACGCTGTGCAGGCAGGCACGTGGGGCGTATTCCAGCAGATGATCGTGGGGATGCGCACCATAAGTCACAGCCAGCGCATCGACGCCAGCGTTGCGCGCCATCAGCAGGTCGTGCGAGGTGTCGCCGATCATCACGGTCGCCGCCGGCGCCATGCCGAATTCCAGCATCAGTTCCTCGAGCATCTGCGGATGCGGTTTGGAGTGGCATTCATCGGCACAACGCGACGCCGAGAAATGGGGCCGCAGACCGGAGTGATCGAGCGCCCGCTCCAGGCCGACCCGGCTCTTGCCGGTGGCCACCGCCAGAACATGTCCAGCGCCCTGCAGGCGAGCCAGCAGCTCCGGTACGCCGGCAAAGAGACTCAGCTCATGATCGCCGGAGAGGTAGTGATGACGGTAGCGATCAACCATCGCCTGGTAGTTCTCCGGCGCCAGGTCCGGCACCGCGTGCCGCATCGCGTCGGCCAGTCCGAGGCCGATCACATGCCGGGCCCGCGCATCATCCGGCACCGGCAGGCCGAGATCGCGGCAGGCGGCCTGAATGGAACGGACGATGGCCCCCGCCGAATCAAGCAAGGTGCCGTCCCAATCGAAAACCACGAGTTCGTATTTCATTGATGCTCCAGAATCTGTTGCAGGTTGTCGGCGGCGAACTCCCTTTGTGTCGCCGCATCAAGCGCCGCAACATAGCTGCGGATGCCGTCCGGCAGCGGCGCCACACAAGTCAGCGGCGCGCCGCTCAGCGGATGCCGGAAGGCCATGCGCCAGGCGTGTAGGGCCATGCGTTTCAAGCCGGCCGGGCGCAGACGCTTGTTGAGATTGAAGTCGCCGTACTTCTCGTCGCCGAGGATGGGAAAACCGAGATGCGCGAGATGGACGCGAATCTGGTGCGTGCGCCCGGTCTTCAGTTGCGCTTCGAGCAGACTGGCCTCTGGCCAGCGTGCCAGCAGGCGGAACACGGTATGCGAGGCCTTGCCCTCGGCATCCACCGAAACGCGGCGCTCGCCGCTTTCGGTCAGGTATTTGAGCAAGGGCGCCTTGACATGCTGGGTGGCGTTCATCCAGCGGCCGCGGACCAGCACCAGATAACGCTTGTCGGCGCCCGCGCCGTGTTCGCGAAACATGTCATGCAGCACGGTCAGCGCCAGGCGCTTCTTGCCGACCAGCAGGACACCGGAAGTCTCCCGGTCGAGGCGATGCGCCAGTTCGAGGAACTTGGCCTGCGGCCGCTGCCGACGCAAAGCCTCGATGACACCGAAGCTGACGCCACTGCCGCCATGGACGGCGATCCCCTCGGGCTTGTCAATGACCAGCAGCGCTTCGTCCTCGTAGATGACCGGCAGGTCGACACGCGTCTTGGCAAGCTCGGCGATCTCATCAACCGCTCGCTCGGCAAGGCGCAAAGGGGGCAAACGCAGGCTGTCACCAGGCTGCAGGCGATAGGTCGCATCGACCCGCCCCTTGTTCACGCGGACCTCACCGCTGCGCAAGATGCGGTACAAATGACTCTTCGGCACCCCCTTGCAATGCCGGACCAGATAGTTGTCCAGGCGCTGCCCGGCAGCCTCTTCGCCGATCACGAGATGGGTGACCGAATTGTTACCTGCGCCATTCATTTTCTAATATACTGCCTGCGTTTTACGTCTCTGTTTGCAAGGGATGTCGAACCGTCAGACCGCCCGCCTCGCGCCATTTTGCGCGACTGCCGAGCGGCAGGCCACGAAGTCTCTCCCGTGCCACTTGCCCGGGACAAATTCGCGTAAAACGCCTGGTTAAGTTCACTCACCAAAAGTAGTGATGTTAATGGATTAGTTCGCCTTAAGCACGCACGGATCGCCCGTGGCAGGAATTCCAGATCGCGCATTTGATAAAAAGACTCGCGATATCCAACGATCAGCACATTCATCATCGCCATTGCCTCCACCACATGACGCAACCCGATAACTGAACCTGTCGCTGCCTGCATGGGCGTTTCGCTGCGGTGTGCCGAAGGTGCACTGGAGCCCGAAAACAATGAAACGCATGCTCTTCAATGCGACACAGGCGGAAGAACTCCGTGTCGCCATTGTCGATGGTCAGAAACTGATCGATCTCGACATTGAATCCGCCGCCAAGGAACAACGCAAAAGCAACATCTACAAAGGCGTCATCACCCGCATCGAACCTTCGCTCGAAGCCTGCTTCGTCGATTACGGTGCCGACCGCCACGGTTTCCTGCCGTTCAAGGAAGTTTCCCGCGCCTATTTCCAGCCGGGTGTCGAGGCCAACAAGGCCAAGATCAACGAGGCCCTCAAGGAAGGCCAGGAACTGATCGTCCAGGTCGACAAGGACGAGCGCGGCAACAAAGGCGCCGCCCTCACCACCTACGTCTCGCTGGCCGGTCGCTACCTTGTACTGATGCCGAACAACCCGCGTGGCGGTGGCGTTTCCCGTCGCGTCGACGGTGACGAACGCGCCGAACTGCGCGAGATCATGGATCAGCTGGAAGTCCCCGGCGGCATGAGCCTGATCGCCCGCACCGCCGCCATCGGTCGCCAGGCCGAAGAGCTGCAGTGGGACTTGAACTACCTGCTGCAACTGTGGAGCGCCATCGAAGGCGCCGCCCAGCAGCAATCTGGTGCCTTCCTGATCTATCTCGAAGGCTCGCTGGTCATCCGCGCCATTCGCGACTACTTCCAGCCGGACATCGGTGAAATCCTCATCGATACCGACGAAGTCCACGAACAGGCACGCGCCTTCATGGGCACCGTGATGCCGGGCAACATCAACCGCGTCAAGCGCTACAGCGACGACGTGCCGCTGTTCTCGCGCTTCCAGATCGAACACCAGATCGAGACCGCCTTCGCCCGCCAGGTCAACCTGCCGTCCGGCGGCGCCATCGTCATCGACCATACCGAAGCCCTGGTCGCCGTCGACGTCAACTCCGGTCGCGCCACCAAGGGCGCCGACATCGAGGAAACCGCGCTCAAGACCAACCTCGAAGCCGCCGACGAACTGGCCCGCCAGTTGCGTCTGCGCGACCTCGGTGGCCTGATCGTCATCGATTTCATCGACATGGAAAACAGCAAGGCCCAGCGCGAAGTCGAGAACCGTCTGCGCGACGCCCTGCGTTTCGACCGTGCCCGCGTCCAGATGGGCAAGATCAGTCGTTTCGGCCTGATGGAACTGTCGCGCCAGCGCCTGCGTCCGGCGCTCGCCGAAACCAGCTACATCCCCTGCCCGCGCTGTACCGGCACCGGCCACATCCGGTCGACCGAATCGGCCGCGCTGCACATCCTGCGCATCCTCGAAGAGGAAGCGATGAAGGAAAACACCGGCGCCGTGCATGTCCAGGTACCGGTCGATGTCGCCACCTTCCTGCTCAACGAAAAGCGTACCGACATCCAGGCGATCGAACTGCGCCACAAGGTCACCATCCTGCTGATCCCGAACATCCATCTGGAAACGCCGGCCCATACCATCACCCGTCTGCGTCACGATGACCTGAACAACGACGACCTGCGCGAGCCGTCCTACAAGATGGTCGACCTGCCTGCCGACGAAGCGGAAAAGACCGGCGCTCATGCCGAAAATGCCAAACCGCGTCAGGAAGCGGCAATCAAGGGGATTTCCCCGGAGCAGCCGGCACCGGTTATCGCCGAAAAGGCCGCAACGCCAGCACCGCTGGCCGTCGCACCGGCGCCGGCCAGCGGCGGCCTGTTTGGCTGGATCAAGTCGCTTTTCGTCGGCGCCCCCGCCGCGCCGGCACCGGTCGAACCGAGCGAACCGCCGCGCAAGCCCCGCGAAAACCGGGCTGGCAACGACAATCGCCGTGATCGCAACGACGGTCGTCGGAGCAATAACCGCAACAACCGCCGTGACGAAGGCGATCGCACCAGCCGTCCGGAACGCGGCGAACGTCCGCCCCGCGAAGAAGCGGCAACGAGCACCAATGCTGGCGAAACGCGCCAGGAACGTCGTCCGCGCAAGGAAAAGCGCGAGCGTCCGCAAAACGAAACGAAGCCCGTCATCGAGCAACCGCTGCCCGCTGAAGCGGTTGAAAGTAACGCCAACCCGGAGACATCCGCCGCCTCGCCCGCTGACGACCAGCAGGCCGGCAACCGTCGGCGCGGCCGGCGTGGTGGCCGCGGCCGTGGTGAGCGTCGCAACGAGCAGGAAAGCCAGGAAAACGGCCTGAATCCGGCGGGCGAAGTGGTGGCTTCTGCTGCGCTCGCGATGCCTGAAGACAACGCAACAACGTCGCCCGAAGTGGTCATTCCGGCAGCCGCCGTTGTCGTGCCGGAAGCGGTCGAAGCGGTCGAAGCAGTTGCCGCACCTCTCCCGCTTGCTGAGGAAGCTGTCCCGGCGACGCTGGAGCCGGTCGTTGAAACGACCGCCGAGGTTGTCGTTGCCGAACCGACAACTGTCGTAGTCGAAGCCGAACCGGTCGTTGCAGCCGCCGAGACCATCGCCGTCGCGCAAACCGTCGTCGAAGCCGAGGCCGAGCCTGTTGCTGAACCGTCACCGATCGTGGCGCCAGTAACCGCCGACCTTGACGCTGCGCTATCCGAAAGCGGCCTGGTCATGGTTCAGACCACCTCGGCCATCACTGTTGCACCGGTCGATGCACCAGTCAAGCTGGGACGTCCGCGCAAGCCGAAGGCGATGGAAAACAACCAGGCAGAAGCCCTGGTGATGGTCGAAACCGACAAGCCGGTCTGAAAACAGACAGTCGCGATCAAAAAAGGGCGTCCATGGACGCCCTTTTTCATGCTCAGGATCTTTTCAACGCAGCCTTGCCCACCAGTTCATCAACGATACCCAGAGCCGCATCCTCAACCATGTCGAGCACCAGGTCGAAACCGTAGCCGAGACCGTAGTACGGGTCAGGCACCTCGTCATCTTCGAAATTTTTCGCGTAATCCATGAACAAGCGAATTTTGCCCTGTTGTTCCGGACTGGCCATCCGTTGCAGGTTGTCGAGGTTGGTTCGGTCCATGGCCAGGATCAGATCGAAATAATCGAGATCCTGGCGTGCCACCTTGCGCGCCCGCAGTTGCGACAGATCGTAACCCCGCGCCAGTGCCGCCCGCTGGGTTCTGGCGTCGGGCGCTTCGCCGACGTGATAGCCGTGGGTGCCAGCCGAATCGACCTCAACCTTGTCGCCCAGCCGATAGTGCCGGATGTAATGCCGCAACACCGCCTCCGCGGTCGGCGAACGGCAGATGTTGCCCATGCAGACGAGCAGCACGCGAAAGTTCATTGCTTGTTTTCTCCACCAGGGTCGTGCTGCGCGGCACCGAAAACCCGCTCCCTCAGCCGGAAGAGTTCGTCGCGCGCAGCCGCCGCTTTTTCGAATTCCAGGTTCTTCGCGCACTCGAGCATCTGCTTTTCGAGCCGCTTGATTTCCCTGGCGACGGTTTTTTCATCCATGGCTTCGTAGACCGCACGCTGCTGCGCCGCCTTCAGTTCGGTCTGTGCCGACTCCGCATCGTATACGCCGTCGATGATGTCCTTGATCTTCTTCGACACCCCGCGCGGCACGATGCCGTGCTGCTCATTGAATGCGATCTGCTTTTCCCGCCGCCGCTCCGTCTCGGCGATGGCTTTTTGCATGGATTGCGTAATCCTATCAGCGTAAAGGATCGCTGTGCCATGAATATGACGTGCGGCACGGCCTATCGTCTGGATCAGCGAGCGCTCCGAGCGCAGGAAACCTTCCTTGTCGGCATCGAGAATCGCCACCAGCGATACCTCGGGAATATCCAGGCCTTCGCGTAGCAGATTGATGCCGACCAGCACGTCGAACTCGCCGAGGCGCAGGTCGCGGATGATTTCCACGCGCTCGACGGTATCGATATCCGAGTGCAGGTAGCGTACCTTGATCCCGTTGTCGGCGAGAAAATCGGTAAGATCCTCGGCCATGCGCTTGGTCAGCGTCGTTACCAGCACCCGCTCGGTGACAGCGATCCGCTTGTTGATTTCGCCAAGCAGGTCATCGACCTGGGTGCTCGCCGGGCGTACCAGCACCTCGGGATCGATCAGACCGGTCGGCCGCACCACCTGCTCGACCACCTGGCCAGCATGCTGCTGCTCGTAGTCGGCCGGGGTCGCCGAAACGAAAATCGTCTGCCGCATCTGTGCTTCGAACTCGTTGAACTGCAGCGGCCGGTTGTCGAGCGCGGAAGGCAGACGGAAGCCGTAATCGACCAGGTTTTCCTTGCGCGAGCGGTCGCCCTTGTACATGCCACCGACCTGGCCGATGGTGACGTGCGATTCGTCGATGAACATGAGCGCATCGCGTTCGAGGTAGTCGATCAGCGTCGGCGGTGCCTCCCCGGCCTGACGCCCGGAAAAATGCCGCGAGTAGTTTTCGATGCCCTTGCAGAAGCCGATCTGGTCGAGCATCTCGATGTCGAAGCGGGTGCGCTGCTCGATTCGCTGCGCCTCGACCAGTTTCTGGTGCTGGTTGAAGAACTCGATGCGCTCGCGCAGTTCCGCCTTGATCGCCTGGATCGCCCGCACCACGGTGGCCCGCGGCGTCACGTAGTGCGACGCCGGGAAGACGGTGAAGCGCAGGGCCTTGTGGAAAAGCTGGCCGGTCAGCGGATCGAAGAACTGCAGGTTCTCGATCTCGTCGTCGAACAGCGAGACGCGGATTGCATGCTCGGCGTGTTCGGCGGGGAAGATGTCGATGACGTCGCCGCGCACGCGGAAAGTGCCGCGATGGAAGTCCATCTCGTTGCGCTCGTACTGCATGTCGGTCAAGCGCTTGACGATGTCGCGCTGGTCCATGCGGTCGCCGACGCGCATGGTCAGGATCATGTTGTGGTACTCGTCGCGGTCGCCAATACCGTAGATGCACGACACGGTGGCGACGATCACCACGTCGCGCCGCTCGATCAGGCTCTTGGTCGCGGAGAGGCGCATCTGCTCGATGTGGTCGTTGATCGAGCTGTCCTTTTCGATGAACAGGTCGCGCGACGGCACATAAGCTTCCGGCTGGTAGTAGTCGTAGTAGGAAACGAAGTACTCGACGGCGTTCTCTGGAAAGAACTCCTTGAACTCGGAGTACAACTGCGCCGCCAGCGTCTTGTTCGGCGCCAGCACCAGCGCCGGACGGCCAGTGCGGGCGATGACGTTGGCCATCGTGTAGGTCTTGCCCGAGCCGGTGACGCCGAGCAGGGTCTGAAAGGACAGGCCGTCCTCGATCCCCTCGACCAGCAGGCGGATTGCCTCCGGCTGATCGCCGGCCGGCGGAAAAGGTTGGTGCAAACGGTACGGGCTGCCGTCGAAACAGACGACGGGCGTGCTGCTGTTGGATTCGCTCATGATAAAATTCTGCGCTTGTCGTCGCGATGCTCGCATCGCGCGTTATTGTTGTTTCATCCTTCTATTATTCCACGGAGTCGCTGATGTCCTCTTCGATCTTCGCTGCGGTGGAAATGGCCCCGCGCGACCCGATCCTCGGTCTTAACGAAGCTTTCAACGCCGATGCGCGTGACACCAAGGTCAACCTTGGCGTCGGTGTGTACTTCGACGACAACGGCAAGATCCCCCTGCTGGCCGCCGTCAAGGCTGCCGAAGAGGTTCGTCTGAAGGCAGCCCCGCCGCGCGGCTACCAGCCGATCGAAGGCCCGGCCGCCTACAACACCGCCGTCCAGAACCTGCTCTTCGGCAAGGATTCCGAACTGCTCGCCGCCGGCCGCGTGCTCACCGCCCAGGCCATCGGCGGTACCGGCGCCCTGAAGATCGGCGCCGACTACCTGAAGCGCCTGAACCCGGACGCCAAGGTCTACATCAGCAACCCGTCCTGGGAAAACCATCGCGCGCTGTTCGAGGCCGCTGGCTTCGTCGTCGAGGACTACGCCTACTACGATGCTGCCACCCGCGGGGTGAACTTTGCCGGAATGAAGGCCGACCTGAACAAGATGGCTCCGGGCTCGGTCGTCCTGCTGCACGCCTGCTGCCATAACCCGACCGGCGCCGACATGAGCGACGCCCAGTGGGCCGAAGTCGTCGGCATCTGCAAGGAACGCGGTCTGGTGCCCTTCCTCGACATGGCCTACCAGGGCTTTGCCGACGGTATCGACGCCGATGCCGTGGCGATCCGCGCCTTCTCGGCTTCCGGCCTGCAGTTCTTCGCTTCCAGCTCGTTCTCCAAGAACTTCTCGCTGTACGGCGAGCGCGTCGGCGCCCTGTCGGTGGTCACCGCCAGCAAGGAAGAGTCGGCCCGCGTCATGTCGCAGGTCAAGCGCGTCATCCGCACCAACTACTCCAACCCGCCGACCCACGGCGGCGCGCTGGTTGCCGCAGTGCTCGCTTCCGGCGAACTGCGTGCCCAGTGGGAAGGCGAACTGGCCGGCATGCGCGACCGCATCCGCGCCATGCGCAGCGGCCTGGTCGACGCGATCAAGGCGACCGGCTGTGCCCAGGACTTTTCCTTCGTCGCCCAGCAGCGCGGCATGTTCTCCTACACCGGCCTGAGCGCCGCCCAGGTCGAGCGAATGAAGGAAGAATTCGGCATCTACGCCGTGTCGACCGGCCGCATCTGCCTGGCTGCGCTGAACAGCAAGAACATCGACTACGTTGCCAGGGCCATCGCGGCCGTTACGCGCTGAGCCAAACAAATGGCGGGCAATTAGCCCGCCATCGTTCTGACAAGCCCCCTTTACTGAAGGGGGCTTGTCTTTTCCGGATCACCTTCCGGCAGTTAAGGTCAGCTCCGGCAAACGCCCGGAAAGTGCCAGCGGCACCCGGATCGTTGCCGCCGATGTCTGTGCCGCCATCATCAGACGCCCGTCGATAAGGCCATCGCGTCCTGCCGTCACCTGGCCGCTAGCGGAAATCGCGCCGGCTTCCAGACGCATATCCCGGAGCTGGATGCTCCCGGGAACAAGCTGCAGATTGCCCTCCAGTGCGTCGAAGCGCGTTGTCCCGGCGCGAACCGTGGCGCCGGCGCCACGCCGGCCCGCTTCACCGATGTCCAGGCCGTGCAGGTTGCCGCGCACGGCCTTGAATTTCATCTGCGCACTCGCCGCCTGCCAGAGCCCGGTCCACGAATCACCCCGCCCGCTAACCGCCAGCTCGCCGGAAAGCTCACCCTCCAGGCGGGTGATCGGCAGCAGGCTCGAAGAAAGCAGCGCCAGATCGATGCGCTCCAAGCGTCCACTCCCCGTCATGACCAGTCCATTGCTCCAGGCCAGTTCCCACTGGCCACGCAACAGGCCGCCAAGGAAATTCGTTTCGATCTCGCTGACCTGCAGGCGATCGGTGGTCAATATCCCCTTGGCCTGCATGGCGGAGAATTCACCCTTCAGCCCGGGCAAGGGCCAGGCGCGCCCTTCCATGGCCAGCGCCAGTCCGGTCGGTGCCGGCGTCACCTTGAGCAGCAGGCTGCGCTCCGGATTCTCCAAAGCAGCCTGCACGAAGCTGCCCTGGGAAAATTCAAGATGCCCGTTCAGCGGTGAAAACAGCAAGCCATGACTGGCTTTCACCGAAAGATTCTCGAGCGTAATCCGCTGCAGGTCGGGCATGCCGGTCTGTTGCAGCAAGGGTGAAGTCAGCAGTGGCGCCAGCGGCAACTCCGCTCCATTGGCGGTCAGACGCTCGATCTGCCGTACATCGCCAAACAGTAGTTGCCAGGGCTGATCGATCGCAACGCTGGCAACCCGCCCCTCGCCGATTTCCAGACCACTGAGCAACAGTTGCGGCCGGGGCAGCCACTGCAGCGACACTTTGCCGACGCTGACCGGTTGTTTGAGCACCTCGCTGGCGACCTTGGCGATATCCTCGCGATGCCGGTCATAGGGATAAACGAGAACCAGCAGGATGACGAAGAAAACGATGCCCAGCCCGCCATACAGCCAACGGGAAAGGGGGATGGGGTTACGTGCCGGTTTTTCCCGGTGATCTGGCGACGGCGCCACCATGCTTGCTTCGTTCGCTGGCGGCGACACCGGCAGGATTGGTTTGCCGAAAGTCGAAAACTGGCTGGCACGGCTCGGCATGTCCTTGGCCGACGGGCTTTTACTGGTGCCAAACGTGGAAAACTGGGAGATGGCTGAAACCTGTTCGCGGCGCGGCGCTTCCACCGGTCTTTCCCAGGCGGCGGCAGCGCCCTCCAGAGGCACGATGTAGCCGCCACTCTCCAGTTCCCGGATGGCGTTTTCGACCAGACGGGCATTGCCGATCTTCTCGGAAAGTTCGGCAACCGTCAGCTTGCCATCGACCTGCACCAACACCATCCGCAGATTGCGCTGAACGACGCGCGTACTTTGCCGGACGGCTTCATCGCCGATCGGGGTTTTTGCGTAGACCTGTCCGACATTCATGACCATGCTTTCAATCCAGAAACGACCTCGGCGACTTGACCCATCATGCTTCGACTCCTATAATGCGCGCTTCACTTCCCCGATAGCTCAGTCGGTAGAGCGCCGGACTGTTAATCCGTAGGTCCCTGGTTCGAGCCCAGGTCGGGGAGCCAAGCTTCATCGAAAAGCCCAGCATTTTTGCTGGGCTTTTTGTTATCCGGTCTTATTACGCCCGGACAACGGCCACGATAATAGCATAAGCCTTGGATATTGCCCGGTTTTTTCAGCTCCCGGCGCGCGCTTTGGCGCTTGCCGACAGCGATTTCCACACTGATAATCGCGGCATGGAATCCACCATCTCCGCCGCCCAACATCCGCCCGGCACCCTCATCGATCGCTACGGACGGCATGTGACCTACCTGCGACTGTCGATCACCGATCGCTGCGATTTCCGCTGCACCTATTGCATGGCGGAAGAAATGACCTTTCTGCCGCGCAGCGAGGTGATGTCGCTGGAAGAAGCGCTGAAGGTTGCCGAGACCTTCGTCGGGCTCGGCGTCAGCAAGCTGCGCCTGACCGGCGGCGAACCGCTGGTGCGGAAGAACGTGATGTGGCTGATCGAGCGACTCGGGGCGCTGCCGGGACTCGACAACCTGGTGATGACGACCAACGGTTCGCAACTGGAAAGCCATGCCGCTGCGCTCAAGTCGGCCGGCGTCAAGCGCCTGAACATCAGCCTCGACAGTCTGAACCACGAACGTTTCCGGAAGATCACCCGGATCGGCGATCTGGACAAGGTACTGCGCGGCATCGCCGCTGCGACGGCGAGCGGATTCCGGCGCACCAAGCTGAACACCGTGATGATGCGCGGCATCAACGACGACGAGTTCGTCGATCTTGTCCGCTTCGCTGTTGATAACGGACTCGACATTTCATTCATCGAGGAAATGCCACTCGGAGACATCCAGGGCCGCAGTCAGACCCATGTTTCGTCCGAGGAAACCCGCTCACGACTCGGCGAGCATTTCAGCCTCGTTCCCAGCAGCGAAAACAGCGGCGGCCCGGCGCGCTACTGGCGCGTTGCCGGCAGCGATACCCGGGTCGGCTTCATCTCCCCGCACAGTCACAATTTCTGCGACAGCTGCAATCGTGTACGGGTCACTGCCAAGGGAGAGCTTTATCCCTGCCTCGGCCAGAACGATGCGCTCAACCTGCTGCCGGCACTGCGCAACGGCCAGGACGACAGGGCTTTACGCCAGGCCATCATCGACAGCATGGGAATCAAGCCTTTCGGTCATGAGTTTGCCGAGCAGATGCAGAACCCGAAGGTTGTCCGCTTCATGTCGATGACCGGCGGTTGAAAATCCCTAGGGATAAATCTTGCAGAAGCCGATCCCGTTGACCGGCTCGCTGACCAGGCCCAGCAGCGTAAAGAAAATCGACATGCCAATGATGAAGGCGGCCCAGCGGGCCGCCTTCGGGTGACGACTGACCAACGCCCGGCAGGGTTGGCAGAATGCCATGTGCCGCTGCCCTTACAGGCCGCGCAACGACCGCTTGCGCTCGATTTCGGTCAGGTAGCGCTTGCGCAGGCGAATCGATTTCGGCGTCAGTTCAACCAGTTCGTCCTCGGCGATGAACTCCACCGCAGCTTCCAGGCTGAGCTGGACTGGCGGCACCAGGCGCACGGCTTCGTCGGTTCCGGAAGCGCGCACGTTGGTCAGCTGCTTGCCCTTGATCGGGTTCACAACCAGATCGTTCTCACGGCTGTGGATGCCGATGATCATGCCTTCGTACAGCTTCTCGCCCGGACTGACGAACATGCGACCGCGATCCTGCAGCTTCCACAGCGCGTAGGCGACGGCTTCGCCGTTGTCCTGGGAGATCAGCACGCCGTTGCGGCGCTCGGCGACGCTGCCTTCCTTGACCGGCGCGTAGTCGTCGAAGACGTGGCTCATCAGACCGTTACCGCGGGTCAGGTTCATGAATTCGCCCTGGAAGCCGATCAGGCCGCGGGCCGGGATGCGGTATTCGATACGGACGCGACCGCGACCGTCCGGCACCATGTCCTGCAGTTCGCCCTTGCGCAGGCCGAGGCTTTCCATGACGCCGCCCTGGGTATCTTCCTCGACGTCGACGGTGAGTTGCTCGTAGGGCTCGCACTCGACGCCGTCGATGATTTTCTTGACCACGCGCGGACGGCCGACAGCCAGCTCGTAGCCTTCACGACGCATGTTCTCAAGCAGGATGCCGAGGTGCAGTTCGCCGCGACCAGCCACGTCGAAGACGTCGCCGTTCGGCGTGTCATGCACGCGCAGCGCCATGTTGGTCAGCAGTTCCTTGTGCAGGCGGTCGCGGATCTGGCGGCTGGTGACGAACTTGCCTTCTGTGCCGGCGAGCGGGCTGGTGTTGACCATGAACTGCATGGACAGGGTCGGCTCGTCGATCTTCAGCAGCGGCAGCGCTTCCGGGCTTTCCGGATCGGTCACCGTGCAACCGAGCACCAGGTCTTCAATACCGGTGATCTGGACGATGTCGCCGGCCTGGCCTTCGTCCATCTCGACCTTGTTCAGGCCCTTGTAGCCGAAAACCTGACCAATCTTGGCCTTGATCGGCTGGCGATCGTGCTCCGCGGCTTCTTCTTCGGTGCCGAACATGACCATCACGTTCTGGCCGGTCTTGACGCGACCGCGGATGATCTTGCCGACGCCGATGCGGCCGACGTAGGAAGAATAATCCAGCGCGGAGATCTGCAGCTGCAGCGGCGCCTCAACATCGGCGTCCGGCGCCGGCACGTGGCGCAGGATGGTGTCGAACAGCGGCTTCATGTTCTCGCGCGGCTGGTCGAGTTCCATCGCCGCCCAGCCGTTCAGGCCGGAGGCGTAGACGATCGGGAAATCGAGTTGCTCGTCGGTGGCACCGAGCTTGTCGAACAGGTCGAAAGTCAGGTTGACGGCGTTGTCGGGATCGGCACCGTCACGGTCGACCTTGTTGACCAGGACGATCGGACGCAGGCCCTGGGCCAGCGCCTTCTTGGTCACGAACCGGGTCTGCGGCATCGGGCCTTCCGCGGCGTCAACCAGCAGCACGACACCATCGACCATGCCGAGCACGCGCTCGACTTCACCGCCGAAGTCCGCGTGGCCCGGGGTATCGACGATGTTGATGTGGATGCCTTCGTATTCGACGGCAGTGTTCTTGGACAGGATGGTGATGCCGCGTTCCTTTTCCAGGTCGTTCGAGTCCATCACGCACTCTACCAGTTGCTGGTGGGCGGCAAAAGTACCGGATTGGCGGAGGAGCTGATCAACCAGCGTGGTCTTGCCATGGTCGACGTGGGCGATGATGGCGATGTTGCGGATGGGGCGTGCGGACATGGATATAGGAATAGTCAGAAAAATCAAAGGCGTGATTCTAGCACCCCATGCTGCGTCGCAGCATCCCTTGATCCAATATCCATGCAAGTTTTTGCCGGATTACTTGGTTTTGAAGTTGGTCACGCCATCCCATTGACCATCGCCGGGAGGCGCCAGCAGCAAATGAGCGACGCGTTCCCGATACAGCCGATAAAGCGCTTCGTCCGGTTTTTTTTGCAGCAGATGCTCGAGTATGCGCGCCGCTTCCCGCCATTGCTGCTGCCGATAAGCCTCGAGCGCCGCCTGCCAGGAGGCAAGCTCGGCGCGCAATTCTTCGTCCAGCTCGTTGGCCAGACACAGGGGCTGATGGATCGAGACCGCGGTTGCCTTGCCTTTGACCCGCACCTTGTCGAGCTCACGGAACACGATATCCGGGCACAGCGCCTGTGTCTGCTCGCCGACCGCGATACCGACCCCGTACTCCTTGGTGATGCCTTCGAGACGCGCCCCGAGGTTGACCGCATCCCCCATCACCGTATAGGACTGGCGAACCGGCGAGCCCATGTCGCCGACCGTCATCGTGCCGCTGTTGATGCCGATACCGATCCTCAGCACCGGCCAGCCGCGCGCCTGGAAAGGGGCGGCCAGCGCCGCCACCGCCTGCTGCATCTCGAGCGCGACGATGACCGCGTGCCGGGCATGCTGCGGGTCGGCGAGCGGCGCCCCCCAGAAGGCCATGATCGCGTCACCGATGTACTTGTCGAGGGTGCCCCGATGGCGCCGGATGACCTCGGTCATCGCCCCGAGATATTCGTTCATCAGCGCGGCCAACTCCTTCGGATCCAGCCCCTCCGAGATGTTGGTGAAATTGCGCACATCGGAAAACAGCACCGTCATCTCGGCATTGCGCCCGGCCATGCTGTAGCCCTCCGGATTGCGCGCCATTTCGACGACCAGCTCGGGCGGGACATACTGGCCAAAGCGCTCGGTGAGTTGCCGTTTCGTCCGCGACTCCCAGAAGTAGCCCCAGGCAGCGTTGAAACCGTAGGTCAGCAGGATGACCAGCGCCACTGAAGCGAAAGGCATGACCACCCCGCCCTGCCAAAGGGCAAGATTGGCGACCAGCAACACACCCAGCACTACCAGGGTCAGCACGCTCCCCCGTAACGGATTCAGGAAGGGCAGCGCGACAGCCAGGCCGCCACCGGCAACAATCAGCAACAGCAGCTCAACAACCGGCGTATAGACCGGCCTCTCCTTGATCGTGCCGTCGAGCACTCCGGCAAGCAGATTGGCGTGGATCTCGACACCGGGATAGCTGCCGCCCACCGGCGTTGCCCGCAGATCCTTGAGTCCGGGCGCGGTCGTGCCAACCAGGACAATCTTGCCGAAGAGCAGCGCCGGATCAGCCCGCCCGGCAATCACATCGGCTGCCGATACATAGGCAAAACTTCCCTCCTGGCCGCGATACGGCACCAGCGCCGCGCCATCGGCATCGACCGGAATGCGCAAGGTCTGCTGCCCGCCGAGGATATCGACCCATTCCACCGCTGCTCCGGCTGCCGGCGCAAAAAGTCTGACCTTATCTGCCTCGGCCAGCATCATCGCCATCGCCAGCGCCAATGTCGGCTGGAATGAACCCGCATGCCCCCCGAGCAGGGGAACGCGGCGAGTAATGCCGTCGCCATCCATCAGCGGATTGAAATGCCCGCCGCTGGCTGCCGCTTCCTGAAAAGCTGACAGATTGCCTCCGAACCCCGGCCACTCCGGAAACTGCCCGGGCGGTGGCCGGCCTTCAAGCGCCAGCGGTGGGGGCAATCGGCTGCCGGGAGAGGCCCCTGGCTGACTGGAAAAATAAAATCCGAGCACGACTGGCCGTTCGCGCAATGACTCGGCGAACATCCGGTCATAGTCCAACTCGGCCCGTTGTCCGGCAAGTACGCGCCGATAATCGGCGTTGCCGCGCAGCGGACCCTGCGCCATGGCATCAAGGACGGGCAGCCCGGAACTGTCGTCTGGTTCGGCAAAGACGATATCGAAACCGATCACCGACGCTGCGTAGTCATCGGCCAGACGGCGCACCAGTTCGGAAAGGACACTACGCTTCCAGGGCCAGCGGCCGAGTTCACCGAGGCTTTTCTCGTCGATGTCGACGATGATGATCCGCTCGTCCCGGGTATCAGGCATGAAGGCGCGGACGCGGACATCGTAGAAATAGTGATCGAACAGCGCGACCAGCGGAATGTGCCAGGACTGGACGACATGCCCGAGAATCCAGAAGGTGCAAAGCATTCCGAATATCAGCCGGGGTAGCAGTCGTTTCATCGAGATATCGGGCTTTCCAGGAAAAATGGCCTGGCTCGCGGTATTGCGCAAGCATCGCAGGGGGATACACTAACACGAGCCGCTTCGCGATACACTGGACCCGAAATCCATCGCATCGCAATTGTGTCCGACGACCCACAAAACACTCTTGATGATTTTGAATAAACAGCGAAAGCGCTGATATGCCTTTTATATTGAATGCAAGCGCAATGCGCCAGCAAGTAATTGATGCAGCTTGTTATTCTGCAGGCGCCAATACACTTTCACATATTCAATCCGCTTGTTTTATCGACAAGCCGGAAAAAATCCGTGATCAACCCACGAAGTTTCCCCATGGAAAACAATAAGAACAATAACTGCAAGGAGGCTGGAATATACCGCGCGGAGAATGCCATGAATGACCTCGAAAAATCCCGCCACAGACTGGAACTCCTGTATGACGTAGGTATTTCTCTGAGCAGTGAAAAACATCTGCCGAAACTGCTCGAGAAAATCATCCAGGCGGCAAAATGTATCACCAACGCCGACGGCGGAACGCTTTACCTGCTTTCCGAAGACGGCCGCAGCCTGCGCTACGAAATCGTTCGTACCGATTCGCTGGATCTGGCCTATGGTGGCAGCGCCCCCCTCCCCGCCTCCGGAATTTTTGCCGACCTGCCCCTGTATCGCCCGGACGGCTCCAACAACGACGCCATCGTCGCCGCCTACGCCGCCCTCAGCGCCAGTACCGTCAACATCGCCGACGCTTATGCCGTCAAGGATTTCGACTTCACCGGCCCGCGGGCTTTCGACGCCCGCATGGGCTATCGCTCGCGCTCCTTCCTGACGGTGCCGATGAAGAACCATGAGAACGAATTGATCGGCGTTCTCCAGTTGATCAACGCCATCGACCCCGAAACAGGAAAGACCACCGTTTTCCGCGAAACCGACCAGCGTCTGGTCGAGTCACTGGCGTCACAGGCGGCGGTTGCGCTGTCCAACCGGCAGTTGATGCACCAGATGGAATCGCTGTTCGAAGCGACCATCCGCATGATCAACACGGCAATCGCCAAGAAATCGGCCTTTACCAACAGCCACTGCGTCCGGGTCCCGGAACTGACCATGCTGATCGCCGAAGCCGTCTGCGCCGATACCGAAGGCCCGCTCGCCGGCTGGACACTCAACGAAACCGAACAGCATGAGTTGCGCATCGCCGCCCTGATGCACGATTGCGGCAAGATCACCACGCCGGTACACGTGATCGACAAGTCACGCAAACTGGAAACCATCTTCGACCGCATCGCCCTGATCGATACCCGCTTCGAGATCGTCCGGCGGGACGCCCGAATCCGCATGCTGGAAGCGATCGCTGGCGGCGCCGACGCAGCGGCAGCCGCCGCCGAACACGCGCAACAACTGGCGGAAATCGCTGACGACCAGGCCTTGCTAAAGCGTTCCAACCTGGGCAGTGAACGGATGAGCGACAGCGACGTCGCACGCATCAAGGAAATCGCCCAAAAGTACCGCTGGTCGAGTGCCGACGGGGTCAGCCATCCCTTCCTCGATGAAGACGAGATCATCAACCTGACCATCATTGCCGGCACCCTGACAGCGCCGGAGCGGCAGATCATCAACGATCACATTGTCGCCACCATCAACATGCTGGAAGAACTGCCCTGGCCGAAGCACCTGACGAACGTGCCGGAGATCGCCGGCAACCACCACGAGCGAATGGACGGCCAGGGGTATCCGCGTGGCGTGCGCGCCGGCGAACTCAGCGTCCAGGCACGCATCCTGGCGATTGCCGACATTTTCGAAGCGCTGACCGCTTCCGACCGCCCCTACAAGACACCGATGAAGGTCAGCGAAGCGCTGGCCATTCTGGAGAAGTTCAAGCAGCGCGGCCACATCGACCCGGACATCTTCGACAGCTTCGTGCGCCAACAGGTGCACAAACGCTACGCTGAACTCTTCCTCACTCCCGAGCAACAGGACTGAGCATCGGGAGGCGCCACCCCTGAACGGGCGGGCACCTCCCGGCGCGCTGCATCACATCGAACAGGCCGCGGTATTGCGCGAAGTGCCGACCGTATTGCCCGAGGTGTTGTTGCGGCAGATGCTGTCCGGCATCGAGACGCGCACCCCGCGCTCGGCCGGTACCGCTTCCGGCGCGCTCGCCGCATCACGCACGTAACCGAACTGACCGGCTTCGAACTCCTGTTCGCCCGCCGTGTTCGTCACCCGGATGCGACCGTCCACCACATCGACATGAACCCCAGGCGGCGGCGTCGAGCCGTCGGCGGTACGGATGTCGGCACAACTGTTGCGTCCTTCTTCCTCGGCACAGTCCAGTACGCCGTAGTGCGTCCCGCGGATGCCGATGGTCGCCACCTTGGTCTTCAGGATGACCTTCTCCGGACTACGTTTGCCCAACATGCCGCTGACCGAGCGCAAACCGCCCTTGATCAGCGAAACCGCCGACGAATCCTCGGCCGGGCTGTTCGCCTTGTAGCGATAACGCTCGATCATCACCGTCGTGTTCGGTTTGATCACCATTTCTCCGCCATCGACGAACTTGATCCGCGCATAGGAGCGATCTTCCGTCTGCAGGGTATCCCCTTCATGGACTTCCGAACGCACTGCCAGTAAACGCGTATTGCCCTGCACCGGCTTCAGCACCAGGGTGCCGGCCAGGTGTGTCACATGCGCCGCCAGTTCCGCAGCAGCCACCCACTGGGCGCCCACCGTCAGACAGAGCGCGAACAGTACCTTAATTGCACTGCGCAACGCGCCGTGCAGCAAATGCGTTCTGACCATAGTTTTCATCCAGGAAAAGGAAATCGCCGGTATTACCGAGGGGGCCGCCAAATTCATTGCTGCCACCGCCTATCGTGCCACCCGGCAGGGTCAGCCCGGGTTGCAGCCCGGGCATGGGATTGAAATAGCTGGCCGGCACGAAACTGCCGATGGCAGCGCTGCCGCCAACCGCCGGCGGCAGCGCCGGGGCGCCATTGCCGATCGCGCTGATCAGGGTCTGTTGCTGGTCCTGGGCATGACTGACCGCAGCAGGATCCGGGCCGGTCTGGCAAGCCTGGCCGTTGATGCAGGCGCCAGGGGCGAAAACATCGGCGCCGGTCACCGTGCCGCCAAACAGGTTGATCGTGCCGCCGGTACGAACCGGCCCGGTCAGGGTCAGCGCACCGTTGTTGTTCGCCGCCAGCGAAATGTTGCCAGTACCGGTACTGGTCACACCAAATGTGCCAACCGTCAGCGGACTGTTTGCCGCCACATTGATCCCGCCACTCGCCCGGATGCCGGGCGCCGCGGTGCCGATGACGGTGGCGCCGAAATTGCTGGCAGCAATGTCACCAACGACATCGGCCGAGCGGAATTCGAAATCGCCCGGCGCCGCGAAATTGTGGTTCTGGAAGGAAAGGCCGCCGCTGCGAACATCCGCCGTCAGCATGCCAACCTGGTTGTAGGCGCCCTCGAGCGTCACCCCCTGGCCGGCATCGATGGCCAGCGACGGCGTGCTGATGCCACCAAAGCCACTGATCCTCCCGCCAACATTCAGTAGCAGTTGGGTTGCGGCCTGCAGCGTGGTGTAGGCCGCAATATTGGTATTGCCGAAGGCAAAACCAATATCCGACGAATAGATGACCGCGCCCTTGCTGGCGAGTTGGCCGCCACTAGTGGCGATGGTTTCCGTGTAGCCGTTGGCGCCCGGACTGAAGGTCGTCGAATTCAGGTTGTGCATCGAGAACCCCTCCAGCCCCATCAGGCCGGATATCTGCGCCGTCCCGTCGCCACGGGCGAGACCGATGGTGACATCGCCGGCGAAGCTCGGATGGACGGTGGCATCGGTTTCGGTAGTGGTTGCCCCGTAGTTGAAGGTGATGTTGCCGTTCTGCTGGTTCAGAACGGTTTCGAACAGCGCCTTGTTGCCGGAACGGTAATAACGCCCGACATCCCACTTGACGGCAAGCTCGTTACCGCTGGGGCGGGTAATCTGAATCGACTCGCCCTGTGAGGCATTGATTTCCCAGTCATTCCACGCTGCAGCGATCACTGGCATCCGAAACGCCGCCAATCCGCTCTGCGAATCCCTGTAGGCACCGGTACCACTGGCGAAGGTGATCAGCCCGTTGCTCGAAATATAGGCCTTGTCGTAGCTGGTGCCATAAAAACTGAACTGGTAACCGCTCGGAAAGCGATATTCAAAATAGGAGTCATCGACATACTGCTCAGGCGCGCCGGCCGGCAGGTTGATCGCCAGATTGCCGCCAACCGTCAGCACCACCGGCCCGGCCGTCGATTTCACCAGCCCATTGAGCGTCGTGTCGCCCTTTGAGCTCAGACTGATCTGACCTTGCGTCTGCAAACTGCCGTTGATCAGCATCGTGCCGGTAGTCGCTGCGTTGTTGGCGAGCGGGGCGGTGGTTCCCGAAGCCGGATCCCAGCCGGCGACGAACTGGAAAGCGCCATTGCCCGTATTCACGACGTCGGCCCCGGCCTGAACGGTCAGGTTGTTCTCGGCCAGCAGGCTGAGCTGGTTGCCGCTGGCGAAGGTCTGGCCGTCGACGACATCAATGTTGCCGGCGCCGCTAGCACCAGAGCTGGTCTCGACGACCACATTGTTCTGAGCCAACTGGCTGACCAGATCCTCCCAGTACAGCGTGTAGGCCGAACTCTCGCTCGCCCCGGCAACGGCATAGGCGACGTCGAACTGGCCATCGACCGCCAGCGCCGCCCGGTCGCCGCGGCTGGCGATGGTGACGTCGCTCGGGTCGAGCAGCAACGTACCGGTCTTGCCGGCCGGAGCGCGGGTATCGACCCGCGCCTGGAAAGCCAGGTGCGATTTGCCGGACACCTCGACCAGCCCGCCGTCGCCGCCCTGCTCGCCACCCCGCGCGGAAATCCGCCCGGCGGCCAGCGTGGTGTCGTCCGACCAGACGACGACTTCACCACCCTTGCCGTTTTCGGTGGCATCGGCGCGGATTTCGGCAGCGCTGGCAAAGCGTGTCCGGGTAGCATTCCTAACTTCGGCATTGCGTCCCTGGAAGCCGCCGCCGACCAGCACCTGACCGCCCGCCTGCTTGCCGGAGGCATCGAGCAGACCGGCGGCAACATCCACTTCCTCGCCCTCGACGCTGATCCGCCCGCCACGCGTACCACGAGCCAGCAACTCGCCGCCATCGACCGTCGCCTTGCGGGCAGCGCGCAGGAAGATGCGCCCGCCTTCACGCTCGATCGCCGACACGTCGACCTTGCCGCTGTTGCGCACCAGGGCGCCGACGATGCCTACCTTGCCGGAAGCTGCCAGCAGGTCGCCGACATTGCTCGCCTCGCCTTGGCCAATGACTTCGACCTTGAGGCCGGGCAAGGCGGTGTCGCCAATTTCCACGCGTTCGCCGGCCGCCAGCAGCACCGTGCCACCGGCTGCAGCGATGCTGCCGCTGTTGTTGACCTGGGGCGCGACCAGATAGACCTGCCCGCCATCGGCGGTGCGAATCGTCCCGGCGTTGTTCAGGGCTGCAGCGCCCGGGGTCGGGTCGAACTTCAGCTTGCCGGCGAGGAAGTTGCTGTCGCTCAGATTCAGCGTCGACGCCACCAGTCCGGCGACATCGATCACCGCATCCCTGCCGACCAGGATGCCGGCCGGGTTGATCAGGAAGACGCGACCGTTCGACTGCAACTGGCCGAGCAGTTCGGAAGGATTGTTGCCGAGCACCCGGTTGAGTACGGCGCTGCTCGCCGAGGGCTGGACGAAACGGGTCGTCTCGTTGCGACCGATCGAAAAGGTCTGCCAGTTGATGATGGCGTTGGCCGAATTGGTCACCGTCAGCACATTGCCGCTATTGACCAGTGTTGCCTGTCCCGAAACCACTTGCCCCCCGGTCGGGTTGGCCTGGGCGGCACCGAAGCAGGAAGCGATCGCCAGCGCCAGCAGATTGAACCTGAAACTGCGAGTCATGATCGTCGTCTCCTCAGAACGATGCCATCAGGCTGAAATGGCCACGTACGTCGCCGGCATCGCGCGCCTCGGCCCCCTTGATGACACGCGCCACGTCAAACCTGGCGCTCAGGTTCTTGCCCAAGGTAAAGCGCAGGCCGACCCCAAAGCTGCTGACCGTTTTATCGAGTTGCTTGCCATTCGGCTTGTCGTTAACGCCGTTGTTCCGACCATACCCCGCATCTACGAAAGCCAATGCACGCAAACTTTCCCCATCTGGATTGCGCGAAAGATCAGGGGTAAACAATTCGAGATTGACGAACGCACCTTTGTCTCTCGTCACCTCGCGCTCAAGAAAACCCCGCACGGCCTGATTACCGACAAATCCCAATTGCTCATAAGTGAGAAGGGGCTGATCGCTGAACTGTGCGGTCAATGCGCCGCGTACCTGCCAGTCACCGGCCAGGGCGTGCAATTTTGAAAAGTTCCCTCTCAAAATGAAATAGCCTGGAGGAACGTCCCCACCGCCAGCCTTCTCGAAAGCCTTCCGGTCGCCCTTGTTCCCGCCGGGAAGATTGGCACTCAGCGAAACGCCAAAATCCATGACGTCGCCAGGTATTACCCGCTGCGTTGAATAACCAATCGTCAGAGGCTTGAGAACGATGTCTTCACCTGATTTGGGACAACTAACCCCACCAATTGTGCAACTGTTGTCATAGCTTCGATAATCCCAGCCTACGGAAACACGCGATGACCACTCCCCAACTCTTGGGAGAATGTGCGTGTAGCGAGCCCCAAAAATATTTCCTCGACCACTGAAGGCGATTGGAAGCCCTGCATTCAGAGTACCCGCATCGACGTCCGAATGGGCGTAGAAAACATCGACCACCGCATTCCGCTGGTAGAACGGCACACGATAGCTGAGCGAACCAACCGCCACCTGCTGCACCTTTTCCGGCGAAATCGCCAGCGCCGCCGTCAGTACGTGATCCAGATTGAACAGGTTGGCATGCTGCACGCCGACGCTCAGTCGGGTGCGGCCGGTCTGCCGGGTGCCGGTATTGTCCAGGCTGCCGAAGAAACGCAAGGGATTGCTTTCCTCGACCTTGACGCGGGCATCGACGAAGCCTTCCTGCTGCCCGAGGCCAAGGATCACCTCCATCTGCCGGGCGGGATTTTCGTTGCTCAGCTCAACCTGCTGCGAGATTTCCCGGGTGTTGGGCACCTTTCCCTCGCGCAGGCCGGGGAGCGCCCGGCGCAGGTTGGCTGCGTCGAAATGGGTGGATGTTTCCGGCAAGCGGACCTGGCCGACCAGGGGTTCAAGCACCTCGAAGCGGACCGTGCCTGCGGTCAGTTCCTGTTCCGGCGCCCTGACCTGGACCGCGGCATAACCGCGTTGCCGGTAAGCCATTTCAAGTGCTTCCAGCGCCCGCTGGATCTGACCAAAATCCGCTTGTTCGCCGACATAAGGCGCCAACAAGCTTTCCAGTTCCCCTGCCGACAACAGGGAATTTCCCTCGACCTGAAATTCCCTGATCGGAAATGTATCTCCCGCCTGCGCCGAAAACGCGCAGGCGAGGAGAATCCCGGCCACCGTGTATTTATATGACATACCCATCCAATGCCATTTGATTAACGCATCGTCATGCCCGGAACTGGTGCAATATCAATGCTTTATGATTTACCCTGCAGATAAAAATACTAACAGAGGGAGGTTAAGAAAAGTTAACAAATTTCCCCTTGTGGAATCCTCGCTGCCCGCCATTTCCCGTCCAACGCAACGAAATCGATGCATTCCCCCAAGTGGGGCGAAGAATGTGATAATCCGCGGCGTCAAACCTTTCAGCGCACCGCGATGACCGGATTCATTCGCCGCAAGACGCCCGCTTCGGACCTCTATCCGCTGGCCCGCAGCATCCTTTTTGCCGGGCTGAGCAATAGCGAACTCGGCATCGTCGAGAGCATGCTCCATACCCGGCAATACCAGGCCGGCGAAATCGTCTTCGACGAGGGCGACGACGGCCAGGCACTCTACATCGTGCGGCTCGGCAATATCGCCATCCGTACCGTAACCGCCTGGGATACGCCGGTTGCCGTCCTCGGCCCCGGCAATTTCTTTGGCGAAATGGCCTTGCTCGACCAGTCGCTGCGTTCGGCGCAGGCCAGGGCGCAGACCGAGAGTACGCTGAGCGCCTTGTACCGCGGCGACTTCGAGCGCCTGCTTGAAGCCCATTCGCGGATCGCCAGCCGACTGGCCCTGCAGCTCGCCCGCCAGTTGGGCGCCCGCCTGCGCGGCATGCTGGAAGATGGCGGCAAGCGTAGTGACGTAGCGCACCATGACTGACTACCGTCCCGGCCCGCTGGCCTGGCTGGCGATCATCGCCGCCAGCTGCGGGCTGCTCCTGCTGCTGCAGAAGGCCTTGTGGCTGATCGTGCCGCTGCTGCTGGCGCTGATGATGTATTACCTGCTGACGCCGCTCAAATCGCTGCTCGTCCTGCGCGGCTTCAGTCATGCGCTGGCTGCCCTGCTGGTCGGCATGGCCGCCCTGCTGACCATGCTGCTCGCCGGTGTTGCGCTGGTCGCCTGGCTATCGGCCGGCGACAGCAACTGGACCGACAATGCCTTGCGCTACGTCGAGGGCGGCCTGCGCCTGATCATCGACACCCTGGCCCACCTGGAGCAACGCTCCACCCTGTTTGCCCGGATCGGCGGCGCCCAGGCCATGACCCATCACATCGACCTCCTGGTCGAAGGCTTTGCCGCCCGCCACCTGCCCGGCTTCCTGATGGGCGTCGCTGCCTGGGCGCCGTCAGTGCTGCTGGCACCATTCATCACCTATTTCATGCTGCGCGACGGCTGGCATTTCAAACGCTTCCTCGTCGGCGCCATTCCCAACGCCTTCTTCGAACGCGGCCTCGACCTGATCGACCAGCTCGACCAGACTGCCCGCCAATATTTCGTCGGCCTGATTCAGCTCACCGTCATCGACACCGTCGTCCTCGGTGGCGGCCTCTGGCTGATCGGCTTCGACCATGCGCTGATGCTGGCGCTGGTCGCAGCGGTGCTGGCCTGGATTCCCTATGTCGGTTCGATCGCCGGCTGTGCCCTGGTGCTGATGGTCGCCGCCACCGACTTCGCCGGCCAGCCCGGCATTGCCTACGGCGCGGTGATCCTCTTCATTGCCGTCCGCCTGCTCGACGACTTCATCTTCATGCCGCAAACGATCGGCCGTAGCCTGCACATGCACCCGCTACTCAGCGTGCTGATGCTGTTTGCGGGCGGCGCCCTGGCCGGCATCACCGGTCTGATGCTGGTCCTGCCGCTGACCGGCATCTGCTACGTACTGGGCCGGGCCGCCGGACAGATCCTCGACGATGACCGCCTGCTCGCCCGCCATCGCCTGGCCATGCGCCTGCGACACCGGCGTGCGGCGGACGGACTCGACGCCTTGCCCTGAAGCATGCGCCGCCAGGTCTGCACGCTCTGCCTGCTGCTGGCGTTATCGAACAACGGGGCGTCGCTGGCGGCCGGCACCGATCTTCCAGCGCAAATCGCCGACCGCAGCCAGTCAGTGACGCTGGAAGTTGCCGGTGCGCTGCGCCGTTATCTGCTCTATTTGCCGAGCAATCGCGACCGGGGCGCGCCACTGCCGCTGGTCGTCGCCCTGCACGGCGGCGGCGGCCACGCCGAGTTCATGGCCGACGACGAACGCTATGGCCTGATCAGCAAGGCCGAGCGCGCCGGTTTTGCCGTCGTCTTCCCCAATGGCCACAGCCGCCTGCCGCGCGGCCGACTGGCCACGTGGAACGCTGGCGGCTGCTGCGGCAACGCGCGCGACACCGGCAGCGACGACGTCGGCTTCATCCGCGCCGTGGTTGCCGACGTGGCGCGACGGACGCCGATCGACCGCCAGCGGATCTTCGCCACCGGCATGTCGAACGGCGGCATGATGGCTTACCGCCTGGCCTGCGAAGCCGCCGACCTGTTCCGCGCCGTCGCCGCTGTCGCCGGCACCGAGGCGGTGGCCGGTTGCCAGCCGGCACGAGCGGTGCCGATCCTGCACATTCACGCGCGCGACGACAGCCACGTCCTGTTCGATGGCGGCGCCGGCGCCGATGCCTTCCGCGACCGGCGCCAGGTCATGGATTTCGTCTCGGTGCCGGAAACGATCGCCCGCTGGGTCCGGCGCAACGGCTGCCAGCCGGCACCGCGGCGCATCCTCGAACGGCCCGGCGCCTGGTGCGAGCGTTACACCGGCTGCCGCGCGGCGGCCAGCGTCCAGCTCTGCGTCACCGCCGAAGGTGGCCATTCCTGGCCGGGCGCGGCGCGTGTCCGGCGCGGCAAGGCCGACGCCTCGCAAGCGCTGGACGCCAACGACACGATCTGGAATTTCTTCGTCGAGGTCGCGGGAAGCTGAAAGCTCAGCCTTCCTTGTTGCGCATGAAGTCGGCGGTGTTGAAAAAGTTGTTGAGCAGCACCTTGCGCACATCCGCGTCGATACCGACGTCTTCCATCGCCAGCACCATGCACGCCACCCACTGGTCGCGTTCCAGCGTGCCGATGGCAAACGGCATGTGGCGGGCGCGCAGCATCGGGTGACCAAATTCCTGGACGAACAGGTCGGGACCGCCGAACCAGCCGGACAGGAACTTGAACAGCTTGTCGCGCGAACCGGCCAGGCTTGCCGGGTGCATTGCTCGCAATTCCTTGAACTGGGCAACGCTGTCCATCAATTCGTAGAAGCGGTCGGCAAGCCGGCCGACCGTCGCTGCGCCACCGATTTTCTCGTAGATGGTGGTCTGTTGTGCTTCCATGCTTTCTCCCTGCGTCATCGTGGTGATCTTGTCTTGCGCGGCCCCGGCTGGCGGGCGCCGCCCGCTGCCGGGCGAGGTCCGGCAGCGTTACGCCTGGCCGCTGTCGGACGCGGTGCACCGCCCTGTCTTTCTGGCGCCTGGCGGATGGCGGCAGCCGCCTTCAGCCCGGTACCCGCCGGTTGCCAGGCCGGCACCAGTTGTTTCTTGCCATTGCCGATCAGGTCGGCGCGGCCCATTTCCTTCAAGGCATCGCGCAGCAGCGGCCAGTTCTCGGGGTCGTGGTAGCGCAGGAAGGCTTTGTGCAACTTGCGCTGACGCGCACCGCGCACGGCGCCGACCACTTCCCCGCCCTGCCGGTGCAGCTTCTTCAGCGGGTTTCTTTCGCTGTGATACATCGTTGTCGCCAGCGCCATCGGCGTCGGCAGGAAGGTCTGCACCTGGTCGAGACGGAAGTTGTTCTTCTTCAACCACAGCGCGAGGTTGACCATGTCGGCGTCGGTCGTCCCCGGGTGGGCGGCGATGAAATACGGGATCAGGTACTGCTCCTTGCCCGCCTCGCGTGAAAAGCGGTCGAATAACTGCTTGAAGCGGTCGTAGCTGCCGATGCCGGGCTTCATCATCTTCGACAGCGGGCCTTCCTCGGTGTGTTCCGGGGCGATCTTCAGGTAGCCGCCGACGTGGTGCTGGACCAGTTCCTTGATGTATTCGGGCGAGCGCACCGCCAGGTCGTAGCGCAGGCCGGAGCCGATCAGCACCTTCTTCACCCCCTTCAGGCTGCGCGCCCGGCGGTAGAGCGAAATCAGCGGCGCATGGTCGGTGCCGAGGTTGTCGCAGATGTCGGGATAGACGCAGGACAGCCGGCGGCAGGCCGCTTCGATCTTCTCGTCCTTGCACTTCAAGTGGTACATGTTGGCGGTCGGCCCGCCAAGGTCGGAGACGATGCCTGTGAAGCCCGGCGTCTTGTCGCGCATTTCCTCGATTTCGCGGATCACCGAATCCTCGGAACGGCTCTGGATGATGCGCCCTTCGTGCTCGGTGATCGAGCAGAAGGTGCAGCCGCCGAAACAGCCGCGCATGATGTTGACCGAGAAGCGGATCATCTCCCAGGCTGGGATCTTCGCTTCGCCATAGGCCGGATGCGGCCGGCGGGCGTAAGGCAGCTCATAGACGGCGTCGAGTTCTTCGGTGGTCAGCGGCAGCGGGGGCGGGTTCAGCCAGACGTCGCGTTCGCCGTGCGCCTGGCGCAGCGCGCGGGCGTTGCCCGGGTTGGATTCGAGGTGGAAGGTGCGCGAGGCATGGGCGTAGAGCACCGGATCGTCCTTGACCTGCTCGTAGGCCGGCAGGCGGACGACACTGTGGGCGCGGCGCTCGCGGCGGGCGGCCAGGCGCTCGGCGCGCGGAACGAGGCGCACCGGTTGGGCGCCGTCGCTGGCGGGCGGCGGCGAACCGGCATTGTTGCCGGCTCCCTCGTCCATCGCGTAGGGATCGGCGTGTTTGACCAGCGGTCCGGGCGTATCGACCTCGGTCGAATCCATCTCGTCCCAGTCGGCCGACGGCAACCAGTCGCGCCCGACCATGAAGGCGGTGCCGCGCAGATCGCGGATTTCCGCAATCTTCTCGCCCTTGGCCAGGCGGTGTGCGAGTTCGACGATGGCGCGTTCGGCGTTGCCGAAGACCAGCAGATCGGCCTTCGAATCGGGCAACACCGAGCGGCGCACCTTGTCCGACCAGTAGTCGTAGTGGGCGATACGGCGCAAGCTGGCTTCGATCGAACCGATCACCACCGGCGTGCCGGCGAAGGCCTCGCGACAGCGTTGGGCGTACACGGTAACGGCACGGTCCGGTCGCTTGTTCGGCTCGGCATTCGGCGTGTAAGCGTCGTCCGAACGCGGCTTGCGGTCGGAGGTGTAACGGTTGACCATCGAATCCATGTTGCCGGCAGTGACGCCGAAGAACAGGTTGGGCTTGCCGAGCCGGCGGAAGTCCGCCGCCGAATTCCAGTCCGGCTGGCTGATGATGCCGACGCGGAAGCCCTGGGCTTCGAGCAAGCGCCCGATCAGCGCCATGCCGAAACTCGGGTGGTCGATGTAGGCGTCGCCGGTGATCAGGACGATGTCGCAGGAATCCCAGCCGAGCTGGTCCATTTCGGCGCGCGACATGGGGAGGAAAGGGGCGGGACCAAAACGCTGGGCCCAGAATTTGCGCCAGGAAAACAGGGGGCGCGGCGCGCTAGAAACGTTGGTATTGAGCATGCAATATTTTACCTAAGTCAGAGGACGGCCATGGCATACTTGGCCACTGAAACAATTGCCTGAAGCTTTTCCAGCGATGATGCAACTAACCACCCGCGAGCAGTCCGGCGTTCTGGTCGTCTCCGTCAGCGGTCGCATAGACCACGCGTCCAGTGAAGAGTTCACCCGTTTGCTCGAACCCCTGCTGGTCAACTGTCGCCAGGGCCAGCCCGCATTGCTGCTTGATTTTTCCGGCGTCGCCTATATCAGCAGTGCCGGCCTGCGCGTGCTGATGATGGCCTCCCGCCAGGCCAAGGCGCAACAGGGCAGCTTCGCCATCGCCGCGCTGACGCCGCTGGTTCAGGAAGTGTTCACGATCAGCCGTTTCAACCTCATCGTCCCCTGCCATGCCTCGGTGGACGCCGCCTGCAAGGTGCTCGGACAATGAAGCAGGTCATTTTCTGGGGTACCCGCGGCTCGCTGCCGACGGCGCCGACCGGGCAGGTCATCCGCGAGAAGATCATCGCCGCACTGGCTGCCGCCAACGGACGCAGCTTCCGGAACCGCGATGCGCTCGAACAGTTCGTCGGCGGCCTGCCATTCACCGTCAGCAACACTTTCGGCGGCAATTCGTCGTGCGTCGAAATGGTCACCGACGGCCCCGACCACCTGATCTGCGACATGGGCAGTGGCGCCCGACCGCTCGGCCAGAGCAAGATCGCCCATTACGGCACGCCCAACCCGCAGACCTACCACATTTTCATCTCGCATCTGCACTGGGACCACCTGATGGGTTTCCCGTTCTTTGCGCCGATGTACATTCCCGGCAACCACATCGTCATCCACGGCTGCCACCAGCAGCTTGAAGAGGCGGTGCGCATGCAGATGCGGGCGCCCTGCTTCCCGGTCGATTATTCGCAGGCTGGCGCCAGGATCGATTTCGACCTGATGACGCCGGACCTGCCGCACGAAATCGGCGGCGTCAGGGTCACGCCCAAGCTGCAGCTACATACCGGCGACTCCTACGGCTACCGTTTCGACAGCGCCGACAAATCAGTGGTCTATAGCACCGACTCCGAGCACAAGCTCGACGACCTCGCCTCCTTCGAGAGTTTCGCCCGCTTCTTCGCCAAGGCCGACCTGGTCATTTTCGACGCCATGTATTCGCTGGCCGAAGCCACTTCGGTCAAGGCCGACTGGGGGCATTCGAGCAACGTCGTCGGCGTCGAGTTGTGCCAGGCCGCCGCCGCCAAGCGCCTGGCCCTCTTCCACCACGAACCGGCGCATGACGACGCCCAGCTCTTCCGCCTGTTCGAGGAATCGATCCGCTTCGAGCAGATCACCCGCGGCGACCGTCCGCCGCTGGACATCGTTTCCGCCTACGACGGCCTGACCATCAACTTGTGAGCCGGGCCACCGCCGCCCTCGTTGCCTTGCTGCGCGCCGGGCGCGGACGGCTGTTCCCCGCCCTGCTGCTCGGCATCGGCGCCCTGCTCCTGAGCAATATCGAGCGGACACCGCTGCACGCGCTGCAACTCAACCAGTTCGACCGTTACCAGCGCCTGCTGCCGCGCGAGCGGCCCAGCGAACCGGTGATCATCGTCGGCATCGACAGCCAGAGCCTGCTTGCCCACGGCCAGTGGCCGTGGCCGCGCGACCTGCTGGGGCGGCTACTGGAGCGCATCCAGGCTGGAGAACCGCTCGCCGTCGGCTTCGACTTCATCTTTGCCGAAACCGACCAGCACGCGCCGGCCCTGCTCGCCCGGCGCCTGCCCGGGATCGACCCCGGCCTGCTCGAGCGCCTGCCCGATCCCGACCAGCAATTTGCCGAGGTCATCGGCCGGGCGCCGACCGTCCTCGCCACGGTCGGCCTGCCCCAGGCACTGGCCGGCGCCAGATTGCCGCGCCATCCGCTGCCGCAAATCGCCGTCGAAGCGGGCGCCGACCGCCAGTTGCCCCGCTTCGCCAGCGCCTTGTCCAGCCGCCCGGAACTGCAAGCGGCAGCGGGCGGCGAAGGCTTCATCAACGCCACGCCGGATGCCCGCAACGGCGGCCACGACCGTGGCATCCTGCGCCGTGTGCCGACGCTGGCGCTGATCGATGAACAGCCCTACCTCTCGTTGCCACTCGAGATGGTCAGGCAGGCGCTGGGTGGCGGCGCCGTCGCCATCGAGGCCGGCGGCAAGGGCATGGCGGCGCTACGTCTGGGTGACTACCGGCTGCCGACCCAGGCCAACGGCGAACTGCTGCTGCATTTCGGGCGCGCCAGCTCGCATTACTACCTGTCGGCCGCCGACGTCCTGGCCGGCAAGCACCCGCCGGAAACCTTCGCCGGGCGCCTGGTGATCGTCGGCTTCAACAGCATCGGCCTGCAGGACCGCATCATCACCCCGCTCGGCGACAGCCTGCCCGGCGCCGACGTGCACGTCCAGGTCATCGAGAGCCTGCTTGCCGGCGACGCCCTGCGCCGGCCGGACTGGATGCCGATACTCGAACTGACCGCCCTGCTCGCCGGCGGCCTGCTGCTGATCGGCAGCATACCGGCCTTGCGGCCGCGCTATGCGGTACTCGGCTTCACCGCCGTCGGCGGCAGCCTGCTGCTCGCCGGCCATCTCGCCTACTTCAGCGGACGCTGGCTGGTCGACGGCAACACGCCGGCCCTGCTGCTCGGCCCGATGTTCATGGCCCTGCTCGGCAATACCCTGATCCGCGCCGACGAGCGGCGCCAAGCGGCGGAACGGCAACTGCAGGCAAGTCGCGAGCAGGCGGCGCGCATCGCTGGCGAACTCGACAGCGCGCGGCGCATCCAGATGGGACTACTGCCCGATCCCGAACGCCTGTTCGCCGACGAAACGCGCTTTGCACTCGCCGCCATCCTCGAACCGGCACAGGCGGTCGGCGGCGACTACTACGACTGTTTCATGCTCGACGCGCGCCGCCTCTGCATCGCCATCGGCGACGTGTCCGGCAAGGGCGTTCCCGCCAGCCTGTTCATGGCCATCTCGAAAACCCTGGGCAACACGCTGACCCGGCGCCACGATGATCTCGGTGCCGCGATCCGCGACCTCGAACACGAACTCGACCGCAACAACACGGCGCTGCTCTTCGTCACCGCCTTCGTCGCCATTCTCGATGCCGACGACGGCCGGCTCGACTACGTCTGCGCCGGCCACGACGCGCCGCTCCTCAAGCGCAACGGCGAACTCCAAGCGCTACCGACGGCTGAGATTTCGGGCCCGCCGCTCTGCGCGCTGGGCGATTACCCCTACGCCAGCGGCTGTATCCGGCTGCAGCCGGGCGACCTGCTCTGCCTGTTCACCGACGGCGTCAGCGAGGCCAGCCACGACGGCCAGCTATTCGGCCGCACCGGGCTGGAAGCCTGCCTGGCCGAGACGCCGGAAAGCGAACCCGCCATCGTCTGCCGGCAGATCCGCGACAGCGTCCGCCGCTTCGAAGCCGGCGCAGCCGCCGCCGACGACCTGACCTTGATGCTCCTACGCTGGAACGGCCCGCCGCTCAGCGGATGCTGATCTCGACCCGGCGGTTGCGCGGCTCATCGACTTCGTCGGCGGTCGGCACCAGCAGTTCGCGCTCGCCGCGGCCGGCGACTTCCAGTTTCTCCGGCGCCACGCCTTCGGACACCAGCTGATCGCGCACCAGTTCGGCGCGTTGCCGCGACAGCGGATCGTTCTCGGCCGGCGAACCAACGCGGTCGGTATGGCCGATGACCATGACCTCGACCGCCGGCCGTTCGGCGATTTCCCGCTTGACGCCGACGAAGGCCTGCGCCGACGCCGGCGTCATCGTATCGGTGCCGGTTTCAAAATAGACGGTATAACTGGTCGGCCGTGGCGGCAGGGCGCGCAGGGTCTCGCCGTAGCGCAGCTCGACCTGCTCTGCCGCGCTCTCGCTCGACCGGTTGATGCCCAGGCGACGGGCGGTCGCCGCGTAGGGGTGTTCGAGGACGCGTTCGCCGCTGGCATCGCGGACGATGACCTTGCCCGGCCTGCCGTCCGTCGACGGCAGCAGGACCACCCGCTCGCTGGCGCAGGCGGCGAGCAGCAGACACAGCGCGACGACCGGAAACGCCCTACTCATCGCTGCCACCGATCACCTCGACCAGAAATTCGGTGCCGCGCACGCCGAGCACCGAGGTCGGCGTATGGAAATCGACCGACTCCGGCGTCCGCTTGGCGATCTTGCCGGAAGCGACCGCCAGCGTCCCCTTGCGGATACCGACCGACATCCCGCCCTCCAGCGTCGAGCTGTTGAAAGCAAACTTCTCGATGACGATCAATGAATTCGGCCCCGCCGAGAGCAGCGTGTTGTCGCGCAAGGTGACGCCGAGCGCCCCGTCGGCACCTGTGCGTAGGCGATCGGTCGCCAGCACCGGCGTCCCCACCGTCGCCGGCAGACGTTCGCCGGCCCGTTCGATCGCCGCCTCGCCCCGGCTGATCTTGACCATGCCGGCCACTTCCGCCGCCTGCACTGCGGTCCCGGCGAGAAAAGCGAACATGAAAGCCAGCGCTCGATGTGCTCTAATCATCATCCCAAGCTCCTTCCTGAGTCATGAACACGCATTCTACGGAGATTTCCGTCGCCCCGCGCCATGATGCGCTGAGCGGGCTGCTCGCCACACTGGCCGGAGCCTGCCGGCAACTGGCGGTCGGCGAAACGCAATGCCTGCGCCTGCAACTCATTGCCGAAGAGCTGTTCATCAACACCGTCGATCATGGCGGCGCGGACCCCGAACGCAGTGTCGTCAGCCTGCGCCTGATCCGTCGGCAGGACAACATTGTGCTGCATTACGAGGACCACGGTCTTCCCTTTGACCCGTCGTCCTGCCCCTTGCCCGCCGTCGCGCCCGACCTTCCCGGCGGCATGGGCATCCGCCTGATCCGCGGCCTGAGCCGCGAGATAAGTTACCGACGGGAAGACGAACACAACATCGTCGAACTCGTCCTGCACCCGGCTGCCGATCAGGCGCCCTGACGTAGCGCCACCAGCGGCGGCACGCCGAGCAGGCTACGCATGCCCAGCCAACCAGCGAGCGTCGTGAACGCGCCACAGCCGAGGGCAGCAAGCAGTGGTGAGAGCAGGGAAAACTCGGGCGCCAGATCGAACACCTGGCGCGCCAGCAACTGGCCGACCGCCGCCGCGCCGAGCGCCGCGATCAGGCCGGCGAGTCCGCCGACCGCCGCCAGTTCGACCAGCAATGCCCCGCGCAGTTGCTCGCGGCGGGCGCCGAGCGCGCGCATCACCGCCAGTTCGAAGCGCCGCTCGTCGATCGCCGAGAGGAAAGCCGCGTAGAGGACGACGGCGCCGGCGGCGAGGGTGAACAGGAAAACCAGCTGGACGGCGCCGACGACCTGGCCGACGACGCCCTGGATCTGCGCCAGCACCGCGTCGATGTCGATCACCGTCAGGTTGGGGAAGGCTTCGACCAGTTGCGCCGCCGCCTGCCGCCGTTCGGCCGGCAGGTGGAAGCTGGTGATGTAGCTGGCCGGCGCGTCGTCGAGCACGCCGGGCGGCGTCAGGACGAAGAAATTGACCCGCATCGAATCCCAGTCGAGGCGGCGCAGGCTGGTCACCGCGACGCTTTTCTCGACACCGGCGACGCTGAACACCAGGCGGTCGCCAAGCGCGATGCCGAGCGTCTTCGCCAGCCCGGCTTCGACCGAGGCTTCCGGGCCCGGACCGGCGAACCAGCGGCCGCTGGCGATCTCGTTGCCGGCCGGCAGCTCGCGCCGCCATGACAGGTTGAACTCGCGCTCTACCAGGCGCTGGGCGCGCTCGTCGTCGGGAAAGTCGGCGGCACTGACCGGGCGCTCGTTAATCTTCACCAGGCGCGCCCGCACCATCGGCGCCAGTTCGGCGGCGATGCCCTGGCCAGCCAGCCAGTCGGCCAGCGCCTGGCGCTGCTCGGGCTGGATGTTGATGACGAAGCGGTTCGGCGCATCGGCCGGCAAGGATTTCTGCCAGGCATCGACCAGTTCGAGCCGGGTCACGCCAAGCAGCAGCAAGGCCATCAGGCCGATGCCGAGAGCGACGATCTTCAGCGTGTTGGCGGCACCGTGCCGCGCCAGCGTCGCCAGTCCCTGGCGCCAGCCGAAACCGGCGCCGCCGCGCAGCCGACCGGCGATGCGGACGGTGCTCCAGGCGAGCCCCCAGAACAGCGCCAGCGCGCCGCTGAAGCCGGCGACAGCGAACAAACCAAGGCGCAGGTCGCCGGCGGCGCGGACGATGAGCAGCGCCAGCAGCGCGAAGCCGAAAACGTAACCGAGCACGGCCAGCGGTGCCGGCGGCCCGAGCTCGCGGCGCAGCACGCGCAGCGTCGGCACCCGCGCCAGTTGCAGCAGCGGCGGCAGTGCGAAGCCGAAGAGCAGCACGCCGGCGACCAGCGCCCCTTCGCCGAGCGGGCTGGCGCCGGGCAGCGGCAGTTCGCCGGCAACCAGCCCGGCCATCGCCGCGACCAGCGCGAAATGGGCGGCAAAGCCGAGAGCGGCGCCAAGCACGGCGGACAGCGCAGCCAGCCAGAAGAAGGACAGCGCATGCAGGCGCAGCAGCCGGCCCTGGGTCATGCCCAGGCAGCGCAGCACGGCGCAGGCGTCGAGGTGGCGCTGCATGTAGCGGCGGGAGGCGAGCGCCACCGCGATGGCCGAAAGGATCACGGTGAGCAGCGTCGCCAGGCCCAGAAAGCGCTGCGCCTTGTCGAGCGCGTTGCGGATTTCCGGGCGGGCGTTTTCGATGCCTTCGAGGCGCTGCCCGCGCCCCAGCCGCGGCTCGACCCAGGCCCGCCATTGCGCCAACGCCGCCGTCTCGCCGGCGAGCAGAAGGCGGTAGCGGACGCGCGCGCCGAACTGGACCAGGCCGCTGCCAGCGATGTCGTCGAGGTGCATCAGCAGGCGCGGCTGCAGCGCGAAGACATTGAAGCTGCGGTCGGGTTCGCGGGTCAGCACGGCACGCACCGGCAACTGCAGCTGGCCGACGCCGAGCATGGCGCCGGGTTCAAGCGCGAGCAGGCTGAACAGGCGCTCGTCGGCCCAGGCGGTGTTCCGCGGCGGACCGCCGTCGACCGCGACGTCCGGCTGGCCGGGCGCGGCGGCCGTGCGCAGGCGGCCGCGCAGCGGATAAGCGTCGCCCACCGCCTTGATCTCGACCAGCTCCGCCCGGCCGTTGGCGAAAACCATGCTTGGAAAAACCAGCGTCTGCGTCGTGCGCAGGCCGAGGCGCCCGGCCTCGGCGGCCAGTTCGACCGGCAGCGGCTGGTCGGCGGCGACCACCAGGTCGGCGCCGAGCATCTGCCGCGCCTCGCCCTCCAGCCCCCGGCCAACCCGGTCGGCGAGAAAACCGACGGCGCTGACCGCGGCGACGGCGATGGTCAGCGCCGCGAAGAGCAGGCGCATCTCGCCGCCGCGCAGCTCGCGGCGCAGCATGCGCCAGGCCAGCGTCAGCGTCACTGCAGCTCCCGGATACGCTGCACGGCTTCCTCGACGCGCCGCACGGCGATCACTTCCATGCCCGGAATCGCCTGCCGCGGCCGGTTGGCCTCGGGGATCAGGGCGCGGGTGAAGCCGAGCTTGGCGGCTTCCTTCAGACGCTCCTGGCCGCGCGGTGCCGGGCGAATTTCACCGGCCAGGCCAACTTCACCAAATACTATAAGTTTCTCCGGCAATGCCTTGTTTTTCAATGAAGAAGTAATCGCCATGATCACCGCCAGATCGCCCGCCGGCTCGCCGATCTTGACCCCGCCGACGGCGTTGACGAAGACGTCCTGGTCGAAGCAGACGATGCCGGCGTGGCGGTGCAGCACCGCCAGCAGCATGGCCAGTCGCTGCGCATCGAGGCCGACGGTCAGCCGGCGCGGGTTGCCGTGCGCGGTGTCGACCAGGGCCTGGATTTCCACCAGCAGCGGCCGCGTTCCTTCCTGCGTCACCATCACGCAGGAGCCAGCGACTTCCTGTCCGTGCTGCGACAGGAACATCGCCGACGGATTGCTGACCCCCTTCAAACCGCTCTCAGTCATTGCGAAGACGCCGAGCTCGTTGACCGCGCCGAAGCGGTTCTTGACCGCGCGCACGAGGCGGAAGCTCGAATGCGTGTCGCCCTCGAAATAGAGCACGGTATCGACCACGTGTTCGAGCACGCGCGGTCCGGCCAGCGCGCCTTCCTTGGTCACGTGACCGACCAGGATGACGGTGATGCCGGCCTGCTTGGCCAGCCGCGTCAGTTGCGCCGCGCATTCGCGCACCTGGGCGACCGAACCCGGGGCGCTGGAAAGCTGGTCCGACCACAGCGTCTGGATCGAGTCGATCACCGCCACCTGCGGTTTTTCCGCCTGCAGCGTGGCGAGGATGCGTTCCAGGTTGATCTCGGCCATCAGTGGCAGGCTACCGCTGTCGACGTTGAGGCGACGGGCACGCAGCGCGACCTGCTGGCCGGATTCCTCGCCGGTGACGTAGATCACCTTGTGCGCCAGCGACAGGTGGGCCAGCGCCTGCAGCAGCAGCGTGCTCTTGCCGATGCCGGGATCGCCGCCGATCAGCACGACGCCACCGGCGACCAGACCGCCGCCGAGCGCCCGGTCGAACTCGCCGATGCCGGTCGGGATGCGGTCAGCCTCGCGGGCTTCGATGTCGGCCAGGTTCTGCAGTTTCGCCGCCGGCGCCAGTGCTTCGAAACGGTGCTTGCCGGGTTGCTCGGCGATGGTCTCGACCAGCGTGTTCCAGGCGTTGCAGCCCGGGCACTGGCCCTGCCATTTCGGGCTGGTCGCACCGCATTCGGTGCAACTGTACTGGGTCTTGGTTTTGGCCATTTATTGCCCGTCGACCGTGACCGGCACGCGCGGCGCAACGGCGCAGAAGAGTTCGTAGGAAATCGTGCCGGCGGCAGCGGCCACCGCGTCGGCAGGAACATGACCGGCCTCGCCCGGGCCCCACAGCGTCACCGGGCTGTCGATGCCGGCTTCGGGAATCTCGCTGAGGTCGCAGGCCAGCATGTCCATCGACACCCGGCCGACGGTGCGCGTCAGCTTGCCGGCGACGGCGATCGGCGTGCCGCTCGGCGCCGAGCGCGGGTAGCCGTCGGCGTAGCCGCAGGCGACGATGCCGATGCGCATCGCCCGCTCGGCGGTGAAGGTGCCGCCGTAGCCGACGCGTTCGCCGGCGGCGATCGACTGCACACCGATGATCCGGCTTTCCAGGCTCATCGCCGGCTGCAGCCCGAATTCGGCGGCGGTCTGGTCGGCGAACGGGCTGGCGCCGTAAAGCATGATCCCCGGCCGCACCCAGTCGCCGTGCGCCAGCGGATGACGCAGGATGGCGGCGGAATTGCCGAGGCTGACCGGACCATGCCAGTCGCCGGCCAGCGCCTTGAAGCGTTCGAGCTGCCAGAGCACGCCGCGCGCGCCGTCGGCTTCGGCGAAATGGGTCATCAGCGTCAGGTTGAGCGCCGGAATCTTCTTCAGGCTTTCCCAGGCCTGCGGCAGCGTCGCCGCGTCGAAGCCGAGGCGGTTCATGCCGCTGTTGATCTTCAGATAGAGGCTGAGCGGGCGGTCGGCGCGGGCGTGCGCGGCGAGCATCTCGATCTGCTCGCGGCAATGCACGGCGCTGTGCAGGCCGTAGTCGACGACGCGGCGGGCGTCGGCCTCGCCGAAGATGCCTTCGAGCAGCAGGATCGGCTGGCGCACGCCGTGCTCGCGCAGGAGCACGGCGTTCTCGCATTCGAGCAGCGCGAAGCCGTCGGCCTCGTCGCGCAGCGCTTCGACGGCGCGCAACTGGCCGTGGCCGTAGGCGTCGGCCTTGACCACCGCCCAGGCCCAGGCGTCGGGGGCGCAGGCCTTGGCGATACGGTAGTTTTCGAGAATGGCGGCGGGCCGGATACGGGCCCGGATCGGTCGTGAGATGTTCATGCAGCCTGTTCCTTGAGCTTGCGACGGGCGAAATCGATGAAGGTGGACAGCAGCTTCGACTGGAAACGGTCCTGCGGATGCACCAGGTAGAGGCTGCGCTTGAGCGGCGGGTCGAGCGGAATGCCGCGCAGTTCGCCGAGGCGGATTTCCTTGGCGACAACGGCGCGCGAGACGATGGCGAAACCGAGTCCGGTCGACACCACGCCCTTGAGCGCTTCCGGACTGCCCAGTTCCATCTGCGTCTTGAGCGACTCGGGCGTGACGCCGTGCTCGCGAAAATAGGCGTCGGTGATCGCCCGCGTGCCGGACCCCGGCTCGCGCGAAATGAATTCGTAGTCGGCGAGATCAACCGGCTTCAGCGCCTTGAATTCGGCCAGCGGGTAATCGGGAACGCAGACCACCTGCAGTTCGTCCTCGCAGCAGATCTGGCTGCTCAGCCCGGACAACCTGGCGGGCGCCTCGATCAGGCCGACGTCGAGACTGTGTTCGGCAACCTGCCCCTCGATGCTCTCCGTGTTGGCGACGATCAGCCGCGCCCGCACCTGCGGATAGAGCGCATTGAACTCGCCGAGCACGCGCGGCAGCATGAACTCGGCGATCGTCGTGCTGGCGCCGACCAGCAGCGGGCCGCGCATTTCGCCGGTGAGTTCGGCGACGCGGGTGTCCATCTCGTCGGACAAAGCGAGGATTTTCTGCGCGTATTCGAGCACCAGTTCGCCGGCCGGCGTCAGGTCGATGCTGCCGTGACGGCGTTCGAACAGGCGCGTCGAGTACTGCTCCTCAAGCTGCCTGATCTGGAAGGTGACCGCCGGTTGCGTCATGAACAGCGCGTCGGCGGCGCGGGTGAAACTGCGGTGTTTGGCTACGGCATGAAAAACCTGTAGTCGCCGATCAGCCATGGTTCGGCTCCCGTCTGCGCAAAGACCGCTATTCAACCACACTCGCCCGGGAATGAATAATCCCGCAGGCAACTCGACGGTCGTCTGCGGGATTTCGGTGATGCTACAGCTTACTGCAGCGGCGCGCCCTGCCCCGCCTGCTGCCTGGCCTGCTCGCGCTGCTGCAGGAAAACTGCCTCGAAATCCACCGGCTGGATCATCACCGGCGAGAAGCCGGCGCGGGTGCTGAGATCAGCGAGCATTTCCCGGGCATAGGGCAGCAGGATGTTCGGACAGGCGACGCCGAGGATGGCGTCACGCTGATCGAGCTTGACGTTGCGGATGACGAAGGAGCCGCCTTCGCTGACGACGCCCTTGAAGACCTCGGTTTCCCCCTGCTTGGCGGTGGCGACGACAGTCAGCACGACCTCGAAAACCTCGGCGCTGACCTGGCGGCTGGCGCTGTTGATGTTCAGGCCGACGTCGTAACGCCGGCTGTCCGAATAAACCTCGGGCGCATTGGCGACCTGGAAGGAAATGTCCTTCAGGTAGATACGCTCGATACCGAACTGCGGCTGCAAATTGCCCTGCTCCATCTGTGTTCCCCATTCATGATGCAATTCGCCGCCGGCAGGATGCCGGCGACTTTCAATAAACCCTGCGCCAGTGGCGCCCTGCCCGTACTCAGCGGTTCTTGAACGCCTTGAAGAAGTTGTCCATCATTTCGTTCGGGAAGCCTGCCGCATTAGTCGGCCGCAGATCGTCCATGTTGGCGTTGAACTGCTGCGTCGTCTCGCCCTTCTGCATGGTCTGGTGGGCATCAAGTTGATCGTCGATCGAACGCTTGATGTTGTTCATGTTCTCGACCATCGAGTTGACGGCGCTCTGAACGCCGCCGATGACCAGGCTGGCGTTGGCCGGGCCGGCAATGTTGTAGCCCGGCACGCCTTCATTGAAGCTGGCCGTCGTGGACGACTGCATGGTGTTGCAACTGTCCAGGCTCTGCTGGATGGACGCGATGATTTCCTTGGGATCAAGCATGGTACACCTCCGTTAAATTCAACAACTCGTTAATAAAGCATCACCATTTGCCAGCGGTAGACAGCGCCGCCGGCTTACTTCGAAGGACAGTAAAACTGGGCCAGTGTCCGCGACCACAGCGGGAAATCGCTGCTCGTTGCCTGGAACTCGAGCGACACGGCGCCCAGCGCGGTCTTGTAGCGCATCACCCGCTTGTCGTCGGCCAGGGTCAGCGGCTCGCCGGCGTCGAAGAAGCGGAAGATCGCCCACGGCCCGGTAAATTCCATCTGCTGGGTGCGGCCATCGACGGAACGCATGTGCAGGCGGACCACCATGCTCGAACGCTGCGGCGACCAGTCGATCTTCTTCGGCGCCGACGCCCCGTGGGCGTAGCGCAGTTGCTCACCACCGATGTCGAACAGCGCTTCGGTGACGCTGGCGTCCATATCGACGGCACGAACGATGACCGAGAATCCGAGCTGCCCGCCTTCGTTGAAGAAGTTGTCGCGAATCGAGCGGGCCAGTTCATACGAACGGATGATGTTCGGATTGACCAGGCTGCCGGCCATGCCATCGACCCGTTTCGCCCGCCACGGGACGTTCGAGGTATCGACGTATTGCGCCAGTTCCTCGTTGAAGTAGCTGTCGAGCACCCCGCGCGGCCCGAACAGCCGGCGGAAGTCCTCGGAGCCGACATCGCGGCCCGAACTGCGGACCAGCGGATAGCGCGAAACCGTTTGCGGACAGATCGACTTCGATGCGCCGGTCGCGCCCTTGGTCAGTTCAGCGCTCGACTTCTGGGCCGTCGCGTTGCTGCCGGATTCGATCAGGTCAAGCATGATGCCGCGGATCGGTTCCGGCTGCCGCGCAGCGTCGGCGCGCATGCGGCGGAAGGCGTCGTACTCCGGCATCAGCTGGCCGACCTGCATCGCCCCGTTGACCACCGAAATCTGCCGGTAGAGCGGTTCGAACAGGCGGCTGAGCGGGCTGGCTGCGGTTTCCACCCCGGAATTCGGGGTCAGGGTGACGGCCATGCGGCGCAAGGAGTTGAAGTAGTCGTCGACGACATGCTCGGGCAGGACGCGGTAGCGATAGTGCTGACCGCTGATCTCGCCGACGACGGCACGGCGCGTCCGCTCCAGGTTGAGCTTCTGACGATCGATCCAGCTATCGACATCGCCCTCGTAATTGCCGGTCAGCGAGGTCTCGCGACCGATGAAGCGGACCAGCTGCGCCAGTGCCGACTGCGGGTCCATCATCGCCTTGGCCAGCCAGGCGGCGTCGTCCATGCTGCTGTAGCGGCGGACCGTGATGTCGTTGATGAAGCCGCGCCAGTGCTGGATGTAGTCCTGCAGGAACTGGCGGCGCGCTGCATCGGACATGTCCTGGACGCTCTTCTCGACATCGAAGGCATTGCCCTTGGCGCCGTTCTCGTCGCGCAGCACCCAGTTTTCCTCCTCGAAGATCGCACGCGCGCTCTTCATCAGCCGCGGCATGAAGACGTCGTGGTAACCGGCGCGGGTATACCAGCCGCTGATGACCGGCGAGGTGGTCGGCGTATCGCTGCGCATGCGCAACAGCATCGGCGCGTTGAGACCGGCGGCGCGCGACAGCGAGACGTCCTCGACGCTTTCCGGCAGTGCCTGACTCTTGACGTTGTCGATCACCCGGATTGCGCTGGGCAGACCGCTGGCCACCGCCCGCGCCTGCGTCAGCAGGTTCTCGTCGGCCGGTGCGGCGGGCAGGAAGGGCGGCGAGAAGGTGGCAGCGACATGGCCCAGGAAGGCGTTCTTTTCTTCCTCGCTGGAATTCGCCGGGGCGATCTTGTCCCAGCGCTTGTCGAACCAGCGGACGGCAATTTCCGGATTCCGCCGCTCCGGCTTGACCAGCATCAGGTAGAGGCGCAGCGTCTCATAGACATCGCCGGTGCCACCGGTCATTTCGTTCTTCAACTGCACGGTGACGTACTTGAACATCTCCGGCATGAAGCTCTTGAACAGGTGACGACGATAGGTCTCGTAGGCGACGTTGCGGATCCGCGAGTGCTCGAAGAAGGTCGACGGGATCATCGAGAAGTTGGCGCCCAGTTGATTGCCGGCGTAGCGCATCTGGCTGGAGACATCCATCAACGCAATATCGGCGCTCGGCGTGTCGGCCAGTTGCTGGGCCAGACGCTTGCCTTCACCGAATTGCGCCCAGATCAGGTCGATGTAGCTGCGCTGATCGAAATAGGTCAGCAACAGCCAGACCGACAGCAGACACAGCGCAACGACGCTGATCCCCCAGCGCAGCATCCGCTTGCCGCGGGAAGCCAGCGATTTGTCGCCGAAGCGCAGGATGTTGCGCTCCTCGATCGCCTGGCCGATCGGCGCGAAGAAGGTCTTGGCGAAGGAACGGAAGGCCGGCGACTCGTTGGGTTCGTCGAGCTGCACCAGATTGACCGCTTCGTCGGTGGCCATCAGATAGACCGAGGTGCCGAACCACATGCCGCGTAATTGCCCGCCGCGTACCGATGAGGCGTGCATCGCCACCGACTTGACGAACTCGAGCAGCGGTGCCCGCAGGCGTCCCAGGCTTTCGGTGAAATGCAGCAGTTGCTGGCCCTCATTGGCATCCGCCATCTGCGGGATGACGAACTGGACGACGCGCTGCACGCGATGTTCGAAACGCTCGTACCAGGCATCGACACCGCCCTCCGCCAGCGCCTCGAAGCCCATGCCATCGGCCAGCGTCTCGTCTTCAAGGGCGGCCAGCATGGCGCCGCCGCCGGGCAGCGTATCGACGTGGGTGAGGACGATATAGACCGGCAGTTCGGCGTCGAACCAGTCGGCGAGTTCAAGGACCCGGCCGCGCAGCGTGTCGGCCAGCCGCTTGCGCTGCTCCGAGCTGGCTTTCAGCATCCAGTCGAGGTCGACGCAGAGCACCAGACCATCGAGGCCGGCGCCGCCGCGCATGCGGCGGACCCCGGCAAGCAGCTTCTTCCAGGCACTGAAGCCGGATTCACCGAGCGCTTCGCGCTCGGCCCACTGTCCGCTGCTGTCGATCCAGACCGCCTTGTCGTTGACCCAGAAACCGCAATCCTCGGTCTGTCCCAGCGATTCGCCGAGGCGCGGCAGGCCGGCCACTTCGCCAGGCAGGGCATTCTGGCCGGTGTGGTTGAGGAAGCTGGTTTTCCCCGCCCCCGACGAACCGAGCAGCATGAACCAGGGCTGTTCGCGCAGATGCCCCTTGCGCAGACGATAGGTCAGACGGCGGAAGAAGCCCTTCTGGCGATCGACCCAGATCTTGCGCAGGGTCAGCTCGAGGTCGGCGAGGCGGCTGCTGATGCGGTCGTTGTCCACCGTCGGCGCCTTCTGCTTGCGCCGGCGGAAAAGCGAGAGGAACTTGCCGAGCAGCCAGCGCAGCAAGGGATAGAAGCCCCAGAACAGCAACAGCACGACCAGCAGCTGGCGCAGCCACATCCAGCCGAATGGATGGTAGCGGCCGATGGCGACCATCGGCCCGATCCACCAGACGACGGCGGCAAGAATGACGGAGATGACGATGCGTAACGAACTTCTCAACATTTCTGATGCTCCCAACCCAGGGTTTGGCCTGCAAAATCCCTGCGCTGATCAACTTGGATGAACCCTGGCCCGTGACCGGACCGTGAATCGCTGCCTGCCCTGATTCCGCTCAGCGGATGATTTCCGTCACCACGCGTCGGGTTGCCGCCACCTTCCACAAGACCTCGACTCGACGGTTCTTGAGGTTGGCTGCCGGATTGATTTCGGAAATGACCGGTGCCTTCTCCCCCATCCCGGATGCCGTCACCTGCCGCTGCACCTTGCTGCCGATGACCTGCTGCTCGATCAGCTTGGCGACTTCGCGGGCGCGCGCTTCGGAAAGTGCCTGGTTGGAGGGGAACTTGCTCGCCAGGATCGGCGTCAGGTCGGTATGGCCGATGATTTCGAGATCGCCGGGCCAGGGCGCAAACGCGGCGCCGAGCCGGGTCAGGTTGGGCAGGAACTCGGGCCGGATTTCCGCCTTGCCGGGCTCAAACGCCCCGTCGGCGCGGAAGATCAGCAGCCAGCCATTTTCCCGCCGCTCGGCCGTCAGCCAGCCTTCGGCGATCAGCTCGGGCAACGGTGGCGGCAGAGTTTCCGAGATGTTGATTTCGCGCACCGGCGGTTCGTAAGCAGCCAGCGCCTCGCGCAACGGACTGCCGCGCATGGCGATGTCGAAGACGCCGGCCAGATAGCCCATCAGCAGCAGCACGGCGCCGATCATGAACAGCCGGAACGGCGTCAGCCAGCGCGGCTTGAACACCTTGGGCAGCCCCGAACGCAGGGCCAGGCCGTCGGGTGCACGATCCCAGATCATGCGGTGCAGCTTGCTGCGTAAATCCTGCAGCAGCACGTCGCCGCGATCAATGACCTGAAAACGCCCCTGGAAACCGAGACCCAGGATCACTTCGTACAGTTCGAGCAGGGCGATCGGCGGCCGTTCCTGGTTCATCGCCATGTCAAGCTTGATGAAGCAGTCCTCACCACCCCAGGCGTCGCCGTGGAATTCGACGAGCAGGGATTTTTCCGGCAAGGGCAGATCCTGCTTGCGGCAGGCTTCGTTGAGCAGTTCGTCGATGTGCGTGCACAGCAGGTAGGACGCATCGTCGATCCAGCGCGACTCCTCGCCGCTGCTCGCCAGCTTCTCGCGGAACATCCGCACTTCCAGGCCGAGTTGCCCGCGCAGCGAGGTATCGAAGGTGATCCCCTGGTCTTCCAGGCGATGCAGCAGCAAGAGCGGCGGGATCGCCGCCGAGATGTAAGGGTTCTGCCATTTCGACGCGGCAACGCCCGGGCGCGCGATGGCGTTGCGCATGCCCAGCATGGCCACCGCCCCGACCGAGCGATCGACCGGTTTTTCCTTGCTCACCGGCAGATCGACCGGCGCCTGCTGCGTCTCCTTGTCGTCGCTGTGTTCGAGCAGGTTGCCGAAAGGCTGCGGATTGTCGGCGCCGCGTGGCATCGAACTGGAAATGCGCTGGGCGATGTCACCCAGGGCGCCCATCGACGAAACACCACCGGAAGTCGGGATGTTGCGCAGCGCGCTCATGATTTCATTGATGCCCCTCATGCCACTTTCCCTTCACGCAGCCCCCAGGCTTCGAACTTCAGTTGCGGGAAATCGCCGACCACGCGCAGCGCCATCGCCGCGCCGCGCGTTGTTTCCTTCCAGTAGGGATCGACCGATTCGACCTCGAAATAGACGCTCTGCGCGTAGAAGGGAAGATTGCGCGGCACGGCGGAGACCGGCACCAGGCGCGCGCCCGGCAGTTGCAGATCGACCAGCTTGTTGATGTGCTCGACCGGGCCGAACTTGACCTGGGTTGGCAGCATGCGGCGCAGGTTCTCGCCTGGCATGGCGGAGGAGAAAGCAAAGACCATCTTCTGCAGCTTCCACTGCGGATCGTTGATGCACAGATAAACCTGATCGCCGCGGTCTTCGAAACGCAAGGGGATCACCGGCGACTCGATGATCAACGCCAGCGCCCGGCGCAGCGCATGGGCCAGCGCAGTGAAGCAGGCCTGCAGGTCGTCGTGCTGGTAACGCCATTTCTGTGCCGCCAGCATCGGCTCGACGCTGGGCAGCACGGAGAGGCGGCCAAGCAGGCCGGTCAGTTCGAGGTAGAGATCAGCCGGATGCAGGGGATCGTAGGCTTCCAGATGGTCGAGGCGCATCCGGTATTCGGAGATGGCCTGCGTTGCCAGCATCTCGATCAGATCGGCCAGCCCGCCACCGCTGGCGAGCAGGCGCTGGCCGGCGGAGGCACTCAAACGGTGCTGCAGCAGCCCCTGGAATTCGTTGCAGATCGCCAGCAGCCGGGTATGGGCGCGGACGTCGAGCATCGCCGGGATGAAATCGCTGTCGAGGACGATGCCGCGGTTGCCCTGGCGTGCCGCCAGGCGGGCGATCGGCTGCCAGGTTTCGTTGGCACCGACGTGATCCTCGCGGCACAAACGGGTGCGCAACTGCCCGACCTGCATGTGGATACGCAGCGGCGAGCCTTCCGGATCGAGACCGACATTGGCATCCTGAATTTCCGCCTCGACTACCTTGTAACGTGCTGCCGACTCGGCCTCGCCGAAACCGACCGAGCTATTGACCACATCGCTGCGCACGGTCGCCAGGCAGATCTTCGTGCCGATCGGCGCATCGGAAAGATCGAGCGCTTCCGGGATGGCGTCGCAGGTCGGAATCGAGAATGGGGTACCGTCGTCGAAAATCCCGCGTGCCCGGATGATGGCGAGCAGTCCCTGTTGCAGCAAATCCTGGTCGATTTCGAGTTCGCTGAATCCCCAACCGAGGTTGGTGATCTGCGACAGGCGGCTGTTCACCTGGTGTTCGATGTAGCGTTCCTGTTGTTGAAAATGCTGCGCCTCAACCAGCAAACCATCGGTCCAGACCACCCTGTTGATATTGTGTGTTGCCATGAAGAAGTGAACCCCTATTTACATGTGGGCTGATTGCCCGCACTGTTTTTCTTGACTTCCTGAATCTGGTTGCGGTCGATGTTCAGCCAGTGGCAGCTATTGAGATCGGCCGGCGAATAGACTTTGAGAATGCCTTTGCCATTACCTCCCTGGTCCGAAAAATCGCCGGTCACCGTGATCCAGTAGGCATCCCCGTAGGGCATCGATTCCGTGATGTAGGCGACGCGGTCGGCAAGCAAGGTGACCTTCTGCGCCTTGCTCACCCGGGAATCCTGCTCGGCACAGGGCGCGCTCAGATCCATCGGCGGATTCCAGTCTTCGTGCTTGTGCAGATAGATGCACAGGCGCAGCGGTCGCGCGACGTCGCCTTCGAACTTGGCGTTGAGCTTGGGGCCACCGTGGATGGTCAGCGAGATGTTCCGTTTCTCGGGGATCAGCCGATCCGGCATGCCCCGGAACAACACCCGCGTCGCATCGCCGATCGTGCAGCCCTGGATGCCCGCTGCGAGGCAGGCAGCAATCAGTACAGCTTTCCAGGACATGGGATCAGATGACCAGAATCTTCAACTGACTGGGCACCAGGCGAACGCCCAGCGTGTTCAAGGTGTTCGGCAGGTTGATGCTGGTCATCCGGGTGATCGGCGCACCGCCGACCAGGAAGTTCAGCTTGGCCGTGCAATGGATGGAAAGACCCTTGACGGTACCGGAAATGATGCCGCCACAGGCGCCCGGTTCATCGCAGAATGTGACCGGAATGATGGTCGCCAGGTTATGCACCGGACCACCGCAATAGAGGATGTTCGGCACGTTGGGGATGGCCATCGAGCCGAAAGCCAGATTGGGATAGGGAATCGGAATGCACAAGGGCGGCGTCTTGCAGACATCGGCCGGAGAAATATCGATACCACCTGCGGAGCTATTGGCAAACATACGAGCCTCTTCCTAAAACAATATTGAACATCCCAAGCAACAGTCCAACCCGCCGCTTCCCCAAAATCACCCGAAATGCATCTGGGTGCCGTCGATCTTCAACAATGCGCTGGCCTGAATGGCACCCAGACTGGTGTGCATGGTCAGGCTCTGCTTGCCATCGAGAGCAATCGAGTTGGCATTGAGCACGCTGACCCCGGCAACATTGACCACCTGCGTCGATGCGTTCTGCACCGACAGTTCGGCGTTGAGCCGGAAGTTCTCGGCCTGCAGGTCGAGGTTGCGCTCGACCTCGACGACGATGTTGGCAGCCTTCAGGTGCAGTTCGCCGCCGCCCAGGTCGACGTCGATCCGCTGCCCCTGCTGCCAGTCCCGCTCAAGCACGGCGAGGACATAGCAAACGCCGTTGATGCCGGCGACCAGCACCTGGTCGCCATCGAGCGGCTCGACCAGACAACTGACGGCGACCCGCACCGGGAGAGATGCCTCGCCTTCGAGTTGCCAGCCCTTCTCGCCACGGCGGATCCGCGTCATGTAGCTGGTGCCGGGCATCAGGCCCGGATAGCTGGCGGTCGCCGGCCGCTGGCCGAGCGGCGCAACGGAGGCTTGTGTCATGGGTTCCAGCAATTTCATTGGATACTCCTGGTCACCCCGGGGCGGCAGGTTTTCCACCAATCAAGGTCCTGCAGCTCTTCGGGAATTTCAAAACGCGCCAGATCGAGGTCGGCACCGCGCCAGTCTGCGGGCTGCTGACCGGCGACATTGGCATCGACGAAACGCGCACCGTTGACCGTCGTTCCCTGCATCGAGCAACCGCGAGCATCGAGATCGCTGCCGGTAAGGCCGTTGAGATCGCAGGATTCGAGACGGGCGTTGCGCAGCGAGAAGTGCGACACCTCGCGTTCGCGGAACTCGCATTCGCACAGCAGGGAAGCATCGAAGGCAATCGCGTAAAGGGTGTTGCCCCTGAAATGCAGGCGGTGCAGCTTGCCGCTGTCGAAGTGGGCGATGTGCAGCACGTTCGCCAGGAAATCGCCGCCGGCGATTTCGCAGCTGGACCACGCTGACTGCTGGAAATGACAGGACTGATAGGCCAGATGCCGGGCCTTGATCCCCATCCAGCGGTTGTTGATGCCCTGACAGCCGAGCCACTGACCGCCGCCGAAGGTTGCATTGGCCGAGATCACGCGCTCCATCACGCACTCCTGCCAGCACTGGTCATGAACCTTGCTTTCGACCAGCGACAGGTCGCGGATCAACGAGCTTTCGACGCGCAAGCCGGTCAAGGCCAGCGATGACAGGGTGGAGAAGGAAATGTCGCAGACCCTGAATTCCCAGTTGCCACCGCGCACCGCGTTGATCATCTGGCGTGCCAGCCGGCATTCCAGCCACTGGCAGTCGCCCCAGGCGCCGCTTTCCCAGTGGCATTCAGTCGTCAGCGTGCGCTGGAAACGGGCGCTGGCAGCTGCGCACTCGAAGAAGCGGACAGTCATCAGAATGCAGCCGACGAATTGCGCACCACTGAAATTGCAGCGCGTGAACAACTGGCCTTCGAAGGTCACGCCATCCCAGTAAGTCCCGGAAAAGTCGCAATCGACAAAGTGAGTGCCGGCGGGCGGCGCCAGAAAGCGCTGGCCGGCAAAACTCTTTTCCTTGGTCGGCATGCCGCTGATCGACGAGGTATCGAATTCGGGCATCCCGGTGAGCTTGTCAAACATCAGTCCTGCCTCCTTGGAACCTCGATCACCCGTCCCATCAGGTTGTCTTTCCACTTCTTCTGCCAGTTCTTCTCGCGCCTGACGTAACCGAGGTTGGCGCCGATCAGGTTGCTCGCGTGGATCTCGCTGGCGCGTAGATCGGCGCCGTAGAGGTTGGCGTCGCGCAGCGCGCTGGCCTGGAAGCGGGAACCGGAGAAATCGGCATGCATCAGGTTGCCCTGCCGCAGGTCGCAGCCAATCCACTGACTGCCGCTGGCCTGCAAGGCATTCATCGTCGCCTCGACCCAGGTGCAGCGCTCGCAAATCCCGCCGTTAAAGCGGGCGGCGCCGAGAAAGACCTTCTCGAACAGGCACTGCGTCCAGCGCGAACCGGAGATGTCGCAGGCGTCGGCGAGAACGGCAGTGGTGAAGCGGCTGTCGACGAACTGGCTACCAGCCAGTTGGCAGGCAACCCAACTGGTCTTGCGCCAGACGGACTGGCTGACCTGTAACCCGGGCAGCTGACAATCGAGGAAGACGTGGCCGTCTACCGTGCTTTCCGCGAACGACAGCGCCGGGAAACTGCATTTCTGCATCTGCACGCTATCGCAGGCCACCCTGGCAAAACTCAGCTGACTGCCCCGCGACTCGCTGAAGAAGGTCGTCTTCCACTGACTTTCCTGAACCGTGCAGGCAGTGAAATCGCATTCGATGAACTGCACCGTCGCCAGTTGCGTCGCTTTCCAGCGCGTCCAGGTCAAACTGCATTCGCTGAGATGGCAGCTGTCGAACACGGCATTCTCGAAACTGGCGCCGTCAAGCTTGCAGCCGAGCATCAGCATGTTGCGCAGATCGACGTCAACAAAACGGCAACCACTGAGGTCGACATTGATCAGTTGCGATCCCTGCCAGCTCTGCCCCGAGAAATCCAGCCCGGAAAGATCGGCGTTGCGGATGATCAGATCGTCGCGGCGCCGCTCCCGCGGCCAGGCGGCGAGTTGCCGGCGCCAGTCCATCTTGTCGGCTTCCGTCTCGGGCAGGCCCTCGCCGCGGATCAGCGCCCGGGTCTGCTCCTTGACCTGGGCGATATCCTGGGTCTTGGCCTTGTCGGTCGCTTCGGCCGCGGCGGCGACCATGCCGAGGTAATGTTGCATGCGCTCGCGAACCCGCGCATAGGGGCGCGCCGGTTGCGCAACGCGCGGATGATCCTCCGGCAGCAGCAGGTATTCCCAGGCCCAGCCGCGGCCGGCCGGCGGCAGCAGGACTTCGTCACGCATGCCTTCGATCTGGTTGCAACTGCTGTCCTCGCGCCGCCGGGCGACGACCGACAGGTAATTCAGTGGATAAGGCGTACCGAATTCCGAGAGCGCCACCAGCAGATGGCCGATCTCGTCGCCCAGCATGTCGTCGACGTCGAGCAGACCGGTAAACAGCACCGCCCCGACATCGCGATCCGGGAAGAACCACAGGGTCTGGCGCTTCAGCGGCAACTCGGCGAATTCCTGGCTGTCGGCCCGGCGATAGATCGCCTGTGCTTCGAGCGGCGGAATCTGCCCGACAAAACCGGCGCCACCCTCGCCCACCCCGTGCAGCGAATAGGCACAAGTCACCGGCCAGCTATCGCCGCGCGCCCACTGATCGCGCGGCGCCATCTGGAAGAAGCGGCGATCCATCGTTTCCGGCCAGCCGAGATGCGAACGGTGGTCGGTGTCCAGCGTCAGGTCCTTCTTCTTGCGCGAGACATGAGCCGCCCGCTGCGCCCATCGGGTGTCGAGCGGGCCGGTGGCGGCCAGGAATTCGTTTTCCTGGCCATAGCGATCAGGCAGGCGCAACAAGGGTTTGTCGCGCCGTTCTGCCGATTCATGGCCCATGCCGACCGGATTGGCCAGGAATCCGGCGCCACCGAAGGCATTGACATAATCGAGGGGAATTGCCGCGTCGGCCGCGGCGGCCTGCTCCCCCGGCAGGTGACAGAAGATTTCCTTGTGGCAGTCGTCAACGCCAAGCTGCACGCGCCACTTGCCGTCCGCCTCGAGGTTTGCCGGACGCCGGGCATGCCCGGCCAGCAGCCATTCGGCAAAAGGCTTGGGCATCGCCTCGTCGAGCGCCTTGAACGACATCGGCGCACTCTCCAGCGCGGCCCAGATTTCCGTCTCGTGCGCCAGGATGCGGGGGTCGCTGAGACGGAAGCCGAAGCCGACGGTCACCCCAAGATGGGATGACCGCCCGAACTTGACCGGCGCGGTGAGAACCAGAAGATGCTGCGGTTTCGAGAATTTCATGAGGCTTTCCGGGTCCCGCCGTCCTACATGTAGATGCTGAGGCCACGGATGGCGAGCTTGAGCAGGCCGATGTCCATGTCGACCGCGGTGATCTTGGCCCACAGGCCGGTCACCCGCGCCTCCACCCCGGTTGCCTTGATCGCCAGCGAGGTCGCCTCGATCGTCACCCCCTTCAGCTCCAGGTGCATGCCGAAGGCGATCACCGCCATGCCGGTGAGCGCCAGGGCGATGCCGGTGGCGTCGATCGACATGCCGGTGATGCGGCCCCAGAGTCCGGTGAGGTCAATACAGGCACCGGTGATGCGCAGCCAGACCAGGGTGATGTCGAGCCGTACGCCGGTCATCTGTGCCGAGATGCCGGTGACGCCAATCGATTCGCCGGTCAGCTTGAGCGTGATGCCGGTCATGTGGGTCTGGATGCCGGTGGCGACGATCTCGTTACCGATGAAGGCGGTCTCGCTGCCGATCATCTTGATGTCGGAACCGATGAACTGGGCGTTCAGTCCCATCGCCTCGATGTTGGCACCGATGAAGGAAGCGCAGATGCCGGTGAAATTGAGCTGGGCGCCGGTGAATAGCGCGCGCACGCCGGTAATGTCAATCAGCGCTGCCTGCATGACGATCTGCGTGGTCGAGGTCTGGGTGATGGTGCGCGTCACCATCATGTAGCGGTCCTGACCGATGCTGGTCGCCGAATTGCGCTCGACCGTCTGCTGATAATCGCGTTCGGCGTGGATCATCACGCGTTCGGCACCGCGCAGGTCGTCGAAGGTGATCGAGCTGGCGTTCTCCGGACCGCCGTAGCTGAGCGAGCGGGAAACCAGGCCGGTGTAGCGGATGTCCTTGGGCAGGTCGTAGGGCGGCGGCAGGTCGCCGTTATAGACGATGCCGGTCATCAACGGGCGGTCGAGGTCGCCATCGACATAGGTGATGATGACTTCCTGGCCGACCCGCGGCATGGCGATGACGCCCCAGCCCTTGCCCGCCCAGGCCTGCGAGACGCGCAGCCAGCACGAGGAATCCTCTTCCTTGGTGGTGTAGCGGTCCCAGTGGAAGTGCACGCGGATCCGGCTCAGTTCGTCGGTATGCACTTCGACGCCTTCCGGACCGACCACGGTCGCGCTCTGGATGCCGGGAACGGTCGGCTTCTTGTAGCGGCGCAGCGGGTGGAATTCGACATCGTCCGGCAGCGCGGTGAAAGTACAGACGGCACTTTCGCCCTTGGTCGTGCTGTCGATGTCGTTGGTGTATTCGTACTTGGTGCTGAGGATGAAATAACGGCGGTTGCGGGCGCTGTCCGGGTGCAGTTGCAGCGAGAAGGCTTCGCCCACCGTCACGCCTTTGGCGTTGGCCTTGCCGTTCAGGATGCGGGCTTCCGCTTGCCAGGCGAGCAGGCGCATCTTGGCCAGGAATTCGCCGCGCTGCGATTCGCCGTAACCGGCGGCATAGTCGTAATGCTCGAGCTGGACGCCGGCCAGCGTGGCCTGGTCTTCCTGGGCGTTGGTCTGCAGCACGTCGGTCGGCACGTGGTAGTTGAAGTCGCGCAGCACGATGTTGTTCGGCCGTACCTTGCGGCTGCGCTGCAGGCGCTGAACGCTTTCGCGGTCGAGGATGGGGCGGCCTTCTTCGCCGTCCGGGTTGAAGTCGAGCTGACCGTAGATGCCGGACTGGTCAACGAAGACCTGCGAATCGCTGATGACGACGGTGTGCTCGTCCTGGCCGTGACGGATGAAGTAGTAGATGCCTTCATCTTCGAGCAGACGGCTGGTGAAGGCGAGATCGCTTTCCTTGAACTGAACGCAGTATTCGCGCTTGTCGTAAGTACGCTTGAGGTCCATTTCGAACTTGGCAAAGCCATAGCCGCGGAACACCTCTTCGACGATTTCCGGCGCCGACAGGTCCTGGAAGATCCGGCAGTTCTGGTTCTGGCCGAGGAAGGAGAGCCAGCTGCCGAGCTTCAGCTTGTAGGTGTATTGCTCGTCGCGCTGCCCGGTATCAACCCCTTCCAGCACATAAGCGTGGAAGGTGCGGATGTCGTTGCCCTTGTCGAGCGAGATATCGACGGCGACGGTGTCACCGAGCAGGCCGTCGAGATCGAGATCCGGACGCTTGCTGATGATTTCCAGCTCATAGCTGGGCGTCCATGACATTTCTTCCTTGGCGGTGAAGCTGAGTGCCAGTGAATCGGCATCCAGTAATACGGGGCTTCTGATTTCAATCAAGCGCATGACGTAACCTCCTGTTGGTCGGCATCATTGGGTTCTGAAAGATTTTCCGGCTCGCTCTCGCGATCCAGCAGTTCGAGGGAGAGGCCGCCGTCGGCGACCACCCTCACCCTGCCGAGCGGCAAGCCGTCCCGCTTGGCAGCAAGCAACTCCTGAGCGAGCGACGGCAGCACGGTCGCGCGGATCAGGTCTTCGATGGCACGCCCGCGATGCGGATGACCCGCCGCGGTATTGGCCACCCACTCGACGGCGGAAGTGTCGATCTCCAGCGTCACCCCCTGCTCTTCCAGACGATCGGCCAGGCGCTGGAACTGGTGCTCGGCGATCGACTGCAAGGCCGACAGGCCCAGGGGGTAGAACGGCAGCACCTGCATCCGGGCCAGCAACGCCGGTGCGAAATGGCGCTGCAGGCTGCCCTGCGCCAGTTGCACCAGTTGCCCGTAGGTGGCCGGTTGTTCGGCCAGCGCGGCAACCTCGATTTCCTCGGCGCCGATGTTGCTGGTCATCAGGATCAGGCAGTTGCGGAAGCTGACCCGGCGTCCTTCGCCATCTTCCATCCAGCCCCGGTCAAAGACCTGATAGAAGACTTCGTGGACATCGCGGTGGGCCTTGTCGAATTCGTCGAGCAGGACGACGCTGTAAGGCTTGCGCCGTACTGCTTCGGTCAGCACGCCGCCCTTGCCGTAGCCGACGTATCCCGGCGGGGCGCCCTTCAGGGTGGCGGCGGTGTGCGCTTCCTGGAACTCGTTCATGTTGAACTGGATCAGGTTGTGCGAACCGCCGAACAGCAGTTCCGAGAGCGCGATCGCCGTTTCGGTCTTGCCGGTGCCGGTCGGCCCGGTCAGCATGAAGACGCCGAGCGGCCGCTGCGGATCGTGGATGCCGGCGCGCGCCACCTGCAGTGCCTTGCTCAGCGCAACGATGCCGCCGGTCTGGCCGAAGACGCGCTTTTCCAGCCGTTCGCGCAGTTGCAGCGTGGCTTCGATGTCGTCGGTCACCATGTCGATGTCGGGAATCCCCGTCCATTCGGAGAGGACGGCGGCAACCGTGCGTTGATCGACCCAGGGCTGAACCAGCGGCTTGCCCTGTTGCAGTTCGTCGAGTTCGCCGGTCAATGCGGCCAACGCGCTGTTGCCTTCGGCAGCGGCGGGCTGGGCCAGCAATTCACCGACCTGACCGACCAGTTGCCGGGCCTGGTTGACCTGTTGCTCCAGCGCCTCGGCCTTGGCCTGGTGTTCGGCGCGCTTCTGCTGCAGCGCTTCGCGGTCGAAACCGCAATCGATCGCCAGCTTTTCGTCCTGCTCGGCCCAGGCCAGTTGCAGGTCCATCGCCACCACGGCCTGGCGCTCGCGCTCCAGCGCGGCGGGCGGCGCGACGCGACTCATCGCAACGCGGGCACAGGCCGTGTCGAGCAGGCTGATCGCCTTGTCCGGCAGGTGGCGGCTCGGCAGGTGGCGCTTCGACAGCTTGACGGCGGCAACCAGCGCGTCGTTGGTGATGCGCACGCCGTGGTGCTTGGAGAAACGCTCGGCGATCATGCGCAGCATGGTGATCGCCTCGTTTTCGCCGGGTTCGTCGACGACCACCGGCTGCATGCGGCGGGTCAGCGCGGCATCGGGCTCGATGAACTGCTTGTATTCGCTCCAGGTGGTCGCCGCGACCATGCGCAACTTGCCGCGGGCCAGCATCGGCTTGAGCATGTTGACCGCGTCGCCGGTGCCGGCCTGGCCGCCGGCGCCGACCAGCGTGTGGGCTTCGTCGCAAAAGAGGATGATCGGCGTTGGCGATTTCTCGATCGCATCGACCACCGACTTGAGACGCGCCTCGAACTCGCCCTTCATGCTGGCGCCGGCCTGCAGGCGGGCCAGGTCGAGCACCCAGACCTGCGCTTCGGCAAGCAGCCCCGGCACCATGCCGTCGGCAATGCGCTGAGCCAGCGCCTCGACGATCGCGGTCTTGCCGACGCCGGCCTCGCCGACCAGGATCGGGTTGTTCTGGCGACGGCGCAGCAGGATGTCGATCACCTGGCGCAATTCGTTGTCACGGCCGATCACCGGGTCGAGCCCGCCCTGCTTGGCCTGTTCCGTCAGATTGGTCGCCCAGCGGGTCAGGGCGTCGCTGTCGGCGGCCTGTTCGCCTTCGACGTCGAGCGGGATTTCCGGCGAACTCATCGGCCGATCGCGGGCTTCACGCCAGCCGCGGCCAACCTGTTCGAAGACCCGGCTGGCGTCCGGCCACTGGATCCGCTCGAACTGCGAACTGATCCGGTACAGCGTCTGCCGCGTCTGGCTGTTTTCGAGCAGGCCGAGCAGAACGTGACCGGAACGGATGTGTTGCGCCGGCGCGATCAGCTGGCTGGTTGCCAGCGCACTTTCCATCGCCTGGTCGAGACGCGAGGAAATGTCGATGGCGCAACCGTGGCGGCGCGGGAAGCGCGCCAGCTGGCGTTGCAACTGGCTGAGCAGGATGCCGGGATCGCCCTTGAAATGCGAGAGCAGTTCGGAAATGTCGCTCTGTTCGCGACGCAGTACCGAAATCAGCCAGTGTTCGAGTTCGATGAACTCGTGCTCGCTCTGCTTGCACAGCGCGGTTGCCTCGACGACCGCTTCATAGGCCAGGGTGCCAAGACGACCAAATAACCGCTCTCGATTCATGCAAATGACTCCATCAAAGTAATTCGTATGGGTTGTGGGTACAAATCGTCTTCAGTTCGTCAGACGGTTTGATCCAGGTGTTCTGCCCGATGCGCGTCTTGCCCAGCGCGGCGCGCAGGCTTGGCGAAGTCCGGACATCGACGTCGATGCGCGCATTGACCTGGCCGCCGGTGTAGTCCTCGATCAGGCGGAGCATCGTCTTCATCCGTTCGGAGGCGCGCTGGAACTGCGGAAAATCCTTGGCATCGATGGGGCCGAGCTTGACGTGAATGGCCGATTGCGTATCGAAGATGCGCCGCCCGACGCGCCACTGGCCGAGGCGCTTTTCGCCGCTTTCGCCACCGATCTCGATCCACCGCCCGTGGCGCGGCGTGACCTTGACGTCGATCGCGAAGTAACGGGCGAGGATCGTTTCCAGCGCCGGCAGGCTGCGTTCCGGGCGCAGGTAAGCCCAGCTCTCGGCCAGCCGGCAACGCTGGATATGCGCGGCGAAAGCGCTCTCATGACCGGCCATCCAGCCCGACGCAAGATCCTGCAGGCGTTGCGAAAAGCCCTCCCGCCGCGGATGGCCGTAGAGGCTGATGACCGGGTGGGTGTTGGCGTACGCCCGGTAATCGAGCACGGCGAGATGCCCGCTCAAGAGATTGAGGAAGGCTTCGAAGCCGGCGTTGCGCTCGAAGCTGCGCTCGTACTTGGCGTGTTCGGTGACGTGGATGGGCAGCGGGCCGTAGGGGGCGAACAGGCCGAAATGGCGCATGCGCACCCGCAGCACATCGTGTTCGGCGTCGCGTCCCCCTTTTTCCTTGGCCGGTTCAAGGCGGACGTCCTGCAGTTCGCTACCGGAGAAATAGAGCTCAGCCGCCTGCTCGAGGCGTAGCCAGCCCTGATCCCAGCCCGGGCGCAGTCCGTAACCGTCGTTGGCGACCAGCGACTCGAGGCGACGCAGCAATTCGTGCAAGGTCTTGCGGTTGGAAATTCCCCGCCAGGACTCGTCCGCTTTCAATTGGCGCGGCTTGCCATCGGAATCCACGTAGGCCATGGCTTCATGCAGACGGTCGAATTCGTCGCTCGACACCTGCATCAAGCCCGCCCTCCGCTACGCGAAAGATTCGTGAAGGTATCGCCCGGCTCGCCGTCAAAATCAATGTCAACCTCCAGTCCATCGTTCAAATTGACGCAATCGAGGAGCGCATGACAGACGATCCGGGAAAACAGCCAGGCCCCGCCATCGGGGTGATGCTTGGTATCGATGTTGAAACGCAGCCGGTTGGAGCGCACCCAGGACATCGGCCCGGGAACCGGCGAACGGGAATACCCCATCTTGTTGCGCGCCCGGTCGAGACTGCTGATGCGCCGCTGGTCGGACAGCACCGCCGGGTCGCTGGCCAGTCCCAGCCACAGGTGCAGGGCGTTGACCAGGTCATTGTCGTTCCGGCTGCGCAGGCGCAAGGGGTTGCTGCCGAGTAGCTGCACCGCCTCCCAGTGCCGCTCCGGCAGCGGTTCGTCGCGCGCTTCGCCAGGCAGGCGCAGGCATTCGATCTTGCCGATCAGGCTGGCGCTGGTCAGCGAGAAGCCGGCCTGATCGAGGTGTTCCCGGTACCAGCCGCGATCGCTGACGTAGCCGTCGATCTGCAGCGATTTGATGTCTTCCGGAATGCCGGTGTCCGGGTCGAGACCGACATTGACGAAATGGCGGATCGGCAACTGGTTCTTCAACGACGCCTTGCCGACCGAACCGTAGGTGATGTATTGCTTGCGCGTGCTGAAATGGCCTTCGTAACCGTTCTGTGCGTAACCGTTGCGCGGCGGCACCTGAGCCAGACCGAGGCAGCGCCCGTTTTCCAGGATGGCGCGGCACTCGGTGACGTGATGGATGTCGTAGGCCAGCGGACGCAGGCGATCGACCAGTACCCATTGGTCGGTGCGATCCGGGTTGTAGACGATGGGGTCGAAGGTCTTCGGGTAGAGATTGATCACCGGCGTCGCGAACAGGCGGAAACACTGCGCGTTGATCCGGTTGATGATGTTGGCCGGCTCGCTCTTCTGCAGGAAGCCGATATGGAACTTGCGATGCTCGCCGATACGCTTGAACAGCTTGCTCAGTCCGGAAATCCGCACGCCGAGGAAGCGGCTGGGCTGGGCGAAGTACTCGCGCAGCAGGCGCAGCCCGGGCAGCATGCTGGCCGACGGCGGCAGCAGGCTTTCTTCCGGCGTGACGCCGACGATGGCCAGGGATTCCTTGCCGATCTCGATATATTCCAGCGCGCCGCTGTCCTCGGCCCAGGCAAAAACCTTGAAGGCATCATGCAGCAGCCGCTTCTGGATGGCATGGCAAAGCGGAATGTCGCCGACCAGGGTGAGTTCGAGGTAGTCGGTTTTCAGTTCGCCGAGCTTGGCCCGGCCCTGGCTGGAAAACTCCAGGGCGATGACGCCGGCGGCTTCCTGGGCCTGCGCCGCGATGCGCGGCGGCAGGTGATTGATGGTGGCGGCGCAGCGCACCTTGGAGATTTCCAGCGGCAGGAGCTGGATCGTCTGCCCGGTGGTGAAGCGCAGCACGTTGTTGTTGCCCGGCAGGCGGGCCTGGATGATGCTGCCCTTGTCCAGCGTGACGCCTCCCTGACACTCGGGCGAAGCGAAATCCGGGGTGAAGGCCAGCGTGGCAATCGACGGCGTCGATTCATCCCAGAGCGGAGCGACGCGCGCCAGCATCTGGCGCGCGAACTCGGCATGCTCGACGTCGAGTCTGGCCTGGATGCGCGCGGTCAGGAAGGACACCCCTTCGAGCAGGCGCTCGACAAAAGGGTCGCTGACCGTGTCCTCGTGCATTCCCAGTTGTCCGGCAACCTGGGGGTAGGCATCGGCGAAATGCTGCCCGGCTTCGCGCAGGAAACGCAGTTCTTCGTTATAGAGGTCGATGAAGTTCGGATTCACAAATTCGGCCTACGGACAAGACGAACCGCGCCGTGACTGAAATCGACGGCCAGACGGAACGAGAGATAGGCCACGACGTTCCCCTTCCCTTCGGCGCTGATGTCGAACAGGACAGACTCGCGGAAGTGCTGGTCACTGGAAAGGGAGGTGGTGATCTGCAGCGAGCGCGGATCGATCCGCGGTTCGAAGACCGGAATCATCCGCTTCAGATGCCGGACCACGGCATCGACATCGGAAACACTGGTGCTGCCGAAGGAAGCCATCGGCAAACCGTAATTGAACACTGATGAACAGATCTGCGCTTCACTGTCGCTGCGCGGACGGGCACTGCGCGCCGCATGGCGCAGGAGCTGCAGCACCTCTTCCTGGATGGAATCGGCAACCGAGGCGTGACTACCCGCCCCCCGACTGATCCGCTGGAACAGGTTGGGCGTGTAGGAATGCTTGATCTGGCTGTGTGGTTTCATGGTCTGTTTTGGTGCCGACGAACGAAGTTCGCCAGCACCAAATGCCGACTGAGGTTTAGACCGTTGCGTTCAGCTTCAGGTCATAGCCCGCCTTGATGACGGCGCCCATCGTGCCGTCATTGCGTTGCTCCTTGTACTCGACTTCGATGCGGGCGAAGTTGATCTTGATTTCATCAACCGGCAGCACCGTTTCGGTCACGCCGAACTTGGTGGCCATGTCGCCCGGCAGGTTGCCGACGGTGGTGAAAGACGAAACCAGGCAGTTGCTGAAGGTCACCGTCATGAAGTCGAGCTGGGTGCCACCGGACTTGCGGCAGATCAGCTTGGCTTGCGGAATGTGATCGCCAGTCGCGCACATCAGGAAGAGCTTCGGCGAGGCCTTGTTGGTGACCATGCGGAACTCGAAGTCCTTCATTTCGACCTTACCCGCACCGCCACCGCTACCGAAACCCCAGCGACCGGAGTTTTCTTCAGCCCACTGCCAGCTTTGCAGCTGAATCAGGCCAGGATACTGCTGGTCGGGAGACTCGCCCTCGACGCCGTCGATCTGCAGGAAATAGTCAACAAGTGCTTGTGCCATGATTGCTCCTAGAATTAAAGATGAATGGAACCGTGGAATGACCGGGCGGACTGAAAATTGTCAGTACGCCCGGGTTTTCCTTACTGACTCGTCTGCTTGGCAGACGGCAGCTTGGAAACCAGCCGGAGGGACACGGTCAACCCCTCCAGTTGGTAATGCGGACGCAGGAAGAACTGGGCGCGGTAGTACCCCGGGTTGTCCGGGAGTTCGTCCACGATCACTTCGGCAGCGGACAGCGGGCGACGCGACTTGGTCGCTTCGCTCGAGATCGTCGGGTCGCCATCGACGTAGTTCATGATCCAGTCGTTGAGCCAGCGCTGCGTTTCCTCACGCGACTTGAACGAACCGATCTTGTCGCGGACGATGCACTTCAGGTAATGGGCGAAGCGGCAGGTGGCGAAGATGTAGGGCAGCCGGGCCGACAGGTTGGCGTTGGCGGTGGCGTCGTCGTCTTCGTAGATGGCCGGCTTGTGCATGGTGCGGGCGCCGATGAAGGCCGCCATGTCCGAGTTCTTGCGGAAAACCAGCGGCATGAAGCCGGCGTTCGACAGTTCGTGTTCGCGGCGGTCGGAAATCGCGATCTCGGTCGGGCAGTACAGCAGCTTCTCGCCGTCCGAATTGGAATAGACGAAGTTCGGCAGGATTTCGACGGCACCACCGGATTCGACACCGCGGATCTTGGTACACCAACCGTACTCGGAGAAGGCCCGGGTGATGTTGGCGGCCATCGCGTAAGCGGAGTTGGCCCAGCAAAAATCCTTGTCGCTGTCGGGATCGGTGGTTTCCTCGAAGGCGAATTCCGGCACTTCGTGGGTGTGAGCGCCGTACGGCAGACGGGCCAGGAAACGCGGCAGGGTCAGCGACAGGTAGCGCGAGTCGTTCGATTCGCGCAGCCGGCGCCAGGCGGCATATTCGACGGCCTGGAAGATCTTCGAGATGTCGCGCGGGTTGGCCAGTTCCGACCACGAGTCCATCTGCATGGTCCCCGGCGCCGCCGCCGAAATGAAGGGGGCGTGGGCCGAAGCGGCGATCTTCGCCATTTCGGTGAGCAGTGCGACGTCGTGCGGGCTGTGGTTGAATTCGTAATCACCGACGATGCAACCGAAGGGCTGACCGCCAAACTGGCCGAATTCCTGTTCGTAGATCTTCTTGAAGATCGGGCTCTGGTCCCAGGCACCGCCCTTGTAGTGACGCAGGGTACGGCCCAGTTCCTTCTTGCTGATGTTCATCACCCGGATGCGCAGATTGGCGCTGACCTCGGTATTCGAGACCAGGTAATGCAAGCCGCGCCAGGCGCCTTCCAGCTTCTGCATTTCGGGGTGATGCAGGATCTTGGTCAGTTGCTTGGAAATCTTGGCGTCAATCTCGGCAACCAGCTCATCGACCGTTTTCAGCACGTCCTTGTAAACAACGACCTTGTCGCGGCGAACGAACTGGAGCAGCGTGTTGACCGCCGTCTGCACGGCTTCGGCGGCCTCGTTGGTGCGGGGACGGAAGGATTTCTTCAGCAGCTCCTTGAGTTCGCTGTCGTTCTCCAGGGTGACGACCTGGGTTGCATCGGCTTGGCTTTCGAATACGGTACTCATCGCGTTTACTCTTTCGTTCACTCGGGTTGCTTGTCTTGGGCCGCGGGCAGATCTTCTTCCGGTGCCTTCGGCCAGTCGGCGTCATCGCGAACTTCCAGTTCCTTGCCGGTGTACTTGGTGTTGGTCAGGATCTGCTCGATCAGATCCTGGGCGGCCATCTTGCCGTCCATGTAGGTGGTCAGTTCCTTCAGCTCGTTGCGCGCCTTGAGCAGCGCCGCCAGCTCCGGTATGCGCCGGGCGATCTCGCCGGGCTCGAAGTCCTGCATCGAGTTGAAGGTCAGATTGACGTCGATCAGGGCGCCGGGATCGTCATCGGTCAGCGTGTCTTCGCAGTAGAAGGCAACCTTCGGCGCAATCTGCGCCATCCGCTTGTCGAAGGTTTCGTCATCGATGTCGATGAAGTCCCGCTCCTCGATCGGTGCCAGGGATTCGCGGTTTTCGCCGGAAAGATCCGCCATCACCCCCACGACAAAAGGCAGCTCGACTTTCTTCTGCGAGCCGTAGATTTCAACGTCGTACTCGATCTGCACCCGGGGGGCACGTTGCTTTCCGATGAATTTCTGACCGTCGTAATGTTTAGCCACACCTACTCTCCGTCGATAAAAAGGTGAAAAATCAATTCGAAGCCGGTTTCACCAGCCGATCCAGGAGCCTGTCCGATTCGGAAAACAACTCCCGCATCAGCAGCTCAAAACTCATGTCGACCATCCGTTGCAGGCGCTGGATGAAGATCGGCGCCGGATGGCCGCTTTCGTGGTCACGGTAGTAGCGTTCAAGTGCCGCCAGCACGATGCGCACTTCGTCACGGCCATGAATGGCAAAGCCTTCGCTGACCAGACGCACACTGCCGACACTGGCAGGCACGTCGGCCACGGATTCGCTCCCGGTTTCAGACACCTCGCCCTCTACGGCAGCGGCGTCGGCTTGCTGGGACTGCGTCGTCAGCGGCGCCAGACGATGCGCGGCGTGGCCGACGGCCCCGATCAGTTCGCTGAAATCGCCGCTGGCGTCGCCCGCCCGCTCGTCGAGTCGCAGCGCGATTTCTTCGAGACAGGCGCGAGCCCGGTTGAGCAAGGCACAATTGAGATCGCTGCGCGCCTGGTCGGCACGCAAGGCTTCGCGGAGTTTTCCCTGCTCACTTTCGGTGGCATAGCGCGTACCGCCGACATCAGGCAACAGCGCGGCGATGCTCCACGCCGCATCGCTGGTCAGGGAGAGTTTCCGGAATGCAGCCAGGCTACGCGAGGAAGTCAGCCAATTGAGCACGGTGGCGTGCAGTTCGCCGCTCGACAACTCGGCATCGCCCTGCGGGTAGACCGCATCTTCGGGCAGTTCCAGCAATTCCAGGATGTAGCTCAGGCCATCGACCCAAGCCGTCAGGCCGCCAACTTCGGCCCTGGCCCGCAACCACCACACGGCAACCCGGAAATCCCGGGTTTCGCGCGCCAGTGCTGCGCAATCATCGGCGATCTTCGCCCAGTCAAAGGGATCCTTCCCCTTGCGCAATGGCGCATCGAAATCCGTTTCGTGCTCGCTGATCAACTGATCGATGATCAGAAAGCGCTCGTCGAATTCGAGATCGATATTTGCTTGTTCCCCTGCCAACAATTCATGCCCCTGTTTGCTACGTCGTCTCTGTTCTGCTGGGGGGGCTTATTTATGTATTTCTAATATGCTTAGTACTTACGGCCAATATATCAAAAGCATTCGATGATGATATTTAGATTTGTAAACACAGAGCAGGAGAGGGTTTACAAATTTCTACAAAGCATAAATTCACATGTGCTAAATCCAGCCAAGAGGCCACCCAACCCCTCCTGCATGCACAGATAATTTGCCGGCAGATAATCGATCCGCGACGCCACAAAAGAAAGCAGCTGGCCGGGACGCCCACGATCATTACGTGGTATAAACCTCGCCCAAAGTAATACGAGAAAGACCCGTTCCGTGCCGTTCGGCTTCTACATCATCATGGCTGCGCAGTTCTTCTCGGCGCTGGCCGACAACGCACTGCTCATCGCCGCCATCGCTGCACTGCGCGAAATGCACGCTCCGGCATCCTACGAACCGCTGCTGAAGACCAGTTTCACACTTTCTTACGTCGTCCTCGCTGCCTTCGTCGGCGCCTTCGCCGATTCAATGCCCAAGGGCCGCGTCATGCTGATCAGCAACAGCATCAAGGTCTTCGGCTGCGCGCTGATGTTCTTCCATGTTCATCCGCTCTTCGCCTACGCCATCGTCGGCCTTGGCGCCGCCGCCTATTCGCCGGCCAAGTACGGCATCCTCACCGAATATCTGCCACATCGCCTGCTGGTCGTCGCCAACGGCTGGATCGAAGGACTGACCGTCGGCGCCATCATCCTCGGGGTGGTCATTGGCGGACTGCTGATCCAGCCCGGCATCGCCGCCAAACTGCTGGCCTTCGATCTGCCCTTCATCGAAACCGGTTTCGACACGGCGGGCGAAGTCGCCATTTCCGTGATCATCCTGCTCTATCTGATCGCCGCCCTGTTCAACCTCTACGTGCCGGACACCGGGGTCGACCACAAGCCGCTGAAGAAGAACCCCCTCTATCTGCTGCACGAATTCAACCACTGCCTGAGCCTGCTCTGGCGCGACCGCCTCGGCCAGATTTCGCTGGCCGTGACCACCCTGTTCTGGGGCGCCGGCGCAACCCTTCAATTCATCGTCATCAAATGGTCGGAAGTGGCGCTCGGCCTCGACCTCTCCAAGTCCTCCATGCTGCAGGGCGTGGTCGCCTTCGGCGTGGCGGGCGGCGCCATCGTCGCTGCCCGCTTCATCACCCTGCGCAAATCGCTCAAGGTGATCCCGCTCGGCATCGCCATGGGCATCGTCGTCCTGGTAATGAACTTCGTGCGCGACATCTGGCTGGCGATCCCGCTACTGATCCTGATCGGTGGCCTTTCCGGCTTCTTTGTCGTGCCGATGAACGCCCTGCTCCAGCACCGCGGCCATATCCTGATGGGCGCCGGGCATTCGATTGCCGTCCAGAACTTCAATGAGAACCTGTCGATCCTGATCATGACCGGCCTCTACTACGCGATGATCCGTGCCGACCTGTCGATCTACTGGGTCCTGACCCTGTTCGGCCTCTTCGTCAGCGGCCTCATGTACCTGATCCGGCAGCGTCACCTGGCCAACCAGCGCCAGAACGACGACGTGATCCACCTCGACGACACGACACACTGAGCGAACGCCGGGCAGTTGCGGCATACTCCGGGCAGCAATCCGCGCCGCCCGAGCCCCCGCCATGCCCCAACTGCAAGCCTACGCCACCGTCACGCCCTACATCACCAAGGACAGCTCCGAGATCCGCGAACTGATGCACCCCAGGGTTCACGGCAACCGCAACCAGAGCCTGGCCGAAGCCAGCCTCCAGCCCGGCAGCCGAACCGAACTGCACCGCCACGCGCAGACCGAGGAGCTCTATCACATCACTGCCGGTCATGGCCGGATGAGGCTGGGCGATGAGACGTTTCTCGTCCAGCCCGGCGACACCGTCTGCATTTCGCCCGGCACACCGCACTGCATCGAAGCCGTCGGCGACGCGCCGCTCAAGCTGCTGTGCTGCTGCTCACCGGCTTACGATCATGCGGATACCGAGTTGCTGCAGGGCTGAACCCGAGAATGTGTCGATCTTTTGCGGAAATATCGACAGGTTTCCTTGATCCGTCGTCGGCGACGACATGTTCTGAACAAGGTACTGGCAATTTACCAGCTACTCCCCGCGCAGAATGCTGAATTCCCGGAACAAGCTTCCCGGCAATGGCACCGATAGACGCCACTGAATATTCATCGGTTTCTGCCCTTCTGCATGCTCCAGCATGACCGGACCACAAGCACGGTACGGCGCCCCTTTGGTCGTCCGGACAAAAAGCTGGAAACGCCAGCCGTTATCGGGGCTCTCCAGGTAGCGACGTCCCGCCATCGTGTTCGGGCCGGCAGCGTTCTGCGACTGCCAATGGAACAAATCAGCGCTGATGGCATAGTCGTGATAAGCGATCTGCGCATGGTAGCCCTCGCTTTTATCGAGGGTTACAAACAGCAGTTCGACCTTGCGATCCTGTAGCGCAAGGACACCCGCCTGGAAGGGGGCGCGTTTATTCGGCGTCAGCCAGCCGACGGCGGTGAGGATTTCGCGGATTCCGTAAGCACCATGCAGACAGAGGGGAACATCTTCCAATCCAGGCACAGCGCGCTGCCTCAACACGCTTCTGGCTTGCAACACCTCGCCGATTTCCGCCAGTTCGGCAAGATGCGCCGGGTGAGACCGCAATCTTTCAAGAAACGCTTCGCCAGTACCCAGTTGCTGCTGTTGCGCATCCACCTGATAGGCAAGCATCTGCAGCAGGCACTGCTCTCGTGCATCAACGCATTGGTAAGCCGCCGACGGCTCGGCGATCCTGAGCAGCGTATCGATACGCGCCGGGTCGTCGATGTGTAACAGGTCGCCGAAGCGACGGCCGAAATAATCATCTTCATCCCCCGCCAACATCGTCAGCAGGCCAGCATCGCGTTTGAGATTGGCCCAGCCCGAACGCCCGCTACTGCGGTAGATGTCATCCAGTTCAATTCCCTGTTCCCGCAGAAAATTGGCCAGGCGGATATTGCTGCGCCCGCGCAAAGCGGCGAAAGCTTGCAACTCGGTGCGCAGTCGGCGCCAGTTCTGCTGCACCAGCTTTCTCAGGCTGCGCAGCACTTGCTCTCGTGTCTGACGTTGCAACAGGATATGGCAGCCAGGCGGTAGTGTCCCGAAGCCTTTTTCGACCGATTCAATCAACTGACCGCGCGAAAGCCCGGTAATCGTCGACAGCAAGCGATCGAAGCGGAACTCCTCCCGATGACGCCCAACGAAATCGAGGATCAGGCAACTTTCCTTGCCTTTGGCCAAACGCAACCCGCGGCCGATCTGTTGTTGGAACAGCACCGGGCTTTGGGTCGGACGAAGAAGCAACAGCGTATCGACCAGCGGCAGGTCCACGCCCTCGTTATAGAGGTCACAAGTAACGAGCGCCGCCACCTCGCCCCGGGCCAGCCTTTCCGGTGCGCGTCGCCGTTCTTCAAGGGGCGTATCGCCCACCACGCACAAGGACTTGATACCGGCTTGATTCAGCTTCTCCGTCATGAACTGCGCGTGGGCCACCGAAACGCAGAACAGCAGCGCTCGCCCCCGCGTCAGATCGCCCGCCAGCCGGCGCCATTCATTGAGCACCAGACGGGCACGGGCATCGTTACCAGTCACCAGCCTATCTACCGCCGCGAGTTCCCCCGGCTGCTGCCAAGGCACTTCGGAAAAATCGGTGTCGTCATCACAGGCGTAGTACTCGAAGGGCGCCAGCAATTGTTGTTCGAGGGCATGCCAGAGCCGCAACTCAACGGCAGGCGAACCATCCGGGCGATTGGTGAAGTACCCCAGAATCGGCTTGCCGTCGCTGCGTTCCGGCGTCGCTGTCAGCCCCAACAGGATACGTGGCCGGACCGTGGTAACAAATGCCTCGAAACGCTCTGCCGCCAGGCGATGACACTCGTCCACCACGACAACGTACCAGTGTGCGGCACCGCAACGCACCAATAAATCCCGCGCCGCTACACTGTCGATGGTGGCAAATAGGTGATCAAAACTTTGCGGAACTGCGCCACCGAGCAGCAACTCACCGAAAGCGTGGTCGCGCAGCACCTCGCGGTAAGTCCGCAGGGCCTGCTTGAGGATTTCCTCGCGATGCGCGACGAACAGCAGGCGCGGCCGCCCTCCCTCCTGCTGACAGATGCGCCGGTAGTCGAAGGCAGCCACCACCGTCTTACCCGTACCCGTAGCCGCCACCACCAGATTGCGCCAGCGGTCGTGTTCACGCTCGACATGCAGTTGATCGAGCATTTCCTGCTGATAGGCCTTGGGCTCAAGGTCAAAATAGGTCGGACGAGCGACAAGGTCCTCGCCCGACTCGCGCTTGAGCGCCTCGCCCAGCGCCTGGCGGTGCGCCGGATTGGCCGGATCATAACGCTGGAATTCGCTGTCTTCCCAGAGCGTTTCAAAGTGCGCCCGGGCTCGTTCAAACAGGTCTGATTGCCCACGCTCGGTGAATTTCACCGTCCATTCCAGACCGCCCATCAAGGCGGCGCCAGACAGATTGGCGCTACCCACATAGGCCGCGCCGAATCCGGTCCGGCGCCGGAACAGCCACGCTTTGGCATGTAGCCGGGTCCGCCGGCCATCAAGGGAAACCCGGATTTCGCAGCCCGGCAGGCTAGCCAGTTCATCGAGCGCCAGAATTTCCGTGGCCCCGGTGTAGGTCGTGGTCAACACCCGCAGGCGAGTACGCGGGAGACCATCAGCCCCCAGCGCAGTGACGGTTTGCAGGATATCGAGCAGCTTGCGCACCCCGGAATGGGTAATGAAACTGACCAGGATATCCACCTGATCGCAAGCTGCGAGTTCCCGACGTAACTCGGTCAAAAGCGAGGGGGAACCTTTGCCCGCTGTGAATAACCACGGCAGTGCCAGGCCGGTTGCTGGCATCTCAGGGGGCACCGATTGCCGATAGATGGCCCGCAGTACCTGCGGCGGAGTAGCCACCATATCCACCGCTGCGGCAGCTGTCTCAGGCTCAAGACGCTGGCGCAGGCTGACCAGCAGGGAATTGACCAGATCCAGCTGACCGAGGAGCTTTTCTTTTCCCTCTCCCTGCATGTCTTCCAGGATTTTTCTGAGCTGGAGTGCCAAGGCATCAGCCAGGCAAGCCGGCGCATCTTCTAGCGCCAGCGAGTTCAGAACCCTACTTCCAGGAAGCGTTGTTCGGGAAAGTGCATGCGAGAGCGCTTCCGTCAGCACAAGGTCATAAAGACCTTCGGGTAATGCCATGTCTTGCCCCCTTGCGATTAGCTTTATGTCATTCTACTTGCCGGTGTGAAATACAAAAAAACATCCCACAAGAAGAACAAGAGAAGCAAAACCTTGAACTGGGCGCCTCGTTGCTACAATTCGTCCTTTTTTGCGATACCCCCAAGCCATGAGCAAACCCGCCGACAGCCCCAAGCACACCCCGATGATGCAGCAGTATCTGGGGCTCAAGGCCAAGCACCCGAACACCCTGCTCTTCTACCGCATGGGCGACTTCTACGAGTTGTTCTACGAGGATGCCGAGAAGGCGGCGCGGCTGCTCGACATCACGCTGACCACGCGCGGGCAGTCGGCCGGGGTGCCGATCAAGATGGCGGGCGTACCTTTCCATTCGTTGGAGCCATACCTGGCGCGCTTGGTGAAGATGGGCGAGTCGGCAGTGATCTGCGAGCAGATCGGCGATCCGGCGACCAGCAAGGGGCCGGTCGAGCGCGCCGTGTCGCGCATCGTCACGCCGGGGACGCTGACCGACGCGGCGCTGATCGACGATAAGCAGGATGTCTGGCTTCTCGCCGTGACCACCTTGCGCAACACCGCCGGCATCGCCCGTCTCAACCTGGCGAGCGGTGAATTCATCCTGATCGAGGTGGCGGCCGAGCAGATTGCGGCGACGCTGGAGCGCATCCGCCCGGCGGAAATCCTCTATCCGGAAAGCTGGACGCCGAATTTCGGCATCGACGTGGCGCGCACCCGGCAACCGGACTGGTATTTCGATTTCGACTCGGCCAAGCGCCTGCTCTGCGAGCAGTTCGAGGTCGCCTCGCTCGCCGGTTTCGGCGCCGAGGGCCTGAAGCCGGCGATTGCCGCGGCCGGCGCCCTGCTCCAGTACGCGCAGGCGACGCAGTCGGGCAAGCTGCCGCACCTGCGCGGGCTGAGCGTCGAAATCGAGGGCGATTACCTCGGTCTCGACCTCGCCACCCGGCGCAACCTGGAACTGACCGAAACGCTACGCGGCCAGCCATCGCCGACGCTCTTCTCTCTGCTCGACAACTGCGTCACCAGCATGGGTTCGCGCCTCTTGCGTCACACCCTGCACCATCCGCTGCGCGCCCGCGCGATTCCCGCCGAACGCCACGGCGCGGTCGAAGCATTGCTCGACGATTACGGCCGCCTGGCCGGTGCCGTCCGCAAGAGCCTGCGCGGCATCGCCGACATCGAGCGTATCGCCGGCCGCATCGCGCTGAGGAATGCCCGCCCGCGCGACCTCGCCAGCCTGCGCGAGTCGCTCGCCCGCCTACCGGAACTGCGCGCGCCGCTGGCCGAGGCCAACGCCGACCTGCTGGCGCAGACCTACGACGAACTGGCTGTACCGGCCGAAACGCTTGACCTGCTGGTGCGCGCCATCGCCGCTGAACCGGGCGCCCAGGTACGCGACGGCGGCGTCATCGCGCCGGGTTACGACGCCGACCTCGATGAGCTGCGCTCGCTCAACGACAACTGCGGCGCCTTCCTGGTCGACATGGAGGTGCGCGAACGCGAGCGCACCGGCATTGCCAGCCTCAAGGTCGAGTACAACAAGGTGCATGGCTTCTACATCGAAGTCACGCACGCCAATGTCGACAAGATTCCCGACGACTACCGCCGCCGCCAGACGCTGAAGAACGCCGAGCGCTACATCACGCCGGAACTGAAGGCCTTCGAGGACAAGGCGCTGTCGGCGCAGGAGCGCTCGCTGGCGCGCGAGAAACTGCTCTACGAGGGCATCCTCGACGCACTGCTGCCGGTCGTCCCGACCCTGCAAACCATTGCCCGTGCCGTCGCCCAGCTCGACCTGCTGGCCGGCTTCGCCGAGTCGGCGCTGAAACGCAACTGGTGCAAGCCGGAGTTCGTCGCCGAGACCTGCCTCGCCATCGAAGGCGGCCGCCACCCGGTGGTCGAGAACGAACTGGCGCAAAGCGCCGAGACCTTCATCGCCAACGACTGCCGGCTCGCCGACGAGCGCCGACTGCTCTTGATCACCGGCCCGAACATGGGCGGTAAATCGACCTACATGCGCCAGGTCGCGCTGATCGCCCTGCTCGCCCACATCGGCAGCTACGTGCCGGCGACGCGCTGCGCGCTCGGCCCGCTCGACCGCATCTTCACCCGCATCGGCGCCTCCGACGACCTCGCGTCCGGGCGGTCGACCTTCATGGTCGAGATGACCGAAGCCGCCGCCATCCTGCACCACGCGACGAATCAGAGCCTGGTGCTGATGGACGAGATCGGTCGCGGCACCTCGACCTTCGACGGCATGGCGCTGGCCTTCGCCATCCTGCGCCACCTGATCGACAAGAACCGCAGCCTGACGCTGTTCGCCACGCACTATTTCGAACTGACCCGGCTTTCGCACGAATATTCCGAACTGGCCAACGTGCACCTCGGCGCCGTCGAGCACGCGCACCGCATCGTCTTCATGCACGCCGTCGAGGAAGGTCCGGCCAACCAGAGCTACGGGATCCAGGTCGCGGCACTGGCGGGGATTCCGGCCAGCGTCGTACGCGCGGCGAAAAAACAATTGCGTGAATTCGAACAGCGGGCAACGGTCGATCCGCTGCAACCCGATCTGTTCACGCAGGCCGCGCCGGAACCCGAAATTGCCGAACCGCACCCGGTACTCGGCCAGCTCGCCGCCATCGACCCGGACAGCCTGACCCCGCGCGAAGCACTCGATGCGCTGTACGCCCTGAAAGGCCTGCTCCGTTGATCCACTGCCGAGTGCTTGCCAGCTGCCGGCGCTGCGCCGTGCTGGGCGTGCTGCTCCTGCTCACCGCCAGCGCCCAGGCCGAACTCTGGCGCTTCGCATTGATCGGCGATATACCCTATTCGGAGAGCGAACGCGCCGAGTTGCCGAAGATGCTGACGGCGATCGCCGACAGCCATGTCGATTTCATTGCCCACATCGGCGACATCAAGCATGGTGCGGATCGTTGCGACGACGCCGTCTTCGAGGATCGCCGACAACTGTTCGATAGCAGCCGGGTACCCTTCGTCTTTGTTCCCGGCGACAACGAATGGGCCGATTGCGATCGCCTGAGCAACGGCAGCTACGACCCGCAGGAACGTCTGCACAAGCTGCGCAGCCTGTTCTGGCCAGACCGGCAATCACTCGGCCAACACAAGCTGACGCTGGAGCGCCAGTCCGCCGCCTATCCGGAACACGCCCGCTTCCGGCTCGGTCCGCTGCTTTTCGTCACGCTCAACCTGCCGGGCGGCAACAACAACTGGGGTATGACTGAACAGCCGAGAGCCGAATACCTGGCGCGCAACCCGCAGGTACTAGCCTGGCTGAAGGAAGGTTTTGCGCAAGCCAGACGCGACAGGCTGCGCGGCATCGTCCTGCTGTTCCAGGCCAACCCGGGCTTCACGCATCTGGCGCAAGGTTTTCCGCACCGGGGATTCCGCGATTTCCTCAAGCTGTTGCGTGAGGAAACGCTCAATTTCGACGGTCAGGTCGTCGCCGTCCACGGCGACACCCACATCAACCGCATCGATCACCCGCTACGCGACAACAAGGGCCGCCGCATCGAGCGTTTCACCCGCATCGAAACCTTCGGTTACCCGCTGATGGGCTGGACCCGCGTCATCGTCGATAGCGAGGCGCCGACGCTGCTGCGTTTCGAAACCCACCCCTGGCCGCCGCAACGTTGAGCGCCGCGGCGGGCGGCTGCCAGCTCAGTGGCAGGTTTCGCCGTCTTCGTCGGCATCGTGCACGTGGCCGTGCTCGACTTCTTCGGCACTGGCGGCGCGAATTGACGTCACCGTGCAGGTGAACACCAGCGCGCTACCGGCCAGCGGATGGTTGCCGTCGAGCACCACCTTGTCGTCGGCGATGTCGGTGACGCGGTAAATGACGAAATCGTCATCGCCGCCGTCTTCCGGGCCGCCTTCAAACTGCATGCCGACCTGCAATTCCTTGGGAAAATCCTTGCGCGGTTCGATCTGCACCAGTTCCGGATCGTATTCGCCAAAGGCTTCGTCCGGCTGCAGCTTGACCTGGACCGACTCGCCGACCATCTTGCCCTGCAGGGCTTCCTCGATCTTCGGGAAGATGTCGTCGTAGCCGCCATGCAGGTAGATGATGGGATCACGCCCTTCGTCGACGACCTCGCCGTCCGGGTTGGTGACGTGGTAGTCGAGGGTGATGACGGTATTCTTGGCAACCTGCAGGTTCATGAATCGAGTTCCTTCACGAGGCGCAGCACATCCAGTGCATGGCCCTTGTAATTGACGTTGTACAACGCATGGCGGATGAGGCCGTTGCGATCGATGACAAAGGTGGAACGGACGATGCCGAATTTCTTCTGGCCATCCACTTCCCGGGCTTGCCATACCCCGTATTGCTGGCAGACGCTGCCTTCCGCATCCGACAGCAGGCGGGTACCGATGCCCTCGCGGTCGCGGAATTCCTGATGCTTCAGACAGTCGTCGCGGTTGATGCCGAACAGCACGCAGCCCAGCCGCTGGAAATCCCCCTCGTGATCGGAAAAATCGGTGACCTCGCGGGTACAGCAGGGCGTGCAATCCTTGGGATAGAAAAACAGGACGATGGTATCGCGCTTGAGATAGCCGGCCAGATCGACAGTCTCCATGTCGGCATCCGGCAGGGAAAATGTCGGGGCGCTATCGCCAATCTTGAGCAGCATGTCGTTCTCCTTCAGCGCTCGGTGCGAGACTGCTGGAGACGATTCTAACTGAGCGATTTGCCCGTGGCTACTGGGTTTTTGGGGATTCGACCGGGGCGGCAACAGCGGCCCGCTCGGGGATCTGGACAAAGATTTCGTCCTGCTTCACCATGCCCAGTTCGAAGCGCGCCCGCTCCTCGATCGCCTCGTAACCCTGCTTCAGGTCACGCACTTCGGCGTCGAGGCCGGCGTTGCGGATTTCCAGCTGGCGCGTCTCTTCCTTCTCTACCTTGAGCTGGCGGTCGTACTCCCATACCTTCAACCATCCTCCCTTGCCCAGCCACAATGGGTACTGGAGGAGGACGATCAAGGCGAGGAGGCCGACCGTCAGCCAGCGCATGAATGCTTAGCGCAGGTTGTAGAAGGTTTCGCGGCCCGGGTAGGACGCGGTGTCGCCGAGGTCTTCCTCGATCCGGATCAACTGGTTGTACTTGGCGATGCGGTCGGAACGCGACAGCGAACCGGTCTTGATCTGACCGGCGTTGAGGCCGACGGCGATGTCGGCGATGGTGCTGTCTTCGGTTTCGCCCGAGCGATGCGAAATCACCGCGGTGTAACCGGCGCGCTTGGCCATTTCGACGGCGGCGAAGGTTTCCGACAGGGTGCCGATCTGGTTGATCTTGATCAGGATCGAATTGCCGATGCCCTTCTGGATGCCTTCCTTGAAGATGCGGGTGTTGGTGACGAAAACGTCGTCGCCGACGATCTGCACCTGGGAACCGAGGCGGTCGGTGAGCAGCTTCCAGCCGTCCCAGTCGGCTTCGGACATGCCGTCCTCGATCGAGACGATCGGGAACTGGTCGGCCAGGTTGGCCAGGTAGTCGACGAACTGGGCCGAGGTCAGTTGCAGACCTTCGCCGGCCAGATGGTACTTGCCGTCCTTGTAGAACTCGGAAGCGGCGCAGTCGAGCGCCAGCAGCACGTCCTGGCCGGGCACGTAGCCGGCGGCCTCGATTGCCTGCATGATGATCTGCAGGGCTTCGGCATGGCTGCCCAGGTTGGGGGCAAAGCCGCCCTCGTCGCCGACGGCGGTCGAGTGGCCGGCCTTGTCGAGCAGCTTCTTCAGCGCGTGGAAGATTTCGGCGCCGCAGCGCAGGGCTTCGCGGAAGGTGTTGGCACCGACCGGCATGATCATGAATTCCTGGATGTCCAGGCTGTTGTTGGCGTGCTCACCACCGTTGATGATGTTCATCATCGGCACCGGCATCTGCATCGGCGCCATACCGCCGAAGTAGCGGTAGAGCGGCAGGCCGGATTCTTCGGCGGCCGCCTTGGCGACCGCCATCGAGACGGCGAGGATGGCGTTGGCGCCGAGACGCGACTTGTTGTCGGTACCGTCGAGCTCGATCATCGTCTGGTCGACGAAGGCCTGTTCCTGGGCGTCGAGACCGATGATCGCTTCCGAGATTTCGGTGTTGATGTTCTCGACCGCCTGCATGACGCCCTTGCCGAGGTAACGGCCCTTGTCGCCGTCACGCAGTTCGATGGCTTCGCGCGAGCCGGTGGAGGCGCCGGACGGCACCGCGGCGCGGCCCATGACGCCGCTTTCCAGCAGCACATCGGCCTCGACCGTGGGATTGCCGCGCGAATCGAGAATCTCGCGGGCGACGACATCAACGATAGAACTCATGTCTCTTCCTTGTAAACAAAAGGTTAAAGATACTTCTTAAACAAAAACTTTAAATTTTCAGCTCTTCGAAACCAGCCACCTTGACCGCCCGATCGAGGGCAAACAGGGTGGTTAGCAGGCTTTCCATGCGGTCCAGCGGCCACGAATTGGGGCCGTCGGAAAAGGCCTTTTCCGGACAGGGATGGGTTTCCATGAACAGGCCGGCAATCCCTACGGCAACCGCAGCCCGCGCCAGCACCGGGACGAACTCGCGCTGGCCGCCGGAAACCGTGCCCTGCCCGCCCGGCAACTGCACCGAGTGGGTGGCATCGAAGACGACCGGACAGCCGGTCTCGCGCATGATCGCCAGCGAGCGCATGTCGGACACCAGGTTGTTGTAACCGAAGCTGGCGCCGCGCTCGCAGACCATCAGGTTGTCGGCACCGCCGTTCACCTCGCGCGCCTTGGCGACAACGTTCTTCATGTCGCCCGGCGCCAGAAACTGGCCTTTCTTGATGTTCACCGGCTTGCCGCAGGACGCCACGGCGTGGATGAAATCGGTCTGCCGGCAGAGGAAGGCCGGCGTCTGCAGGACGTCAACGGCGCTCGCCACCTGGGCGACATCGGCTTCGCTGTGCACGTCGGTCAATACCGGCACGCCGACCTGGGCACGGACGTTCTCCAGGATCTTCAGTCCGCCGTCGATGCCGGGGCCGCGTACCGAGGTGCCGGAGCTGCGGTTGGCCTTGTCGTACGAGGCCTTGAAGATGTAGTTGATGCCGAGCCGGGCGCAGACTTCCTTCATTCGGCCGGCGACATCGACGCACAACTGTTCTGATTCCGCCGTGCAGGGGCCGGCGATCAGGAAAAAAGGCTGGTCAAGACCAGCCTCGAATCCGCACAGCTTCATGCCGATTTACCCTGTTTGCTGGTCAGCGCCGCCTGCACGTAGGAGGTGAACAGCGGATGACCCTGGCGCGGGTTGGAGGTGAATTCCGGGTGGAACTGGCAGCCGACGAACCACGGATGGACGTCGGACGGCAGTTCGACCATCTCGCAAAGATCGGTGCCCGGCGCGCGGCCGGCGACGACCAGGCCCTTGGCTTCGAGTTGCGAGAGCAGCGTGTTATTCACTTCGTAGCGATGGCGGTGCCGTTCGGTGATCTCCGCCTTGCCGTAGATCTGGCGCGCCAGCGAACCTTCCTTGAGCCGGCAGACCTGGCCGCCGAGGCGCATGGTGCCGCCGAGGTCGGAATCCTCGCCGCGCTTCTCGACCTTGCCGGAAGCGTCGAGCCATTCGGTAATCAGACCAATCACCGGGTAAGGCGTGTCGGCAACGAATTCGGTCGAATGCGCATCCTTCATGCCGGCGACGTCGCGGGCGAATTCGACGACCGCCATCTGCATGCCGAGACAGATGCCGAGGTAAGGCACCTTGTTCTCGCGGGCATAGCGGATCGCCGCAATCTTGCCTTCGGTGCCGCGCCGGCCGAAGCCGCCCGGTACCAGGATGGCGTCCATCGTCTCGAGGACGCCGGTGCCTTCCTTCTCGATATTCTCGGAATCGATGTACTCGATATCGACCTTGCAGCGGGTATGAATGCCGGCGTGCTTGATCGCCTCTATCAGCGACTTGTAGGACTCGGTCAGATCGACGTACTTGCCGACGAAGGCGATGCGCACCGTGTTCAGCGGGTGCTCCATGGCGTCGATCAGCTTTTCCCAGACCGACAGGTCGGCGGCCTTGGCCAGGATGCCGAGCTTGTGGCAGACGATCTCGTCGAGCATCTGCTCATGCAGCATGCCCGGGATCTTGTAGATCGAATCGGCATCGAGGCACTCGATGACGGCTTCCGGCATGACGTTGCAGAACAGCGCGATCTTCCGGCGCTCTTCCACCGGAATCGAGCGGTCGGCACGGCAGAGCAGGATGTCCGGCTGAATGCCGATCTCGCGCAGTTCCTTGACCGAGTGCTGGGTCGGCTTGGTCTTCAGTTCGCCGGCCGTCGGAATGTAGGGCAGCAGCGTCAGGTGCATGTAGCAGACGTTATTGCGGCCTTCCTCGATGCCCATCTGACGGATCGCTTCCAGGAAGGGCAGCGACTCGATGTCACCGACCGTGCCGCCGACTTCGACGATGGCCACGTCGGCGCCTTCGGCACCGGCCTTGACCTTGCCCTTGATCTCGTCGGTGATGTGCGGAATGACCTGCACCGTCTTGCCGAGATACTCGCCGCGCCGTTCCTTTTTCAACACCGTGTCGTAAATCTGACCGGTGGTGAAGTTGTTGCGCTTGGCCATCTTGGCGCTGGTGAAGCGCTCGTAGTGCCCGAGATCGAGGTCGGTCTCGGCGCCGTCTTCCGTGACGAATACTTCGCCATGCTGGAAGGGGCTCATCGTGCCGGGGTCGACGTTGATGTAGGGGTCGAGCTTGAGATGGGTAACCTTGATGCCGCGGGATTCCAGAATGGCCCCCAGCGACGCGGCGGCGATGCCTTTGCCCAAGGAGGACACGACACCACCCGTAACGAAAACGTATTTGGTCATGGAAAGACAGGCTGCGGGAAAGCAGAATGATAGCTGAAAATCCCCCCGCAGCGAAAGCCGTCCGCCACCATGAAAGCGAGTCAGCTAGAATTGTCGCTTCCTGAAAAACCACCCGGAAGTCCGCTCATGTCCCAATTTTCCTTTGACGTCGCCCTCGAAGATTTCGAAGCCAAGGTCCTCCAGGCATCGCTTGAAGTACCGGTGGTCGTCGACTTCTGGGCACCCTGGTGCGGTCCCTGCCAGACGCTGAAGCCGATGCTGGAAAAGCTGGCCGAGGAATACAAGGGCCGTTTTCTGCTGGCCAAGGTCAATTCCGACGAGAACCCGGAACTGGCCGGCCACTTTGGCGTGCGCAGCATTCCCTCGGTCAAGGTCGTCTATCAGGGCCAGTTGGTCGACGAATTCAACGGCGCACTGCCCGAGGGCCAGGTCCGCGAATTCCTCGACCGTATCGCCCTGCCCGGTGGCAACGAGACCGACCTGCGCGCTGAAGCCGCCGCCCTGGTCGGCGAAGGCAGACTGGAAGAAGCACTGGCCAAACTGGTCGCCGCCAGCCAGGCCGACCCGCAGGACCAGGCGGTGCAGCTCGACGCCATCGACGTCCTGCTGCAGCTCGGCCGCAACGACGAAGCCGCCCAGCTGCTGGCCGGCGAGTACCCGAACGAACCCGCTCGCGCCACCGCGCTGCGCGCCCGCCTGGCGCTCGCTCAGGGTGCCGCCGACACCGCGCCGCTCGAAGCGAAGCTCGCCGCCAGCCCGGACGATCACGCCACCCGCCTCGAACTGGCCCGCGCCTACGCCGCCCAGAGCCGTTTCCGCGAGGCGCTCGAAGCGGCACTCGAAGTGGTGCGCCGCGACCGCTTCTTCGACGAGGGTGCCGGCCGCAAGACGCTGCTGCAATTCTTCGAGGCGCTGTCCGGCGAACAGTACGACGACCTCGTCCGCGAATTCCGCCGCAAGCTGTCGGCCGCGCTCAACTGATCCGCCGCCGGACGTCTTGCAGCTTTTCTACACCGACGTCTTCGTCCTGCCGCTGCCGCCGGGCCATCGTTTCCCGATGGAAAAGTACGCCCGGCTGCGCCAGGCGCTGCTCGACAGCGGCGAATTCCAGGCAAGCGATTTCCGGCTGCCGGCGGCCGCCAGCGATGACGAGCTGGCACGCGCCCACGACCCGGCCTACATCGCCCGGGTCGCCAACGGGCACCTCGACGAAGCGGCACAGAAAGCCATCGGTTTTCCCTGGAGCGCCGCCATGGTCGAGCGTTCGCGCCGCTCGGCCGGCGCCACGCTCGCCGCCTGCCGGGCCGCGCTGGCTGCAGGCAACGGCGTCGCCGCCAACCTCGCCGGCGGCACCCACCACGCCTTTCGCGATCACGGCGAAGGCTTCTGCGTCTTCAACGATGCCGCCGTCGCCGCCCGCGCCATGCAGGCCGAAGGACGCGCCGGGCGCGTCCTGATCGTCGATTGCGACGTTCATCAAGGCAACGGCACCGCCGCCATCCTCAAGGGCGACACCAGCGTGTTCACCTTTTCCATCCACGGCGCGCGCAACTACCCATTCACCAAGGAAGAAAGCGACCTCGACATCGAACTCCCGGACCGCTGCGGCGACGACGCCTACCTGCTGCAACTCGGCCACGGACTCGACACCGCCTTCGACCTCGCCTGCCCCGACCTCGTCATCTACCTGGCCGGCGCCGACCCGTACGCCGACGACCGCCTCGGCCGGCTGGCCCTGAGCATGGCCGGCCTGCGCGAGCGCGACCGCCAGGTTTTCGCCCGCTGCCGCGAACGCTGCCTGCCGCTGGCAATCGCCATGGCCGGCGGCTACGCCCGCCAGATCGACGACACGGTCGCCATCCACGCGGCGACGATCCGCCTCGCCCGCGCCATGTGGGGCTAGCGCATGTTCATGGCAAGCAGCGGGCGCCTGATTGCTGTGAAGATGCCCTAAAATCCCGCCATGGACACCGCCCGCGACCTCTACCTGAGCGCCACGCTGCGCCGGATCGAAGCCCGCCACGCCGATCTGCCGCTGATGCAGCGCGCCGGGCTGGCGGCCGCCGATTTCGCCGGTGAGCTGGCCGATCCACGCAACCGCCCGGTCCTCATCCTCGCTGGCCCCGGCAACAACGGCGGCGACGCCTTCGTCGTCGGCAGTCGGCTGCGCGAGCGCTTCTTCGCCGTCCATCTCGTCTTCGCCGGCGATCCCGCCGCCCTGCCGACCGATGCGGCGGCGGCGCGCGAAGCTTTCCTCGCCGGCGGCGGCAGCACACTGAATGAAATTCCCGAGATCGAGCCCTGGGGGCTGATCGTCGATGGCATCTTCGGTATCGGCCTCAGGCGCGCGCCGGCGGGCCGCTACGCCGAGTGGATCACCACCGCCAATTGGCTGGCGCAGCGCGACGCCTGCCCGCTGCTCGCCCTCGACTGCCCGTCCGGACTCGACGCTGACAGCGGCCGGCGCCCCGGCCCGTGCATCGCGGCAACGCACACAATCAGCTTCATCGCCGCCAAACCGGGCCTGTACACCGCCGACGGCCCCGACCATAGTGGCGAAATCCGGGTCGCCACGCTCGACCTCGCCATCGACGAAGCCGACGGTCACCGTGTCAGCCAGGCCGATTTCGCCGAACGCCTGCAGCCGCGCCGGCGCAACACGCACAAGGGCAGTTTCGGCAGCGTCGGCATCCTCGGCGGCGGCAAGTCGATGAGCGGCGCCGCGCTGCTCGCCGGCCGCGCCGCGCTCCGTCTGGGCAGCGGCCGCGTCTATCTCGGCCTGCTCGACCCGGACGCGCCGACCGTCGATCCGGTGCAGCCGGAACTGATGATCCGCCGCGTCGACACCCTGTTCCAGGCCGACCTCCAGGCGCTGGTCTGCGGCCCCGGCCTGGGTCACACCAGCGAAGCGGTGCAGTACGTCGAACAGGCGCTGAAATGTCCGCTGCCGCTGGTCCTCGACGCTGACGCGCTGAACATCCTGGCGGTCGACGGCCGGCTGGAAGGCAATCTCTACAACCGCATCGCGCCCGCCATCCTCACCCCGCACCCGGCGGAAGCGGCGCGCCTGCTCGGCAGTTCGGTACGCGAAGTGCAGGACGACCGGATCGGCGCCGCCCGCGAAATGGCCGCGCGCTACGCCAGCCCGGTCGCCCTCAAGGGTTGCGGCACGGTGATCGCCGCCAGCGACGGGCGCTGGTGGATCAACACCACGGGTAACCCGGGCCTGGCCAGCGCCGGCATGGGCGATGTACTGAGCGGCATGATCGCCACCCTGCTGGCCCAGAACTGGTCGCCCGAACAGGCGCTGCTCGCCGCCGTCCACCTGCATGGCGCCGCCGCCGACGCGCTGGTCGCCAGCGGCCACGGCCCGGCCGGCCTCACCGCCAGCGAGGTGATCGACGCCGCGCGCCAGGTCTTCAACGGCTGGCTGGTCGGCCGCCAAGGCTGAAGCGACGCCCGCCGCCGCAGGCTTATGCAAACGGGTTTTCTCCGGTAGAGTGCGCAAACCGGCCATGCCGTTTTCCGCCGCCCGCTGCCCAGGAGGTCCAACCATGCAACGCACCCTGCTCTCCCTCTTCATTTCGGCCGCGCTGCTCGCTGCCGGTTGCACCAGCCTCGCCCCGAACCGCCCCGTGCCGCTCGCCGAAACCCTTGCCGCTCACACCAGCGCCGGCCCACTGGCGCTGGCCGAAGGACAGGTGCTGACCGACAACGACGTCGCCTTCGCCGCAAAGCTGGCGGTGATTACCGATGCCAAGGAAAGCCTCGACCTCGCCTACTACATCTTCGCCGACGACTACAGTTCGGCGGCGCTGACCCAGGCGCTGCTCGACGCCACCCGGCGCGGCGTCCGGGTCCGCCTGCTGCTCGACTATTTCAGCGCCTACGGCGATCTCGACCGCCTGAGCTGGCTCGAACGCGAAGGCGGCGGCAAGCTCGAGGTCCGCCTCTACAACCGGCCGACCGCCGAGATCATCCGCGATGCCGCCTACCTGACCACCAGTTGTGCCGACGTCGGCGTCGCCGGCCAGCAATGCGACGACGCCAAGCAGCGCGCGATCGAGCAGCAGTTTGGCGCACTCGCCGCCGCCGGCAGCGACCCGGCGGAAACCACCGTCGCCGGCTCCGGCCTCTTCCTTTCCGCCCTCTACGGCAAGCATCCGCAACTTTTGGCCTACGCCATCAGCCGCGGCCAGGGCATCGATCCGCAGGCGCTCGCCGCCAGCGCCGGCAAGGCCGACCCGGCACAGGGCGAACGCCTGATGGAACTGGGCAAGCTCTATTTCAAGGCCCGCTACAGCGGCGGCGTCGATGCCCTGAGTGCCCGCCTGAAGCTCGCCTTCGTCCGCCTCGCCTTCGCCGAGCAGGTCAACCCGGTGTTCGCAACGGTCGGCACCTACCTGCCGCTGGCGCGCCAGAACAACGCCGCCGCGCAACGGGACTGGGACTACCTGAGCGAATTCCTCCACCACAAGCTGCTGCTCGCCGACCGCCGCCAGCTGGTACTCGGCGGGCGCAACGTCGAGGATGCCTACCACCTGCATCCGGGACCGCTTTCCGCCAAATACAACTTCATGGACACCGACGTCCGGCTGCGCCTGACTGCGCCCGACGCGCCCCTCGCCGCCAGTTTCGACAATCTCTGGCAGTTGCCGATGAACACGACGCTGGCCCAGGTGCGCCGCCATGCGCCAAACGAGCACCTGGCCAACTTCGCGGTTTTCGACGCCGCCCAGGAAGCCTGCGCCAAGGGCAGCGACACCGTCTGCGTCGACCGTTACCTAGCCCGTCACCTGCGCCCGCTGGAACAGCGCATGGAAACGATCGCCCGCCAGCACCGGGAGAACCTGCAGCGTTTCCGCAGCGAATACCGCCCGGCGATCGCCGCCGCGCCGCGACCGATCGACGCCCAGGCGGCGATCCATTACCTGCAGAACCTGCCGATGGTGGACGGTCGGCGCAGCTACGGCGCCCCGCTGCAGGACGAAGCGGCGCACGGCAAGCAGATTCACGGCCTGTGGCGCTCGGCCTTGCAGGCCGTCTGTGAAGGCGCCGGGACGACGCGCGAGGTTTACATCCACAACGCCTACTTCTTCCTGCCGGCCAACCTGCTGCGCGACATCGGCGCCGCCCTCGACGGCAGCCGCGCCTGCTCCGGCGTCACGCTGACGATGCTGACCAATTCGCTGGCCACCACCGACCTCAGCGTCGTCAACCTGCTCGCCGTCTGGCAGATGAAGGCGCTCGCCGATCACCTGCGCGAATCGGCGCCGGGCAGCAGCGCCGCCCACCTGCGCTACTACGAATACCTGGCGCAGACCGACCAGCGCCTGTCGCTGCACAGCAAGGTGATGGTCTTCGGCGACGACGTCTTCATCGGCTCGGCCAACGCCGACGTGCGCAGCCTGATGATGGACAGCAACAACGGCGTCTTCATCCGCAACGCGCCCGTTTTCGCCGGCGGCTACCGGCAATGGCTGCGCGAAATCCTCGCCGCGCCCGGCCGCGTCGCCGACCGCACAGCGGACCTCGGCAGCGAGCGCGACACCCTGCTCGCCGCGATGGACGCCCACCTCGACCAACTGCTCGCCCGCTACGCTGGCGAGCGCCTGAGCGCCGAACAGCAAGCCAAGTTGCGCGCCGACGTACGCGCCGCGGCGCAGCGGGTCTACGACCTGTCGCGCGGCATCCTGCGCGGCGAACGCGACGCCGCCGAACAGTTCAACGCGCTGTTCAAGGCAATCTGAGGTACAGCCCCGCCGCTCAGTGCAGGCGGGCGTTCAACTCCTCGATGGCCGCCGCCCAGTCGGCGTCCTCGATGATTTCCTCCTTGAGGAAACTGCGCTGGGCCGGCGTCCAGAACGGCGCCCGGTAAAGCGCAACGTCGTTGGCCAGCGGCCGGTGCGCACTGACGAAAGCGTCGATGGCAGGCGGCTCGGACGGCAAACCGAGCTGGGCGAACAACTGGGGCAGCGTATGCATCGCATCCATGACTTGACTCCTGTGGCGGGACTGGCGGCTGTTGGATCATCCGCACCGGGCAACGGTTCCCGGCTTCTGGCCAGCGTCACCGGGCGTTACAATGCGCCACCCGCAACTTTCCCGCCCACCCCGCCATGTCCATCGAATTCGACTATCCACTCGCCGCTGAAATCGCCCGCAACGTTGCCGCCGCCATCGCCGAGGATGTCGGCGCCGGCGACCTGACGGCAGCCCTCGTTCCCGGCGAGCGCCACGTCCGCGCCCGCGTCATCGCGCGCGAGTCAGGCGTGCTGTGCGGCACCGCCTGGTTCGACGAATGCGTGCACCGTCTCGACCCGACCGCCACGGTCACCTGGCAGGCGGCCGATGGCGAGCGCATCGGCGCCGACCAACTGCTGTGCACCATCGATGGCAACGGCCGCGCCCTGCTCACCGCCGAGCGCAGCGCGCTGAACTTCCTGCAATTGCTGTCGGCGGTGGCGAGCAAGGCACGCATCTACGCCGACGCGATTTCAGGCACCCGGGCGCAGGTGGTCGATACGCGCAAGACCCTGCCCGGCCTGCGCATCGCCCAGAAATACGCGGTGCGTGCCGGCGGCGGCGGCAATCACCGGCTGGCGCTGTGGGACGCGATCCTGATCAAGGAAAACCATATCCACGCCGCTGGCGGCATCGCCCAGGCGATGGCCGCTGCGCAACAAGTCGCGGCAGCGGCGGCCGACCGCTGCAAGTTCATCCAGGTGGAAGTCGAAAACCTCGACGAGTTGAACCAGGCGCTCGCTGCCGGGGCGACGATGATCCTCCTCGACAATTTCTCCTGCGCCCTGCTCCGTGAAGCGGTGGCGCTCAACGCCGGCCGCGCCATCCTCGAAGCCTCGGGCAACGTCAGCCTGGAAAGCATCCGCGAAATCGCCGAAACCGGCGTCGACCGCATCTCGGTCGGCGCGCTGACCAAGGACGTCAAGGCGCTCGACCTGTCGCTGCGCTTCGTCGACTGAGCGCCTGCCTCAGGCCGGTTTGCGGGCGACCAGGTCGATCAGCGCGGCGCGCCCGGCGTGGCCGCGCCCTTCGCCAATCACTGATTCGTGCTCGCGCAGTTCGAGCGCCTCCCAGCCGGCGAAGGCGCGGCGCAGAAGTTCGGCGGTGTACAGGTTTTCCACGGCGGACGGGCCGCCGGTCCGGTACTCAAGCTGCTTCGGCGTGTAGCCTTGCAGTAGCAGCAGGCCGCCGGGCTTGACCGCCGCCTGCATGCCGGCAAACAAAATTTCCCGCTCGGCCGGCCCGACAAACTGGATGAAAATGCCGACTACCGCGTCGAAGGCGGCAAGCGGCCAATCCCAGCGTAGCAAATCGGCCTCGATGAAATCGACCGCCACCTGCCGGGCACGCGCCAGCTTGGCGGCTTTGGCCAAGGCCACCGGCGAAATTTCGGTGGCGGTGACGGCACAGCCCTGCTCGGCCAGCCACACCGAGTTGCGCCCTTCGCCGTCGGCCACCGCCAGCACCGACATGCCGGCGGCAAAGCGCCCGGCCTGGGCGCTCAGGAAAGCGTTCGGCGCGGTGCCGAAGAGGTAATCGTCGCCGGCATCGCGATAGCGCGCCGACCAGAAGGCCTCGTGGTCGAAGCTCACACGCGTTCGACAACGAACTGCTTGATCGCCGCGACGTCCGGGTCCATGACGACGACGTGCTGTTCCAGCTTCTCGATACCGGCCAGTTCGGCCGGGCGCACCGGCTCGCTGCCCAGCGCCTCGCGGATGGTTTCCTCGAACTTGGCCGGCTGCGCGGTTTCCAGCACGATCATGGTCTGCCCCGGCTGGCGCTGTTCGAGCGCCACCTTGAGGCCGTCGGCGGTGTGTGTGTCGAGCATCACGTTGTAACGCCCCTGGGCGAAGCGGATCGTGTTGATGCGGTCGATGTGCGTGCTGCGCCCGGAGACGAAGCCGAACTTCGGCAGGTCCTTCCAGTACACGGTCGTGCTCAGGTCGAAAGCCTGCCCCTGGTCGACGCGCGACCAGAGATCGCGGATCACCACCGGATCGCGGCCGACCAGGTCGAAGACGAAGCGCTCGAAGTTCGAGGCCTTGGAAATGTCCATCGACGGGCTCGACGTCACGCTGGTTTCCGCCGAGGTCCGCGGGCGATAGACGCCAGTCTTGAAGAACTCGTCGAGCACGTCGTTCTCGTTGGTGGCGAGTACCAGGCGGGCAATCGGCAGGCCCATCTGACGGGCGATGTGGCCGGCGCAGATGTTGCCGAAATTGCCCGACGGCACGCAGAACGACACCGTCTCGTCGTTCGACTGGGTGGCCAGGAAATAGCCCTGGAAGTAATAGACGATCTGCGCCGCGACGCGTGCCCAGTTGATCGAATTGACGGCGCCGATCTTGTACTGTTTCTTGAACGCGGCGTCGTTGGATACCGCCTTGACGATGTCCTGGGCGTCGTCGAACATGCCGCGCACGGCGATGTTGAAGATGTTGGCGTCGGTCAGCGAGTACATCTGGGCGCGCTGAAAGGCGCTCATCTTGCCGTCCGGCGAGAGCATGAAGACCTTGACGTTGTGCTTGCCACGCATCGCGTATTCGGCCGCCGAGCCGGTGTCGCCGGAGGTGGCGCCGAGGATGTTGATCGATTCGCCACGCTGGTCGAGCACGTACTCGAAGAGGTTGCCGAGCAGTTGCATCGCCATGTCCTTGAAGGCGAGCGTCGGGCCATTCGACAGTTCCTGCGTGTACAGGCCGTCTTCCAGTTTGGTCAGCGGCGTGATCTCGGCGGCCTTGCCACCGTTGCGGGTGAAGCGATAGACGTCGGCGGTGTAGGTCTTGGCGACGATGGCCTTGAGGTCGGCGGCCGGGATGTCGGTGATGAACTTGGACAGAATCTCGAACGCCAGGTCGGCGTAGGACAACTGGCGCCAGGCGTCGAGTTCGGCGCGCGTCACCTGCGGATAGGTTTCGGGCAGGTAAAGCCCGCCGTCCGGCGCCAGCCCGCCGAGGAGGATGTCGCAGAAAGCCTGGGGCGCGGACTGGCCGCGGGTCGAGATGTAGCGCATGGCGTCGGAACCTGGAAAGCGGAAAAAACCGGGATTTTACCGCGTCGAGCGCGCGATACGCATGGCCATGATGAGGCGCAGCACGAACCAGCCCAGCGCGCAGCCGGTCAGGAGGCCAGCCAGCATGGCGAGGTCAGCGATGAAAGCGAGGCCGGCGGCAAAGAACAGCAGGCCGCGCCAGCGCCCGCCGACGGCCAGGCAGTCGCGCATCGCGTCGCGCGCCGGCGTGCGCACGCCCGGGTGGCACCAGACCGGCAGCAATTGCGTCAGCGCGCCGCTCACCAGCGGCAGCAGGAAAGCCGCCGCCCAGGCCGCCAGGGTCGGCCGCGCAGCAATCAGGCCGGCGCCGTGCAAGGCGCCGGCGAACAGACAGAGCAACCAGCCACACACAGCCGCCAGTAGCACCGCGACGGCGCCGTCGCCGAGCAAGGCGGCAGCTTTGAAACGGCGCAGCCAGTGGGCGACCAGCCCGAGCGCGATGACGAAGAGGATCGCCGCGCCGGCCACCGCCAGCGGCCAGTACAGCGCACTGCCGACCGCCAGCAGGAGAACGGCGGCGACTTGCGGCCACAGTCGGCGCCGCAGCCAGCCGGCGGCCTGGGGATCGGGCTGACCGAGCGCGGTCGGCAGCAGCAGCGGCAGCGTGCCGAAGGCCGCCAGCCCGACCAGGCCCAGGGTATTGAGGTGCAGATGCAGGCGCCGCCAGTTCAGCCAGTGTTCCGGCCAGACCGCCATCGCCAGCACGGCGAACAGCGCCGTCATCAACAGCAGCAAAGCCGCCGCGTACCAGCGCCAGCCGGGATGCGGCGTACCAAGCGCGGCACGCGCCCGGCGCAGGATCCAGGCAAAAAGCACGGCCGCCAGAACAAGGTCGAGGCAAGCCGCGAGAAACACGGCCGGGTAAGGCAGGATGCCGAAAAAACCGGCGATGGCGAGCCCGCCAGTAGCCTGCGCCAGCCAGGGCAGCCGGCGGACGGCGGGCGGCGCGTCGCCGGTACGCGTCAGCACCGGCACGAAGTGGATCATTGCCGCGAAGATCAGCGGCACGATGCCGCCGGCAAAGGCCAGATGGGCCACCGCCACCGTCGAGCCGACCCCGGTCGCGCCGGCCAGGCCGGCGAGCACGAGACAGCACAGCGCGGCGACGGCGATCCGCGTCAACTGCCAATCACCTTGAAGTCGATGACGATGGCGCCCGGCTCGCGCTGCACGTAGGCAATCGACACCTGTTCGCCGTAGCGCTGCTGCATCTGGGCAAGCAGCGGCAGCGGGTCGTGGTCGTTGCAGAAACGCATCGTCTCGCCGGGCATCAGCGACTCCAGCGCGCCGAAGATGGCGGCGTGGCGGAAACGCTTGGCAACGCCGCGCGCATCGAAGGGGTAAAGGGCTTCCGGCGTCGGGTGGTCGCAGGCATGCAGGGTCTGGGTCATGGTGATTCCTTGGTCAATAAGCCCTCGCGGGCGGGAATCCGCAGTCTGCGGGCCGGGCAGCCGATTTTCCTTGATCCATGTCGCCAGCGCAAAAAAACAAAAGGGGGCCGCAGCCCCCTTTTTCCATCCTGGCGGATTTCAGCTTACTGCAGTTCTTCCAGGCGAATGCGCTTGACCTGGCCCTTGACCGCGGCCAGCGCCTCGACCTTGGCGACCGCAGCGAGCGCGGCGCTTTCGCTGCAGACGTGGGTGAGGATGATGATGTCGGTCTCGCCCTCGCCCTCTTCCGGCTCGCGCTGCAGCATGGCGTCGATCGAGATGCCCTGATCGGCAAGGATGCGGGTGACGTCGGCGAGCACGCCGGCCTTGTCCTCGACGCGCAGGCGCAGGTAGTTGCCGGTCTCGATCTCGCTCATCGGCAGAATCGGCAGCTTGGACATCGCGTTCGGCTGGAAGGCCAGGTGCGGCACGCGGTGTTCCGGATCGGCGGTGGCCAGACGGGTGACGTCGACCAGGTCGGCGATCACTGCCGAGGCGGTCGGCTCGGCGCCGGCACCCTTGCCGTAGTAGAGCGTGGTGCCAACGGCGTCGCCCTTGACGACGACGGCGTTCATCGCGCCTTCGACGTTGGCGATCAGGCGCTTGGCCGGGATAAGCGTCGGATGCACGCGCAGCTCGATGCCCTGCTCGCGGCGCTTGGCAATGCCGAGCAGCTTGATGCGGTAGCCGAGCTGTTCGGCGTACTTGATGTCGGAGGCTTCCAGCTTGGTGATGCCCTCGACGTAAGCCTTGTCGAACTGCACCGGGATGCCGTAGGCGATCGAGGCGATCAGCGTCGCCTTGTGGGCGGCATCGACGCCTTCGATGTCGAAGGTCGGATCGGCCTCGGCGTAACCCAGGCGCTGCGCCTCGGCGAGCACGTCGGCAAAGGACAGGCCCTTGTCGCGCATCTCGGAGAGGATGAAGTTGGTGGTGCCGTTGATGATGCCGGCGGCCCATTCGATGCGGTTGGCGGTGAGGCCTTCGCGCAGCGCCTTGATGATCGGGATGCCACCGGCGACGGCGGCTTCGAAAGCGACCATGACGCCCTTCTCCTGGGCGGCGGTGAAGATCTCGGTGCCATGCACGGCGAGCAGCGCCTTGTTGGCGGTGACGACATGCTTGCCGGCGGCAATCGCCTGCATCACCAATTCCTTGGCGACGCCGTAGCCGCCGATCAGCTCGACGATGATGTCGATTTCCGGATCATTGACCAGGGCGAAGGCATCGTCGGTGATGCGGGCTTCACCAGCAGTGACCTGCTTGGCCAGCTCGACGTTCTTGTCGGCCACGGCGGTAATTCGAATCGGCCGGCCGGCGCGACGGGTGATTTCCTCCGCGTTGCGCTTGAGTACGGTCCAGGTGCCACCGCCGACGGTGCCGATGCCGATAAGGCCAACATTGATGGGTTTCATAGGTCAGTCTTTGTTGATGAGATGGTTGGTGTTGTGACGTTTGCGATAATTTTCGAGGAAGCGCGCCAGGCGGCCGACCGCTTCCTTGAGGTCGTCCTCGTGCGGCAGGAAGACCAGGCGGAAGTGGTCCGGGTGCGGCCAGTTGAAGCCGGTGCCCTGGACCAGCAGCACCTTTTCTTCCTGCAGCAGTTCGGCGATGAACTGCTGGTCGTTCTTGATCGGGTAGATCTTGGGATCGAGCCGCGGGAACATGTACAGCGTCGCCTTCGGCTTGACGCAGGACACGCCCGGAATCGCGTTGATCAGTTCATGCGCGATATCGCGCTGGCGGCGCATGCGCCCGCCCTCGCCGACCAGGTCGTCGATGCTCTGGTAACCGCCAAGCGCGGTCTGGATGCCGTGCTGGCCGGGCGCGTTGGCGCACAGGCGCATCGAGGCGAGGATGTCGAGACCTTCGATGTAATCCTTGGCGTGCCGCTTGTCGCCGGAAACGACCATCCAGCCGGCGCGGTAACCGCAGGAGCGGTAGTTCTTGGAGAGACCGTTGAAGGTGATGGTCAGCACGTCGTCGGAAAGCGCGGCAATCGAGGTGTGCTTGACGCCGTCGTAAAGCACCTTGTCGTACACCTCGTCGGCGTAGACGATCAGGTGATGCTCGCGGGCGATGGCGATGATCTCGTGCAGCAGGTCGTCCGGATAGAGCGCGCCGGTCGGGTTGTTCGGGTTGATGATGACGATGGCGCGGGTGTTCTTGTTGATCTTGCTGCGAATGTCGTTCAGATCGGGCAGCCAGCCTTTTTCCTCGTCGCACAGGTAATGCACCGGCTTGCCGCCGGACAGGCTGATCGCCGCCGTCCACAGCGGATAGTCGGGCGCCGGTACCAGCACTTCGTCGCCGGCGTCGAGCAGCGCGTTCATCGCCATGACGATCAGCTCGGAAACCCCGTTGCCGACGTAGATATCCTCCAGCGTCACACCCTTGATCCCCTTCTGCTGGGTGTAGTGCATGATCGCCTTGCGCGCCGCGAAGATGCCCTTCGAATCCGTGTAGCCGGCCGCGTTGGGCAGGTTGCGAATGATGTCCTGCTGGATTTCCTCGGGCGAATCGAAGCCGAAGGCGGCGAGGTTGCCGATGTTCAGCTTGATGATCTTGTGGCCTTCTTCCTCCATCTGCTTCGCCATCTGCAGCACGGGGCCGCGGATGTCATAGCAGACGTTGGCGAGTTTGGCGGATTTCTTGACGTGCTTCATGGGAGAATGTCCGGATTGGCGGCGTTTTGGCCAAAGGTATAATCCTACTATTACGTTTGCTGCACCGCAAAGTGAAACTCCATATCACCCCGACTGCCGGACTCAACCTGTTCACCGCCTATGGCGACGACTACGTTGCGGTCAACCACGAAAAACACCAGAGCAGCCTGATCGTGCTGCCGGACCGCCTGCTCGCCGCGTGGACCAGCGCCAACGTCGGCAGCCTGCAGGAAAGCGACATGCAAGCGCTGCTCGGCCTGGGCGTCGAGGTCGTCCTGCTCGGTACCGGCAAGCGGCTGCGCTTTCCGGCGCCGGCGCTGATGCGCCCGTTCGCGCCGGCCGGCATCGGCCTGGAAGTGATGGACCTGCAGGCTGCCTGCCGGACCTACAACATCCTCGCCAGCGAAGGCCGCAAGGTGGCGGCCGCCCTGCTCTTCGACTGATTGTCTAGCCGCCGCTGCGGCCCAGTGTTGCCAGTAATCGCTCCATGATCCCGGCGGCGTCGGGTACTGAGGCCAAATCGGCGGGCGGACCAAACAGGAAACCCTGCGCGGCGTCGCATCCCATCTCGCGCAACAGGGCAAGCTGCGCTGCCGTTTCGACGCCTTCGGCGACCACCCGCGCACCAAGCCGCCGACCGAAGGCGACCAGCGCCGCGACCAGTTCGTGGATCGCCCGGTTGCCAACGATTTCGCTGACGAAGGAGCGGTCGATCTTGATCGTGTCCAGCGGCAACTGGGCCAGCAGCGCAAACGAGCAGTAGCCGGCGCCGAAATCGTCGAGCGAGAAACGGCAGCCGGCGTCAGCGAGGCGGGACAAGCTTGCCATCGCTTGCGGACTGCCACCCAGCGCCAGCTCGGTCGACTCGAAAGTGATGTGGTGGGGCGGCACACCGACCTCGGTCAATGTATCGAGCAGATGTTCGACGGCATCCGGGTCGGCCAGCTGCCTTGGCGAAAGATCGACCACCAGACCAAAATCACCATTGCCGCCCTTCAATGCGGCAGCCGCTTCGGCCAGCGCGCGCCGGCCGAGCTCGGGCATGATGCCGATCGATTCGGCAATCTCCAGGAAGCGGCCGGCATCGAGCAGACCGAACTCGGGGTGCTGGAAACGCAACAGGGCCTCGACGTACTCCACCTGCCCCGAGCGCAGCGAGATTTCCGGCAGATAAAGCAGGCTGTAGCGCCAGTCTTCGAGTCCGTCACGCAATTCGCGCTCCATGTCGAAACGACTGCCGCCAGGGGGCAAGGTTGGGTGAAAAAAGCAGCAATGCCCCCGGCCTGCCGCCTTGGCTTCGTACAGCGCGGTATCAGCGGCAGCGAGCAATTCGTCCGGCTGCTGTGCGTCGTCCGGATAAATTGCAATGCCGATGCTGGCACCAACCTGCACGCTGTGTCCGGCAACAACGATCGGCAACGCGATCTCTTCCAGAAGCTTGGCACAGATACTGCGCAAGCTGTCGAGGCCTTCGTGCTCCTCGACCAGCAGCACGAACTCGTCACCGCCGCGACGGCTGACGGTGTCGGTCTGGCGCAGGCAGTGCAGCATGCGACTGGCAGTCACCTGCAGCACCTGATCGCCGGTACCATGCCCCCAGGTGTCGTTGACCTCCTTGAACAGATCGAGATCGAGGTAAAGCACTGCCAGCTTGTGGCGGTAGCGCTGGGCACGGGCAATGGCACGCTGCAGGCGGTCCTCGAACAGGACGCGGTTGGGCAGGCCGGTCAGGCTGTCGAAATGCGCCAGGCGGCGAATCCGTTCCTCTTCCCGCTTGCGTTCGGTAATGTCCGAAATCAGCCCGACATAGCGTCGGGTTCGCCGCCCGTCGCCATTGACCGCGACAATCGACAACCACTCCTCGTACAGGCTGCCGTCACGGCGGCGGTTGGTCAGTTCGCCCGACCAGCGGCCGTGGTGCAGCAGACTGTCCCACATCGCGCGGTAAAACTCCGGACCATGGCGGCCGGAAGACAGGATGTGCGTGCGCTGGCCGACGATGTCGCGCGGCCGGTAGCCGGTCAGCACGGTAAAAGCCGGATTGACGGCGAGCACCCGGGTCTCCTCGTCGGTCACCAGGATGCCTTCATTGGCGGCCTCGAAGACCATCTGTGCCAGCTTGCGGTCAATCATCCGCTCCCGGTGACGGGCGCAGCGCTGCAAGGCTGCCAGGCATTGCTCGGAATCCAGCGGTAACGTCAGATAAGCGTCGATTCCCTCGCGGATGACACGGTCGAGCAAGGCGAGGTCGGCGGCTGCCGTGGTCACGATGACTGCAACTTCAGCATCCAGCTGCCTTGCCTTGTCGCACAAGGCAAGGCCATCCCCATCCGGGAGCGTCTCGGCAACAAAGATGACGTCCGGATCTTGCGTCGCGCAATGGGCAAGACCGGCTTCCATGGTGTCAGTGAACGAGGTGGCACGAACCTGCGTGCCAACACAGTCGAGCAAGGCTTGACGCCGCACGACATCGCCATCGACGATCAGTACGCGCAAAGAAGCCAGATCAACGGACGGTTCCGGCATCATCGCAGTCACCGCAGGCCGGCAAAGGCGCTGGAAGAGTTGGAAAAGTCAGTCGCCAGACAGGTCAAGGGGGCTTCCGCATTGCATAAAATGAATCGCGGAATTTACCTGCGACAGACCGAAAAACCAATACAACCTAGGTCATACCCGCCCGTCGGCGGGCCCTTCCTGGCCTATGCCAGGCCTTGCGGATTGTTCGATTGCCAGCGCCAGACATCCTCGCACATCGTCGCCAGATCGCGCCTCGCCCGCCAGCCCAGCCTGGCTTCGGCGTTGGCCGGATCGGCGTAGCAACTGGCGATATCGCCCGGACGTCGGGCGACGATCCGGTACGGCACGGGTTTCCCGCTCGCCTTTTCGAACGCCTGGATCATTTCGAGCACGCTGTAACCCTGGCCGGTTCCCAGATTGACCGTCAGCTCGCCCGGCGCACGAGCCAGGGCATCGAGGGCGGCAAGATGACCAAGCGCCAGGTCGACGACGTGGATGTAGTCGCGCACGCCTGTGCCATCCGGGGTCGGATAATCGTTGCCGAAAACTGAGAGTTCCGGACGCTGACCGACAGCGACCTGGGAGATGAAGGGCATCAGGTTGTTTGGAATGCCGTTCGGACTCTCGCCAATCAGGCCACTGAGGTGGGCGCCGACCGGATTGAAATAGCGCAGGATGGCCACCCGCCAGGCAGGATCGGCACGCAGCTGGTCGCGCAGGATTTCCTCGATCATCAGCTTGCTGCGCCCGTAGGGATTCGTCGCCTGCAGCGGAAAGTCCTCGCGGATCGGCACCGTGTGCGGATCACCATAAACCGTCGCCGACGAACTGAAGACCAGCTTGCGCACGCCCGCTTCGGCCATGGCGCGGAACAGGCACAGACTGCCGGTGACATTGTTGTCGTAATAGGCAAGCGGCTTGGCGACCGATTCGCCGACCGCCTTCAAACCGGCAAAATGAACCACCGCAGCGATCGGATTTTCGGCAAACAGGCGCGCCAGCAGCGCCTGGTCCCGGATATCGCCCTGTACGAAGCCGGGCCGCCGGCCGCTGATGGCTTCGATCCGGTCGAGCACCTTCAGGCTGCTGTTGCTGAGGTTGTCGAGAATGAGGACCGACTCGCCACGGGCGAGCAGTTCAACGACGGTGTGTGAACCGATATAGCCGGTTCCCCCGGTGACCAGAATCATGCTTTCTCCTTCATGAAAAATTTTCCTTCACTCCGCCGACCGACCGTTGCGACGCAACCAGTGCAGCAAGGCAGCAAACAGGACCGCAGGCTCGACCGGCTTGCCGAGATGATCGTTCATGCCGGCTGCCAGACAGGCCCGACGATCTTCCTCATAGGCATTGGCGGTCATGGCCAGGATCGGTGTCTGCTGGTTCGACGATCCGGCACGGATTGCCGCAGCGGCTTCAACGCCGTTACATTTGGGCATCTGCATGTCCATCAGGATCAGGTCATAGCGATTTTCCCGGGCCATGCGCACCGCCGCCTCACCATCGTCGGCGAGATCGATGACCAAGCCGACGTCCTCGAGCAGATCGCAGGCGACCTCCCGGTTGATCGGATCGTCCTCGGCCAGCAGAATGCGGGCGCCAAGAAAGTCGCGGCGCAACGCCAGTTCCGGCGATTCGGCGACCAGGCAGGCCCCTGCTTCGCCCGGAGACACCGGCAGCTTGTCCAGCACCACGACAAACCAGAAGCAACTGCCCCGACCAGGCTCGCTATCGACGCCAATCTCGCCGCCCATCAACTCGACCAGGCGCCGGCTGATCGCCAGCCCCAGCCCGGTACCGCCAAAACGGCGAGTCATCGAGGAATCGGCTTGCTCGAAAGGTGTGAACAAGCGCGGCAGGGCGTCGGCGGCGATACCGATGCCGGTATCGCTGACGGCGCAGCGCAGACGCAGATGCGCCTCGCTTTCCTCAAGCAAGTCGAAACGCAGACCGACAGTACCGGCTTCGGTAAATTTCAGGGCGTTACCGAGCAGGTTGATCAGCACCTGCGACAAACGCAGGGGATCGCCCAGCAAGGCCTGGCGGGCGGCGAGCGGCAGCGGTTCGACGCGCAGCTGCAAACCCTTCTCCTCGGCCCGGTGCGCGGTGACGCCCAGGGCATTGTCGACGATCTCGGCGAGACGGAACGGCCGTTTTTCCAGGGTCATCCGCTCTGCCTCGATCTTCGAGATATCGAGAATGCCGTTGATCAGGTCGAGCAGATGCGCCGATGACTGCCGCGCCTTGCTCAGACGCTCCCGGTCGCGAGGGTCGACGGTCTTGCGCCAGACCAGCTCGATCATGCCCATGATGCCGTTCATCGGCGTCCGCAATTCGTGGCTCATGTTGGCGAGGAAGGCGCTTTTTGCCCGACTCGCCGACTCGGCTTCGGCTTTCGCCCGAACCAGTTCGGCGGTCCGTTCGACGACTAGGGCTTCCAGATTGTCGCGGTGCGCCTGCAGTTCCTCCTGCACCCGCTTCAGTTCGCTGACGTCGGTGATGCCGCCCAGGAGGCCGGCAATCTGTCCGTCAGCATCGGCAAAGGTGGCCTTGTGAAAAATCACCTGGCGCCGCCCCTCCGGCCCCATCACGCTCCATTCGTAACTCTGCGTGCCCGGCACGGCAAACAGGCGACGGTCCATTTCGTCATAACGCTCGGCGATTTCCGGGGGCGCCATGTCGAACACGCTGTACCCGATGATCTCGTCGCGACGTCTGCCGAGCAATTGCTCGAAAGCGCGGTTGCAACCACGATAACGGCCAGTGCGATCCTTGTAGAAAAAAGGGATCGGCAGGTTTTCGATCAGCGTATGGAGGAAAGCTGCCTGATCGCCGAGTTGCCGCCAGGAACGCCGCAGCAGCCAGGCTGCACACAGGGTGGCCAGGAAAAAGGCAAACAGCAGGACCAGGGTGCGTTGCAACTCCTGCTGCCAATCGGCCAGAAAATCCTGCGGCGCCATCGCCACGGTCAGAAGGAAAGGCGTTTGCGGAATCCGCCGGAAGGCATAGACACGTTCCATCCCATCGTTTCCGGTATCGGCCAGCACACCGTCGGTCAGGCCGGCGTCGAGCCGGCTGGCCAGGCCTTGCGGCAGAAACGGAGTGACACCGGCAGGGGCTGCGGGATGGGCGGTCAACAAATTGAGATCGAGATAGCGGATTGCCGCTTCGCCGTGGGCACCCAATTGCAGGGGCGCCAGCTGGCGGGTGAAATGATCGAGCGTGACTGCCGCCGTCACGATCCCGCCGAATTCCCCGTCAGCCCGCCGCCAGGAACGGGTGAAAGCGGCCACGGGGATTTTCGACACCCTGCCGAGGACCGGCTCGGCGACTAGCAATTGCGCACCAGGTGCTGCTCGATGGGCGGCGAAGAATGGCCGGTCGGTCAAGGACACCGGGGCCTGACGGTCGACGCCCTTGCCCCAGCGCAAGTATCCCTCGGCATCGCTGAGACGAAAGGCATCGATCGCCCGGTGACGACCGAGATGGAGTTGCAGCACCTGTTCGATTCTTGCGTCGGACAACTGCCCTTCGCTCGCCAGCCACTCGAGCATATCTACGATGCCCAGCAAGCTCAGATCGATGCGCCGGACCGAATCGCCGACCCCCAACTCAAGCAGGGCGGCCAGATTGGCAGCATCGTCCCTGACCTGAGACAGTGCCCGCTGCCGACTGGCCTGCAGGGTGGTCGCGGCGATCGCCACCATCAACAGGTTGAGCAGCAACACCCCAAGCACCAGCCAGTGGTGAAAACGCCGCCCGGCACCGGGAGCAGGCGTAACCGGAGCTGGCTCAGGACGATGGTGGGCAGACATTGATGAAGCGGCAGTGCCGGGCGATGAAATGACGGAAAGTTCGATTATCACATTTCCATCGGCGCCCGGCAGTAAATGCCGGATCAGGCGGCGAAAGATTGTCTGGCGCGCCCGGAGGGACTCGAACCCCCGACCTATTGCTTAGAAGGCAATTGCTCTATCCAGTTGAGCTACGGGCGCGCGGGTTGCCGCCGGAAGAGGATGGTCGGGGCGGTGGGATTCGAACTCACGACCCTCTGCTCCCAAAGCAGATGCGCTACCAGACTGCGCTACGCCCCGACAAGGCTGCGGATTGTATCAGCGAGATCGCCGCGACGCCAGCAATACAGCGAAAGCCGCCAGCTCATGACATCGACACATTGCGCTGCAGCATGGCTTTTCCTTGCCTCGCTCCAGCCTTTCTGATATTTAATCGCTTTTTTCGTCACTGGAAGCGCTCACAAAATGGCAGAAGACCTGCTTCACAAACATTTCTCTCCTTACGAGCCGAAGGCTGGTGAGGATTACATGAGCAACAAGCAACTCGGTCATTTCCGGAAAATTCTGGAGTCCCTGAAAAAGGAACTGAGCGAAGACATTGATCGCACGGTGCATACCATGCAGGACGAAGCGACGGTCTTTGCCGACCCCAACGACCGGGCCAGCCAGGAAACTGACATGGCGATCGAACTGCGCAACCGCGACCGCGAGCGCAAGCTGATCAAGAAGATCGACGAAACCCTCGCCCGCATCGACGAAGGCGATTACGGCTTTTGCGACAAGTGCGGCGTCGAGATCGGCATCAAGCGCCTGGAAGCGCGGCCGACGGCCACCCTGTGCATCGACTGCAAGACGCTCGACGAACTGAAGGAAAAGCAAATGGCGAAGTAATCGCCAATTGCTTTCAGCGCAGACTTACCTTCAGGTTAGTCGCAGCTAAAAGCAAATGGCGAAGTAATCGCCACAGACTTACCGAACAAGCGCTTCGCGCAAGCAGGCGGATAAAAAAAGGGCACCTCGCGGTGCCCTTGGCTTTTGCCGGTAGGCGATTACTGCTGTTGCTGCTGTTCCTGCTGGGCAGCGCCTTCTTCCTCGGCCACTGCCTTCATCGACAGCTTGACGCGGCCGCGGTCGTCGGTCTCGAGAACCTTGACGCGCACGACCTGGCCTTCCTTGACGTAGTCTTCGACCTTGTTGACGCGCTCCTTGGCGATCTGCGAGATGTGCAGCAGGCCGTCCTTGCCCGGCAGGACCGAAACGATCGCGCCGAAATCGAGGATCTTGAGCACGGTGCCTTCGTAGATCTTGCCGATCTCGACTTCTGCGGTGATCGCGTCGATTTTGGCGCGGGCAGCGGCAGCGGCATCGCCCGAGGTGGCGGCGATGGTGATCGTGCCGTCGTCCTGGATGTCGATGGTGGTGCCGGTTTCCTCGGTGATGCTGCGGATCACGGCGCCGCCCTTGCCGATCACGTCACGGATCTTTTCCGGATTGATCTTGAAGGTGTACAGACGCGGGGCGTAGGCCGACATTTCTTCACGCGGGCCGGCAGCGGCTTCCTGCATCAGGTTGAGTATGTGCAGACGGGCTTCCTGGGCTTGCGCCAGGGCAACCTGCATGATTTCCTTGGTGATGCCCTGGATCTTGATGTCCATCTGCAGCGCGGTGATGCCGCTGGTGGTGCCGGCCACCTTGAAGTCCATGTCGCCGAGGTGATCTTCGTCGCCGAGAATGTCGGTCAGCACCGCGAAGCGATTGCCTTCCTTGATCAGGCCCATGGCGATACCGGCTACGTGCGCCTTCAGCGGCACGCCGGCGTCCATCAGCGCCAGGCAGCCGCCGCAGACGGAAGCCATCGACGAGGAGCCGTTCGATTCGGTGATTTCGGAAACCACGCGCATCGAGTAGGAGAAGTCTTCCGGCTTCGGCAGCACGGCCAGCAGCGCGCGCTTGGCCAGACGGCCGTGACCGATTTCACGACGCTTCGGCGTACCGACACGACCGCATTCGCCGGTGGCGTACGGGGGCATGTTGTAGTGCAGCATGAAGCGGTCGCGGTATTCGCCGGCCAGCGCGTCAATGATCTGCTCGTCGCGGTTGGTACCCAGCGTGGCAACCGCCAGCGCCTGCGTTTCACCGCGGGTGAACAGGGCCGAACCGTGGGTGCGCGGCAGAACGCCGGAACGCATGGTGATCGGGCGCACGGTACGCGTGTTGCGACCGTCGATACGCGGCGCACCGGACAGGATGCGGCCGCGGACGATGCCGGCTTCAAGTTCGAAGAACAGGTTGCCGACGGTGTTGGCATCCGGCGCGCCTTCTTCGCCGGTGCACAGGGCAGCAACGGCTTCGGCGGAGATTTCCTTGACGCGCTGGCTGCGGGCCTGCTTGGAGGTGATGCTGTAGGCTTCTTCCAGCTTGGCACCGACCAGATCCTTCAGGCGGGCGACCAGGGCTTCGTCCTTGGCCGGCGCTTGCCAGTCCCATTCCGGCTTGCCGGCTTCTTCAACGAGTTCGTTGATGGCGTTGATCGCCTTCTGCATTTCGGTGTGGCCGAAGACCACGGCGCCGAGCATGATTTCTTCCGACAGCTGGTCAGCTTCCGATTCAACCATCAGCACGGCAGCTTCGGTACCGGCGACAACCAGGTCAAGCTGGCTGTCCTTGAGCTGCGACAGCGTCGGGCAGAGCACGTATTGACCGTTGATGTAGCCGACGCGGGCAGCGCCGATCGGGCCGGCGAAGGGGATGCCGGAGATGGCCAGGGCGGCGGAAGCGCCGATCATTGCCGGGATGTCGGAATCGATTTCCGGGTTCAGCGAAATGACGGTGGCGACCACCTGAACTTCATTGTAGAAACCGTCCGGGAACAGCGGACGGATCGGGCGGTCGATCAGACGGCAGGTCAGCGTTTCCTTTTCCGAAGGACGGCCTTCGCGCTTGAAGAAGCCACCGGGGATACGGCCGGCAGCGTAAACCTTTTCCTGATAATCGACGGTCAGCGGGAAGAAATCCTGACCGGGCTTGGCATTCTTGGCACCGACAACGGTCACCAGAACGACGGTCTCTTCCATCGAGACAACGACAGCGCCGCCAGCTTGGCGGGCGATTTCGCCGGTTTCCAGGGTGACCTGGTGTTCGCCGTAGGCGAAGGTCTTTTTCACGACATTAAACATTGATTTCCTTTCTCTCTCATCACATTAACGCAACAATAACAACGACTTACACAACAACAAAGAACAACGGAACAACAAAAAACAAAAAAGCGGCCGGGAATTTTCCGGGCCGCTTTTCGTGGCTACGCCGTGCCGCTTATTTACGCAGGCCCAGCTTCGTGATCAGCGTGCGATAACGCTCGACGTCCTTGCCCTTCAGGTAGTCGAGCAGCTTGCGGCGCTGCGAGACGAGGTGCAGCAGGCCACGACGCGAGTGGTGATCCTTGCTGTGCTCCTTGAAGTGCGGCTGGAGGTCGTTGATGCGGGCGGTCAGCAGAGCAACCTGGACTTCCGGAGAACCGGTGTCGCCCTTGGACTGTGCGTATTCGGCGACGATGCTCGCCTTTTGTTCGGTGGTAACGGCCATTTCAAAACCCTCTTTCATGAAAACGACGCAGCCCCGGTTTGATAGAGCGAACGCCTGTTGGAAAATTTTCCCGACGCTATCGGAAAGCAGCGGATTGTAGCAGCTTACAGCGCCAGTTGCACCAGTCTTTTCGGCCACAGGCGCAGGCCCGGCCGGGGCTCGCCGACACCGATCAGCCGGTCCTCGGCATAGACGCGAATCTTGCCGCTCAAGCCTTCCGGCAGGTCGACCGGATTACCGTGGCTGAAGCGTTGCGCAGCTTCACCGCTCAGATCAACCCGGGGCAGGCTTTGCAGCAGCGCATCGACCGGACGCAGGCAAGCGACGCGCGCGCCCTCCTCGATGCCGTCAATCTGCGCCAGAGTCAGCGCACCATCGAGCAGCAAATCGCCGACCCGGGTCCGCCGCAAGGCGGTCAGATGCGCGCCGCAACCGAGCGCGGCACCAATGTCCTGGGCGAGTACGCGGATATAGGTGCCCTTGCTGCAACTGACCGACAGGCGCAGAGAATCACCCGAAAAGGCCAGCAACTCGATGACGTGGATGGTCACCGGTCGGGCTTCGCGGTCGACGGTGATGCCCTGCCGGGCGAGTTCGTACAACGGTCGCCCGTCGCGCTTCAGCGCCGAATGCATGGGCGGCACCTGCTCGATGTCACCGGTGAATTGCGGCAGCACGCGGGCGATGTCGGCCGGCGTGACATTGACCTCGGCGGTCGCCGTGACGACGCCCTCGGCGTCGCCGGAGTCAGTGCTGACCCCGAGCCGGAGCTCGGCCTCGTAAGTCTTGTCGGCGTCGAGCAGATCGGCGGAAAACTTGGTCGCCTCGCCGAAGCACAAGGGCAGCAGGCCGGTGGCCAGCGGGTCGAGGGTGCCGGTGTGACCGCCCTTGGCGGCGGAGAACAGGCGCCGCGCCTTCTGCAAGGCGTCGTTGGAACTCATTCCCGGCGCCTTGTCGAGCAACAGTACACCGTCCACCTGTTTCCAGGTTTTCTTGACCCTCGGCTCCATGATGAGCCTAGTCTTCCGGCGTCTGGTCGCTGATCGCGTTGGCCTGCTGGATCAGCGCCGTCATGCTGGCACCGTATTCCAGGGAACTGTCGTAGACGAAATGCAGTTCCGGCAGGGTATGGATGTGGATACGCCGGCCCAGCTCACGCCGCAGGAAACCGGCGGCGCGCTTCAGACCCTGCTCGATTTCGGGCAGGTGATCAGCATTGAGCGTAGTGAAGAAAACCTTGGCGTGCGCGTAGTCCGGCGTCAGCTCGACCGAAGTCAGGCTGATCATGCCGACGCGCGGGTCCTTCAGCTCGGTACGGATCAGGTCGGCGAGGTCGCGGCGCACCTGCTCCGCGACCCGATCGCTACGCTGGAATCCTCGGGGTCCCTGCTTCTTCATTACAGCGAACGCGCCACTTCCTGGATTTCGTACACTTCGAGCTGATCACCTTCCTGGATGTCGTTGTTGCCACGCAGCGACAGACCGCACTCGAAATTGGAACGCACTTCCTTGACGTCGTCCTTGAAGCGCTTCAGCGAATCCAGTTCGCCATCCCACTGGACCGTGTGGTTGCGGATCAGGCGGACGCGGGAATTGCGCTTGACGATACCTTCCAGCACATAACAGCCGGCGATCGCGCCAACCTTGGAAACGTGGAAGACCTGGCGGATCTCGACCATGCCGGTGATCTGCTCGCGCTTCTCCGGCGACAGCATGCCGGACAACGCCGCCTTGACCTCATCGACCGCGTCGTAGATCACGTTGTAGTAGCGGATATCGACGCCGAAGCTCTCTGCCAGCTTGCGCGAACCGGCATCGGCGCGAATGTTGAAGCCGATGATGACGGCGCCCGAGGCTTGTGCCAGGTTGACGTCGGATTCGCTGATCGCACCGACCGCACCGTGGATGATCTGGACGCGGACTTCCTCGTTGGACAGCTTGGCCAGCGTCTGCACCAGGGCTTCCTGGGAACCTTGCACGTCGGCCTTGACGATCAGCGGCAGGGTCTTGACCTGGCCCTCTTCCATCTGCTGGAACATGTTCTCCAGCTTGGCCGCCTGCTGCTTGGCGAGCTTGACGTCGCGGAACTTGCCCTGACGGAACAAGGCGATTTCGCGCGCCTTCTTTTCGTCGGCCAGGACAATGGCTTCCTCGCCAGCCGCCGGTACATCCGACAGGCCGAGAATCTCGACCGGAATCGACGGCCCGGCCTCGTTGATCGGCTTGCCGTTCTCGTCGAGCATGGCGCGCACCTTGCCGAAGACCTGGCCGGCCAGCACGACGTCGCCGCGCTTCAGTGTGCCGGACTGGACGAGCATGGTCGCCACCGCGCCGCGCCCCTTGTCGAGACGGGCTTCGATGATCAGGCCCTTGGCCGGCGCGTCCTTCTGCGCCGTCAGTTCGAGCACTTCGGCCTGCAGCAGCACTTGTTCGAGCAGTTCGTCGATGCCGGTGCCCTTCTTGGCCGACACCGGGCAGAACGGCGAATCGCCGCCGTATTCTTCCGGAATCACGCCTTCGGCGACCAGTTCCTGCTTGACGCGGTCCGGATTGGCATCCGGCTTGTCGATCTTGTTCACGGCCACCACCAGCGGCACACCGGCCGCCTTGGCGTGGTGGATCGCTTCCTTGGTCTGCGGCATCACGCCGTCGTCGGCCGCGACAACCAGGATGACGATGTCGGTGGCCTTGGCACCACGCGCCCGCATCGCGGTAAACGCTTCGTGACCCGGGGTGTCGAGGAAGGTGATCATGCCGCGATCGGTTTCCACATGGTAGGCACCGATGTGCTGCGTAATGCCGCCGGCTTCACCCGCGGCAACCTTGGCGCGGCGGATGTAGTCGAGCAGCGAGGTCTTGCCGTGGTCGACGTGGCCCATGACGGTAACCACCGGGGCGCGCGGCTCCAGCGGCACGTCCTTGTGCTCGCCGGTTTCCTCGAGGAAGGCATCGGGATCGTCGAGCTTGGCGGCGAGCGCCTTGTGACCCATTTCCTCGACGACGATCATCGCCGTTTCCTGATCGAGCACCTGGTTGATGGTGACCATCGAGCCCATCTTCATCATCGTCTTGATGACTTCGGTGGCCTTCACCGCCATCTTGTGGGCGAGGTCGGAAACCGAGATGGTTTCCGGCACGTGCACTTCGCGGGTGATCGGCTCGGTCGGCGCCTGGAAGCTGCCCTGGCCGTCGTCCGACTTGTGCGATTTCTTGTGGCCGTGACGATTGTCCTTCCAGCCACCGCCAACGTCCGAACCGCGGGTCTTAAGACCGCCCTTCTTCTTGCCGTCATCGGCAGCGCGCCCGACCTTCTCGCCCTTCTTCGGCGCATCCGGACGCTTGTGCAGGGTGCCCTTTTCGCCTTCGGCAGTCTTCGCCTGGGCGGCCGCCTGCTGTTTCGCCTGTTCGGCCAGCTTGGCAGCGGCAGCAGCGGCTTCCGCCTGCTGGCGCATCTGCACCAGCTGGGCTTCGCGGGCCTGCTTTTCGCGCAGTTCGCGTTCCTGAATCTCGCGCAGGCGGCTGGAGCGACGTGCCTCTTCCTCGCGGGCTTTGAGTTCCTTTTCACCGATGATCGCAGCCCGGTCCAGCGGACGACGGACGGCCAGCGTCTCGCTCGGCGCGGCTTTGGCAACCGGCTCGGCATCAGCCGCGGCTACGGGTTCCGGCTCTGGTTCGGGTTCCGGCTCTGGCTGAGGCTCCGGTTCCGGCTCGGGTTGCGGCTCCGGCTCGACCTCCGGTTCCGGCTCGACCACCGCCGGCGCAGCGACTTCCGCCACCGTTTCGATCACGTCTTCCGGCGCCAACTCGCCAGCCGATTCGATGAGCTCCTGCTCATCAAGGCCTTCACCGGCAGTTTCGCCCAGCGCATCCGGCACATCGCGCTTGACCAGCACACGTTTCTTGCGCACTTCGACCTGCACCGTCCGGGCCCGGCCGTGGGCATCGGTCGCCTTGATTTCGGACGTCTGCTTGCGCGTCAGTGTGATCTTGTTCTTCGGCTGCGCGTCGCCATGCGAGCGGCGCAGATAATCGAGCAGACTGGCCTTGTCCTGATCGGTCAGCGTGTCGCCGCCACCGGACTTGCCGACACCGGCGCGATTGAGCTGCTCGAGCAGCGCCTCGACCGGCATCTTGAGTTCGACGGCAAATTGTGAAACGGTTGTTGCGGACATACTTGCTACCTCCCCGCTCACTCGAACCAGTGAGCCCGAGCCTTGAGAATGAGTTCCTTGGCACGCGCTTCATCGATGCCGGCGATTTCCAGCAGCTCATCGACCGCCAGTTCGGCGAGGTCGTCACGTGTCTTGATGTTGTGTTCGGCCAGCTTGGCCGCCAGTTCCTTGGTCATGCCTTCGAGACCGATCAGGTCCTCGGCGACGCTTTCGAGCTTCTCCTCGGTGGCGATGGCTTCCGTCAGAAGCACGTTGCGCGCCCGATTGCGCAGCTCGTTGACGATGTCTTCGTCGAGGCCGTCGATCTCGAGCATTTCGGCGAGCGGCACGTAGGCCACTTCCTCCAGCGTCGAGAAACCTTCCTCGATCAGCAGGTCGGCCAGTTCTTCGTCGATGTCCAGTTTTTCCATGAACACCACGCGGGTCACCGCGTATTCAGCCTCGGCGCGCTTGGCCGATTCATCCTGGGTCATCAGGTTGATCGTCCAACCGGTCAGCTCGGACGCCAGACGGACGTTCTGACCGCTGCGACCGATGGCGATCGCCAGGTTGTCCTCGTCTACGACGACGTCCATCGCATGCTTTTCCTCATCGACGACGATCGACGTCACTTCGGCCGGCGACAGGGCGCCGATCACGAACTGAGCAGGATCGGCCGACCACAGCACGATGTCGATGTTCTCGCCGCCGATTTCGTTACGCACGGCGGTGACGCGCGAGCCGCGCAGGCCGACGCAGGTGCCGATCGGGTCGATGCGCGGGTCGTTCGACTTGACGGCGATCTTGGCGCGCATGCCGGGATCGCGGGCGCAAGCCTTCATTTCCATCAAGCCGTCCTCGATTTCCGGAACTTCCAGTTCGAACAGCTTGATGACGAATTCCGGCGCCGTGCGCGACAGGATGATCTGCGGACCGCGAGCGCCGCGATCGATGCGCAGCAGGTAGGCGCGAACGCGGTCGCCGACACGCAGGTTTTCCTTGGGGATCATCTGATCGCGCGGCAGCAGGGCCTCAACCTTGCCGGCCTCGACGATGGCGTTGCCGCGCTCCATGCGCTTGATGGTGCCGGAAACGACATGTTCCTTGCGCTCCAGGAAGTCCTGCAGGATCTGCTCGCGCTCGGCGTCGCGGATCTTCTGCAGGATCACCTGCTTGGCGGCCTGGGCACCGATGCGGCCGAAATCGATCGGCTCCAGAGGCTCTTCCAGGTAATCACCAGCCTCGATATCGGCGTCGTCCTTGCGCGCATCCGACAGCGGAATCTGGAGATATTCGTTGACGTATTCGTCGTCCGCCACCACTTGCCAGCGGCGGAAGGAGTCGTAATTGCCGGTGGCGCGATCGATCGCGACCCGGACCTCGGCTTCGTCGTGGATACGCTTCTTGGTCGCCGAAGCGAGCGCCAGTTCAAGGGCACCGAAAACGATTTCCTTGTTGACGTTCTTTTCGCGGGCCAGGGCATCGACCAGCAGCAACAGTTCACGGCTCATGGGCTAAGACCTCCAGGGACTTCAGTCGAATTTGGGCACCAGACGTGCCTTTTCGATATTGTTGAATTCGAGTTCCACGTCTTCCTTGTCGAGGCGAAGACCAACCTTGCCGTTTTCGCAGCCGAGCAGCAGCCCCTGGAAGTTGCGGCGGTTGTTGTGCGGGATGCGCAGCTTGATCTGGATCGACTGTCCGGCGAAGCGGGCGAAATCAACTTCCTTCTTGACCACGCGATCCATGCCCGGCGAGGAAATCTCGAGCCGGTCGTAATCGATGTTCTCGACCTCGAAGACGCGCGACAACTGGTTCGAGACCTTGGCGCAATCCTCGACATCGATCCCTCCCTCGCGGGTCGGCGCATCGATGAAGACGCGGATGGTTCTGCCGCGGGGCGACATCTCGACATCGACGAGCTCGTAGCCGAGGCCGGTCACCGTGGTTTCAAGCAGCGTATTCAAATCCATAGGCACAAATAAAAAATGGGCGAAACGCCCACCTCAGAAAAATAAGATGCCTGCAAAATTGCAGGAGAAACAAACCCGTGAATTATAACGGGTTTATTCCCTCCCGACAATTGCTTTCGCCGCTTTCCGCCGTCCGGCGCGCCTTCCCGGTCAGGGTTTGGGCGCCGCCTTGGCTGCGCCAAGCTCGCGCATCAGCGCCTTGACCTCGCCTTCCTCAAGCTCGTGGCAACGGCCGCGCTTCAACTGCGGCGGCAGCACGAAAGGACCGTAACGGACACGGATCAGTCGGCTGACCGTGCACCCGACCGCCTCGAACATGCGCCGCACCTCGCGGTTGCGGCCTTCGAACAAGCTGACGCGGTACCACTTGTTGGCGCCTTCGCCACCGGCATCGGTCAGGCTGGCAAAGCTGGCCGGACCGTCTTCGAGCTCGACCCCCTTGAGCAGTTGCTGCTGCGCTTCGTCGGTCAGCTCTCCGAGGACGCGTACCGCGTACTCGCGCACCAGTTCCGAACTGGGGTGCATCAGCTTGTTGGCCAGTTCGCCGGAGGTGGTGAACAGCAGCAAGCCGGAGGTGTTGAAGTCGAGACGGCCGACGGCGATCCAGCGCCCGCCACGCATCCGCGGCAAGGCCGCGAATACCGACGGGCGACCGTCCGGGTCGTCGCGCGAGACGATCTCGCCTTCCGGTTTGTGATACATCAACACGCGCGGCGCACGGGCGCCCGCGCCGGTGAAGCGGATGTTGATCAGGCGGCCGCCGACCTTCACCTTGTCGGTCGGAATCACCGACTGGCCAAGCGTCGCCACCTCGCCATTGACGCTGACCTTGCCGGCGGCGATCCATTCCTCCATCTCGCGCCGCGAGCCGACGCCGGCCTGGGCCAGGATCTTCTGCAGACGCTCCGGCTTGGCTTCGATCAGCGGCTTGCCGTTGCGCCCGATGTTGCCACGATTGGCGCGCCCGGTTTGCGGCTTGCCCTGGCGTCGGGGCGCCGGCTTGGGCGCCGCCTCGACGGCGTCCGGCAATTCGTCGCCGGCATCCGGCGCGCGCCCGGCGGGCAAGGGCTGGTTGCGCCCGGCACCGCGACGCGGTCGCGCGCCGGCCGGGGCTTCGGCAGCCCCACCCGGGGCACGAAAGGGAGTACGTTTATGGGTTTTCATGAGTCAGCTCCAGTGTCTGGCTGATTTGCTCCAGCGGCGGCAGTTCGCTGACGCTACGCAGGCCCAGATCATCGAGAAATTGTTTGGTCGTGGCAAACAGCGCCGGTCGACCGGGGGTGTCGCGGTGGCCGACGACGTCGATCCAGCCACGCTCTTCAAGGGTTTTGACGACGTTCGGATTGACCGCGACGCCGCGGATCTCCTCGATGTCGCCACGTGTCACCGGTTGCCGGTAGGCGATGATGGCCAAGGTTTCCAGCACGGCGCGCGAGTACTTCGGCGGCTTTTCCGGGTTCAGGCGCTCCAGGTAGGGCAGGTACTCGGCGCGCGTCCGGAAGCGCCAGCCGGAGGCGAGCTGCACCAGCTCGACCGGGCGCTCGGCCCATTCGGCGCGAATCTGGTCGAGCAGCTTCCTGAGTGTTTCCGACGACAATTCCTCGTCGAACAGCTTCTTCATGTCGTGCGTCGTCAGCGGCTCGCGGGAGGCGAGCAGCGCCGCTTCAAGCACTTTCTTGATCAGGCTCGCCGCCATCGCCCTCCTCCAGCATCGCTTCCTCCTCGCCGTCGCACAGATTGACGTAGATCGGCGCGAAGGCCTCGGTCTGCGTGATGCGGATCAGCTTTTCCCGCCCCAGCTCGAGCATCGCGATGAAATGCACGACCAGGCCGGGCGGCCCCATCGCCGGGTCGAACAGGGTCTCGAACTGGACGAAACCGCCCTTTTCCTGCAAAGCCCGGAGAATGATGCCCATGTGCTCGCGCACCGACAACTCCTCGCGGCTGATCTTGTGGTTGCGCTTCAAGGCCGCCTGGCGAACGACCGCCATCCAGGCGTCGCGCAGATCGGCCGCCGAGACTTCCGGCAGACGTTCGATCAGCGATTTCTCGAGCAGCGTCTCGACCCAGAAGAATTCGCGCTCCGCCTGCGGCATCGCATTGAGCCGCTGACCAGCGAGCTTCATCTGCTCGTATTCCATCAGCCGGCGCACCAGTTCGGCGCGCGGATCCTCGGTCTCGTCGTCGCCGGGCAGCTTGGGGCGCGGCAGCAGCATGCGCGACTTGATCTCGATCAGCATCGCCGCCATCACCAGGTACTCGGCGGCGAGTTCGAGGTTGCTGGCGCGCATCGCCTCGACGTAGTCGAGATACTGCCGGGTCAGCGGCGCCATCGGGATGTCGAGGATATCGACGTTGGCCTTGCGGATCAGGTAGAGCAGCAGGTCGAGCGGCCCCTCGAAGGCGTCGAGCATGATCTCGAGCGCATCCGGCGGGATGTAGAGGTCGAACGGCAGCGTTTCGAGCGGCTCGCCGTAAATGCGGGCGACCGGTTCGAACAGCGACGCCTGCGGCAGGTCGACCGCAAGATTCATGCGGCAACCGCCGGACGGCAGTGGCGGAGCACCGCACTCGCCATCAGTGGTATTCCAGCCCCATCGACTCGCGCACGTCGCGCATCGTCTCGCGCGCCAGTTCGCGCGCCTTCTCGCAACCGTCGGCGATGATGTTCTTGACCAGCACCGGATCGTCGAGATACTGCTGGGCGCGCTCGCGCATCGGCGCCTGCTCGCGCAGGATGCCTTCGATCACCGGCTGCTTGCAGTCGATGCAGCCGATGCCGGCGGTACGGCAGCCTTGCGCCAGCGTCTCGCGCGTCGCCGCGTCGGTATACACCTGGTGCAGTTGCCAGACCGGGCAGCGTGCCGGATCGCCGGGATCGGTGCGACGCACGCGCTGGGTGTCGGTCGGCATCGACTTGATCTTCTTGGCCACCGATTCCTCGGACTCACGCAAGGTGATCGTGTTGTTGTACGACTTCGACATCTTCTGCCCGTCGAGCCCCGGCATCTTCGATTCTTCGGTCAACAGGTAGCCCGGCTCGACCAGGATCATCTTGCCGGTGCCTTCCAGGAAGCCGAACAGGCGTTCGCGGTCGATCGCCGACAGGTGCTGGATTTCATTGAGCATCGCCTTGCCCTGCTCGAGCGCTTCCTTGTCGCCTTCCTGCTGGAAGCGCGTGCGCAATTCCTCGTAGAGGCGAGCCTTCTTGCCGCCCAGCTTCTTCACCGCGTCGCGTGCCTTGTCCTCGAAACCGGGTTCGCGGCCGTACATGTGGTTGAAGCGACGGGCCAGTTCGCGGGTGAATTCGACGTGCGGAATCTGGTCCTCGCCGACCGGCACCTTGTCGGCGCGGTAGATCAGGATGTCGGCGCTCATCAGCAGCGGATAGCCGAGGAAGCCATAGGTGGTCAGGTCCTTGCCGGCCAGCTTCTCCTGCTGATCCTTGTAGGTCGGCACCCGCTCCAGCCAGCCAAGCGGCGTCATCATCGACATCAGCAGGTGCAGTTCGGCGTGCTCCGGGACGCGCGACTGGATGAACAGCGTCGCCTGCTTGGGATCGACGCCGGCCGCCAGCCAGTCGATGACCATGTCCCAGGTCGCCTTTTCGATGCTCTGCGGGTTGTCGTAGTTGGTGGTCAGGGCGTGCCAGTCGGCAACGAAGAAGAGACAGGGATATTCGTGCTGCAGGCGGACCCAGTTCTTGAGAACGCCGTGGTAATGGCCGAGATGCAGCGCCCCGGTGGGACGCATGCCGGAAAGGACACGTTCTGCGTACATAGCGGTTGTCGTTTAGTAAAGACCGAAGAGGAATTCGATGGCGTGCGCCGTGAAGAGCACCAGAGGATTCATGATGTCGCCGAGGATACCGGTGAACAGCAGGACCAGCAAAATCGGAAAGCCCCACGGCTCGATGCGCGAGAACTGCCAGGCCAGCCGATGCGGCAGCAGGCTGACGGCAATGCGCCCGCCGTCGAGCGGCGGCAGCGGCAGCAGGTTGAGGACCATCAGCACGCAGTTGATGATGATGCCGATCTCGGCCATACGCGCCAGCGGCACCGCGAAGAAATTCGGCACCACCCACGACAGCTTGAACATCAGCGCCCAGAAACAGGCCATCACCAGATTGGCCGCCGGACCGGCGGCAGCGACCCAGAGCATGTCCTTCTTCGGCTGGCGCAGGCGGGTGAAATCGACCGGTACCGGCTTGGCGTAGCCGAACATGAAGTTCCCCGCCGAGAACAGCAGGATCGCCAGCGGAATCAGCACGGTTCCGACCGGATCGATGTGGCGCAGCGGATTGAGACTGATGCGCCCAAGCTGCCAGGCGGTCGGGTCGCCGAAATGGCGCGCCGCGTAACCGTGCGCCGCTTCATGCAGGGTGATCGCGAAGACCACCGGCAAGGCAGCGATGGCGATGGTCTGGATCAGCGCGTTGATGTCGAGCATGTTCAGTCCAGCCCGAACGGCGCCAGCGGCCCGCGCCCGGCGCGGATCAGTTCGGGCGAAGGCCCGGTCAGATCAACGACGGTGGTCGGTTCGATGCCGCAAGGACCGCTGTCAAGGATCAGTTCCAGTTGCTCGTCGAGACGGTCCTGGATTTCCCAGCCCTCGGTCAGCGGCGCGTCGTCACCCGGTAGTTGCAAGGTGGTGGTCAACAGGGGCTCGTTCAGCTCTTCGAGCAAGGCAAGCGCCACCGGGTGGGCCGGCACGCGCAGGCCGATCGTCTTGCGCTTCGGGTGCAGCACGCGGCGCGGCAACTCCTTGCTGCCTTCGAGGATGAAGACGTAGCAACCGGGCGTCGTCGCCTTGAGCAGGCGGTATTGCGCATTATCGACGCGGGCGTAAGTGGCGATTTCCGAAAGGTCGCGCACCATCAAGGTCAGGTGATGGCGCTCGTCCATCTGCCGGATCAGGCGGATGCGGTCCATCGCCTCCTTGTCGCCGAGATGGCAGGCCAGCGCGTACGAGGAATCGGTCGGCACGGCGACGATCGCCCCGTTACGGATGAATTCCGCGGCCTGGACGAGCAGACGCGGTTGCGGGGAATCTGGGTGGATATTGACGACGCGGGCCATGATTCAATGAAAAAGACGCCACACCGGCTTGAGGTCCGGGGGCAGTTGAAAGGCGCGACCGAGTTCGACGTGGCTTTCTTCCGGCCCGTGGAAATCCGAACCGCGCGACGCGTGAAAGGCATAGTGCCGCGCCAGGCGGGCAAAATGCAGGACATGATCGGGCGAATGGCTGCCGCTCGAAACCTCGATCGCCTGTCCGCCAATATCCTTGAACTCGTCTAGAAACTTGCGCATGTCGCCGCCCGACATCTTGTAGCGCCCCGGATGCGCCACCACGGCAACGCCGCCGGCGGCGCGGATCCAGCTCACCGCGTCGACCAGCGTCGCCCAGCGGTGATCGACGTAACCCGGCTTGCCCGGCGTCAGGTAATGCTGGAACACACCGGAAATTTCGCGGGCGATGCCGATCGATACCAGATAACGTGCGAAATGGGCGCGCGAAATCAGGTTCGGATTGGTCACATAACCGAGCGCACCTTCGTAAACACCAGGGATGCCGATCGCCGCCAGCGCCTCGCCCATCCGCCGGGCACGCTCGACGCGGCCGCCACGCAGGCCTTCAAGGCCACCGACCAGCGCCGGATGGGCGGGATCGAAGGCGAGGCCGACGATATGGATCGGCATTTCCCGCCACTCGATCGAGATTTCCACGCCATTGACAAAACCCATGCCGACCGCCGCAGCCGTATCGGCGGCCTCGGCCAGGCCGCCGATGTCGTCGTGATCGGTCAGCGCCCAGCAATCGACACCGTTGGCGGCCGCCCGCCGGGCGACCTCCGCTGGCGCCAGCAGGCCGTCGGAAACCGAGGAATGGCAATGGAAATCGAAATTGGCTGGGGTCACGGAAATCGTTAAAAAAGCAAACCGGGAGTTTATCACGAAGGTGTGAAGCGGCCGCCGTCCCTTGTGCGGCGCAACAAGTTGCTTGGACATCGATCACCGGCTATAGTGCCAACCGTTCCATGGGAGAGCGCAGCACAAGCTGCCGCCGAAGGCGCAATTTCACCCGAAAACGCTCAGGCAAAAGGACCGCGGAACCAGTGGCAGGCCACTGAAACTCTGGAGAGCGATGACGGCCTGCCCGGCTGCCATCCACCGATGGGGCAAATCTCTCAGGTATCAAGGACAGAGGGGTGAAACGCAAGACGCAAGTTTTTCGTTTCACCCCTTTTCCGTTTCCAGAAACGGCTTTAATAAAAGCCAGTAAAGGATTGATATGCTGAAGAAAACTGTTCTCAATGCCGCCCACCGCGCGCTTGGCGCCCGGATGGTCGATTTCGGCGGCTGGGACATGCCGGTCAACTACGGTTCGCAGATCGAGGAACACCACGCCGTCCGTAACGATTGCGGCATGTTCGACGTCTCGCACATGTGCCCGGTCGATCTGCTCGGCGCCGATTGCCGCCCCTTCCTGTCGCGCCTGGTCGCCAACGATGTCGCCAAACTGACGGTTTCCGGCAAGGCGCTCTACGCCGCCATGTTGAACGAAGCCGGCGGCGTCATTGACGACCTGATCATTTACTTCCTGACCGACACTCGTTTCCGCATCGTCGTCAATGCCGGCACCGCCGACAAGGACATCGCCTGGATGCAGGCCAAGGCAGCCGAATGGCAGTTGGACGTCAGCATCACCCCGCGCCGCGACGGCAATCTGCCGCTCGGCATCATCGCCGTGCAGGGCCCGAATGCCCGCGCCAAGGTCTGGCAGGTGCTACCGCAGGTCAAGGCAGCAAGCGAAGGCCTGAAGCCCTTCTTCGCCGCCGAGGTCGACCAATACTTCATCGCCAGCACCGGCTACACCGGCGAGGACGGTTACGAAATCATGCTGCCGGCTGGCGAAGCCGAAGCCGTGTGGAACGCGCTGAAGGCTGCCGGCGTCGCCCCCTGCGGCCTGGGCGCCCGCGACACGCTGCGTCTGGAAGCCGGCATGAATCTCTACGGCCAGGACATGGACGAGAGCGTTTCCCCGCTCGACGCCGGCCTCGCCTGGACCGTCGCCATGAAGGACGAACGCAACTTCGTCGGCCGTGCCGCACTGGCCGTCAATGGTCAGCAGAAGCAGTTTCTCGGCTTGCTTCTGCTCGACAAGGGTGTGCTGCGCGGCCACCAGAAAGTAGTTACCAAACAAGGCGATGGAGAGATTACCTCAGGTAGTTTCTCACCAACGCTGCAGCAGTCCATTGCCCTCGCCCGGCTGCCGCTCGGCGTTGCCGTCGGCGACGAAGTCGAGGTCGACATCCGCGGCAAACTGCTCAAGGCCAAGGTCACCAAACCCGTTTTTGCCCGCAACGGCAAGGCTGTTCAATAAATCCCCATTCAGGAGAAAAACCATGTCCAACGTCCCGTCCAACCTCAAGTACGCCGCCTCCCACGAATGGGTCCTGAAGAACGAAGACGGCTCCGTCACCGTCGGCATCACCGATCACGCGCAGGAAGCGCTGGGCGATCTGGTCTTCGTCGAACTGCCGGAAGTCGGCGCGCATTACGACGCCGAGAAGGAAATCGCCGTCGTCGAATCGGTCAAGGCCGCTGCTGACGTCTATGCGCCGATCGCCGGCACCGTCACCGAAGTCAACTCGGCCGCCGCCGACGCGCCGGAATCGGTGAACCAGGACGCCTATGCCGCCTGGCTGTTCAAGATGACGCCGGACAACCTGGCCGATGTCGACGCGCTGCTCGACGCCGCCGCCTACCAGGCCGTCGCCGACGCCGCCTGAGAAGGACCGCCCATGCCGCTCAACCAAACGCTCTCGGTGCTTGAACAGCACGACGAGTTCATCGACCGTCACATCGGCCCCTGCGCCGCCGAGACGACCGAAATGCTGGCCGCCATCGGCGCCGCCAGCCTCGATCAGCTGATCGACCAGACCGTGCCGGCGGCGATCCGCCTGCCGGCCGATCTGCCCTTGCCGGCGCCGCGCCGCGAACACGAGGCGCTCGCCGACCTGAAGGCGATCGCCGGCAAGAACACCATCGCCAAGTCCTGCCTCGGCATGGGTTACTACGACACGCTGACGCCCAAGGTGATCCTGCGCAACGTCATGGAAAACCCTGGCTGGTACACCGCCTACACGCCCTACCAGGCGGAAATCGCCCAGGGCCGCCTGGAAGCGCTGATGAACTTCCAGCAGATGGTGATCGACCTCACCGGGCTGGAGATCGCCAACGCCTCGCTGCTCGACGAAGCGACCGCCGCCGCCGAAGCGATGACGATGGCGCGGCGCGTTTCCAAATCGAAGTCCAACCGCTTTCTGGTCGACGCCGCCTGCTTCCCGCAGACCATCGACGTCGTCCGCACACGGGCCGGCTATTTCGGTTTCGAGGTCGTCGTCGCTGCCGCCGATGCGGCGGACGGTGAATTCTTCGGCGCCCTGCTCCAGTATCCGGGCGACAACGGCGAAGTACGCGACCGCAGCGACCTGATCGCCAGCCTCAAGGGCCGCGGCGCCACCGTCGCCGTCGCCTGCGACCTGATGGCGCTGGTGCTGCTCAAGTCACCGGGCGCCATGGGCGCCGACATCGCGCTCGGTTCGAGCCAGCGCTTCGGCATCCCGATGGGCTTCGGCGGCCCGCACGCCGCCTTCTTCGCCACCCGCGAAGCCTTCGTCCGCTCGATGCCGGGCCGCATCATCGGCGTCTCCAAAGACGCCCGCGGCAACACCGCCTACCGCATGACCTTGCAGACGCGCGAACAGCACATCCGCCGCGAAAAGGCCAATTCCAACATCTGCACCTCGCAGGTGCTGCTCGCCAACATGGCCGGCATGTACGCCGTCTATCACGGCCCTCAGGGTCTGAAGACGATCGCTGCGCGCATCCACCGCCTGACCGCCATCTTCGCCGAGGGCCTGAAGCGGGCCGGCGTCAAGCTGCTCACCGGACAGTTCTTCGATACCGTCCACATCGATCTCGGCGCCCGCGCCGAAAGCATCTACCACGCAGCCCTCAGCGCCGGCTACAACCTGCGCCGCGTCGCGGTCGGCGTCCTCGGCCTCTCCTTCGACGAAACGACGACGCGCGGCGATGTCGCCGAACTGTTCAAGCTGATCACCCAGGTCACGCTCGACATGGCCAGCCTCGACGCCCAGCTCGCCGCCGCCACGCCCGCCCTGCCGGCGGCGCTGCTGCGCAGCGACGCGATCCTGTCGCACCCGGTATTCAACACACACCACACCGAACACGAGATGCTGCGCTACCTGAAGTCGCTGCAGAACAAGGATCTGGCGCTCGACCACTCGATGATCTCGCTCGGCTCCTGCACCATGAAGCTGAACGCGACCAGCGAGATGATCCCGGTCACCTGGCCGGAATTCGGCGGCATCCACCCGTTTGCACCGCGCGACCAGGTGCCGGGTTACCTGGAAATGATCGATAGCCTGACCGACTGGCTGAAGACCGTCACCGGCTTCGACGCCATCTGCATGCAGCCGAACTCCGGCGCCCAGGGTGAATACGCCGGCCTGGTGGCGATTGCCCGCTACCACGCCAGCCGTGGCGACAGCCACCGCAAGATCTGCCTGATCCCCAAGTCGGCGCACGGCACCAACCCGGCCACCGCGCAGATGGCCGGCATGCAGGTCGTCGTCGTCGATTGCGACGACAACGGCAACGTGGACGTCAGCGACCTGCAGGCCAAGGCCGAGCAACACAAGGACGACCTCGCCTGCCTGATGATCACCTACCCGTCGACGCACGGCGTCTTCGAGGAAGCGATCAAGGACATCTGCGCCATCGTCCACGCCAAAGGCGGCCAGGTTTACATGGACGGCGCCAACCTCAACGCCCAGGTCGGCCTGACCTCGCCCGGCCACATCGGCGCCGACGTCAGCCACATGAACCTGCACAAGACCTTCGCCATCCCGCACGGCGGCGGCGGACCGGGCATGGGCCCGATCGGCCTCAAGGCGCATCTGGCACCGTTCATGGCCAACCACGTGGTGGCCCCGATCGACGGCCCGCATGGCGGCCAGGGCGCGGTTGCCGCAGCGCCCTTCGGCTCCGCCTCGATCCTGCCGATTTCCTGGATGTACCTGGCGATGCTCGGCGGCGAAGGCGTCAAGAAGGCGACCCAGTTCGCCATCCTCAACGCCAACTATGTCGCCAGCCAGCTCAAGGACCACTACCCGGTGCTCTACGTCGGCAAGAACGGCCGCGTGGCGCACGAGTGCATCCTCGACATCCGCCCGCTCAAGGCCGCAACAGGAGGAAATGCGGGCATCGCCGAAATCGACATCGCCAAGCGCCTGATGGACTACGGCTTCCACGCCCCGACGGTATCCTTCCCGGTGGCCGGCACGATCATGGTCGAACCGACCGAATCGGAATCGAAGGCCGAGCTGGACCGTTTCATCGAAGCCATGGTGGCGATCCGCGCGGAAATCCGCGAGATCGAGAATGGCACCTGGAGCGCCGCCGACAACCCGCTGAAGAACGCGCCACACACCCAGGCCGACCTCGTCGACGCCGAGTGGCGCCATCCCTACAGCCGGCAACAGGCGGTCTTCCCGCTACCCTGGGTGGCCGCCAACAAGTTCTGGCCGAGCGTCAACCGCATCGACGATGTGTACGGCGACCGCAACCTGAACTGTGCCTGCCCGCCGCTGTCGGCTTACCAGGACTGAAAACGCTCCCGGTGAACATACAAACGGCCTCGCAAGAGGCCGTTTTCAATTGCGGTGATTTCGCTTCAGCGCAAGGCCTGCCCGTCCTTCTGGTACTGCGGCGAACGCGGGCCGAAAAGAATGCCGTTGGGCATGCCGGCGCTCAGCAGGCGCGAACTCGTCTGGCCGGCGATCGCGTGCCCTTGCTCGCTGACCGTTTCGATGATCTGCCGAACGACCGCCTTGATCAGCATGCCGACGAGACCGCCGCTGTTGCTGTCACCCTCGGCGCTCGATGCCGTCGCCGAGCCTTGCCACAACAAAGTCCCCGTGCGCAGATCGAGCAGCCTGGCCTCCGCCGTGACCCGCGTTTCGCTGGCAATCACCTTGTAGGACGTGCCGTAATCCTTGACATTGATGTAAAGCGCAGCGTCGGCACCGAAAATTTCCCGCAGCTTCGCCGGTGCGACGTCATGGATGTCGTTCGGTATCGTCAGCCCATTTTGCTTGAAGGTCTCATCGACCAGGGTGACCGGAAAGACGTAATAGCCGGATTCGGCCAGCGGCACCGTGGCATGGGAAAGCATGCTGTAGCTTGCCTTGATGTCCGGCGACTGGTTGATCGGCGGCAATACCAGGATCGACGCCGGGCGCGCCGCCCGAAATGCGGTGTAATCGTACGCCTGCTGCGTCGCACAGCCACCGAGCATGGCCAGGGCAAGCGCCAGGAAGGGCAGGCGCCTGATAATAAACGACCGCTTTTTCATCGCGCACCTTCCGTTTTCTGGTTCTTCTTGAGCAGGAAATCGAGATAGACCGAGCTTTCCGGAAAGCTCTGCTTTTCGGCCAGAAGATTCTGCTCGAACAGATCGGTGCGCCCGGTCAGACCGTAGAGCATGCCGAGATGCGCCTGCAAACCCGGCGGGACATTGCGACCGCTCGCTTTTGCCTCCTCGCGCACCTTCTCGAGCGCAACAATGCCTTCCTCCGGCCCCTTGTCACCCTTGAAATAACCGTACTGGACGGTCTGGAAATCTCCCCAGTGGTATAGCGGCTGGCGCTGCTGGGCACAGCCCGTGAACAGTAGCGCACAGGCGCATGCCGACAGCAGCCATCTCTGGCTGGTCATTACTTCCGTCATAAACCCCCCTGCTGCAATCAGTGTGCCGGACGCCAGGCGCCGCTTTCCACGCCCTTGACCAGAGCATCGACCGCTTCCCGGATGGCCAGATCGAGAACCTTGCCGTTCAGCGTCGAGTCATAGCTGGCGGTACCGCCAAAGCCGATCACTTCGCGATTCGACAGGGCATATTCGCCGGCACCGAAGGTCGAATAAATGACTTCCGATGTCTCGACATCGACCACGTTCAGCGCCACCTTGGCGTAGGCCACCTGCTGCTTGCCGCGACCGAGCAAACCGAAAAGCTGATGGTCGCCAACTTCCTTCCGGCCAAACTCGGTGACATCGCCGGTGATGACATAACGCGCCCCCTTCAGGACTTGCTGCTTGCGGGCGATCTCCGCTTCCTGCTTGGTCTCGCTCAGGTTCTGGCGATCGAGGACGGAAAAACGGTTGCTCTGTTGCAGGTGGGCAACCAGGATCGTCTTCGCCTGACTGCCGAGGCGATCGACGCCATCGGAGAACACCCCGCGCAAGAAACTGGAACGATTGTCGAACTTGCCTACCGAGACCGGCTGCCGTTCGCCGGCGTATGGCCGGGCAGCAGCGGCAGTTTGCTGGGCTTCGATCGGACGAGAGGTTTCGGTGGCGCACCCCGAGAGCATGAGAGCCAGACCCACTGCGGAAATCACCACGGCGTTTTTCTTGAATTTCACCGCAAGCTCCTGAAAATTTAAAATAATTACTGGTAAAAGCAGACAAATTGCCAAACGAAATCCGCTGTAATCCTTGAATTGTCCGCCAGCTCGGGCTATCCCGGCAACAGGGAGTTCCGCTGGCAAAGCGAAATCCAGCCTTGGAGACCCGGTTTCAGCAACAGAAAAGATCGACTGCGCGCCCAAAGACACATAACATCGGTCGCATTCGACATCGGGAAATCCAATGACTTCAGCCGCCGCCCAGCTTTCCGCTCATGCCAGATGGCCGAACGTCCCCGACTGTTACGAGTGGCTCTCGCTCGACCGGCGCGGTGACTGGCGATTGCAGGGAGAGCGGGTGACGCACCGCGGCCTGATCGACTTCATGAACCGGCAATACGCCAGCGACGAAGCGGGCCGCTGGTTCGTCCAGAACGGTCCGCAACGGGTCTATGTCGATCTCGCCGCAACGCCATGGATCTTCCACCGCGACGGCGCGGCCTTCATCGCCCATACCGGCGCCCCGGCCGGTGCGATCAAGAGCGTGTTGATCGACGGCGACGGCAGCCTCTACCTTGACGCGGCGCTCGGCATCGGTTTGCTCGACGACCGGGACCTGGCCGCCTTTTTCGAGGAATGCCTGCCCCATGACGAGGCCAGCCTGCTGCGCCTGATGGCGGGCAACGGCGGAGAAATCCGCTGGCAAGACCTGCCGCTGCAATACATCGCGGCCGACCAACTGGCCCAGCGCTACGCTTATCTCAAACAACCGCGCCCGTAAGCGCGCTCAGGGTTCGCCCGGGTCGTCGTCGCTTGCCTGCAGCCACCACAACAGATCCTCGCCCTGCAATGGCGCCGGAATCATCTGGTTGCGCTTCCAGCGATAGACCGGCCCGAACGGCAGGTAACGCGCCATCACCTGGCCCTGCCGGGTGACGCCGAAAAAAGGCAGGCCGGAACGGATCGCGGCGCGGATGTCGTCGTGTGTCATGCGTCTGTCACCTTTTTTACAAACGCCCCGAGTATCCCGCTCCTGCCGCTGCCGGACAAGCCCCGAACGGCACGGGCGCCCGGGCGACTGGCCTTGTTCTTGCTGCACCTCTGGCGCCAATCACCATCACACACCGCCATGACTCCTCCTGAAATCGCCATCTGGGCAAGCAACAATATCGTCGAAGCGCTCGACATCGACTGCGTCATCACCCTGATGCTCAAGATACTCGACGGCAAATGCAAAATGAGCGACGCCGACCAGCAGGTCGCCTGCCAGCTCTACGACGCCGTCGGCCAGCGACCGCTGTGCCGCCTCGATGCCGCCGGCTGTCACAGGCTGATCGCCGAGGCGCGTCGGCATTGCGACGACGACCTGAAAATGCGCATCTACGAACAGCGTCTGCTGGCGGAAACCATGCTCTCGCGCCCGGTGATGAAGGCTTTCAAGGCCCGCCTGCGCGAGGCTGGCATCTTGTACCGCGACAGCGCCGAGCGCCCCACAGCAGCCTAGAAGTTTGTCTTTGTCATGCCTGAGCGGCGGACGCGGTATATGATGCGGACAAGTCCATCGTCGATCACCGCCAGCCGGGAGTCTGCATGCCGAAGCGACCGCATCTCACCGCCATTGCCCGCTCATTTTCGGCCGCCGTCGTGCTACTGGCGCTGACCGCCTGTACGCCGCGCCTGCTCGCCCCTTACGATGAAGTGACCGACCGCAGCGTCAGCGCCCTGCAGCGGCAGACCGAAGCCCACCTGATCGCGCTCGAGGCGGCCGCCGGCACGCCCAGTTGCGCCTTCGCGCACCACCAGCGCTTCTATACCGACGCCCGCATCGACATCAGCGCCCTCGCCGTGCGCACCGCCGCCATTCCCGGCAACGAGCGCACCGCCGAACAGACGACACTGCTCCTCGCCAGCCTTGAAAGCCTGCGCCAGTTGCACCGCCTGGACTGCCTGTCAACGGAACAGATCGCCATCCTGCGCAGCCAGTTCAACAGCAGCTTCACCGCCATCCTCAGGCTGGAACTGGCGAAACGGCGCAATCCCTGAGCCAGGAGGCAAGGATGACTCTCGACACCGAACAACTGAGCCAGGCCATCCTGAGCGCATTCCAGGGCAGCCTGCGCGAGCAATGGCCGGAAATCCGCGCCTACGGCGAGTCCGAGGCAAGGAAGCTGGCGCAAACGCTGGTCATGATCGAAACCCTGCAGGCGTCGGGCAAGATCACGCCGGCACAGGCCGCCCTGCATCTGGAAATCCAGAAGAACGCCTGCCGCAGCGTGTTGCTGACGCTCGAAGGACTCGGCCTGCTCGCCGTTGAAGCCGCGCTCGACGCAGCGTTGGACGTGATCCGCGAAACGGTCAACGGCGCGCTCGGCTTCACCCTGCTGTAAGTCCATACCCCCGAGGAGACGATCATGGCAAAGACGATGGCACCGTACTACCCGATCATTTACGTCCGCGGTTACGCGATGACGCCCGGCGAGATCGCCGACGCCGCATCGATGCCCTACATGGGCTTCAACCAGGGGGCGACCAAGTTGCGTCAGGCCTGGGACGGGCGCGTCACCAAGCACATCTTCGAGTCGCCGCTGATCCGCCTGATGAAGGAATACGACTACCGCGACTGTTTCGCCGACGGCGCCGAGATCAGCGGCAGCCTGCCGGCGCGCAGCATCGTCATCTATCGCTATTACGAGACGGCGGACAGCGACCTCGGCGACGGCAAGACGCTGTCGATTCCCGAAGCGGCGCGCGGCCTGCAGGCATTGATCCAGCGCGTGCGTCGCCAGGTCTGCGGCGACGACAGCCAACTGCTCGCCGAATTCAAGGTCCATCTGGTCGCCCATTCGATGGGCGGACTGGTGATCCGCGCCTTCCTGCAGAACGATGCGATCAGCACCCCGGCCGACCGCGCCCTGGTCGCCAAGGTGTTCACCTACGGCACGCCGCACAACGGAATCGAGATGGCAGGCATCAACGTGCCGGCGGTTCTCGGCCTGTGGGACATCAACAACTTCAACCGCCAGCAGATGGCCAAATACCTTGGCCTGCCCGGAAAGCCGGAGCGGGTCGACTCGCTGGACGGCAAATTCGACCCGCAACGCTTCTTCTGCTTCGTTGGCACCAATCACCGCGACTACGCCGCCGCGCTCGGCGTTTCCCGCCTGCTGGCGGGTGAGATGAGCGACGGACTGGTGAAGATCGAGAACGCCACCGTCAGCGGCGCCCCGCGCGCCTTCGCCTACCGCAGCCACAGCGGCCCGTTCGGCGTCGTCAATTCGGAAGAGGGTTACCAGAACCTGGTCCGCTTCCTGTTCGGCGACCTGCGCGTCGATGGCAGTCTCGATGTCGATGCCCTGCCCCTGCCGCCCTCGGTGCAGAAGGCCAAGGACGCCGGCAAGCAGATCCGTGGCTCCTACTATTTCGAGGCGACGGTCGCGCCACGCGGCAGTTTCAGCGCCAAACTGACCGAGCGCCGCCGCGACACCTACAGCGCCGTCCTGCGCCGCTACGACGAACTGCTGCGCGTCGACCGCGCCGGCCGCGATGCACCGCGCTCGCCCGCCCTGTTTTCGACCTTCCTCGACAGCAAGCGCATCACCGTCGGCAAGACCCTGGTCTTCTCGGTCGAACTGGCGGTCTCCAGCACCGGCTACACCATCGACGACAGCTTCTGGCTCGACCAGCACATCGAAGGCGAATACCTGTTCCGCGACACCCTGACGCTGAAGCTGACGCTGGGACAGGACGGCTTCCGGCTGCGCTACCTGAGTTCGGACGAGAACTGGAGCGAAGGCCAGGGACGGCTGGTCGACCCCACGGGCGACCAGTACCTGATCCCGCTCACCTCAAGCAAGGGATTCCGCGGCCAGCTCCGGCTGAGCGTCAGCCGTTCCGGCTGAACCCTCAGCCCGCCACCGTCTCGCCGATCAGGTCGGCGATCAGTTGCGCGGTCATGCCGTGGCGGTCGCGATCCGGGTTGTACTCGACGATCTCCAGGGCGCGCAGGCCAGGCAAGCCGGCCAGCCAGCGCCAGGCCGTGCGCACGTCGGCCGCCGGTAGACCATCCGGTTCCGGGCTACCAACGCCGGGCGCGAAGCGCGGATCGATGGCGTCGAGGTCGAGGCTGACACCGAAGCCGGCCGGCGCGCTGGCGACGATGCCGGCCGCCTCGTCGAGACAGGCGGCGAAGCCGCGGCGGGCAATTTCCTCACCGTCGAAGATGCGCACGCCCTGGCGGCTCAGAAAATCGATTTCCTCCGGCTCGTAGCTGCGTGCGCCAAGCACGACGCAATGCCGGGGACTGAGTTGTCCCCCGGGCAGGCCGATACTCACCAGACGGCGGTCGCCCTGGCCGAGCAGGCAGGCCAGCGGCATGCCATGGACGGCGCCGGAATAGCTGCTCTCCGGCGTATGGCTGTCGAGGTGGGCGTCGATCCACAACAAACCCAGCGGCTGCCCGAGGCCGCGGGCGACACCGCTCCAGGTACCGACCGCCACCGAATGGTCGCCGCCGATGACCAGCGGAAACAGTCCCTGGCTCAGGGTGGTTTCGACCTCGTCGGCGAGCGCCCGGCAGAGGGCGGCGATCCGCGCCGTGCGCGACAGCCGCTCGCTGTCCGGCGCAAACAGGGTGCGTCCCCAATCGAGCGCCGGGTGGCGGGCGAGCGCCTGCCAGGCCTGCGAATGATGGAAGGCGACCGGCCCGTCGGCACAGGCCACGTCCTGGGCGCCGATGCCGCTGGCGGCACCGGTCACGCGTACCCGACGGCCCTCGCCCATCGGCCTACCAGAGCTTTTCCAGCGCCATCAGCGCATCGCGCCGGCACAACTGACCAACCAGCCGTCCGCCGTCGAGTATCGGATAGCAGCGATAGTGATGCGCCACGAACAATTCGATGGCATCGGCCATCGACGACGATGCCGTCAGGGTCAGCACCTCGCGGGTCATGTACTGGCCGACCGGGCCGCCCGGCTGTTCGTAGTAGGAGGCGTTGAGTGCCACCTTGAGGCCGTCCTTCTCGGAAAAGAAACCGAGCAGGCGGCCATCGCCATCAACCACCGGCGCACCGCTGAGGCGGTGTTCGAGCAGCAGGTGCACCGCCTTCAGTACTTCCATCTCCGGGCTGAAAGCCAGGGGATCGGCGGTCATGTAATCCTTTACGAGCAACGATCTGAGCATGACGCTTCCTCCGCTTGCTCTTCAGTCCCGGCCTGCATCCGGGCCAGGCGTTTTTCACAGGGTTCCTTGCAACCGGCTGCGCAATCCAGGTTGAGCGCCTTGTAGCCGCCGCAACTGCCGGCGATCGGCTTGCGACCGAACATGACGCCGATCGCCATGATCAGGACCAGGAAGGCGATGATTCCGAAAGTCACCAGAAATGTCTGCATGGCATCCTCCTTTCCCGCTCAGCCACCGAAGTCGTCGAGCATGATGTTCTCGCGCTCGACGCCGAGATCGAGCAGCATCTTGATCACCGCGGCATTCATCATCGGTGGCCCGCACATGTAGAACTCGCAGTCCTCGGGTGCCGGATGGTCCTTGAGGTAGTGCTCATGGAGCACGTTGTGGATGAAGCCGGTGTAACCGGTCCAGTTGTCTTCCGGCAAGGGATCGGACAGCGCCAGATGCCACCTGAAGTTCGGGTTCTCCTCGGCCAGCTTGTCGAACTCCTCGACATAGAAGGCTTCGCGCATCGAGCGCGCACCGTACCAGAAGCTGATCTTGCGCGTGGACTTGAGGCGCTTCATCTGGTCGAAGATGTGCGAGCGCATCGGCGCCATGCCGGCACCGCCGCCGATGAAGACCATCTCGTTCTCCGTATCGCGCGCGAAAAATTCACCGAATGGCCCATAGACCGTGATCCTGTCACCCGGTTTCAGGTTGAAGACGAAGGAAGACATCTTGCCTGGCGGGATGTCGTCGCGGTTGGGCGGTGGCGAGGCGACGCGGATGTTGAACTTGACGACGCCCTTCTCCTCCGGATAGTTGGCCATCGAGTAGGCGCGGATCACCGGCTCATCGACCTTCGACACGAAGCGCCACATGTTGAACTTGTCCCAGTCGCCGCGATACTCGGGCTGGATGTCGAAGTCCTTGTAATGCACGGTATGGGGCGGGCATTCGAGCTGGACGTAGCCGCCGGCCCGGAAGTCGACGTTCTCGCCCGCCGGCAGGCGCAGCGTCAGTTCCTTGATGAAGGTGGCGACGTTCGGATTGGATTCGACCGTGCATTCCCACTTCTTGACGCCGAAGACCTCTTCCGGGACTTCGATCTTCATGTTCTGCTTGACCGGCGTCTGGCACGAGAGGCGCCAGCCTTCCCTGGCCTGGCGCTTGCTGAAGTGCGACTCCTCGGTCGGCAGCATGTCGCCACCACCTTCGTGAACCTGGCACTTGCACTGGGCGCAGGTGCCGCCGCCACCGCAGGCCGAGGACAGGAAGATGTTGTTGGCGGCCAGCGTCTGCAACAGCTTGCCGCCGGCCGGCACGGTGATGGTGCGCTCGCCGTTGATCTCGATGTCGACGTCGCCGGACGACACCAGCCGGGCCCGGGCGGCGATGATGAAGACCGCCAGCGCCAGCACGATGCCGGTGAACATGCCGATGGCGAGCAGGATTTCCTGAATGTTCATCCTCGCTCCCTTACAGTTGTATGCCCGAGAAGGACATGAAGCCCAGCGACATCAGGCCGATGGTGATGAAGGTGATGCCCAGGCCCTGCAGGCCGGCGGGCACGTCGCTGTACTTCAGCTTCTCGCGGATGCCGGCGAGCAGCGCGATGGCCAGCGCCCAGGAAGCACCGGAACCGAAGCCGTAAACCACGCTTTCCGAGAAGTTGTAGTCGCGTTCGACCATGAACAGCGAACCGGCCATGATCACGCAGTTGACGGTGATCAGCGGCAGGAAGATGCCGAGCGCGTTGTACAGGCTGGGCACGTACTTGTCGAGCAGCATTTCGAGGATCTGGACGATCGCCGCGATGACACCGATGTAGGTGAGCAGGCCGAGGTAGGACAGGTCGACATCGGGCATGCCGGCCCAGGCCAGCGCACCGTCGCGCAGCAGGTAGGTATAGGCCAGGTTGTTGGCCGGCACCGTGATCACCTGGACGACGACGACCGCAATACCGAGGCCGATGGCAGTTTCGACCTTCTTCGAAATGGCGATGAACGAACACATGCCGAGGAAGAAGGAGAGCGCCATGTTCTCGATGAACACGGTGCGGACAAAGAGACTCAACAGATGTTCCATTTCAGTACCCCTCCCGGTCGCTGACCTGCGGAGCCATGCGGAAAGCCGGTGCTTCGACCTGGTTCTTCTTCCAGCTACGCAGCGCCCAGATGAACAGGCCGATCAGGAAGAAGGCCGACGGCGGCAGCAGCAGCAGACCGTTGGGCAGATACCAGCCGCCGTCCTTGATCAGCGGCAGGATCTCGATGCCGAGCAGTTTGCCGGCGCCGAACAGTTCGCGGATGACGCCGAGCGCGACGAGCATCGTGCTGTAACCGAGACCGTTGCCGATCCCGTCCCAGAACGACAGCAGCGGCGGGTTCTGCATGGCGAAGGCTTCGGCCCGGCCCATGACGATGCAGTTGGTGATGATCAGGCCGACGAACACCGATAGCTGCTTGGCCAGGCTGAAGGCGTAGGCGCGCAGCACCTGATCGACGACGATGACCAGCGAGGCGATGATCACCATCTGCACGATCATCCGGATCGACCCCGGGATCTGCGCCCGGATCAGCGAGATGAACAGGTTGGAGAAAGCCGTCACCAGCGTCAGCGCGATGGCCATGACCAGCGCCGTCTTGAGGTTGGAGGTAACGGCCAGCGCCGAGCAGATGCCGAGGATCTGCAAGGCGATCGGATTGTTGTTGAAGACCGGATTGAACAGGACTTCCTTGACGGTAGCTGGTTGTGCCATGCTCAGACTCCCTGCTGACGCAGCCTGGCGAGATAGGGACCGAAGCCCTGCTCGCCCAGCCAGAATTGCAACAAACGGTCGACGCCATTACTGGTCAGCGTCGCACCGGCCAGCGCATCGACCTGATGGCCGGCATCCGGGCTGGCCGGATCGACCCCGCCCTTGACCACCTTGATGATCGGCCGGCCGGCATCGTCGAACAGCGTCTTGCCCGGCCACAATGCCTTCCATTTCGGATTGTCCACTTCGCCGCCGAGCCCTGGGGTTTCGGCATGCTGGTAGAAGCCGAGACCGACCACGGTATTGAGGTCGGCTTTCAGCGCAAGGAAACCGTGCAGCGTCGACCACAGACCGTAGCCGCGGATCGGCAGGATCAGCGATTCGATCCGGCCTTCCTGCTCGACCATGTACACGGTGGTGAAGCGTTCGCGCCGCTTGATCAGCGCCTTGTCCGCCTCGCTGCTGAGTGCGGCGGACATCTTCGGGTCCTTGGCGGCCTTCAGCGGATCGAAACCGAGCGGATCGAACGCCGTCTGATACTCGCCGGTATCGAGATCGACCACCCGCGCCTTGATGCGGCTGCCGAACACTTCCTTGACCTGTGCCGACGACAGCTTGTCGCCCAGCCCGGCGATCGCCAGGATGCTGCGCTGCTTGTCGAGCAGGCGGTTCTCGAGCTGGACCGGCTTCAGCGCCACCGCCGAACCGGCGACGAAAACCGAAGCGACCAGGCTGACGGTCAGCGCGACGAGCAGGGTGCGGAGCGTGGATTCCTTATTGCTGGACATGGCGCGCCGCCCTCCGCTTGATGTTGGCCGTGACCACGAAGTGGTCGATCAAGGGGGCACAGAGGTTGGCGAACAGGATCGCCAGCATCATGCCCTCGGGGAATGCCGGATTGACGACGCGGATGAGTACCACCATGACGCCGATCAGCGCCCCGAAAATCCATTTGCCGGTATCGGTCATCGCCGCCGATACCGGATCGGTGGCCATGAACACCATGCCGAACGCGAAGCCACCGAGCACCAGATGCCAATGCCAGGGCATGGCGAACATCGGATTGCTTGCCGAACCGACACTGTTGAGCAGCAGGCTGCAGCCGACCATGCCCAGCATGACGCCGCTGACGATGCGCCACGAGGCGATCCGGCTCAGCAACAGGACGGCACCGCCGATCAGGATGGCCAGCGTACCGGTCTCGCCGACCGAGCCCGGGATCGTGCCGAGGAAGGCATCCCACCAGCTCAGACCGCCTGCCGTCACCGCCGCGACACCGCCCGCTGCCGCGGTGGCCAGCGGGGTGGCGCCGGTGAAACCGTCGATCGCCGTCCACACCGCATCGCCGGACAACTGCGCCGGATAGGCGAAGAACAGGAAAGCCCGCCCGGCGAGTGCCGGATTGAGGAAGTTCTTGCCGGTGCCGCCGAACACCTCCTTGGCGATCACCACCCCGAAGCTGATGCCTAGCGCCACCTGCCACAAGGGAATCGACGGCGGCAGGATGAGCGCGAAGAGAATCGAGGTGACGAAGAAACCCTCGTTCACCTCATGGCCGCGGATCGTGGCGAACAGCACCTCCCAGAAACCGCCGACGATGAAGGTGACGGCGTAGATCGGCAGAAAATAGGCCGCCCCATGCACCAGGTTGTCCCACAGGCTGGCCGGATCGAAACCGGCAAACAGCGCGATCAGGGCGAGCCGCCAGTTGTCCTGCGCGGCCAGCAATTCCGGCTGGGCCGCAAAGACGGTGTTGGCCTGAAAACCGACGTTCCACATGCCGAAGAACATGGCCGGGAAAGTGCAGAGCCAGACGGTGATCATCATCCGCTTGAGGTCCAGACCGTCGCGTACGTGTGCGGTGGTCCGGGTGACGCTGGACGGCTTGAAGAGACCGGTATCGACCGCCTCGTAGAGGGCATACCATTTCTCGTAGCGGCCGCCCTTGTGAAAATGATGCTCGATGCTGTCGAGCCAGGAACGCAGCCCCATGCTCAACCCTCCTTCTCGATGCGCGTGAGGTTGTCACGCAGGATGGGACCGTACTCGTACTTGCCGGCGCAGACGTAGCTGCACAGTGCCAGATCCTCCTCGTCGAGTTCCAGGCAGCCCAGTTTCTGGGCCATCTCGGTGTCGCCGACAATCAGGTAGCGGAGTAGCTGCGTCGGCAGGATGTCGAGCGGCATCACCGCCTCGTAGTTGCCGATCGGCACCATTGCCCGCGGACTGCCGTTGGTACTGGTCGTGAAGTTGAAACGCTTGCCGGGCATCAACTTGGAGAGGTAGAGGTTCATCACCGAATGCTTGTCCACACCCGCCCGCAGGTAGTGCAGGAATTCCCGGTCATGCCCCTCGGCCAGGCAGGAAACCTGCTGATGGTAGCGCCCGAGCCAGGCGCAGGCGCCGCGTGCGGTACGGCCGCCGAAGACCGAACCGGAAATCAGGCGCGGCTTCGCGCCGGCAGTCAGTTCGCCCGCCGTCAGATCGTCCAGGCTGGCGCCGAGGCGGCTGCGCAGCAAACGCGGCCGGGCGACCAGCGGACCGCCAAGGGCGACGACGCGCTCGACGGCCAGTTGGCCGGTGGCGAACAGGCGACCGATGGCGATCACGTCCTGATAAGCGATCGTCCATACCGATTTGTGCGGCCCCACCGGATCGAGGAAATGAATATGCGTCCCGGCGAGACCAGCCGGATGCGGCCCGCGGAAGGACTCGACCTGAACTCGCTCCAGGCCGCTGCCGGGAATCGCGGCGCCGTCGGCAACGCACAGAAAAACCCTGGCCAGGCGGGCCAGCACACGCAACCCGCGGGTGAAATCGGCCGCCGCTTCAGCGATCACGACGGCCGGATCGGCGGCCAGCGGATGGGTATCGATCGCCGTCACGAAAATCGACGCCGGCACCGCATCGACGGCCGGCACCCGGCTGAAGGGACGGCTGCGCAACGCGGTCCACAACCCCGATTGCTGCAGGTTGTCACGTACCGCTTCGCTGCTCAGCCGATCGATCTGCGCCTCCGGATAGCTGGCGAAGCTGACTGCCTCGTCGCCTTCCAGCGCGATCACCACCGATTGCAGGACCCGCTGCTCGCCGCGATGAATGGCACTGACGACGCCGGCACCCGGCGCCGTGAAATTGACGCCTGGCGTCTTCTTGTCGGAGAACAGCACCTGCCCCAGCTTGACCCGATCACCGACCTGTACGGCCATCGTTGGCTTCATCCCGTGGTAATCGAAGCCGATGACCGCCACGCTGCGTACCGGCCTGGCGGCCTCGATACGCTGCTCAGGCGCCCCGGTGATGGGCAAGTCCAGACCGCGTTTAATTCTGATCATTCGCTTAGCCCGAATTGAAATTGACCACGCAAGGCGGGATTTCATCTCGCCCGGACTCTGCCCCGGGCGCCGCTCCCGTCCTTGCGACCTTGCATGCAACAACGTCAAAGGCCGGGAGTTTACCGGCGACGGCGGCTGGCTGGAACCGTCGGGCTGCAGATAATGGAATCGTGATATTCCATCGGGCAGAGCAATACGAATGCGCTGGACGAAAAAAAACACCCTGGCGGGTGTTTTTCTTTCGTCGTCTGGCGGAGACGGAGGGATTCGAACCCTCGATCCAGGTTTTGCCCGGATGCACCCTTAGCAGGGGTGTGCCTTCGACCACTCGGCCACGTCTCCAGTCCGTTCAGCGACGAGGCGCGGATGATATAGCCTCCGCGCCCTTTGGTCAAACCTTTACTGATCCAGACCGAAAGTGCGGTGCAGGACGCGCACGGCGAGTTCCAGATACTTTTCGTCGAGAACGACGGAAATCTTGATTTCCGAGGTGGAAATCATCTGGATGTTGATGCCTTCGTCGCCCAGCGCCTTGAACATCTTCGAGGCGACGCCCGGGTGCGAGCGCATGCCGACGCCGACCGCAGAGACCTTGCAGATCTTGTTGTCGCCGACGATCTCGCGGGCGCCCAGCTCGGCCTTGACCTTTTCCAGGATGGCCTGGGCCTTGGCGTATTCGCCACGATTCACCGTGAAGGAGAAATCGGTGGTGCCGTCGTGACCGATATTCTGGATGATCATGTCGACGTCGATGTTGGCGTCGGCAATCGAGCCGAGGATGCGGTAGGCGATGCCCGGGGTATCCGGAACGCCGAGCATGGTCAGCTTGGCTTCGTCGCGATTGAAGGCGATACCCGAGATGATCGGTTGTTCCATGTTCTTGTCTTCCTCAACAGTGATCAGCGTACCCTCCCCTTCGTCCTCGAAGCTGGAAAGAACGCGCAGTTTGACCTTGTACTTGCCGGCGAATTCGACCGAGCGGATCTGCAGCACCTTCGAGCCGAGGCTGGCCATTTCCAGCATTTCCTCGAAGGTGATGGTGTCGAGCTTCTTCGCTTCCGGCACGACGCGCGGGTCGGTGGTGTACACACCATCGACGTCGGTGTAGATCTGGCACTCGTCGGCCTTCAGCGCGGCCGCCAGGGCAACGCCGGAGGTGTCCGAACCGCCGCGGCCGAGCGTCGTGATGTTGCCGTCGGCGTCCACGCCCTGGAAACCGGCAACGATGACGACCTTGCCGGCATCGAGATCGCGGCGGATGTTCTCCTCGTCGATCGACAGGATGCGCGCCTTGGTGAAGGTGTTGTCGGTCAGGACCTTGACCTGGCCGCCGGTATAGCTGCGGGCATCGACACCGATCGCTTTCAGCCCCATGGCGAGCAGGCCGGTGGTGACCTGTTCGCCGGTGCTGACGACGGCGTCGAGTTCGCGGGGATCAGGCTGGGCCTGCATTTCCCGGGCTAGCGCGATCAGCTTGTTGGTTTCACCGCTCATCGCCGAGACGACGACGACAATCTGGTGTCCCTGCGCCTTGAAGCGGGCGATGCGCCGGGCGACATTCTTGATGCGCTCCGGGTTGGCGACGGAAGTACCGCCGTATTTCTGAACAATCAACGCCATGGATTCATCCGTAAAAACGTTGGAAACACGAAAGGGCCGGATTTTAACCCAGCCCGTCCGTTTCTAAAAGAAAGCGCTGCTCAGAGGTCAGCCAGCGCCCGCAGGTGGGCGCCGACGCTGCGCGCCAGCGAGGTCATCACGTAGCCGCCCTCGAGCATCGAGACGATGCGCTTACCGCACATTTCCGCAGCCAGCTTCTTGAGGTGCTCGGTACACCAGGCGAAATCCTTCTCGACCAGCTTGAGGCCACCCATGTCGTCCTCGTAGTGCCCGTCGAAACCGGCCGAGATGAAGATCATCTGCGGCTGGAACTCCTTCAGGCGCGGCGTCCATACCTGCAGCACGGCGTCGCGGAATTCCTCGCCGCCACAACCGGCGGCCAGCGGCACGTTGCACATGTTGGCGGCCGGATTGTCGATGCCTGAATAAGGATAGAACGGATGCTGGAAGATGCTGCACATCAGCACCTTGTCGTTGCCGGCAAAGCAATCCTCGGTCCCGTTGCCGTGATGCACGTCGAAATCGATGATGGCGACGCGTTCCAGCCCGTGCGCCTTGATCGCGTGCATGGCGGCGACGCCGATGTTGTTGAAGAAGCAAAAGCCCATCGGCGTGCTGCGCTCGGCATGGTGGCCGGGCGGGCGAACGGCGCAGAAGGCGTTTTCGCATTCGCCGCTAAGCACCAGATCGACCGCCTGGCAACCGGCACCGGCGGCGCGCAGCGCGGCCTGCCAGGTATGCGGGTTCATCGCCGTGTCGGGATCGAGATGGACGACACCCAGTTCGGGCGAGGCGCGCTTGATACGTTCAAGATGCGAGGCCGGATGGACGCGCAGCAATTGTTCGAAGGTGGCGAGCGGCGCATCGTAATAGACGAAATAGGCGTCGATGCCCTGAGCGATCAGGTGATCGTTGATGGCGGTCAGGCGCTGCGGGCATTCCGGGTGATGCGTTCCCATGTCATGCAACTGGCAGTCGCGATGGGTGATGAAGGCAGTTGTTGTCACTTGTTCTCTCTCTGCGGTTTTGCGCCTGTGCAGCGCTCCTCTGTGGCTCATTATCATCTCATTCCGGCGGCCGCTTCAAGCATTAGAATGGGCCATGCCCCGCACCCCCTGACGGATTGAACGCATGACCCACACAAATACCTCTGCCGCGGGCGACCACTCGCCGGACTTTGCCCCCGTCCTCGCCGCCGCCAATCGGATCATCCTCGGCAAGGCGCAGGAAATCCGCCTCGCCGTCGCCTGCCTGCTGGCCGGCGGCCACCTCTTGATCGAGGACCTGCCCGGCCTCGGCAAGACCACGCTGGCGCATACCCTGGCGGCGCTGTTCGGGCTCAACTTCTCGCGTATCCAGTTCACCGCCGACCTGCTGCCGGCCGACATCACCGGCGTCTCGATCTACGACCGCGCGCAATCGACCTTCCGCTTCGTCCCCGGCCCGGTCTTCGCGCAACTGGTGCTGGCCGACGAGATCAACCGGGCGACGCCGAAAACCCAGAGCGCGCTGCTCGAGGCGATGGAAGAAGGCCAGGTGACGAGCGAGGGCGAAACCCGCCGCCTGCCCCGCCCCTTCTTCGTCATCGCGACACAGAACCCGGCGCACCAGATCGGCACCTTTCCGCTACCGGAATCGCAGCTCGACCGCTTCCTGATGCGCATCGAACTCGGCTATCCCGGGCGCGACGCGGAGCGCGAACTGCTGCGCAGCGGCGGTCGTCGCCAGGCTGCGGAAAGTCTCGCCCCGCTGCTGGTGGCGGCGCAGTTGCCGGCCCTGCAGGAAGCCGTCGCCGCCGTCCATGCCGCCGATCCGCTGATCGACTACGTGCAGGCGCTGGTCGAGGCCAGCCGGCAGAATCCGGCCTTCCGCCACGGCCTCTCGCCGCGCGCCGGACTGGCATTGCTCGCGGCAGCCCGCGCCTGGGCCTGGCTGGCCGGCCGCGACATGGTGCTGCCCGACGATGTCCAGGCGGTCTTCCCGGCAGTCGCCCGGCATCGCTTGCTGGCGGCGCACGGCGACGGCATGGCCGCCGCCGGCGACATCGGCGCGCTGCTCGCCGGCGTCGCCATTCCCTGACCGCGATGCGCCTGCTCGACCGGTTGCAGGAATTCATATTCGGCAAGCGCAGCGACGGCGAGGCGCCGATCGTCCTCGACCGCCGGCGGATCTTCATCCTGCCCTCGCGCACCGGGCTGCTCTACGCGCTGGCCGTGATCGTCATGCTGATCGGCGCCATCAACTACAACCTGGCGCTCGGCCACGCCCTGGTCTTCCTGCTCGCCAGCCTCGGCCTGACCGGCATGGTGCACAGTTTCCGCAACCTGCACCGCCTACGCCTGCTGCCGGGACGGGCCGCGCCGGTGCATGTCGGCGAGACGGCGGAGTTCGAGCTGACGCTCGAGAACGACCGCCCCTATGCGCGCCGCGCCCTGGTCTTTGCCGCCGTCGCCGGGCTGCCGGTGAATGCAGCGGTCGACGCCGACGGGCGGACGACGGTCGCCGTACCGGTGCCGGCGCAACGGCGCGGCTGGCTAGCCTTGCCGCCGGTCCGCCTCGATACCCGCTACCCGCTCGGCCTGTTCACCGCCTGGAGCCAGCTGCGGCCGGCGATGCGCTGCCTGGTCTACCCGAGCCCGATCTTCACCCCGCTGCCGGCCAGCCGCCCCTTGCCGAACGGCAGCGCCCGCCATGGCGAGGGCGGTCAGGAGGATTTCGCCGGTTTTCGCGAACGCCAACCGGCCGATTCGTTGCGCCACGTCGCCTGGAAGGCGAGCATCCGCCAGGGCGACGAGCGACCGCTGCTGATCAAGGAATTCGCCGGCGGCAGCGACAGCGAACTGCGCCTCGACTGGGCGGCGACCGACCCCGCCCTGCCCGCCGAAACCCGGCTTTCGCTGCTCGCCGGCTGGGTGATCGATGCCGCCCAGCGCCAGCTTGCCTTCGCCCTCGCCCTGCCCGGCGTGGATATCCCGGCCGCCAGCGGCCGCGAGCAGCAACGCCGCTGTCTCGAAGCGCTCGCCCTGTATCCGGCATGAACCAGAAACGCGACGCCAGCCTCAGCCGCGAGCAGCCGCCCTGGCTGTTTGCCGCCGCCATCGCCGCCACGGCGCCACATGCGCTGGCGCTGCCACCATGGCTGACAGCGTTCGCCGTCGTCCTTTTCGCCTGGGCCGGCTGGCTGTGGTGGGAAGACCGGCGCCTGCCCGGGCGCTGGGTGCTGCTGGTGCTGACCGTTGCCGGCAACCTGGCGATCCTCGCCGAATACCGGACCCTGTTCGGGCGCGAACCCGGGGTTGCCCTGCTGGTCATGTTCATGGCGCTGAAGCTGCTGGAAATGCGCCACCGACGCGACGCCGTGGTCGTCGTCATGCTCGCCTATTTCCTGTTGCTGACGCATTACTTGCACTCGCAGGAGATCATTGTCGTACTCTGGCTGATCGTCGCCCTGTGGCTGGTCACCGCGGCCTTGACCCGTCTTCATGCCGGCCCCATCGAGCGCCGCGACAACTTGCGTCTGGCGGGAACGCTGCTGCTCCAGTCGCTACCGCTGATGCTTGTCCTCTACCTGCTTTTCCCGCGCATCAGCGGCCCGCTCTGGGGCTTGCCAGCGGACGCCAACACCGGCCGCACCGGGCTGTCCGAGCGCATGAATCCGGGCAGCATCGCCGAACTGGTGAGCAGCGGCGAAGTCGCCTTCCGGGTCCGTTTCGACGGCGCGCCGCCGGCACGCCGCCTGCTCTACTGGCGCGGGCCGGTGCTGGAAGATTTCGATGGCACGAGCTGGCAGCGTTCACCGCGCCGCCTGCCCGCGGAAGTGGTGCAGGCCGACGGTCCGGAGATCGCCTACGAAACCACGCTGGAAGCTCATGGCCAGCGCTGGCTGCTGGCCCTCGACGCGCCGCTGACGCTGCCCGAAGGCGCCAGCCGGGACGGGCGGCTGGCGGTGCTCGCCGCCCAGGCGATCGACAGCCGCCAGCGCTTCCGCCTGCGCGCCGCCACCGCTTTCCGCTTCAACCCGCAGGAAGCGCCGGCAACCCTGGCCGACAACCTCCGCCTGCCGACGGCTGGCAATCCCCGCGCCCGTGCTCTCGCCCGCGAGTGGCAGCAGCAGGCGCGCGCCCCGGCGGAACTGGTCGATCTGGCGCTGCGCCACTTCAACCGGGAAGCCTTTCACTACACCTTGCGTCCGCCGCTGCTCGGGCGCGACTCCATTGATGACTTCCTGTTCCGCAGCCGGCGCGGCTTCTGCGAGCACTACGCCAGCAGCTTTGTCTTCCTGATGCGTGCCGCCGGCCTGCCGGCGCGCGTCGTCAGCGGCTACCAGGGCGGCGAGTTCAATCCGCTCGATGGCTACCTGGTCGTACGCCAGTCGGAAGCCCACGCCTGGGCCGAGGTCTGGTTCGCAGGGCGCGGCTGGACGCGGGTGGACCCGACCGCGGCGGTCGCCCCGGAGCGCATCGAGCAAGGCATCGCCAGCGCCCTGCCGGCCGGCGAGCCCCTGCCCGCCTTCCTGCTCGAGCGCGCCGACTGGCTGCGCGACCTGCGCCACCGCTGGGAAGCCGTGAATAACGCCTGGAACCAGTACATCCTCGGCTACGACGGCGAACGCCAGCGCCAGTTCCTGTCGCAACTGGGCTTCGCCAACGTGGACTGGCGGCTGCTCGCCACCTTGCTCGGCATTGCCGGCAGCGGCGTGCTCGCCGCCATCCTGCTGCTCAACCTGTGGCACCGGCCGCGCGTCGACGAAGCGCGCCGCCTCTGGCGTCGTGCCCAGCGCCGAATCGGGTTAAACTGCGCGCCTCAGGAAACCCCGCTGGCATTTGCCGAGCGCGTGCGCAGGACCGATCCGGCGCTGGCCCCCGCTGTCGATGCGGTCGTCCGCCATTATCTGCTTGCCCGCTATGCCCGCACCGATCCCGAACACCTGGCGGCGCTGCGCGCCGCCGTCAATCGCCTGCCCCGACGGAGATTCGTTTGATCAAGACCCTAGCCGCCTGCGCCTTCACCGCCCTCACCACCTTCAGCCAATGCGCCATCGCCGCGCCCGGCAATATCGCCGAACTACCGGAAGCTGAAGCCTTCGCCCGCGACCTGGCGCAACGCCACGGTTTCGACGCCAGCGAACTGCTCGCCCAGTTCGCCCAGGTCAAACAAAACGCCAGCGTGCTGTCGTTGATCGCTCCGCCGACGCTGCCGACGCAGCGTTCGTGGACACGCTACCGCGCCCGCTTCGTCAATCCTCAGCGCGTCGCCGGTGGCGTCGATTTCTGGCAGGAGCACGCGGCAACCCTGGCCCGCGCCCGCGTCATCTACGGCGTCCCGGAAGAGGTGATCGTCGCCATCATCGGCGTCGAAACCGTCTATGGCCGCAACACCGGCGGCTTCAGCGTGCTTGAGGCGCTGGCGACACTGGCCTTCCAGTACCCGCGACGGGCCGATTTCTTCCGCACCGAACTCGAACAATTCCTGCTGCTCAGCCGCGAAAACAGCCTCGACCCGCTGAGCGTGCGCGGCTCCTACGCCGGCGCGATCGGCATCCCGCAGTTCATGCCCGGCAGCCAGCGCCGCTTTGCCGTGGATTTCGACCGGGACGGCCGCATCGATCTGGCGAACAGCGTCGACGACGCGATCGGCAGCGTCGCCCGCTTCCTCGAGCAGCATGGCTGGCAGGCCGGTCAGCCGGTTGCTGTAGCGGCCAACCTGCCGGGAACGCCGGACGCCTCGCTGATCGAAGCCGGCATCCGGCCCAGCCTGCGGGCCAGCGATCTGTTCGAGCGCGGCATCCTGGCCGAGGCGCCGGCGGAAGCGACGGTAACGCTGGTCGACCTGGTCACGCCGGAAGCGCCGACCGAATACTGGCTGGGCTTCGAGAATTTCTACGTGATCACCCGCTACAACCGCTCAAGCTTCTACGCGATGTCGGTTTTCCAGTTGGCCGAAGCGATCCGCCAGGCGCGCACCGAGATGCAGACGGCGCTCAACCAGGCGCAGTAGGCGGCGGCGCCTACAGCACCGAGTCGCGCGTCACCTTGCCGCGCCGCATCATGCGGCGCAGGCGCTCGAGGCCTTCCAGCTGGATTTGCCGGACGCGCTCGCGGGTCAGGCCGAGATCGCCGGCGATCGTGTCGAGGGTGGCGATTTCGTTGCCGTTGAGGCCGTAACGGCGCTCGATCACCTGGCGCTGACGCTCGCTCAATTCGCCCAGCCAGCTTTCAAGCAGGACACCGACCTCGTTCGACTGCAGCAGCAGTTCCGGGTCGGCGGCCCCGCTGTCGTCGGTGATGAACTCGGCCATCGTGTGGTTGGGATCGATGTCGAGCGGCGCATCGAGCGACGCGATATGCTCGTTGAGCGACAGGATGCGACGGATGTCGGCGACCGGCCGGTCGAGCAGGGTCGCCACCCGCTCGACCGTCGATTCGCGGCCGTCGGCGGCCTCCAGGTGGCGCATGGCACGCAGCACGAGGTTGATTTCCTTGACCACATGCACCGGCAGACGGATGGTCCGCGCGTGGTTCATGATGCTGCGCTCGATGCCCTGGCGGATCCACCAGGTGGCATAGGTCGAGAAGCGGAATCCGCGCTCGGGATCGAACTTTTCCAGCGCGTGGATGAGACCGAGGTTGCCTTCCTCGATCAGGTCGAGAAAAGGGACGCCGCGGTTCAGATAATGCTTGGCGATATTCACCACCAAGCGCAGGTTGTGCTCGATCATCTGCTGGCGGGCGGCAAAGTCGCCGCCGCGCACCTGGCGCGCCTTGGCCAGTTCCTCGTCCGGTGTCAACAGCGGCTTGGCGCCGATCTCGTTGAGGTAGATCTGGGTGACATCCTCGATCAGGCTGCCTTCGGCCAAGGGCAGATCGTCCAGCGCCTGCTGAAAGCCATCGCTTTCCGCGGCGCCGGTCAGCGCCGCTTCGTCTTCGTCATCCTCAGCCAAACTCATCTTTTCGGCAGGAAGGGCAGCGGATCGACCGGCTTGCCCTGCTTGCGGATTTCGAAATGCAGCTTGACGCTGTCGGTGCCGGTATCGCCCATTTCGGCAATTTTCTGGCCGCGTTTGACCGCCTGCCCTTCCTTGACCAGGATGCGCCGGTTGTGCGCATAGACCGAGAGGATGTCGGTGCTGTGCTTGACGATCACCAGTCGGCCATACCCCGCCAGCGCGTCACCGACGTAGAGCACCTTGCCGTCAGCCGCTGCCTGCACCGGGTCGCCGGCCTTGCCACCGAAGTCGATGCCCTTGTTGCTGCTGCCGTTATACCCGGCCTTGACCGTCGCTGCGCTCGGCCAGGCCCACTGCCCGGCCTCGGCTTCCGTCGGCGCGGTAGCGGGCGTTGCAGCAGAAGCGGCCGGCGCAGCTGCTGCCGGAGTACTGGCAGGAACGGCCGCCGGCAAGTTGTTCAGGCGGGCATGCGCTTCGTCCGAATACGGCTCCTTGCCGCCGCGCGGTTCGCTGATTTCGCCCTTTGCCGGCGCTGCCACCGTGCCGCCACTCTTCGGTGCCCCGTCAAGTGGCCGCGACTCGACGCCGCTATCAATGCCGATCGGGCTGGCCACCGATACCGTAGCGGAGGTCGTTGCGCCGGTCGCCGCCGGACGCAGGCGCAAGATCTGCCCTTCGCGCAGGGCCGAGGGATTTTCAATGTTGTTCAGCGCGGCAAGCTCGGCATGGTCGAGCCCGTTCTCGCGCGCGATGCGATACAGGGTGTCGCCACGTTTGACCAGGTACTCACCGGGGCCGGCGGTGCGGCTCTGCGCCGTCGGCGAAGAATTGGCAACCGGCGCAGGCGCCTGGGAACAGGCAGCGAGGGAAAGAAGGAGTGAAACCAGGAAAAGGGGTCTGATCATTGTGTTCCGGATAACAGAGGAACGAACCGGACGGGGTCCAGTCGCGTCTCCGTGAAACCGTTGGGGGTGTGTTCAACAAGGCAAAGATACTGCTCCTGCCCCCCGACAGGCAAGACCATTCGGCCGCCGGGCGCCAGCTGACGCAGTAATTCCGTTGGAATAACAGGACCGGCAGCGGCGACGATGATGCTGTCGAAAGGGGCGGCTTCCGGCAAACCGAAATTGCCGTCGGCCAGTTTCAGGCGCACGTTGAACTGCTGCAAGGTCCGCATGTTGGCCTTCGCCTTCTCGAGCAGTGGCCCGATGCGTTCGAGCGCAAACACGTCCTTGCTCAACTGCGCCAGCACCGCCGCCTGATAGCCACAACCGGCGCCCACCTCGAGCGTCTTGCCCAGAGCGGGACGACCGTTGAGCAACAACTCGATCATCCGGGCAACGATGTAGGGCTGGGAAATCGTCTGCCCCATGCCCAGAGGCAGGGCCGTGTCTTCGTAAGCCCGCGAGGCCAGCGCCTCTTCGACGAAGGCATGGCGCGGCACCGCCGCCATCGCCGCCAGCACTTTCTCGCTACGGATGCCTTTTTCCCGCAGGCGGTCGACCATCCGCGCACGCGTGCGCTGCGACGTCATACCGATCCCCTGCAAGCTACGAACCGTCATTGCAACCAGGCCCGTATCGCAGGCAATTGACTGAACTGCGTCAGATCGATTTGCAGCGGCGTGATCGACACCCGCTTCTGCTCAACCGCGTGAAAATCAGTTCCAGGCCCGGCGTCGGCAGCAGCGCCCGCAGCGCCGATCCAATAAACCGTTTCCTTGCGCGGCGAGGTCATGCGTACCACCGGTTCCGCCTTGTGCCGTCGCCCGAGACGGGTCACTTCCCGTCCGGTCAATTGCTCGTAGGGAATATCCGGCACATTCACATTCAGCAGGACCGGCGCCTCGATCGGATTATCCAGATAATGTTCGACCAGTTCGCGGGCAACCCGTCCGGCCGTCGCAAAATTCAATCCGTCAAAACTGGTCATCGACATGGCAATCGCCGGAATGCCGAGCAGATAACCTTCCATGGCGGCGGCAACGGTTCCCGAATAAATCGTGTCGTCACCCATATTGGCGCCCGAATTAATTCCGGAAACGATGATATCCGGCAGGTCATCCAGCATTCCGGTCACCGCCAGATGGACGCAATCGGTTGGTGTGCCATTGACGAAATAAAACCCGTTGGCAGCCTGTTTCAGGAGCAACGGCCGATCCAGCGTCAACGAATTACTGGCACCACTCCGATTCTGCTCCGGCGCGACGACGACGATTTCCCCCAGATCGGCCAGGGCTTCCGCCAGAGCGGCAAGCCCCGGCGCGAAATAACCGTCATCATTACTGAGCAGGATACGCATCAGACCAGCAGCGCATCCATGGCACCGCCTTCCGCCAACCAGGCTTCAACCCATTTCGGCTTGCGACCGCGACCGGTCCATTCCTCACCGCTCTGCGGATGACGGTACTTGACCTTGACCTTGCCACCAGCACTGACGCGGGTTTTGACTTCCTTGGCCAGCAATTCCTCGATGGCAAAACCGCGGGCCTTGGCAAAAGCGCGCACTTCATTGAGGACATTCACCTTTTCAGCAGCTTCGCGCCGCTTCAATTCGGCGGGAATTTGCTGCTGCAGATCACGAAGCTGGGCGAGAGTAAGCGTAGACAGATCCATAACAACCTCCTTGAGCAAAGAGCTTGCAATTATAGGCCAGAATTCAAAAAATAATATTCAATAAACCGAATCCCCCAAAAGCTGCTCAATATTATCCGGGGAATATCTTTCCGGTATCCGTTTCAGGACGCTCCGGCCCCGTAAAACACCGACCGCTGAGCAAAGGGCAAATGCCGAAACAACCGCAAGCAAGGCCAGCAATCCAGACCAAAAACAAAAAGCCAATCCGGAGATTGGCTTTTATGTTTTTGGTCGGGGCGGCGGGATTCGAACTCGCGACCCCTTGCACCCCATGCAAGTGCGCTACCAGGCTGCGCTACGCCCCGACAAGCTGAGCATTATACCGCAATATCGCCTTTTCAAACAGCCAACATGTCGATTATTGCCTGCAATTCGGCGCGCAACGTACCCGAGGTCTTGCCTGCAGATTCAGTCTCGGTAACTTCAAGCTGCTCAAGCGGAGCCCCCTCGTCCAGGCGATTCCGTGCACCACTTATCGTAAAACCCTGATTGTAAAGCAATTCCCGGATACGACGAACCAACAGAACTTCATGATGCTGGTAATAGCGCCGATTCCCCCGACGCTTCACCGGCTTGAGCTGGTTGAACTCCTGCTCCCAGTAACGCAGCACATGCGGCTTGACGCCGCACAACTCACTGACTTCACCGATGGTGAAATAGCGCTTGGCTGGAATCGGCGGCAGTTCGTCCTTGCCTGACATCTTAGGCGGTAACTCCATCGAAAGCTTCTTCAACATCAGACTTCAGCTTCTGGCTGGCATGAAAGGTGACGACGCGCCGCGCGGTGATGGGAATTTCCTCCCCGGTTTTCGGATTGCGTCCGGGGCGCTGCGGCTTGTCACGCAACTGAAAGTTGCCAAAACCGGAGAGCTTGACCCCGTCACCGGTTTCCAGAGCATTGCGGATTTCTTCGAAAAAGGCCTCAACCATGTCTTTGGCCTCGCGCTTGTTGAGACCCACTTTCTCGAAAAGCAGGTCTGCGAGTTCGGCTTTGGTCAGCGTCATCGTTATCTATTCTTACTCAAGCTCGCAGCTGGGCAGCGAAGTTCTGCTCCAGGCTAACGATCAGTTGCTGCATCGCTGCATCAACATCCGAATCTTGCAAAGTGCGTTGAGTATCTTGCATAACTATCCGTAACGCAAGACTTTTTTTGTTTTCAGGGACCCCTTTGCCGGCGTAAACATCGAACAACTGGAGGTCGGTAATCAGGGCCGGAAGATCCTTTTTCACGCCATCAACCAAGGCCTGCAAGGTCAGCTCACGATCAACAACAACCGCCAGGTCGCGCACCACCGCCGGGAACTTGGAAACCTCGGCATAGGCCGGCACGCTTGCCGCTTTCAGAGCATCGAAATCGAGCTCGAACAGAACTGGCGGCGCAGTCAGCTCGTACTTCTGCACCCACTCCGGGTGCAATTCGCCCAGACAGCCAAGCTCATAACCGTCGATCAGAATGCGGGCAGCGCGACCGGGATGCAGCGCCGGGTGCTCGAGCCTTTCGAAACGCAAGACCGCCGGCGCCAGCAGCGCCTCGATATCGCCTTTAACATCGAAGAAGTCGACCTTGCGCGGGCCGCTTGCCCAACCATCAGGCAAGGCGCCACCAAAGGCGAGGCCGGAGAGGCGCCAGGGCTGCCGATATCCGGCCACCGGCCGGGCAGCAGCATCGCGATGGAAGCTACGCCCCACTTCGAACAGGCGGACGCGGGTCTGCTTGCGTTTGAGGTTGGTCACCAGGTTGGCGACCAGCCCGCCGATCAGCGTCGAACGCATGACCGCCATCTGGCTGGCAATCGGGTTGGCCAGCCGGATCAGATCCGCTTCGTCCTGCTTGCCGGCAAAATCGGCTTCCCAGGCGGATTCAACAAAGGCGAAGTTGACCACTTCCTGGTAGCCGCGATCGGCCAGCATCTGGCGGATGCGGTAAGCCGGCCGCTGCGCTTCCGGCTGGCGCAGCATCGCCATGCGGGCGCGCGGCGCCGGCGACGGGATGTTGTCGTAGCCGTACAGGCGGGCGATTTCCTCGATCAGGTCTTCCTCGATTTCCATGTCGAAGCGCCAGCTTGGCGGCGTGACGAGGAATTCATCGCCTTCTTGCGTGAAGTCCAAGGCCAGGCCCTTGAACAGGCCAGCGATGCGTTCGGCGCCGAGCGGCAGGCCAAGCACCTTTTCAGCCCGGGCGGTACGCAGGCGGACCGGCTGGCGGGCCGGCAGTTCGGCCTTGGCTTCGACAACCGGACCGGCCTGACCGCCGCAGATTTCCAGGATCAGTTGCGTGGCGCGTTCGATGGCACGGCGCGTGCCGCCGAAATCGACGCCGCGTTCGAAACGGTGCGAGGCATCCGACGCGAAGCCGTAGCGGCGGGCGCGGCCGGCAATGGCGGCCGGCGCGAAGAAGGCGGATTCAAGGAACAGTTCGCGCGTTTCCAGCGTGATGCCGCTCTCCTCGCCGCCCATGATGCCGGCCATGGCGAGCGGCTTGGCGTCGTCGGAAATCATCAGGATGTCGGCGTCGACCGCAATGATCTGCTCGTTGAGCAGGAGCAGCTTTTCTTCCGGCAAGGCCATGCGTGCATGCACCGCACCTTCAAGGTGGGTGTTGTCGAAGGCATGCAGCGGCTGGCCCAGTTCGAGCATGACGTAGTTGGTGATATCGACCAGCGCGGAAATCGAGCGGATGCCGCTGCGTTCCAGGCGGCGCTTCATCCATTCCGGCGTCGGCGCCTTGGCATCGACTTCCTTGACGATGCGACCGCAGTAGAGCGGGCAGGCGGCCGGTGCGTCGAGCACGACGGCACGCGTATCGGCAATGCTGGCCGGCACGTCGTCGATCTGCGGCAGCTTGGTTGTGGCGCCGGTAATGGCACCGACTTCACGCGCGACGCCGAGCAAGGACAGGCAGTCGGCGCGGTTCGGCGTCAGCTTGATCTCGAAAACCTGATCGTCGAGATCGAGGTATTCGCGGATCGCCTGGCCGACCGGTGCGTCGGCAGGCAGCACGAGCAGGCCGGAGGCGTCTTCGGCAATACCGAGTTCCTTGGCCGAGCAGAGCATGCCCGAGGATTCGATGCCGCGCACCTTGGCGACCTTGATCTTGAAGTCGCCGGGCAGTTCGGCGCCGGGCAGCGCGCACGGCACTTTCAGGCCGGCGGCGACATTGGGCGCACCACAGACAATCTGCTGCGGCGTGCCGGTACCGACATCAACCTGACAGACGTTGAGACGGTCGGCATCGGGATGCTTGACGACTTCGAGCACCTGAGCGACGAGCACTTGATTGAAGGCGGGCGCGACCGGCGACAGGTCCTCGACTTCGAGGCCGGCCATGGTCAGCAAATGGGAAAGCTCGTCGCTCGACAAGGCCGGATCGACGAAGGTACGCAACCAGGATTCGGAGAATTTCATGGACGTGTTCCGAAAAAGGGGATCAGGCGAACTGGCGCAGGAAGCGCAGGTCGCCTTCGAAGAACAGGCGCAGGTCATTGACGCCGTAGCGCAGCATGGTCAGGCGGTCTGGGCCGAAGCCGAAGGCAAAGCCGGTGTACTTTTCCGGGTCGATGCCGGCGTGGCGCAGCACGTTCGGATGGACCATGCCGCAACCGGCGATTTCCAGCCAGCGGCCCTTCAGCGCGCCGCTCATGAAGGCAACGTCGATCTCCGCCGATGGCTCGGTGAACGGGAAGAAGGACGGACGGAAGCGCACCGTCAGGTCGTCGGTCTCGAAGAAACTCTTCAGGAAATCAGCGATGACGCCCTTGAGATCGGCGAAGGAAACGTTCTCGCCGACCCACAGGCCTTCGACCTGGTGGAACATCGGCGAGTGCGTCGCGTCGGAATCGACGCGATAGACACGGCCCGGCGCAATGATGCGAATCTCGGGCATGGTTTCCAGTTGGCCGTATTTGGCCACGTGCGCCTGCATGTAGCGCGCCTGGATCGGGCTGGTGTGCGTACGCAGCAGCACCTTGTCGGCGAGCGAGCCGTCCGGGTTCTGCAGGTAGAAAGTGTCGTGCATCGAACGCGCCGGATGATCCTCGGGCGTGTTCAGCGCGGTGAAGTTGAAGAAATCCTCTTCGATTTCCGGGCCATCGGCAACCTCAAAGCCGATCGAGGCGAACAGCGATTCGATACGCTCCAGCGTGCGCGTCACCGGATGCAGCCCGCCACGCGATTCGCTGCGGCCAGGCAAGGTGATGTCGAGCGCTTCTTCGGCCAGGCGGGCAGCCAGTGCCGCCCGGCGGATCGCTTCGCGGCGTTCGTTGAGCGCCGTCTCGACGGCAGTCTTGGCGACGTTGATCGCCGCCCCGGCGACTTTTTTCTCTTCGGGCGGCAGTTTGCCCAGGCCCTTCAGGAGTTCGGTGATCTGTCCGCTCTTGCCCAGGAAACGGGCTTTGGCCTGCTCCAGTGCATCCGGGTCGGAAATGGCAGCGAATGCAGCACGCGCTTCGCTAACGATCTGCTCAAGATTGTCCATGGACTTCTACCAACGGTTACAACACAAGGAAACAAAAAAGGAGGCTTGCGCCTCCTTTTTATTCAAGAGCTTAAGCTCAGGCGCCGAGCTTGGCCTTGGCTTGCGCAGCCAGGGCGGCAAAAGCCGGCTGATCGAAAACGGCCAGGTCAGCCAGGACCTTGCGGTCGATTTCGATGTTGGCCTTCTTCAGACCGTTCATGAAGGTGCTGTACTTCATGCCCAGCTCACGAGCGGCGGCATTGATACGGGCGATCCACAGGGAACGGAACTGGCGCTTGCGCTGACGACGGTCACGGTACTGGTATTGACCGGCCTTCATCACCGCCTGCTTGGCGATGCGATAGACGTTCTTGCGACGACCGCGATAACCCTTGGCCTGGGCCAGGACCTTCTTGTGACGGGCGCGTGCCGTTACACCACGTTTGACTCGGGACATGTGCTATCTCCTTACGCGTAGGGCATCATGGCGCGAACGGAGGCGACGTCACGCTCGTTCACTGCTGCGGCACCGCGGAGGTGACGCTTAACCTTGGTGGTCTTCTTCGTCAGGATGTGACGCTTGAAGGCTTGGCCACGCTTGATGGAACCACCAGCGCGGACCGAGAAACGCTTCTTGGCGCTGCTCTTGGTCTTCATCTTGGGCATTTTGATGCTCCTTAATGTCATGCCGTCAGGTGGTTCCCGGCGGGAACGCTTGTACTACCCGAAAGCACTAATAACTGCTTTTTACTGCACTTACTTCTTTTTGGCCGGCCCGATGATCATGATCATCTGGCGCCCTTCCATCTTCGGCATCTGCTCGACTGCACCGATGGCGTCGAGGTCTGCCTTGATCCGTTCCAGCTGGCGCATGCCGAATTCCTGGTGCGCCATTTCGCGGCCCCGGAAGCGCAGGGTCACCTTGACCTTGTCGCCTTCTTCCAGGAAACGCGTCATGTTCCTGAGCTTGATCTGGTAATCGTTTTCGTCGGTACCCGGGCGCAGTTTGATTTCCTTGACCTGCACCTGTTTCTGCTTCAGCTTGGCTTCGTGTGCGCGCTTCTGTTCCTGGTACTTGAACTTGCCGTAATCCATGATGCGGCAGACCGGCGGTTTCGCCGTCGGCGCGATCTCGACCAGATCGACACCGGCCTCTTCGGCCATCTGCAGCGCGGAACGGATGCTGACGATCCCTAGCTGTTCACCTTCCAAACCCTGGAGACGAATCTCCGGCACCGTAATCTCATCGTTTAAACGATGGGCCTTGTTCTGAGCGATGGTAAAACCCCCGAAATATCAATAATTAAGCCGTGCCACTCCGCGCCGCGACTTCCCCTTGGAGTCGCTCGATCAGTGCCTCGACCGTCATCTGTCCGAGATCCTGACCGCCGCGTGTACGCACGGCCACCAGTCCGGCTTCCTTTTCCTTGTCGCCGACGACAAGCTGATAAGGCAACCGGTTCAAGCTATGTTCGCGGATTTTATAGGTAATTTTCTCGTTGCGCAAATCGCTTTCGGCCCGAATACCCGCCCGGCGCAGCATTTTCGCAACACCATCGGCATAATCCGCCTGCCGTTCCGAAATATTGAGCACCACAGCCTGTACCGGCGACAACCAGAGCGGCAACGCCCCCGCGTAGTTCTCAATCAGGATGCCGGTGAAGCGCTCCAGCGAACCGAACAAGGCGCGGTGCAGCATGACCGGACGCTTGCGGCTGTTGTCCTCGGCGACATAGTTGATGTCGAAACGCTCGGGCAGGTTCATATCGACCTGCAAGGTGCCGCATTGCCAGTCACGGCCGATAGCATCGCGCAGGACGAATTCGAGCTTGGGACCGTAGAACGCCCCCTCCCCCGGGAACAGTTCGTAGGCCATGGCCATGCTGTCGAGCGCCGACGACAGGGCGCCTTCCAGCTTGTCCCAGGTTTCGTCGCTGCCGATACGGTTTTCCGGACGGGTCGACAGCTTGATGCGCACGTTCTCAAAACCGAAGTCCTTGTAGATGTCCAGGATCAGGCGCACGACTTCCTTGCACTCGGCTTCCATCTGTTCTTCGGTACAGAAGACGTGGGCGTCGTCCTGCGTGAAGTGACGCACGCGCAGCAGACCATGCAAGGCACCGGACGGTTCGTAGCGATGGACCTTGCCGAACTCGGCCATACGCAACGGCAGGTCGCGGTAGCTCTTGAGGCCGTGCTTGAACAGCGAGACGGCACCGGGACAGTTCATCGGCTTCAGCGCAAAGACGCGCTCGTCTTCGGTGGTCGTGGTGAACATGTTCTCCCGGTAGTTGAACCAGTGACCGGAGGTTTCCCACAGCGAACGATCCATCACGTCGGGCGTATTGACCTCGACGTAACCTGCCCTTTCCTGCTGCTCTCGCATGTAGCCGATCAGGGTCTGGAACAGCGTCCAGCCCTTGGGGTGCCAGAACACGGAACCCGGCGCCTCTTCCTGAAAATGGAAGAAATCGAGTTGTTGACCGAGACGACGGTGATCGCGCTTCTCGGCTTCTTCCAGCATGTGCAGGTGGGCCTCGAGGTCTTCCTTCTTCGCCCAGGCAGTCCCGTAAATGCGCTGCAGCATCTCGTTCTTCGAATTGCCGCGCCAGTAGGCACCGGCCACCTTCATCAGCTTGAAGACCTTGAGCTTGCCGGTACTCGGCACGTGCGGTCCACGGCACAGATCGACGAAATCGCCTTCACGGTAGAGCGAAACCTGCTGATCGGCCGGAATCGCCTCGATCAGTTCCGCCTTGTATTTCTCGCCGAGGCCAAGGAAGAACTTGACCGCGTCGTCGCGCGCCCAGACCTCGCGCGAGACGGGAATATCCTTTTTCGCCAGTTCGGCCATGCGCTTTTCGATGGCAACCAGGTCTTCGGTGGTGAACGGGCGCTTGTAGGAGAAGTCGTAATAGAAGCCGTTCTCGATGACCGGGCCGATGGTCACCTGCGCCTCGGGGAACAGTTCCTTGACCGCGTAAGCGAGCAGGTGGGCGGTCGAATGGCGGATGACCTCCAGCCCTTCAGCGTCGCGCTCGGTGATGATCGCCAGTTCGGCATCGTTCTCGATGCGGAACGACGTATCGACCAGGCGTCCGTCCACCTTGCCGGCCAGTGCGGCACGGGCGAGTCCGGCGCCAATGCTGGCGGCGACTTCGGCAATCGTCACCGACTGCTCGAACGAGCGGATGGAACCATCGGGAAGTTTGATATCGGGCATGACAGGATTCTCTGGACGAAAAAAAAGTGCGGGCTGAGCCGCACTTTTTTTGAATGAACGAAAGCCGACTCGATTAGAGTTTCTGAACTGCAGTGCAAGTTCGGAAAGTGATCAAAACGACTCCGTCAGGAATTTGGTAGGCGGTATTGGAATCGAACCAACGACCTCCACGATGTCAACGTGGCGCTCTAACCAACTGAGCTAACCGCCTGAAGAAGCGCGCATTATAGACCCACCAGGGAATTTGTCAACATTTGTTCCAGACTATTTCGATCCACAGTAACATTCGCCTCTCGACATCCCGATAATTCAACCATGAACCCCGGCTGGATCGTTTTTGGACTATGCGCCCTGACCCTGATCGGCGCCACCCTGCCCCTGCTTCATGAACATCGCCGCTCATTGCCCCCCCCCCAACGCTGAAACATGGAACAACGCATGGAATCCCGGATCACCGAACTGGAAATCAAGATCAGCTTCAATGAAGACCAGATCGACGAACTGAACAAAATCATTTACCAGCAGCAGCGCCAGATCGAACTACTCGCCGCCGAACTGCGCCACCTGCGCGATCAGGTCAACAACGGCCAATCCGTGGAGCGACGCAATCTGCGCGACGAGATTCCGCCGCATTACTGAACGCCATGCCCCCCAGACTCCTACCGAATCTCCTCCTCGCCTGCAGCCTGCTCATCAATACTGGCTGTACCAGTGGCCGGCTATCCAGCAAGATGGCAACTACAGAAGCGAATCCAGCACAGCCCCCGGGCGAAATAGACCCCTCCAGGCTCTTGCAATGCGTTCAAGGAATACTGAAAGCAGATTCACCGAACCGCTCGAACAGCCTTTTCATACACCCTGGCCTGCTGCTTTCCAATCTGGACTGGGACCGCAGCCTGGCGATGGAAGCCGGTGACTTTCTGCACAAGAAAGCCTACACCGGACGCGTCATCGAAGTCCGCGACCGCAGCGCCGCCCCAGTGCGCGATCACATGTTGCAGGACCCCGGAACGCAGTTCGTGGGCATCCACTACAGCATGGGGGGCAATCCGCACTACCTGCGCGCCAGCATTGAAGCCACCCACCAAGCAGCAACCGCCCGTGGACTCCCCTTGCGGTATCACGCAATCATGATCGACCCTTCCGGAATCGGCGAAATCGAAAACGTTCTGGATATCGACGCGCCGGAAATCGGCTACATCTTTGTCATACTCTCTGCTGAAAGATCGATGCTGCGCCCGGGCATATCCGGGTTCTCGCAGAAGCTGCTCGATTCCGGGAAAGTGTATGTGATGCATGCCGAGGATTTCGGTGAAGACTGGAACCATTTTGGCATGCTTGAAGCCCTGCGCAGCTCGATACAAGCAAATGAAACTGACGCCAGCAAGGTCGGCGCCTTGCTTGAGTACCTGGTTACCGTGGCGCTAGCCAGCGAAGAAAAGCTCGTCCGTCTTCCCGGCCATTGTGGCGACACAAACCACCGGATCGCCAGCGGCAAATAACTTCGACAACTCAGTCGCGACGCGAGAAGCGCAGACGGAAATCGTGATCCGGTCGGGAAGTCAGCTTGCCTAGCGGTAGCGGCTGGCGATCGGATACCCGCTCAAGCCGCGCGCGCAAAGCAACCTCTTCGACGATGGCACGCATTTCGGCTTCGGCAAAGTACTTTCCAGGGCAGAAGCGCGAACCGAAACCGAAGGGCATGAAACGCGCCCGCGGCTCTTCGGCATCGGCAGATTTACGCAACCAGCGCATCGGACAGAAACTGGCAGCATCCGGCCACAGTTTTCGGTTGCGCTGAATGGCCCAGGGCGAAATGGCAACAAAAACACCTCTATCGAGAACCTGGCCGTCCAGTTCGGCATTCTGTTCGACAACCTCACGCAAGTAGAAGGCAATCGGCGGATAAAGGCGTAACGCCTCCTGCACCAGAGCATCGATCTGGGCGCGAAAAGCCGATGGATCATCCCGATGCTGCAGCGCCTCATCAAACAGAGCCGGCTTGCCGGAAACCTCCCAGAACAACCAGCTCAGAACCGACGCCGAGGTTTCATGGCCAGCCAGGATCATCACCGACATTTCGTCAAGCAAAAGACTTTGAGCACGCTCCACATCGTCGCCACCTACCTCTTCCAGCAAGGCCCGCGTAAAGCCCGGCAGTCCTTCTGCGCGGGAGGCGCCGCCCGGCGACAGAAAACGTTCGCGCATCATGTCGCGCATGGCACCGCCGATTTCCTCCAGAGCCATGCCGGAAAAATACTTCTTCATGCTCTCCTCGGTTCTCGGCAGAAAAAATGCCACGCCAGGATTGCAACGACGGTGGTATTCGAAGAACAGATCGACGAAGCGTTCGCTTTCTTCGGCGGTGAAGCGCTCACCGTAAACCATCGTGGTCACGATATCGACCGTCAGACGCGACAATTCACGCGGCACGGCCACGCCTTCCCGTACCGACAGCCAGCGCCCCAGGTATTCGCCCACCAGCTGGCGGGAAACCCGCTCGACCTCGTCATTACCAATCTTCGAGAGAACCTTGAGATAAGTCTTGCGCCGACGCTTTACCGCCTCCCCACCACCCTGCCCGAAGACCCCACTGCCGATCAAGGGACGCAGCAAAGCTTCGAGAACCGAGCTTTTGGGGAAGATGCCTGCGCGGTCGGTCAATACGGTTTCTGCGCAACGCAGATCGTTGACCAGGGCGATCCGGCCAGCCGGAATATCGTATACCGGCATGCTTTTTTCCTGGTTCATCCACCCCAGAAGACGCATTGGATCGGGAAAGGAACGAACCAGCCACCGACACCAGGCAGGGATGCTGATCGTCAGATAACCTAGCCAGCGTAAACTTCGCATCAGCATGCCGAATCCTTGTCAGTTCAGCCACGGGCGCCACGGGCCGTCAGCGTTAATATTGCGGCAAGGCAAGAACAGTAGCTTGCCATGGTGCCCAGGAAGGGACTCGAACCCCCACGCCTTGCGGCGCCAGAACCTAAATCTGGTGCGTCTACCAATTTCGCCACCTGGGCAGGCGGGCCGCATTCTAGCACTTAGTCGCCCCGCCCCCTATACTTGCCGCCCCATGCCCGTCGATCACTACGAAAACTTCCCGGTCGCTTCCTTCCTCGTGCCGGCGCCGCTGCGCCGGCCGATCGAGGTGATCTACCGCTTCGCGCGCAGCGCCGACGACATTGCCGACGAGGGCGAGGCGACGCCGGCCCAGCGCCTGGCCGAGCTTGCCGCCTACCAGGCCGAACTCGACCGCATCGCCGCCGGCACCCCGCCGCAGACAGCGTTGTTCGTCGATCTGGCCGAAGTCATCGCCGCCCACGCCCTGCCCGTCCAGCTCTTCCGCGACCTGCTCGACGCCTTCGCCCAGGACGTGGTCAAGACGCGCTACGCCGATTACCCCGCGCTGGTCGATTACTGCCGGCGCTCGGCCAACCCGGTCGGCCGGCTGGTGCTGGCTTTGTTCAAGCGCACCGGCGACACGCAACTGATGCAGTCCGACTGCATATGCACCGCGCTGCAGCTGATCAACTTCTGGCAGGACATCGCCATCGACTGGCAAAAGGACCGGATCTACCTGCCGCAGGTCGAGATGCAGCGCTTCGGCGTCAGCGAGGACGACATCGCCGCTGGCCGTTGTAGCGAAGGCTGGGAAAAACTGATCGCTTTCCAGGTCGACCGGTCCCGCACCCTGATGCTGCGCGGCGCGCCGCTGGTCCATGCGCTGCCTGGGCGGATCGGCTGGGAAATCCGCCTCACCGTGCAGGGTGGCCTGCGCATCCTCGAGCGCATCGAGCACGTGCGCGGCGACGTCTTCCGCCACCGGCCCAAGCTGGGCCAGGCCGACTGGTTCGTGCTGCTCGCCCGTTCCATTAGAATGTGAGCCCATGAGCCCCGACCAATACTGCCAGGAGAAGTGCGCCAAGAGCGGCTCCTCCTTCTATTACAGCTTCCTCTTCCTGCCGCCCGAACGCCGCCAGGCGATCATGGCGCTGTACGCTTTCTGCCGCGAGGTCGACGACGTCGTCGACGAATGCTCCGACCTCTCGCTCGCCTCGACCAAGCTGGTCTGGTGGCGGATGGAAGTGCAACGCATCGCCGAGAAACAGGCCACCCACCCGGTCGGCCTGGCGTTGCAGGCGGTCGCCCCCGGCATCAACCTGCCGAGCGAGCAGTTGCTGGAAATCATCGACGGCATGGAGATGGACCTGCAGCAGTCGCGCTACCTCGACTTCAAGGGGCTGTCGCTCTACTGCTACCGCGTCGCCAGCGTCGTCGGCCTGCTCGCCGCCGAGATCTTCGGCTACCAGGACCGGCAGACGCAGAAATACGCGCACGACCTGGGCATGGCCTTCCAACTCACCAACATCATCCGCGACGTCGGCGAAGACGCGCGGCGCGGCCGCATCTACCTGCCGATGGACGAACTCAAGCAGTTCAACGTGCCCGCCGCCGACATCCTCAACGCCAGATATTCGGACAATTTCACGGCACTGATGCAGTTCCAGTACGAGCGCGCCCAGCGCTACTACGAACAGGCATTCGCGCTGCTGCCGGCGGCCGACCGCAAGAACCAGCGCCCCGGGCTGATCATGGCGGCGATCTATCGCACCCTGCTCGAAGAAATCCGCGGCGAGAACTTCCAGGTGCTGCACCAGCGCATCTCGCTGCCGGCGACGCGCAAGCTGTGGCTGGCGGCGAAGACTTGGATCAAGGGCTGAGCACGTGAAAGTCGCCGTCGTCGGCGCCGGCTGGGCCGGGCTCGCCGCCGCCGTCGACCTGACCCGGCGCGGCGCCGCCGTCACCCTCTACGAAGCCGGCCGCGTCGCCGGCGGGCGCGGGCGTTCGGTCACGATTGACGGACACACGCTCGACAACGGCCAGCACCTGCTGCTCGGCGCCTACCGTGAAACGCTGGCGCTGATGCGCAGCGTCGGCGCCGATCCGGACACGCTGTTCGACTGCCGCCCATTGCAGGTCGTCGACCGCGACGGCTTTTGCCTGGCGCTGCCACGCTGGCCGGCGCCGTTCAACGTCGCCTGGGGCCTGCTCACGGCAGCCACGGTCGACCTGCCGGAAAAGCTGAAAACCGCGCTCTGGATGCAGCGCGTCAAATGGCGCGGCTTTCGCCTGACGCGCGACGAGAGCGTCGCCGACTGGCTCGACGCCGCCGGCCAGAGCGGCGTCCTGCGCAGAAAGCTGTGGGAGCCGCTCTGCCTAGCAGCGCTCAACACCCCGGCCGAACGCGCGTCGGCGCAATTGTTTGCGAATGTCCTGCGCGACAGCCTGGGCAGCCCGCGCCGCGCCGACACCGACCTGCTGCTGCCGCGCGTGCCCTTCGGCGAACTACTGCCCGAACCGGCCTGCCGCTGGCTGGCGGCAAACGGCGCAACGCTGCGTTTTGGCCACCGGGTGCGCAGCATCAACGACGCCTGCGTCGATGGCGAGACCTTCGATGCGGTCGTCGTCGCCGTCGCGCCGCAACACGTCGGCGCGCTGTTACCTGAAGTCGACACCCGCTTCGCTTACGAGCCGATTGCCACGGTCTACCTGCAATTTGCAGCAAATACCCAACTGCCCTTCCCACTCCTGCACCTCGGCGGCAATACCGGCGCCTGGACAATCGACCGCGGTCACGGCCTGTTCGGCTGCGCGATCAGCGGCCACGGCGACTGGGAAGCCCTGTCCGACGAGGCGCTGGCGGCGGAAATCGAAACCGCGCTCGGCCTCGGCGTCGCGGACTGGCGGCAGGTGATCCGGGAAAAGCGGGCGACCTTTTCCTGTCGCCCAAACCAGGCGCGGCCAAACTGGCACACCGCCGACCCGCGCCTCGTGCTGGCTGGCGACCACACCTGGGCCGATTACCCGGCGACGCTCGAAGGCGCCGTCAGGAGCGGCCGGCGCGCCGCAGCAACGGTCTTTCAGTCGGCCAGCCGGCCGGCCTGAATCCGAAGCACGCGGCCGCAGCGGGCGGCAATCGCCTCATCGTGGGTGACCAAAATCAGCGTCGTGCCCTGTTTGGCATTGAGGTCGAACATCAGCTCGATGACCTGCTGACCGGTCGCCGCATCAAGGTTACCGGTCGGCTCGTCGGCCAGGACCAGCCGCGGTGCCGGCGAAAAGGCGCGGGCCAGCGCAACGCGTTGCTGCTCGCCGCCGGAGAGGTGCTTCGGGTAGTGCTTGAGGCGATGACCGAGACCGACGCGTTCCAGCCAGTCGCGCGCCAGCGTTGCCGCATCCTTGCGCCCGGCGAGTTCGAGCGGCAGCATGACGTTTTCCAGCGCAGTCAGTGCCGGCAACAACTGGAAGGACTGGAAGACAAAACCGAGCAGGCGGCCACGCTGGACGGCGCGCGCGTCCTCGTCAAGCGCGGCGAGCGAGACGCCGTCGAGGTGGATTTCCCCGGCCGTGGGAACATCGAGCCCGGCGAGCAGTCCGAGCAGGGTGGATTTTCCCGAACCGGAAGCGCCGACGATGGCCACCGTCTCGCCCGCCATGACCGTGAAGGAAATATCCTGCAGAATCGTCAGCGGTTCGCCGCCGTTATCGACGGTCTTGCCCAAGCCTGCCACTTCAACCACCGGTTTTTCCGCCATGCGTGCTTTCCTGTTTCTGTTGTCGCTACTCGTTTTCGCCCCGTCTGCCGTCGCCGCCAGGACCATCCTGGTGCTGGGCGATTCACTCTCCGCCGGTTACGGCATTCGCCCCCAGCAGGCCTGGCCGTCGTTGCTTGCCGAGCGCTTGGCCGACGAACGCCCAGATTATAGCGTCGCCAACCTGTCGATCTCCGGCGAAACCACGGCCGGCGGCCGCTCCCGTCTCACCGCCGCGCTCGCCGAGCACCGGCCGGCTGTGGTCATCCTGGCGCTCGGCGCCAACGACGGCCTGCGCGGCCTGCCGTTGCAGCAGATGGAAAACAACCTGGAAGCGATGATTGCCGCCGCCAAAAAGGCCGGCGCCCGCGTGCTGCTCGCCGGCATGCGCCTGCCGCCGAACTACGGGCCTTACGCCGATCAGTTTTACCGGCGCTTCGGCGCCATCGCCAAGGCGGAAAAGACCGCCTACCTGCCTTTCCTGCTTGAACCGTTGGCCAGCCGCCCGGACCTCTTCCAGGCCGACGGCCTGCACCCGACCGCCGCCGCCCAGCCGCTGCTGCTCGACCACGTCTGGCCGGCGCTGCGCCCGTTACTCAAATAGGACGGCGGGCAACGATGGCCTGGCGCTGGCAGGGTTTCGGCTCGCTCGCGTAGCCCTCAAAGTAGGCGATCTCCAGCAGCCCGGCCGCCGCCGCGACCGCGCGCAGTTCGCCGGGCCGGAGCAGAAAATAGGGGTTCGATGGCTTGCCGTACACCGCGTTGCCGTCCATGAAGGTTTCGTAGATCAGCACGCCGCCGGGCAGCAGCAGCGCCAGCAGGTCGGGCAAGCGCGCCCGCCAGAGATAGTTGGTGACGACGATGCCAGAGAAACGGCGGCCGACCAGCGGCCAGACATCCCCTTCGAGATCAACATAGCTGGTGGTGATGCCCGGCACGCCGGCCAACCTGTCGAGCGCCAGCGCGTCACGATCAACGGCACATACCCGATACCCCATCTCCGCCAGCAGCCGGGCGTGACGGCCGTTGCCGCAAGCCAGGTCGAGCACCTCACCGCCCGCCGGCAGCAGGGTGCTGTAATGTTCGACCCAAGGGGATGGGCGTATCATGCCCGGCAATTCATCGGAGGAAACAAACATGTCAGGGAACGTCACCGTCAGGGAAAACGGATTGGGAAGATACCAGCAGGAAGTCATCGCCGGCCAGCACCACCTGCTGGCGGGTGAGCCGGCCGAGATGGGCGGCGACGACGCCGGACCAGCCCCTTTCGATTACGTGATGGCCGGCCTTGGTGCCTGCACTTCGATCACCCTGCGCATGTACGCCGAGCGCAAGGGCCTGCCGCTGCGCGAGGTCAAGGTCGAACTGTCGCTGCACAAGGTCGACGTCGACGGCGTCGCCCGTAACTGCATCCACCGCCAGATCACGCTCGACGGCGAGTTGAGCGCGGAACAGCGGCAAAGGATGCTGGAGATCGCCAACAAGTGTCCGGTGCACCGCGCCCTGGCGCAATCCTTCCTGCTCGATTGCGCGCTGAACGACTAAGTGTTTTCCGAGGGTAAATACCAATAGGCGATTCGTGGTATTACCCGGGCTGCCATGCGAGAATACCGCACTGCAGCATCCTTAAAATATCATCGCCTTAAGCGAGACCAGCCATGTTGGAACAGCACTATCTCACCGCGCTTTTCGAGCCGAAGTCGGTCGCCGTTATCGGCGCCTCCGACCGCGAAAATTCTGTCGGCAACGTCATTTTCAAGAACATCCTCAGTTCGGGCTACAAGGGTCGCTTGTATGCGATCAACCCGAAGCACGAGACGATCCAGGGGCAACAGGCCTACAAGTCGATCGAGGAAATCGGCGCCCGCGTCGAAATGGCGGTAATCGCCACCCGGCCACAGACGGTACCGCAGATCATCGAACAGTGCGGCCGCAGCGGCGTGCGCAACGTCATTGTCATCGCTTCCGGCTTCTCGGAAGCCGGCCATATCGGCGCCGCGCTCGAGCGCAAGGCGATGGAAATCGCCCGCTCCTACAACGTGCGCGTCCTCGGCCCCAACTGTCTGGGCATCATCCGCCCGGAACTCGGACTGAACGCCACCTTTACCAAGATTTCGGCCGCCCCCGGCAACCTCGCCCTGGTCTCGCAATCGGGCGCCATGTGCTCGGCCGTGCTGGACTGGGCCCAGGCCAATCAGGTCGGTTTCTCCTCGGTGATTTCGCTGGGCATGACCGCCGACGTCGATTTCGGCGAAATCCTCGATTACCTGATCTACGACAACCGCACCCACTACATCCTGATGTACGTGGAAGGCATCCGCAATGCCCGCCGCTTCATGAGCGCCCTGCGTTCGGCAGCACGGATCAAGCCGATCATTCTGTTGAAGGCCGGTCGCCACGAGGCCGGCTCGCACGCCGCCCGAGTCCATTCCGGGATGGCGGCCGTCTCCGACACCGTCTTCGATGCCGCCGTGCGCCGTGCTGGTGTCGTCCGCGTCAAGAATGTCGGCCAACTGTTCTACGCCGCCAAGGCGCTGGCCTCCAAGTTCCGGCCGCAAGGCGACCGCCTGGCGATCATCACCAACGGCGGCGGCCCAGGCGCGATGGCGGCCGACCGCGCCGGCGACCTCGGCATTCCGCTCGCCGAACTCTCTGCCGAAACGATGGGTAACCTGAACAAGGTGCTGCCGGCCAACTGGTCGCACAGCAACCCGATTGACATCGGCGGCGACGCAACCCCCGAACGTTATCGCGATGCCCTGTTGTCGATCACCCAGGACCCGAACGTCGACAGCACCCTGGTCATGCTCTCGCCACAGGCAATGACCGATCCGCTCGGCGTCGCCCAGGCCATCGTCTCGATCTCCGACAAGCTCAACCGCCGCATCATCTGCTGCTGGATGGGCGAAGCTCAGGTCGGCGAAGCGCGCAAGCTGCTCGAGGATTCCGGCATCCCGGCCTTCCGCATGCCGGAAACGGCGATCGAATTGTTCCACCACATCTCCAAGTACTACCGCAACCAGAAACTGCTGCTGCAAACGCCGGAACCGACGCGCCAGCACAACCGCCCCGAGGCTGAAGGCGCCAAGATGCTGATTGAGGCGCTGCTCGCCGAGCGGCGCAAGGTGCTGTCGGAAATGGAATCGAAGGCGATCCTGCGCGCCTTCAAGGTGCCGGTTGCCCAGACCATGGTCGCCCGTACCGCCACCGAAGCGCTACTGCTGGCCGAACAGATCGGTTTCCCGGTGGCGATGAAGGTCGATTCGCCGGACCTGCCGCACAAGTCCGACGCGGGCGGCGTCCGCCTCAACATCCAGAACGCACCGGCGGTACGTAACGCCTACCACGACATCATCGAAACGGTGCAGAAGCGCAACCCGGACGCCAAGATCAACGGCGTCTCGATCGAGCCCTTCCTGTCCCGGCCGCACGGCCGCGAAATCATGATCGGCGTCCTGCGCGACCCGATCTTCGGGCCGGTCATCACCTTCGGCGCCGGCGGTTTCGACAACGAAATCTTCTCCGACCGCTCGGTCGCCCTGCCGCCACTGAACAAGTTCCTGGCCAAGGACCTGATCGATTCGACGCGTACCGCCAAGATCCTCGACCAGTTCCACAACATGCCGCCGGTCGACCGCGAAGCGCTCAAGGAAGTCCTGCTCTGCATCTCGGAAATGGTCTGCGAACTGCCGTGGATCATCGAGATGGACCTCAACCCGCTGATCGTCGACGAGCACGGTGCCATCGCCGCCGACGCCCGCATCGTCATCGACCATGCCAGCAACAACAACGGCGACCGCTATGCGCACATGGCGATCTATCCCTACCCGGTGCATCTGGTCCAGGAATGGACGATGAACGACGGCCAGGTCGTCACCGTCCGCCCGATCCGCCCGGAAGACGCCGACCTGGAGCAGGAATTCGTCAAGAACATGTCCGACGAATCGCGCTACTACCGTTTCATGGACACCCTGCGCGAACTGACGCAGACCATGCTGGTCCGCTTCACGCAGATCGACTACGACCGTGAAATGGCACTGGTGGCAACTATCGCCGACGACGAAACGGGCAAGGAGAAGCAGATCGGCGTCGCCCGCTACGTGCTCAATCCGGACGGCGAATCGGTCGAGTTCGCGCTCGCCGTCGGCGACGACTGGCAAAAGCACGGGGTCGGCCGCAAGCTGATGACGGCGCTGATCGACTGCGCCCGCACCAAGGGTTACCGCGCCGTCGTCGGCGACGTGCTGTCGACCAACACCAAGATGTTCCGCCTGATGACCAGCCTCGGCTTCACCATCCACCCGCACCCGGAAGACACCGCGGTCAAGCGGGTGGTCAAGCCACTGACCGGCTGAGCGGAATCAAGCGCACGAAAAAGCCGGGGTCGCGACCCCGGCTTTTTCATTGGTGGAACGGCTGTGGCTTATTCGCCGAAGAAATTGATGTCGTAAGGATAGGGCTTCTGCGCCACCTTCGACTCGGCATTGCGTGCCGTCGTCTCGACATCCTGCGGTTTGTCCCACCACAGCGCGCGCCCGGCCTTCTGGTCGGCGACCCACTGCGGATTTTTTTCCAGCTGCTCGTTCATCCAGCGCGTGTGATCGGACACGTACCCACTATCGACGACACCCATGTTGCGAACCTCTGACGGATTGAAGAATGGGCGCGATTCTAGCACGTCAATGGACGACGATCGGTGTTGCAACGCCGTTGCAGTATTCGTCGAGGAAGGCGTCGATGGTTTCGACGTCGCGCGCCGCCTCGGGAATACCGTCGATCGCCGCCCGGAAACTCCAAGCCTCGATGCCATGCAGGAACAACATGCGTCGACTGTCCTTGTCCACCAGTTCGAAGCCCTGGCAGGACGGGTAAGCCAGTACGGAAAAATGATCGCTGTCGTAAAAAATGTTCATCATGCACTCCTTGGTCGGACCCATGATGCTAATTACGGCCCAGGAGTGGCTTTTTCAAGGCTTGGACACGCCACCAGAAAAAATTAACCTTGGTGCAATTGATTACACATAGCGCCAACCTACATCTTGCCAATCATCAGTTTTCGCTTATAATCCGCCCGGTAAGCCTGCGATTGCGGGATGTTCTGGCTTGGGGAGGTCGGACGCTCGCGCACATAACGAAAAGCCTGAGGAAATCCACATGAAGATTCATGTGCATTATGTCGTGGGCGCCTGCCTGTCGTTCTGCGCACTGTTCGCGCACGGCACCCAGGAACCCGCACCACCAGCGGCGGCAGCTGCTGCCGCAGCCGCCGTCAAGGCGCCCGCCAAGTCAACCACCGACCACAGCAAGCTCGAAGCGCTGAAGGGCCCGTTCAAAAGCGGCCCCGAAGTGACCAAGGCCTGCCTTTCCTGCCATAACATGGCAGGGCACCAGGTCATGAACAGCATCCACTGGACCTGGGAAGCCACCAGCAAGACCACTGGCAAGACACTGGGCAAGAAATGGGCGGCCAACAATTTCTGCGGCTCGCCGATTTCCAATGAACCGCGCTGCACCAGCTGTCACGCCGGTTATGGCTGGGCCGACAAGAATTTCGACTTCACCAAGCAGGAGAACGTCGACTGCCTGGCCTGTCACGACACCACCGGCACCTACAAGAAGTTCAGTACCGATGCCGGCCACCCCCTGTACGCCGATCGGGAATTCGAACCGATGGAAGGCCCTCCGGGCAAGAAGCCGTTCAAGGCACCGGACCTGACCAAGATCGCCCAGCATGTAGGCCAGCCTGGCCGCGGCAACTGCGGCAGCTGCCACTTCAACGGCGGCGGCGGCGACGCGGTGAAGCACGGCGACCTCGACTCCTCGCTGAAAAATCCGCCGCGTGAGCTCGACGTCCACATGGCCAAGGACGGCGCCAACATGGCCTGCTCCGACTGCCATACCTTCAACGCCCACCAGCCCTCGGGCAGCCGCTACGCGGTCAACCCCAAGGACACGCATGGCTTCGACCTGCCCAAGGACGACCACAACCGCGCCACCTGCGAATCCTGTCACGGCCAGACGCCGCACAAGCAGGCCAAGATCAACAACCACGCCAACAAGGTCGCCTGCCAGACCTGCCACATCCCTGAATTCGCCCGCGGCGGCATCGCCACCAAGATGGTCTGGGACTGGTCGACGGCCGGCAAGATGGGCCCCGATGGCAAGCCGCTGTTCATCAAGGACGATCACGGTCATCTGAAGTACTCGGCCGCCAAGGGCGACTTCGAGTACGGGGAAAACGTCCGTCCCGAATACAAGTGGTACAACGGCACCGTCGAGCAGGTTTCGATCATCGACAAGCTTGACCCGTACATCGGCAAGGACGGCGTGCTGGAACTGAACCGCATCCAGGGGTCGGCCAAGGACGAAAATGCGCGCATCTGGCCGTTCAAGGTCATGCACGGCAAACAGGCCTACGACCCGGTCAACAATACGCTGGTGGTCAACCACGTGTTCGGCGACGACGATACCGCGCTGTGGAAGAACTATGACTTCGCCAAGGCGATCAAGGCCGGCATGGACTACGCCGAACTACCCTATAGCGGCAAGTTCGACTTCATCGAAACGCGGATGAACTGGTTCATCACCCACATGGTGGCGCCCAAGGAAAAGGCCGTGCCCTGCGCGGAATGCCATACCCGTTCGGAAGAAGGTCGTCTGGCATCGATTACCGACATCTACCTTCCCGGCCGCGACCGCAATACCCTGCTTGACGTCTTCGGCGGTCTGGCAGTTGCCGGCGCCATCGGCGGCGGCCTGATCCATGGCCTGGTCCGCATCATCACCCGTCGTCGCAAGGAGCAAAATCAATGAGCGGTGAACGCATCTACATCTACAAGCGCTACGAGCGCTTCTGGCACTGGTCGCAAGCCTTTCTGATCGTCAGCATGATGATCACCGGCTTCGAAGTGCACGGCACCTACGCCCTGCTCGGCTTCCAGAAGGCCGTCCAGCTGCACACGCTGGCCGCCTGGACGCTACTGACGCTGTGGGCCTTCACGATCTTCTGGCAATTCACCACCGGCGAATGGCGGCAATACCTGCCGTCGTTGAAGAACGTGCTGGCGATGGTCAATTACTACCTGATCGGCATCTTCCGCGACGCGCCGCATCCGTTCCGCAAGACCGTGGTGCAGAAGCACAACCCGCTGCAGCGTCTGGCCTACCTCGCGCTGCTCGCCTTCATCTCGCCGATGATCTGGGTGTCCGGCCTGTTCTACCTGTTCTACGGCAACTGGCGCGACCTGGGCATCGATCAGTACCTGACCCTGGAATGGGTGGCACTCGCCCATACCGCAGGCGCCTTCATGATGGCGGCCTTCTTCTTCATCCACGTCTATCTGACGACCACCGGCCACACCGTGTTCGCCCACATCAAGGCGATGGTCACCGGCTGGGAAGAAGTCGACGAGCACCACAAGGCGCACTGAGCGAAACGATTTACCTTGCGTGTTTATGGCGGGGATTTTCCCCGCCATTTTTTTGCCCTGCCGCCGGGCAGCAGCTTACTTCAACGCACCTTGCAGACTATTCGCGTCGCAGGCATGGCTGACCTCGCCGACCTTGCCCGCCGTCACCGGCAGCAGGGTGACGCAGTTCTCGCGCGCCGGGAACATCGCCAGATCACCGGCTTCGCGCCCGAGAACGATGGCGTAGGGTTTGTCGCGCAGTTTCGGCAAGGCGAACATGCGCGTCACCAGACCGGGCATTTTGTGGATGTCAGCCAGATAGACACGCTTGGTCCGCGCCAGCCAGTCGGCCGGCTGCTGGTCGAGCCAGTCGGTAACGAGCGCCGAACCAGCCTTGTCAGCGGCGAAAACGACCTGCTGCAGATCAGCGGGAATGCTGGCCGGCTTGTCATGCTGATCCTTGAGTTGCAGGCGAGGCATGGGATCGCCAGCGCGCAAGCTGGGAACTTGCGCCAGCGCGGGCAAGGTGAGGCAGACCAGACTGAGGGAAAGCAGGGTTTTCTTCATGGAAGCACCGTCAGGAGTAAAAAACCAATGCCCCTGCGTCGCTGCTGACGCAGGGGCCATGAATCGGCAGCCGGCAAATCAGCTACCGCTGCGGATCAGGTGATCGAAGGCTGACAACGATGCCGTCGCCCCCGCCCCCATGGCGATGATGATCTGCTTGTACGGCACCGTCGTACAATCGCCGGCGGCGAAGACGCCGGGCACGCTGGTCTGCCCCTTGGCGTCGATCTCGATTTCGCCGAAACGGCTCAGGGCGAGCGTACCCTTCAGCCAGTCGGTCGCCGGCAGCAGGCCGATCTGGACGAAAATACCTTCCAGTTCGACGTGCTTCTCCTCGCCCGAGACGCGATCCTTGTAGGTGATGCCGTTGACCTTCTGGCCGTCGCCGGTGACTTCGGTGGTCTGCGCCGACTTGATCACGGTGACGTTGGGCAGGCTATAGAGCTTCTTCTGCAGCACCGCGTCGGCGCGCAAGGTGTCGGCGAATTCGAGCAAGGTGACATGGGCGACGATACCAGCCAGGTCGATCGCCGCTTCAACGCCGGAGTTGCCACCGCCGATCACTGCGACGCGCTTGCCCTTGAACAACGGGCCGTCGCAATGCGGGCAGAAACAGACGCCCTTGGCCTTGTATTCCTTCTCGCCAGGCACATTCATCTCGCGCCAGCGGGCGCCGGTGGCGATGATCACCGACTTCGACTTGAGCGCCGCACCGTTTTCCAGTTGCACTTCGACCAGCCCACCCTCCTCGGCCGCCGGCACCAGCTTTGCCGCGCGCTGCAGGTTCATGATGTCGACGTCGTAAGCCTTGACGTGTTCTTCCAACGCCATGGCGAGCTTCGGCCCTTCGGTTTCCTTGACCGAGACGAAGTTCTCGATGCCCAGCGTATCCATCACCTGGCCGCCGAAACGCTCGGCGACGACGCCGGTGCGGATGCCCTTGCGCGCCGCGTAGATCGCCGCCGCCGCACCGGCCGGACCGCCGCCGACGACGAGCACGTCGAACGCCGCCTTGGCGGCAATTTCCTCGGCCGCACGGGCAGCGGCGCCGGTATCGACCTTGGCCAGGATTTCCTCGATCGTCATCCGGCCCTGGCCGAATTCGGCGCCGTTCAGGAAGACGGTCGGCACCGCCATGATCTGTCGCGCCTCGACTTCGCCCTGGAACAGCGCGCCGTCGATCATCGTGCTCGTCACATTGGGGTTGAGCGCTGCCATGAGGTTGAGCGCCTGTACGACGTCCGGGCAGTTGTGGCAGGACAGCGAGATGAAGGTTTCGAAGTCGAAGGAGCCGGTCAGGCCCTTGATCTGCTCGATCACCGCCTGCTCGACCTTGGGCGGGTAGCCGCCGACCTGCAGCAGGGCCAGCACCAACGAAGTGAATTCATGGCCCATCGGCAGCCCGGCAAAACGGACGCGGGCGGCTTCGCCGGGAACGGCGATGCCGAAGGACGGAATGCGGGCATGCGCTTCCTCGCGCAAGCTGACCTTGGCCGAGCAATCGAGAATGTCGTTGAGCAAGGCGCGCATTTCCTGCGACTTCGCGTCGTCACCGAGCGCAGCGACCAGTTCGATCGGCCGTTGCAAGCGTTCGAGGTAAGCCTTGAGTTGTTCCTTGATGGAGCTGTCGAGCATGGTTTTCTCCCTGTTAGCGGTATTGGATGGCACGGCAATGGCGCTGCGCCATTGCGCTGCCATCCGCCGGGCGGCAGCCCGGCGGTAGTCAGGATCAGATCTTGCCGACCAGGTCGAGCGACGGCTTCAGGGTTTCGGCGCCTTCCTGCCATTTGGCCGGGCAGACTTCGCCCGGGTGCGAGGCGATGTACTGGGCGGCCTTGACCTTGCGCAGCAGTTCGGACGCGTCGCGGCCAATGCCCAGGTCATGAATTTCAGCGACCTTGATCTCGCCTTCCGGATTGACGACGAAAGTGCCGCGCAGCGCCAGGCCTTCCGATTCGATCATCACGTCGAAGTTGCGGGTGACGGTGCCGGTCGGGTCGCCGAGCATCACGTACTGGATCTTCTTGATCGTGTCGGAAGCGTCGGCCCAGGCCTTGTGCGTGAAGTGGGTGTCGGTCGACACCGAATAGACTTCGACGCCCAGCTTCTGGAATTCGGGGTACAGATCGGCCATGTCGCCGAGTTCGGTCGGGCAGACGAAGGTGAAGTCGGCCGGGTAGAAGAAGAAGATCGACCACTTGCCCTTGAGATCGGCGTCGGAAACGGTGATGAACTTGCCGTTCTGGTAGGCCTGAACGGTGAAGGGCTTGATCTTGGTGTTGATGATGGACATGGGTTTCTCCTTGAGCGGTGGTTGAATTGCTGCGACAGGAGAGATCATAGGAAAGCGCCAGCAATCAATCCAATTGATTAAGCAAATCCGATCAATCAATACAGGCTATCTAGCGAGTTTCCCCTCGCGTAAGGCCTGCAGCCGCCGGTACAAGGTCCGCTCGGAAATGCCGAGCTTTTCTGCCAGCGCCTTGCGGTTACCACCATGAGCCCGCAGTTGGGTTTCCAGATCCTCCGCCGCACGCGGCTGGGGCGCCGTGGCAGCCTTTACCGCAGCCAGTGAAAACTGGGCGTAGGCGGCGCCGGGCAGATGTTCCCGCTGGATCACCTCGCCGTCACAGAGCAGGCAGGCGCGCTCCAGGATGTTACGCAACTCGCGCACGTTTCCTGGATAGTGATAGGCAGCCAGCCAGGCCTTGGCCGCATTGGACAAAACCAGCGCACGACCGTTTGCCACCCGTCCCAGCAAGGCCTCGGCAAGCAGCAGGATGTCGTCGCCGCGTTCGCGCAGCGCCGGCAGGAAAATGGGAAAGATGTTGAGCCGGAAAAAAAGATCCTGGCGGAAGCTGCCGTTATCGACCATTTCCGCCAGCGGCCGGTGGGTGGCGGAAACGATGCGGATTTCCGCCTTGCGCAGTTCCGGCGAACCAACCCGGCGATAGGTGCCGGTTTCCAGCAGGCGCAGCAACTTGACCTGGATCGACAGCGGAATGTCACCGACCTCATCGAGGAACAGGGTCCCCCCCGCTGCTGCCTCGACCAGCCCGGTCTTGCGTGCTGAAGCACCGGTGAAGGCACCGCGCTCGTGACCGAAGAGTTCACTCTCGAACAGGGTTTCCGGCAAGCCGGAGCAGTCGACGGCCACGAAGGGCTGCTCGGCGCGCTTGCTCATCCGGTGGATGGCGCTGGCGACCAGTTCCTTGCCGGTTCCCGATTCGCCCTGCAGCAACACTGCCGCATCCGACGGCGCAACCCGGGCGACCATTTCCATCATGTGCAGGAAAGGCGCCGAACGGCCGATCAGTCCCTGGGCGTGGGCCTGACTGCGGGCGCCGGGCAAGGGTTCGAGCTTTTCGATGTAATAGACGATCTCGCCGCTGTCATTGCGAATCGGCGACAACTCGATATTCTCGAAAATCTCGCCGGACGGCGTGTGATGCAGGTGCAACACCCTTTCGCGCTGACCGGAACGCAGGCTGCGCTGCAAGGGGCAGAACTCGCCGGCTTCGTTGCAAGGCACCTCGTAACGGTGCGAAACCTCGTAACACTTGCGGCCGACCACCTCCTGCTGGTCGAGCCAGATATTCCGGTAGGCATCGTTGGCGGCAATGATCCGGTTTTCCCGATCACACAGGATATGAGGCTCGGGCAAGGTTTCCAGAAATGAAATCAGTTCACTCAGCATCTTCGCTTCCCTCAAACATACTGCCAGACATTCTGCCATCAACCGCCAAAACTGTCTGCCAATCTCCTGCCAACTGACAGATTCGACTGCCAGAAACCCCCTGCGGCAAATTGTCGCAGGCCATATCTATCAATGACTTGGCGTGGGAGTTGACGATATGGATAACTGGCACGCCTCTTGATAAGTAAAGACTGTTACACAACCACTGGTAACTGTCATGGACCCGAACCAACGATCTGCCCGAGGCAATCCCCTTGCCAACGCAATCGCCCGCTTCGACCGCCGCAGCGCGCAGTGGTTTTTTATCCGCAAGGCAGGACCGAGCGCCGACCAGTCGCCACCGGCCCGCCATTTCACCACCGCATCACAAGGAGAAACCGATGCTCAGTGAGCAGCTCGTCGACCTGTCCAGGCTACAGTTCGCGATCACCGCCCTGTACCACTTCCTGTTCGTGCCCCTGACCCTCGGCATGACCTGGATCCTCGTCATCATGGAAGCCAGCTACGTGATGACCGGCAAGACCATCTACAAGGACATGACCCGTTTCTGGGGCAAGTTGTTCGGGATCAACTTCGCGCTCGGTGTCACCACCGGGATCACGATGGAGTTCCAGTTCGGCACCAACTGGGCCTACTACTCGCACTATGTCGGCGACGTCTTCGGTGCGCCCCTGGCGATCGAAGGCCTGATGGCCTTCTTCCTCGAATCGACGCTGATCGGCCTGTTCTTCTTCGGCTGGGACCGCCTGTCGCGCCGCCAGCATCTGATGGTCACCATCTTCATGGCGATCGGCACCAACCTCTCCGCCTTGTGGATCCTGATCGCCAACGGCTGGATGCAGAACCCGGTCGGCGCCGAGTTCAGCTACGTGACGATGCGCATGGAAATGGTCGATTTCTGGGCCGTCCTGTTCAACCCGGATGCCCAGGCCAAGTTCGTCCACACCGTGTCGGCCGGTTACACCACCGGTGCCATCTTCGTCCTCGCCATCTCGTCCTTCTACCTGCTGCGCGGCCGCGACGTCGAATTCGCCAAGAAGAGCTTCCGCGTTGCCGCCGCCTTCGGTTTTGCTTCCGTCTGCTCGGTCATCGTGCTCGGCGACGAAGCCGGCTACAGCATCGGCGAAGCGCAACAAACCAAACTCGCGGCGATGGAAGCGATGTGGGAAACCGAACCGGCACCGGCCGGCTTCAATCTGGTCGCCATTCCCAACGAAAAGGAAATGAAGAACGACTTCGCGATCGAGATTCCCTGGGTCATGGGCATCATCGGCACGCGCTCGCTCGACAAGCAGATTCCCGGCATCAAGGAAATCCGCGAAACCAACCGCCAGCGCATCCTTTCCGGCCAGATCGCCGTCACTGCGCTGGAAACCCTGCGCAAGAATCCGGCCGACAGCGAATCGCGCGCCCTGCTCGACCAGCACGTCAAGGATCTCGGCTTCGGTCTGCTGCTCAAGAAGTACGTCACCGACGTGCGTCAGGCAACGCCGGAAATGATCGACAGGGCCGTCTCCGACACCATCCCGTCGGTTGCCCCGATGTTCTGGACCTTCCGCATCATGGTCGCCTTCGGCTTCCTGATGCTGGCGCTGTTCGGCATTGCCCTGTGGTACTCGGTCAAGGGCAGCTTCGCCGAAAAACCCTGGCTGCTGCGCTGGGCCCTGTGGATGCTGCCGGTCCCGTGGCTGGCCTGTGAAATGGGCTGGTTCGTTGCCGAATACGGTCGTCAGCCTTGGACCATCTACGGCGTGCTGCCGACCCACCTGTCGGTTTCCAATCTCTCGGTGGCCAGCATCTATGGCTCGCTCGCCGGTTTCGTCGGTTTCTACACCGTGCTGCTGATCGTCGAGATGTACCTGATGGTGCGCTTCGCCAAGCAAGGCCCGGGCAGTCTCGGCACCGGCCGCTACGCCAATGAAATCGCTCACGAACCTGCACACGCCTGAGGAACAACCATGATCTTCGACTATCCAACCCTGAAACTCATCTGGTGGCTGCTGGTCGGCGTCCTGCTGATCGGCTTCGCCATCATGGACGGCCACGACATGGGCGTCGGCACCCTGCTCCCCTTCGTCGCCAAGGACGATGTCGAGCGCCGCGTCGTCATCAACACCGTCGGCCCGCACTGGGACGGCAACCAGGTCTGGTTCATCACCGGCGGCGGCGCCATCTTCGCCGCCTGGCCGCTGGTTTACGCGACCGCCTTCTCCGGCTTCTACTGGGCGATGCTGGCCGTACTCTGGGCCTTGTTCTTCCGCCCGGTCGGTTTCGACTACCGGAGCAAGATCGCCAACCCGACCTGGCGCAAGACCTGGGACTGGGGCCTGTTCGTCGGCGGCGCCGTGCCGCCGCTGATCTTCGGCGTCGCCTTCGGCAACCTGTTCCAGGGTGTCCCCTTCCACTTCGAGAGCAACCTGATGCCGATCTACACCGGCAGCTTCTGGGGCTTGCTCAATCCGTTCGCGCTGCTCTGCGGCATCGTGTCGACGGCGATGATCACCTTCCAGGGCGCCACCTACCTGATGCACCGCACCGAAGGCGACGTCTACCGCCGCACGCAGACCGCCATGCTTGCCTTCGGCGGCCTGCTCCTGGTCACCTTCTCGGCCGCCGGCGTCTGGCTGTGGCAGGGCATTGACGGCTACGCCATCGCCTCCACCGTCGATCCTGCCGCGCTGCCCAATCCGCTCGACAAGGAAGTGGTCCGTCAGGCCGGTGCCTGGCTTGCCAACTACGACAAGTACCCGGCGACCATGGCACTGCCCGCACTGGCCTATGCCGGCACGCTGGCCGCCATGCTGCTGGCGGTCAACGGCGCGACGCTGTCCGCCTTCGTCGCCTCGTCGCTGGCCATCGTCGGCGTCATCGGTACCGCCGGTGTCTCGCTGTTCCCCTTCGTGATGCCGTCGTCGACCGACCTGCGTTCCGGCCTCACCGTCTGGGACAGCGTTTCCAGCCAGCTGACGCTGTTCATCATGCTCGGTGCGACGCTCATCTTCATGCCGATCATCATTGCCTACACCAGCTGGGCGTACAAGGTGATGGCCGGCAAGGTGACGGCTGCCTACATCCGCGAAAACGATCACGCTGCCTACTGAGGAAAACGCCATGACCACTTGTACCTGCCAGGGAGAATCCTTCTCCGTTTGCGCTAGCCCGGCCCGTCGCCAGTGGATCATGGCGACGGCCGGTGCCGGCGGCGTCCTGACGCTGACCGCCATCGTCCCCTTCGTTTCCAGCCTGATGCCGTCGGAACGGGCGCTGGCGGCCGGCGCCCCGGTCGAGGTCGATATCGGCAAGCTGGCCCCCGGCAACATGATGGTTGTCGAATGGCGCGGCAAGCCGGTATGGATCCTCAACCGGACGCCGGAAATGCTCGCCGCGCTGAAGAAGGCGGAACCGATGCTGGCCGACCCGGCCTCCGAGGTCGCGACGCAACAACCCGCCTACGCCGCCAACGCAACCCGCTCGCGGGTTCCGGAAATGCTGGTCGCCATCGGCATCTGCACCCATCTCGGCTGCTCGCCGTCGGCGGCCTTCACGCCGGGCGACCCGGCGCTCGGCGCCGACTGGCCGGGAGGCTTTCTCTGCCCCTGCCACGGCTCGACCTTCGACTTCGCCGGCCGTGTCTTCAAGAACAAGCCGGCCCCTACCAATCTTGAAATTCCGCCGCACCGCTACCTGACGGACAGCCGTCTGGTCATCGGCAGCGACGAATTCGATCCATCCTGAAAGGAATCAACATGTGGTATTTCGCCTGGGTACTCGGCATCGGCTTTGCCGTGCTGCTCGCCATCCTCAACACCCTGTGGGGTGACTACGAGGAAAACCGCGCGCAGGAAAACCCTGCCCGCCACGATGCCGGCTGACCCTCGCCAGCTCGCCTGGCCAGGCATGGCCTGGTTGCCGCTGTGCGTGGCGCTGCTCGTTCTGGTAGCGCTGACCACGCACCCCGGCATCACTGCCAATGCTGCCGGCCAGGCTGACACCGCGGCCATCTGGCTGATGTTCTGGGCCATGGCCGCGGGCTTCGCCCGCGGTCTCGGCTTCGTCCCCCGTCACTGGCTGCCGCGCTGGCTGATCTCTGCCCAAGCCAGCCTGATCGCCCTGCTCCTGGCACTGCTCAGGCTCGACGCCGCCGGCAACCCCCTGCTTACCCAATGAGGTCCATCATGCGTATCGCCATCACCAGCCAGAATCGCAAGACAATCACCGAGCACGCCGGTAAATGCCGGAAATTCTGGATTTACAACATCGAGCAGGAGCAGCCTGCCGAACGGCAGCTGGTCGAACTGCCGATCGAGCAGAGCTTTCATGCCAGCCACGGCCTGCCCGAAGCACTCACCGGCATCGACGTCCTGATCAGCCGTGGCATGGGCGGCAATCTCTATCAGCGACTGATCGGTTTCGGCATTCAGCCCCTGCTCACCGACGAAGTTGACCCGGATCGCGCCGTCGCCGACTTCCTCAGCGGCAAGCTGGAAACCCATTCGCTCGAGGGAGGCTGTCACGACCACGATCACGATCACGAACATGGCCACGGGCACGGGCACGGCCATCATCGCTAAGGCCGGGTGCTGGCCGCCCGCCGGGGGCTCTGCTAGAATCCCCGAGCATGCCATTGGCAAATAAATTTCCCCAACAACTTTCCGTATAGGTTCTAGACAATGAAACAAACCCTGCTCAACGACAAATACCCGGTTTTCGTCGCCGAAATCGCCAAGAACGAAACCACCTTCCAGTCGGTGCCGGCTCTGGTCGATTATTACAAGGCCAAGATCGCCGAAAACCCGAAAGTCCAGTTCATTGGCATCTTCGACCACCTCGCACACACCTCAAAAATTGGCGGCGAGATCATGAGCGGCCTGCAGGCCGCCGTTGATGTCATCTTCTGCTTTGGCTTTGCGCTGCCCAACCCGCAAGTGCTGGCCGTACGCCCCCGTTCGATCGGCATTGCCGACCTTGGCGACAAGTTCGTCATCAGCTTCATGGAAGCCCCGATGGCCCCGGCCAACCAGGCCATGGAAGCCTGGACCCTGGCACTGCGCAACGCCGGCTGACCCCTGTACCACCTCCGCAACACGCTTTGCCCGGCCTTGTGCCGGGCTTTTTTTTCGGCCGCCCTTGCAACGATCAAATACTGTACATAACAACAGTTGTTTGATAATCTACAACAACTGTTCATCCATCCAGTCATTGTGCAGGAGGCCCTCATGAAGCAACTCCAGAAATGGTTCGACATCCTCGCCGGCATCTCTGAAAGCGAACGCCAGCGACAAGCCATGGCCCAGGCCATCTTCCGTCATAACGGGCCAGACCTCGGCGCGCTGGCAACCCCGGCCTGCTGGCGGCGAGCGATTCATGTCCGCACGGCGACGCGCTGATCCTCCCCCCGTAAACCCGCTGCAGCTTGCAAAGCTGACGGCAAGCTGCGGCATAATGGCGCTCCGAAGCGATCCGGCAGTCGCCATTACCAGGGGGAGAATTGCAGATGAAGGCCATCGATATCGACGACACCATACGACTGCACGGCAAATGGCGGCGTCAGTTCCTCAATGCCTTTGCTGGAGGCAGTTATGTCGACATGCCGCTTTCCGACCACCGCGCCTGCTGTCTGTTGCTCCCTCAGGAAACCGGCCTGCCCCCGGAGATTGCCAGGCTGCATCGACGCTTTCATGCGCTGGCCGACGAAATCATCGAACTGAGCCAGAGCGGGCTGGGCGACTCTGCCGACCTCCTGTTGCCCGAACTCAACGAAGCCGCCCACCAGTTCGCAGCGGCACTCGATCAGCTACGTTAGCGCCAGCCGCCAGGCGGCAAGAAGAATCCAGACCGCGAAGAGCAGCCCGAAACACAAGCAACCGGCCAACCGGGGGCTTTCGCGCCCGGGGATCAGGTATCCCGCAAGACGGCGCGGCGCCCGGGTAATCAGTTCGAACAAGCGGTAGATCGGATTTTCCTGGCGGCGCTCACCAGCCAGCAATGTCATCGCCGCCAGACCAAGCAGGCTGAAGCCGAGCATCTCGATGATGGCGCGCGCAGCGCCAATCAGGAACAGCAGCACTGGCTATTCTTCCTTGATCGCATGCGCCGCATCAAGCGCACTCATGCGCAAGCTGTAATAGACAATGATCCCCAGATAGCAAAGCAGTATTCCCTGTGCTGCGAAGTAAAACCCGAAGGGGAAGCCAAAGAACTGGTATTCATTGAGTTCTCGGGCGAACCAGATGACGACGAAGGTCAGGATCGCCCACAGCAGCAGCAGCCAGGCGGTCAGTCGTCGTGTCTTGCGCCAGTAGGTTGAAACCGACCCTTTCATGCCCCCTCCCCCGGTTCGCGTATCCTGGCCAGGAAATCTGCTGACTGCGGCGACTGCGGGGTGAGCAGGCTGACCACGATGTTGGTGGCAAAACCCGCGACAATGCCGAACACTCCGGCCGATGTCGACTTCAGATGGAACCAGGGATCGAGCGTACCGTCGGCGAAACCCAGCCAGGAATAACCGCCGAACTCGAGACGCAGGATGTAATAAAGCGTCATCAGCAGACCGACGACCATGCCGGCAACGGCCCCGGCACGTGTTGCCCGGACCCAGAAGATACCCAGCACCAGTGCCGGGAAAAGCGCCGCACCGGCGATCGAAAAGGCCCAGGCGACCATCGACAGGATGGTCCCCGGCTTCTGCGCGGCAACCGTCGCCGCCAGCACGGCAACGAGCAGTAGCAGCGACTTGGCAATCACCAGCCGGAACTGGGTCGACGACTGCGGCCGGAAAACCCGGTAATAGACATCGTGCGACAAGGCGCTGGTTATCGTCAGCAACAGGCCATCGGCGGTGGACAAGGCCGCCGCCAGGCCGCCGGCGGCGACCAGACCGGAAACCACATAGGGCATGCCGGCGATCTCCGGTGTTGCCAGCACGATCACGTCTGGATTGAGCGACAGTTCGGCAAATTGCAGGATGCCGTCGAGGTTGATGTCCTCGATCGACACCAGGCCGACCTTGCTCCAGGCCGCCACCCAGCCGGGCAGTTTGGCGATCGGGATGCCGGCCAGGTGAGACAGCACTTCGAACTTGGCAAACACGGCGTAAGCTGGCGCCGTCACGTACAAGGCCGCGATGAAGAGCAGTGACCAGAACACCGATTGCCTTGCCTGCGCCACGGTCGGCGTCGTGTAGTAGCGCATCAGCACATGTGGCAGCGCCGCCGTACCGACGGTCAGGCAGAAAATCAAGGCCAGGAAGTTGATCCGCTGCGCGTTCCGTTCCTCCGGCGTAGCCCCCGGGAAGGCTTCGGCGTGCGGAATCGGCGGCCTGCTGCGCTCAAGGGCGAGGAACATGTCCTTTTCCCATTTGCCCCTCGCCTGCACTGGGTCGGCTGGCAACTCACGGCGCTGCCGTTCGAGGGCGACGATGTCGCGCATCTGCGCATCCGACGCCTTCAGGGCGTTGATTTCCATCGCCAGGCGCTCGCGCTCCTGAGTCAACGAATGGGGCAACTGCATGATCTTCTGGGCGTAGAGGTCGGCCCGCTCGGCATACAGTGCGCGTACCGCCACCTCTTCGGGGGAATCGAAGAGCTTTCTCTCGAGTTCGGTGACTTCAGCCAGCACCTTGCCGTACACCGCCTGCGGCACCGGTACGCCGGTCACATTCCAGGACAGGATGGCCACCGGCGTGATGTAGGCAACGATCAGGATCAGATACTGCGCCACCTGCGTCCAGGTCACCGCCCGCATGCCGCCGAGAAAGGAGCAGACCAGGATACCGGCGAGACCGACGAAGACCCCAACCTCGAACTGCAGGCTGACGAAGCGGCTGGTGATGACACCAACCCCGTAGATCTGCGCCACGACATAGACGAAGGAAGCGAGGATGGCGGCGAACACGGCGATCAGGCGAATTCCGTTACCACCGTAACGGGCACACAGGAAATCAGGAATCGTGTATTGCCCGAAGCGGCGCAGGTAAGGCGCCAGCAGCAAGGCGACCAGGACGAAGCCGCCTGTCCAGCCGATGACGTAGGCCAGCCCCTGGAAACCCTGCAGGTAGAGGGTGCCGGCCAGCCCCATGAAGGAAGCGGCGCTCATCCAGTCGGCACCGGTTGCCATGCCGTTGAAGAAGGCCGGCACCCGGCGACCGGCGACGTAATACTCGGAAACGTCGGTGGTCCGGCTGAAAACACCGATCAACGCGTACATCGAGACGGTGAACACGAGGAAGGCATAGCCGACCCAGCGCGGCGGCATGCCGGCGCGTTCGAGCAGCGCCAGCAGCCCGACGAAAGCCAGGAAGATCCCGGTGTAGTAGAGGTAGTAGCGCTGCAGCCGGGTCAGGGAAGCGAACATGCCGGGATCAGTGGGTTCGGCGCAAGTGGCTGCTGGCTTTCGACTCGTCGATCAGCGCCTCGACCGTATCGATTCCCTTGCGATGGGCGCGCACCACCAGCATCTGCATCAGACGCGCCAGCAACATGCTGTTGGCGACCGGCGTACGCCGCCCCTCGCCGGCATCGAGCCCGAAAGCGACGAGCCAGTCGTCGAGCGGTAGCGGCTTGGCACTCCGTTCGCCAAACATCGCCGGCAAGAGCCAGACCAGATCGACCCAGCGCGGCTGAAAATTCACGCCCAGGCGCTTGCGGATCAAGGGTTGCAGGAAGCTCGCGACATAAGCCGCGTGATAGGCCACCAGCGGCGACTTGCCCACGAAATGCAGGAAGGCAGCGAGCTGGCGGTCGAGCATTGCCGGTTCATCAGCCGCTGCCAGGTCGATGCACAGACTCTGCGCCGGCGCAATGACGCCCTTGTGCAGGACGGTCGCGGCAATCCCGATGAGGCGGTCGCGTTCCGGGTCGAGGCCGGTAGTGGCGACATCGACGACGACATAGCGGGTCAGGAAGTGCGACGACTCGAGTACCTCAGCCTCGCTGACCAGCCATGCGTTGACCGCATCCCGTACGTCAGCCGGCAGATTCTCGCTGGCGCCCTCGCCAAACAGGAGTTTCTTGATCCCGAACATGATCAGTTATTTACCTGGTAGTCGAGTTTCAGGCGCGACTGGATCTTGCGTGCCTGGCGGAAGGATTCCTTGAGGATGCGGCGATCCAGCTCGTTGAGCTTTTCCGGATCGATCAGATTGTCGCCCTGGCGCCCCGGCTCGCCTTCCAGATACTGATGCTGCAGGCGCAGTAACTGGATGAAGTTGAGGCCGTCGAGGACGGCGTTGATCTCCTCGCCGCGGATGTTCATCTTCTGCGCCGACAGGCGCAGGCGCTGGATCGTGTTGGTCCCGTGCACGCCGGCGGCGAGCGCGTAGATGCGCGCGACATCGACGAAGATGCGCGAGCCGTACTTCTTGAGGTCGATCTTGCCCGGATGATCGGGCTCCAGATCGGTGACGAAATCGCGGATCTTGCCCAGCGGCGGCCCGACCTCGAGCGCGTTACGCGCCATCGCCTGCAGGAAGATCGGCGTCGCCGACGCCTGGTCCAGCAGATGGCGGCGCATCGCGTCCGGCAGTTCGACCTTGCCGTAGAGCGGCCGGAAATCGAAGAAGATCGTCGCGTTGAGCAGCGCCACCGGTTCCGGCGTGCGGATCCACTTGCTGAACTGCGCCTTCCATTCGTCCAGCGTCAGGCACCACTGCGGGTTGCTGGCCATGATGTTGCCCTTGCACAGCGGGAAACCGACCTGGTCCAGGTCCTGGTTGGTGGCCAGCGCGAAGTCCAGGAAACGCTGCTTCAGCGCGTCCCTGTCCTCGCCTTCGGGCACCGTGAAGACGATCCCGTTGTCCTGGTCGGTGCTGAAGGTCTGCTCGTCGCGCCCTTCCGAACCGAAGGCCAGCCAGCACCAGTCGATGCCCGTGAAATCGTGGTTTTCCAGGTTGAGCTGGATGACGCGCCGGGTCAGCGCATCGTTGAGCGCTGAAATGAACTGCGTCAGTTGCTCGGCGCCGATCCCCTGCGCCAGCATGTTGAACGAAAGCTGGCGGACGTCGGCGGCGGACGCCTTGAGCGCCGCGACATTCGGCGCCGCCTCGATGGCCTGGCGAATCTGGCGCAGGCCGACGCGCTGCAGCGCGAACAGGTCGCGCTCGGAAACGACGCCGGACAGGCAGCCGGCGTGGTCGGTGACGAGCACGTGGCGGATGCCGTGCGTCGCCATCGCCAGCATCGCGTCGTAGGCCGTCGCGTGCTCGTCGAGGGTCAGCGGCGACGCCGACATCGCCGCGCTGATCGGCGATTCCAGCGGCAGGCCGGCGAGGACGACGCGGTCGAGCAGATCGCTGCGGGTGAAGATGCCGAGCGGCTTGCCCGCCGGATCGACCACCACCATCGAACCGATGCCGGCTTCCGACATCGTCTGCAGCGTCTGGCGCAGCGGCGTTTCCGGCTGCACCGCCCGCGGATTGCGGGCGCCGATGCCGGCCAGCGGCGAGTTCAGCGTCTGCTGCTCGCTCGCCTTCTGCGCGAACTGCGCCTGCAACTGGCGTCGCGACTGGTCGAGCAGGCTGGCGATGTACTGGGTGCAGAAAAGGTTGAATTCCGGGCTGGTCGCCATCAGCGTCAGGTAATCCTCGGCCGGTAGCTGGTAGCAGAAGGTATCGTCGACCGCGGTGTAGAGGTTGGTCGACGGCCGGCCGGCGGTCACCGCGCCGATCGGGAAACTCTCGCCGGGGCCGAGGCTGAGGATGGAATACTCGGTCACCGTCACCTCGCCGGCCTGGCGCGCCTGGACCTTGCCCGATTCGATCAGGTAGAAGAAACGGACGTTGCCCGAATCGGGGCCGACGATCACGCTGCCCGCGGGATAGAAGGCGACGTGCGCCTTGTCGGCGAAATGCTGCAAGGCGGCCGGCGCCATCTTGTTGAACGGCGCATGGCGGACCAGGAAGGCCTGGGTCGTCGCCGCCGCCCGCTGCTGCCCGGCCTGCCGGAGCATCGCCTCGAGCTGTTGAACATCCATGACTTCCCCCGTCTCCACTGTTTCTTGTTTTTGGCTCACGACAATCCCCTGCCGATGGACTTTCAAAGTAGGTAGTTTAACTTGAGTCTTTGCTGCAGACGCCTGGCCTGGCGCAAGGACTCCTTGAGCACGGCGAGGTCGAACTCGTTCAGTTCGCCCGGCCGGAACGCGCTGTCGCCCGGCCCGGCGCTTGCCGTCGCCTGCCGTTCGAGACGCAGGCCGAGCAGGCTGGACAAGGCCTTGGCGGCGGCGGCGATTTCCTTCGGCTGCATGCTGCCGGCCACCCCCGCCTCGCGCAGCCGCTCGAAGCTGTTGACCGCCGTGTTGCCGGCGGCCAAGGCCAGGATGCGCGCGACGTCGACGAAGATGCGGCTGCCCAGCTTCTTGAGGTCGAGGTTCGCCTCGTCGTCGACCACGACATCGCCGAGCATCCCCAGCGGCGGATGAACGACCAGCGCATTGGCCGCCATCAGGTGCAGGAAGGCCGGGTTGTCGCTGCTCAGGTCGGCGATGCGCCGCCGCAGGCGCCAGCCGAGCGACAACTCGCCGTACAGGGGGCGCAGGTCGAAGAAAATCGTCGCGTTGAGCAAGGCCGTCGGATCGGGGCAACGCACCCAATCGAAGAAGCGCTCGCTCCATTCGTCGTAGGAGAGGCACCACTGCGCGTTGCCGGCCATGATCTGGCCGGGACAGAGGGTGAAGCCGCAAGCGGCAAGCTGGGTATTGACCGCCTGCGCGAAAGGCAGGAAGAGTTCGCGCAGGGCGCGCGCTTCGGCGGCGCCGTCGGCGACGAAGACCAGCCCGTTGTCCTGGTCGCTGACCAGGGTCTGTTCGTCGCGCCCCTCGGAGCCCATCGCCAGCCAGCACCAGGCGGTTGGCGGCAAGCGGTGGCGGGCGGCCAGCAGTTCGACAACGCGCCGGGTCAGGCTGTCGTTGAGCCGGGAAATGGTCCGTGTCGCCAGTTCACCGGAAAACCCGAAAGCCGGCACCCCGGCCAGGAATTCGCGCAAGCGGGCGGCGATCGCCGGCGCCTGCTCGATCCGCGCGAGCCCCGCCAATTCCGCCTCGATGGCGGTGAGCGCCGGGCCGGGATCGGTGATACCCATGTCAGTACTTGATGCGCGAGAAATAGGTCTTTTCCGAGGCTTCCAGCGCCTGACGGACGGTGACGATGCCCTGCTCCTCAAGCAGCGGCAGCAGCTTCAGGAACACCTCGCCGGTCGCCAGCGCATCGTCGAGCGCGTTGTGCCGGGTATTGATGCTGATCCCGAGGCGCTCGAGCAAGGCATCGAGCTTGTGCGACTCCTGGTTCGGGCTGACCACCGCCGACAGCAGCAGGGTATCGAGCACCGGCTGGGTGAAGCGGATGCCGGTGCGCTCCTCCTTCAACTGCAGGAAGCGCATGTCGAAGGCCGCATTGTGCGCGATCAGCACGGTTTCCTCGCAAAAGGCATGGAAGCCGGGCAGAACGATGTCGATGTTCGGCTGACCGCGCACCATGTCCTCGGTGATGCCGTGGATCGGGATCGACTCCGGTTTCAGCGGCCGCTCCGGATCGACGATCTGGTTGAAGATTTCCTGCTTCAGCAGGCGGTTGTTGACGATGCGTACGCCACCGATCTGGATGATCTCGTCGCCGTTCGACGGCTCCAGCCCGGTGGTTTCGGTGTCGAAGACGGTATAGGTCAGTTCGGACAGCTTGCGGTCGAGGTCGATCGACTTGTCCTCGAACTTGAAGAGGTCGAAGTCGTAGTATTCCGGCCGCCCCGTGCTGCGCTCGTCGGCAACTTCGGTGACCGGCACCGCCACCGGCAGGACGAAACGGAAGAAAGCGCGGTGCGCCGCCTTCTCGCGCTGATACCAGATCTCGCCGCCGTGGCGGTCGATGACGTCGCGCAGCGACAGCGACGAGGTCTCGCCGAGCGCCTGCATGGTCTCCATTTCCCAGGAATAGAAGGTTTCCGAAGAAATCGCCTGGCCGATCCAGATCAGGTCGAGATAGGCGAGCTTGCCCTCGCAGACGGTGCGGAAGCGCAGGTCGCGGATCTGGTAATGATCCTGCAGGCGTTCGGCAATGAAGACCAGCGCGAACACCAGCGAGAAGCTGTCGGCCTTGATCCACAGGCTATCGTCGACTTCCTCGGTCTTCGTCGGCAGCTTCAGCTTGTCCTCGATGCGCCGCTGGGCGGCGCTGATGATGTCCATCGCCAGCACATCCTCGAGCGGCCAGCGCGTCTTCATCGCATCGGCAAACTCGTTCATCGTCTGGTCGAGCCGCTTGCTCATCCGCGACGCCTCGTCATCGACGACCTTGACGAAACGCTCGCGCAATTCCTGGTCCATGTCCGGATAGTCGATCAGGTTGGCGACCGCCGCCCGGATGCTGCCCAGCGCCGCCCGGCTGCCCTCGGTCAGCGAATGCAGCGCGTTGTCACGGCGCGCTTCCTCCTCCAGCGTGCGGGTGATGTTGTCCACGGTCAGCACGAAGCCACCCATCGCCGGCTCGCCCTCGTCGCCGGCAACCGACAGCACCGGCACCATCTGCACCCGCAGCAGCTGGCCGCCGCGCGTCGTCGTGACGAAATTGGCGAGCGCCGATTTCCCCCCGATCAGGCGCTGGCGGATGATTTCCAGCGAATGCTCGATCTGGTTCTTCTCGAGGATCGAGAAAATCGAACGCCCGAGCCCGATCAGCGCCCCGCCCGCGGCCGACGTCGGCCCCTGCGACAAGGCCTTGAACTGCAGGCGGGCACGGTTGTTGTAGAGGAGGATGCGGCCGTCGAGGTTGCAGACGACCACCGCCTGCGCCAGCTCCGACATCAGCGCGGCGAGCCGGTTCTTCTCCGCCTCGACCGAGGCATTGGCTTCGGCGATGCGTGTCTCGACGTCGTCGATCAGCGCATCACGTTGTGCCGCCAGGTCATTGGCCGCCTGTGCCACCTTCTGCACTTCCGGTGGTCCCTGCAGCTTGACGCGGAAATTGCGGTTGGCGCCGAGCATCAGGCGCAACTGCTCGGCCATGCCGCGCAAGCCCTCGACATACTGCTTGAACAGGTTGTGCAGGACGCCAACGCCGATCGCAAAGCCGAACAGGGTCATCAAGGTACCGATCGGCAAGCGCGACAGCAGCAGGTCGAGCAACTGCTTGCGTTCGGTTTCCTGCATCTCCACCCAGATCAGGAAAGTGGTCACGACAAAGGGCCCGGTCATCAGCAAACCGAGAACGGCAATGGCAATCAGGAAACGGGCTTTGGCCTTCATCTCAACGACCCCTGGAAGTAACGGCGGCAAGCATCGGACACGCGGCAGCGCCAGGCTGCCGGATGGAAACTCAGGCCAGGCCGAGCATCTGGCGGACCCGCGCGACCAGATCCTTGGTCGAGAACGGCTTGGTCACGTAGGCATCGGCACCAATTGCCAACCCCTTCGCGACTTCCGTCTCGCGCCCCTTGGCGGTCAGCATGACGATCAGCAAGCCGCCCTGGGCAGGATCGGCGCGCAGGGTTTCGCAGACCTCGAACCCGGACTTCTTCGGCATCATGACATCGAGCAGCAGCAGATCGGGGGCGAAGGCAGCGACCTGGGCCAGCGCCTGTTCGCCATCGCTGGCCGTGGCGACTTCGAATCCCTCCTTCTTCATCAGGAATTCGAGCGACATGACGATGTTGGGCTCATCGTCGACGATGAGTATTTTCTTGGACATTAGGTTTGTCTCCCTACTTATGCATCCGGCGCCGGCAAGGGCACCGTGAAAACGAAGGTGGCACCGGCACCCGGCGCACTTTCCACCCACAGCTTACCACCAAAATACTCGACGATTTGCCGGCTGATCGGCAGCCCGAGGCCGGTCCCCTGGGGCTTGTCGGTCATCGTGTTGCCGCCCTGGCGGAACTTCTCGAACACCTGCGTGCACTCCCCGGCGGTCAGTCCCGGCCCGTTGTCGGCAACGGCAACGCGCAAGACGGCATCGTCGCGGACGACGCTGACACGAACCTGACCGCTGTCGCCGGGGACGAACTTGACGGCGTTCGACAGCAGGTTGACGACCACCTGCATCAGCCGGTCGCGGTCGGCCAGCACGCTCGGCAAATCTGCGGCGATGGCATGCGTGAGATTCACCTTCTTCTCGCGGAACAGCGGCTCCAGCGCCGCCAGCGCCTCGCGCACCACCTGGCCGACGTCGACCTCACCGGTCGTCCATTCGGCGCGGCCGGATTCGAGCTTGGCCATGTCGAGCACCTGGTTGATCAGCCGCGTCAGGCGCTCGGTCTCGCTGACGATGACGCCGAGGAAACGCGTCCGCTGTTCGAGTTCGAGGCGCGGATCGTCGTAGAGCATTTCCGACAACGCACGGATCGAGGTCAGCGGCGTGCGCAGTTCGTGCGTCACCGTCGAGATGAAATCGTCCTTCATCCGGTCCACCTCGCGCAGGCGCTCGTTGGCGGCGCGCAGTTCCTTGGTCGCCGCCTCCAGCGCCCGCTGCTTGCTTTCCAGTTCGCGGCTGTAGGCGCGCACCTGGCTCGCCTCGTCGAGGATGTCGAGGACTTCCTCGAGGCGCAGGTTTTCCTCGCGGGTGACGCCGGCCATCAGCGCGCGCGCGCTGGCCGAACCGATCGCCGCCGCCAGTTCGGTTTCCGCGAAATGCACGAAGCCGGCGTCCGGCGGCAGACTGCGCCAGTCGCCGAGGCCGCGCGTCCGTGCATGGGCGGTCAGTTGCTGGCGCGCCCGCGCCGGCCCGAGGAAGCGTTCGAGCAGGCCGGTGATCTCCGGCAAGGATGCGTCACCGCGCCACAAGCGAGCGTCCGGCGCCCGCTCGCCGTGCCGGAAGACATCGACGAAACGCTCGGCCTGCCCGGCCTCGACCGCATCCGGCGTAGACAGCAGGGAAACCGCGACGTAAGCACCGAGGTTGGCAAACAGGCTCCACCACAGGCAATGCGAAATCTCGTCGAAACCGCTCAGGCCGAACAGCGCCTGAGCGCGCAGCCATGCGATGCCAAACAGGCCGTGCTCGACAAAGCCGTTGCCGATCCAGCCGGAACGGGCAAACGACGGCAGCAGCAGGGTGTAGGCCCAGACGACGAAGCCGGCGAGCAGGCCGGCCAGCGCCCCGGTCCGCGTCCCCTGCTTCCAGTACATGCCGCCGAACAGCACCGGCGCGAACTGGGCGACGGCGGCAAAGGAAATCAGGCCGATGCCGACCAGCGCGTAGGCTTCGCCGGCGGCGCGGAAGTAGACGTAGCCAAGGAGCAGGATGAGGACGATGGCAACGCGCCGGATGGCGATCAGCGTCCCGGAAAGATCGGCTTTCTGACGCCGCGCCAGCCAGGTCGAGCGCAGCAGCGCCGGCATCGCCAGGTCGTTGCAGACCATCGTCGACAGCGCGATGGTCTCGACGATGACCATCCCGGTCGCCGCCGACAGGCCGCCGACGAAAGCGAGCAGGACCAGCGCCTCGGCGCCGTGGGCGAGCGGCAGCGTAAGCACGAAGGTATCCGGATTCTGCCCGGCCAGCAGCGGATCGGTGAGCCCGCTGGCGGCCAGCGGCAGGACGAAGATGTTGATCAGCAGCAGGTAGAGCGGAAACAGCCAGACGGCGCGCCGGAGGTGCGACTCGTCGACGTTCTCGACGACGATGATCTGGAACTGTCGCGGCAGCAGCAGGATGGCCAGGCCGGAGAGCAGGATCAGCGCCGTCCAGTTGCCGGCACGCGCCGCATCCGGGGCGAACAAGCCGCTCAGCGCTGGCTGCGCCGTCGCCCGGGCAAAGACGTCGGCAAAACCGTCATGGATGCCATAGGTGACGAAGAGGCCGACGGCGCAGAACGCCACCAGCTTGACCACCGATTCGACGGCGATCGCCGCCACCATGCCTTCGTGGCGCTCGGTGGCGTCGAGGTGGCGGGTGCCGAAGAGGATGGTGAACAGCGCCAGCACCGCCGCCACCAGCAAGGTCGAATCGATGCCGAGCAAGCCGGCGGCGGTCCCGGTATCGGGAAACAGGATGTCGAGGCTGGCCGCCACCGCCTTCAGTTGCAGCGCGATGTAGGGAACGATGCCGATCACCGCGATCACCGTCACCAGGCCGGCGAGTAGCGGACTCTTGCCATAGCGGGCGGCGATGAAATCGGCGATCGAGGTGATGCGCTGCGCCTTGGCGATGCGGATCATCTTGATGACGACGCCAACGCAGAGCAGCATCAGCGTCGGCCCGAGATAGATGGTCAGGAAGGACAGTCCGCCCGAGGTGGCGCGACCGACGCTGCCGAAAAAGGTCCACGAGGTGCAATAGACGGCGAGCGACAGCGCATAGACATTGGCGTTGATGATCGAGCGCCCGGCGTCGGCGCGCGCGTCGCCCCAGCGGGCGACGCCGAACAGGAGGCCGAAATAGGCCACCGTGACCAGTGCGACGAAGCCGCCCGACAGCACCTAGCGTCCCTGCCTTTCGGCAACCCAGGCGGCCAATGCGATCGCCCCGCCCCAGACACCCAACAGATAAACGAGGCCGGCCGGAAAACCGAACCACTCGCCCTGCGGCAGGCCGAGCATGGGGAAGGTCAGCAGCGGCAGCGCCGCCAGTGCGACAGCCGTCAGGCGTTGCCGGATCGGTCCGCTACGCTTCATGTCATCCCCGGAAAAAATGAAAAAACGGCTGACACGCCAGGCGTGTCAGCCGTTCTTGGCATGCAGTCTGGTGCGACCGCATCGGCGGCCACCTTATGGGCGACCATTGTCTCCTCCTTGCCCTTTTTGTCTTGTCGAAGCAGCCTGGCAAGCGCACTGCTCCGTGATTGCTGCGACCGGCCGTCAAGCCGGTCGCCGATGTTGCTTAGCCCTTCAACTGCTCAAGGATCGCCGGGGTTTGCCTGGCGGCGAAACCCGGTACAACCGTTTTAGCCCTTGAGTTGCTCGAGAATCGCCGGGTTTTGCCTGGCGGCGAAACCCGGAACAAGCGCTTTAGCCTTTGAGTTGCTCGAGAATCGCCGGGTTTTCAAGGGTCGAGATGTCTTGCGTCAGTTCCTCGCCCTTGGCCAGGCCACGCAGCAGACGACGCATGATCTTGCCGGAACGGGTCTTCGGCAGGTTGTCGCCGAAACGGATGTCCTTCGGCTTGGCGATCGGGCCGATTTCCTTGGCCACCCAGTCGGAAAGCTCCTTGACCATCTTCTTGGTCGCTTCGGCATCGGTCGGACGCTGGCCCTTGAGCACGACGAAGGCGACGATCGCTTCCCCGGTCAGGTCGTCCGGGCGGCCGACGACGGCAGCTTCGGCAACCAGCGGATTGGCAACCAGCGCCGATTCGATTTCCATCGTGCCCATGCGGTGACCGGAAACGTTCAGCACGTCGTCGATACGGCCGGTGATGGTGAAGTAGCCGGTGTCCTTGTCACGGATCGCACCGTCGCCCGCCAGGTACAGCTGGCCCTGGAAGTCGGCCGGGAAGTAGGACTTGACGAAGCGCTCGTTGTCGTTCCAGATGGTACGGATCATCGACGGCCACGGCTTCTTGCAGACGAGGATGCCGCCTTGGCCCCACGGCAGTTCGGCGCCGGTCTCATCGACCACGGCGAACTGGATGCCCGGGAAGGGCAGCGTGCAGGAACCCGGCACCAGCGGCGTTGCACCCGGCAGCGGGGTGATCATGTGACCACCGGTTTCGGTCTGCCAGAAGGTATCGACGATCGGGCAGCGCGAACCGCCGACGTTCTCGTAGTACCAGGTCCAGGCGGCCGGGTTGATCGGCTCGCCGACCGAACCGAGGATGCGCAGGCTGGACAGGTCGTAACTCTTCGGATGCACGGCCGGATTGGCATCGGCAGCCTTGATCAGCGAGCGGATGGCGGTCGGCGCGGTGTAGAAGATGGTCGCCTTGTGGTCCTGGATCATCTTCCAGAAACGGCCGGCGTCCGGATAGGTCGGCACGCCTTCGAAAACGACTTCGGTGGCGCCGCAGGCGAGCGGGCCGTAGGTGATGTAGGTGTGACCGGTGACCCAGCCGATGTCGGCGGTACACCAGAAGGTGTCGCTATCCTTGATGTCGAAGGTGTACTTCATGGTCAGGATGGCGTGCAGCAAATAGCCGCCGGTCGAGTGCTGGACGCCCTTCGGCTTGCCAGTGGAACCCGAGGTGTAGAGCAGGAACAGCGGATGCTCGGCATCGACCCATTCCGGCTCGCAGGTTTCCGGCTGGCTGGCCAGACCTTCGTGCAGCCATTCGTCACGGCCGGCAACCATGTTGACGTCCATGCCGGTGCGCTTGAAGACGATGACGCCCTTCAGGGTGTCGCAACCGCCAAGGGCGATGGCTTCGTCGGCGATGGCCTTGAGCGGCAGGGCCTTGCCGCCGCGGAACTGGCCGTCGGAGGTGATCAGCAGGGTGGCGCCGGCGTCGTTGATGCGATCGCGCAGGGCCTGGGCGGAGAAGCCGCCGAAAACGATCGAGTGGGTGGCACCGATGCGGGCGCAGGCCTGCATGGCGACGACGCCTTCAACGGTCATCGGCAGGTAGATGACGACGCGGTCGCCCTTCTGGACGCCCTTGGCCTTGAGCAGGTTGGCCATCTTGCAGACCTTGACCAGCAGTTCCTGATAGGTGACCTTGGTGACGTCGCCGTTGTCGGCTTCGAAGATGATCGCGACCTTGTCACCCTTGCCGGCTTCGACCTGACGGTCAAGGCAGTTGTAGGAGACGTTCAGCTTGCCGTCGGCAAACCACTTGTAAAACGGCGCGTTGGACTCGTCGAGCACCTGGGTGAAGGGTTCCTTCCAGGTGATCAATTCGCGGGCACGCTTGGCCCAGAACCCCTCGTAGTCGGCCTCCGCTTCCGCGCACAGCGCCCGATAGGCGTCCATCCCGGAAACCGCCGCGTTCTTGACGATTTCGTCAGACGGATAGTAAAGCTGCACGGACTCATTCGACATATTCTTCTCCTCTGCGTTACATCGCATTTGTGTTGAAAACAACCGGTCGGGCCTCGGGGGATACCCCGGATTGCAGCAAGGCCTGCGCGCCGTCGCCACCTCGATCCCCGGCGCAGCGTCAAGCCCTAATTACACTTCGATAATCTTACAAAGGCCTTACGAAATCACGCTGCGGCGCAGCATTCGGCGGTTTCGGGCAAGCCCGCCGCCGCATGCTAAACTTTGCGCCCCCGACACCCAGCCTCACCATAAAACCAAGATGTCCTTGAATACTGCCGCCACACCGGCCCGCTTCCTGCAATCCTTCATCTTCGCCAGTCGCTGGATCCAGGCCCCGCTCTACGTCGGCCTGATCGTCGCCCAGCTGGTTTACGTCTGGCTGTTCATGGTCGAGCTCAGCCATCTGGTCTCCGGCGCCTTCGGCCCGCACAAGATGACCGAAGCCGACATCATGCTGATCGTCCTCGGCCTGATCGACGTCGTCATGATCGCCAACCTGCTGATCATGGTCATCGTCGGCGGTTACGAAACCTTCGTCTCGCGCCTCGAACTCGAGGACCATCCGGACCAGCCGGAATGGCTCAGCCACGTCAACGCCGGGGTACTGAAGATCAAGCTGTCGACGGCGATCATCGGCATCTCGTCGATCCATCTGCTGAAAAGCTTCATCAACGCCGGCAACCTGCCCGAACACACGCTCTACTGGCAGGTGGCGATCCACCTGGTGTTCATCGTCTCGGCCGTCGCCATGGCCCTGGTCGACAAGATCATGACCCAGACCCTCATTCTTCAACATAACAACCACTAAACCCGGAGCCGCGCATGAGTGCCATCAAACAGGAAGACCTGATCCAGTCCGTTGCCGATGCCTTCCAGTACATCAGCTACTACCACCCGCTCGACTACATCAAGGCGCTCGGCGAAGCCTACGAGCGCGAGGAAGCCCCCGCTGCCAAGGACGCCATCGCCCAGATCCTGACCAACTCCCGGATGGCCGCCGAAGGCCATCGCCCGATCTGCCAGGACACTGGTATCGGCATGGTCTTCATCAAGGTCGGCATGCAGGTCACCTGGCCGGATGCCACCATGAGCATCCAGGAAATGATCAACGAAGGCGTGCGTCGCGCCTACGCCAACCCGGACAACCCGCTGCGCGCTTCGGTGCTCGCCGACCCGGCCGGCGCCCGCAAGAACACCAAGGACAACACCCCGGCCGTGGTGCACTTCGAGATCGTCGAAGGCCATCACGTCGAGGTCATCTGCGCGGCCAAGGGCGGCGGCTCGGAAGCCAAGTCCAAGTTCGCCATGCTCAACCCGTCTGACGATCTGGTCGACTGGGTCCTGCACAAGATTCCGGAAATGGGCGCTGGCTGGTGCCCGCCGGGGATCATTGGCATCGGCATCGGCGGCACGCCGGAAAAGGCCATGCTGCTGGCCAAGGAATCGATCATGGCGCCGGTGGACATCCATGAACTGAAGGCGCGCGGCCCGAAGAACCGTGCCGAGGAACTGCGCCTTGAACTGTTCGAGAAGATCAACGCCCTTGGCGTCGGCGCCCAGGGTCTGGGCGGCCTGACCACCGTGCTCGACGTGAAAGTTCTGGACTATCCCTGCCACGCCGCCAACCTGCCGGTCGCGCTGGTGCCGAACTGCGCCGCCACCCGTCACTGCCACTTCCACCTCGACGGCTCCGGCCCGGCCAAGCTGGAAGTGCCGAAGCTGGAAGACTGGCCGGCCGTGACATGGACGCCTGACCTGAAGTCGGCGACCCGCGTCAATCTCGACACCCTGACCAAGGAAGAAGTCGCTTCCTGGAAGGTCGGCCAGAAGCTGCTCCTGAACGGCAAGATGCTCACCGGCCGCGACGCCGCGCACAAGCGCATCAGCGACATGCTAGCCAAGGGCGAGAAGTTGCCGGTGGACTTCACCAACCGCATCATCTACTACGTCGGCCCGGTCGATCCGGTGCGCGATGAAGTCGTCGGCCCGGCTGGCCCGACCACCGCCACGCGGATGGACAAGTTCACCCGCATGATGCTGGAAAAGACCGGCCTGATCTCGATGGTCGGCAAGTCCGAGCGCGGCCCGGTCGCCATCGAGGCGATCAAGGACAACAAGAGCGCCTACCTGATGGCCGTCGGCGGTGCCGCCTACCTGGTCGCCAAGGCGATCAAGTCGGCCAAGGTGGTCGGCTTCGCCGATCTCGGCATGGAAGCCATCTACGAGTTCGACGTCCAGGACATGCCGGTGACGGTGGCCGTCGATTCGGGCGGCAACAACGTGCACGAGAGCGGCCCCAAGGAATGGCAGATCAAGATCGGCAAGATCCCGGTCAAGAGCTGATCCGGCGCCGTTTCCGGCAAAGGCCGCCCGCATTGCGCGGGCGGCCTTTTTTCTGGGTGGAAGCCGATCCGGAAAAATTTCGTAACAAATCGTCGCACGAAGGGTGATGGAAAAACCGCCGGCGAGCGCAAATATACGGGCCGTATCCATCACCCCGAGGAGGACTGCATGTCACTCAACCGCCTGAAGCTCACCGTTGCCGCCATTGCCGTCTCCGCCGCCATCGGCGGTGCCTGGGCCCTGGGCCAGTCACCCGTTGCCGCCGCAACACCGGTGGCACCACCGCCAACCCCCGTCGTCGCCCCGCTCGCCGCGCCGGTGCCGGCGGGCTACCCCGACATGCGCAGCATTGTCGCCAGCAACGGGCCGGCGGTCGTCAACATCAGCGTCAGCGGCAACCGCAAGACCGCCGCCAACGTTCCCGGCATGCCGCAGATCGATCCCGACGATCCCTTCTTCCAGTTCTTCCGCCACTTCCGCGGCATGGTGCCGCAGGACAGCGCGCCGGTGCGCGGCCTCGGCTCCGGTTTCATCGTCAGCCCCGATGGTACCGTGCTGACCAATGCCCACGTTGTCGCCGACGCCGACGAAGTGATCGTCAAGCTCAACGACAAGCGCGAATTCAAGGCCAGGATCCTCGGCATGGACCCGGCCAGCGACGTCGCTGTGCTCAAGATCGACGGCAAGAACCTGCCGACGGTGCGCATCGGCAGCGCCAAGGCATCGCAGGTCGGCGAATGGGTGCTCGCCATCGGCTCGCCCTACGGTTTCGAGTCGAGCGCCAGCGCCGGCATCATCTCCGCCAAGTCGCGCAGCCTGCCCGACGGCAGCTACGTTCCCTTCCTGCAGACCGACGTCGCGGTCAATCCCGGCAATTCCGGCGGCCCGCTGTTCAACATGCGCGGCGAAGTGATCGGCATCAACTCGCAGATCTACTCGCGCAGCGGCGGCTATCAAGGGCTCTCCTTCGCCATCCCGATCGAGGTGGCGATGAACGTCGAACGGCAGATCGTCGCCCACGGCAAGGTCGAGCGTGGCCGCCTCGGCGTTGCCATCCAGGAAGTCGACCAGGCGCTGGCCGACAGCTTCGGCCTCGCCCGCCCCGCCGGCGCCCTCGTTTCCTCGGTCGACAAGGACGGCCCGGCCGGCCGTGCCGGCCTCGAAGCCGGCGACGTGATCCTCGGCATCGATGGCCAGGCGGTCGAAATCTCCGGCGAACTGCCGTCGATCATCGCCGCCAAACGGCCGGGCGAAACGGTGCGCCTGCAGGTCTGGCGCAACAAGGCGGCGCGCGACATCACGGTGAAGGTCGGCGCCTTCCAGGACGACAAGGTCGCCGCGGCCGAACCGGCCAAGGCCGACAAGGGACGCCTCGGCGTCGCCGTCCGTGCGCTGACCCCGGAAGAACGCCGGCAAAGCGGTATCGCCGGCGGCCTCCTCGTCGAACAGGCGGGCGGCGCTGCCGCCCGTGCCGGCATCCGGCCGGGCGACGTGATCCTGTCGATCAACGGCGAGGCGGTGAACGACACCGAGCAATTGCGCCAGTTGATCGGCAAGTCCGGCAAGAAGGTCGCCCTGCTGATCGAACGCGGCAAGGCGAGGCTTTTCGTGCCGGTCGAACTGGGATAAACACGGAGCAACGGATAGCAGGAGGGGCCGACAAAAAGTCGGCCCTTTTTCGTATCATCGGCAATGAGGCTCGCCAGCAAGAGGTGGCCCAGTTCAACGAACCCGGTTCATCCAAAATGCCAATATCGCTTCACAGCGCTTACGTCCGACTACTTGCCGGATTTCACGAACTCGAGCATGCCTGGCATGCAAGGACGCGAGCGCGGCGATTGCAAGGTGACGGAATCCGCGCGCTGAACATCCTGATCTCGAACAAGAAACCCAAATGGGAAAAGTGGATACTCGAAGGGTTCAAGCACACTCCTCACCAGCTTGCCTTCGCCGATCTTTCGCAAGCCCGGCCAGGCGAACATGACCTGATCATTCCACTGACCATCCCCGATCTCCTGGCGTTGAACTCCCGGCGGGAATCCTTCGCTGATTCCCCGATTCCCCTACCGAGCCCGGAAGTCATCCATCTTTGCGACGACAAACATGCCTTCGCCTGCCGCCTGACCGAACTCGGCTTCGGCGACTACCTGCCGAAGACTGGCAAGCAGGAAAGCCACCCCTACTATTTCAAGAAGAAGATCGACGAATGGGGGAAAAACACCCATATCGTTCGTGACGCAGCGGAAGAAAGCACCCTGCTGGCACGCCTGCCGACTGCTGACTATTTTGCCCAACAAGCCATACCAGGCACGGAGGAATTCAGCAGCCACATCCTTTTCATCGACGGGCGGATCGTCGATGCCATCACCCTGCGTTTCGTATTCAAGCAAACGCTCTCGGTAAAAGGCCGGGACAAGGAAGAACATCGCTATCTGTGCCGTTCCCGCTACAACGACATCTTCACCGCAATTCTTGCTGCAGCAGGTTTTTCCGGCATCTGCTGCATCAATTACAAAGTGTGGCATGGCCGCCCCATGCTGCTGGAAATCAACCCCCGTTGCGGCCAGAGCCTGTCCCCCTATCTCGCCAGCTTCGTCAACCACGCCTGGCAGACTGCTCATCCTGAAAGCCATCGTCACGGCAAGCGCTGACCGCTATACTTTCTTCGGCTTTCTGGTAGCAAGCACGCGTCCCGGATCTGCCATGCCGGAACACCCATCATGAACGCGCAACATCTCGCCCACCTGATTCCTCTCTCGGACCTCTCCAGCGCCGCCCTGACCCAGGCTTGCGCGCTGGCCCGCTCCTTCGTCGCCGAGCCGGGGCAACTCGTCTTCGCGCAGAAAAGCGCCGATGCGCACAGCTACTATCTGCTGTCCGGCGAAGTCGCCCTCGACCGCGAGGACGGCTCGACGCCGACCCGCCTGGCCGCCGGCACGCCCGCCGCGCGCCACCCGCTGGCCCGGCAGAAGCCGCGCGCCTTCAGCTGTCGGGCAGTGTCCCGTGCGCAGCTGGTGATCTTCGGCGACGACGACCTCGACCACCTGCTGACCCGCGACCAGGCCACCGCCTACGAAGTCACCGAGTTCGAAGGCGACGATCCGCAATGGATGTTCGACGTGCTCAGGAATCCCGCTTTCAGCAAGGTGCCGCCGGGTAATCTGCACCGCCTGTTCGGCCGCTTCGAAGCGCTTCCAGTTGCCGCCGGCAAGATCGTCGTTCGCCAGGGCGAGCCCGGTAACGACTACTACCTGATCCGTTCCGGCAGCGCCCGTGTCACCCGCCGCCTGGACGATCAGCGGGAAATCGTGCTGGCCACGCTCGATGCCGGTCAGGGCTTTGGCGAAGAAGCCCTGCTCTCCGGCGAACCGCGCAACGCGACGGTGACGATGACCAGCGCCGGCCAGTTGATGCGCTTGCCGGCAGCCGATTTCGACGCACTGCTGCGCGCGCCGCTGGTCCGCCAGGTGACGCTGCTCGAAGGCGCCCGCCTGATCAAGCAGGGCGCCCGCCTGATCGACGTTCGCCTGGAAGCAGAGTTCGCCGCCGGCAGCCTGAAGGGCAGCAGTAACATCCCTCTCTACTTGCTGCGTCTGAAAGCCGACAGCCTGGACCGCCGCGTCCCCTGCATCCTGTTTTGCCAGAGCGGACGCCGCAGCAGCGCCGCCGCCTTCCTGCTCACGCAGCGCGGATTCGATGCGCGGGTGCTGAGCGGCGGACTGGATGCCCTCGATGGTCCGGCCTGAGATCGGGAAAAACCCCCGAAAAAAACGCAAAACTCGGGTAAAGTGCGCGGCTTTTGCCGCAAAACCGCCATGAAATCCGCCAAACGCCGCACCACCTACCCCGCCGTCTCCTTTCCGCCGGCACTCGACGCCCTGGTCGATGCCGAAGTTCAGGAAAAGGGTTACAGCAACCACCCGGAAGCGATGCAGAGCTTCAGCAAATACCTGAAGCGCGCCATCGCCTTCGAGCAGAAACAGCGCTACGGCCGCTAAGCGGCCGTAGCCGGCGGATCAGTTCAGCTTTTCCGGACTGCCGCAGCACTGCTTGAATTTCTTGCCACTGCCGCAGGGGCAGGGATCGTTGCGGCCGGTCTTCGGTTCCTCGCGCTGCACCGTGCCGCCGCCACGCTTGGCGCGCCAGAAGTTGTACAGGGTCTGGACGATCACCGGCAGGTTTTCCTGGATGTCGGCAATCAACCGTGCTTCCTCGGCCGGCGGGAACCAACGCTCGCCGTTCTTCTCGGCATCTTCCTTGAGCATGCCGTTGAGCACGAACAGCGGCTCGAGCAGTTCGTCGAGATCGTCGGCATGCTTGCCGGCGAGTTCGTACCAGTCGCCGCCCAGCCCCGCGCCGTAGATGTAGGCATCGGCCCAGGCCGCAAAATCGTATTCTTCGGAACCTTCATCGACCGGGTAAAGCAGCGGCGAAACCATTTCATCGGCCAATAGCGAGGCGGCGATGGTGTTGTTCAGACGCATCAAGAGCTCGACGGTTTCGCCAACCAGCGGATCGTCGCCCTTCTCGATGCCGGCCCCCAGCACCTCGGACAGCCACTCGCCCGGCGGGATTGGCTGCGGGCAACTGACAACGGCGCAGATCAGCGCCTGCGCTTCGTCGAGGCGCATCGCCTCGTCGCCGAAAACTTCTGCCTCGAGCAATTCTTCAAGCCGGTCGAGATCGGCTTCGGTCAATGGATTCGGGTTCATCTGCAGTTCCTCGGGAATGGTTGAATCATAGCCCAGATTGCCGCTCGCCCGGAAACCATGCGCGGCGCAGATGATACCTAGCAGTATGCATCCCAAACCCAAATGATCTTATGGTGTGGAACGAACCGAGCATTGATCAGAAGACACGAACCTCGGGTAGGTCGGTTGAGACGACTCGAAAACCTTCACACACTTACCGACGTAATCCCCGGAGTAGTCCGAGGTCGCAACGACCTCCCGCCCATCTTCAAGACTTATTCGGTATTCAAAAACAGGCAAAGTTGTCTTTTTTTGCAGAACGGCACCAATGACCAACCCCAACCCACCCAATCCGCCTGCCAATGCCGGCCCCATGTTCGGGGAATCCGCCCTTGCTTGAACTCGTTCCCCAACTGCTGTCTTTAAAACAATCCGCCCGACAGATTCCCGCGCATTTGGATCGTAATCCGGTGCCTGGCTAGCACAACCGGAAACCAAGAACAGTGTGAGAAGAAAAGGCGTAACGCGCATGTATCTATTGAGACAAGAGTTGGAGGGACGAAGCCATGACTGGCGAGTTCGCGCCTTGGCTGTAATGCAGACATCTACTCCGAAAGCCGGTGAAGGGGCCCCATGCAAGCTTTCAGGGACGGCTCCTGGCACATGAGCATTTCGCTCCTGGACGAGTTGAACAGAAGGTACAAGGTTACCGTATCCCCTACTGGCGTCCCACCGGGAGTACCATCGCAGCCGGTGAGACCGTTAGTTTGAGTTACCACATCGGTCATCCGATAAAACCCATTCGCATCGGGTTTCTCGCTGACGGTGAAACGGCTTTCGGCAACTTCTTCGGCGCTAGTTATCGCCGAAGTGTTGTCGCCACGAAAGTGGTATATCTCCTGGCAGTTATTCCTTGCATAAACCCACCCCCACTTTCCGTACAAGGGGTGCAGCACCGGGTCTCCGGCAATTGATGCACTGACAGACAAGGAAATTACGCAAAAAGCCAACGCAACGGTCAAATATTTCATGAAGAAAAAGGGGCCAAAGGGCCAAGATGTTCTTATGCAAACATCCTGCCGAATACCCAACGAAATATCAAGATCCGTTCGTCATCGCATTTGCGTGAACATATCGGCGCCCCCAGGGATCAAGCGATCAAATTCTCTGCCTGCTGCATCCCCCGACTCTGCATGAACCGCCCCGGCGGGACGCCGAAGGCGCGTTTGAACATCGCCGAGAAGGCGGCCGGGCTGGCGTAGCCAAGTTCGGTGGCGACTTCGCCGCTGGGGCGGCCACGACCGATCAGGTCAAGGGCACGGGCCAGGCGTAGCTGCTGGCGCCAGGCGCCGAAGCTCATCTTCAGTTCGTCGGCGAAGAGACGCGCCAGGGTGCGTTCGCTGGCGCCAACGCGGGCCGCCCAGTCGGCGAGCGGGCGATTGTCGGCGGGGTCGTCGAAGAGCGCGCCGCACAGCGCCTGCAGGCGACGGTCGCGGGGCAGCGGCAGGCCGAGCGAGAGCGGCGGGGCGACGCCAATTTCGCTGAGCAAGAGCTGGATTATCTGCTGGCGGCGCGCCGTTTCGCCTTCGCCGAGCGCGCTCAGCGCCTCGATCAAGGCCCGCATCAGGTCGGAGACTTCGACCACCGAACAGGCGTCGAGCGGCAGCGGCGCGGCTTCAGTGGCGATGTAGACGGTGCGCAGTTCGACCTGACCAAGCATCACCACTTCGTGCTCGATGTGCGGCGGAATCCACACCGCGCGGAAGGCCGGCACCAGCCAGGCCATGCCGGCGGCGGCGATGCGCAGCGCGCCGCGCAGCGGAAAAGCGAGTTGCGCCCAATCGTGGCTGTGCGCCGGCACATGGACGTCGGCCGGCAGGCGGCGCAGGTTGACGGTGAGCGGTTCGGCGGCGGTCGGCGCGCGACGCGGACAGGGATCGAAAGGCAGGGTTGTCAGCATTGCGATAATTTTTGTCGGACTATCGCGTTCGCGTCAATAGGCAGCCCGTTAAACTGCTTGCCACAACAATAGATTTCCCTGCCCCCGACATGACTACCGATACCCTGCCCCGCCCGGCCGCCAGCGACATCGAGACGATCACGCTGATCGGCTTCGTGCACGGCGTTTCGCATTTCTTCCACCTCCTGCTGCCGCCGCTGTTTCCGTGGCTGATGGCCGATTTCGGCCTCAACTTCACCGCCGTCGGCGTGACGATGACGGTCTTCTTCGTGATTTCCGGGATCGGCCAGGCCGCCGCCGGTTTCTTCGTCGACCGTTTCGGCGCCTTCCGCGTGCTGTTCGCCGGCATCAGTTGCTTCGTGCTGGCTGGCGTCGTCCTCCACTTCGCCAGCGGCCTGCCCTGGCTGATCGGCGCCGCCGCCTTCGCCGGGCTGGGCAACAGCGTCTTCCATCCGGCCGATTTCACGGTGCTCAACCGACGCGTCTCGCAGCCGCGCCTCGGTCATGCCTTCTCGGTGCATGGCCTGTCCGGCAACCTCGGCTGGGCGGCGGCGCCGGTGTTCATGACCGGCATCGCTGCCGTCGCCGGCTGGCGCGAAGCGGCGCTTGGCGCCAGTGTCGTCGCCGTCGTCGCCCTCGGCGTGTTGAGCTGGCGCCGCCAGGCGATCGCCAATCCGCTCGCCGAACACGCCGCCAAGGCGGGCAGCGAAGCCGTGCCGCCGCTCGCTTTCCTGCGCGTGCCGGCGGTCTGGCTGTGCTTCCTGTTCTTCTTCCTGATCACCGCCGCCTTTGGCGCCATCCAGAACTTCGCGACGCCGATCCTGCAGGCGCTCTACGCCTTCAGCCTGGGCAGCGCGGCGACGGCGCTATCCACCTACCTGCTCGGTGGCGCCGCCGGCATCGTCCTCGGCGGTTTCCTGGCGCAGAAAAACGCGCACGACGGGCTGATTGCCGGCGCCCTCGGCGTCGCCGCGCTGTTCGCCCTGCTGCTCGCCAGCGGCCTGCCGCCGGCCTGGAGCATCCTGCCGCTGATGGGGGCGATCGGTTTCTGCACCGGCGTCGCCGGCCCTTCGCGCGACCTGCTGGTACGCCGCGCCGCCACCGCCCGCTTCGGCCAGGCGGCGTTCGGGCGCATCTACGGCTTCGTCTATTCCGGGCTCGACCTCGGCCTGGCGACGGCGCCGCTGATCTTCGGGCGGCTGATGGACGGCGGCAATTTCAGCGGCGTGCTGTTCGGCATCGCCATCTTCCAGGCGTTGGCCATCTTCACCGCGCTGCGCGTCGGCAAGGCCGGCTGAGTTACAGGCCGCGAGCCCAGGCCGGGCGCAGCGGCGCCTCACCGGCGATGGCCTGGCGCACCTGGGCGAGCAGGCGTTCCTTATCGGCGCCGAGCGTGCCCTTGAGGACCAGCCAGTTCGACGCGTGGTCGGAACGGAAGACGGTGCGTTTGAGTTCCAGCCCGCTCAGGAAGGTCTCCATCTCGGCGAACAGCTCCGGCTGGGTCAGCGGCTCCCAGCCGGGGAAACCGGCGCGCAGGCGCTGTTCGCCCTTGGGAAAGCTGACCACCAGCGTCGCCAGGTATTCCGGCTGGCTGGCATTGGCCAGGCGCGCCGAGTTTTCCGCATGCTGGCGCGACAGTTCGCGCCCGCCGAGACCGTTAAGGATCATCACCGAACGGCTGATGCCGGCGGCGCCGAGCTTGTTCAGCGCGTCGACGGTGGAGTCGAAGGTCTCGCCCTTGCTGACGGCGGCGAGCACCGCGTCGTCGCCCGATTCGGCACCGACGTAGACCATGCTCAACCCGGCGGCGGCGAGTTCATCGATCTCCTGCTGGCTTTTCTTCTTCAGGTTGCGCGGCAGGCAGTAGCTGGAAATTCGCCGCACCGCCGGCAGGTGGGTGCGAATCGCCTCGAGCACGGTGAGCAGACGGCGGGTCGGCAGAACCAGCGCGTCGCCGTCGGCCAGGAAGACGCGGCGGATGTGCCCGGCGTAGCGCTCGCCGGTGGCGCGGATGCTGTCCAGCACCTCGGCCTCGTCGCGGGCGCGGAATTTCTTCTGCGGCGCGGTGTACATCTCGCAGAAGGTGCACTGGTTCCACGAACAGCCGTCGGTCAGCGGCAGGATCAGCGATTCGGCTTCCGACGGCGGCCGGAACACCGGCTCGACGTAGCGGATCGGGATCATGCGCCGGCCATCCTTGCGGCGAAGACCGCCGGCACCTTGACCTTGCTGCGCGTCGCGTAGTCGAAGAAGACGATGCCGTGCTTGCCGCGCGCCACTTCGCGGCCGCTCGCCTGCTCCTTCAGTTGCCAGACCAGATCGCAGCCGTAATCGTGGAAATCGGCGGCGGCGAAGGCGATCACCAGCGTCTCGCCGTGGAAGGCTTCGGAACGGTACTGGGCGGCGACGTCGGCGACGACGATGCCGGGCCCGCCGACATCGAGTTCGCTCCAGCCGAAATGCTTGAAGAAGCGCACCCGCGCCTCGGCGACCAGCATCAGCAGCGCGGCGTTGTCGAGATGGTGGCCGTAGTTGATGTGCTGGATGTAGATCGGGATCTCGGTGCTGAAGACGAACTTCTCGGGCAGGGCGATCTTGATGCGGGGCATGGCGTCAATCCGGCGGATAAAGGCGGCATTCTAGGCCGGCGGCTCATTTGCCGAACAGGCCCTTGAGCTTGTCGCCGAGTTTTTCTTCCAGCTTCTTGCCGGCCTTTTCCTTCAGCTCGTTCTTCTTCTCGTCGAGTTTGGCTTTCGCCGCATCCTTGAGCAGTTCGCCGGCCTCCAGCGAATAGGAAAGATTGTCGAAAGGCCCGCGCAGGCGGACCGGCACGGTGATCCCGCGCAATTCGTCGCGCTCCTTGCCTTCCTGCCCCTTTGAGGTTTCGACGACGCTGACTTTCGCCAGGTAGTCGATCTGGCTGTTGCCGATATCGATGTCGCCGGCGCCTGCCAGGCGCAGGAAGGGCGATTTCATCGCCAGGTCGTCGTTGTGGGCGACGCCGTTGGCGATCCGGAAGGTGGCGATCAGTTCCGAGAAATCGGTCTTCTCGGCGGCGTCGGGGGCGCTTGCTGCGCTCTTGCCGCCGCGCAGCAGCGCCTTCGCATCACGCAACTGCTTGGCCAGGTTGACGCCGCGGATGGCGCCATCCTTCAGTGCCAGCGAAGCTTGCCCGGCCAGCCCGCGCTTCAGCGCGTCGACCGTGGCGCCACGGGTATTGACGTTGAGCGTCACCGTGCCGCGGCCTTCCAGCGGTTCCTTCTGGATCAGATCGGCAAGCAGCGGGCGGATGTCGATACCGGACAGGTTCTGGCGCACGGTGAACACATTGCCCCGGGCATTGACGCCGAGCGCGCCGTCGAGGCTGCCACCGTACAGTTTCGCCTGCATCGACGAGACGTCGAAGCGGCCATCGGCGGCAGCCAGGCGCGCTGTCAGCGCCGAGAGTTTCAGGCCCTTCGCCTGCAACTGGCCGATGGCCAGCTTGCCGCGGAAATTGAGCGCCTCAAGCGCACTCAGGTCGATCTTCGCCGCCGGCTTCTCCGCCTTGCCGCTCGCGCCAGCATCACCGCCGGCCGCGCCGGGCTTGGCCGGCGGCAGGTAGTGATCGACGTCCAGTTGGTCGATGTCGAGGTCGAAATTGAAGAAGAGCGGCGACAGGCGTTCGACCGCCAGCTTCAGCGCGATGTTCGAGGCGTCGAGCTGGGTGTCGAGCGTGAGATCGGCGGTCGACTTGCCGAGGTCGAGCGCCAGCTTGCCGGACAGCGGCAGCTTGACGCTACCCATCGGCATGGCCGGGCTGCTCAGCGCGAGCTTGCCGGCGAATGGCGTGGCCAGGCGCTGCTCGGCGAACTTGATGGCGGGCAGTTCGATGTTCGCTTCGAAACGATCGTCGCCGCTGCTGCCACGCGCCGCCAGCTTGAGCTGGTCGATGGCGAGGCTGCCGGCAGCGCTGTCGGCCTGGACGCGGCCGGTGGAAAAATCGAGCGCCGATAGCTGGGTGGTCTTGCCCGCCATTTCGTCGCGCCAGGTGAAGCGCGCGTCGCGCAGCGCCAGGCCGGCGATGTCGAGCTGCAACGGCTGGCCACCGTCGGCCGCGGTCTTTTCTTCCTGGGCCGCGGGCTTTGCTGCGGCTTCGCCAGCCGTCAGGTCGTCGATGTTGAGCTTGCCGTCGCGCCGCTTGACCAGGGTCAGCGCCAGGCCGTCGATGCCGATTTCCCGCGCCTCGACCTTGCCGGCCAGCAGCGGCATCACCGCGACGGCGACGCGCAACGATTCAAGCGCCGCGAACTCGGTCTTGCCGTCAGCTTCGGAGAGGCTGACCTGGCCGGCGCTGACCGCCACCTCCGGCCACAAGGACAGGCTCACGTCGCCGGCGATATTCAGCGTGCGACCGGACTTGAGCGCCACCTGTTCGACCAGGTGACGCTTGATCGCCGCCGCATCGAACAGCGCGTAAGCGACGCCGGCGGCGAGCCCGAGCAGGGCGATCAGCGCGGCGAGCGCCAGGGCAAGTTTGCGCAGGACTGACATGTTCACAGCACTCCCTGAAAATCCGACAGGCGACAGCCTAACAAAAGCTGCCGTCACTGGCTGTTCGGAAATGTAAGGCGGTCGCCGTCGCGTCATTCGGCAGCGCTAAACTTCCGCCATGTCGCTCAGCCCAACCCGAGAAATCTTCGTCGCCTTCCTGCGCCTCGGCCTGACCGCCTTCGGCGGGCCGGTCGCCCATCTCGCCTACTTCCGCGACGAGTTCGTACACCGTCGCCGCTGGCTGAGCGATGCTGCCTACGCCGACCTGGTCGCGCTGTGCCAGTTCCTGCCCGGCCCGGCAAGCAGCCAGGTCGGGCTGGCGCTCGGCCTGCAGCGCGCCGGCTACCGCGGCGCGCTCGCTGCCTGGTGCGGCTTCACGCTGCCGTCGGCACTGCTGCTCATCGTCTTCGCGCTGGGCCTGGCCGAATTCGGCGAACGCCTGCCACACGGCCTGCTCGCCGCCCTCAAGATCGTCGCCGTGGCGGTCGTCGCCCAGGCGGTCTGGGGCATGGGCCGCAGCCTCTGCCCGGACTGGCCGCGACGCCTGCTTGCCCTGCTCGGCGCCGCACTGCTGCTGGCCTGGCCGGGCGCCGCCGGGCAACTGGCGGTGATCGGCGGCGGCGCGCTGGGCGGCCTGGCGCTCGGCACCTCCGTCCCGGTCGCCCGTCCGGAGCGGCTCGCCGCCGGCATCGGCCGGCGCGCTGCAATGCTCTGGCTGGCGCTTTTCGCCGCCGGCCTGCTCGGCCTGCCCTGGCTGGCCACGACCTTCGCCGCGCCGACGCTGGCCCTGGTCGATGCCTTCTATCGCGCCGGCGCGCTGGTCTTCGGTGGTGGCCATGTCGTCCTGCCCTTGCTGCAGACAGCCATGAGCGAGTTCGGCCGGATCGACCAGGAGACCTTCCTGGCCGGTTACGGCATCGCCCAGGCGGTGCCCGGTCCGCTGTTCACCTTCGCCGCCTTCCTCGGCGCCGCCGGCAGCGCCACGCCGAACGGCTGGGCCGGCGGCCTGCTGGCGCTGCTGGCGATCTTCGCCCCGGCCTTCCTGGTGGTCGCCGGCACCCTGCCCCTCTGGGACGCGCTGCGCACCAACGCCCGCGCCCGGGCGGCGCTGGCCGGGATCAACGCGGCGGTGGTCGGCATCCTGCTCGCCGCCCTTTATGATCCGCTATGGACCGGCACCATCCACGGCCCGCGGGAACTGGCGCTGGCCGCCATCGCGCTGGCCGCGCTGACCTGGGGCAAACAGCCACCGTGGCGCGTCGTCGCTGGCTGCGCGCTGGGCGGGGCGCTGCTGCTCTAGCTTTTCGCCGCCGCACCGCAAGCGTGGCAGAAGCGCGCAAAAGCGCTCTTGCGCTCGTTGCAGGCGGTGCAGTGGTCGAACAGGCAGATGCCGCAGTGCGGGCAGTAGTCGATCGCCGTGTTGCTCAGATCGACGCTGCGCTCGCAGCCCGGGCAGACCTTCTTGCCCAGCCGCGCCAGCGCGACGTCGTAGGACAGCTCCTTGCGCCGCTCGACGTCGGGCAACGCCTCGGCCTGCTTCTGTCGTTCGAGGTAACGATTGAGCGCCAGGATCGCGTAGCGGCCGACCAGCACGGTGAGGACGATGCCGACGCTGTAGCGGATCCAGCCACCGTAGCTCGGGATGTAGGGCACCAGTTCGACGAAGAAGGCGAACAGCGCGAAGTAGATGAAGCCCCAGACGAACGGCCACCAGGTGCTCTTGCGTTGCTTGGCGAAGAGCCAGCCGGCGACGCCGAGCAGCGGCAGGGTCAGTGCCAGGCGATAGCCGAAGACTCGCAGTTCCTGACTGCGCATTTCATCGTGGTAGCGTTCGGCGGCGGCCGCGCGCAGTTCGCCCAGTGCCGACTGGGCGCGCGCTTCTGCCTGTTGCTGGTCGAGCAGCACCTGCTGCTGCGCCTGCACCGCGGCCAGCGCCTTGCGCTCGGCGGCCTTCAGGGCATCGAGCTGGGCGGTGCGGGCGATCAGTTCGCGATCCTGCTCGGGGCGCTCGGTGGCGCGCCGGGTGGCCAGCCAGTTAGCGAAGGTGTCGCGGGCGGTGGCGGCGTCGGCACGGGCGACGTTCAGTTTCAGTTCGGCCTGGTCGAGCGCGTCCTGCGCTGCCTGGCGCGCCTGTTGGGCGGTGTCGATCTCGGCGCGCAATTTGCCGGCGGCTGCCGGGTCGAGAAAATTCTCCAGGGTCAGCGCCGTTTCGACGCGCGGCAGGTTCTCGACGATGTTGCCGCCGAGCCCGATCAGGAAGCTGCCGAAAGCCAGCGCAACCAGCCACAATCCAAAGCGGAACCAGCGTTCCGACCAGCGCAATGCCTTGCTCATCCTCTTTCTCCGCAGGTGGCGACGGGTCGATGATACGCGCATGACCGGGAATTGACTTCGCCCGGCCGCCGCCTAAAATCGCCGCCATGCAGGAAACCCTCTTTCACCTGCGCCCCGCGCAAGCCGCCGATCTTCCCGCCATCCTCGCCGTGCAGCGCCAGTGCTACCTGCCGTCGATGAACGAGGACGGCGCCACCTGGGCCGGGCGCCTGGCCGCCGCCGCCGATTTCGTCTGGGTCGGCGAAGTGGCGGGCAAGGTCGGCGCTTATCTCGCCACCTACCCGTCGCATCTGGGCAAAGTGACGCCGCTGGGCGGCGCTTTCGCGCTCGCCGCCGACGCCGATTGCCTCTACCTGCACGACCTCGCGGTGGCGCCGGCCGCCGCCGGGCGCGGCCTCGGCGCGCGCCTGGTCGCTGGCGCGCTGGCCGCCGCCCGCCAGCACGGCTGGCGGCACGCCGCGCTGGTCTGCGTGCAGGACGCCTACGCCTTCTGGCAAGGCCAGGGTTTCAGCGCACCGGCAACGCTGGCGCCGGCCGCGCAGGCGGCGCTCGCCAGCTATCCCGGGCCGGCGCGCTACATGACGCGCCAGCTCGACTGAGCCTCAGATCTCGCTGATCACCGTCGCCGCCGGCAGGCGCGACTTCGGCAGCCTGGCGTTGAAATCGTCGGCGCTGCTGTAACCCAGCGCGGTCAGCACGACGCAGCGCAGCCCCTGGGCTTCCAGGCCGAGCGCGGCATCGATCGCCGCCGCGTCGATACCTTCCATCGGACAGGCGTCAACGCCGAGCGCGGCGGCGCCGAAGAGCAGCGCGCCGAGCGCGATGTAAATCTGCTTTTCCGTCCATCGCGGCAGGTCGTTCAACTGGTCGCGGTGCAGGTTGGTGTAGAAGCTGCGCGCATTGTGCTGGGTATCCCTGGCTTCCGGGGTGGCAAAGCGGCCGTCGGCATCTTCCTGATCGACCAGCGCCTGCAGGTGGGCGTCGTCGAGATCGCGGCGGACGCAGAGGACGACCACGTGCGAGGCGTTGCGCACCTTCGGCGCGTTGTACTCGAAGCGCCCGGCCAGCGTCGCGGCGATCTTCTCCTTGCCTTCGGCGGTGCTGGCGACAATGAAGTGCCAGGGCTGCGAATTGACCGACGACGGGGCGAAGCGCAGCAGCGTCTTCAACTGTTCGATGGCGGCGGGATCGATCTTGCGGCTCGGATCGAAGGCCTTGCAGGTGCGGCGGCTGGTGGCGATTTCGGCAACGTTCATGAAGGGTTCTCCTGTTGTGGGACGCGACTTGGTCAGCGAGCTTAGCAGGAAGTTCGCCGCTTCAGATCAGGCCCATGTCGCGCGCCAGCACCGCTGCCTCGGCGCGCGACGAAACGTTGAGCTTGCGGTAGAGGTCCTTCACGTAGCCGGCCACGGTGTGCTGCGAAATCGCCAGCAGGCGCGCCGTCTCGGCCTGCGTGATGCCCTTGGCGATCAGCCGCAGGACTTCGGTCTCGCGCGCGGTCAGGGCCACCGGCGGCGTCACCGGCCGGTTGAAGAAGGCCAGCATGCGCCGGGCGATGGCCGGCGACAGCGGCGGCTCGCCAGCGGCGATGCCGCGCAGCGCGACGACGATGGCCGACACCGGCTGGTCTTTCAGCAGGTAACCGCGGGCGCCGGCGCGCAAGGCCGGGAAGACGTGGCCATCGTCGTCGTAGATGCTGGCGACGACGCACAGCGTCGCCGGCGAAGTCTGCTGGATCAGGTCGATGATCTCGATCCCGGAACCATCGGGCAGGCCGAGGTCGATCAGCGCGATGTCCGGCGCCGGCCCGCCGCGCAACTGCTGGCGCGCCTCGCTCAGCGTCTCGGCAACGTCGATGGCGATGCCGGGAAAGCTTTCGGCCAGGGCCTGGCGCAGCCAGTCCTGGGATTCGGGCACGTCTTCGAGGATGAAACCGGTACGCATCGGGATTTCCGGGAGGTGACGGGCAATGATAACCTCGCCGGCGGCGCCCGCGCCCCCATGAACGCGGGGGTGGCGGCGGCTGGCGGACGCGGGAGAATCCGTCTCTTTTACGCTTTTCCGTTGGTGCCGGTGATGACGCGCTTTTCGATCCTGTCCTGTTTCGCTGCCCTGCTCGCCGGCCTGTCCGGCGCGGCCGGCGCCGAGCCGATCCCGACCGCTGCCGGTTTCGGTCTCGACGGCATGGCCCCGGGCGGCCACTGGGCGGCCCGCCTGACCGTCCTGCGCAACGGCTACGACCATCGCTTCGACAACCGCGGCCGGCGCGTCGACCTCGACCGCGACTACAACGGCCTCGACCTCGCCCGCCTCAACCCCGGCTTGAGCGGCACCCTGCGCCTCGACACCCGCGCCGTCACCGAATACACCGAACTGCTGCTCGGCTACGGCGTCAGCGACGACCTGACGGTCGGCATCATCGTCCCCTACACACGAACGACGACCCACGTCCGCTTCGGCGTCGATGGCGGCATCGGCAACGCCGGCATGCAGGCGGTACTGGCCGGCCTCGGCTACCGGACGCCGCGCACGGTCAGCGTCGCCGGCTTTGCCGACCCGACCGTCGGCGTCCTCTGGCGTTTCCACAAGAGCCCGGTGGACAGCGCCATCCTCGGCTTCGGCGTGCGCTTCGGCATCGCCCGCGACGACGACCCCAACGACCTCTTCGACATCCCGCCCGGCGACGGCAGCACCGACCTGCGCAGCCGCTTCGAGTACTTCCGCGACCTCGGCCGGTGTTTCGACCTCCACCTGCTCGCCGAATACCAGGTGCAGTTGCCCGACCACGTCCGCGCCCGCCCCGGCAACCCGCTGACCACCGCCAGCGTCGAACGCCTGCGCCGCAACCTCGGCGACTACTGGGAATCGGACGTCGAAATCGGCAAGCGTTTCGGCAACTGGCGGCTGTCGGCGACCTGGCACCGCTATCAGGAAAAACCCGACCGCTACCGCTCGCCGTCCGGCGCCGACACCAGCGCCCTCTCGGCACACACCGACACCCGCGCCGACCAGATGCGGCTGGCGCTCAGCTGGAGCGGCATCGAAGCCTGGCAAGGCGGCCGCCTGCCAATGCCGCTGGTGGTCAAGCTGGAAGTCCAGGACGCCGTGCGCGGCCAGAATTTCGTCGCCGTCCGCGACGTCTACCTGCGGCTGAGCACCTCCTTCTGAGCCCGTGCCGCGCCGCTTCCTGCTCCTCCTGCTGCTGTTCGTCTGGCTGACCGGCGCCGTCCGCGCCGGCGAGGCGCCGCTCCTGGATTTCACCCAGGCCGACTTCGTCCTTGCCGACAGCGCGACGCCGCCGCCCGACAGCGCCCCCTGGCAGACGGTGACGCTGCCCGACCAGTGGCGCCTGTCGCGGCCCGGCGTTGCCGGCAACGGCTGGTACCGGCTGCGCTTGCGCATCGACCGCCCCGACCCCGGCCTGCAGGCGGTCTATCTGCCGAAGCTGGTGATGAACGCCGCCGTCTTCCTCAACGGCGAAGCGATCGGCGACGGCGGCAGCTTCAGCGAACCGATCGCCCGCAACTGGAACCGTCCGCTCTTCTTCCCGGTACCCGGCGAACTGCTGCGCCCCGGCGACAACGTGCTGCATGTCCGGCTGCTCGGCCACGCCTACACGCAGGCGGCGCTGCATCCGCTGCAACTCGGCCCGGAAAACCTGCTGCGCCCGGCCTACGAACGCGCCCTCTTCCTCAACGTCACGCTCAACCAGACGGCCGGCCTGCTGATCGCCGCCATCGGCGTGCTCACCCTCAACCTCTGGCTGCGCCGGCGCCGCGATACCGCCTACGGCTACTTCGGGCTGTCGGCCGTGGTCTGGTCCCTGCAGGCGACCAACCTCTACCTGCGCGAAGTCCCTTTCGACACCGCGCACTGGGAAATCCTGAGCAACTCCGGCTTCCAGATCTTCTCCGGCTTCCTGCTCATCTCGCTGCTGCGCTTCATCGGCCTGCAACAGCGCCGGCTGGTCGGCGCCCTGTGGTTCGGCATCGTCGCCGCACCGCTCAGCCTGTGGCTGGCGCCCGCCGCCTGGTATCTGCCGCTGACCGCCGGCTGGCACTTCTACACCTTGCTCGCCGCGCTGGCCACCCTCGGCCTGCTGCTGCACACCGCCTGGCGCGGCGGCAACCGCGACGCCCGCTTCCTGGTCGGCGCGATGGGGCTGGTCGTCCTGTTCGGCCTGCACGACTGGCTGATCCACAGCCAGCACATCTGGCAGGGGCGCACCGCCTGGCCGCTGACCGACGTCTTCCTGTTGCACTACAGCGCGCCGCTCGTCTTCCTCGCCCTCGGCCTCATCATGACCGGGCGCTACGTCAGCGCCCTCAACGAATACGAGGCGCTGGCCGACGAACTGGACCGCCGCGTCCAGGACAAGCACCTGCAGTTGCAGGAGAGTTACGCGCGGATGCGCGAACTGGAAACCGAAAGGGCGGTGACCGAAGAGCGCGAGCGCATCTTCCGCGACCTGCACGACGACGTCGGCGCCAAGCTGCTCTCCCTGGTGCATCGCGCCCACCGTCCGGAAGACGCCGACCTCGCCCGTTCGGCGCTGCGCGACCTGCGCGACGTCGTCTCGCGCACCGGCGCCGCCAGCTACGCGCTCGACGAACTGACCGCCGACTGGCGCTCGGAATGCGAGCAGCGTCTGAGCGAGGCCGGCCTCCGCCTCGACTGGCAGAGCGACGGCGCCGCCGAGGCGCTGAGCCAGCCGCAGGCGCTGAACATCGGCCGCATCCTGCGCGAGGCGATCTCCAACGTCATCCGCCATGCCGGCGCAACGACCGTGCGCATCCGCCTCGAAGCCGGCGAGGCGACGCTGCTGCTCAGCATCGCCGACGACGGCCGCGGCCTCGCCAACGAGCAACGGCCGCGCGGCCGCGGCATCCGCAACATGCAGGCGCGTACCCAGCGCCTGGGCGGCGAACTGCAACACCGCAATGGCGACGGGGGCGGCTGCCGGATCGCCTTGCGCGTCCCGCTCGCTGCCCCCGTCAATTGAACCTCAGCGCGTTTAGGGCGTGTTCACAGTAAGCAGCGGGCGGCGCAAGGGGTTGGCGGGGAGGCAGTGCAAGGCGCCGGTCGCGCCGTGCAGTGATCTGCACAAGCGAGCGGCAACGCGGCAATGCGCCCCGCCAACCCCTTGCCCTTCGGGTTTGCCGTGGCGGGCGGTCGCCGGCGTTACTCGGCTCGGGAATGGAACAACCATTCCCATCGCCTCGCGCCTTGGCGCCCATCCCGCCACGGCAAACGCCGTCCCGCAGGTTACTGTGAACACGCCCTAGAAAGCGACGCGCACCCCGACGCTGCCCGACCACTGCGGATCGTTGCCGTCCGACGCGACATTGACCGAAGTCGCCAGCGCCGCGCTACGCGTCAGCCGGTGGTCGATTTCCAGCCCGAGCCGGCCCCAGGTCTCGGTATCGCGCGAACTGCCGGTGTTGAAGGCAAAGCCGCCGACCCCCAGCAACTGGCCGCTGCTGCTGCCGCTGCGGTTGCGCGCGACGACCAGTTCGCCGCTCGCCCGCAGGTCGGTATTGGCGCCCAGCGCCAGGCGACCGACCAGGCCGCCGCGCAACTCGTCGCTGCGCCGCTGCTGGCTGCCGTAGGCAACCGGGAAACCGCCGCCGGTTTCGGTATAGCGGTCGAGCTTGCTGCTGACGTGGGTATAGGCAACGAACGGGCTCCAGGAAACCGCGCCGCTCCGCCACGCATCGTAGCGATCGACGCGCAGGCGCAGCGCCCAGCTCGTCGCGTCCGGCGTGCCGGTCGACGCATCGGCGACGCCGGCATTCAGGTAGCCGCGGCGCAGATTCGTATCCATCCGGCCGTACAGCCCGGTCAGGCTGAACACCCAGTCGCGGCTGGCGCCCGGCGCGTAATCCCCCTCGAGCACCAGATAACTGCCATCGGCCTTGCTGCGGCCGGTGAAGGCCTGATCCTGCCGATAGTCATTGCGGCCGACGCCGACGCCCCAGCGCAGGTTCGGCGACAGATCGTGATAGACGCCGAACTCGCCGAGCACCTGGCGACCGTCGCCGTCCCGCTCGTGGGCGTAGTCGCCGGTCGCCCAGAGACCAAGGCCACGCTCGCCGGCAACGCCTGAATCCATCAGCGTCCGGTGGTGCGCGCCCCACAGGTTGAGCCCGAAGCGCTGCGAGATGGCGTTCAACGCCTGCTGCCACAACACCAACGAACGGTTGAAGTCGGTCAGGCCGATGACGCCGGTACCGCCACCGGTGTTACCACCGCCCGTATTACCGCCTCCGGTGTTCCCGCCTCCTGTATTGCCTCCTCCTGTATTGCCTCCTCCCGTATTGCCTCCTCCCGTATTGCCTCCTCCCGTGTTGCCTCCTCCCGTGTTACCGCCACCGGTGTTGCCGCCGCCCGTGCTGCCGCCACTCACCCGCGCCAGATAGCTTTGGGTCCGGCCATCGATCTGCCCCTTGCCGATGACGGCATTGCCGCTGGCATCGACCGCCACCGCGTCGCTGAAGGTGTTGCTGCCGACGGCGACGCCGTTGGCGGTAAGCCAGTCGCTGACCGTCTGCAGGCCGCCAGCGGCCGTCCAGCGGAAGGCGTAGGCGCCGCGGATGCTGGGAATCAGCGGCGTCGGCTGGTCGGCACTGCCGACGATGACGCTGCCGTCAGCATTGACGCCGTTGGCGATGCTGTAGGTGCCGCCGTTCAGGATGCCGAGGCCGACCATGCCGCCAGCGCTGGTCCAGCGGAAAGCTTCGGGGATATCGCCAGCGCCGACCCCACGCGATATGCCGACCACCGTGCTGCCGTCGGCCGACACCGCGTAGGCACGGCTGCTCGGGGTCATCGTGCCGACCACCGGATCGTTGTCGGAAGCGAGCACGCCCAGGCCCTGCATGCCACCACCCGGCGTCCAGACGAAGGCCTCTTCGACCAGACCGCTGATATGGACGATATTATTGCCCTGGTAGCCGAGAACCATCGTGCTGCCGTAGCCGACGACCGTGTCGCCGCTGGCATCGATGCCGCGGCCGAAACTGCTGGTAAAGGCGCCGCCATTGAGATCCTGGACCGACCAGCCGGCGCCGCCGTCGAGCCAGCGCGCGGCGTGGTAGCCGCCGTTGACATAGCTAAAGCCCGCCACCTTGCGGCCGTCGCCGGCAATCGCCCAGGCCTGGCTGGCGACGGTACCCGGCCCGCTCGCCAGGTCCGGCAACTGGGTCATGGTGGCGCCGTTCCAGACCAGCGCCCGCGCGCTCGCACTGTTGTAGCTGGGCAGCGCCCAGCCGGCAACCACCGAGCCGTCGGTCGACGCCGCCTGGGCGACCACCTGCTCGTAGCCGGCCGGACCGTCGAGCTGCGTGCTGCTGCCCGGCGAAAACTTGTAGGCGCGGTAATTGAAGGCATCGAGACGGACCACTCCGACTGCGACATTTCCGTCGCCGGACAAGCCCATCACTGCGCTGCCGACATTGGTCGGCAGGTTGTAATCCAGCCCGTCGACACCAGCCATGGCCGGTCCGTGCAGCAAACTGACCAGCCCGCAGGAGAACAGCGCGGCGACCAGACGTTTCGGCGTAAATGTCATTGCCAACCCCTGAAATGTAAATTGTTGTAAACCCTGGCAAGTATCTTCAGAAGCCGCCCTGGCCACTACCCCGCAAACGGGGGGGAGGCCCGCATTTCCTGGCCCCGGCAAGCGTCGCGCCGGGCTGGCCGAGCCGCTGCCGAGATCGGCAAAACGCGCGATCTCCCTGCCCTTCCCCGGGAAATCCATGCGCTCTTGTAAATGCTCACGGCACGACAAATAGCTAGCACTTCGGCATACTCCAGATTTGTCATTTCGCATAACTGGAGATCAGCGTGTCGACAGCAGAAAACTACGTTCAGGAACTCGCCCTCGCCACCGAATTGCTGCCGCTGTCGCCAGCGGAAGAAGCGGGATTCGAGTCGCGAGCAAGCACCGCGCCGCTGGACGAGGCCAGCGACCAGGCCTCGCTCCTCGAATTCGGCATGAACCTGATGGAACGCCGCCAGCCCAAGCCGCCCCCGGCCGTCGACGCCAACGCCCTGCTTTCTTTCGTCGTCGGCGTCACCCCGCAGGAACGCGAAGATGCGCTGTACTCGGTGCAACTGGCCTCGCGCAGCGCCAGCGCCCTGTTCGACCGCTTCAAGGACACCGAGGCCTGGTACGGCAAGTACATCGAAACCCTGGAAAAACTCGGCTGGACCAGCGAGCAGTTCGCCTTCAGCAAGTACGAGCAGGCCGAGGGCGAACTGCGCATGGACCAGGCCGCGCTCGCCGTGATCGCCGCCATCGCCACGCAGAACCAGCTCGCCGTGCTCAACCAGTCGCTCGACGCGCTCAAGGCGCTGGCCGAGGAAGACGGCGCGATCCGCCTGTTCGACTTCCACACCACCGCCGAAAGCAGCGGCAACTTCCAGATCGGCGCCGTGCAGAAGTCAGAAGATGGCGTCATCTCGATGGCACTCGGCGCCTTCCACTTCACCGCCGACGACCAGCGCCGCCGCTTCCTGTTCCTCTCCTGGGGCGAGCGCTCGGTGCAATTGTGGACCGCCGCCCAGAAGATGACTTTCAACGCCAAGCACTACGCCCGCCTGCGCGATGCTGTGGAAGACAAGCTCGGCGATGCCGCCGAACTCTACATCGGCGAGCTGGAAATCGCCTGATCAACTGGCGACGCCCGACGCCTGACGTTAGAATCGGGCGGTTTTGAACATCCCGCGGTTACCGCCGCGCCTCACCGAAACCGCCCGATGACCGATTACTCCGCCGCCTCGATCCGCGTTCTCAAGGATCTCGAACCCGTCAAGGAACGTCCTGGCATGTACACCAGGACGACCTGCCCGACGCACATCGTCCAGGAAGTCATCGACAACGCCGCCGACGAGGCGCTGGCCGGGTTTGCCAAGAAGATCGCGGTGCGCGTCGGCGCCGACGGGGTGATCGAAGTTTCCGACAACGGGCGCGGCATCCCGGTCGAGATTCACCCGGAAGAAGGCCGGCCGGCGGTCGAGCTGGTCTTCTGCAAGCTGCACGCGGGCGGCAAGTTCAACAAGAAGGACGCCGGCAACGCCTACCGTTTCTCCGGCGGCCTGCACGGCGTCGGCGTCTCGGTGACCAACGCGCTGTCGACCCGGCTGGAAGTCGAGATCAAGCGCGGCGGTGGCGTGCACAAGATCGTCTTCGCCGACGGTTTCGTCGTCGAACCGCTGGCGAAGATCGGCGAGGTCGGCCCGCGCACCACCGGCACCACGGTGCGCATCGCGCCGGACCCGAAGTATTTCGATTCGCCCAAGGTCAACCTCGGCCAGCTCGAACACCTGCTGCGTTCGAAGGCGGTGCTGATGCCCAACGTCACCGTCGAACTGGCGGTCGACGGCCAGGAAACCAAGACCTGGTGCTACCGCAACGGCATGGCCGACTACCTGGCCGAGATGATGGCCGGCACGCCGGTGGCGCCGATCTTCGTCGGCGAAAAGTATGTCGAGGTGGAAAACGGTTTCGCCGTCGGCGAAGGCGCGACCTGGGCGCTGGCCTGGTTCGAGGAAGGCGGCGGCAAGCCGGAAAGCTACGTCAACCTGATCCCGACGCTCGACGGCGGCACCCATGAGGCCGGGCTGAAAGCCGGCGTCTTCGACGCGGTCAAGGCCTTCGCCGAGCACCACGCGATCCTGCCGGCGAAAGTGAAACTGGCGCAGGAAGACGTCTGCGGCCGGATGACCTTCCTCCTCTCGGCCAAGGTGCTCGACCCGCAGTTCCAGGGCCAGACGAAAGAGAAACTGACCTCGCGCGACGCCTACAAGCTGGTGTCGCAGATGGTGCGCGACCCGTTCGAGCTGTGGCTGAACAACCACGCCGACCATGGCAAGAAGATCGCCGAGCTGGCGGTGAAAGCAGCCCAGAACCGCCTGAAATCGACGCAGAAGGTGGAAAAGAAGAAGTCCTCAGGCATCGCCACCCTGCCCGGCAAGCTGACCGACTGCGAATCGGACGACATTTCGCGCAACGAGATTTTCCTGGTCGAGGGCGATTCCGCCGGCGGCTCGGCCAAGCAGGGCCGCGACAAGGAAACCCAGGCGGTACTGCCGCTGCGCGGCAAGGTGTTGAACACCTGGGAAGTCGAGCGCGACCAGTTGTTCAAGAACAACGAAGTGCACGACATTTCCGTGGCGGTCGGCGTCGATCCGCACGGCATTGAGCAGCTCGACAGCATCGATCTCAGCGGCCTGCGCTACGGCCGCATCATCGTCATGTCCGACGCCGACGTCGACGGCTCGCACATCCAGGTGCTGCTGTTCACGCTCTTCCTCAAGCACTTCCCGGCGCTGGTCGAACGCGGCCACATCCACGTCGCACAGCCGCCGCTGTTTCGCGTCGATGTCGAAGCCAAGGGCCACACGCGCAAGGTCTATTGCCTCGACGAAGCGGAAAAGGAACAGACCCTGCGCAAGCTGCGCGACGAAGGCATCAATGAAAACAAGATCACCGTCTCGCGCTTCAAGGGCTTGGGCGAAATGAACCCGGACCAGCTCTGGGAAACCACCCTCTGCCCGGACACCCGCCGCCTGGTACCGTTCCAGGCCGAGCGCGAGACGATCCGCCGCATGCACCAGACTTTCACCCTGCTGATGGGCAAGGGCGAAGCCTCGGGGCGCCGGCAGTGGATGGAGAAGGACGGCGGGCTGGTGGAAACCGACGTGTAAGCCACCGGGGCAATCGCTGATGCCTGGCCAAGCACCGGCGTCAGCGTTACAAAACCCTCTAACAAAGCCGCAGCATGGTCAATTCGCCATGGATGTCCAGCGGTTATGATGCTCCCCACCATGCCAACGCCCCTTTCTTCACTTTCGCGCCGCAGCCTGCTTGTCGCCGGTGCCCTCCTGCTCAGCGCCTGCGTCACCACCCAGCCGGCCCCGCCGCCCGCGCCGCCGACACCACCACCGACCGCCCACAAACCGAAGATCGGCCTCGCATTGGGTGGCGGTGCGGCGCGCGGCTTCGCCCATATCGGCGTGATCAAGATGCTGGAATCGCAGGGCATCGTCCCCGACCTCGTCGTCGGCACCAGTGCCGGTGCCGTCGTCGGCGCGATGTACGCCGGTGGCTACGACGCCTTCGCCATGCAGAAGCTGGCGATCCAGCTCGACGAGACGCTGTTCGCCGACTGGACGCTGCGCGGCCCCGGTCTGCTCAAGGGCGAGGCGCTGCAATCCTTCGTCAACCAGAACCTGAAGCGGCGCCCGCTGGAAAAGCTCAAGCTGCCCTTCGGCACCGTCGCCACCGACCTCAACAGCGGCGAGCGCGTCGTTTTCCGGACCGGCGACAGCGGCATGGCGGTGCGCGCCTCGGCGGCCGTTCCCGGCGTCTTCCAGCCGGTGACGATCAACGGCCACCAGTACGTCGACGGCGGGCTGACCAGCCCGGTGCCGGTGCGCGCCGCGCGCGAAATGGGCGCCGATTTCGTCATCGCCGTCGACATCTCGGCGGTCGCCGAGGGCCAGCCGGTCGACAGCATGAGCGCCATCCTCTGGCAGACGACGACGATCATGGGCAGCGTCATCGGCAAGACCGAACTGGCCGAGGCCGACGCGGTGATCCGCCCGCGCCTGCCCTACGTCAAGTCCTGGGATTTCAACGCCCGCCACGAGGCGATGATCGAGGGCGAAAAGGCGGCGCTCGCCGCCTTGCCGACGATCCGCCGCAAGCTGGCGCGCTGAGGCGGAGCGCCATGACCCTGCGCACCGTCCACATGCCGAAATACCCGGAGTGCTGGCAAAGCTGCGGCTCCTGCGCCAGCGGCGACGTCTTCATCCTGGAAGTGCTGGTCGCGCCGGGTGAGCTGATGCGGCGCGACGACAACATCCTGACCCTGGAAACCGGCAAGGTCGCGCTCGACATACCAACGCCCTACGCCGGCCGCGTCGTCGAAGTCCATGTCAGTGCCGGCGACCACGTCGCCGAAGGCGCGCCGCTGGTCACGCTGGAGAGCGATTAAGCGGCTATCATCGGGGCGTCGTCACCGCGGAGTCCCTGCCGATGTCCAGTCCAGCCCTGCCCGCCCGGATCAACCTCGCCCTGCAGGGCGGTGGCGCCCACGGCGCCTTCACCTGGGGCGTGCTCGACGCGCTGCTCGAGGACGAATCGATCGATTTCGAGGGCGTCAGCGGCACCAGTGCCGGCGCCATGAACGCCGTCTGTCTCGCCCACGGCCTGCTGCACGGCGGCCGCGCCGGCGCGCGGCAGGCGCTGGCCGATTTCTGGCTGGCGATCGCCGACACCCTGCCGGCGCAATTCGCCGGCAACCAGGTGGCGAGCATGGCGCCGGCGCTGAAGATGATGCTGCAATGGACCGACCACCTCAGCCCGGAGCAGTTGAATCCCTTCGACCTCAACCCGCTGCGCGACGTCATCGAACGCCAGATCGACTTCGCCGCCCTGCGCGCCGGCAGCCCGGTCAAGCTGTTCATCGCCACCACCCACGCCAACTCCGGCAAGCTGCGCCTGTTCCAGAACCCTGAACTGTCGGCCGACGTGCTGCTTGCCTCGGCCTGCCTGCCGACCGTCCACCGGACCATCACGATCGATGGCGAACCCTACTGGGACGGCGGCTACAGCGCCAATCCGGCGGTCTTCCCGCTGGTTTATCACTGCCAGTCGGCCGACCTGATGCTGGTCCTGCTGACCCCGCTGCATTATTCGGAAACGCCGGAGAGCGCCAAGGAAATCCGCGAACGCTTGCGCGAACTCGCTTTCAATTCGACCTTCCTGCGCGAGATGCGGATGTTCGCCCACCTGCGCGAGCAGATCGGCGACAGCAATCCGCTCCCCGACTGGCTGCTCGACCGCCTGCCGATCGCCCGCCTCGAACGCCGCTTCGCCCGCCTGCGCTTCCACGCCATCAGCGCCGACAGCGTACTCGGCGAGCTGCCCGGCGACAGCAAGCTGGCGGTCAATCGCCAGTTCTTCGAAGAACTGCACGCGCTCGGCCGGGCGGTCGCCCGCCGCTGGCTGGACGGCAAGCGCGAAGCGCTCGGCCGGCAACCGACGCTCGACCTCGGCGCGCTGTTCTACTGAGCTGGCGGTTCCTCGACGACGATGCCCCAGTCGCCGAAGGTGTACCAGTCGTCGCCGAGCAGTTCGGCCGGGTGCTGGGTGCGCCCGGAGCCGTTGCCGCAGGCCATCTCGCCGGCCGGGCAATAGCGGTCGCAACCCCAGCAGATGCGCTCGGGGTGCTTCGGATGTAGCGGAAACTTCTTGGCCATCAGCCGTGCCCGCCGTTGAGGATCTGCTGCATGCCGCGCATCACCGCCAGATTGGCCTCTTCCATCCGCGTCAGCGCCTGCAGCGCGCCGGCCGGATCGCCGCGGCGATAGCAGGCGACGGCCTGGCGGGCGTGGTCGTGTACCGCCTTGTGCGGGCTTTCCATCTCGCGGTAGCCGGGCAGCCGCGAGAAGCCGGCCTTGCCCTCGCCCTCGTAGTACCAGCGACCGAGCCGGCATTCGGTCTCGTCCGGCAAGGCCTCCGGAGCAAGGTCGGAGAGGCCGAGCAGGACCTTGTACACCTCGAGCTTGAGCAGCAATTCCTCGACGTTGGCCAGCTCGGCGCTGGCCACCTGCGACGACGAGGCGATCGCCGCCTGCATCTGCTGCGACATCGCCAGCAGGCGCTGCATGCTCTGCGTCGCCGCCTCGCTTTCGGCACCGTGGCGGGCCGCCTCGCCGGCGCCGAGATCGATGGTCGCCTTGGCCTGGGCGGTTTCGGCCTGAATGCCGACAACCAGCGTGCCAATCTCGGTGGTCGCCCGGGCGGTGCGTTCGGCCAGCTTGCGCACCTCGTCGGCGACCACCGCGAAGCCGCGCCCGGCCTCGCCGGCGCGGGCCGCCTCGATCGCCGCGTTGAGCGCCAGCAGGTTGGTCTGCTCGGCGATTTCCTGGATCAGCCGGACGATGCCGCCAATCTCGCCGACCCGCCGTGTCAGGCTCTCGACGCTGTCGCCAGCGGCGCTGATGCGCCCGAACATCGCGTGCAGGCTGGCGGCGATCTGCTCGAAGGCGGCGCGATTGGCGTCGGATTCGGCGGCGGCCTCGCGGGCGCTCGCCGCTTCTTCGGTCAACTGCCCGGATAGGCCGGAAAACGACTGCTGGATACCGGCCAGCGAACTGCCGAAACGGGGAATGTTGCCGAGCACGCCATCGAGCAGCGTTTGTCGCGCCAGCAGCGCCTGGTTCGCCGCCCGGTCGTCGGCGAGCTGGCACCGCAACTCAGCGGCGGCGGCCTCGCTGGCCAGCAACTGCGTCCTGATCTGGTGATTCTCGGCCACCACTGCCGCCAGCTCGCGCCGGGTCCGGATTCCAAACATGCTGCTTCCTGCCTGTCACTCAATCAATGTTGAGTAATTTACTCAGGAATTAAGCCGGCGAACTTGATATCCCTCAAAACCGCGGTCAGCTTGCGGCCAGCGGCGGCGGCCGCCGCCCGCAGCGGTTGATCGCCAGCGACAGCAGGATGACGCTGCCGCCGAGCGCGATCTTGGCGAGGTCGGCATCGCGGTTCCAGATCAGCAGATTGACCAGCAGGCCAAGCGGCACATGCAGTTCGTTCATCACCGCCAGCGTACCGGCATCGACGCGAACACTACCCTTGACCCACCAGAACAAGCCGAGCGCCGTGGCGAACAGGCCCATCCACAGCAGCACGCCCCACTGCATCGCCGTCACCGGCAGCTTGTCCGGGTTGCCGAAGATCAGGAAGGACGGCAGCACGAGGATCAGCGCGCCGAGGAAGAAATGGCCGAAGAAGCGATACAGCGGCAGTTCGATCGGGTGGCGCAGCAGCAGGTGGCGACAGAGCACCTGGCCGGCGGCGAAGGTCGCGTTGGCGATTTGCAGCAGCACGAAGCCCCACAGGAATTCGCCGGCCAGCGGCTGCCAGCGGATCAAGATGCCGCCGCCAACGGCGACCGCAGCGGCGAACAGCGCCCAGCGGTTGAAGCGGCGTTCGAGCGCGTCCTCGATCAGGGTCACGTAGATCGGCGTCAGCACCGTAAACAGCAGCACTTCCGGCACCGTCAGCACGCTGAAGCTGCGGTACAGGCAGAGGTAGGTGATGCCGAACTGGAGCGCCCCGGCCAGCCAGAAGCCCGCCGCCAGCCGCGCCGGCAAGCCGCGCCAGACGGTGAACGGCAAAAAGACCAGGGCGGCGACGGCAACTCGGGCGAGGACCGCGAAGTCGCTGTCGACCTGGCCGGCGAGATACTGACCGATCAGGCTGAAGGAAAACGACCAGATCAGGTTGACGATGAGCAGGTAGGACATGAGAACGGCCAGCGACAAAAAGCGCGAATGATAATGGCTGGGGGCGATAAGCGCTAAAAGAGTTGCAGCTCGGCCTGGACTGCCGCCGCTGCCGGCGTCGCCATTGGCGCTTGCAGCCCGGCGGCGCGCACACCAAGCAGGCGGATGCGCTTGCCCAGCGCGATGCGCTTCAGGCACTGCCCGGCCGCCTGGCGGATCGCCCGGGCGTCGGCCAGCGGTTCCGGCAGCGTCAGGTCGCGGGTGACCGTGCTGAAGTCGGCGAAGCGCAGCTTGATGCCGATCGTGCGCGCGACCAGCCCCTTGCGCGCGAGGTCGTCGGCAACCCGGGCGCACAGCCCGGTGAAGGCCTCGGACAGCGCCGCCCGATCGAGGCCGACGTCGAGGTCGCGCTCGAAGGTGCTCTCGCGGCTCACCGACTTGGGGTCGCGCTCAGTCACCAACGGCCGTTCGTCGATGCCGCGGGCGGCACGCCACAGCCAGCTGCCGGTGCTGGCGCCGAAGCGGCGGACCAGTTCGCTCTCGGCCACCGCCGCCAGCTGGCCGACCGTGTCGACGCCCATCGCGCGCAGCCGCTCGGCCGCCTTCGGGCCGATGCCGTTGATCTTGCGCGCCGCCAGCGGCCAGATCCGCGTCGGCACGTCGTCGGCGCCGAGGATGGTGATGCCGTCGGGCTTGTCGAGGTCGGAGGCAATCTTGGCCAGCAGCTTGTTCGGGGTGATGCCGATCGAACAGGTCAACCCGGTCGCCGCGAACACCGCCTGCTTGATCCGCCGGGCCAGCGGCAGGCTGTCCTCGGCGATGCCGCTCAGGTCGATGTAGATCTCGTCGATGCCGCGGTCCTCGATCACCGGCGCGACGCTCGCCACCGCCGCCTTGAAACGCCGCGAGTAATCGCGATAGGCGTCGAAGTTGGCCGGCAGCAGGATGGCGTCGGGCGCCAGTTGCGCCGCCTTCATCAGCCCCATCCCGGAAAACACGCCGAGCGCCCGCGCCTCGTAGGTCGAGGTGGTGATCACGCCGCGCCCGACGTAATCGCGCAGGCGGGCGAAACGCAGGCTGCCGTCGGCCTGCTCGAGCGGACGGTCGACGCGGCGACCGCCGACGACCACCGGCTGGCCGCGCAGCATGGGGTAATGCTGGAGCTCGACCGAAGCGAAGAAGGCGTCCATGTCGAGGTGGGCAATGCGTCGATGACTGTTCATATCCACAGTATAAATCCCGAAACCCTGCTCACGCCAGCCTTCAGCTTATCCCCGAAAGTTGTGGATAAGTCTGTGGAAGCGCACTGGGCGGGCAATCTAGCCGACTGACGCAGAAGGGCTTTTGTTGCGTCGCTCAATCTTTAAGCAAGGCAGCCGGAGCGGCTTCGCCTCACCTTTCCCCCGCGCTCCGGGTAAACTGCCGGCCATGACTGTCCTACCCGCCCGCCCTCGTCTGCTGTCGCTGATCCCGCCGCTGACGCAACTGAACACGCCCTACCCGGCGACGGCCTACCTGACTGGCTTCCTGCGGTCGCACGGCTTCCACGCGACGCAGGCCGACCTGGCGTTGGGCACCGTTCTCGAACTGCTGTCGCCGGCCGGCCTAGACCAGTTGCGGGCGGCGGCGGAAGCGCTGCCGCGCAAGCAGCGCTCGCCGACGATCAAGACCTTCCTCAACCAGTTCGAGCGCTACCGCGTCGCCACCGGGCCGGCGCTGGCGCTGCTGCAGGGGCGCGACGGCTCGCTGGCGCACCGCATCTGCACCCGCGCCTTCCTGCCCGAGGGGCCGCGCTTCGCGGCGCTCGAGCATTACGTCGACGACGGCAGCGGCGATCCGCTCGGCTGGGCCTTCGGCGCGCTCGGCATCCAGGACCGCGCCCGCCACCTGGCGACGCTCTTCCTCAACGACCTCGCCGACGTCATCCGCGAAGCCGCCGACCCGCGTTTCGAGTTCGTCCGCTACGCCGAATCGCTGGCCCAGAGCCAGCCCAGCTTCGAGCCGCTGGCGCAGGCGCTGGCGGCACCGCCGACGCTGGTCGATACGACGCTGACCCGACTGGCGCTGGCCGCCGTCGAACGCGAGCGGCCAGACATCCTGCTACTTTCGGTGCCCTTCCCCGGCTCGGTCTACGCCGCTTTCCGCATCGCCCAGGCGGTGAAGGCGAAGAATCCCAACATCGTCATCGTCCTTGGCGGCGGTTGGGTCAATACCGAGCTGCGCGAACTGGCCGAACCGCGCGTCTTCGACTACGTCGATTACGTCACACTGGATGATGGCGAGGGGCCGCTGCTGGCGCTGATCGAGCACCTGGCCGGGCAGCGGCCGCGACTCAACCTGCTGCGTACCTTCACCCGCGTCGATGGCGCTGTACGCTGGTTCACCTGCGGCGAACCGGACGTAGCTTTCGAAGACGTCGGTACGCCAACCTGGGACGGCCTGCCGCTCGACCGTTACCTGTCGCTTCTCGACATGCTCAATCCGATGCACCGGCTGTGGTCGGACGGGCACTGGAACAAGCTCACCGTCGCCCACGGCTGCTACTGGAAGAAGTGCAGCTTCTGCGATGTCAGCCTCGATTACATCTCGCGCTTCGAGGCCGCCAACGCCAGCACGCTGGTCGACCGCATCGAGCGCGTCATCGACGAGACCGGCCACAGCGGCTTCCATTTCGTCGATGAAGCAGCGCCGCCGAAGGCGCTGCGCGCGCTGGCCGAGGAGCTGCAACGGCGCAATCTGGCGATTTCCTGGTGGGGCAACGTCCGCTTCGAGAAGTCGTTCACGCCCGAACTCTGCCTGCAACTCGCCGACAGCGGCTGCATCGCCATTTCCGGCGGCCTGGAAGTCGCCTCCGACCGCCTGCTGGCGCTGATGAAAAAGGGCGTCTCGGTTGATCAGGTGGCGCGCGTCACCCGCGCCTTCACGGACGCCGGCATCCTGGTCCATGCCTACTTGATGTACGGCTTCCCGACGCAGACCGTGCAGGACACGGTCGATGCGCTGGAGTACGTGCGCCAGTTGTTCGCCGAAGGCTGCATCCAGTCCGGCTTCTTCCATCGCTTCGCGTGCACCGTGCATTCGCCGGTCGGGCGCAATCCCGAAGAATACGGCATCACACTGAGGCCGGCGCCGTTCAAGGGCTTCGCCAAAAACGACGTCGCCTTCAGCGACCCGACCGGCGTCGACCATGCCGGTCTCGGCCGGGGCCTGAACAAGGCGCTGTACAACTACATGCACGGCATCTGCCTCGACGACGACGTGCGCCGCTGGTTCGAAGAGCGGGTACCGAAACCGCGCGTCAGGCGGGATTGCATCGCCCGTGCGCTGAACGCCCTAAACGGCTGAACGCCGGTCACTCCCTCGACAGGGAGCGCCGGCGTCCGCACAAGCTGTGCGCCGCTCAGTTTACCTGCAGGCTGCCACCACGCCCCAAGCCACCTTCGACGTTCTGCGCCTTGTAGTTGCGCAGGCCGATCACCATCTTGTTGTAGGCATCGGAAAACGCCGCCACCGTCGCCTTGCCTTCCGGCGTCTGCGAGAATCCGCCGAGGCCACCAGCCGCGCGACCGCCGAACGCGCCCAGCGCGGCGCCAAAATTGCTCGCCGTCGCGTTACCTTCGGCGGAGGCCAACTGGACGCCGGAGCGGATATCGAACAAGGTCAGGGTGACGACGGAAACCTTGCTTTCGGCACCAGCCGCGATGATCGCGCCGCCGTGACCGATCAAGCCGCCGAGCGCGCCGGCAATGCGGCCGGTCGGCGAGTCGTCGATGACGATCGACGGTTCCATGTAGTAATCGGCGGCAACCCGCTGCCCCTTCTGCTGCTTCGAGCCGCTCCGGAACTCGCCGGAGTTGCGCTGCTTGTCGGTGATTGCCGAAATCTTGCTTTCCGTCCGGTTGTTGCCGATCGAGGTCAGCACGAAGCAGTTCGATTGCTGCACGGCCAGACGGATCAGCGGATCGATCCGGGTCACCTTGGTGGCGCGACCGAAGCTGCCGTACCACTCCTTGCCGCGTCCGTCGTCAAAGGCGAGCGTGCCCAAGGGCTTGGCGCAACGCTCCAGACCGGCATTGGCGCCGACGCTGGTCGAGCCACTGGCCGAACCACCGACCGCCGTTGCATCGGGCGAACCGGTCGTCACCGAACCGCCGGCACCGGGCGTCACACAGGCGGCGAGCATGAAGGAAAGCGACGACAGGGCCAGGATGGAAAAGCACTTCTGTTTGAACATTTTCAAGACTCCTGCAAAACTCAATAACGGCCGGATCGGGACATGTGACGCTCGTGCCAGTGATCGTCATCGCGCCATTGCCACTGGTATTCGTACATGCCGAGCCAGAAATTCCGGGATTGCTCGCGCTGACTCTCCCGCCAGCGCTGATAAGCGATCTCGTCCTGCTTGGCCTTCTGCGCCTCGGCGAGCAGCTTGCCGGCTTCCTTGTCGCCACGCCCGGCAGCCATCAGCAACCACTTTTCCGCTTCTGCCGGATCGGCACCCATTTCCTCGAGACCACTCAGATAGAGACGCCCTACCGCCGTCTGCGCCGGCAGATAGCCACGCGATGCCGCGTTGCGCATCCACTCGAGCGCCCGGTAGCTGTCCTGGGGAACGCCATCGCCCCGGAAATGCCGCAGCCCGAGATCGTAGGCCGCACGCGGATCCTGATCGGCGAGTGCGACAAGTTCCGCCTGCTGGCGGCTCATGGCCGGCGCCGCGTCAAGCAGGGGCGGGAAAGTCACGGTATCGCGCGGCCGTTCGGAACAACCGCTTTCGTCACAAATCCTGATGGTCGGCGGCGCGTCCTGTGCGTGTGCGGCAAGGACAGTCAGACCCAACAACATGGAAAACAACCCGGCTCTCGGCATCACGCCCTCCACTCGCAGCAAAATGAAACCCCGACAAATTTGACATGGGAATATGCCAAAGCGCTTGGATTATCCGCGACCGAATGACGGACAGCAAGTATGTGATATTCATTTTTACCAATCGTTTCAATTGGCGGAATATCCAAGCGGCGGAGTTTTTCGGCACTGCTTTATGCCAGGGACAAAACAGACGCGGATTGCCATCGGAATAAACAGCAGAATTCCGGCCATGACTTGCCAGGCAGCGACACCGCAAGCCGCAGCAGCGGCAAATCAGATCCACGAAATCAATGCAAATATTGCATTTATGAAACTTTTCAAAAATGCCGCATCTCGCGTAAGCTTGCCACGCAAGACCCTGGCCCAACCCCCATGAAACCGAGCCTCATCCCCAGCAGTCTGACCAGCCGCCTGATCCTGCTCGGCATCGCCCTGCTGCTGATCGGCGCGCTGGGACGCACCGTGTTGCTGAGCAATTACCTGCGCGACGACTTGCAGAAGCAGACGGCCGACCAGTTGCTGGCGATCGCCAACTATGTGGCCCAGGACATCGAGCGCGATCTCGCCGACCGCCAGCGCCTGCTGGAACGGGTGGCCGGCAACCTCGGCCGCGTCACCAACCCGGCCGACTGGCAGGCCCGGCTCGGCCAGGCCCAGAACCTGAACCCCCTGTTTTCACACGGCATGTTGCTGGTCGATCGCGCTGGCCGGGTCAGACTCGACTACCCCCCGCATCCAGGGCGCAGCGGTAGTTCGCTCGCCGAGCGCGCCTATTTCCAGACGGCGCTGGCCGGAAAAAGCAGTATCGGCCGACCTTTCATCGACGATCCGGCGACTGGCGCCATCCTGCCGATGGCGGTACCGGTGCGTGACGCAAACGATGCGGTGACGGCCGTCCTGGTGGGTTATTCGGCCCTGCATTCGGCCAATTTCATGGCTGCCCTCTACGCCACGCGGATCGGCGACAGCGGCGGCCTGCTCCTGGTTTCGCCGGAACACAGGCTGTTTGTCGCCGCCTCCGACCAAGGCAGGGTGCTGCGCCCGACGCCGGCCGACGGCGTCAACCCGATGCATGACCGGACGATGCGCGGCTTCCGCGGCACCGGCATCACGGTCAACGCTGCCGGCACCGAGGAAATCGCCGCCACCGCCTCGGTACCCAGCGGCAACTGGTTTGTCGTCGCCCGCCAGCCGACCGAAGAAGCCTTTGCGCCCCTGGATCGCTTGCGCAGTTTCATCCTGAAAAACACGGCGGTCATCCTGCCTGCCTTCATCGTCTTCATGGTCATCGTCATGCGCAGCATGCTGCGCCCGCTGATGGAAACCGCCCGCCGCGCCGACCTGATGACGCTCGGCGAAATCCCGCTGGCCACCTTGCCGGTGGCGCGTAACGACGAAGTCGGCCATCTCACCGGCGCCTTCAACCGGATGCTCAGCAAGCTGCTGGAAAGTCGCGCCGAACTCGCCCACATGGCGCATCACGACCCGCTGACCGGCCTTCCCAACCGCAAGCTGCTGGCCGACCGGATGTCCCAGGCGCTGGCGCGGGCGCAACGCAACCAGACGCGGATTGCCATCCTGTTTCTCGATCTCGACGGTTTCAAGCCGATCAACGACCGTTTCGGGCACGAAGCCGGCGACCAGGCACTGGTTGAAGTCGCCCGCCGGCTCGGCGGCATGCTGCGCCAGGAAGACACGCTGGCGCGCGTCGGCGGCGACGAGTTCGTGATCCTGATCTCCGACCTCACGGACAACGCTGAGCGTGTCGTGGCCAAGGTCGCCGAAAAGTGTCTCGCCATCTTTGCGCCGGAGTTCGCGATTGCCGGGCATGACTGCCGGCTGTCGACATCAATCGGCATCGCCGTCGGCGATGCCGACGGCGAGCAGTTGCTGATCGCCGCCGACCAGGCGATGTACCGCGCCAAGGAACAGGGACGCGGCCGTTACTGCTGGACCTGAACCTGCTGGCTCAGCCGAGGATGCCGATGACGTTGAGGAAGATCAGGACGATCGCCACCGGCGAAACGTAACGGACCACACCGTACCAGAGACGGAAGGCGCCGCCGCGCAGCCCCACCTCCTCCTCGACGTGGGCGCGCTTCATCGTCCATGCCGCAAACAGCGCGATCAACAGGCCGGCCAGCGGCATCATGATCTTGGTGGTCAGCGTGTCGAGCAGATCGAACAGGCCGAGCCCGAACAGGCTGAAAGCGCTCCATTCGTTGAACGACAGCGCGACGGCGACGCCAAGCAGCCAGACGCCGGATGAGAGCAGCGTCACTGCCGCCTTGCGGCCAAGGTCGAAACGCTCGACCAGCAAACTCACGCCCGGTTCAAGCAGCGAGATCGCCGAAGTCCAGGCGGCAAAAACAACGAGCACGAAGAACACCAGGCCGACGACATGCCCGCCGGGCATCTGCGAGAAAGCCAGCGGCAGGGTCTGCAGCAGCAGGCCGGGACCGGCCGCCGGCTCCAGCCCCTGGGCAAAGACGATGGCGAAAATCGACAGGCCGGCGAGCAGCGCAACGCCGGTGTCGGCGGCGGCAATCGCCAGACAGGTACGCGGAATCGACACCTCGCGGCCAAGGTAGGAACCGTAGGTGATGATCGCCCCCATGCCCAGGCTGAGTGTGAAGAAGGCGTGGCCCATGGCGGCGAACAACACGCCGCGGTTGATCGCCGACGGGTCGAAATGGAACAGGAAGCGGAAGGCCGCCGGCAGATCGGCGGCCAGCGCGCCATAGCCAACCAGGAAGACCAGGATGGCGAACAGCGCCGGCATCATGATCTTGTTGGCCCGCTCGATGCCGCTGGTCACGCCGCCGAGGACCACCGCCGCGGTCAGCGCCATGAACACCGTATGCCAGAAGATCAACTTCCCCGGGCTGGCCAGCAAGGCGCCGAAGGCATCGGCAAAGGCTTCCTTGGGGAGTGCTGCGAAACCGGACGCGGCGCGCCAGGTGTATTCCAGTACCCAGCCGGCAACCACGCTGTAGAACGAGAGGATGATGAAGGCGCCGACAATCCCGATCAGGCCGATCACCTGCCACCAGCGAGTAGCGCCGGCCTCGTCGGCGAGCACCCGCATCGTCGCCACCGGATTGCCCTGGCCGCGGCGGCCGAGCAGGGTTTCCGCCATCAGCAGCGGCACGCCGATGGCCAGGATGCAGGCCAGATAGACCAGCACGAAGGCGCTGCCGCCGTTGCTGCCGGTCATGTAGGGGAATTTCCAGATATTGCCGAGGCCGACCGCCGAACCGACGGTGACCAGGAAGAAGGCCCAACGATTGGACCAGTGGGCGCGCGGCCCTTGCGAGGTAGTCATGATGCCGTCCCGAATTTCAAGGGGCAGGATTCTACGCGCCCCCGCGCGCGGCCAAACTTGGGGATTTCACCTAGACGGCAGCCGTGCCAGCGCCACGCGCCGGGCCCGCGTGATACATTCGCCCCCGACCGGAATCCCTGCAGTCCCATCATGAACGACCAATTCGACCTGTTCTCGCCAGCCCCCGCCGTACCGGAAGAAACCCCTGCCGAACCGGCCGCGCCGGCCATCGTCCCCGAAGCTGCGGTTACCGAGGCCGCCCCGCCGCCGCTCGGCGACGACGCCGACCTGCCGCCGCTGCCGCCGGCCGCCCAGGGCCCGGCCGAGGACATTCCGCCACCGGCCGACTACGCCGCCCGCCGCTACCTCGAATACGCGATGAGCGTGGTCACCGGCCGCGCCCTGCCGGCCAACGCCGACGGCCAAAAGCCGGTGCAGCGGCGCATCCTCTACGCGATGCACCGGATGGGCCTGTACAAGAGCCCGAAGCACGTCAAGTCGGCGCGCGTCGTCGGCGACGTGATCGGTAAGTACCACCCACACGGCGATTCCTCGGTCTACGACGCGATGGTGCGCATGGCGCAGGACTGGAGCCTGCGCTACCCGGTGGTCGACGGCCAGGGCAACTTCGGCTCGCGCGACGGCGACAACGCCGCCGCCATGCGCTATACCGAAGCCCGCCTGACGCCGATCGCCGAACTGCTGCTCGGCGAACTCGACGAAGGCACCGTCGACTGGAAGCCGAACTACGACGGCGTCAACGACGAACCCTGCCTGCTGCCGGCGCGCCTGCCCTTCTGCCTGTTGAACGGCGCTTCCGGCATCGCCGTCGGCATGGCCACCGAAATCCCCGCGCATAACCTGCGCGAAGTCGCCAAAGCCGCCGCCGCGCTGATCCGCGACCCGCAAACCAGCGAGGACGAAGTCCTGCGCCTGGTGCCCGGCCCCGACTACCCGGGCGGCGCGCAGATCATCTCGACGCCCGAGGAAATCGCCGCCACCTACAAGAGCGGTCGCGGCAGCCTGCGCGTGCGCGCCAAGTGGAAGATCGAAGCGCTGGCGCGCGGCCAGTGGCGTCTGGTCGTCACCGAACTGCCGCCGGGCGTGTCCACCGCCACCGTGATGTCGGAGATCGAAGCCTGCTCCAACCCGGTGGCCAAGGAAAAGGCCGGCAAGAAGGTATTCACCCCGGAACAGCTCAACCTGAAAGCCGCCTTCCTTTCCGCCATCGGCGAAAGTGGCGTGCGCGACGAATCGGGCAAGGAACACGACGTCCGCCTGGTCATCGAACCGGCCAGCTCGCGCCAGGGCCAGGACGACCTGGTCCGCCTGCTGCTCGCCCACACCAGCCTGGAAACCAACGCCTCGATCAACCTGACGCTGCTCGGCCTGACCGGCGCGCCGCGCCAGGGCACGCTCTACGACATGATCGCCGAATGGTGCCGCTTCCGGCTGAGCACCGTCGAGCGGCGCACCCGCCATCGGCTGGCCGCCGCCGAACGGCGCATCCACATCCTCGAAGGCCGGCAGGCGATCCTGCTCGACATCGACCGGGTGATCAAGGTGATCCGCGAATCGGACGCCCCCAAGGCCGACCTGATCGCCGCCTTCAAGCTCTCCGAGATTCAGGCCGAGGACATCCTGGAAATCCGCTTGCGCCAGCTGGCCCGTCTCGAAGGCATCAAGATCGGCGAGGAACTCGCCAAACTGCGCGAGGAAGCCGCCGGCCTCAACAAGCTGCTCGACTCCGAAAGCGCGCTGCGCGACTGCGTCGCCGCCGAGATCGACGCCGATGCCAAGAAATACGGCGACGAGCGCCGCACCCTGATCGAAGCCGCCGAACGCGTCACCCTGTCGGATGCCAAGAACGTCTCGATCCCCGACGAGCCGACCACGCTGATCGTCTCCAAGCACGGCTGGCTGCGCTCACGCACTGGCCATAACATCGATCCGGCGCAACTCACCTTCCGCTCCGGCGACAGCCTGCTCGCCTGTATTCCCTGCCGCACGGTCAACCACCTGATCCTGCTCGACACCAAGGGCCGCGCCTACTCCATCCCGGCCGCCGACCTGCCCGGCGGCAAGGGCGACGGCGTTCCCGCCACCTCGCTCGCCGACTTTCAGGACGGCGGCAAACTGGTGCTCGCCCTCGCCATCTCGGCCGACAAGACCTACCTGGTCGCCGGCGAAGGCGGCTACGGCTTCCGTGTCAAGGGCGAGGACCTGCTGTCGCGCGGCAAGGCCGGCAAGGCCTTCCTGACGCTCGACGCCGGCGAAGCGCCCGCCATCTTCCAGCCGGCCCCGGCCGATGGCGAGATCGCCGTGTTCACCAAGGACGGTCGCGCCCTGGTCTTCCCGATCGAGGAACTCCGCCTGCTCGGCAAAGGACGCGGCCTCAAGCTGATCGACGCGGCGCCCGGCAAGACCGCGCTGGAAGCGATCGAGCCGGTGGTCGACGGCGTCGCCGGCAAGCTCAAGGGCGAACGCCTGGAGAGCTGCCGGGGCAATCGCGGTGGCAAGGGCAAGCCGCTGCGCGCGACGCGCAAGTAAGGCGCTGCTTCAGCCGCGCGCGTCACCCCAACGGTAGGGCGAGTCGTCCTCGCCCAGGTAGTGCGCGACACCATCGCGGCCGACGCAGTATTGCGGCGAGACGATCATCTCGCGCAGTTGCTGCGTCTCGCCGATGCGCGTGTATTCGAAGACGACGCAGCGTTCGATGCGTGTCCCGGAACGGATGTGGCTGCCATGGCCGATCCAGGCCGGACCGATGATCGACACACCGGGATCGATGCGCACGTTGGCCCCCAGATAGACCGGCCCGACCAGCTTCACGCTCTCCCAGGCGACCGAAGTGTTGAGGCCGACCCAGACCCCGGGCGCGACTTCCTCGCCCGGCATCTCCATCTGCTCGACCTCACCGCGCAGCACGCGCTGCGACACCTCCCAGTAATCGCTCAGGCGGCCGATGTCGATCCAGTTGAAAGGGCGCCGCTGGGCGTAGAAGGGCAAGCCTTTCTCGACCAGCAGCGGGAACAGTTCGCTGCCGATATCGAAGGGCACGCCGGGCGGAATCAGCTCGAGCACTGCCGGCTCGAAAATATAGATGCCGGTGCTCGCCAAACGTGACTTCGCCACTTCCGGCTGCGGCTTTTCCTGGAAGGACAGCACCCGCCCGTCGTCGTCGGCGACCACCACGCCGTAGTTCGGCACGTCGGCCAGCGGCACTTCCAGCGTCACCACGCTGGCCAGCGCGCCCTTCTCGCGATGTTCGCGCAACGCCGCCGCGATATCGAGGTCGATCAGCGCGTCGCCGCAAATGACCAACGTCGTCTCGTCGAAGAAGCCGCCGAAATCCTGAATCCTGCGCATGCCGCCGGCCGAACCCAGCGGCTTGGGAACAATCTCCCCATGATCGCGCGCCCCTTCGTACGAATAGCCAAGGTTCATCCCCCAGCACCGGCCGTCGCCGAAGTAGTTTTCGATCTTGCGATGGTTGAATGCGACGTTCACCATGACGTCGCGCACGCCGTAACGCGTCATGTGCTCGATCAGGTACTCCATCACCGGCTTGCCGAGGATCGGCACCATCGGTTTCGGCATCGACTTGGTCAGCGGACGCACCCGCGTTCCCTGCCCCGCCGCCAGTATCATTCCCTTGGCCATTGCTGCCTGCTTCCTCCGTCGCCCGCAAAATTTTCCTTCGCCCCCTGCCGGCCGGCCGGGCGACGATCAGCGTAGCGAGCGCATGTTGCAGGCAGATGATGGCGCAGCGACAAATCAAATCGCGCAGCCCCTACCCAAGCCGGAAAAAGCTGTGCTATAGTTCGCGCCGCGCTGGAGACAGCAACCGGGCAGCAAAAACAAAGCGCCATTACGGTTCGCCGCTCCAGAGCAGGTTTTGTTGTATTTCCGGTTCGTCGCCACGGCGGCAAATTGGAAAATGATTCGGCTGTCTCTCGGAACTGGGGGTATAGCTCAGCTGGGAGAGCGCTTGCATGGCATGCAAGAGGTCAGCGGTTCGATCCCGCTTACCTCCACCAGGCACCGAATCACTGCAAAATGTCCGGGTCCCCATCGTCTAGAGGCCTAGGACACCGCCCTTTCACGGCGGTAACCGGGGTTCGAATCCCCGTGGGGACGCCAAGATCAGGCCAAGTACCTGACCCAGGACAATGCTCAGGCACCTTCCATCCGGATACGGAACCGAGCCACGTCTCTCTGATCCACACCCGCGAGCCTGCCTCGCCGTGAGTGATCTGCGCTCCTTTCCGTGACCTCGTGTATCGCACGACGCAAGAAAGTGACAAGCAATGATCCACCGCTCCCGCGCGTTCACACGCGCGACCGTCAGTCTCTCCGCCCTTGCCGCCCTGCTTGGCTGGCTGTTCTGGCCAGCCGGCTCGCCCAGACTTCAAGCCCCCGCAGCTGCCGCTGCCGTGACAAGCGCGCAGCCTTCAGCGACCCAGCCAGCAGGCCAGAAGATTTCCCTCGCCAATGGCGACACCATGGTCGCCGCCTTGCTGCGCCACGACATCCCGTCCGAAACGGCCTACCAGATCACCACCGCGCTTGAGGCGGCCGGCGCCAACCTGCGCCTTCTGCGCCCGGGCGACAGCTTCCAGCTGCACCATGACGACAGCGGCCAGGCAAGCATGCTCGTTCACGCGCCAAGCCCCTGGCTGCATTTCAAGGCGATCAACAGCAACGGGCACTGGAAAGTCGAACGCAGTGAAATCCAACCGGAAATCCGCGTCGAGGTGCGCCAGGGCGAAGTCAGGACCTCGCTCTGGGATGCCGTTGAAGATGGCAGCGTCGCCCCTTCGGCGCTACTCAGCATGGTGCAGATCTTCGAATCCGAATTCGACTTCACGGCCGACACGCAACCGGGCGACAGCTTCCGCATCCTGGTCGAAGCGCGCTACGCCAATGGCGCGCCGGTCGATTTCGGACGCATCCTCGCCGCCCAGTACATCAGCGGCGAGCAGACCCTGACCGGCATCGGCTTTGCCGCGCCCGGCAGCGATCCGGAACGGCTGAGCTATTACGACGCCCAAGGCAATTCTCTGAAAAAGATGTTCCTGCGCTCACCGCTGGAATTCTCGCGCATCAGCTCCGGTTTCACCTACCGCCGCCCGCACCCGGTGCTCGGCGGCGTCAGACCGCACCTGGCGATCGATTACGCAGCCCCCGCCGGCACGCCGGTGTGGGCTGTGGCCGATGGCGTCGTCACCTTCGCCGGCCGCAACAGCGGCAACGGCATCCAGGTAAGGGTGCGCCACCGCGCCGGCTACGAAACCTACTACAACCACCTGTCGCGCCTCGGCAAGGGTATCCGTCGCGGCGCCCGCGTCGAGCAGAAGCAGGTCATCGGCCAGGTCGGCTCGACCGGCATCTCCACCGGCCCGCATCTCGATTACCGGGTCGCGCACGAAGGCAAGTTCGTCAACCCGCTCAACGAGAAATTCCTCCCCGGCAAGAAAATCGACCCCGCCCATCTCGCGCAATTCAGTGAGCAGGCCCGCGCCCTGCTCGCGCGCCTGGAGCAGGATCAAGCGCTGCAACTGACCATCGATCGCAGCTGGCAGGGAAAATCCTGAGGGGGCAAACGCAGAAATGAAAAATCACCTTGCGCAACCCGACCGAGTTCACTATAATGCGCGGCTTCGGTTGCTGCACGGCGTATCCCAGCCGCAGCCCGGTTTCACAACCGGCGCAGTCAGCAAGCCAAGGTTTAGCGCGGAGTGGTAGTTCAGTTGGTTAGAATACCGGCCTGTCACGCCGGGGGTCGCGGGTTCGAGCCCCGTCCACTCCGCCAATTCATTCCCAATTCATTCCCAAGTGACTGATTATATTGACACAATCAGTCACCATGGGGAGCAAAAGGGTACAAAGACAGGGTACAAAGTTCAGTCAGAAGGGACTGGACATGCCTCCCTACATGACCCTCAGGAACCATACCTACTATTTCCGCCAAAGCATTCCTCAAGAGCTTCGTTCGCTCATCGGCAAGCGGGAAATCAAAAAGTCACTGGGTCGGAATTACCCCGAAGCCGTCAGCCTCTGCAAGAAAGTCGCTGTCGAGGCCGACAAAGCCATCTTTACCGGAAACCAGTGCCAAGCGCTTTTTGAACGGCTGGAGCGCACTGCGCAGCCCGACGAGGGCAAGGGGGAATTGCTCGCGCGGAATGCGTTTGGGGAAGTCAGCGGTAAGCAAACGATCGCCAGGATGCCACGGCGCCTTACTTGCGCTCACTGCCGACGAAGCCCAGCGCTTTCAGCCACTGGCGATCACGCCGGATGGTGTCTAGACGAATACGCCGATTCTGCGTTTCGGCTCGGCTCTGGGCAAAGCGGACCAGCCCCTTGAGCAGCAGCGCGCTCGGCCTTTCGGCACCGGGCAGGAAAGGCAGCCCCAGGCGAAGCAGCGTCGGGGCGTAACGCTGGAAAAGTTCGTCGGTCAGGCTGACGATGGCCTCGACGGAACCTGGATTGCCCTGCCGGGCCGAACGCCCGAACAACTGCCGATCAACCCGCGCGCTCTCGTGAAATTCGGTCAGGATGACATGCAAGCCACCACGCGCTTCGACTTCCGGCGCCAACTTGATATCGGTGCCGCGCCCAGCCATGTTGGTCGCCACGGTGATTCGACCGGGCTGGCCGGCCTGCGCCACCGCATCGGCTTCTGCCCTGTCCTGGCGGGCATTCAGGACCGTATGCTCAACCCCGCGCGCAGCCAGTAACTGGCTCAGAAGCTCGGAAGCTTCAACCGAACGTGTACCGACCAGCACGGCCCGCCCTTCATCGGCCACTGCCTGCGCACGCGCCGCCACCGCCAGCCAGCGCTCGTCGGATGTCCGGAAAAGCTGGTCAGGCAGGCGCTGGCGACGCGTCGGCTGATGTGTCGGAATGCGCGTCACGTCGAGGTCATAGACCCGTTTGAGTTCCGGCCCGACTTCCTTTGCCGTTCCCGTCATACCGGCGAGCAGAAGGTAACGTCCAAAAAAGCGCTGATAGGTGATTTGCGACAAGGTTCGACGCTGCCCGGTGATCGTGCATTTTTCCTTGGCCTCGATCATCTGGTGCAGACCCCGCTCCCAGGTCCGGTCGGGCATGACCCGGCCGGTGAACTCGTCAACGATCTGCACCTTGTTTTCAGCAATGATGTAGTGCTGGTCGGGCTGAAACAGGTGCAAGGCTGAGAGCGCCTTGCCGATCAGTTCCTTCTGCCACAACGGCGATTTCCAGACACCGCCGAAATCCTTGACCAGTTCCGCCACGGTAGCCTCCCCGGCGGCCGAAAGCCAGATGTCGCGCTGCGTCCCCCGGACATAATCAAGCTTTGGCTGAAGCAGCCCGGCAACAGCGATGGCCTGCTGATAAACCTCCTCGCCCAGATCATCGGGCAGGGTTTCCGAAATGATCAACGGCGTTCTCGCCTCGTCGATCAGCACGCTATCGGCCTCGTCGACGATGGCGACATGCAAGCCGCGCAGGATGCCGCCAGGCACCCCTCCGCCCCGGCTCAGGCGACGCAGCTTGATTTGTGACGCAAGCGTTGCCCCCAGGGCGATCCGGTCCTTGAGATAATCGAAAGTCAGTTCCTTGTTGGAGACATAGACGACGTCGCGGCCATACAGCACGCGCCGGTCTTCAATCGACATATCCTGCTTGACCACCCCGACGCTCAGGCCAAAGAACGCGAATAACGGCGCGTTGTCCTCGGCATCGCGCTCTGCCAGGTAATCATTGACCGTCACGACGTGCACGGCGGCGCCCGCCATGGCAGCAGCACACACGCCCAAGGTCGCAGCCAGCGTCTTGCCTTCGCCGGTAGCCATCTCGGCGATGCGGCCGCGCAGCAAAGCCTGCCCGGCCAGCAACTGGACGTCGTGGTGGCGCATCCCCAGGGTTCGCTTCGACGCTTCGCGCACCATGGCAAAAGCGCGAGCCAGCAAGTCATCGCGGAATCCGGCCGCCGACATCCGCGCCGAGACCAAGCGCATCGCCGTGCGCAGGGCATCATCCGTCAAAGCCTTGATCTCGTTTTCCAGGGCATTGACCTGGCGCACGAAACTGCCGTTGCGCCTGACACTACCGCTGGCAAAGCGGGCAAGCAAGTCGCGCAGCCATGCTTCAACGGCGTGCGGAGGCTGATCGGCACGCTCGAGATAAGCGCCGTCGCCCAGCTCGATGCCGCGACCGATCAGCAGGGCACGGACATCAGACATTGAACTGGCTCAACAGAAGCTGGCGTAGACGGCGAAAGCCCTGCCAGGCGAGCGGCTCCCAGCCATGCCCGAAACGCACATGAACCCGTTCGCCAAAAGCGGTCGCCGGCACATCGGCCGGCAAGGCCAGGTCAACCAGAAAAATCCGCTCCGTCGTCTTGACGCCATCGGCGTCGCTGGGCAGTGTCGGAATCTGGCCGCCCCCGGCAATGCCAAGTGCCGGCGTTGGCAACTCCTCGACCCCGCCGGCCGGCATGCGGGCCAGCGTTGCCGTATGGCTCTCTCCCACCCGGTCAGCCAGCCGCAACTCGGCCGAGCGAAAGAGGCTGCGCACCAGGTCGATATCGCTCTGCGGCACGACGACCCGTACGATCAGCGAGTTCTGTTCGAGAACATAAGCGGCCAGCTCGCCTTTTTTCAGATAGCGCCCGGGCATATCCTGCGCAGCGGCGACGGCCAGCACGCCCTCGGTTTCGGCATAGGCAATCATTTTGCCCGCCCGCTCCTCAAGCCTGGCCAGCACCGCTTCTTCCTGTTCGAGCTGGCGCCCCGACTGGGCCGCCTTGACCTGATCCACGAATTGTTCCGAGCGGTATTTCGCCTCGGCTTCGGCGACCTTGGCCCGCGCCACTTCCAGTTCGGTACTCAGCAAGGGATCTTCCAGTTCGAACAAGGCCTCTCCCTTGCTGACCGACCTTCCCGGCTCAACCAGCCAGCGCCGGAAAAAACCATTGCCCCCAGCCCGCACGATCGCCTGATCGGGCAACCAGACAACGCCTTCGGCGCGACTGCGCAAGGGCATCGGCACGACGAAGAGCAGAAACAGCAGCAGACTCAGCAGCCCCAGCGAAATCCGCACAGCGCGAGCCCGATGGCGTTGCAGGGCGGGGCCACGGACAACGTGCCGGTACGCTTTCCAGAGCGGCATGCCGATCAGGGAGACCAAGCCCCAGAGGGCGATCAGCACACCGAAAATGAAAAACTGTCCAGCCACGAACAAGATGATCGAGACCGTGACGAACACCCGATAGCACCAGGCAAGCGGCGTATATAAAACCAGCCAGCGTTTTTCGCCTGGCCCCTCTTGCGGCGCCTCCACATCATGCGCGCCAAACACATGGCGATCCCACAGGTAGGCCAGATACTTCTGGCCGCGCTGGGCGAGATTCGGCATCTCGATGAGATCGGCCAGAATGTAGTAACCGTCATAGCGCAACAGCGGATTGCCATTGACGATCAGGGTTGACACCCCGGCGACCACCATCACGTTGTAGGCGACGGCCCGCACCAGGCCAGGCTCGACCAGCAACCAGACATAGAGCGCCAGGGCGGCAAGAAAAAGCTCGACCAGCATGCCGGCGGCCGCCACTACCGTGCGCCGCCATTTCGACGGAAAAACCGATGATGCCGAAGCATTGACATAGGGGACCGGCGCAAAGACCAGAAACATCACCCCCATTTCGTGCACGGGCCCGCCCCATACCCGGCTGGCGAAAGCGTGCCCGAATTCGTGAAACAGCTTGACCAGCGGGAAGACAAAAGCCATGACCAGCAAATTGCTCGATGACAGCACCTGATCCGACATGTTCCGGGTCAACTCCGACCAATGTTGCCCCGCCAGAACGAGAGCCGGCAGAACGCAGAGCAGCCAGACCAAAGCGCCGGCCCGCGAGAAGCACCAGGCAAAATAAGGCGCCCACCGCAACAGAATGGGATCCGGATCGAACAACGGCAGCTTCAGGCTCATCGGGTTGAGCAAAAACTGCTTGAGGCTGGCATGGCGCTTCTTGCGATAGCGATCGAAGAGCGCCGCCGAATCGGCATTGGTATCCGCCTGCAGCAGATCGGTGGCATGCAACTGCACCAGCAGATCGACTATCTCGTTCTGCGTGCAGGCATCGCCAGGCCCCGACTGGTTGGCCTTCTCCCATAGCTGCTGCACCGTCTGCGTGCCGTCCATGCCGAGCAGCAGGTTGTGGGCAGCCGGCGAAAGCCGATGATAGCGCCCCCCCGTCTGGTCCTGCACGACATACCAGACCTGGCCGCGATAGACGTGACGGTAGATACGCGCCTGCGGCAGCAGGCGGGGCCGAAGATCGGCCACGCTGTGCCAGGACGAGCTGAACAGGCTACGCGTCATGTCATGGACAGTCATGGCAGCCAGCCCCACAATGTGAGCGTCAGCCAGTCGGTAAAACTGTGGGTCAAGGCCCACCACAACGAACGATCACCGACTTCGATCTTGCCGACCCCTTCCATGCCTGGCCGCAGACGGGGCGATGCCTCGGCCAATGCAGCCTCGACCCGGAAGAAATTTTTGCCTTCCTGAGCCGTCGCCACCGGCGTCACCTTCGCCACCCGGAAATTCATCGACTCGCCGGCAATGCCGGTCATCAGCAGACGCCCCGCCTGCCCCATGCGGATGTGGCGAATCTCGCGCTCATCAACTTGCAGGATGATGCGGTAGCTTTGCAGCGGCGCAACCTCAAACAACTTCTTGCCGGTTTCGACCGGCGCGCCGATCTGCTGACTGAGATCGCCAGCCACCACTATCCCGTCGAAGGGGGCGCGTAAGCTGGCATGGGAGATTTTGTCGCTCACCAGGGCGAGTTGCGCCGACGATTGGCGCAGTTGGGCATCGAGCACCTGCATTGCAGTGAGATCGTGGTTGGCCATCGCCTCGCGCAAACGATTGTCGTACTGGTCACGTTCGCTCGACCATTTGGCCTCCTCGATGCGCAATTCGCGGTCATCGAGCTGCGCCAGGGTTTGTCCGGCCTTGACCGTATCCCCGGCCCGCACGTAGGCGGCAGCCACGAACCCCTCGAAAGGCGCCGCCACGACGCGCTGGATTTCGCCCTCGATCACCGTCCTCGCCGACACCCGATAACTGATCGGCACCAGGACCAGAATGGCGCAAAGCAGCAGCACGCTCGCCGCCCCCGCCTTCCACGTCAGGTGGCGCGGCCCGAATATCTTTTCCAGCACCTGGCGAAGATCGCGTCCGAGACGACGAAACGCGCCGCGCTCGGCCGCTTGGCGCTGCTCGATGATCGGCGCCACAAGGGCAGCGAAAGCTTCCAGCCAAAGCAGATCGTCGTCGGAAAACGGTGTCGCTTCACGCTCCAGGGTCAGCACGCCAATCGCCTGCGCCCCCATCTTCAGGGGGAAGGAAAGCACCGCGCCGGCCCCGGAGACAGCGCGCAAGGCTTCGTGTTGCGGCCAGGTTCGCGCTTCCGCAGTCGCCGCAGCCGTTGAACGAACCGCGCCACCCTCGTCGTAAGCTTCTTCCATGGCCTCTTCATAGGCCTTGACCAGGAAAGCGTGCTTCTCGAAAACCGCCGCCTCGGACAGCGTCAGCAGCTTGACCGTGGCTGCCGAAACAAGGCCGATGGCGACGCGACTACAGGCGAAACGCTGGCGCAGCGTATTGGCCACCTCGAACAAGGCCTGGCGCGATTTGCCGTGGCGCAGGGCCAGCGCCGTCGTCTCCAGCACCGAACCGACGCGCTCGCGAGCCGCAAGGGCATCGGACAAGGCTCGACCGGCCAGCAGATTGGTCAGCCAGGCACTGCCCCAGTGAATTTCGCGCAGAACGCCGCCGACTGCGTTTTCCGGGCAATCCGCTTCGAGCGCGACGACGCCCGCCACGTCGTCATTGACCATCAGCGGATAAGTAATTTGCGTCGTTCCCGGCGACTCGGCCACCGGCTTGACGATGCCACGCCGCTCGCGCAGCGTCGCCTCGACAACCGCACTCAGTCGGCCGAGATCCGGGCTGGCCTTGGGCCAGACTGCCATCGGCACATAAGTGTGGTCGAGCGGGTTTTCGATCAATACCGCCGCCGCCCGGGCGCCCTGAACCTTGCCGCAGACCAGGGCCAGCCAGGCATGGCCGCGCCCTTCCGCAGTCTGCGCCGAAACAAAAGCCTCCCAAGCCAGAAACTCGGGGGGCATGGTTTCCTTTGCCGTCATCGTCCGGACACCTTGATCACCTTAGAAACCTGCCGTTGAAACAAGCGGCAAGGCGAAAAAGCAGGGATCCTGTTGCCAAAATCCAGTGCCCGGAACATGGCAAAGGGCAGAGCAACTGTAGCTGAAGCTGAAGCTGAATTCCGGATGATCCTGCTGCACCGCCTGTTCCGCCTTGTCAGCCGGGACAGCCACGGTTTCCCTGGCGACGCTTGCCGTGGCCTCAGTCTCGGCGAGCGCCGGCGAGTTGACGAGCAGGCTATCGAGCGCCACCACATCGCCGTCCGTCAGCCTGCCACTGACCGCCAGCAGACGAACGAAGGCCACCACCTGATCGTAGCGCCCCTTGCGAAAATCGCGCTGACCGGCCAGCAACTGCTGCTCGGCCTGCAGGACATCGAATTCCGTCTTCAAGCCGTTTGCGACACCGGCCTTGGCCTGCGCCAGTGCCGAGCGCCCCGACTTGACCGCCTGCTTGCCGGCACGCGTTCGGGCAAATGCGCCATGCCAGCCAAACCAGGCCTGTTTGGCATTCAGGATTGCCGTCCGCCGGGCCAGCTCAAGATCCAGCCTGGCCTTTTCCTTCAGCGCCTGCGCCTCATCCACCTTGGCCGACTGTGTCCAACCGGAAAACAAGGGAACATTCAACTGCAGGCCGACCGTTCCTTGCACGATACCGTAACCAGCCTGCCCGGGAAAACCGCCTACTGTCTGGGCGTTCTTGCCGTAACTGGCCACCAGGTCGAGGGTAGGAAAATGCCCGGCGCGCTGCTTGCTCACCTCGGCCGACGCCGCTTCGAAAGCCTGGGCTGCCGCCAGGATGTTAGGGTTGCCGGCATCGACGACGGCCAGCCAATTGGCCAGTGAATCGCTGGTAGGCGAAGCCAGCTCTGCGTCAGCATACAGGTAAGGCCATTCGTTCTCCGGCAAGCTGCCCACCAGTTGCTCAAGCACCGCGCGCTTCAACTGCACCTCGGTTTCTGCCACCACAGCATCCGCCAAGGCCTGATCCAGCTTGCTCCGCGCTTCATCGACCTGCGGCAGGCTGTAAATACCCAGTTCCTCTCCGCGACTGACGATGTCCCACTGCCGCTGCAGCGCTTCCGCCTGACGCTCGGTAAAAGCGACGGCATCGCGCGATGCCAGCAAGTCAAACCAGGCGCTGACCAGTTTGGCGAGCAGTTCCTGCTCGGCCCAGGCCAACTGATGCTCGGCCTGCCCGACCACCGCCTGCGCCTGGCGCCGGCTGACGATATTGGCGTAGCGCAGCAGCGGCTGGGTCAGGCTGATCTGGGCCGAATTGCTGTCGTACTTGTCGCGCGCCTCAGGAACGCTGGAGCCGCGCGTTTTGTACTTGCGGTCGTTGTCGTTGTAACTGGCCGTCGCACTGACTTGCGGCAACATCGCGCCAAACACCTGCTTGCTGCGCGCCTGGGCGGCCTGCACATTGGTCTTCGCGCCCAGGTAGCCTGGCTCCCCGGTGCGGGCGCGTTCGAGCAAAACCGAAAGCGACTGCGCCTGCGCCGCCCCGGCCAAGGCCAGAAGCAGCGCCAACACAGGGAAACGCCAGTCGAAGCCAGCAGCGCTCAAGCGAGGGAAGGAAGATTGAAACAAGGGATGCTTCCGCGAAGAACAAGGCCGGGCCAAACCAGGCATGACATCAGTAAGAAATTTTTTTCCGGGGCTCTTCGGCAACCCAAACCACAGAATTGAAACTCGCCCCGCACTATACCCCAAGAGCATACATCAGTCAGCATTGAGGCCAAGCGACAGGCAAGATAGAAGCGCACACCCCGAAACTCGGTGTGTGCGCCTCCCGTATTGCCTGAAGATGCCGCTGCTGCAAGCCAAACCTTTTCGCGTCAGCGCTTGATCCGCAAGCCGGTGATTTCCGCCAGGCTGCGCTTGTCCTCGTTGCATCGGTCAAGGAAATAGTCGCTCAGCCAGGCCGGATCCTGCGCCTGACCGAGGCTGGGCACGGCTGCGTTCCAGTCCACCGAAATCACCGACGAAACCGGGGCCGGCGAGAGGCAAGCGGGCGCAGGACAAGAGAGCTGCGACTGGAGCAGCAGGTGCGATGTACGACCCTCACTTCCCCCGCCCAAGCAACCCAGATCATGGTCATGCCCACGTCGTCCCTGGCCCGTAATGCTCAGCGTGATCGTCGCGCTGGCAGTACGGATACCGTCGCTGACCGAATAGACGAAACTGTCGCTCCCCTTGAAGCCGGGCGCCGGGGTATAGCGATAGCTGCCGTCGGCATTGCGCGTCAGCTTGCCGTGGGCCGCTTCGCCCAGCGCCAGGGTCAGCGCATCACCGTCGGCATCCGTGGCCAGGCTGGCAAAGTCGATAGTCACGCTCTTGCCGGCTTCGACCTGATAGGCGGCGCCCTTCACTTGCGGTCCGCCGTTGGCCGCCAGCACCGTGACGTCGATGCGGGCTTCGCTGCTCGCTTGCGACTGGTTGGCCTGCTCGGTCGAGGTCGCCACCACCTTGAGCGTGAAGCTGCCGCTGTAGTCGGGCGCCGGCTGGAGGCTCAGCTTGCCCAGATCCCAGCCGCTGACGTCGGCGGTGGTGTTGCCGGCCGTGGCGGTGAAGCTGCGCGTGCCGTCGCTGAGCACGGCACCGACGGGGATATCCTCGATGCTGACTTTCAGCGTCTCGGAACCGTCCTTGTCGGTAAGCGCGGCGGCGATGGTCGACAAGGGGATGGCCGTGTTCTTGAAGCCGGTGTTGGCCGGCAGCGATTCGCTCAGCGCGATGTCGTCGAGCATCATGCCGCGGCCGTTGGCGTCGAACTTGGTGGCTTCGGAGACGATGCGTATGGTCTGCGCGCCGCCCTTGCCGACGAACTGGAAGCTCTTGGTCTGCCAGTTGAGCGCGCTGGCGCCGCTGGTGCTCTGGTCGCTGCCGATCTTGACGCCATCGACGTAGATGCCGATCCGGGTGTAGTCCGCCGTGTAGCCGAGGCGACCGGCCAGATCCAGGCTCAGCGTGTAGGTGGCACCGGCCACGGTATCCACGCTGCGTGCTATGCCCAGCGTCTGCGCCATGCTGCCGGTGGCGTTGTTGAGTTCCAGCCAGTTCTTGCCGTTGCCGGTTCCGGCGCTGACGGTAGTCAGGCGGCCGGAGGCGTTGGACATCTTGTCGCCGCTGCTCCAGATTTCAAAGCCGTTGGCGCCGCCCGATTTGGCGTCGGGCGTGGTCACCAGGGTCCAGCCTTCCAGCGTGGTCTGCTTGACCAGGGTCGAGTCGCTGCTGGCATTGGCCGCGCTTTCCCAGCCGGTGCGGAACAGTTCCCAACTGGCGCCGCCCTTGTCGATGAGCGTCAGTACCGGGACGTCGGCCACGGCATTGACGATCAGCCGCATGGTGGCGACGTTCGAGTCCTGCTTGCCGTCGTTCACCACGTAGGTGAAGCTGTCTTCGCCGCTCCAGTTGGCCACCGGCGTGTAGGTGTAGCTGCCGTCGGCGTTCTTCGTCAAGGTGCCGTGGGCCGGCTGGCTGACGATGCGCAGCGTCAGCGCATCGCCGTCGACATCGGCGCCATTGGCCAGCGGCCTCAGGATCACGCTGCCGTCTTCGTCGAGGCTGGCGGTTTCGTCCTTGGCCGTCGGCATGTCATTGACCGGCAGTACCGTCACCGGGAGTGCGGCTTCGGTTCTGGCCTGAGCCTGATTGGCTTGCTCGGTCGCGGTGGCCGCTACGGTGAGCGTGAAGCTGCCGTGGTAGTCCTGCGGCGGCAACAGCGTCAGCTTGCCCAAATCCCAGCCGCTGACGTTGGCCGTGGTGTTGCCGGCCGTGGCGGTGAAGCTGCGCGTGCCGTCGCTGAGCGTGGCACCCACCGGCAAGGCTTCGACGGTGATGGCCAGGGTTTCCGAACCATCGGTATCGGTCAGCGCGGCACTGATCGCCGACAGCCGGATGGGCGTGTCTTCCAGGCCGGTGTTGGCCGGCTGGACCACGCTCAGGGCGATGTCGTCGATCATCATGCCGCGTCCGTTGGCATCGAACCTGGTCGCTTCCGAGACGATGCGTATCGTCTGCGCGCCGCCCTTGCCGACGAACTGGAAGCTTCTCGTCTGCCAGTTGAGCGCGCTGGCGCCGCTGGTGCTCTGGTCGCTGCCGACCTTGACGCCATCGACGTAGATGCCGATCCGGGTGTAGTCCGCGCTGTAGCCGAGGCGGCCGGCCAGATCGAGGCTCAGCGTGTAGGTGGCGCCGGCCACGGTGTCGACGCTGCGTGCTATGCCCAGCGTCTGGGCCATGCTGCCGGTGGCGTTGTTGAGTTCCAGCCAGTTCTTGCCGTTGTCGGTGCCGGCGCTGACGGTGGTCAGGCGGCCGGAGGCGTTGGCCATCTTGTCGCCGGTGCTCCAGATTTCAAAGCCGTTGGCGCCGCCCGACTTGGCGTCCGGTGTGGTGAGCAGGGTCCAGCCCTCGAACACGCTTTGCTTGACCAGCGTCGAGTCGCTGCTTGCATTGGCCGCGCTTTCCCAGCCGGTGCGGAACAGCTCGCGCGTCTCGCCGCCATTGCCGGTCAGCACCAGGGTCGGCGCATCGGCGACGGCATTGACGATCAGCCGGGCGGTGGCGACGTTCGAGTCGGCCTGACCGTCGTTCACCACGTAGGTGAAGCTGTCTTCGCCGCTCCAGTTGGCAGCCGGCGTATAGACGAAGCTGCCGTCTGCGTTCTGCACCAGCGTGCCGTGTGCCGGCTGGCTCAGCAGGCGCAGGGTCAGCGTATCGTTTTCAGCGTCATGGTCGTTGCTCATTACGGCGAGTGTGATGCTGCGGTCTTCATCAACCGTGAAACTGTCGTCGGCCGCCACCGGCGCGTCATTGACCGCGGTGATGGTCAGGCGCACCACGCCCTGGGTGCTGGCCGTGCCGTCGCTGACGCGCCAGTCGAAGCTGTCGTCGCCGGCATAGTCGGCGGCCGGACGATAGGTCCAGGTGCCGTCAGCGTTTTGCACTAGGCTGCCGTGGCCGGGCGTGCCGGCGGTCACGGTCAGCGCGTCGCCATCGACATCGCTGGCGGCGCCGAGCAGATCGATGACCACGCTGCCGTCTTCCAGCAGCGTCGTGGCAATCGGCGTGATGACCGGCGCGTCATTGACCGGCTTGACCTTCAGCTCCAGGCGCGCGGACGTGCTAACCTGGCCGTCGCTCACTTCGTACTCGATGGCGTCGGTGCCGTTCCAGTCGGCGGCCGGCACATAGGTCCAGGTGCCGTCGGCGTTCTGCGTCAGGCTGCCATGCTTGGGCATCGCGGTGATGCTGGCGCTCAGGACATCGCCATCGACATCCGTCGCGTCGGCCAGCAGATCGATCACCAACTGGCTGTCTTCGTCGAGCGTGAGGGTGCGCGGCGCTACGGCCGGGGCGTCGTTCACCGCCGCGATGCTGATGCGCACCGTGGCGATGTTCGAGTCGGCCTGGCCGTCGTTCAGCGCATAGGTGAAGCTGTCGTCGCCGTGATAGTCGGCGGCAGGGTGATAGACGAAGCTGCCGTCCGCGCCCAGTTCGACACGACCATGCGTGGGACCAGCGACCAGACGAACGCTGAGCGTGTCGCCATCGACATCCTGCGCACCGGTCAGCACATCGATCTGCGCCTGACCGTCTTCGTCCATCGCCACCGCCTGATCGGCTGCCACCGGCGCGTCGTTCACCGGCTTGACGGTGATGAGCACGCTGGCCGAAACCGAGACGGTGCCGTCGCTGACTTCGTAATCGATGCGCTCGCTGCCGTTCCAGTTGGCGTCGGGCGTGTAGGTGTATTGACCGTTCGTGCCTGCGATCAGTTGGCCGTGCAGCGGGCCTTGCTTGATGGTGACGCTCAAGAGGTCGCCATCGACATCGACCACCCCCGCCAGCAGATCCAGCGCCAGCGGCTGGTCTTCATCCGTCTCGGCCTTGAGCGGCGGCACCACAGGCGCGTCGTTCACCGCCGTCACGGTCAGCGTCACCGTGGCAACGTTGGAGAACAAGTCGCCATCGCCGATCCGGTAGGTGAAGCTGTCAGTGCCGAACCAGTCGGCGTCCGGCGTGTAGCGCCACTGGCCGTCGGTGCCTTGCTGCAACTGGCCATGGGCGGGGCCGGCGACCACTTCGGCGGTCAGGGCCGTGCTGTCGATGTCATGAGCGCCGCTCAGCAGGTCGATGGTCAGCGATGTGTCTTCCGTTGTGGTGAGCTTGAGGTCGGCGGCCACCGGGGCGTCGTTTACCGGCGTGACGGTGATGTTGACCGTGGCCGCGTTCGAGACCACCGATCCATCGCTCAACTGATAGCTGAAGCTGTCGCTGCCGCTCCAGTCGGCCTGCGGCACGTAACGGAAGCTGCCGTCGGTGTTCAGCGTCAGCGTGCCGTGGCTCGGGCCGGTGAGCACGGCGGGCGCGAAACCCGCCAGTTGGGCGTTGATGTCGTTGTCCAGAACACGGATGTCGACTGCCTGATCCTCGGCCGTGCTGGCGCTGTCATCCAGCAACTGCGGCATTTCGCTCGCTGCCTCCGCGCCCAGGCGAATGTTGCGCACCGTGACATGGCTGCCAGCCGCGCCAAAGCCGATCAGATCGAAAGACAGATTGACCGCCGTGCCCTCGGCAATGCCCGACAGATCGACCACATAGGTGCGGCTGCCGTCGGCATTGCGTTTGCTGGTCACCGTCTGGCCAATGTGCTCGCTACCATCGGCTTGCAAGTTGAGGAAGGCATCGTTGCGCGTCAGCCCGGTCGTACCAAGCAGCGAAGCACCGCTGTTGGCATCGATCAGCGCCGCCTCGAAGGCGTCGTCCGGAGCATTGTCGACATCGTCCAGGCCGATGTTGGCCAGCGTGAAGCTCAAATACTTGTCCGTCGGACCGACCACGAAGGCCTGGTTCAGGCGGGTCTGGCTGGACGTGGTTTCGGAGAGCGTAGCAGCACCGTTGCCGATGGCGACCTTACCGGTCGATTCCCACCCAGTGCCGTTTTGGAGCTTGGCGTCGGTCAAAGTCGGGTTGGCCACGATGGCAAACTGAGTGGCGTCCTGCGAAGACTGACTTTCGCTGCCGTCGGCGTTGAGGATGGTGGTGCCGTAGCGGCTGATGCGGGCGCGGGTGGTTCTAACGTTGCTGCGGCTGGGCAGCGGGGCGCCGGGTTGGTCGGGGGTGATGGGGTCGGTGGGTAGCGGTGTGTCGTAGCTGCCCTTGGCTTCGGCGACGAGTTTGGCCATGAGGGCGAGTTCGTCGCTGGAAGGCATGCGCCGGACGCCGGGTTGCAGGGTGGCGGCCATGTAGTCGTTGCTGTCGGCGCTGTGTTCCAAACCAAGGGCGTGGCCGTATTCGTGCAGGAGGACAGAGAGCATGTCCATCTTGCCGGCGGCTTCGCTGCCTTCCTTGGCAACCCAGAGGTTGGGGTTGCTGGTGGGGAGGTATTCGTTGTTGAGGTAGGGCGTGTAGTCGATGAACCAGCTGTAGCCGGCGGCGGTGGGGTCGAGGGTGATGGAGGTGCCGGTGGTTTGGGCGAGGGTCGAGCCAGCGAGGTCGGCGGTTTGGATCACGAGGCCGGGCAACGCATTTCCTGAGCCAAGCCCGATGCTCTCGGCAAATATCGCCGGATCAAGTGCGGAGCGCTTCTTGGCCTCGTCAACAATGCGGTAGAGCGTGCCACGTTTGCCGCAGTACAGCTTGTCAGTTTCAGGGCCACCACCATTCTCCGTGAGATAGAAGGTATAGATCAGTTTGACGGTATACCCCCCCATCTCTACCAGGAAAACAGCGCTGTCTTTACTCATATCGCCCCGCTTCAGTGGGCTATAGAAGTAACTATCGTTGGACGGCGTCGGGAAAGCCTCAACGGTCCGAGAAATTTGCCCCCGATGCGGAGGCTCAAGCAATGTAATCTTGGCGGCTTCCCCCCAAGTATCAAATGCCGCTTGCTGTTGATCAATCGGCAAACGCCTAAAGCTCCCATCAAATTTATCTAGGGCGCTCAATGCCCCGCCCGCCGGATTAAGGCCGTGGCCATAATCCGGTCCCACAGGTACATCCACCGTATTTTGTACCGGGAAACACACTCCCACCGTAAGTATCTTGCTTACAGCCACGGTAGCCGCCGTACTGGCCTCAGCCACCAGAATCGTCTGGTATTGCTCGGGAACTACTGGTATATCGGGAACGAACATCACCATCTCCTCTTCGAATCCAAACGCCTGACGCCACTCGGCAATGGTATCTGACAACAACGCTTGCTCGGGCAAGGCTTCATCCGCCGCAGGCGAATTCTGCACTACAAGTTGCTGCGTTGGCTTAATCGGCTCAAGCGCTGGAGGGCGCACATCCACATGGAAGTGATTCTTGTGGGTCGCCTGGGTATCGTAGGTCAAGCCATGACTGAGGGCGTTGTTGTCCTGCCTATCTTTCATGCCAAGTTGCCCAAGAATGTACCGGATACGCTTGTATGTATTGGCAGCCGGGTCTCCTATCCAGATGTTTTGGAACATCTGGGTTGCATTTTGTGTGCCGCTACCAAATAGCGACTTGCGCACCACGTTGCTTCCGGCCGCGTCGTTGACGATCTTCAAGTCCTCCCAGGTGCCGTTGTTGGGGATGCCGTCGTTGATCGTCAACGCGTAGAACGATAGGAAACTGCGCAAAGCACCGGCTTGGTCGTTGCCAACGCTCTTGGGAAGCTGGTTGGCCCAGGCATAGGCGTTATTCATGCTCCAGCCAGTTCCCTTGATGTCGGTAGGCTTGGCGACCGTACTGGGTTCACTGGATTGAGCACCTTGATTGTTTCTTGCAATATAGATATCTGTAAATCCGTAGTCGATCCCCATGCCTACACTGTGCGCGCCTTTCGCGTGAGTCTCTCCCTGTAACTCTGTCGATGCTCCCAATCCATTAATCCGAATTTGCTTCTGTCCGGTACCAGTTTGCGGATTCAGCGTGCCCAACGCGTTTCCATCCTTATCCGCAACTACTTGATCCTTCCGGTAGAGCTTTGCCGCCAAGAGCAAATCGGCAGTCCAACTTGTGGCGTAGACTTCCATCGTGATATCGGTGCCATCTTGGAAGTCTGTGCTCCCAACACTCTTGCGCTCGGATATCCCTAGGACCCTATATGCATTCACCCAATGCGGCGCGTTATAGGCGTTGAGCCAGGCTAGGTTGCTGTTGGCATCGTTGGCGGTGACACGCGCGGCCGGGTAGTTGTTCGTTGTCGTTTGCATGCCCTTCTTGCCGCTTGAGGTGTCGCCTTTCGGCCCGGTGGGATTGGTGTAATGCGTTGCGGCATAGAAACCACGCAGGGCAAGTTCTTCATTTACGCCAAACACACCGTCGACTACAAACTCGACCGGAGTCTTGGGCGTGTTTTGATCGCCCGCCTGAGTACTCAGCCGACTCCAGAACGCCGGATACCCCAAATACTTCAACCGCTGCTCAACTCGAAACACGTCGAGTACGCTGATGTTTCCCGCGCAGGTGCTTACCTCGCCATTCAGCGTAAACGTTGAGTACCCCGGATCGTCCGTCGGCCTATCCCCGAAGAAGACCCGTCCCTGGGTTTCCTTGAAGTCGGTGGCGGAGACGTTGAGTTGCGCGCTGTAGCTTTCGCCGTTGTACGTGTAGCTGACGGTGAAGCTCGCCTTCTTGTCGGTGGCGATCCGGTTGCCCCGACGCAGAGTGTCCATATCCGCGGAGGTCAGATTGGGCACAAGGTAGAAGATGCCGGAACCGCCGCTATAGGCCTTGCCGTCCTTCGACATCAGGTTGGCGATGTCTTCGCTTCCGCCCGTGATGCTGGCTTTGTCGCCGGTGGTGACGACCTGCATGCCCGTCCTGTTGTTTTCCGGGTTGGTGTCGGTCAGCCGTTTCCAGTCGGCGGCGTCGACGGTGACATGGCCGATTTCGGCGACTTTCTTTTCGATTTCGGCTTCATATTGCTTTTGCACGGCCTTGTCGAGCGCGTTCCAGGCGCTGCTACCCATCGGAGGATATTTGAGGATTTGGCAGGCAACGATCTTCTTGACGTCGACCGTGATGACGTCGCCCATGTTGCCGGTGTACTCCAGTGGGCCGGCATCGCCGCTGAAGGCGGTGCCGATCGGCCAGCCGGTCTGGCTCCAGTTGGCGCCCGAACTGCCCAGGTTGATGAGGGCGCTTGCCGGGATGGTGATGTGCTTCTTGAGAATCTCTTTTTCGGTTAGTTTGGCGGTTTGATCGACGGCGGCCTGAATGAGGGCGGTAACGTTCCAGGCCACATTCCGGTGCGGCAGGGTGCCGGTTGCGTCGAGTTTGGAGCTGCCGTAGCTGATGAATTGCCCGAGCAGGACTTTACCGTCCGCCGAGAGCGCAAGGTCGCGCACGCCATAGCCGTCCAAGGGCACGGTGGCGCCCAGATACTGCGGGGTGCCCTGTTTGCCGAAGGGATCCTTGACGATGCCGAGCTTGCCGCCCAGCGCCACCTTCTGGGCACTGGCCGAGCCACCGTAGGCGACGAAACCGCCGCTGCCGGGCAGGAACATGAAGCTCGGCGCCTCGTACATGGATTTCCAGTACTGGTCGATCCAGTAGTAGTTGTCGTCGCCGACGATGGCGTATTCGACGCCCTGATAGTTGATCAACACGGCGCTTTGCGCGCGCTGGATGTCGAGCCGGTCTACCACGACCTGCTTTTTTTCCTGGCCCATGCTGGTTGAGGCAATCTTGGCCGCGGTGACTTTGCCTGTGCCGTCGCGCTCGATGGTCAGGACGCCCAGACCACGGTCGTAGTCGGAGATGTTGCCAACCAGGAAACGGTTGGGGTCGCCCTTGACCGGGGTCACGACTTGCGGCGTACGTCCGGTGTATTCGTCGGGAATCTTGACCTTAATGGGCGCGCCCCCCTCCTTCATCTTGCCGGTCTTTCTATCCAACTTGGCAAGATCGATGACGTAGAGGTTGCCCGTATTGCCGGGCCTGGGCAACTCGCCGGTCTGGATCTGTAGGCGCGGCGCGGCCACGACCAGGGTGTGCCCATCGTCCGCGATGGCCATGCCGGAAACCCCTTGCGGCATGGCCTCGATGCCGGTGCCTTGGATGGTGTGCACGCGCTCTTCGGCTTTCAGGCCGGGCGTCATGTCGATCATCAGTAGCCGGTAGTTGCCGGCTTGGCCGTAGCTCACGCCCTCGCCGGCGATCAGCAGGTTGCCGCTGGCGGCCAGGCTTGAGATGTTCTGTCCGGCGGGGATTTGGACGGTTTCGATAAGTTGGTAGGTGATGGTGTCGATGACGTAGATCTTGCCGTTGCCGGCAACATAGACGCGGGTGAGATCCCCCGAGTAGGCGACCGGTTGCACCTTTTTTCCGGTGAGGTAACCATCGAAGCTGTTGGGCTGACCGATGACATCGAGCAGGGTCGAGCCGATCTCCTTCTGTTCGCGGTAGAAAGAAACGCCGCTACGGGTGAGCACGGCGGCCATGTTGGGCTGGGGTTTGACGCTCAGGGTGTTGCCCCAAAAGGGATGGCTTGCGCCGCTCTTGGTCTCGCCGTTGCTGAGTTCCTTCTCGGTGATGATGCGCACGAGCTGCCATTTCACACTGCCCACCGCAAACGGGGCGATGTCTTTGCCTTTGACGGCATTCTTGATGTCTTCGGCGCTGATGGTGACGGAATCGCCGCTGGCGACTTTTATGTCAAGGGGGTCGCCACTGACCAGAAGCGCTCGTAGTTTTGTTTCACCCTTGAATCCGTCTGGTGCGATCGCTTCCATGTTGAAGGTCACGGTGCCGTCGTCCGCCACCGTGGCGCCGCTGAGGTTGGGCAGGCTGACATTGCCCCAAATCGTTTTAGTTGGTCCGATGGCCTGGGGGATGTCGAGGACGAGGCTGTTGTCCGCCGCGCGTTGCGGGGTGGCGTTGGCAAAGTGCGGGACGCCAAAGTGGTATTGGAGGACGCTGATGTTGCTCGACATGCTCATCAGGATGCCGAGGATGGCGAGATCGGTCATCGCGCCGGCCAGACTGACGCTGGCGCCGGTAAACCCGAACGTGGCGCAGGCCAGGGCCGCGCTGCCAACACCGACAGGAGCCGTCACGGTGCCCACATCGCCATAGCCGATGACGCCTGGAATGTGTCTGCACACCATATAGTCTCCCTCTTCCTTCATGCCTTCGTAGGGAGAACTGGCGGTACGTGCCGCCACCACGCCATTGGCGTCCACGCTTATGAAACCGTTATCCACCAGCCACCAGGTGTCCTGCTCGCCGGTGGGCGTGAGCACCTTGCCTTTGCGGAAGAAGAACACCTCGTCGCCAGCCGTGAAGCCGGCGTTGCCTTGAACCGGAATGGCCACTTGCAGGGGGACGTTGGCGCTGGCGCCGCCCAGCGAGAGATGGAAGCCGCCCAGGGCGCTAAAGATTTCGCTCGCTGGCGCGGGCATGCCGTAGGCGGCTTGAATGTCGGCAATATCCTTGCGTTCGATGGCGACGCTGGTGTCTTGCGCCAGGGCGCCGGCGCCGATCAGGACGGTTTCGCCGGTCGCTGCGGAGACGGCGCCGCCGTGGTCGGCGCTGACGACGACGGCTTGCGGGGCCGGGGTGGCGGCGTCGTTGTCGACGAGTTGCGCGACTTGCACGCTGAGGGCGACGTCGGTCTGGCCGACGACTTGTTCGATGACCTTGCCGAACTCGTCGACCGTGCTGGCGAGGTGGATCACGGAGACGGTGACGCTGCCTTCGGTCAGCGCGGTAATGAGGCCGGTGTCGCTGACGGTGGCGATGCTGGCGTCGCTGACGATATAGCGCACGGTGGTCGGGTACAGGCTGGCGACGGGGACGGCGGTGCCGACGTCGTTAATGACCTTGATCTGCCGCGTGCCGCCGGGGACGAGGGTGAGCGTGCCGGGGTAGATGTCGAGCGCGGCCAGGACCGGGTCGGGGCTGCCGTATTCGCTATCGCTATCGCTATCGCTATCGCTGCCGTCGGCCGCCACCGCCACCGGCGCGGCCTGGGTATTCAGGGTGGCCACGGCTTGCACGGTGCGGCCGTCGCTGTCGATGCGCTTGACGAGGATCAGCACGGGGCCGGTCGAGGTGGCGCGGACGAGGTCGCGGTTGTCGTCGACGGCGAGGGGGCTGGCGCCGAGCGCGCCGAGGCCGATCAGACTCTGGCTCTCCACGGTGAGGTAGGCGCCGTTGCTGGAGACATCGACGCCCAGCTCGTCTTCGAAGTCGGCCGTGGCTTTGACCTGGGCCGCTTCGCCGACGCGCAAGTCGGTCAGCGGCGCGAGATGGATGGCCAGCAGTTTGGCGCTGCTGACGTCGACGCTGAGGTCGATGGGCGCACCGGTGGCGAAGCCGTCGTCGGCCTGGACGGTGATCGTGGCCTGGCCGGTGTAACCGGCTTCGGGCGTGAAGATCAGGTGGGCGCCGTCGGTGGTGAAGGCCGCCGTGCCGTGCGTGGTGCCGAGCACGCGCCAGAAGATCTGGTCGCCTTCAAAGTCGTGGGCGATGGCGTCGAGCGCGGCCTGTACCGACAGGTCGGCGTGGGTCTTGATCTCGGTAGTCGTACCCGTCACCGGCGCGGTGTTGGCGCGCCAGCCGTAGTTGGCATAGAGAATCTGGCGATCGCCGGCATTCACCTGGCCGTCGCCGTTAAGGTCGCCGATGTCGGCGCCGTTGGCGAAGGCGGCTTCCCAGGCCTGGCTGTCGTTGCCGTCGATCCTGCCGTCGCGATCCATGTCGCCGGCCAGAGTGACGGCCACGCTGGCATTGCCCGTGCCGGTCAGGCGGATCAGCTTGACGCCGGCTTCGGTGACGCGCAACAGCAAGGTGCGCTTGCCATTCACCAATGTGTCGCCGACCACCGTACTGCCGGTTACTTCGACCGTGCCCGCCCCTTCGATGCTCAGGGCGACGATGACGGCGCCTTGGGCGCCGGAGGTCTTGATGCTGGAAGCGAGTTCGGATTCGCGCACGGCGAAGGCGATGCTGGTGGTCTGGCCGGCGGTGAGGCTGCCCTGCCACGCGTTGGCGCTGGCCCAATTGACGGCGGCGCCGAGATTGGCGCTGATCGTATCGCCAAGCAACTGGCCATTGCGGTCATAGGCGTAGGGCGTGCCCATGTCGGCGGCGTCGAGCCGGCGGGACTGGACCAGGCGGTTGCTCTCGTCATACCTGTAGGCGATGCTGGCCCCCGGACCGCTGACGCGCGTGATGCGGCCCTGCGCGTCGCGGATGAAGTCCACGCGTTCGCTGGCCTTGCCGGTGACGGCGACGATGGCGGCGTCGGAGACGATCCATTGCGCGCCGTCGGCAAACTCAACGCTGCTGATGCGGCCGTCGGTGTCGAGGTGGTAGCGCGTGCCGTCGGGCGCGGTCAGGGTGTAGCCGGTCGGCACCCAGGGCAGGCCGGTGATCTGGTCGTAGAGTTTAGTACCCTGACGGATCAGCGAGTCGGCGCGATCACCGCTGCTACTCGTAGCCGTCAGCGTCCAGCCTTGATCGCTGG
>NZ_JAYREB010000001.1:635211-1423389 GCF_041909095.1 Azonexus sp. | reverse complement strand
GTTCGGTAGCTGAACATCTCCGATTGGGTTATGTCGGCACTGCGCATGAAATCGCTATCTCGTTGAATTCGAAAGACAAATTATACCATTTGCATGGAATTTGCAGGGTTTTTCAACAGCCTGTTAGGGAGATGTTCATGAGCAAGACGCTGACCGGCAGTGGTTCGATCACGATGAAAAATCTGAATGGAACCTCAGACAAGGATTGTAGTTGCGGCTCTTGGCTGGGCCATTGGAAGAAGTTTTCAAAGACTTCCACGACACCGAAATGCCACGTGCAGGGATGCGAATCCCAAGCTGAGGTAGGGGCGCACGTCATTTTGCCGAACATGAAGAACGAATCGCTACGGAAACTCAACTACATTGCGCCGATGTGCAAGTCACACAACGGCCAGCCAGACACCGAGTTCAAATCCAAGCCTGACAGCTTTTTTGTCAGCGCAAACAAGGCGCTGACCTGCGGAGCCTAGCCTCAATTGAGGAGGGCAGGCCGGTGAAAACCGGCCCTTGCTTCATTTTTTCTTTCAGAACAATCAGCTAAGTTATTTTTCCGAGGTTTTCGCACGATTCCCGGCCGACCCTCATACTGCGGCTTGTATGTTCATAAGGTGCTATAGGCATAACTCCATATTACATGTCCGCTTTCTCAACGAACGCAAGGCAGCTATGCTCAGGGGCCGTCCTACGTCGACCAAGACAGCAGCCGTTGGCTACATCATCGGTTGAGTGGCTGGTAACTGGTACATAGCCGACCGATTCTAGCCGCAGGCCCAAGGTCGGCTTTGGCCGACAAGCAGAAGCTGGCTAATCGGCTATGCGTACGGCGAAGTCGGCATTGTTTCAGCCGATTACAAGGTGGCTATACAAACCGACGCTCAAGTTGAGTTGCGGTAAACCGGAAGAGTCTCAATTTAACGTGCGAAAGCATGATGAGTCAGGTTTGCGAGACTCAACGGCGCACATGGGAATGCCAGGGGCTTCAATCTCGACTTAAGCTGCGGACGAGACAAATACTCGCGCACGGCTCCGGGCTGGGGTCGATTAGCGACGCTTCGGGCTGCTCCTGGCCGCCCGCTTCGCTGGTACTCCCTCGCTGGCGGCGGCACGCGCCGGCGCCGGCTTGGCCGGGGCCGCGTGTTCCAGCCAGATCAGCGCGTCGATGTAGGACATGAAGCCGTGCAGATAATCCGGCGCGATGTCGCGCATGACCTGCAGGCTGCGCAGCACGAGGTGCTGGGAGTTCATCGGGCCGGCGTTTTCCGGGGCGAGGGCCAGGGTCTGCATCAGTTGCTGCTCGGTGCTGAGCTTGGACCACTCGTCGCGGAAGTAGGCAACGGATTTGAGTTCCAGTGCTGGCGGGCAGCTAGCGCCAACTGAATCCTTTGCCTTGGGCCGCTCCCCTGGCGGGAGTGAAGTTGCCTTGGCCGGTGGGTTGGAGTCTGGCTGAGCGTGGGCCTGCTGGCCGATGTAGGCGAGCAGCGTGGCGAGCGGGCTGGCGCTGTCGCCCGGCGCGCTCGCCGTTGGCGTCGGTGCCGGGCGGCTTTGCAGTTCGTCGGCGCTAGCGCCGAATTTGCCGGCGAGCACCTGGCGGATGCTGGCCGGCTGCGTCGCGGCGCGGCGGGCCAGGGCGTCGAGGTAGGCGAAGCGGACGGGGTCGCGCTCGGCGGCGCCGCTGGCGCGCAGGGCATCGAGTCGCCGCTGGAGCTCTCCCCGGTCAGCCATTGGCGTCCTTGGCATTGGTCCGCGACTTGGGCACCGGCGCCATTTCGACGCGGCGGTTGCGGGCGCGGCCGTCAGCGTCGGTGTTGTCGGCCACCGGCTGCTGCGATCCGAAGGCGGCGGCGAAGATCGACGAGGAAGGCACGCCGTCCTCGATCAGCGTGCGGGTGACGGTCAGCGCGCGCTGGGCAGAGAGCTCCCAGTTGTCGGCGAAGCGGCTGTTGCTGCCGCGCACCGGCATGTCGTCGGTGAAGCCGCTGACCATCAGCATCTGCTCGCTGGCGCCGAGATAGGCGGCGATGGGCTGGGACAGGCTCTTCAACAGTTGCTTGCCTTCCGGCTGCAACTGGTCGGAGTTGAGCGCAAAGAGCACGTTGCCGCTGATGCCGATCTTGCCGTTGTCGAGCGTCACGCGGCCGGAGGCGAGCGGGCCGGCGAGCGCCTTTTCGAGCGCTTCGCGGCGCTGTTCTTCCTGCTGGCGCTTCTGGATTTCGGCTTCGAGGCTGCTGACCAGTTCGAGCTGCACGCCGAGCACGCCGACCAGGATCAGCACGAAGGCGCCGAGCAGCCCGGCCATCAGGTCGCCGAAGACGGCCCAGACCGGTGTGCTGTGGTCGACGCTGGCGTCGCTGTCTTCGAAGCTCATGCTTCGCTACCCGCGACGCGCTGCAGGTCGTCGACCATCTTCTTCTGCGACAGGATGCTGAGGTCGATGATTTCGCGCGCCTGGGCGACGTAGTAGGCGAGTTGCTCGTCGCTGCGGGTCAGCGACTTGGCCAGGCCGTTTTCGATGCGTTGCAGGGCGGCCATCATCTTGTCGTTGGATTCGGCGAACAGCTTGACCCCAGCGCCGAAGGCCTCGCCCAGGCTGGCCACTTCCAGCGCGCCGCCGGCGATGCCGCTGCCGACCTCGACCAGCTTGCCGGCTTCGCTCTCGACCCTGGCGGCGAACTGGCTGCCGGCGCGTTCGAGCAATTCGGCCGACGCGGCGACCAGCGCGTCGATGGCGCTGCGCTGTTCGGTCGAGGCGTGGTTGATGGCGTCGAGCAGGGCGGCCAGGGTTTCCATGATGCGGCTGCGCTCTTCGAGCAGGCTGTTGTCACGCGCCATGCTCGCCGACAGTTCGTGGCGCAGTTGGCCGATGACCTCGGCAGCGGCCTTGGGCGCTTCGGCGGCGGTGTGCATGAGGCGGGTGACTTCGGCGATGGTCGTCTCGGCCTGGCGCTGGTGGACGGCGACCAGCTCGCGGGCGGTGTCGCCCAGCGTGTGCGTGATCTTTTCCTGCTGCGCCAGTGTGGCGTCGCCGTGTTGCTGCCATTGCGCTTCGAGCTTGCCGGCCATCGCCGTCAGGGCATCGGTGAAGTGGGTCTGGCGGGTTTGTTCGCCGCTGGCCCATTCGCTCTGCCAGGCGGCCTGAGTGTCGCGCATGTCGGCGAGCAGGGCGGCGCTGCGCTGGGCGAAAGTGTCGGCGAGGCTGCTCTGGGTTTGCGCTAGCGCCTGCGTCAGGCGGTCGCTGGCCTGTTCGTGTTTGGCCAGCGCCCCGCTCCAGGTGTCGGAGACGGTCTGTACCGCGCCGTCGAAACGCCGGGCGATGCCGTCGAGCTGGCCGGCGACCTGCTCGCTGATTGCTGCCTGCTGCGCCTGCGTGGTCTGGGCGAAGGCGGCATGACTGGTGGCCAGTTCGCCCTTCAGCGCGGCGTGCGTACCGGCCACCGAGTCGAGCAAGGCTTGCGAGCGTTGGCCGAAGGTGTCGGCGAAGGCGCTCAGCGTCGTGTCCAGTTTCTCGCTCAGCGCATCGCTGGTGCTGGTGTGTTGGCCCAGCGCGGCTTGCCAGGTGTCGGCCACTTGGCTGACGGCCTGATCGAGGCGCGCAGTGACGCCGTCGAACTGGCTGGCGAGCCTGTCGGCCAGTTGTTGCTGATGGGCAGCGGTGGTCTCGGCCAGGGCCGCCAGTTGCTGCGCGGCGTCGGCCTGCAACTTGGTCTGGGTGTGGTCGACCGAGGCGAGGAGTGCGGCGGCGCGTTGCTCGAAGGTATCGGCGTAGACGGTAAGCGCAGCTTGCAGTTGCTGGTGCTGGCTCGCGGTGACCTGTTCGTGACGGCTCAGGGCCTGCGTCCAGGTCTCGCTGACGCTGCCGACGACTTGCGAAAATTGCCCGGTAATGCCGGCCAGTTGCGTTTCGACGGTGCCGAACAACTTGTCGTGCAAGCCGCGCGTCTCGTTTGCGATGCTCGTCATGGTGGCGGTGACGACCGGCTGGATGGTCTGCGCCGCGACCGTTGCGCTGTCCTTGAGGCTGGTTTTGAGCGACTGGTCGACGGATTGCGCCAGGTTGCCGTACAGCCCCCTGGCTTCGTCGTGGAAGCGCTGCTGGCCGGCCAGCAGTTGCTCGCCGAGCTGGCGGTGGTGTTCGGCCATTTGGCCCATCATCGCGTCGAGCTTGCCGACCAGTTCGGGCAGCGCCTGGGCCTGCGCCTGCAAGGCCTTGAAGGTTTCCTGGCGCTGGTAGGTCAGCGAAAAGTCGCGCAGCACGCCGGCGATCCTGCTGTCGAGCAACTGGCCGACTTGCAGGCGTTCGCGCCGGCACAGCGCCGAGATCAGGCCGAGCATGGCCGAGGTGGCGACGCCGGCGACCGAGGTGCCGAAGGCGACGCCCAGGCCCTTGACCGGCGCGGCCAGCGCGGCGCGGATGGTGTGCAGGTCGGTCGTACTTTCCAGCGCCAGCACGGCGCCGTTCAGCGTGACCACCATGCCGAGGAAGGTGCCGAGCATGCCGAGCAGCACCAGCAGGCCAACCAGGTAGGGCGTGATGCCGGGGCCGGGCAGGGCGACGCGTTCGCCTTCGATACGCAGGCGCACGGTGTTCTGCAAGGCGGCCGGCACCTGTTGCAGCCATTCGCCGAGGTGGCCGATGTCGTCCGGGATGTTGCGCAGCGCCGCGGCCAACGCCGCCGTGTTGGCGTGGAAGCGCCGCATTTCCAGGGCGCCGGCGACATAGACCACGGCGATGATGCAGGAGACGGAGAAGGCCAGCGTGTGGCCGTCGAGGTAGCCGATGGCCACCCAGACGACGGCGAGCAGGCCGAGGATGAAGGCGAAGAGACTGAGATTGCGGTTCATCGGGGATTCGTTTCGTGGTTGGCGCTGCCCGGCGGGGCAGCCAGGGCGGCGATCAGCCCGGCGACGGGCTTCAGGCGCAGTTCCAGCTCGGCCAGCAGCACGGTCTGGGCATCCTGGCAGAAGGCTTCGAGCCAGCTACCCGGCTGTGCCCAGGCGGCGGCATCGTCCGCGCCGCTCTCGCCGAGCATGGCGCGGTGGTCGGCGTAACGCTGCTGGAAGCGCTTGCTGAGCAGGATCGGGATGTTACCGAGCAGCGTGCGCTCGCGGGAAGCCAGCGACTGGTCGAAGGTGGCGTCGAGCTCGGCCAGTTGCCGACCGGCTGCCGAATGAGCGGCCAGCGCCTTGCGGGCACTGCTGCGCAGGGCAGTGATGGCGGCGCTCATGTCGCGCTGGTGGGCGAGGTAATAGCGGTGGTAGGGCGAAAAATCGGCGGCACTTTCCGGCGTCGCATTGGGCAGCGGCACCGGAAACGGAATCCGTGCCGGCGGCGCGTTGAAAACGCCGTCGGCCTTGATCGAATCGCTCAGGTGGCGGCGCACGCGGGCCAGTTGTGCGGGGAGATCGTCATTTGCCGCACCCACGGGCGCCCCGCCGCCGGCCCGGGGAGTCAGGGCCGAATACAGCGTTAACGCATCGGAGACGTCCAGCCATTGCCCGAGCCGTTCGCCGAAATCGTAATTCAGCGCGGAGACTTCTGGCAGGGCGCCGGAGAGAACGCGGACTAGCGCGGAGCGGTTGAATGTGGCGTGCTGCAATGGACGCGCCATGATCATGTCCTGAATCGACAAAAAAGGGGGCGCAAGGCTACTACAACTTTGCGCCGGGGTCAGCGGGATGGGTTCCCATGCTGCCAACTTCCGCCCTAGTTCACTGAACAAGGAAGTTTCCGTTCAACGCCATTTACGCCTGACATGAAGCACGGATCCAACGGCGGCTTCGGCCAAGAAGCACAAGCCAACCCACCCAAAAACCACCGCATGGCACAATGATGCGTTCCTCAAATCCAGGAATCCCCGCCATGCCTGCCTCCTCCCAAGTCCCCGGCTACTACCTGCAGTTCGCCAGCGACAACACGGCCGGCGCCTGTCCGGAGGCACTCGCCGCCTTCAACTCGGCCAATACCGGGTTCATCTCGTCTTATGGCGAGGACGAGGTGACCAAGGTCGTTTGCGACCGGCTGCGCCAGTTGTTCGCCACCGATTGCGATGTCTACTTCGTTTTCAACGGCACGGCGGCCAATTCGCTGGCGCTGGCTTCCTTGTGCCAGTCCTACCAGGGCGTCATCTGCGCGGAATCGGCGCATGTCGAGACCGACAAATGTGGCGCGCCGGAGTTCTTCTCGAACGGGGCCAAGCTCCTGCTGGCGCGACAGACGGAAGGCAGGATGGATGCCGCCCACGTCGAACACCTGATCACCCGCCGCCGCGATCAGCATTACCCGCGCCCCAAGGCCCTCACCCTGACCCAGGCGACCGAACTGGGCACGCTCTACTCAGTCGACGAGATCGCCGCCCTGAGCGATATCGCCAAGCGGCACGGCCTGTACACGCACATGGATGGCGCCCGTTTTGCCAATGCGCTGGCCGCATTGGCGGTTTCACCGGCGGACATGACCTGGCGCGCGGGAATCGACGTGCTGTGTTTTGGCGGCACCAAGATGGGCTTGCCGCTCGGCGAGGCGGTGGTGTTTTTCAACCGCGCGCTGGGCGAGGATTTTTCCTGGCGCTGCAAGCAGGCCGGCCAGCTTGCCTCGAAAATGCGCTTCCTGTCGGCGCCCTGGCTGGCCATGCTGGACGACGACACCTGGCTCAAGCATGCCGGCCACGCCAATCGTCTGGCCCGTCGATTGGCTGAACGACTGGCGGCGCTGCCCGGGCTCGCCTGCCGCCCGGCGCAGGCCAACAGCGTCTTCGTCCAGTTGCCGGAGCCGGCGATGGCGCGATTGCGCCAGGCGGGCTGGGTGTTCCATACCTTCATCGGCGACATGGCGCGTTTCATGTGCTCGTGGGCGACGACGGAAGCAGCGGTCGACCATCTGGCCGCGGACATTGCCGCCAGCCTGTGACTCCATCCGCTCTGCAGCCGGTCCCATTGCCGCCCCCGTTGTCCTACACTTCGCCCTCGGCTGACTTCTTTGCCGCTCTCTCGATCTGGATCAACGCGTGAATTTCTTCTCGACCGCCGTCAAGTTTCTTGCCCTTCCCTTTGCCCAGGCCAATTACCGCAGCAACTTGCGCCGCACCTTGCTGGCGCTGGCCGCCATTGGCGTGCTGGCGGTGTTCGTGCTGGTCGGCGGCACCTTGCTGAGCATCCTGCCCCGGCTACCGTCGCTTGATCTGGTGACCGATTACCGGCCGAAAATCCCCTTGCGCATCTACACCGCCGACGGCGCGCTGCTCGGCGAGTTCGGCGAGGAGCGCCGCGACTTCACGCCGATCCAGGAGATTCCGCCGCTGATGAAGGAGGCGCTGCTGGCGATCGAGGATGCGCGTTTCTACGAGCACGGCGGCGTCGATTACCGCGGCGTGGCGCGCGCGGTGGCAGCCGGGCTGACCGGCGGCATGCGCCAGGGAGCGTCGACGATCACCATGCAGGTGGCGCGCAATTTCTTCCTGACGCCGGAGAAGACGCTGCGCCGCAAGCTGACCGAGGTGATGCTGTCCTACCGAATCGAATCGGCCCTGAGCAAGGACCAGATTCTTGAGCTGTACATGAACCAGATCTACCTCGGCCAGCGCTCCTACGGCTTTTCCAGCGCCGCCCGAACCTACTTCCGCAAGCGCCTGTCTGAACTGACGCTGGCCGAAGCGGCAATGCTGGCCGGCATTCCGCAGAACCCGGCGAAACACAACCCGGCGGTCAACCCGGCGCGCGCCAAGGCGCGCCAGGAACTGGTGCTGAAGCGCATGCTGCAACTGGAGAAGATCACCCAGGCGCAGTTCGACGAGGCCGTCGCCCAGCCGCTGGCGGTCAGCCAGCGCATGCAGTTCGAAGCCCAGGCCGACCATGTTGCGGAGATGGTGCGCCAGGAGCTTTTCGCGCGTTACCAGAGCGCCGCCTACACCCAGGGCTTCAACGTCTACACCACGCTCGACAAGGCCGAGCAGAACGCCGCCTACGAATCGCTGCGGCGCAACGTGCTGGCTTACGATCAGCGCCATGGTTACCGCGGCCCGGAAGGTTTTGTCGAGCTGCCGGCCAATGCCGATGAGCGGGAAGAAGCGATCGACCAGGCACTGAGCAAACACCCGGGCAGCGACAGGCTGATCGCCGCCGTCGTCACCGAAGTTTCGGCCAAGCGCGTACGCGCCGAACCGGCCTTCGGCGACACCCTGGAAATCACCGGCAATGGCCTGCGCTTCGCCGCCCGCGCGCTGCAGCCGAAAACACCACTGGCCCAACGCATCCGCGTCGGCTCGGTGATCCGCGTCAGCCAGGACGGCAAGGGCCGCTGGGCGATTGCCCAGATGCCGGAGGTGGAAGCCGCCTTCGTCGCCCTCGACGCCGAGGACGGTTCCTACCGGGCACTGGTCGGCGGCTTCGACTTCTACCGCAAGCAGTTCAACCACGTCACCAGCGCCTGGCGCCAGCCAGGTTCGATCATCAAGCCCTTCATCTATTCGGCGGCGCTGGAGAAGGGCTTCTCGCCGGCCACCCTGATGAACGACGAACCGATCTCGCTACCCGGCGGCGCCGATGGCCAGCCGTGGGAACCAAGTAACGACGACGGCTACGACGGCCCGCTGACGCTGCGTCGGGCGCTGGCGCGCTCGAAGAACGTGGTCGCCGTGCGCCTGCTGCAGGCGATCACGCCGCAGTACGGGCGCGACTACCTGGCGCGTTTCGGTTTCGACACCGCCAAACACCCGGACAACCTGACGCTGACGCTGGGCAGCGGCTCGGTGACGCCGCTGCAGATGGCCCAGGCCTACGCGGTATTCGCCAATGGCGGACACACGGTCAGCCCGCGCCTGATCGAAAAAATCACCGACGCCCGCGGCCAGGTGCTGTGGGAAGCCCCGGCGCCGTCGCAGGAGGAAAGGCAAGCGGCGATCGATCCACGCAACGCCTTCATCATCGACAGCATGCTGCGCGAAGTGGTGACCAGCGGCACTGGCGCCGCCGCCAGCCAGCGCCTGGGACGCGGCGACCTCGCCGGCAAGACCGGCACCACCAGCGACGCCTTCGACGGCTGGTTCGCCGGCTACGCGGGCAAGGTGGTGGCGGTGGCGTGGATGGGCTACGACCAGCCGAAATCGCTCGGCGCCCGCGAATTCGGCGCCACGCTGGCGCTACCGATCTGGGCCGACTACATGCGCCAGGCGCTGGCCGGCAAGCCCCCCACCGAGCGAACGGCACCGCCCGGCGTCTCCTACATCGACGGCGACTGGGTGTACGACGAGTTCGCCGGCGACGCCGGGGTCAAGGCGCTGGATGTCGAAATCTCGCCCATCGACAGCATCATGGACGCGATGCGCAAGCTGTTCGGCGAGTAAGGCGAAAGGCGCCGGCTAGGCTGCGCCCTGCCCGGCCAGCCAGTCAGCGAAGGCAGCCACCGCCGCACCGTCGCTGCTGGGCGCGCGCAGCAGCCAGTAAGCGTAGGGGCTAGCGAAGGCCGGCGCGTCCGGCCAGCGGCACAAGCGTCCATCGCCCAGCGCCTCGGCGAGCAAGGGCAGACGGCCGAGGACGACGCCCTGGCCGGCGATGGCGGCCTGCACCGCCTGGTCGTACTGGTTGAAGCCGAGCCGGCGCAAGCTCCCCCCTGAGAGGCCGAGGCTGGCCAGCCAGGGCGTCCAGTCGAGACCGGGCAGGCTTCTTTCCTGGTATTCGATCAAGGTCGGGCTTTCTTCCGGGCTGGCCGCGAGCTTTTCCGCCAGAGCCGGCGCCAGCACCGGGGCGATGCTCTCGCGGAACAGCAGGCGGTCGCCGCGCCCTATCGTCGGTTCGGTCTGATAGCGGATGGCCAGATCGATGCCGGCCGGGACCAGGTCGACCGGCGAGTTGGCGGCGACGACGCGGACTTCGACGGCCGGATGGGCGGCCTGGAATTCGCCCAGACGCGGCAACAACCAGAGCGCGGTGACGCCGATGCTGGCGGTGATCGTCACACTGTCGGCGGCGGCCCGCTGGCGCAGGCTGGCGGCAATCTCGCCGTATTCGGTGAGCCAGGCGATGGCGGCGGGCAACAGGCGCTCGCCGGCGGCGGTCAGTTCGATGGCGCGGTGCTTGCGAACGAACAGCGGCACGCCGAGCGCGTTCTCCAGCGACTGAATCTGGCGACTGATCGCCGACTGGGTCAGACACAGGTCGACCGCCGCGAGCGTGATGCTGCGCCGGCTGGCCGCCGCGACGAAACCGCGCAGGGGCTCCAGCGGCGGCAGCGAGAGCAGGTCTTTTCGCATGATTTTCACGCATCCATTCAATGCCGATATTGCGTTTGAACTAGCTGTAATTCTGCGGAAAACTGACTTTAACCGCAGCGCAACCGAAGCCTCAAGCAATGCGGGATTTGCAACCGAAACGCATCTGGATGCTGGGCTTTTGGCGAACCTTCGTCAAGCCCGGCAGGAGACGATCATGACCGAACACCCCGATCTGCCCGGCAGCTTGTTCTGCCACCTGCAACTGAACTCCGAGCAACTGACCAGGCTGTCGCCGCGCCGCGTCGCCGCGCTGAGCGTCGAAAGCGGCCGGGCCTGGATCACCCGCCATGGCGAAGCCAAGGACCTGATACTCGGCCCCGGCCAGCGCCTGAGCTTGAGTGCCGACGACGCGCCGCTGCTGGTCAGCGGTTTCGACAACGAGCGGATGACCGGGCTGCGCGTCGAATTCCGTGTCCCGGCAAGCGACTGGCGGCTGCGCCTGGCGCGCCGGCTGCTGCTCCCGCGCGGCCCCCTGGCCGGAGTCTGGCAATGAACGCGCGCCAACCCTGCGACGACTTCCGCCTGTTGTCGAGCAACCCGCTGGTGCGCCTGGACGGCGGCGATGCCGACCTCTCGTTCAAGGTCGGCAAGCGCCACCTCAACGGCGCCGGCACGCTGCACGGCGGCGTCCTCGCCAGCGTCTTCGACAGCGCCCTCGGCGAATGCGTCTATCGCCAGGCGCAGCACAGCGGCCGGCCGGCAAGCCTGGTGGTGACCACGCAACTGGACATCCACTACTGCGCGCCAGCCCATGTCGGTGAGCGGGTGGCGGTCGCCGTCGAGGTGCTGCGCCTGGGCGGCCGGCTGGCGGTGGCGACGGCGCGCGCCTCGGTAGCGGAGCGGCTGGTCGGTACGGCAACCGGCTCCTTCTACCTGACGCGCTGAACCCGGCTTATAGTCTTCCGCTCAAGGAGGGAAACCGATGACCAAGCCGCCTTTCGTCCATATCGACGATCTCGAACTGCACGACGAAGCGCACGGCGAGCGCTTCGCCTCGGCCAACGCCAGCATCGGCGCCCAGCTCGGCCTCAAGAGCCTGGGCTGCCGACTGAGCGAAGTGCCGCCGGGCAAGACCGCCTGGCCGCGCCACGCCCACCTGGCCAACGACGAACTGGTCCTGATCCTCGCCGGCAACGGCCGCCTGCGCTACGGCAACGCCGAATACGCGGTTGCCGCCGGCGACCTGCTCGCTTTCCCCGGCGGCGACCCGGCGGCGGCGCACCAGATCGTCAACGACGGCCACGTGCCGCTACGCTACCTCTGCGTATCCACGCAACAGGCACCGGATATCGCGATCTACCCCGATTCCGGTAAGTTCTTCGTCGTCGCCGGCAGCGCGCCAGGCGGCGACAAGACGGCGCGGACTTTCGCCCATGTCGGCCGCTTGGTCGACGCGGTCGATTACTGGGCCGACGAGTGAGGCTGGAAAACTCAGATCTGGGCGCGGATGCGGTCAGCGCGTTCGCGCGGGCTGGGATGGGTGGACAGCCAGGAGGCATTGTTGCCGCCCAGGCCGTCCAGCTTTTCCAGCGCAGTGACGCAAGCCTGCAGCGGATACTGCTTTTCGCGCATGAAGTTGAGGGCGCGGTCGTCGGCTTCGTTCTCGTTGGCTTGCGAGTGCTTGGCGTGGACCACCTGTTCGAACAGGCTGCCCAGGGCGGAATCGGCAACATCGCCGGCGGTACCGCCGGCCGAGGCGACCGCATTGCGCAGCGCGCTGGTGCGCAGCGCCGTCTGGATGCGTGCCTTGGTGTGGCCAGCCTGGACATGGCCGATTTCGTGGCCGATCACGTAGCGGATTTCGTCGTCGCTGAAACGGTCCATCAACCCGCTATAGATGCGGATCACACCGTTGGCCATGGCGAAGGCGTTCACTTCCGAGGAAATATAGGCCCTGATGTTGAGCGTCAGGCCGTCGTAGCTGCTCAAGCCTTCCGACAACTTGGCGATACGCTGGCCGTAGGGCGAGAAGGAACTGGCAAGCTGGTTCTGGCGGTCGGAATTGGCGGCCAGGCGGTCGAAGTAAACGCGCAAATCGGAATCGGAGATGGTTTCCGACTGCAGGATGTTGCGGCCAGCCTCGAGCGCGCGCCCCCAGTTGAATTGCGCGCTGGCGGAATTGACGAAGCTGACGCCGGAAAACATGGTGGCGAGCAGGACAAAATCGCGACGTTTCATGAAAGCTCCCTGACTTTTGCTTGGTTTGATATGCCGACATTATATGCCCTTGGCAATATCAGGGTATTGCCGGCTGGCGTATTTGCCGCATCGGCTAGAATCAGTAGCTTGATCCCCTGATTTTCCAGAACATGCTGCCTTCCCGATCCGAATTTCTCGACCTCAACGGCGTCCGCCTGCACATCCGCCGCTGGGGCCGCGCCGACGCCCCGACGTTGTTCCTGCTGCACGGCTGGATGGACGTTTCCGCCTCCTGGCAGTTCGTCGTCGATGCGCTGGCGCGGGAATGGAACATCGTCGCCCCGGACTGGCGCGGCTTCGGCCAGTCGCAATGGCTGAACCGGCCGTATTTCTTCGCCGAGCACATGGGCGATCTGGTGGCGATCATCGAGCGCTACGCCCAGGACGAAGCGGTGCGCATCGCCGGTCACAGCATGGGCGGCATCCTCGGTACGCTGTACGCCGGCATCCGGCCGCAGCGCGTGCAGCGCCTGGTGTCGCTGGAGGGCATGGGCATCGCACCGACCACCGCCGACATGGCGCCGGCCCGCTACCGCCAATGGCTGGACGAGCTGGCCCAGCCGCCGCGCATGCACGTCTATCCTGACCGCCAGGCCTTCGCCCGCCGCCTGCTGAAAAGCGATCCTTACCTGAGCGAGGACCGCGCCGAGTTTCTCTCCCGCCACCTGGCGCGCATCGGCGACGGCACCAACCGCCAGGGCGAAGCGCGCCACGGCGTGATCTGGAACGGCGACCCATGGCACAAGGCGACCTCGCCCTACCTGTTTCGGCTCGAAGAATCGATGGCAATCTGGCGCGAAGTCGCCTGCCCGGTGCTCTGGATCAGCGGTCGCCAGTCCTGGATCGTGCGCGATTTCGCCGCCCGCCCGGGCGACTGGGAAGCGCGCCGCGCCTGCTTCGCCAACCTGCAGGAAAGCTGGATCGACAACGCCGACCACATGCTGCACCACGACCAGCCGGAACAGGTGGCGGCACTGATCGAGGACTGGTTCAGGACTTGAGCAGTTCCTCGCGGGCGCCGAGCCAGCGCTGCAGGTGTTTTTCAGCCAGCGCCGGGTGCTCGGTGAGCATTTCCTCGGCAATCTGGCGCGCCATCTCGACCAGGTCGGCATCCATTTCCAGGTCGGCGTAGCGCAGCAGCGGCACGCCGCTCTGGCGGGCGCCGACGAATTCGCCGGGGCCACGCAGTTGCAGATCCTGGCGGGCGATCTCGAAACCGTCGGTATTCTCGAAGATGATCTTCAGCCGCTGGCGGGCGATCTCGCCGAGCGGCCCGGCGTAGATCAGCACGCAGCTCGATTCGTACTGGCCGCGGCCAACGCGGCCGCGCAACTGGTGCAGTTGCGAGAGGCCGAAGCGTTCGGCGTGTTCGATGACCATCAGGCTGGCGTTGGGCACATCGACACCGACTTCGATCACCGTCGTCGCCACCAGCACGTCGATGTCGCCGGCCGCGAAGGCGCTCATCACCGCCTGCTTCTCGTCGGCCTTCAGCCGTCCGTGCACCAGGCCGACGGTCAAGCCAGGCAGATCGGCCGAAAGCTGGGCGTAGGTCTCTTCCGCCGTCTGCAATTGCAAAGCTTCCGACTCCTCGATCAGCGGGCACACCCAGTAGGCCTGGCGGCCTTCCTCGACGTGTTTCTTGACGAAACCGACGACGTCCTGGCGCCGGTTGTCGGCGACCAGCCGGGTCTTGATCGGCGTCCGCCCGGGCGGTAGTTCGTCGAGGACGGTGACGTCGAGGTCGGCGTAGTAGCTCATGGCCAGCGTGCGCGGAATCGGCGTCGCCGACATCATCAACTGGTGCGGATTGCTGCCCTTCTTGCGCAGCGCCAGGCGCTGGGCGACACCGAAGCGGTGCTGCTCGTCGACGATGGCCAGGCCCAGTTTGGCGAAGTCGACACCGTCCTGGATCAGCGCATGGGTGCCGACCACCAGTTGCGCGTCGGCCGCGGTCGCCGCCAGTTGCGCGCGCTTGGCTTTCGACTTCAAGCTGCCGGACAGCCAGGCGACGCGCACGCCGAGCGGCTCCAGCCAGTCCTTGAGTTTCAGGTAATGCTGCTCGGCGAGGATTTCGGTCGGCGCCATGAAAGCCGCCTGCCAGCCGGCGGAAATCGCCTGGCAGGCCGCCAGCGCGGCGACGATGGTCTTGCCGGCGCCGACGTCGCCCTGCAATAGGCGCTGCATCGGGTAAGGCTGGGCGAGGTCGCCGGCAATCTCGGCCATCGCCCGCAACTGCGCGCCGGTCAGGCCGAAGGGCAGGCGGTCGAGCAGGCGGGCGCCGAGGTCGTCCTGCGCCACCAGCACCGGCGCCCCCTGCTCGCGGCGGGCGAGGTAGGCGCGGCGCAGCGACAGTTGCTGGGCGAGCACTTCATCGAACTTGACCCGCCGCCAGGCCGGGTGATTGCGCGTATGCAGCGTGTCGAGGTCGGTACCGGGCGGCGGCCGGTGCAGGAAGTGCAGGCTGCGCGCCAGGCCGGGCAGTTTCAGCCGCTGGCGAATCTCGTCGGGCAGCGTCTCGGCGAGGTCGCCGTCGGCCAGCGCGCGACCGATCAGCTTCTGCAGCGCCGAATTAGCGAGCCCGGCGGTGGACGGGTAGATCGGCGTCATCTCGCTCGGTAGCGGCTCGCCGTCGGCGATCTTCCTGAACCGTGGATGCACCATCTCCAGCCCGAAGAAACCGCCGCGCACCTCGCCGAAAGCGCGCACCCGAGAACCGGCGCTGAACGCCGCCTGGTGATTCGGGTAGAAGCTGAAGAAGCGCAGGGTGATTTCGCCGCTCTCGTCGTAAGCGCGGACCACCAGTTGCCGGCGCGGCTTGAACTGGATTTCACTGTCGGCGACGCTGACCTCGATCTGCACCGGTTCGCCGGCAAAGGCGCGGGCGATCGGGGTGATCCGGGTTTCGTCCTCGTAGCGCAGCGGCAGGTGGACCAGCAAATCGGCCTCCGTGTGGAGGCCGATTTTGGCCAGCTTCTTCTTCAGCGCGTCGGAGGCGCGGATCGGCGCCTGCGACATGCGCTCAGCCGAGGAACATCACCGCGTCGGCCTCGACCAGCGCGCCACGCGGCAATTCCTTGACGCCAACGGCGGCGCGCGCCGGGAAGGGCTCGCTGAAGTAGCTGGCCATGGTTTCGTTGACCTTGGTGAAGTTGCCGAGGTCGGTCAGGAAGACGTTGAGCTTGACCACGTCGGCGAGCGTGCCGCCGGCCGCTTCGGCAACCGCCTTGAGATTGTCGAAGACGCGAACGATTTGCGCGTCGATGCCGTCTACCATCTGCATGCTCGTCGGATCGAGGCCGATCTGCCCGGACAGGTAGACGGTGTCGCCGACGCGCACTGCTTGCGAATAGGTGCCGATGGCGGCCGGCGCATGCGGCGTGGCGATGATGGTCTTGGCCATGTTGCGTTCCTCTTGGTGAATTTGCAAAACCGTTATTTTAGACCCGAGCTTCCATGAACCCACGCATCGAATCCCTGGAAAAAATGATCGGTGGACCGCGCGACGGCGCCCTGCTGCGCTTCTCGCTGGGCAACGAGTACCTGAAGGCGGAAGCGCCGCGCCAGGCGGCCGACTGCTTCCGCGCCGCGGTCGACCGCGATCCGAACTATTCGGCGGCCTGGAAAGCACTGGGCAAGGCGCTGACCCAGGCTGGCGAAAGCGCCGCTGCGGCGGACGCCTACAGCGACGGCATCCGGGTGGCGGAAGCGCGCGGCGACATCCAGGCGGCCAAGGAGATGAAGGTCTTCCTGCGCCGGCTGCAAAAAAGCGCCTAGCGATTGCCCTTCGGTTCGACGAGCATGCTTTCGATGCCCAGTTCGCGCAGCTTGGCCTGCGCGGCGGCGGCTTCGCGCCGGGTCCGGAAAGGACCGACCTGGACCCGCGCCTCGATCTGCGACGGCACGCCGTTAAGCGTCAGCCGGGCATGCAGCTCCTCGGCACGCTGGGCGCTGGCGAAGACGCCGGCCTGCAGCACGAAGCCCGAGAACAGGCGGGGCGCTGCCGGCGTTTCAGCAGCGGGTGGACGCGCTGCGCCGGGCGTCGTCGTCAACACCTTGGCGGCAGGTGTGGGCGCCGGCGCTGCGACAACCGGAAGCGCTGGCTTGGCCGGCTCCGGCAGCGGCGCCACGGCCGGCTTGGTCGGCAAGAGTTGCGGCGGCGCCGTCATTTCCGGAACGACCTCCGCCTCCGCCGGGGCGCCGTTGCGCCGCCCCGTCTTCGTTACCGTGGGGGCTAGCGCCTGCGTTTGCGACGGGTTGGCCGCCACGTCGGGCGGCGGCGGCGGCGGCGCCTCGCCTGCATCGACGGTCGCGGGTTCCGCGCTTTCCGGTACGGCGGCTTCGGCAGGCGGTGCGGCTTCGGGCTCGGCCGGGGTCACCGGCTGGGTCAGCATTTTCGGCGGCGCCACCGGCACCGGCCGGGTGTAGACGGCGACTTCTTCTTCCTCGGCTGGCTGCGAGAAGCGATCGAAGATGGCCAGCACGCCGAGCAGAACCGCCACCAGGGCACCGGCGACGGCCAAGCGGCGGGCCAGTTGTGCCCGTAATTCCGATTCGACCGGCACTACCGTATCTGGGCGTTTTTCCGTCATTTTCGTCCTCACTCGACCCGGCTGCGCGCCAGGGCCACGACCAGTTCGGCCTCGGCGCGGGCGATGCCGCAGCGCTCGGCGATCATCGAGGCATCGTAACCGGCCGCCGCCATCTGCATCGCGTCACCGTAGATCGGCGCCACCGTCTGCGTGGCGCGCAGGTGGGCCAACTCCTGCTGCATGTCCTCGCGCAGTGCAGCGAGTTCGGCGCGCATCACTTCGACTTCGTCACGCAGTTGTGCGAGCTCCCGCTCCAGTCCTTCAACCAGCAGTTCGCTGGCAAGATGCGAAGCGGTTTCGGCATAGGCCGGCGGCACTGGCTCGACGACCGGCACTGGCGGCACGGCCGGCGGGGTAACAACCGGTTCAGGTTGAGGCGCCGGCTGGCGCGGTGGTGAGCGACGGAAACGGAGCAGCACGAAGCCGATATAAAACGCGACCAGGACCAACAGGACGAGGACGCCTTCGCGCACGCCAATCGTCAGACCGGCGATTTCCAGCGAAGGCAGCCCACTTCCCTGCACGACCCCTTAGAACCCGACGGTGTATTGAACGCCGAGGACATGCGCGCCGTTTTCGTACTTGCCGACGGCAGCGCCATCGTTGATCTTGGCGTCGCGCATGTAGCGGTAGGCGTAACCGACATCGACCAGGCTGGCGCGGCCGAGCTTCCACTGGCCACCGAGCGACAGCCACAGGCGGTCGCTGTCCGGCATCTGGACCGGGCGGTTGCTGCTGCCGACCGGACTGCGCTCGTAGGCGACGCCGAACTTGAGCTTGGTCACCTCGGAGAGCTTGTACGCCGTGCCCCAGGCGAGGCGCCAGGAGTTGTCGAAGTCGAGGTCGTCGACGCCGCTCCAGTGAGTGTAGGAGAGGTCACCCATGGCTTCCCAGTGATCGGACACCTGCTGCCAGACGGACAGGGTGAAGCTGGCCGGGGTGTCGACGTCGACACCGGCCACGTCGTGGTCGATCTTCGAACGGTAGGCGACGCCGACGCGCATCGCTGGCGACAGCGTGAACAGGGCACCGGCATTCCAGCCCAGCGCGCTGTCGTCACCCTTGAAGGAAGTCGGCGCGGCATCGGTGTAACGCATGTCTAGCTGCTGGTAGTTGAGGCCCAGGCCGAGCGACACCTTGTCATTGACCTGATAGGCAACGGCCGGGTTGAGATTGAGCGTGGTGATTTCCGACTTGAGGCCTTCGGTGGCACCATCCCAGCCAGCGTTGTACTTGATGTCGTTGAGGAAGGGGCGGGAAATGCCGAGGCCGAAGCTGAGGCCCGGGATCGCCTGCCAACTGACGAAGGCGTTCGGCAGCACATTCGTGTTGCCGGCATCACCGCCCGACGAGACGCCGGCCGCATTCTGGAACTTGTGGCTTTCGGCAACACCGACCGCACCGAAGGAGACATTGAAGCCGGCGAGGCGGGTCAGGCCGGCCGGATTGGCGAACATCGTCGCCGCGCTGTCGGCGATCGCCGCAGAACCGGCGTAGGCAGTTCCCAGCCCGCTGGCATTCTGTTCAAGGGCCTGAAAACCCGCCGCCGGCGCCAGGCCGGCATAGGCCAGCAGCATCATGGCTGGCAGGAGACGCATCGTGTGCTTGGTCATTGCTTCGTTCCTCGAAGGCTTCCGATTAATTCAATCGCGCGATTTTATTCCATTTCCGTGTTTCATTCGGCAGAAAGTTCGCGCTTGGCGCCGCTTTCGTCGATCGCGACATAGGTTAGCTCGGCCTGCGTGACGCGGACGACGATCGGCCGATCGTGATGACGCTCGGCAAACACCTCGACACGGACGGTGATCGAGGTGCGGCCGACGCGGACGATTTCGGCGTAGAGACTGACGATGTCGCCGACCGAGATCGCCTGCCGGAACTGGAAGGAGTTGACCGACACCGTCGCCACCCGGCCGCGTGCCCGGCGCATCGCCGGGATTGCGCCAGCAACGTCGACCTGGGCCATGACCCAGCCGCCGAAGACGTCGCCGTTCTGGTTGAGGTCGGCCGGCATCGGTACGACGCGCAGCGTCGGTTGCCGGTCGGGAAGCTGCAGGGGTTCGCTGTGCATGATTCAAGGCCTGTTTCTGAATGCTCGGGATTCTCCCGGAAAGGCGGCGGATTTCATATACTCGCCTTCCTTTCTTCTCGCGCCTGTAGCCATGCGTCGCGCCTCCGCCCTGCCCAAACCGCCCGCCGGCCAGCCGCTGCCGGATCTGCACGTGTGGCAGACGCTGCGCCTGCTCTTCCCCTATCTCTGGCAGTACCGGGTCCGTGTCGTCGGCGCCCTGCTCTGTCTGGTCGCCGCCAAGCTGGCCAATGTCGGCGTGCCACTGGTGTTCAAGGAGATGATCGACGGGCTGTCCGGCGAACTGCTGGCGTTGCCGGTGATGTTGCTGCTGCTCTACGGCAGCCTGCGTTTCAGCAACTCGCTGTTCACCGAACTGCGCGAGATGCTTTTCGCCCGGGTCACCCAGCGGGCGATCCGCAAGGTGGCGCTGGAAGTCTTCCTGCATCTGCACGCGCTGTCGCTGCGCTTTCACCTCGAGCGGCAGACCGGCGGCATTTCGCGCGACATCGAGCGCGGCACCCGGTCGATTTCCAGCCTGATCTCGTATTCGCTGTATTCGATCCTGCCGACGCTGGTCGAGATCGCCCTCGTGCTGGGCATCCTCTTCGTTCGCTACGATGCCGGCTTCGTCGTCATCACGGTGATCTCGCTGGTCGCCTACGTGTTGTTCACGATCAAGGTCAGCAATTGGCGGATCGCCATCCGCCGCGCCGTCAACGAAAGCGATTCAGCGGCCAATACGCGCGCCGTCGATAGCCTGCTGAACTACGAGACGGTCAAGTATTTCAATAACGAAGCTTGGGAAGCGGACCGTTACGACCAGCAACTGCGTCAGCTCGAAAACGCCAGCACGCGCAGCCAGACCACGCTGGCCGCGCTCAACCTCGGCCAGCAGGCGATCATTGCCCTGGGCGTGACGGCGATGATGTGGCGCGCGGCTGACGGCGTGGTTGCCGGCACCATGACGATCGGCGACCTGGTGCTGGTCAATGCCTTCCTGATCCAGCTCTACCTGCCCCTCAACTTCCTCGGCATCGTCTATCGCGAACTGCGGCAGGCGCTCACCGACATCGAGCGGATGTTCGGCTTGCTCAACGAACACCGCGAAATCGCCGATGCAGCGGATGCCCAGATCCTGCCCGGCGGGCAGGCGGTGACGATCGAGTTCGCCGCGGTGGACTTCGCCTACGAGCCGAACCGCCAGATCCTCCACGAGCTCAGCTTCACTGTGCCCGCCGGCAGCAGCGTCGCCGTCGTCGGCCACAGCGGCGCCGGAAAATCGACGCTGGCCCGGCTGCTGTTCCGTTTCTACGACGTCACCGGCGGCAGCATCCGCATCAACGGCCACGACCTGCGGCAACTGACCCAGCACAGCCTGCGCTCAGCGATCGGCATCGTGCCGCAGGACACCGTGCTGTTCAACGACTCCATCCTTTACAACATCCGCTACGGGCGGGTCGATGCCAGCGACGACGAAGTGATCGCCGCCGCCCGCGCCGCCAGCCTGCACGATTTCGTCAGCCGTCTGCCCGATGGCTACGCCACCCGGGTCGGCGAACGCGGCCTGAAACTCTCCGGCGGCGAGAAGCAGCGTGTCGCCATCGCCCGCGCCCTGCTCAAGAACCCGCCCATCCTGATCTTCGACGAAGCGACTTCAGCGCTCGACTCGGCAACCGAAAAGGCGATCCAGACACAACTCGAGCTGGCAGCACGCGGCCGGACGACGCTGGTGATCGCCCACCGCCTGTCGACGGTGATGAACGCCGACCGCATCCTGGTCATGGATGCCGGCCGCATTATCGAAAGCGGGACGCATGCCGAACTGGTTGCAAAAAATGGAAAATATGCCAACATGTGGCTGCTGCAGCAAAGGGAGAACGCCATTTGAAGGGCGTTTCCCGCGACGTGGTAGGATGGCGCCCTAGCCGGCATTTACCAGACATTCATGATGCGCTCCGATTCTCTGAATAACGGCTCTCCTTCGGTGATTACAGGCCAGCAAAAATGAGTAACGCATTCGACAAGATGAGCGTTCTGGCGGTCGACGACAATCGCACGAATCTGCATATTCTTCAGGTCTTCCTGAAGAAACTGGGGCACGACGTCATCCTCGCCGAGAACGGCGAACAGGCAGTGCAACGCTTCCAGAAGGATCACCCGGACCTGGTCCTGCTCGACATCATGATGCCGGTCATGGACGGTTTCGAGGCCGCCCGGCGGATCAAGGCAGCCAGCCGCGACAAGTGGGTGCCGATCATCTTCCTGTCCGCGCTCAACCGCGACGAGAACCTTGTCGAGGGCCTGGAAGCCGGCGCTGACGACTACCTGACCAAGCCGATCAACTTCGTCGTGCTCGAGGCCAAGTTGCGCTCGATGCAACGTTCGCTGGCCCTGCAGCGCAACGCTGCGGTATCACTTCAACGCCTGCAGGCAATTTCCGACAACGTTCTCGACGCCATCATCACCGTCGATTGCAAGGGTGAAATCCTGAGCCTGAATCGCGCAACCGAACGCATTTTCAACCGCCGCATCCGCGACCTGCTGGGACAACCCGTCAGCACGCTATTGCCCGCGCTGCTCACCGCCCCCACCGGGACCGACCGCAATGGGCAAGCAGTCTGCGCGCTCAGTGCGTTCAAGGGGCGCGACCGGGAATCCGTCGGCCGCCACGGCGATGGCAGCGACTTTCCGGTCGAAGTTGGCGTCTCGGAAGTGTCCATCGACCAGGAAGGACTTTTCGTCTGCGTCATCCGCGACATTTCGGAACGCCAGAAGGCTGCTCGCCAGTTGCAGGAAAACGCGGCGCTCCTGCAGACTTACTACGACCACAGCCAGAGCGAACAGCAACTGGCGGTCCGCCTGATGGAAAAGCTGCTGCACCGACCGGGACTGAGCGACCCCAGGCTACGCTACAAGGTAACCGCCAGCGAGAATTTCAGCGGTGACATTGTCGCCGCCGCGCGCTCCGCCGCTGGCCGCTTCTACGCGCTGCTCGCCGACGCCACCGGCCACGGCCTGCCGGCAGCGATCAGCGTGCTGCCGGTGCTGGCACTGTTCTACCGGATGACTCGCCTGAACGTCGATATCCCCGAACTCGTGTTCGAACTCAACCAGCAGTTGAAGGAATCGATGCCGGTTGGCCGCTTTGTCGCGGCCACCTTGCTCTGCCTCGACGAAACCGGAAAAACCGGGGAAATCTGGATCGGCGGCACCCCGGAAGCCTTGATGCTCGATCGCGACGGCAATCCGGCCATGCGTTTCGCGTCGGAGAATCTGGCACTGGGCATCCAGGAGAGCGATTTGATCAATTGCGCCCCCCGCTGTTTCACCTGGGAGCCCGGCAGTCAGTTGTTGTTCTATTCAGACGGCCTGCTTGAAGCGGCCGACCGCGAAGGTCGTCAATTCGGCAGCGAAGGCGTCCTCGCCGCACTGCGTGGCCAGCCGGGGGAAAACCGTTTCGCCCGACTGGAAGAGGCGCTGGCCGCGCATCTGGGAGAGAACCCGGCGGCCGATGACGTCTCGCTGATGCTGATCGACTGCCCCTGAAGAAAAACGCCGCAGCATGAAAAAAGGCCGGATCGCTCCGGCCTTTATTTGACATGCTGGCGAAGCTTACTCGCCAGACTCGTCAGCAACTTCAACCGCTTCCGTCGGTTCCGGACGGTCCAGCAGTTCGACAAACGCCATCGGCGCATTGTCGCCGACGCGGAAGCCGCACTTCAGGATGCGCAGATAGCCGCCCGGACGGGTAGCGTAGCGCGGGCCAATTTCGGCGAACAGCTTGACGACGATCTCACGATCACGCAGACGGTCGAAGGCCAGGCGCTTGTTGGCCAGCGTCGGGGTCTTGCCGAGGGTGATCATCGGCTCGACGACCCGGCGCAGTTCCTTGGCCTTGGGCAGCGTGGTCTTGATCGCTTCGTGACGCAGCAGCGAAACGGTCATGTTGCGCAGCATTGCCAGACGATGGCTGCTGGTACGGTTGAGTTTGCGAAGTCCATTACGGTGACGCATGGTTAATCCTTTCTATGTTCTGCAGGCGTCCCTTGGCAGCCCGGATCGGGAAAAGGCTTACGCCTTCTCCAGACCGGCGGGCGGCCAATTCTCGAGTTTCATGCCGAGCGTGAGACCACGGGCGGCAAGCACTTCCTTGATTTCATTGAGCGACTTGCGACCCAGGTTCGGGGTCTTCAGCAACTCGTTTTCAGTGCGCTGGATCAGGTCGCCGATGTAGTAGATGTTCTCGGCCTTCAGGCAGTTCGCGGAGCGAACCGTCAGCTCGAGATCATCGACCGGGCGCAGCAGCACCGGATCGACCTGGGCCGGCTTGGAGGCTTCCGCCACCGGGGCGGTACCTTCCAGATCGGCGAAGACCGACAGCTGCTCAATCAGCACGCGGGCAGCGTAGCGGATCGCTTCTTCCGGTTCCACGACGCCGTTCGTTTCGATATCGACGATCAGCTTGTCGAGATCGGTACGCTGCTCGACGCGGGCGTTTTCGACCGAATAGGCAACGCGACGAACCGGGCTGAACGAGGCGTCCAGAACCAGTTGGCCGATCGTCTTCGAATCGCCGAGATTGCGCACGTTGCCGGGCACATAGCCGCGACCACGTTCGACCTTGATCTCCATCGCCAGCTTGCCGGCGGCGGAGAGGTGGGCAATCACATGCTCCGGATTGATGATTTCGACGTCGTGCGGCAACTCGATGTCACCAGCGCGAATCACGCCCTCGCCTTCCTTGGACAGCTTGAGGGTGACGACTTCGCGGTTGTGCAGCTTGAAGACGACGCCCTTCAGGTTCAGGAGGATGTCCACGACGTCTTCCTGAACACCGTCGATGGTCGAATACTCGTGCAACACGCCGTCGATCGACACTTCCGTCGGCGCGTAGCCCGGCATCGACGACAGCAGGATGCGGCGCAGGGCGTTGCCGAGGGTGTGACCGAAGCCGCGTTCGAACGGCTCCATGACCACCTTGGCTTCGACCGGCGAAACACTCTGCACGTCGATGATGCGGGGCTTGAGAAGTCCACTGCTTTGCATGGGCTAGATTCCTCTGCTTGCGGGTTACTTCGAATAAAGTTCGATGACCAGACCTTCGTTCAGCGTCGCCGGGAGTTCCGAGCGCTGCGGCATGGCCTTGAACGTGCCCTTGCCTTCCTTGACATCGACGGAAATCCATTCCGGGAAACCACGGGACTCGGCAGCTTCGAGCGCAGCCTTGCAGCGCAGCGAAGCGCGGGCACGATCGGTGAGTTGCACGACGTCACCCGGTTTGACCAGGAAAGACGGGATGTTGACGCGCTTGCCGTTGACCAGGACGCCGTTGTGACGGACAACCTGACGGGATTCGGTGCGCGAGGCGCCAAAGCCCATGCGGTAGGCGACGGAATCCAGGCGGGCTTCCAGCAACTGCAGCAGGTTTTCGCCAGTCTGGCCCTTGCGGCGCTCAGCTTCGGCGAAGGTTTTGCGGAACTGGCCTTCGAGGACGCCGTAGACGCGACGGATCTTCTGCTTGGCACGCAGGTGAACGCCGTAGTCGGACAGACGGGCACCGGACTTCTGACCGTGCTGGCCAGGTGCATACGAGCGACGCTCGATGGCGCACTTGTCGGTGAAGCACTTTTCGCCCTTCAGGAACAGCTTTTCGCCTTCGCGGCGGCACTGACGGCATTTCGGATCGAGATTACGAGCCACTTGTCTTTCTCCTTAGATGCGGCGCTTCTTGGGCGGACGGCAGCCGTTGTGCGGCACCGGCGTCACGTCGGAAATCGCGGTGATCTTCATGCCCAGCGCGTTGAGCGCACGGACGGAAGATTCGCGGCCGGGGCCGGGGCCCTTGATGCGCACTTCCAGATTCTTCACGCCACATTCCTGAGCGGCCTTGCCGGCGGCTTCAGCAGCGACCTGGGCAGCGAACGGGGTGGACTTGCGCGAACCGCGGAAGCCGGCACCGCCGGAAGTCGCCCAGGACAGGGCGTTGCCCTGACGGTCGGTGATGGTGATGATGGTGTTGTTGAACGACGCGTGGATGTGGGCGATGCCCTCGGCGACGTTCTTCTTGACCTTCTTGCGAACTTTGGTAACGGTCTTGGCCATGTTCTGTCCTTATTACTTCTTACCAGCGATGGCCTTGCGCGGCCCCTTGCGGGTCCGGGCGTTGGTCTTCGTGCGCTGACCGCGGCAGGGCAAGCCCTTGCGGTGACGCAGACCACGGTAGCAACCGAGGTCCATCAGGCGCTTGATGTTCATCGTGACTTCGCGACGCAGGTCACCTTCAACGGTGAACTTGCCGACTTCGTCACGCAACCGGTCCATGTCCGCGTCGGACAGGTCCTTCATTTTGGTGGTACGAGCCACGCCGGCCGCGTCGCAAATCTTTTGCGCACGGGTGCGGCCAATGCCGAAAATCGCCGTCAGGGCGATTTCGGCATGCTGGTGGTTCGGAATGTTTACCCCTGCAATACGGGCCATTGACTCACTCCAATATTTCTAAAATTAACGAATGCCGAATTCGTCAGGAATTAACCCTGGCGCTGCTTATGACGGGGATCCTTGCAAATGATGCGCACGACACCCTTGCGACGGATCACCTTGCAATTGCGACAAACGCGCTTCACTGAAGGTTGCACTTTCATGTTTCACTCCTCGTCTGCGAGAGCTTGGAAGCAGCCGTGATTCCTTGCCCTGCGGTTTATTGCGTAGAGAACTTGTTTACTTTGCCCGGAAAACGATCCGGGCCTTGCTTAAATCATACGGGGTCAGCTGTACCGTAACCTTGTCGCCAGGCAGGATGCGGATGTAGTGCATGCGCATCTTGCCGGAGATGAAGCCGAGTACAACGTGGCCGTTTTCCAGCTTGACCTTGAAGGTTGCGTTGGGGAGGTTTTCAATGACCTCGCCCTGCATCTCGATGTAGTCTTCTTTAGCCATCGTTTACTTGACCAGCGGGGAACCCTTGAAGTTTGCCTTCTTCAGAAGACTCTCATATTGGTGCGACATCACGTAAGCCTGGACCTGCGACATGAAGTCCATGGTCACGACGACGATGATCAACAGCGAGGTGCCGCCGAAATAGAACGGCACGTTCCACTTCAGGATCAGGAACTCGGGCAGCAGACAGACCACCGTGATGTAGGCAGCGCCGATCAGGGTCAGACGCATCAGAATCTTGTCGATGTAACGGGCAGTCTGCTCGCCGGGACGGATCCCCGGGACGAAAGCGCCACTCTTCTTCAGGTTGTCGGCGGTTTCCTTGGAATTGAAAACCAGCGCGGTGTAGAAGAAACAGAAGAAAATGATCGCCGCGGCGTAGAGCATCACGTAGATAGGTTGCCCCGGCGACAGCACGGAAGCCATGTCCTTCAGCCAGTACATCGACTCGCTGGAACCGAACCAGCCGGCGAGGGTTGCCGGGAACAGGATGATCGACGAGGCGAAGATCGGCGGAATGACGCCCGACATGTTCAGCTTCAGCGGCAGATGCGAACTCTGACCGCCGTAGATCTTGTTGCCGACCTGGCGCTTGGCGTAGTTGACCAGAATCTTGCGCTGGCCACGCTCGACAAAAACGACGAAGGCAGTGACGACAACGACCAGCAGGCTGATGACGATTGCGGTCAGCGGATGCATGCCGCCGGTACGCACCAGCTCGAGCAGACCGCCAATCGCATTGGGCAGGCCCGCGGCGATACCGGCGAAGATGATGATGGAGATGCCGTTACCCAAGCCACGTTCGGTAATCTGTTCGCCCAGCCACATCAGGAACATGGTGCCGGTGAGCAGGGTGGACACCGTGGTCAGACGGAACATGAAGCCCGGATCATTGACCAGCCCGGGTTGTGCTTCCAGCGCAATGGCAATGCCGATACCCTGGAACAGCGCCAGGATGACGGTGCCGTAACGCGTATATTGCGTGATCTTGCGCCTTCCCGCCTCGCCTTCCTTCTTCAGGGCTTCGAGTTGGGGACTGGCGACGCTCATCAACTGCATGATGATCGATGCCGAAATGTAAGGCATGATCCCCAGTGCAAAGATGGTGAAACGCGACAGGGCGCCACCCGAGAACATGTTGAACATGCCCAGGATGCCGCCCTTCTGCGAATTGAAGAGATCGGCCAGAACGTTGGGGTCGATACCCGGAACCGGAATATGCGCGCCGATGCGGTAAACCACCAGGGCGCCCAGCAGGAACCAGAGCCGGCGCTTGAGATCGCCAAACTTGCCACCCTTGCCAACGGTATTCGGATTTGCTGCCAACGTTCAGCCCTCTCTCTTACTCGGCGATGAAACCGCCGGCTGCTTCGATCGCAGCCTTGGCACCCTTGGTGGCGCCAACACCCTTGAGCACGACCTTACGGCTGATCGCACCGGACAGGATGACCTTCGCGGAAAGAGCATCACCCGGAACGACACCGGCGACTTGCAGCACGAGCAGATCGATTTCCTCGACCGGCAGGGCTTCGATTTCGCTCAGGCGGACTTCGTAATTGCGGGCACGCGTCAGCGAATTGAAACCACGCTTCGGCAGGCGGCGCTGCAGCGGCATTTGACCGCCCTCGAAACCGACCTTGTGGAAACCGCCGGAGCGGGACTTCTGACCCTTGTGACCGCGGCCACAGGTTTTGCCCAGGCCGGAACCAATACCACGACCGACGCGCTTGGCGGCCTTCTTGGAACCTTCACCCGGCTTGATGGTGTTCAGACGCATGGCTTAACCCTCAACCTTGACGAGATACTGAACCTTCTGGATCATGCCGCGCACTTGCGGCGTATCCAGCAGCTCGGCAGAGCTGTTCAGCTTGCGCAGGCCGAGACCGCGCACGGTGGCGCGATGGTCCTGCTTGGTGCCGATGATGCTCTTGACGAGCGTCACTTTGATTTTCTTGTCGGACATGACTTACCCCAGAATCTGTTCAACCGACTTGCCGCGCTTGGCAGCAATCTCGGCCGGCGTATTCACCTTCATCAAACCGTCGATGGTGGCACGCACGATGTTGTAGGGATTGGTGGAACCATGAGCCTTGGCCACCACGTTGGTCACACCGACCACTTCGAAGACGGCGCGCATGGCACCGCCGGCGATGATGCCGGTACCTTCGGGCGCCGGCTGGATCATCACCGTGGTGGCGCCATGACGGCCCATCACGGTGTGATGCACGGTACCGTTCTTCAGGCTGACCTTGGCCATCTTGCGACGCGCCTCGTCCATTGCCTTCTGGGCGGCGACCGGCACTTCGCGGGACTTGCCCTTGCCCATGCCGATGCTGCCGTCGCCGTCACCGACCACGGTGAGCGCTGCGAAACCGAGGATGCGACCGCCCTTCACCACCTTGGTGACGCGGTTGACCGCAACCATCTTCTCGCGCATGCCGTCGTCGCGCTCTTCAGCCTGCTGCGGCTTCTTGTTTCTTTCGGGTTTAGCCATTTTCTAACCTATTCCTTTCGCGCCGATCAGAACTTCAGACCGGCTTCACGCGCGGCTTCGGCCAGCGCCTGGACACGACCGTGATAACGCAGGCCGGAACGATCGAAGGCAACCTGTTCGACACCGGCGGCCTTGGCGCGCTCGGCGATCAGCTTGCCGATCAGGACGGCGGCAGCCTTGTTGCCGCCATTGGCGAGATCGCCACGCACGCTCTTGTCGAGCGACGAAGCAGAAGCCAGAACCTTACCGCCGCAAGACGAGATGATCTGGGCGTAAATGTGGCAGTTGGTGCGGTTGACGCACAGACGAACAGCCTTCAGCTCGGCGATTTTGGCCCGGGTTTTGCGGGCACGACGCAGACGCGCTTCCTTCTTGTTAATCATATGCCACCCTTACTTCTTCTTGGTTTCCTTGATTACCACCACCTCATCGGAGTAGCGAACGCCCTTGCCCTTGTAGGGCTCCGGCTTGCGATACGCACGAATTTCGGCGGCGACCTGGCCAACTTGCTGCTTGTCGGCTCCCTTGATCAGAATTTCGGTCTGCGTCGGGCACTCGACCTTGATGCCAGCCGGCATCTTGTGAGCAACCGGATGCGAGAAACCGAGGGAAAGATTGAGCACATCGCCTTGAGCCTGGGCGCGATAACCGACGCCGACCAGCTGCAGCTTGCGTTCAAACCCCTTGGAAACGCCGACCACCATGTTGTTCAGGTTGGCGCGCATCGTTCCCCACATGGCGGAACCGTTCTCGGCGCCACTCACCTTGCCGACGACGAGGCTCTGGCCTTCCTGGGCAACCGTGACCGCCGCGTTGGCGGCCGTCTTCAGGGTGCCCATGGGCCCCTTGACGACGATCTGCTCACCGATGGCCACTTCGACACCGGCCGGCAGAACAATGGGATTCTTACCTACACGAGACATTTGTTCGCTCCTTATGCCACGATGCAGAGGACTTCACCACCCACACGGGAGGCGCGCGCCTTGCGATCAGTCATCACACCCTTCGGCGTGGAGACGATGGCAACACCCAGACCGTTCATGACGCGGGGAATGTCTTCGGCGCCCTTGTAGATCCGCAGACCAGGCTTGGAAACACGCTCGATGCGTTCGATGACCGGACGACCGGCGTAGTACTTGAGACCGATTTCCAGGTTCGCCTTGCCATCATCGGACTGACGAACTGCGAAATCTTCAACGTAACCCTCATCCTTGAGCACGGCGGCAATCGCCACCTTCAGCTTGGAGGACGGCATGGACACAGACGCCTTTTCGGCGAGCTGGGCGTTGCGGATGCGGGTCAGCATATCCGCGATCGGATCGCTCATAGCCATTTCTGTATCTCCTATTACCAGCTGGCCTTGATCACACCCGGGATTTCGCCATTGAAAGCGAGCTCACGGATCTTGTGACGACACAGGCCGAATTTACGGAACACACCACGCGGACGACCCGTCAACTGGCAACGGTTGCGCAGACGCGAGGGGCTCGAGTTGCGGGGCAGCGCCTGCAGCTTCAGACGCGCTTCGTAGCGCTCTTCGTCCGACAGGGCGGCGTTGTTGATGATCGCGTCAAGGGCTGCGCGCTTCTTGGCGAACTGCGCCACCAGCTTGCGACGCTTCTCTTCCCGATTGATCAGAGAAAGTTTTGCCATGATTGCCTCAATTCTTGAACGGGAACTTGAACGCGGCGAGCAGGGCTTTCGCTTCTGCATCGGTCTTCGCGGTCGTCGTGATACTGATGTTCATGCCACGCAGCGCATCAATCTTGTCGTACTCGATTTCCGGGAAGATGATCTGCTCTTTGACACCCATGTTGTAGTTGCCCTGGCCGTCGAAACCCTTGCCAGCCACACCGCGGAAGTCGCGCACGCGCGGCAGGGCGATGGTAACCAGGCGATCGAGGAATTCGAACATGCGCGGACCGCGCAGGGTAACCATGCAACCGATCGGATAGCCGTCACGAATCTTGAAGCCGGCGATCGACTTGCGGGCCTTCGTGGTCACCGGCTTCTGGCCGGCAATCTTCTGCATGTCGCCAACGGCGTTCTCAAGAACCTTCTTGTCGGCAACCGCCTCACCCACACCCATGTTCAGGGTGACCTTGGTGATCCGCGGCACTTCCATGACGGACTTGTAACCGAACCGCTTGGTCAATTCGGCAACCACGGTGTCCTTGTAATATTGCTGCAAACGCGCCATGACTACCCCTTAAGCATTCACCAGTTCGCCGTTCGACTTGAACACGCGAACCTTGCGACCATCTTCCAGCACCCGGATACCGACACGGTCGGCCTTCTTGGTTGCCGGATTGAACAGCGCAACATTGGAGATATGAATCGGCATGTCCTTGTCGACGATACCGCCCTGAACACCCTTGATCGGATTCGGCTTGACGTGCTTCTTGGCACGATTGACGCCTTCCACAACCAGGTGCTCGGCGTCGACGCGATGCGCCACGGTACCGCGCTTGCCCTTGTCCTTGCCGGTCACGACGATGACTTCGTCGCCTTTACGAATCTTTTCCATCTCCAGCCTCCTTACAGCACTTCCGGCGCCAGCGACACGATCTTCATGAAGCGCTCGGTCCGCAATTCGCGGGTAACCGGCCCAAAGATGCGCGTGCCGATCGGCTCGAGCTTGTTGTTGAGAAGCACCGCGGCATTGCCATCGAAGCGCACCAGGGAGCCGTCCGGACGACGCACACCCTTGGCGGTACGAACCACCACGGCGTTATAGACATCACCCTTCTTGACCCGACCACGCGGGGCAGCATCCTTGATGCTGACCTTGATGATGTCGCCAATACCGGCGTAGCGGCGCTTGGAGCCGCCCAACACCTTGATACACATTACCGAACGTGCGCCGGTGTTATCGGCGACATCCAGTGTCGTCTGCATCTGAATCATTTAATTTAACTCCAACTTAATCCGCTGCGCGGTCAGTCTTGGAACCCGTTAGGGTCTGACAGATTTGCCGCCAAGAACAGCCATGGCCGCAAAAAAGAAGCCGGATTATACCGGCTTCCCTTTGTTACGCGCAAGCAGTTTTGAAAAAAAGCATCAAATAACGACTGCCTTTTCCAGAACGCTGGTCACCGCCCAAGACTTGGTCTTCGACAGCGGACGGGTTTCGACGATCTCGACGAGATCACCGGCCCGGGCCAGGTTGTCCTGGTTATGCGCCGCATACTTCTTCGAGCGGATCATGACCTTGCCGTAAACGGGGTGCTTGACCTTGCGCTCAACCAGCACGGTCACCGTCTTTTCCATCTTGTCGCTGACGACGCGACCAATCAGGGTACGCTTGACGCTGTTGTTTTCGCTCATTGCTGCACCGCCTTTTCACGAATCAGGGTACGCACACGAGCAATGTCGCGACGCACCTTTGCCATTTGGCTGGTATTGGAGAGCTGCTGCGTCGCCAGTTGCATGCGCAGGCCGAATTGGGCCTTCAGCAGTTCAAGCAATTCCGCCTTGAGCTCGTCCACGCTCTTGGTTCTCAGTTCACTAGCTTTCATGATTACCCCAGATGACGCGTCACGAAGGTGGTGGAAATCGGCAGCTTGGCGGCGGCAAGCGCGAAAGCTTCGCGCGCCAGCGCTTCGTTGACACCGTCCATCTCGTAGAGCACCTTGCCCGGCTGGATTTCGGCAACCCAGTATTCCGGATTACCCTTACCGTTACCCATACGAACTTCGGCCGGCTTCTTGGAAATCGGCTTGTCCGGGAAGATACGGATCCAGATGCGACCACCGCGCTTGATATGGCGGGTCATCGCACGACGGGCGGCTTCGATCTGGCGGGCCGTCAGGCGACCGCGACCGGTGGCCTTCAAACCCCATTCGCCAAACGACACTTCGGTGCCGCGGGTGGCGAGGCCTTCGTTACGCCCCTTATGTTCCTTGCGGAACTTGCGACGATTCGGTTGCAACATGTTAAGCACCTGCCTTTCTTACGCGCTTGGCCGGGTCGCCAGCACCGTCATTCTTCTTGACGGTGCGGGTACGCGGCTTGTCGCCTTCCGGCTTGCCCGGGGCGCGCCGCGGGCGACGCTCTTCGGCCGCCGGCTCTTCAGCCACCGGCTGCTCGTTGCGATCGAGCATCTCACCCTTGTAAACCCAGACCTTGATCCCGATGATGCCGTAGGTGGTCAAGGCTTCCGAGGTCGCATAGTCGATGTCGGCACGCAGCGTGTGCAGCGGCACACGGCCTTCGCGATACCACTCGCTACGGGCGATTTCCGCACCGTTCAGACGACCGGCGCTCATCACCTTGATACCCTGGGCACCGAGGCGCATGGCATTCTGCATCGCCCGCTTCATGGCACGACGGAACATGATGCGCTTTTCGAGCTGCTGGGCGATCGAATCGGCGATCAGCTGGGCATCGATTTCCGGCTTGCGGATTTCTTCGATCGACACATGGACGGGCACGCCCATGATGCGCTGAAGATCCGTACGCAGTTGTTCGATGTCCTCGCCTTTCTTGCCGATGACCACACCCGGGCGGGCGGAGTAAACGGTGACGCGGGCGTTCTTGGCCGGACGCTCGATCAGTACGCGACCGACAGAGGCGTGAGCCAGCTTGCGCTTCAGATACTCACGGACCTTGACATCTTCCTGGAGCATCCCCGGAAAATCCTTGCTGTTGGCGAACCAACGGGAATTCCAGTTTTTGGTGACGGCGAGGCGGAAGCCTACCGGATGAATTTTCTGTCCCATGGCTCTTCCTTAATTACCAACGGTCAGATAGATATGGCAGGTCGGCTTGCTGATCCGATTGCCACGACCCTTGGCGCGCGCGGTGAAGCGCTTGAGCACCATGCCTTTTTCGACGTAGATGGTTTTCACCATCAGTTCGTCGATATCGGCACCATCATTGTGTTCCGCGTTGGCGATGGCCGACTCGAGAACCTTCTTGAGGATGCCGGCGCCCTTGGTCGGGCTGAAAGCCAGGATGTTGAGAGCCTGACCAACCGGCTTGCCACGCACCAGATCCGCCACCAGACGGCCTTTTTGCGCGGAGAGGCGTACGCCCCGCAAACTTGCACGAGTTTCCATGTCAGCTCCTTACTTCTTGGCCTTCTTGCCGGCGGTGTGACCCTTGAACGTCCGGGTCAGCGAAAACTCGCCGAGCTTGTGACCGACCATGTTCTCGGTGACGAACACCGGAATATGCTGCTTGCCATTGTGGACCGCAATCGTCAGGCCGATGAACTCGGGGAGGATCGTCGAACGACGCGACCAGGTCTTGATCGGGCGCTTGTCGTTGGTGGCGCGGACTGCTTCGACCTTGTCGATCAGGTGCGCATCAACAAACGGGCCCTTTTTGAGAGAACGTCCCATTTCCTACCCCTTAACGCTTATGACGGCGCTGAACGATCATGCTGTTCGTGCGCTTGTTGCTGCGAGTACGATAGCCCTTGGTCGGCTGACCCCACGGGTTAACCGGCACACGGCCTTCACCGGTCTTGCCTTCACCGCCACCGTGCGGGTGGTCGATCGGGTTCATCGCAGTACCGCGGACGGTCGGGCGAATGCCACGCCAACGTTGCGCACCGGCCTTGCCGATCTTGCGCAGGTTGTTTTCTTCGTTACCGACTTCACCGATGGTGGCGCGGCACTCGACGTGAACGCGGCGCACTTCACCGGAGCGCAGACGAATCTGGGCATAGGTGCCTTCACGGGCCAGCAACTGAACCGAGGTACCGGCCGAACGGGCGATCTGGGCGCCCTTGCCCGGCAGCATCTCGACGCAGCAAATGGTCGTACCAACCGGAATGTTGCGGATCGGCAGCGCATTGCCCGACTTGATCGGTGCTTCGGAACCGCTCAGCACCTGCTGACCGACAACCATGCCCTTGTTGGCGATGATGTAGCGACGCTCGCCGTCGGCGTAGCAAACCAGAGCGATGTTGGCAGTGCGGTTGGGATCGTACTCGAGGCGCTCAACCTTGCCCGGAATACCATCCTTGTTGCGCTTGAAGTCGATCACGCGATAGGCCTGCTTGTGACCGCCACCCTGATGGCGAACGGTGATGCGACCATTGTTGTTGCGACCGGAATTCTTGGACTGGGACTCGACCAGGCCGGCGAACGGCTTGCCTTTGTGCAGGTTGGCGTTAACCACCTGAACAACGGCACGACGCCCCGGGGAAGTCGGCTTGACTTTAACGAGCGCCATTACGCGTTACCCCCTTCGACAAAATTGATTTCCTGGCCGGCCTTGAGGCAGACAAAGGCCTTCTTCCAGCCCTTGCGACGACCGGTGGCGCCCTTGAAGCGCTTGACCTTGCCCTTGACGTTCAGGGTTTGCACCGATTCGACTTCGACCTTGAACAGCAGCTCGACGGCAGCCTTGATTTCCGGCTTGGTCGCATCGGAGGCGACACGGAAAATCACCTGCTCGTTCTTCTCGGCAACAAAGGTCGCCTTTTCGGAGATTTGCGGTGCCAGCAGCACCTGCATCAGACGTTCCTGGTTCATCCCCACATCTCCTCGAATTTGGCCACGGCATTCTTGGTGACCAGCACCTTGGCAAAGCGGATCAGCGAAACCGGGTCGGCTTCCTGCGCTTCAAGGACCAGCACGTTCGGCAGATTGCGCGACGACAGGTAGAGGTTCTCGTTCAGTTCGTCGGTAACCACCAGCAGATTGCCTTCGAGACCCATGCCCTTCAGCTTCTGGGCGAACAGCTTGGTCTTCGGCGCCTCGACGGCGAGGTCGTCGATCACGACGAGACGGTCCTGACGGGCCAACTCGGAGAGGATCGCTGCCATACCGGCGCGGAACATCTTCTTGTTGACCTTCTGACCGTAGTTCTGATCCGGCGAATTCGGGAAAATCCGACCGCCCCCACGCCACAGCGGCGAGCCGTTCGAACCCGAACGAGCACGACCGGTACCCTTCTGGCGCCACGGCTTGGTGGTGGTGTGACGGACTTCCGAGCGGTCCTTCTGCTTGCTGTCGGCGGAACGGGCGTTCGCCTGATAGGCGACGACGATCTGGTGAACCAGCGCCTCGTTGTAATCGCGACCGAACAGCACGTCGGAAGCCTGCAGCTTGGCAGCTTCCTGACCTTGTTCGTTGATAACCTTCAGTTCCATGACGCCCCCTTAAGCCTTGACTGCCGGACGCACGACGACGTCGGAACCCTTGGCGCCAGGCACGGCGCCCTTGACCAGCAACAGTTGCCGCTCGGCATCAACGCGCACGATGGTCAAACCCTGGGTCGTCGACTGCTCGTCGCCCAGATGGCCAGCCATGCGCTTACCCGGGAAAACACGACCCGGATCCTGCGCCATACCGATGGAACCCGGCGCATTGTGCGACACCGAGTTACCGTGGGATGCACGGTTGGAAGAGAAGTTGTGACGCTTGATGCCGCCCTGGAAACCCTTACCGATCGAGGTACCGGTGACGTCAACCTTTTGCCCTTCGGCGAAGATGGTGACGGCAACCTGATCACCCGCCTTGAAGTTGGCGAGTTGCTCGGCGGTAACCGGGAATTCCTTGAGCACGTGCCCGGCTTCGACGCCCGCCTTGGCCAGATGGCCAGCGAGGGGCTTGGAAACACGGGAGGCACGGCGCTGACCGAAAGCAACCTGGACGGCTGCATAGCCATCGACTTCCGGCGTTTTGACTTGGGTCACGCGGTTGTTGGACACGTCAAGCACAGTTACCGGAATGGACGCACCATCCTCGGCAAAAATGCGAGTCATGCCAACCTTGCGACCAACAAGGCCTAGACTCATGGTTATTCTCCTCATCGCCGGCTGCGATTGGCCGGTCGATGTAAAACAACAAATGGGCAGCCGTCGCCGGCCACCCCCGAAAACAGCGGATTATATCCGCAAGACCACAGTTACTGCAACTTGATTTCGACGTCCACGCCGGCCGGCAGGTCCAGCTTCATCAGCGCGTCAACCGTCTTGTCGGTCGGATCGACGATGTCCATCAGGCGCAGGTGGGTGCGGATTTCGAGCTGATCGCGCGAAGCCTTGTTGACGTGCGGCGAACGCAGGATGTCGAAACGCTGCTTGCGGGTCGGCAGCGGCACGGGACCACGAACGACGGCGCCGGTACGCTTGGCGGTCTCGACGATTTCCTGAGCGGACTGGTCGATCAGGCGATAGTCGAAGGCCTTCAGGCGGATACGGATTTTCTGGCTTTGCATTTTTTGGCTTTCAAAAAGAACGATGGGGCAGCGAGGACCGCCACCCCGGATTGAACAAAAGAACGTTTACTCGATGATCTTGGAGACGACACCGGCGCCGACGGTACGGCCGCCTTCGCGGATGGCGAAGCGCAGACCTTCTTCCATGGCGATCGGGGCGATCAGCTTGACCGTCATCGCCACGTTGTCACCCGGCATGACCATTTCCGTGCCTTCCGGCAGCGAGATCGCGCCGGTCACGTCGGTCGTGCGGAAGTAGAACTGCGGACGGTAGTTGTTGAAGAACGGGGTGTGACGACCACCTTCGTCCTTCGACAGAACATACACTTCGCCCGTGAAGTGGGTGTGCGGGGTGATCGAGCCCGGCTTGCACAGGACCTGACCACGCTCGACGTCTTCACGCTTGGTGCCACGCAGCAGGGCGCCAATGTTGTCGCCAGCCTGACCTTGGTCGAGCAGCTTGCGGAACATTTCGACACCGGTGCAGGTGGTCTTGACCGTCGGACGGATACCGACGATTTCGATTTCTTCACCAACCTTGACGATGCCGCGCTCGACGCGACCGGTGACGACCGTACCGCGACCCGAGATCGAGAACACGTCTTCAACCGGCATCAGGAACGGCTGATCAACAGCGCGCTCCGGCGTCGGGATGTAGGAATCCAGCGCATCAGCCAGGCGGAAGATCGACGGCTCGCCGATTTCGGACTGGTCGCCTTCGAGCGCCTTGAGGGCCGAACCGTGGATGATCGGGGTGTCGTCGCCCGGGAAGTCGTACTTCGACAGCAGCTCGCGCAGTTCCATTTCGACCAGCTCGAGCAGTTCGGCGTCGTCGACCATGTCGCACTTGTTCATGAACACCAGAACGTACGGCACACCAACCTGACGGGCCAGCAGGATGTGCTCGCGGGTCTGCGGCATCGGGCCGTCAGCGGCGGAACAGACCAGGATCGCGCCGTCCATCTGGGCGGCACCGGTGATCATGTTCTTGACGTAGTCAGCGTGGCCCGGGCAGTCAACGTGGGCGTAGTGACGGTTCGCGGTTTCGTATTCGACGTGCGCGGTGTTGATCGTGATACCACGGGCCTTTTCTTCCGGCGCCGCGTCGATTTCGTCGTACTTCTTCGCCGCGCCGCCGAACTTGGCGGACAGCACCGTCGTGATCGCAGCGGTCAGCGTGGTCTTGCCGTGGTCAACGTGACCAATCGTGCCAACGTTGACGTGCGGCTTGGTCCGTTCGAATTTTTCCTTAGCCATTATCGGTTCTCCAATAAAGGGTTACTTCTTGTTGATGACCGCTTCAGCGACGTTCTTCGGCGCTTCGACGTAGTGCTTGAATTCCATGGTGTAGGTGGCGCGACCCTGGGACAGCGAGCGCAGCGATGTGGCGTAGCCGAACATTTCGGACAGCGGCACTTCGGCGCGAACTTCCTTGGTACCACCCGGCAGATCGTCCATACCCTGAACGATGCCGCGACGCGACGACAGGTCGCCCATGACGTTACCCATGTAGTCTTCCGGGGTCTCGACCACGACCGACATCATCGGCTCGAGCAGCGTCGGGCTGGCCTTCTTCATACCTTCCTTGAAGGCCATCGAAGCCGCCATGCGGAAGGCATTTTCGTTCGAGTCAACGTCGTGGTAGGAGCCGTCGAACAGCGTGAACTTGACATCCACAACCGGGAAGCCGGCGAGCACGCCACTACCGATGGCGTCCTGCAGGCCCTTGTCGACCGCCGGAATGTATTCGCGCGGAACGACACCGCCCTTGATCGCGTCGACGAACTCGTAGCCCTTGCCGGCTTCGTTCGGCTCGATCTTGAGCCAGACGTGGCCGAATTGACCGCGACCACCGGACTGCTTGACGAACTTGCCTTCCTGTTCGACCGCCTTCTTGATGCATTCGCGATAGGCAACCTGCGGCGCGCCGACGGCGGCCTCAACGTTGAATTCACGCTTCATGCGATCGACGATGATGTCGAGGTGCAACTCGCCCATACCGGAGATGATGGTCTGGCCCGATTCTTCGTCGGTGCGCACGCGGAAGGACGGATCTTCGGCAGCCAGGCGGCCCAGCGCGATACCCATCTTTTCCTGGTCGGCCTTGGTCTTCGGCTCGACGGCGACGTGAATCACCGGCTCCGGGAAGACCATGCGTTCGAGGATGATCGGCGCGTCCGGGTCGCACAAGGTTTCACCGGTGGTGACTTCCTTCAGACCGACGCAGGCGGCGATGTCGCCAGCCAGAACTTCCTTGATTTCTTCGCGGTTGTTGGCGTGCATCTGCAGGATGCGGCCGATCCGTTCCTTCTTGCCCTTGACCGAGTTGTAGACGGTCGCACCGGAGGTCAGAACGCCCGAGTAAACGCGGATGAAGGTCAACTGGCCGACAAACGGGTCGGTCATCAGCTTGAACGCCAGCGCCGAGAACTTCTCGCTGTCGTCGGCCTTGCGCGACACTTCCTGCTCACGCTCGTCCACACCCTGAACCGGCGGGATGTCGACCGGCGACGGCAGCAGTTCGACGACGGCGTCGAGCATGCGCTGCACGCCCTTGTTCTTGAACGCGGTACCGCACAGCATCGGCTGGATTTCGCAGGCCAGGGTGCGCATGCGCAGACCCAGCTTGATCTTCTCTTCCGACAGTTCGCCGTTTTCCAGATACTCGTTCATCAGATCTTCAGAGGCTTCAGCAGCAGCTTCGATCATCTGTTCGCGCCAGGTCTGGGCGGTTTCCACCAGCTCGGCCGGAATTTCGCGGTAATCGAACTTCATGCCCTGGGAAGCCTCGTCCCAGTAGATCGCCTTCATCTTCAGCAGATCGACGACGCCTTCGAAGGTATCTTCCGCACCAATGGGGATGACGATCGGCACCGGGCTGGACTTGAGCCGGGTCTTCATCTGGTCGACGACCTTGAAGAAGTTGGCACCAGAGCGGTCCATCTTGTTCACGAAGGCCAGACGCGGCACCTTGTACTTGGTCGCCTGACGCCAGACGGTTTCCGACTGCGGCTGAACGCCACCGACTGCACAGTAAACCATGCAGGCGCCGTCGAGGACGCGCATCGAGCGCTCGACTTCGATGGTGAAGTCAACGTGTCCCGGGGTGTCGATGATGTTGAAGCGGTGTTCCGGGAAGGAATTATCCATTCCCTTCCAGAAGCAGGTGGTGGCAGCCGAGGTGATGGTGATGCCACGCTCTTGTTCCTGCTCCATCCAGTCCATGGTGGCGGCACCGTCATGCACTTCACCGATCTTGTGGTTAACACCGGTGTAGTAAAGGATGCGCTCGGTCGTGGTGGTCTTGCCGGCGTCGATGTGCGCGCTGATGCCGATATTGCGGTAGCGCTCGATGGGTGTCTTACGTGCCACGTTAAAGCCCTCGGTAGATTAGAAGCGGAAGTGGGCGAAAGCCTTGTTGGCTTCGGCCATGCGATGGACTTCGTCGCGCTTCTTGACGGCGCCACCACGGTTTTCCGAGGCTTCCAGCATTTCGGCAGCGAGGCGCTGGCCCATGGACTTTTCCGAACGCTTGCGCGCGAACTCGCGCAGCCAGCGCATGGCGAGCGCAGCGCGGCGGGCCGGACGGACTTCGACCGGCACCTGATAGTTGGCACCGCCGACGCGGCGCGACTTCACTTCGACCATCGGCTTGATGTTCGACATGGCAGCACCGAAGACTTCCAGCGGGTCCTTGCCGGACTTCTTGTTGACGATTTCGAAGGCGCCATAAACGATACGCTCGGCGACCGACTTCTTGCCGCTCTGCATCACGGCGTTGATGAACTTGGAAACTTCGACGCTACCGAACTTCGGGTCCGGCAGGATGTCACGCTTGGGTACTTCACGACGACGGGGCATATCAACCTCTCTTGATCACTATTCAGTTGAAAAGCCGGGAAGGGGTTTTCACCCCCCCGGCCCTCTCGGCCGCCCAGCGGAGCGGCCACTTACTCAAACTGCCGGATGACTCAGGCAGCCTTCGGACGCTTCGCCCCGTACTTCGAACGGGACTGCTTGCGATCCTTGACGCCCTGGGTATCCAGGGAGCCACGCACGGTGTGGTAACGCACACCGGGCAAGTCCTTGACACGACCACCACGAATCAGGACCACGGAGTGCTCCTGCAGGTTGTGGCCTTCACCGCCGATGTACGAAATGACTTCGAAGCCATTCGTCAGACGAACCTTGCACACCTTACGCAGTGCGGAGTTCGGCTTTTTCGGGGTGGTGGTATAGACGCGGGTGCAAACACCGCGCTTTTGCGGGCACTTTTCCAGTGCAGGAACCTTGCTCTTGGCCTTTTCGGCGACGCGCGGCTTGCGCACGAGCTGGTTGATGGTCGGCATATCAAACTTCCTTCAACAGCCAGGCCCCGACTGGGGCACGACGGCAATTTTGTTATCCATAGCAGAGACAATGATTAGCCTCTGCCGACAAAGACCATAGATTCTATGGTTGATCAACCCCCGTGTCAACGCGACACGAGGGTTGCCTTACTGCATCAGAGCCCCTGATCGGCGTCCTGTGTTGCATTTTCGACAGCAGCTTCCTCGAACGGACGGTCCATCGCGATGTCTTCGCCAGCCGCCTGGGCCTTGCGGCTGCGGTGGTAGGCGAGACCGGTACCGGCCGGGATGAGGCGACCGACGATGACGTTTTCCTTGAGACCACGCAGTTCGTCGCGCTTGCCCATGATTGCCGCTTCGGTAAGAACGCGGGTGGTTTCCTGGAAGGACGCCGCCGAGATGAAGGAGTCGGTCGACAGCGAGGCCTTGGTGATACCCAGCAACATGTGGTCGTAGGTTGCGGGAATCTTGCCCTCGGTGTTGGCACGGTCGTTTTCGGCGAAGAGTTCGGCCCGCTCGACTTGCTCGGACTTGATGAACTTGGTGTCACCCGGTTCAACGATGGTGACGCGACGCAACATCTGACGGACGATCACTTCAATGTGCTTGTCGTTGATCTTCACGCCCTGCAGACGGTAAACGTCCTGGACTTCGTCGGTGATGTAGCGGGCCAGCGCCTCGATCCCCTGCAGACGCAGGATGTCGTGCGGGTCCGGTTCGCCTTCGACGATCTTCTCGCCCTTGTTCACCACCTGGCCGTCGTGCACCAGCACATGCTTGTCCTTGGAGATCAGGAACTCGTGCTGTTCGCCTTCAAGATCGGTGATGACCAGACGCTGCTTGCCCTTGGTGTCCTTGCCGAAGCTGATCGTGCCGGTGACTTCCGCCAGCACTGAGGCATCCTTCGGCGTACGGGCTTCGAACAGCTCGGCGACGCGCGGCAGACCGCCGGTAATGTCGCGGGTCTTCGCAGATTCCTGCGGCATGCGGGCGAGTACGTCGCCGACGCCGACCTGTTGGCCGTCGACCACCGAGATGATCGAGCCGACCTGGAAGGCGATCGACACCGCATGTTCGCTACCGTGCACCTTGACTTCCTGACCGGCGTCGTCAAGCAGCTTGACGACCGGGCGCAGGCCCTTGGCCGAGGCCTTACCGCCGCGCTTGTTGTCGATCACGACCAGGGTGGACAGACCGGTCACATCGTCGATCTGCTTGGCAACGGTAACGCCCTCTTCGACGTTCTCGAAGCGGACGGTACCGGCGTATTCGGTGATGATCGGCCGGGTATGCGGGTCCCAGGTGGCGAGCTTGGTACCGGCCTTGACGGCCTTGCCTTCATCGACCGTCAGCATGGCGCCGTACGGCACCTTGTGACGTTCCCGTTCGCGACCGTGATCGTCGGTGATCAGTACTTCGCCAGAACGGGAAATGACGACCTTCTCGTCCTTGGCGCTGGTCACGTAACGCATGTTCGAGGTGTAGCGAACGGTACCGGCCGACTTGGCTTCGACCTGCGAGGCAACGGCAGCCCGGGAGGCCGCGCCGCCGACGTGGAAGGTCCGCATGGTGAGCTGGGTACCCGGTTCGCCGATCGACTGGGCGGCGATGACGCCAACCGATTCACCGGCATTGACCATCGTGCCGCGGCCAAGGTCGCGACCGTAGCACTTGGCGCACAGACCGTAGCGGGTGTCGCAGGTGAGCGGGGTGCGGACCTTGACTTCGTCGATGCCGAGCTTGTCGATCAGGTCAACCAGGTCTTCGTCGAGCATGGTGCCGGCGAAGATCACGGTTTCCTGGGTTTCCGGATCGATCAGGTCATCGACCGTGACGCGACCGAGGATACGCTCGCGCAGCGGCTCAATGACCTCACCGCCCTCGACCAGCGCCTTGACGACGAAGCCGTTCTTGGTGCCGCAATCGTCTTCGGTGATCACCAGATCCTGCGTCACATCGACCAGACGACGCGTCAGGTAACCGGAGTTGGCGGTCTTCAACGCGGTGTCGGCCAGACCCTTACGAGCACCGTGGGTCGAGATGAAGTACTGGAGAACGTTCAGGCCTTCGCGGAAGTTGGTGGTGATCGGCGTCTCGATGATCGAGCCGTCCGGCTTCGCCATCAGACCGCGCATGCCGGCCAGCTGACGAATCTGCGCCGCGGAACCGCGGGCGCCGGAGTCGGCCATCATGTAGATCGAGTTGAACGACTCCTGCTTAACCTTCTTGCCATGGCGGTCGATGGTTTCTTCGTGGCCGAGTTCGTCCATCATCACCTTGGCGACCTGGTCACCGGTACGGCCCCAGATATCGACGACCTTGTTGTAACGCTCGCCCTGGGTGACCAGACCATTGGTGTACTGGGTTTCGATTTCCTTGACCTCGGCTTCCGCCGCGGCAATGATCTCGTACTTCTTGGCCGGCACGCGCATGTCGTCGGAGCAGAAGGAGATGCCGCCGCGGGTGGCGAGGCGGTAGCCGTTCTGCATCAGCTGGTCAGCGAAGATGACGGTTTCCTTGAGGCCGCAGCGACGGAAGGATTCGTCGATCAGCTTGGAAATTTCCTTCTTCTTCAGTGCCTTGTCGATCGCCTTGAAGGGCAGGCCCTTGGGCAGGATGCGCGAGAGCAGCGCACGGCCGGCGGTGGTTTCGACGCGAACCAGCTTCTCGGTCCATTCGCCATCGACGGCGGCCGGCTCATATTGCTTCAGGCGCACCGAGATGCGGGCGTGGATGTCGAGCTGACCAGCGGCCATGGCGCGGTCGATTTCGGCGATGTCGGCAAAGTACATGCCTTCGCCCTTGGCATTGATTTTCTCGCGAGTCGCGTAGTACAGACCGAGAACGATATCCTGCGACGGCACGATGATCGGCTGGCCGTTGGCGGGCGACAGCACGTTGTTGGAGGCCAGCATCAGGGTGCGGGCTTCCATCTGCGCTTCCAGCGACAGCGGCACGTGGACGGCCATCTGGTCACCGTCGAAGTCGGCGTTGAAAGCGGCACAGACCAGCGGGTGCAACTGGATCGCCTTGCCTTCGATCAGGGTCGGTTCGAAGGCCTGGATACCGAGGCGGTGCAAGGTCGGCGCCCGGTTCAGCATGACCGGGTGTTCGCGGATGACGTCTTCGAGCATGTCCCAGACGATCGGCTCCTGGCTCTCGACCATCTTCTTGGCTTGCTTGATCGTCGTCGCGTAGCCGCCGACTTCCAGCTTGTGGAAGATGAAGGGCTTGAACAGTTCGAGCGCCATCAGCTTGGGCAGGCCGCACTGATGCAGCTTGAGCTGCGGTCCGACGACGATGACCGAACGACCGGAGTAGTCGACGCGCTTGCCGAGCAGGTTCTGCCGGAAGCGGCCGCCCTTGCCCTTGATCATGTCGGCCAGCGATTTCAGCGGCCGCTTGTTGGCGCCAGTCATCGCCTTGCCGCGACGGCCGTTGTCGAGCAGGCTGTCGACGGCTTCCTGCAGCATGCGCTTTTCGTTACGGACGATGATGTCCGGCGCCTTCAGTTCGAGCAGGCGCTTCAGACGGTTGTTACGGTTGATGACGCGACGGTAGAGGTCGTTCAGGTCGGAGGTCGCGAAGCGACCGCCATCGAGCGGCACCAGCGGACGCAGGTCCGGCGGCAGCACCGGCAGCACTTCGAGGATCATCCAGTCGGGCTTGATGCCGGACTTCTGGAAACCTTCGAGGATCTTCAGGCGCTTGGCGAGCTTCTTGTTCTTGGCTTCCGAACCGGTGACGTCGAGTTCCGCGCGCAGGTTCTCGACTTCGATGTTGAGGTCGAGGTTGCGCAGCATTTCGCGAATGCCTTCGGCGCCCATCAGCGCCTGGAACTCGTCGCCGTGCTCTTCCATCATCTCCAGATACTGGTCTTCGGTCAGCAACTGACCGCGCTGCAGGTTGGAGACCATGCCCGGGTCGGTGACGACATAGGCTTCGAAGTAGAGGACGCGTTCGATATCACGCAGCGTCATGTCGAGGACCATGCCCAGACGCGACGGCAGCGACTTCAGGAACCAGATGTGGGCGACCGGCGAGGCCAGTTCGATGTGACCCATGCGGTCGCGACGAACCTTGGCCAGCGTCACTTCAACGCCGCACTTCTCGCAGATCACGCCACGATGCTTGAGGCGCTTGTACTTGCCGCACAGGCACTCATAGTCCTTGATCGGGCCAAAGATCTTGGCGCAGAACAGACCGTCGCGTTCCGGCTTGAAGGTCCGGTAGTTGATGGTTTCCGGCTTCTTGACTTCGCCGTAGGACCAGGAACGGATCTTCTCAGGCGAAGCGAGGCCAATGGTGATCGCGTCGAATTCTTCTTCGGCGGTCACCTGCTTGAACAGGTCGAGCAATGCTTTCATCGTTTAACTCCTGAGCCCTAATCAGTAACGTTCCAGATCGATGTCGATCGCCAGCGAACGGATTTCCTTGACCAGCACGTTGAAGGATTCCGGCATGCCGGCGTCGATCTTGTGCTCGCCCTTGACGATGTTTTCGTAAACCTTGGTCCGGCCGTTGACGTCGTCGGACTTGACGGTGAGCATTTCCTGCAGCACGTAGGACGCGCCGTAGGCTTCCAGCGCCCACACTTCCATTTCCCCGAAACGTTGGCCACCGAACTGTGCCTTGCCGCCCAGCGGCTGCTGGGTGACCAGCGAGTACGGGCCGGTCGAACGGGCGTGCATCTTGTCGTCGACCAAGTGGTGCAGCTTCAGGTAGTGCATGTAGCCGACCGTCACCTGACGCTCGAAGGCGTCGCCGGTGCGGCCGTCGAACAGGGTCATCTGACCCGACGACGGCATGCCGGCAAGCGCCAGCATGGCCTTGATTTCCTCTTCCTTGGCACCGTCGAACACCGGCGTTGCGAACGGCACGCCTTCCTTGAGGTTGCCGGCCATTTCGATGATCTCGGCGTCGGTCAGCGAATCCAGATCTTCCGGCTTGCCATTGCCGTTGTACACCTCCTCGAGGAAGCCGCGCACTTCCTTGGCCGTCGCCTGGCGGCGCAACATGTCGCCGATCTTGTAGCCGAGGCCCTTGGCAGCAAGGCCGAGGTGGACTTCAAGAATCTGCCCGACGTTCATCCGCGACGGCACGCCGAGCGGGTTGAGAACGATGTCGACCGGACGGCCATCGGCCATGTAGGGCATGTCTTCGACCGGCAGGATGCGCGAAACGACACCCTTGTTACCGTGGCGACCGGCCATCTTGTCGCCGGGCTGCAGGCGACGCTTGACCGCGACATAGACCTTGACCATCTTCTGCACGCCCGGCGGCAGTTCATCGCCCTGCGTCAGCTTCTTGCGCTTGGCTTCGAAAGCGACGTCGAAGTCCTTGCGCGCCTGTTCCAGACCTTCCTTGACCTGTTCCAGTTGCAGCGCGACTTCGTCGTCGGCGAGACGGATGTCGAACCAGTGGTGCGGATCCATACCGTCCAGGTAGGCCTGGTCGATGACCGTGCCCTTGGCCAGCTTCTTCGGACCGCCGTTGGCCTTCTTGCCGAGAATCAGGCGACCGATCCGCTCGAAGGCGTCGCGTTCGACGATGCGCATCTGGTCGGCGAGGTCGAGCTTGTAGTGACGCAGGTGCTCGTCGATGATCGACTGGGCGCGCTTGTCGCGCTCGATGCCTTCGCGGGTGAACACCTGGACGTCGATGACGGTACCGGCGATGCCGGCCGGCACGCGCAGCGAGGTGTCCTTCACGTCGGAGGCCTTCTCGCCGAAAATCGCGCGCAGCAGCTTTTCTTCCGGCGTCAGCTGGGTTTCGCCCTTGGGCGTGACCTTGCCAACCAGCACGTCTCCGGCATGCACTTCGGCACCGATGTACACGATACCTGCGTCATCCAGACGCGACAGTTGCACTTCGCCGAGCGAGGCGATGTCGCGGGTGATTTCTTCAGGGCCGAGCTTGGTGTCACGGGCGACGACCGTCAGTTCCTCGATGTGGATCGAGGTGTAGCGGTCTTCGGCGACGACGCGTTCGGAGATCAGGATCGAATCTTCGAAGTTGTAGCCGTTCCACGGCATGAACGCGATCAGCATGTTCTGGCCGAGGGCGAGTTCGCCCTTGTCGGTAGACGCACCGTCAGCGACCACATCGCCCTTGGCGATGATGTCACCGATCTTGACCATCGGCCGCTGGTTGATGTTCGTGTTCTGGTTGGAGCGGGTGTACTTGACCAGATTGTAGATATCGACACCGACTTCACCGGCAACGGTTTCGTTGTCGTTGACGCGGACCACGACGCGACCGGCATCGACGTAATCGACAACACCACCACGCAAGGCGACGACGGCGGTGCCGGAGTCGACGGCGACGGTGCGTTCAATACCGGTACCGACCAGCGGCTTCTCCGGACGCAGGCAGGGAACGGCCTGACGTTGCATGTTGGCGCCCATCAGCGCGCGGTTCGCATCGTCATGCTCAAGGAAGGGAATCAGCGAGGCGGCAACGGAAACGATCTGGCCCGGGGCAACGTCCATGTACTGGACGCGCGACGGCTCGGCCAGGATGGTTTCGCCCTTTTCACGGCAGGTCACCAGATCGTCGGCCAGCTGGCCATTGGCATCGAGTGCGGCGTTGGCCTGGGCGACGACGTAGTTGCCTTCTTCAATGGCCGACAGGTAGTCGATCTCGTTGCTCACCTTGCCATCGACGACGCGACGGTAGGCGGTTTCGATGAAACCGTAGCTGTTGACGCGGGCGAACAGCGCCAGCGAATTGATCAGACCGATGTTCGGACCTTCCGGCGTTTCGATCGGGCAGACGCGGCCGTAGTGGGTCGGATGCACGTCGCGCACTTCGAAGCCGGCACGTTCGCGGGTCAGACCGCCCGGGCCGAGGGCCGAGACGCGGCGCTTGTGGGTGATCTCCGACAGCGGGTTGGTCTGGTCCATGAACTGCGACAGCTGGCTGGAACCGAAGAATTCCTTGATCGCGGCACTGATCGGCTTGGCGTTGATCAGGTCATGCGGCATCAGGTTGTCGGACTCGGCCTGGCTCAGGCGCTCCTTGACCGCGCGTTCGACGCGCACCAGACCGGCGCGGAACTGATTTTCGGCGAGTTCACCGACCGAACGGACGCGGCGGTTGCCGAGGTGGTCGATGTCATCGATGTCGCCACGGCCATTGCGCAGATCGACCAGAACCTTGATCACGTCGACGATGTCGCGCGGCGACAGGGTCAGCTGTTCGCGCACTTCGACGTTGGCGCCGAGCGGCTTGATGCGGGCGGCCAGTTCGCTGGCCACTTCCTTGGTCAGGTTCTCGCTCAGCGCGCGCGGCCCGAAGGGCAAACCGGCGACCAGTTCCTGGATGGTTTCTAGGGCGAAACCGGAGGCTTCGGCGAGGTTCTTCAACGCGGCTTCGGCGCGCGACACCAGGCTACGCACCATGACCTTGTATTCGACCACGTCTTCGCGGCTCAGGCGGCGGTTGAACTTCATCCGGCCGACACCGGACAGATCGTAACGTTCGTCCGAGTAGAACAGGCCGTTGAAGAGGATTTCCACCGCTTCTTCCGTCGGCGGTTCGCCCGGACGCATCATCCGGTAGATGGCGATCCGCGCCGCCTGGCGGGAGGCCGTTTCGTCGCCACGCAGGGTGTTGGAAATGAAGGCGCCACGATCGAGATCGTTGGTGTAGAGCGTTTCGACGCTGGAAATGCCGGCTTCGCGCAGCTTGGCGAGCAGGGTTTCGGTGATTTCGTCGTTGGCGTTGGCAACGATCTCGCCGGAAGCGGTATCGACGATGTCACGGGCGAGCACGCGACCGAGCAGGAATTCCTCGGGAACGACGATCTGCTTGATGCCAGCGGTGGCGATGTCGCGGATATGCTTGGCGGTGATGCGCTTGTCCTTGGCGACGATGACCTTGCCATCCGGCGCAACGAAATCGAAGCGCGCCACTTCGCCGCGCAGGCGTTCCGGCATCAGGGTGAATTCGATCTTCTCGCCGGAAAGCTTGAACAGGTCGAAATCGAAGAACTCAGCGAGGATTTCTTCCGACGACATGCCCAGTGCCTTGAGCAGCGTGGTCACCGGCATCTTGCGGCGGCGGTCGACGCGGAAGAACAGCGAATCCTTGGGATCGAACTCGAAGTCGAGCCAGGAACCGCGGTAAGGAATGACACGAGCGGAGAACAGCAGCTTGCCGGAACTGTGCGTCTTGCCGCGATCGTGCTCGAAGAACACGCCAGGCGAACGGTGCAGCTGCGAAACGATGACGCGCTCGGTACCGTTGATGACGAAGGAACCGTTAGTCGTCATCAGGGGAATTTCACCCATGTAGACTTCCTGTTCCTTGACTTCCTTGACCGTATCCGGGGTTTCACGGTCCATCAGGACCAGACGCACGCGGGCACGCAGCGAAGCAGCGAAGGTCAGGCCGCGCTGCTGGCATTCAACGACGTCGAAAGCGGGCTCACCGAGGGCGTAGCTGACAAACTCCAGCCGAGCGTTTCCGGAGTGAGAAACAATCGGGAAAATCGAAGTAAACGCTGCCTGCAGGCCTTCGTTCTTGCGCTGCTCCGCTGGCACCTCGGCCTGCAGGAAGTCGGTGAACGACTGCAACTGCGTGGCGAGCAGGAAGGGAACCTCAAGGACGCTCGCACGCTTGGCGAAGCTCTTGCGGATGCGTTTCTTCTCGGTGAAGGAGTAAGTCATGGTAACTCCGTGAAGGTTGAATCAGATGTCGGACCTGTGGAAACAGGCAAACGCAAAGCGGATCGCCCGGTCCTTGAGGAACGGGAGATCACGGTTTGCGTTTGCCGGCTGGCAGGTAATCAAGCGTAGGTCTTCAGATAAAAACCGTTTAAGAAGCAGAAAAGGGCTGGTGGCAAAAACCACCAGCCCGCAAGGCTGCAGTCGATTACTTGATTTCGACCTTGGCGCCAGCGTCTTCCAGTTGCTTCTTGAGCGCTTCGGCGTCGGCCTTGGCAATGCCTTCCTTGACCGGCTTCGGCGCACCGTCGACCAGGTCCTTGGCTTCCTTCAGGCCCAGGCCGGTAACGGCACGGACGACCTTGATCACTTCGACCTTCTTCTCGCCGGCACCAGTCAGGATGACGGTGAATTCGGTCTGCTCTTCGACAGCAGCAGCGGCACCGGCGGCCGGGCCGGCAACGGCGACGGCAGCGGCGGAAACGCCGAACTTCTCTTCGAACGCCTTGACCAGGTCATTCAGTTCCATAACGGTCAGGGAGCCAACGGCTTCCAGGATGTCTTCTTTGCTAATTGCCATTTCAATAAACTCCTAATTCAGTTCGTATGCGGTAAGTTTCAAGCGGCGGCTTCTTCGCGCTGCTTGGCCAGGGCGTCGAGCGCGCGGACAAAGCCGGCGACCGGAGCCTGCATGACGTACAGCAGCTTGGAGAGCAGCTCTTCGCGGCTCGGGACGGAGGCGAGTGCCTGCACGCCGGCCTTGTCGAGCACCTTGCCGGCATAGGAACCGGCCTTGAGCACCAACTTGTCGTTAGTCTTGGCGAAGTCGTTGAGGACCTTCGCAGCAGCCACCGGGTCGGCGGAGACGCTGTAAATCAGCGGCCCGACCATGTGCTCGGCCAGGCCGGCAAACTCGGTGCCTTCCACGGCGCGACGCACCAGGGTGTTCTTCAGCACGCGCAGGTAAACACCAGACTCGCGAGCCTTACGGCGCAGCACGGTGAGGTCACCGACCTCGATGCCACGATATTCGGCGATCGCAATCGTCTGGGCGTTGGCTACCTGTGCCGACACCTCAGCCACGACGGCTTTTTTGTCATTCAGATTGAGACCCACAGGTCTTTCCTCCTTTCAAGTCATAACACGGCGGAGAAATTCCGCCGCACCTACGGCGACCTGAACCAGAAGCCTACCGATCGCGGACAATCGGCAAAAATCCGTTTCGGGAACACCGTCTGCGCAGGATGCTTTCGCGATTAAGCCTCCGGAACGGAGGCACCTGCGGTCTTTGACGATTCGCAGCCAGCGCCCGAAAGCACCGGCTGCGACCCAAAGTACTGCTTAGCCGACCAGGGTGGCCTGGTCGACGCGAACCCCGGGACCCATGGTGGCGGAAACGGCAACCTTCTTCAGGTACTGGCCCTTGGCGCTAGCCGGCTTGGCCTTGTTCAGCGCATCAATCAGCGCCTTCAGGTTGGTTTCCAGGTTTTCCACGGAGAACGAGGCACGACCGATCGTCGCATGCACGATACCAGCCTTGTCGGTACGGTACTGGACCTGACCGGCCTTGGCGTTCTTGACGGCGGTGGTGACATCCATGGTCACCGTGCCCACCTTCGGGTTCGGCATCAGGCCGCGCGGGCCGAGAATCTGGCCGAGCTGGCCGACGATGCGCATGGCGTCCGGGGTGGCGATGACGATGTCGAAATTCAGGTTGCCACCCTTGACTTCGGCGGCCAGATCGTCGAAACCGACGATATCGGCGCCAGCGGCCTTGGCGGCTTCGGCCTTCTCGCCCTGGGCGAAGACGGCAACCCGAACGGTCTTGCCGGTACCTGCCGGCAGAACGACGGAGCCGCGCACGACCTGGTCGGACTTGCGTGCGTCAACACCGAGGTTGACGGCGACGTCGATCGACTCGTCAAACTTGGCGGTGGCGGTTTCCTTGGCGAGGCCCAGGGCTTCCTGCAGCGGATAGAGCTTCTGCGGAACGACCTTGCTGGCCAGGGCTTTCTGCTTCTTCGTGAGCTTGGCCATGATTACAGACCCTCCACGGTAATGCCCATCGAACGGGCGGAGCCGGCGATGGTACGGACGGCGGCTTCCATGTCGGCGGCCGTCAGGTCAGGCATCTTGGTCTTGGCGATTTCCTCGCACTGGGCGCGGGTGATCTTGCCGACCTTGTCGGTATGCGGCTTGGCGGAACCAGACTTGATGCCGGCAGCCTTCTTGATCAGGATGGTCGCCGGCGGGGTCTTCATCACGAAGGTGAAGGACTTGTCCGCATAGGCAGTGATGACAACCGGAATCGGCAGGCCCGGCTCGACGCCTTGCGTCTGAGCGTTGAACGCCTTGCAGAATTCCATGATGTTCAGACCGCGCTGACCCAGCGCGGGACCGATCGGGGGCGACGGATTCGCCTTGCCGGCCGGGACTTGCAGCTTGATGAAGCCAACAATTTTCTTGGCCATGATTGCTCCTAGAAGTTGAGTGGTAGCGCGCTTTCATCACCGAGGCGATTAATGACGCTCCTCTTGCCGGCGTTGAGGCCTCCGGCACGCCTTGAAACCAGAATCAGGACTTTTCGACCTGACCGAACTCGAGCTCGACCGGCGTCGCCCGACCAAAGATGGTCACCGAAACGCGCAGGCGGTTCTTTTCGTAATTGACATCCTCGACCGAACCGTGGAAATCGGTGAACGGGCCTTCCTTGACACGAACCACTTCACCCACTTCAAACAGCACCTTGGGACGGGGCTTCTCGACCCCTTCCTGCATCTGCTGCATGATCTTGTCGACTTCCTTCTGGGAAATCGGCGCCGGACGATTGGCCGTGCCACCGACGAAGCCGGTAACCTTGGGCGTGTTCTTCACCAGGTGCCAGGACTCGTCGTCCATTTCCATTTCGACCAGCACATAGCCCGGGAAGAACTTGCGCTCGGAAATGGACTTTTGGCCGCCCTTCATTTCGACGACCTCTTCCACCGGCACCAGGATCTGGCCGAACTTCTCCTGCATCCCGAGACGATTGATGCGCTCCTGAATGGCGCGCATCACGCTTTTCTCGAAACCGGAGTAGGCATGTACGACGTACCAGCGTTTGCTCATGATTTCTTCCAGCCGAGAACGAGGTCATACAGCACCCATTCCAGGCTCTTGTCGGTGAGATAAAGGAAGAGCGCCATGACGACAACGAAGGCAAACACCATCGCCGTGGTCTGCATCGTTTCCTTGCGCGTGGGCCAGACGACCTTGCGCGCCTCAACCACGGATTCGTTGGCGAAAGCAAAGAAGCGCTGCCCCTGGGCAGTCTTCCAGGCGACCGCTGCCGCCACTGCCACACCGGCAAGAACCGCCAGGACGCGCAAAATCATTGCCTGCCCGGAAAGCAGGTAGAAGCCAGCCACGCCGGCCGCCAGTAACACCAGCGCCAGCGAGAACTTGATCTTGTCAGCCATGACGTTCGCGATCTTTAAAGAGAGTGGCAGGGGCGGAGGGAATCGAACCCCCGACCTACGGTTTTGGAAACCGTTGCTCTACCAATTGAGCTACACCCCTGCTGCAGAAACATCAAAGCGCCTCGGTCTCCCGAAGCGCCTTGTTCATAAGAACAATCGATTACTCGATGATCTTGGAGACGACACCGGCGCCGACGGTACGACCGCCTTCGCGGATGGCGAAGCGCAGACCTTCTTCCATGGCGATCGGGGCGATCAGCTTGACCGTCATCGCCACGTTGTCGCCCGGCATGACCATTTCCGTGCCTTCCGGCAGCGAGATCGCGCCGGTCACGTCGGTCGTGCGGAAGTAGAACTGCGGACGGTAGTTGTTGAAGAACGGGGTGTGACGACCGCCTTCGTCCTTCGACAGAACATACACTTCGCCCGTGAAGTGGGTGTGCGGGGTGATCGAGCCCGGCTTGCACAGAACCTGACCACGCTCGACGTCTTCACGCTTGGTGCCACGCAGCAGGGCGCCAATGTTGTCGCCAGCCTGACCTTGGTCGAGCAGCTTGCGGAACATTTCGACACCGGTACAGGTGGTCTTGACCGTCGGACGGATACCGACGATTTCGATTTCTTCACCAACCTTGACGATGCCGCGTTCGACGCGACCGGTGACGACCGTACCGCGACCCGAGATCGAGAACACGTCTTCAACCGGCATCAGGAACGGCTGGTCAACAGCGCGCTCCGGCGTCGGGATGTAGGAGTCCAGCGCATCAGCCAGGCGGAAGATCGACGGCTCGCCGATTTCGGACTGGTCGCCTTCGAGCGCCTTGAGCGCCGAACCGTGGATGATCGGGGTGTCATCGCCCGGGAAGTCGTACTTCGACAGCAGCTCGCGCAGTTCCATTTCGACCAGCTCGAGCAGTTCGGCGTCGTCGACCATGTCGCACTTGTTCATGAACACCAGAACGTACGGCACGCCAACCTGACGGGCCAGCAGGATGTGCTCGCGGGTCTGCGGCATCGGGCCGTCAGCGGCGGAACAGACCAGGATCGCGCCGTCCATCTGGGCGGCACCGGTGATCATGTTCTTGACGTAGTCAGCGTGGCCCGGGCAGTCAACGTGGGCGTAGTGACGGTTCGCGGTTTCGTATTCGACGTGCGCGGTGTTGATCGTGATACCACGGGCCTTTTCTTCCGGCGCCGCGTCGATTTCGTCATACTTCTTCGCCGCGCCGCCGAACTTGGCGGACAGCACCGTCGTGATCGCAGCGGTCAGCGTGGTCTTGCCGTGGTCAACGTGACCAATCGTGCCAACGTTGACGTGCGGCTTGGTACGCTCGAATTTTTCCTTAGCCATTCCAGTTCCTCAATAATCAAATTAGCAAACAGTCCAGAATCAAAGCTAATCGGTGGTGCCCATGGGCAGGATCGAACTGCCGACCTCTCCCTTACCAAGGGAGTGCTCTACCACTGAGCCACATGGGCCTACCTTAAAACTCCAGCCGTACCGCGTCGTGGAGCGGGTGAAGGGAATCGAACCCTCGTCTTAAGCTTGGAAGGCTTCAGCTCTACCATTGAGCTACACCCGCTTAACCCCTACCCGCAGCACTAACCGCTACAGCATCACTCTGGTGGAGGGGGAAGGATTCGAACCTTCGAAGGCAGAGCCGACAGATTTACAGTCTGTTCCCGTTGACCGCTTGGGTACCCCTCCGGGAGAAGCCGGGATTATCCAGACCACCCGCAACCCTGTCAACAGCCTGAACAAAAAATTGACAACAAAAAGCCGGCTGACGCCGGCTTTTTCAAAACGCGGGCAAGGCCCTCAGATCACTTGAGCGACAGAACCCAGGTCACCAGCTTCTTGGCTTCGTCTTCGGTAACCTTGTTCGGCGGCATCGGCACCGCACCCCAATTGCCCTTGCCACCGGCGATCACCTTGGCAGCCAAGGTCGCCACCGCACCCTTGTCGGCCTTGTACTTGGCAGCCACGTCCTTGTAGGAAGGACCAACCAGCTTCTTGTCAACGGCATGGCAGGCCATGCAACCCTTGGCCTTGGCCAGTGCTTCGTCGGCGTTCGCCTGACCGGCCATCACGACACCGGCGGCAACCATCATGGCAATGTAAGCAGCTTTCATACTCTCGCTCCGTTTTGGTAAGGTTGATACTTTTGACAGCTTGGCTTTATTTCATGAACGGATGATATAGCCCTTCACCGCCAATCGCAATTCACAGTTACAACATTTCACATTTTGCCGGCGTGCTGATTTTGCCCGTCTGACGATTCCATTAACGGACGAAACAGCTCAAGGTTGACTCGCATCACTTGCGCCGCTGAATCTGCGTCACATCGCGCACCGCACCCTTGTCCGCCGAGGTCGCCATCAACGCGTAGGCCTGCAGGGCTGGCGACACCACGCGCTGCCGAGCAAGCGGTTGCCACGCCGCCGCGCCGCGCGCCTCCATCGCCGTCCGCCGAGCCGCCAGTTCTTCATCGGCGAGCGCGAGATGGATACGCCGCCCCGGGATGTCGATCTCGATCACGTCGCCCTCTTCGACCAGGCCGATGGCACCGCCATCGGCAGCCTCAGGCGAGGCATGACCAATCGACAGGCCCGAGGTACCGCCGGAGAAACGGCCGTCGGTGAGCAATGCACATTCCTTGCCCAAGCCCATCGACTTCAGGTACGAGGTCGGATAAAGCATTTCTTGCATGCCCGGGCCGCCCTTCGGCCCTTCGTAGCGGATCACGACGACGTCGCCGGCAACGACTTTCCCGCCCAGGATCGCTTCCACCGCCGCATCCTGGCTTTCGAAAACACGCGCCCGACCGCTGAATTTCCAGATCGACTCATCGACGCCGGCCGTCTTGACGATGCAGCCATCGACCGCGATGTTGCCGTAGAGCACGGCCAGACCGCCATCCTGCGAGTAGGCGTTGGCCTGGTTGCGGATGCAGCCGTTGGTGCGGTCGAGATCGAGCTCGGGATAGCGGCGATCCTGGGAGAACGCGGTCTGCGTCGGCACGCCACCCGGTGCCGCCTTGAAGAACTCGAGCACGTCAGGTGCCGCGCTGTGCGTGACATCGTAGGTATGGATCGCCTCGCCCAGCGTCTTCATGTGCACGGTCGACACCTCCGTATGGATCAGACCGGCGCGCGCCAACTCGGCAAGGATACCCATGATGCCGCCGGCGCGATGCACGTCCTCGATGTGGTATTTCTGCGTCGCCGGCGCCACCTTGGCCAGGCACGGCGTCCGGCGCGAGATGCGGTCGATGTCGGCCATCGTGAAATCGACTTCAGCCTCGCGCGCGGTGGCCAGCAGGTGGAGCACGGTATTGGTCGAGCCACCCATCGCGACGTCGAGCGTGATGGCGTTCTCGAAGGCCGCCTTGCTGGCGATCGCGCGCGGCAGCACCGAAGCGTCTTCCTGCTCGTAGTAACGGCGGCAGAGTTCGACGGCGAGACGGCCGGCGCGCAGGAACAGTTGCTTGCGGTCGGCGTGCGTGGCGACGACGGTCCCGTTGCCGGGCAAGCTCAGACCGAGAGCCTCGGTCAGGCAGTTCATCGAGTTGGCGGTGAACATCCCTGAGCACGAGCCGCAGGTCGGGCAGGCGGAGCGCTCGAAGCTTTCGACTTCGGCGTCGGAGACGGTCTTGTCGCCGGCCTTGATCATCGCGTCGATGAGGTCGACCTTGATCGTCTGGTCTTTCCAGCTGACCTTGCCGGCCTCCATCGGCCCGCCGGAAACGAAGACGACCGGGATGTTGAGGCGCATCGCCGCCATCAACATGCCCGGGGTGATCTTGTCGCAGTTCGAGATGCAGACCATCGCGTCGGCGCAATGGGCATTGACCATGTATTCGACCGAATCGGCGATCAGGTCGCGCGACGGCAGCGAGTAAAGCATGCCGCCATGACCCATGGCGATGCCGTCGTCGATGGCGATGGTGTTGAATTCCTTGGCAATCCCACCGGCCGCCTCGATCTCGCGGGCGACCAGCTGACCCATGTCCTTGAGGTGAACATGGCCGGGAACAAACTGGGTGAAGCTGTTGACGACGGCGATGATCGGCTTGCCGAAGTCGCCATCCTTCATGCCGGTCGCGCGCCACAGGGCGCGGGCGCCGGCCATGTTGCGGCCATGGGTGGAAGTGCGGGAACGGTACTGGGGCATGCTCACTCTCCGTGTGTATCTGGCGCCGGCACGTAGCTGTCACGGTCGCGATCTATAATCGGCCAATTCTAGCCGAATCGATTCGACCATGCTGCTCCATCCTCAGTTCGATCCCGTTGCCATTTCACTGGGCCCGCTCGCCATCCGCTGGTACGGCCTGATGTACCTGCTGGCCTTCCTCCAGTTCATCGCCCTCGGTCGCCTGCGCATCCGCCAGAAGCTGGCGCCGGTCAGCGCCGAACAGCTCGACGACCTGCTCTTCTACGGCGTGCTCGGCGTCGTGCTCGGCGGTCGCCTGGGCCAGGTGCTGTTCTACGAACCCGGCTACTACCTGAGCAACCCGTTCGAGATCCTCGCCGTCTGGAAGGGTGGCATGAGTTTCCACGGCGGCTTCCTCGGCGTCTTGCTGGCAATGACGCTGTGGGCAAAGAAAAACCGTCTGCGCTGGCTGACCGTGACCGACTTCATCGCGCCGCTGGTGCCGCTCGGCCTGGCCGCCGGGCGCGTCGGCAACTTCATCAACGGCGAGCTGTGGGGCCGGCTGGCCGACCCGGCACTGCCCTGGGCGATGGTCTTTCCGCAATCAGGCAGTCTCGAGCCGCGCCACCCGTCGCAGCTTTACCACGTCGGCCTCGAGGGGCTGACCTTGTTCGCCATCCTCTGGCTATGGACCGCGAAGCCCCGACCGACCGGCGCCGCCTCGGGCGTCTTCCTGATCGGTTACGGCAGCTTCCGCTTCATCACCGAGTTCTTCCGCGAGCCCGACCACGGCATCTTCGGCCAATCGTACACGGTCAGCATGGGGCAGTGGCTGTCGCTGCCGATGATCCTTGCCGGCGTCACGCTACTGGTCTTGGCCTACCGCCGGAAATCCCTATAATTATGGATTACTCAACCCACAGCCCGACAGGGAGATAACGCATGACTCGTCCGTTCAAGGTTCTCGGCATCCAGCAAATCGCCATCGGCGGCCCGTCCAAGGAAAAACTCAAGACTCTGTGGGTCGACAGGCTCGGCCTCGAAGTCACCGGCACCTTCATGTCGGAGCGCGAGAACGTCGACGAGGACATCTGTGCGATGGGCAAAGGGCCGTTCAAGGTCGAGGTCGACCTGATGCAGCCGCTCGATCCGGAAAAGAAACCGGCCGTGCACACGACGCCGCTGAACCACGTTGGCCTTTGGATCGACGACCTGCCGAAGGCCGTCGAATGGCTGTCCGCCAACGGCGTGCGCTTCGCTCCCGGCGGCATCCGCAAGGGCGCTGCCGGCTTCGACATCTGCTTCCTGCATCCGAAAGGCAACGAGGAATTCCCGATCGGCGGCGAAGGCGTGCTCGTCGAACTGGTGCAGGCACCGCCCGAAGTGGTCGACGCTTTCGCTAAACTGGCGGGGTAATCACCACACAGGAGCGAGGACGATGGCCCAATTTCCCGACGACGATATCGAGAAAACCCGTTCCGCCCTCGCTCCGACGATGGATGCCATGGCGTCCATCCTGCCCTGGGTCGGCAAGACCCAGCCGGCGCGCTACCCACCTGAACTCAACAAGCGCTGGCAAACCGCCTGCCGGAACCTGGCCGATGGCTGGTCAAAGCACGGCCGCAGCGCCCCTGAAACGATTCGCCCCCGGGTCTTCGCGCTGCTCGCCGTGGCCATCGAAACCGGCGAAGCCGACTGCCTGCGCTTCGGCGAAACCCTGGCCAGCGTTGCCGACCACCTCGAACACAAAGCGCCGGGCAACCGTCTGAGCGCCGCCCTGAGCGCGGCCACCGAAGCCCTGCTCGACGAGGGCGGCCTGGAAAACCCACATTTCGGCGAGCGTCTGCGTCATTTCACCGGCCGTCTGGAAACGGCCTTGCGCCCGTCGAGCAAACCTGGCGAACGCTCCGACGTACTCGACCGCCTCTTCGTGCAGGACGCCGAGGAGCGCGTCGCCCGCATGCACGAGGCACTGGAAGTGCTGCCGATCGACGTTTACGCGATCGAACTGGAAGCCAGCGAGCTGATCCAGCACGCCGAACAGATCGAAATGTGGGGGATTTACCACCTGACCCGGCAGGTACTCAATTTCACGCTACAACTTGGCGACGCCAGCGAAGCGGTGCAGGACCAGGCCGCCCGGGACATCGAACAGCAATTGCTGCTGATCGAGGAGGCGCTACGCAGCGTCGAATATTGACCACCCCGCCAGCCACAAAAAAGGGAGACCGCGGTCTCCCTTTTTGCTACCCGGTCAGCGGCCGCCGAGGGCGGCGATGCGTTCCTCGAGCGGCGGATGGGTGGAAAAAAGCGCCATGAATCCGCCCTTGCCGCCAGCGATACCGGACGCCGCCATGTTCTGCGGCAGGGGTTCGGTATGCAGGTTACCGAGGCGACGCAGCGCGTTCTGCATCGGTACTGGCGAGCCCATCAGCCCGGCGGCACCGGCGTCGGCACGGAACTCGCGCTGCCGCGAAAACCAGGCGACGACGATGCTGGCAAGAATGCCGAAGACGATCTCGCAGATCATGCTGGTGACCATGTAACCGATCCCCGGGCCGCTGCTCTCCGAGTCGTTGCGGCGCAGGAAGGAATCGACCAGATAGCCGACGACACGCGAAATGAAGATGACGAAGGTGTTGACGACGCCCTGGATCAGCGTCAGCGTCACCATGTCGCCGTTGGCGATGTGCGCCACTTCGTGCGCCAGCACCGCCTCGACTTCATCACGGGTCATGCTCTGCAACAGGCCGGTGGACACCGCGACCAGCGAACTGCTCTTGCTGGCGCCGGTAGCGAAAGCGTTCGGTTCGCCATCGTAGATCGCCACTTCCGGCATCGGCAGGTTGGCGCGCTTGGCCAGGCGGGCAACGGTATCGACCAGCCAGACTTCGGTGGACGACGACGGGTGCTCGATGACGCGAGCGCCGGTACTCCACTTGGCCATCGGCTTGGACATCAGCAGTGAAATGAAGGAGCCGCCGAAGCCGATCACTGCGGCGAAAGCCAGCAGCATGCCGAGATCGAGACCGTTGGCGGTGAGGAAACGATTGACGCCGAGCAGACTGGTCACCACGCTGAGTACCAGCATGACCGCCAGGTTGGTCAGCAGGAAAAGTACGACGCGTTTCATGTTGAACTCCGGGTGTGATGAAAACGGCGCCATGTTAACACGCGTTGGAATAACGAAAAAAACGTAGCAAAATTGAGGTCAACTTCGTTTTTTTCGAAAACCATGCTCAACTACAAACACCTCCACTACTTCTGGGTCGTCGCCAAGGAAGGCAGCATCACCCGTGCCGCCGAGCGCCTCGGCGTCGCCGTGCAGACGATCAGCGGCCAGCTCGGTCTGCTCGAACGCCAACTGGGCAAGGCCCTGTTCAACAACCAGGGACGCGGTCTGGTGCTGAGCGACGCCGGGCGCAAGGCACTGGCCTACGCCGACCAGATCTTCTTGCTCGGCGAGCAACTGGAGGAAGCCTTGCAGCACGATGGCGACGACGCCATCCTGCGCCTGCGCGTCGGCATCTCCGACGGCATCCCAAAACTGCTCGCCTACCGGCTGCTCAACCAGGTCAGCGCGATGCCGGGCGACGTGCGCCTGATCTGCGACGAGGGCGAATTCGAAAACCTGCTCGCCGAACTGGCGCTGCACCGCCTCGACGTCGTGCTCACCGACCGCCCCGCGCCGGTCGGCAGCAACCTGAAGGTGTTCAGCACCCACCTCGGCGAATTTCCCACCGCCCTCTTCGCCACCGCGCCACTCAGCGAGCGCTACGGCAGTGGTTTCCCGGACAGTCTGGCGCGCGCGCCGCTGCTGCTGCCGACGCGGCACAACGCGCTGCGTAACCGCATCGACCGCTGGCTCGAGGAAAACCAGGTGGCACCGCGCATCGTCGGCGAATTCGAGGACAGCGCCCTGCTCACCACCTTCGGCCGTGGCGGCTTCGGCATCTTCCCGGCGCCGCTCGCCCTCGCCGCGCAACTCGCCAGCGAATACGACGCCCGCCCGATCGGCGCACTGGACGGTGTCAGCGAACACATCTACGCCATTTCCAACGAACGGCGCATCCGCCACCCGGCGGTCGAGGTGTTGTGCCGTGCCGCCCCACAGCCTGCTGCAGCGGGCGAGTTATAATCCGCACTCCATTCCCCTCCCCCATCTCCCGATGCTTTTCCGCAAACTGGCCGCGCTGGCGGCCGTTCTCATTCTTTCCTTTCCGGCACTCGCGCAGGCGCAAGTCACGCCACCGCAACTCGCCGCCAAATCCTGGCTGCTGATCGAAATGGGCTCGGGGCAGACCCTCGCCGCCGAAAAGCCCAATCAGCGCCTGGAACCCGCGTCGCTGACCAAGTTGATGACCGCTTACCTGAGCTTCTCGGCACTGCGCCAGAAGACGCTGAACCTGCAGCAGAAGCTGCCGGTCTCCGAGAAGGCGTGGCGCATGGGCGGCTCCAAGATGTTCGTCAAGGTCGGGGACGCGGTCGCCGTCGACGATCTGATCAAGGGCATGATCGTCCAGTCCGGCAACGATGCCTGCATCGTCCTCGCCGAGGGGATTGCCGGCAGCGAGCAGGCCTTCGTCGACCAGATGAACCGTGAAGCCCGCCGCCTCGGCATGACCGCGACCAGCTTCCGCAACGCCACCGGCATGCCCGACCCGGCGCATTACACCACCGCCCACGACCTCGCCCGCCTGGCGGGCGCGCTGATCCGCGAATTTCCGGAAGAATACCGCCGCTATTACTCGATGAAGGAATTCAGCTACGGCGGCATTACCCAACCCAACCGCAACCGCCTGTTGTGGTCCGACCCCAGCGTGGACGGCGTCAAGACCGGCCACACCGACGCCGCCGGCTACTGCCTGATCTCGTCGGCGATGCGCAACCAGCGCCGCCTGCTGTCGGTGGTTCTGGGCACCGCTTCCGACGCCGAGCGCGCCAGCGAATCGCAGAAGCTGCTCAACTGGGGCTTCTTCGCCTACGACGCGGTGACGCTCTACAAGAAGGGCCAGGCGGTGTCGACGCAGCGCGTCTGGAAGGGCGAAGAGAACCAGGTCACGGCCGGCTTTGCCAACGATTTCATCGTCGCCGTACCGAAGGGATTGGCCAGCAAGCTGCAGGCACAACTGGTCAATCCGTCACGGCTGATGGCACCGGTCCAGCAGGGCCAGGCCGTGACCACGCTGAAACTGACCCTGGACGGCAAGCCCTACGGGGAATACCTCGTCCCGGCTCTTGAAAATATCCCGCTCGCCGGCATCTTCGGCAGAGCCTTCGATACCGTCAGACTCTGGTTCAACTGATGCCATGACCCCTTACGTCGCCGACCCCGTTTATCTCAACGGGCAGTTTCTGCCGCTGGCGCAAGCCGGCGTTTCGCCACTTGACCGTGGCTTTCTCTACGGCGACGGCGTTTATGAGGTGATTCCCGTCTATTCCCGCCGCCCGTTCCGGATCGCGGAGCATCTCGCACGATTGCAGGCGACACTGGCCGGCATCCACCTCGACAACCCGCTGCCGCTCGCCGAATGGCAGGGGATCGTCGAGCGCCTGGTCGAACACGCGCCCTGGGACGACCAGTCGATCTACCTGCAGGTCACCCGCGGCGCCGACGACAAGCGCGACCACGCCTTTCCACCGAAAAGCGTGCCGGCGACGGTGTTCGCCTTCGCTTCGCCGCTGGTCACGCCAAGCGCCGCTGTCCGCGCTGCCGGCGTCGCCGCGATCACCGTCGCCGATCAGCGCTGGGCGCGTTGCGACCTCAAGGTGATCTCGCTGCTGGCCAACGTGCTGGCCCGTCAGCAGGCGGTCGAACAGGGCTGCGCCGAAGCGCTGCTGATCCGCGACGGCTACGTCAAGGAAGGCGCCGCATCGAACGTCTTCGTGGTCAAGAATGGCCTGCTGCTGGCGCCGCCGAAGACGCAACTGATGCTGCCCGGCATCACCTACGACGTGATCCTCGAGCTGGCAGAGCAGCACCTGCAACCCCTGGAAGTGCGCGAAATCGCCGAAGCGGAACTTCGCGCCGCCGACGAGGTCTGGATGACCTCGTCGACCAAGGAAGTGCTGGCGATCACCACGCTCGACGGCGAACCCGTCGGCGATGGCAGACCCGGTCCGGTCGGCGAACGGATGTGGCAGTGGTATCAGGATTTCAAGAACACGATCATGCGCAAAGGCTGAGATGGCTTCGTACAAGGACACCCTCCTCGAATTTCCCTGCGCCTTCCCCCTGAAGATCATGGGCAAGGCGCACGACGAACTCGCCCAGGCGGTGCTGACCATCGTCACCCGGCACGCTCCCGATTTCGACGGCGCGACGATGGAAATGCGCGCCAGCTCTGGCGGCAACTACTTGAGCCTGACCTGTACCGTGGTCGCCACCTCGAAGCCGCAGCTCGACGCGCTGTACATGGAACTGACCGCCCACCCGCTGGTCAAGGTCGTGCTCTGACGTGAACATCGTCGTCAAACGCTTGGGGCGGGTCGATTACGCGCCGACCTTCCAGGCCATGCAGGATTTCACCGCGACGCGCACTGCCGAGACGCCGGACGAGCTATGGATCGTCGAACACCCGCCGGTCTATACCCTGGGCCAGGCCGGCAAGCCCGAACACATCCTGCGCGACGTCGGCATCCCGCTGGTCAAGATCGACCGCGGCGGCCAGGTCACCTACCACGGCCCCGGCCAGGTGGTGATCTACCTGCTGCTCGACCTGTCACGGCTGAAAATCAAGGTCCGTGAGTTGGTCAGCGCCATCGAACAGGCGGTGATCGACCTCCTCGCCACCCACGGCGTGACGGCGGAACGGCGCGACGGCGCGCCCGGCGTCTATGTCGGCCCGGCCAAAGTGGCGGCGCTCGGCCTGCGCATCCGCAACGGCTGCTCCTACCACGGCGTCTCGCTGAACGTGGACATGGACCTGTCACCGTTCGCCGCGATCAACCCCTGCGGCTATCCCGGCCTGCAGGTGATCCAGACCAAGGACCTGGGCATTCCGCTCACCGCTCACGAGGCGGGCGAGCAACTCTCGCAGCAACTGCTGCAGCAACTGGACAAACAACATGGCTGAAACGAAGCAAAAAGGCGTCAAGCAAAAGGGCGAACTGAAAACCGCGCGCATCCCGATCAAGATCGTCCCAGCCGCCGAACCGCTGCGCAAACCGGAGTGGATCCGCGTCAAGGCCGGCAACAGCGCCGGCCGCTTCGGCGAGATCAAGACCATGCTGCGCGAGAAGAAGCTGCACACCGTCTGCGAAGAAGCCACCTGCCCGAACATCGGCGAATGCTTCGGCCGCGGCACTGCCACCTTCATGATCCTCGGCGACATCTGCACGCGCCGCTGCCCTTTCTGCGACGTCGGTCACGGCCAGCCGCTGCCGCCCAATCCGGACGAACCGGGCGAACTCGCCGAATCGGTCGCCGCGCTGAAGCTGCGTTACGTCGTGATCACCAGCGTCGACCGTGATGACCTGCGTGACGGCGGCGCCCAGCACTTCGTCGATGTCATCAGCAACGTCCGCGAACTGTCACCGACGACCACCATTGAAACCCTGGTTCCCGACTTCCGCGGCCGCATGGACGTCGCGCTCGACGTCCTCGGCGGCGCCCTGCCCGATGTCCTCAATCACAACCTGGAAACCGTGCCGCGCCTCTACAAGCAGGCCCGCCCCGGCGCCGACTACCAGCACTCGCTGGAATTCCTCAAGCAGTTCAAGGCCCGCTACCCGAAGGTGTCGACCAAGTCCGGCCTGATGGTCGGCCTGGGCGAAACCGACGAGGAAATCCTCGACGTGATGCGCGACCTGCGCGCCCACGACGTCGAGATGCTGACCATCGGCCAGTACCTGGCGCCGTCCGGCCATCACCTGCCGGTGACGCGCTACGTCCATCCGGACGTGTTCAAGATGTACGAAGAAGAAGCAAAAAAAATGGGCTTCACCGGCGCCGCCTGCGCGCCGATGGTGCGTTCAAGCTACTGGGCCGATCAGCAGGCGCACAGCGCCGGCGTCGCCTGAGTCAACGCACGCCGGGCGGCGGTGCCGGCGGCTTGCCCGCCGGGGGCGCCGGAATCCCGGCATCCTCGGCGCGCTGCGCACGCCCCTGGCTGAAACTGCCCGACACCGGCACGCGGTGTCCCTTGGCGTACATGCACTGCACGTAGGCGTTGTCGTACTGGCGCTGGGTGCCAACCCGCGAAGCGCGACCATGCTCGGCGCCGGCAGCGGTTCCGCCGAGCAGGCCGACCCCGGCACCAACCCCGGCGCCTCGACTGTTACCGCCGATCGCCGCACCAGCCAGGGCACCAACCGCTGCCCCAACGGCAGCACTGGTCACCGCCGATTCGCGAGCAGCCTCGCCGGCATTGGTGCCGCCGATCTGGCGCATCGCATCGTCCTTGCACCAGGCCTCGTCGGCCCGAAAACTCTCGATGCTGCGGCCACTGCCCGGCAGGACCATGACGCTGGGACCGGTAGGCAATACCGTGCAGGCGCCAAGCGCCAACAGACAGGGAAGCAGGGAAAAACGGAATACGCTGGACATGGGATTCAGCCTTTCATTTAGCGGACCGCGGCAGCACCGGTAGCCAGTCTTCGGGACAGGAGCGCACATCGGGGTAATAGGCCCGGGCACTGCTGCAGTAATACCAGTAATCCTCGGTTGCCGGCGCTGGCGCCGCAAGCGGCTCGGCCTGCTCGATATAGACAGGTGGCGGCGGTGGCGTAACGACGACCGGCGGATAAGGCGGATAGTAAGGATGCCAGGGAAACGGGTCCCAGAATGGCCCCCAAAGCGGCACCCCGATGACCACGCCGACGCGGGTCCGGTGCCCATGCGCCAGCGCTTCCTGGCCGAACAGCATGAACAGGCCGCAACACAGCAAAAAGGCTCTGGCGTATTTCATGGAAACCCCCTGGCTAATGGCAAAAGCTTAAGTGCTCGCGCCCGGCGGGGCCAGAAAAAATTGCTACAGAATGTAATCGCCAGCGTTCAGGAAAGTTCCCGATCGATCAGATCGGCCCGCTTGCGGCGCAAGCCTTCCGGCATCTTCAGGGTGTGCCGGTCCCAGCCCTCGATCGCCAGCACCTGTTCCAGGCAGGCCTCCATGGTGGCGTGAGATTTCTCGGTTGCGTCGGCAATCGTGCGGTGCACGCTGCCGTCATTTTCCGGCTCCGTCGCGCAGCACATCTGGTAGCGGTGCAGTTCGCGCAAACTGCGCAACTGCGCCGCCACCTGGCCCGGACAGGCGCACATGTAGATGGTTGCCTCTTCGACAATCTGTTCCAGTTCCTGGTCGGAAAATCGCTTCGGCAAACCCATCTCAGTGCCTCACAGAAGATTCAGCTTTTTCGCCGCCGCCCGCAGCTCCTCGCGGAAATTGGGGTGGGCGATGGCGATCAGCGCCTCGCAGCGCTGCTTGGCGCTCTTGCCACGCAACTGGGCAACACCGAACTCGGTGACGACATAGTTGATGTCGTTCTTGCTGGTGCTGACGTGCGCCCCCGGGGTCAGCGTCGGCACGATCCGGGAAATCGTGTCGTCCTTGGCGGTCGACGGCAGGACGATGAAGGCCTTGCCGCCGTTGGAACGGTTCGCCGCGCGGACGAAGTCGGCCTGACCGCCGGTGCCGGAATAAGGCTTTGGTCCCAGGCTTTCCGAGCCGCACTGACCGAGGAAATCGATCTGCATGGTGGCGTTGATGCAGTGCAGGTTGTCGTTCTGGCCGGCCAGGAAGGGATCGTTGGTGAAATCGACCGGGTGCATTTCGAGCGCCGGGTTGCGGTGCATGAAATCGTAGAGCTTCTTCGAGCCGAGCGCGAAGGTCGCCAGCATCTTGCCACGATGGACGTTCTTGCGCTGGTTGGTGACGACACCCGCCTCGACCAGGGTCATGATGCCGTCGCCGATCATTTCGGTGTGGATGCCGAGGTCGCGCTTGTGGGTCAGCTGCATCACCACCGCGTCGGGAATGCCGCCGTAGCCGATCTGCAGGGTGGCGCCGTCGGGAATCATCTCGGCGACATGGGCGCCGATCGCTTCCTGGACCGGGCCGATCTTGGGCAGGCCGACTTCGAGCAGCGGATCGCTGCTTTCGGTCAGGGCAGCGACCCGGGAAATGTGAATGTGGCAGTCGCCGTGGGCGAAAGGCACGTTGGGATTGACTTCAAGCACCACCACCCGCGCCTTCTCGATCGCCGCCATCGTATAGTCCGGCGCCAGCGACAGCGAGAAGTAGCCGTGTTCGTCCATCGGCGAAGCCAGCGAGAAGACGACGTCGGAAGGCGTCAGGCCACGCTTGAGCAACATCGGCAATTCGGAGAAGTAGGCGGGAACGAAATCGATCCAGCCTTCCTGGCCGCCCGGACGGGTTGCACCGCCGAAGAAATAGGCGCTGTGACGGACGTGGTCGACCGTCTCCGGGTCGATGTAACCGTACTTGCGCAAGGGAAGAATCTGCGAAACGGTGATCCCGCGGTAGTTGCGCCGCGCCTCGGAAAGCGCGGTCAGCAGACTGGGCGGTTCGCCAACGCCGGTCGGCACGACGACGGTGTCGCCATCCCTGAGCACCTGGATGGCGTCGGCGGCCGACATGCGTTTGCTGGCGTAAAGACTCTGGACGGACATGCTGTTCTCCTGTGTTGTTTTTTATGTTGAGCCGGACGGCTCGCTCCGCATTGTCGCGGAAAACTTCGGAGAAACAAACACCGTTGCAGCACTACGGAAGCAACATCAGCGATCCCTGTTACTGCCTGCCACCATGCGGATCTCGAACAGCCGGCATTCGAGCGGCCCGTTGAACAGCGGCGTCTTGCGGCTCGGCTTGAGGCCGACCAGTTTGGGTAGCCGCAGGTCGGCAGTGAAGAAGAAACAGTTCCAGCCTGCCCAGCGCCGCTTCAGGGCGCTACCCAGCAGGGGGTAGAAGGCTGCCAGTTCGTCCTGTTCGCCGATGCGTTCGCCGTAGGGCGGGTTGCTGAGCAGGATACCGGCCGGCGCCGGCGCGTCGAGGTCGAGCAGATCGCCGTGCACGACCTGCACGCAGTCGGCGAAGCCGGCTTCCTGCAGGTTGCGGCGGGTGGCGCGAACGGCGCGCTCGTCGTTGTCGGAAGCAAAAATCGCCAGCGGCGCGACCGGCTTCACTCGCGCCTCGGCGGCGGCGCGAATCTGCGCCCAGGCCAGGGCGTCAAACTTCTTCAGCAACTCGAAGGCGAAGCCGCGATCGAGCCCGGGCGCCCGGTCGAGCGCCACCTGCACGGCTTCGAGCAGGAAGGTGCCACTGCCGCACATGGGGTCGATCAGCGGCGTCCCCGGCTGCCAGCCGCTCATTTTCAGGATGCCGGCGGCGAGATTTTCCTTCAGCGGCGCGTCCACGCTGGCCTTGCGGAAGCCGCGTTGCCACAGTGGCCGGCCTGAGGTGTCGAGGTACAGCGTGCAGCGGTTCTCGGTCAGGAAGACGTGGATGCTGACGTCCGGATCGCGCGTCTCGATGTTCGGCCGTTCGCCGAAGTCCTCGCGGAAACGATCGCAGACGGCGTCCTTGACGCGCAGCGTGACGTAATCGAGCGACTTCAGCGGACACTTGATCGCCGTCGTCACCACACGCATCGTCCGCGTCACCGCGAAATGGTTCGGCCACAACTGGCGCAGCGCCAGCCGGTAGATGTCGTCTTCCTTGACGTAAGGCCCGGTCACCAGGTGCCAGAGGATACGCGTCGCCAGGCGCGACTCCAGATTGGCGCGGTAGCAGACCGCCCAGTCACCGGAAAAATGGACCCCACCGTGGGTGGTACGCAGCTCTGCGGCGCCGATGCCGCGGAGCTCTTCGAGCAGGAGTTCTTCGAGGCCGCGCGGGCAGATGGCGAAATATTCGTTCATGTCAGAAAGGCTTGAGGACAACGAGGAAAAGGACGATCAGCAGGACGACCACCGGGATTTCATTGAAAAAGCGGAACCAGACGTGCGACTTGGTGTTGCGCCCACGGTTGAAATCGCCGAGCAGCCGGCCGCAATACAGGTGATAGACGGCAAGACCGGCAACCAGCGTGGTCTTGGCATGCAGCCAGGCGCCGGAAAAGCCGTAGGCAAACCACAGCCAGAGGCCGGTCGCCACCGCCAGCACGCCGAGCGGCGTCATGAACTTGTAGAGCTTGCCCGACATCAGCAGCAGGCGTTCGCGCTCGGCGACGCTGTCGGCCGGCACCATCGCCAGATTGACGTAGATGCGCGGCAGGTAGAACAGGCCGGCGAACCAGGAAACCACCATCCAGATGTGCAGGGTCTTCACGACGAGCATGCGTTTCTCCTTGAGAGGGCCTCGGCAATGCCGGCGTCGACCGTCGGATAGACGAGGCGTAGTTTTAATTCTGTTTTCAGCCGGCGGTTGCCGATGCGCCGCGATTCGCGCATGAACGACAACTGCGCTGCCGAGACGGCTTGCGCCAGTTGCGCCCGTGGCAGGCGCGGCGGTCGCGGCAGATGGAAGGCGTCGGCGACGCGGTCGAAGTAGTCGGCCATTTTCAGGTCCGAGTCATCGACCGCATTGTAGGTGCGATTGGCGGCGCCGCGCCGGATCGCCGCGCAACAGGCGGCGGCGAGATCATCGGCGTGAATGTGGTTGGTATACACGTCCTCGGCGGCGACCAGCGCTGGCACCGCCTGCTCCAGGCGCGCCAGCGGCAGCCGGTCGGCGGCGTAGATGCCGGGCGCGCGCAGGATGCTGACGGCGACGCCGCGGCGCGCCCCCCAGGCCCGCAACCGGCGTTCGGCATCGACGCGGCGCTGCGCCCGCGCGTTGGCCGGCAAGCAGGCCCGGGTCTCGTCGATCCAGGCGCCGGCGCAATCGCCATAGACGCCCGTGGTGCTTACGTAGATCAGGCGACGTGGTAGACTTTTCGCGCTTTCCAGTGCCGCCAGCAGGTGCTGCGTCCGCGTGTCGAGATGGCCATTGGCCGGCGGCGGCGCCAGATGCAGGACGATGTCGGCGAGGCCGCCGATTCGACCAAGGCTGCGCCGGTCGTCGAGATCGCCGGCCAGCGGCAGCGCACCGGCGTTGCGCCAGGCCGCATGGCGCGCCGCGTCGCGCAGCAGGGCATAGACGCGGTAATGCGGCGCAAGCTGGGTAAGGATGCGGCGGGCGACGTCCCCGCTGCCGACAATCAGGATTTTTTGCACGTCGGCATTGTAGCCGACGACCAAGGGGAACCGATGCGCTACCAAGTGACAGTCCAGCCGAGCGGCCGCCAGTTCGAGGCCGAAGCCGATGAATCCCTGCTCGAGGCCGCGCTGCGCCAGGGGCTGACCATGCCCTACGGTTGCAAGGACGGCGCCTGCGGCGCCTGCAAGGGCAAGGTCGTGGAAGGCGCGGTCGATCACGGCAAAACCAGCGCCCTGAGCGACGCCGACAAGGCGGCCGGACTGACGCTTTACTGCTGCGCCCGCGCCACCTCCGACCTGGTCATCGAATGCAAGCAGTTGCGCTCGGCCCACGACATCCCGGTCAGGACCCTGCCAGCCCGTATCGAGAAGCTGGAAAAGCTGGCCCCCGACGTCATCGAACTGCAGCTGCGCCTGCCGGCGTCCGAGCAGCTGCAGTTCCTTGCCGGCCAGTACATCGACATCCTGCTCAAGGATGGGCGCAAGCGCAGCTTCTCGCTGGCCAACGCGCCATTCGAGGGCAACCTGCTGCAACTGCACATCCGGCATGTTCCCGGCGGCTTCTTCACCGAACAGGTATTCACCACGATGAAGCTGCGCGACATCCTGCGTTTCGACGGCCCGCACGGCAGCTTCAGCCTGCACAACGACGCCGGCAAGCCGATCATCCTGCTCGCCGGCGGCACCGGTTTCGCGCCGATCAAATCGATCGTCGAGCAGGCGATCGCCGACCGCTACCCGCACCCGCTCTACATCTACTGGGGCGCCAAGGCGCGCGTCGACCTCTACCAGAACGCACTGCCGGAAATGTGGGCGGCCAGCCACGCCAACATCCACTACGTGCCGGTCCTTTCCGAACCGGCCGCCGACGATGCCTGGAGCGGCCGCACCGGCTTCGTCCATCACGCGGTGCTGGCCGATTTCCCCGACCTCTCCGGCCACCAGGTCTATGCCTGCGGCTCGCCGCTGATGATCGACGTCGCGCGCAAGGATTTCATCAGCCAGTGCGGCCTGTCGGAAGAAGAGTTCTTCGCCGACGCCTTCACCTTCTCGGCCAACTGAGCATGTTCGGGGTCGCCGACTACGGCGCTTTCGTCGCCGCCGTGCTGATCTTCCTGGCGATCCCGGGACCGGGCAACCTGGCGCTGCTGACCTCGACCGCCAAGGGCGGCGTGCGCGGCGGCCTGGCGGCGACGCTCGGCGTCATCCTCGGCGACCAGGTGCTGATGTGGGCGGCGGTGGCCGGCGTCGCCGCGCTGCTCGCCGCACACCCGGCGGCCTTTGCCGCCATCCAGTGGAGCGGTGCCGCCTACCTCGCCTGGCTCGGCCTGCGCATGCTGTTCGCCAAGCCGGGCGCCGCGCCGCTGCTCGACATCAAGCCCTACCATTACCTGCGGCAGGCGATGACGATCACCCTGCTCAATCCGAAGGCGATCATCTTCTACATGGCCTTCTTCCCGCTCTTCGTCGATCCGGCGCGGCATCGCGGCCTGCTCACCTTCGCCTTCATGGCCGGCAGCATCGCCACGCTGACCTTCCTCTACTGCATCACCGTGATCGCCCTCTTCCGCAAGCTGGGCGACCGCCTGCAGGCCGGCTCGCCGCTGGCGCGCTGGCTGGAGAAGCTGGCCGGCGTCGCGCTGATCGCCTTCGGCGTCCGCCTGCTCGGCGAACGCTGAAGCTCACTCGCCGAGGTAGGCGGCACGCACCTTGGGATCGTGCAGCAGGGCGGCGGATTCGCCGTTCAGCGTGATCTCGCCGCTTTCCAGCACGTAGGCGCGCTGGCTTGATTCGAGCGCCAGCTTGGCGTTCTGCTCGATCAGCAGGATGGTCATGCCGGCAGCGGCAACGTTGCGCACCACCTCGAAGATCTTCTGCACCATGATCGGCGCCAGCCCCATCGACGGCTCGTCGAGCAGAAGCATCTTCGGCCGGCTCATCAGCGCGCGGGCAATCGCCAGCATCTGCTGCTCGCCGCCGGACAGGGTGCCGGCTAGCTGGTCGGCACGCTCCTTGAGGCGCGGGAAATAACCGTACATGCGCTCGGTGTCGGCGGCGATGCCGTCCTTGTCGTTGCGCAGGAAGGCGCCCATGTGCAGGTTTTCCAGCACCGTCAGGCGGGGAAAGACGCCGCGCCCTTCCGGCACCAGCGCGATCCCCTTGCGGATGACGTCGTGCGGCGCGATGCCGACGATCTTCTCGCCGCAGAAATGCACGTCGCCGCCGGCGACCCCGACCATCCGAGAAATCGCCTTCAGGGTCGTCGTCTTGCCGGCGCCGTTGGCGCCAATCAGGGCGACGGTCTCGCCCTCGTTGACATGGAAGGTGATGCTGCGCACCGCCTGGATGCCGCCATAGGCGACGCGGAGTCCGGTAACTTCAAGCACCTAGGTAAGCCTCAATCACGCGTTGATCCTTCTGCACGACCGCAGGCACATCCTCGATCAGCAGCGCCCCGTATTCGAGCACCGCGACCCGGTCGCACAACCCCATCACCAGCTTGACGTCGTGTTCGATCAGCAACACCGTCGTCCCGTCCTTGCGGATGCCCTCGATCAGCAGCCGCAACTCCTCGGTTTCCGTCGCGTTCATACCGGCCGCCGGCTCGTCGAGGCAGAGCAGCTTGGGTTCGGTGGCCAGCGCCCGGGCAATTTCCAGGCGGCGCTGGTCGCCGTAGGAAAGATTCTTGGCCAGATCGTCGGCACGGTCGGCGATATCGACGTAATGCAGCAGATCGAGCGCGCGCTGACGAATCGCCGCTTCCTCGGCGCGCGTCTTCGGATCGCGGAAGATCGCACCGAAAACGCTGGCCCTGGTCCGCACATGGCGGCCGACCATGACATTTTCCAGCGCCGTCATGTTGCCGAACAGCCGGATGTTCTGGAAGGTGCGGGCGATCCCGCGTTCCGCCGCGCGCTGCGGCGCATCGGCCTGCAGCGGCGCACCGGCGAAGGTGAAACCACCGCCGTCCGGCACGTAGAGGCCGGTCATGCAATTGAAGAAGGTCGTCTTGCCGGCGCCATTCGGGCCGATCAGGCCATACACCTCGCCCTGGCGGATCGACAGCGAGACATCCTGCAGCGCCTTGACCCCACCGAAATGCTTAGCCACCGCGCGGGCTTCGAGAAGAATCTCGCTCATTTCGCCACCCCCGCCGTCTTTTCTTCCAGTTCCCGCGAGCGTTCCGGCGACGGCCACAGCCCGGAAGGCTTGAAGCGCATGACCAGCACCAGCGCCAGCCCGAACAGCAGCATGCGCAGGCTCTCCGGGTCGATCAGCACCTTGCCGAACAGCGCCACCTGCGCTGGCGTCACCGCATAGCGCGCCATCTCCGGCAGGAAGGTGAGCAGGATCGCCCCCAGGATCACCCCGGGAATGTGGCCCATGCCACCCAGCACGACCATGGCCAGGACCATGATCGACTCGATCAGCGAGAAGCTTTCCGGCGAAACGAAGCCCTGCATCGCCGCGAAGATGCCGCCGGCAATACCGCCGAACGAAGCGCCCATGGCGAAGGCCAGCAGCTTGACGTTGCGGGTGTTGATGCCGACCGCCTTGGCGGCGATCTCGTCCTCGCGGATCGCCTGCCAGGCGCGACCGATGCGCGAGTCCTGGAGGCGCAGGTTGACGATGACGATGAAGATCGCCAGCGCCACCAGCAGGTAGTAATACTTGTACGGCCCGGTCAGCGTCAGCCCGAAGAACTCGCTGCGCGTGGCGAAGCTGAAATCGCCGAATTTCACGGGGTCGATCAGGGTGATCCCCTGCGGGCCGTTGGTGATGTTGATCGGCGAATTCAGGTTGTTCATGAAGATGCGGACGATCTCGCCGAAACCGAGGGTGACGATGGCCAGATAGTCACCCCGCAACTTCAATGTTGGCGAACCGAGCAACACCCCGAACAGGCAGGCGAGCAGCGCCCCGACCGGCAGGATCGCCCAGATCGGCCAGTGCAGGCCGAAGTGAGGACTCGCCAGCAGCGCCCAGGTGTAGGCACCGACCGCGTAGAAGGCGATGTAGCCGAGATCGAGCAGGCCGGCAAAACCGACGACGATGTTCAGGCCAAGCGCCAGGAAGATGTAGAGGATGGCGAAATTGAGGATGCGCACCCAGGCCTGACCGGCCATGCCGACGACGAAGGGCAAGGCGATCAGGGCGGCGGCGATGAGCACGATCCCCAGGGTGGAACGGGGGTTGAGCCAGTTTTTCATGCACGCTCCGATGCGATGGCAAGACAAGGCCACAAGCTGGCCGCTGACGAGACAGTGCTGTAGCACGGCGAGGAAGCGGACGGCGCAGCCAACGAAGTATTGGCGAGCAGCGGTGCGTGCATCATGCGCGGTCTCCCGTCTTTTCACCAAACAGGCCGGACGGCTTGAACATCAGCACGACGATCAGCACCGCGAAGGCGAAGATGTCCTGATAGTGGCTGCCGAGGAAACCACCGGTGAGGTCGCCGATGTAACCGGCACCCAGCGCCTCGATGATGCCGAGCAGGATGCCGCCGACCATCGCCCCGACCAGGTTGCCGATGCCGCCGAGGACGGCGGCGGTGAAGGCCTTGAGGCCAAGGATGAAACCCATCTGGTAGTGCGCCACTTCGTAGTAGCTGCCGACCATGACACCGGCCACCGCGGCCAGCGCGGAACCGATGACGAAAGCGGCGGAGATGACCCGGTTGATGTTCACCCCCATCAGGCTGGCCACCGCCGGATTCTGCGCCGTGGCGCGCATCGCCATGCCCAGCTTGGTGCGGTAGACGAGCAGCACGAGGCCGGTCATCATCGCCGCGGACAGCAGCACGATGACCACCTGGACCAGGGTGAAATGGGCGCCGGCGAATTCATAGCTGACCTTCGGCAACAGCGGCGGGAAGGTCTTGTAATTGCGCCCCCAGAGAATCATCGCCAGATTCTGCAGGACGATCGACATGCCGATCGCCGTGATCAACGGCGTCAGTCGCGGCGAGCCACGCAGGGGCCGGTAAGCCACCCGTTCCAGACTCCAGCCGATGGCCATGCAGGAAAGGATGGAAACGACCAGACCGCACAGGCCGGCGATACCGACCGGCATACCGGCGGCGGCCAGCGACCCGGTGACGGTGATGGCAACCAGGGTGCCGATCATCACCACCTCGCCATGGGCGAAGTTGATCAGGCCCATGATGCCGTAAACCATCGTGTAGCCCAGCGCGACCAGCGCATAAATGCTGCCCTGGACGAGGCCATTGACGATCTGCTGCAGGAAAATATCCATTTGGAATCCGTTGACTGCAAGATACGGAAACGGCACCTTGCGGTGCCGTTTCATTGAGCCGACAGGCTGCTTACTTCTTCGCTTCGGCCGGAGCCGCCGGAGCGGCAGCTTCAGCCGGGGCCGGGGCGGCCGCCGGCGCCGGAGCGCCACCCAGGGTTTCGACGTACTTCAGGGCACCACCCTCGTAGCGATAGACGGAAATCGCCCCGCCCTTGAGGTCGCCGAACTCGTCGAACTCGATCTTGCCGGTGACGCCCTCGATGTTGGTCTTGCCGACTTCCGGCAGGTACTTGGCGGGCTCGACCGAATCCGCACGCTTCATCGCATCGGCGATCACCATCACCGCATCGTAGGCATTCGGTGCGTAGAGCTGGATGTCGTAGCCGAAGCGGGTGTTGAACTTGGTCTTGAACTCCGGCCCCTTGGCCAGCTGTTCCAGCGGCACGCCGGGCAGCGAGCAGAACTGGCCGTCGGCCGCCGGGCCGCCCAGCTTCATGAACTCCGGCGTACACACGCCGTCGCCACCGAGGAACTTGGCCTTGATGCCCAGTTCCTTCATCTGCTTGACCATCGGCCCGCCCTGCGCGTCCATGCCACCGTAGAAGACCAGTTCGGCCTTGGTCGACTTGATCTTGGTCAGGATAGCCTTGAAGTCGGTCGCCTTATCGGTGGTGTACTCGTTGGCCACCACCTTCAGGCCAGCCGCTTCGGCCGCCTTGCGGAATTCGTCGGCTAGGCCCTGCCCATAAGCGGTCCGGTCGTCGATGATGGCCACCGTCTTGACACCCTGCTTGACGGCAAACTCACCGAGCACCTTGCCCTGCTGGACGTCGTTGGCCATCACGCGGAAGGCCGTCTTGAAACCCTGCTGGGTATATTTCGGATTGGTCGCCGACGGCGAAACCTGTGGCAGACCGGCATCGGAGTAGAGCTTCGAGGCCGGGATCGTGGTCCCGGAGTTGAGGTGACCGACAACGCCATTGACCTTCTCGTCAACCAGCTTCTGGGCAACGATGGTGCCCTGCTTCGGGTCAGCCTGGTCGTCTTCCGAAACCAGCTGGAACTTGACCTTGGCGCCACCGATTTCGAGGCCCTGGGCATTCAGCTCCTCGACGGCGAGAACGGCACCGCTCTCGTTATCCTTGCCAAGGTGCGCCTGCGGACCGGTCATCGGCGCGACATGGCCGAGCTTGACGACGACTTCGGGCTTGGCGGCAGGGGCGGCGGGCGCGGCGGCCGGCGGCGGCGCCTCTTCCTTCGGTCCGCAAGCGGACAGCGCGAAAGCGGCGGCAATGGAGAGGGCTACTGCGGAAAGCTTGGCTTGCATCGGTAAGTCTCCTGAATGGGGGGGCGGGAAATCTGCTCGAAACAACAGGGACCGATTCTGCGCATACAGATAGCGCATCGTCAATACGGAAAATCCCTAAAATCGCGGCGGGTGATGGGTTTGGGGGATTGCCGCCAAGAGTCGGAGTTATCCGTGGCGACATTCGGGCGGGTTTGGTTTCCGAGGCGCTTTGGTTTCTGAGGCGCCGGCTTCCGCGCCTGACGCGCGGGCGTACTTTCTTTTTTGTGGAAAAAAGAGAGTAGCCAAAGAAAAAGCCACCCCCAGGTCGGCGCCGGGCTGCGCCCGGTCCCTTGCGCTACTCGACGGTCCGGGCGGCTGGCTAAACTCGCCGCTGCGCGGCTCAGACAACGCCAGCCGACTTCCCCCGGACCGCCTGCGTTGCTCAGCGCCTCCCAGGGGGACCCCGAAACCCCGTGGCGCACAAAGCCGGGTTGGCAAAACAATCAACGAAGCCAACACGCCCCAAATTGCGATCGGTTTGCCGGGCCCCTTGGAAGGCGCCGAGCAACGCAGGGGAGTCGGGGGCCTTCGGCTGGCGTTGCCTGAGGCCCGCAGGGCCGAGTTTAGCCAGCCGCCCGACTACCCGAGTAGCGCAGGGAACCGGGCGCAGCCCGGCGCCGACCTAGGGGTGGCCTTCTTTTTGGCTACTTTTTCTTGGCCACGCAAGAAAAAGTACGCCCGCCGGTCAACGGCGGAACCCTGCGGTTCAGCAGCCAAACACGCCCGCGCGTCAGGCGCGGAATACAGCACTTCAAACCTCAACCACAGCATCAAGAAGCCGCCCCCCTTCTTGCCAGAACCATCCCTCCCCCCGATACTCCAATCTCCAGATCCCGCCCGCCACCACCCCCGGCGCGCAGGAAGACGACAACCGGCTCACAAGGCCGCAGACAATGGAGACAAACATGGGCAAACCCGATCTGCCGGCGGCGATCACCGCGACCCTGGACGACAAGTACACCCGCCACACCGGCCGCGTCTTCCTGACCGGCACCCAGGCGCTGATCCGCCTACCGATGCTGCAGCGCGAGCGCGACCTCGCTGCCGGCCTCAACACCGCCGGCTTCGTTTCCGGTTACCGGGGCAGTCCGCTCGGTAATCTCGATCTCGGCCTGTGGCAGGCCAAGGCCCATCTCGCCGAGCATCACATCAGCTTCCAGCCCGGCGTCAATGAAGACCTCGCCGCCACCGCCGTCTGGGGTAGCCAGCAGGTCGGGCTGTTTCCTGGCGCGAAGTACGATGGCGTGTTCGGCCTGTGGTACGGCAAGGGGCCGGGCGTCGACCGCTGCGGCGACGTCTTCCGCCACGCCAACGCTGCCGGTACGGCGCGCCACGGCGGCGTGCTGGTGGTGGCCGGCGACGACCACGCCGCCAAGTCGTCAACGCTGCCGCACCAGACCGAGCACGTCTTCAAGGCGGTGCTGATGCCGGTGCTCTATCCGGCCAACGTGCAGGAGTACCTCGACTTCGGCCTGCACGGCTGGGCAATGAGCCGCTATTCCGGCTGCTGGGTGGCGTTCAAGGCGCTGGCCGATACGGTCGAGACTTCGGCCTCGGTGAATATCGACCCGGCGGCGGTCGACATCAAGATCCCGAACGACTTCAGCCTGCCGCCCGACGGCCTCAACATCCGCTGGCCGGACCCACCGCTGGTCCAGGAAGCGCGCCTGCTCAACTACAAGCTTTACGCGGCGCTGGCCTACTGCCGGGCGAACAAGCTCGATCGTGTGGTGATCGATTCGCCGGCCCCGCGCCTGGGTATCCTCACCGCCGGCAAGAGTTACCTCGACGTGCGCCAGGCGCTCGACGAACTCGGCATCGACGACGCGCTCGCCGCGCAGATCGGTATCCGTCTGTACAAGGTCGGCATGGTCTGGCCGCTGGAACCGGAAGGCGTGCGCCACTTCGCCGAGGGGCTGGAGGAAATCCTGGTCGTCGAGGAGAAACGCCAGCTGCTCGAATACCAGTTGAAGGAAGAGCTGTACAACTGGCGCGACGACGTGCGCCCGCGCATCGTCGGCAAGTTCGACGAAAAGGGCGAGTGGACGGTCGAAGGCGACGGCGGCTATCTGGCTCACAGCGACTGGTTGCTGCCGGCCGCCGGGGAACTGCCGGTGGCGACCATCGCCCGCGTCATCGCCCGGCGCATCGGCCGTTTCTTCACGTCACCAAGCATCGAAGCCCGCCTGAAGCTGATCGATGGCAAGCAGCAGGCGCTGAAGACGCCACTGCTGCTGGCCGAGCGCAAACCACACTTCTGCTCCGGCTGCCCGCACAACACCTCCACAAAAGTCCCCGAAGGCTCGCGCGCCGTCGCCGGCATCGGCTGCCATTACATGGTGACGTGGATGGACCGCTCAACCTCGACCTTCACCCACATGGGCGGCGAGGGCGTACCCTGGGTCGGGCAGGCGCCGTTCACCGAGGAAAAGCACATCTTCGCCAACCTCGGCGACGGCACCTACTTCCACTCTGGATTGCTGGCCATACGGCAGTCGATCGCGGCGAAAGTGCCGATCACCTACAAGATCCTCTACAACGACGCCGTCGCCATGACCGGCGGTCAGCCGGTGGACGGCGTCATCAGCGTCGCCCGCATCACCCGCCAGCTGGAAGCCGAAGGCGTCGGCAAGATGGTCATCGTTGCCGCCGAGCCGGGGAAATACGCGCCGATCCGTGACCTCGCCCCGAACGTGCCGGTCCGCCACCGCGACGAACTTGACGCCGTGCAGCGCGAACTGCGCGAGTTCCCCGGCGTCTCGGTCCTCATCTACGACCAGGTCTGTGCCACCGAAGCGCGCCGGCGCAGGAAGCGCGGCAAGATGCCGGCGGCGACGCAGCGCGCCTTCATCAACGAGGCCGTCTGCGAAGGCTGCGGCGACTGCTCGGTGCAGTCCAACTGCCTGTCGGTCGAGCCGGTGGACACCGCATTCGGGACCAAGCGGCGCATCAACCAGTCAGCCTGCAACCAGGATTTGTCGTGCCTTAAAGGCTTCTGCCCGAGTTTCGTGACCGTCGAGGGCGGCACGCTGAAAAAGCCGAGCCCAGCGGTCGACAGCACAAACTGGCCGATTTTGCCGGCGCCAGCACTACCTTCCACGGCGACGCCGTGGAACCTGATTATCACCGGCGTCGGCGGCCAGGGCACGATCACCCTCGGCGCGCTGATCGGCATGGCCGCCCACCTCGACGGCAAGGGCGTATCGACGCTGGACATGACCGGACTGGCGCAGAAATACGGCGCCGTCTTCTCGCACCTGCGCATTGCCAACCGGCCGGAGGACATCCACGCCGCCCGCATCGCCACCGGCGAGGCGCACGCCATCCTCGGCGGCGACCTGGTGGTCAGCGCCAGCAGCGACGCCCTGGCGAAAATGCTCGAAGGCCGTACGCGCGCCGTGGTCAGCAGCACCGCCACGCCGACCGCCGAATTCACCCGCAACCGCGACTGGCGCTTCCCGCAGGCCGGCCTGCAGAAGCAGCTGACCGACACCCTCGGCGCCGACGCCGTCGATTTCCTCGATGCCCAGCACCTGGCCGAACGCCTGCTCGGCGACACCCTGTTCGCCGGTGCCCTGCTCCTCGGCTACGCCTGGCAGAAGGGGCTGGTGCCGGTGTCGGCGGCGTCGCTCGACCGCGCCATCGAACTCAACGGCACGGCCGTGGCCGCCAACCGCCAAGCCTTCCAGTGGGGCCGCCGCGCGGCGGTCGACCGGCAGAAAGTCGAAAGCATCGCCGGGCCGCTGCAGACGCAGCGCCAGGAAATGACGCTCGACGAACTGATCGCCCATCGCGCCGCCCACCTCAGCGCCTATCAGGATGCGGCACTGGCCGAGCGCTACCGGCAGCGCGTCGCCACCATCCGCGCCCTCGGCGACGACGCGCTGACGCGCACGGTGGCCGAGCAGTACGCCCGCCTCCTCGCGCCCAAGGACGAATACGAGGTGGCGCGACTGTACAGCGAAGCTGACTTCGCCCGGCGCCTGACGGAAAGCTTCGAAGGCGGCAAACTCGCCTTCCATCTGGCGCCGCCCGGGCTGCACCGTCCGGGGCCGGACGGTCGCCCGAAGAAATGGCGCTGCGGTCCCTGGCTGCTGCCCTGCCTTGGCCTGCTGGCGAAGGCTCGCCGGCTGCGCGGTAGCTGGCTCGACCCCTTCCGCAACAGCCACGAACGGCGACTCGATCGCACCCTGCTCGCCGACTACGAGGCCGATCTCGAGCTGATCCTCAAACATCGCCCGAGCGCGGCGCGGGACCTTGCCGCCTGGCCGGCCGAGGTCCGGGGCTACGGCCCGGTGCGCGAGGCAGCGCTGGCGCCGGCCCGGCAGAAACGGGAGCAAGCCCGCGCGGCGAGCATGACGTAAATCTGGGTAGAATCGCGGGATGTCTTCGACCCCGCTTCGCCAGTTCGCCCTGCAGGGCGCTGCCGTCATCCTCGTCCTCTCGCTGGCCTGGCCCTATTACGGCTGGGCCGGCGGCAGCATGCCCTGGCAGCAGACCAGCCTGCTGATCGGCGCCGTCGCCCTGGCGCTGGCGACGATCAGCCGCCAGCCCTGGTGGTGGCGCCTGATCCATGCGCTGTTCATGCCGCTGGTCTGGCTGACCTGGACGCTCAACATCCCCCCCGGCTGGTTCCTGCTCGCTTTCATCCTGTTGCTGCTGGTCTATCGCGGCGCGCTTTCCGGTCAGGTGCCGCTCTACCTGTCCAACCGCGAGACCGTCGCCGCCCTCGACGAACTGGTCGGCAAGGAAGAAAGCCAGCGTTTCCTCGATCTCGGCGCTGGCGTCGGCAGCACAGTCATCCCGCTCGCCGACCGCTGGCCGGACCGCCACTTCAGCGGCGCCGAAAACGCCCCGCTGACCTGGCTGGCCGGCCGCATCCTCGGTGTCGGCCGGCCCAACCTGCACTGGCTGTGGGAAGACCTATGGCAGATGCCGCTCGGTGAATACGATCTGGTCTATGCCTTCCTGTCACCGGTGCCGATGCCCAAGCTGTGGGAAAAGGCCAGGACCGAGATGAAACCGGGCAGCCTCTTCGTCAGCAACAGCTTCCCGGTGCCCGGGGTAACGCCGGAGAGCGTCGTTGAAGTCACCTGTTCGCCACCGCGGCCGCTGTACTGCTACCGGATCTGAACGCGCATGCTGCTGAAGCGCAAGCCGGAAAAGCTCGCCCTGCTGCTCGCCCTGCTCGGGACGCTGACGGTGCTGGTCATCTTCCTCACCGATCTGATGCTGTCCTATCAGCGCGACATCGACAGCGGCGAAACCCGCCTCAAGCAATTTTCGGTGATGATGGCCGAACACACGGCCCGCGCTTTTGAAGCTGTTGATGTCCTGGTCAAGGAAGTCGCCACCGACCTCTCGGTCAACCGCAGCGACTGGCCCGACTGGGAAGCCGTCAGGGGCTGGGAGTACATCGCCCAGCGCCACTCCCGCGCGATGCCGCAACTGCGCGACCTCGCCGTTTTCGATGGCCAGGGCAACCAGCGTTTCATCTCCAGTTACTTTCCGACCCCGCAGATCAACGTCAACGACCGTCCCTATTTCAGCGCCCTGGCCAAAGGCGCGCCCTGGGCCACTTACGGCCCCTATGTCGGCCGCAACTCGGACCGTTACACCTATGGCATTGCCCACCGCCTGACCGGCCCGGGCAATGCCTTCGCCGGTGCAGCCTTTGCCGCCATCGAGCCCGCCTACATGCAGGATTTCTGCTGGGCCAACCGCCTGGCCGACGATTTCGACGCGGTGCTGACCAATGCCAAGGGCGAAATCGTCGCCTCCTGCCGACCGACCGATCTCAGCACCCACTCCGGCATTCTCGGTCGGCAGGCCGGTGTTGCGCTGTTTGGCGGCCGTGCCGCCGGGATGATCCCGGAAACCGGTATCGTCGAAGTCAATGGCTTGCTGATTTCAACCTCGCCGGTTCCCGGATTCTCCGACCTGCGCATGGTGGCGATGATGCCGACCGACTCGCTGCTCGCCAACTGGCGCAACCGACTGTTCGAGATCGGCACGCTCGGCCTCATGCTCAGCGCCCTGCTGTTTTTTGGTGCGGTTCTGGTCCGCCGGCAGGTCCGCGACCTGCGGACGATGGCCGAAGCCCTGGCTGACAGCCGCGATCTGCTCGAAGAGCGCATCGACCAGGCCACCGCCGCGCTGGCCGCCGAGAAGGATACCGCCGAGCGCGCCAACGCCGCCAAGAGCCGCTTCCTCGCCGCCGCCAGCCACGACCTGCGCCAGCCGCTGCACGCCCTATCCCTGTTCACCACCGACCTGCTGCGCCAGGCCGCCGCCGGCAAGCTGCGCGAGGTGCCGCGCATCGCCGAGCAGATTGCCGCTTCGACGCAAACCCTGGGCGACATGCTGAACGCGCTGCTCGACATCTCCCGCCTCGACATCGACGGGGTCCGCGCCAATCTGCAGCCTTTCCCGCTGAGCGCGCTTTTCCAGCGTCTGCACGATGCCTTTTTCCGACAGGCCGAAGCCCACCAGTTGCGCCTGCGCTTTCATGCGCCGCGCTACTTTGTCTACAGCGACCCGCAACTCCTCGAACGCATGCTCGGCAACCTGATTTCCAATGCCCTGCGCTATACCCCGGCCGGCGGCACCATCGTGGTCGGCGCCCGGCTCCAGGGCGACCGCCTGCGCATCGAGGTCCGCGACAGCGGCATCGGCATCGCCCGCGAACACCGGGCGGCGATCTTCGCCGAGTTCTACCAGGTAGCCAACGTCGCCCGCGAACAGGATGGCGGCCTCGGGCTCGGCCTTTCCATCGTCCAGCGTCTGGCCAAGGGACTGGGCATCGAGGTCTCGCTCGCTTCGCAGATCGGCAACGGCACCACCTTTTCTCTGCTGGTCGAACGGGCAGCGGTGCAGCCGACGGCCAGTGCCCGCAACAACCGCGAAAGCAGCAACGGCCACGTCCATTTCGTCGGCGAATCGGGCGAACTGGCGGCCTGCCGCGAGTTGATCATCTCGTGGAACTACAGCACCAGCAGTGGAGACCAGCAGTCGGTGGAACGCCTGCGCAGCGACACCATCGTCATCTGCGACGCCGCCTGGATCCCCGACCTTGATCCGGACATGGCACTGATCGTCATCGGCCCGGTCAGCACCGAACCACTGCCGCCCAACGCCCACATCATGGCGCCGCCGGTCCGGCCGGCCCGCCTGCGCGCCCTGTTGCGCGCCAGCGCACCACGCGGGCCGATCGCCTGAGTTTCAGAAGACGTCGCTGAAATCGATGCCGTAGCGGGCTGCGGTAACCAGCGCCTGGGTCCGGCTGGTAACGCCGAGCGCCTTGAAGACAGCGGTCGCGTGAATCTTCACGGTACCTTCGGAAAGGTCGAGCTGATCGGCGATATCGCGATTCGACAGGCCGCGTACCATGAGGCACAGCACCTGCGCCTGACGATCGGTCAGGCCAATCTCGCCGGGCTTGACGCTGACGCTGGACGGCGGCAAGGGCACCGCGTCGTCGAGACGTGCCGGCATCTGGCCACTGGGCCGAACGATGTTGCCGGCCAGCACGTCACGCACCGCCTGCAGCAGACGTTCGCCATTGAGCGCCTTGGGAATGAAGCCGGAGGCCCCGAGGTTCATCACCCGGGTCACCGTCGGCTGGTCGTCGAAGGCGGAAACCACCGCCACCGGCATCGCCGGATAGCGACGACGCAGGATGTCGAGCCCGGCGAAGCCGTCAATGCCTGGCAAGGCGAGGTCGAGCAGGACCAGGTCAAAATCACCTTCGCTGTCGAGCACGCTCAACGCGCTCTCGAAATCGGCGCTCTCAAATACCTGCACGCCTTCTTCAACCTGAGAAAGCAAACCGACCAGTCCCTCGCGGACCAGTGCATGATCTTCGACAACCAACAGCTTCAGCATCGATTATTCCTTATTCATAACAGGTGCTAATTTATCATTTTGCGCGATAAAAGTGGTTTAAGATCGTTGTATCGGCTGCCTCCGGAGGAGAACAAAATGAACCAAGCACCTGCCAGTGACCCGCTCAACTTCATGCGCAACCTCTGGAGCAACATGGGTTTCGGCCTGCCCGGCATGGTCACCCCGACCTTCGACGTGGAAGAACTGGACAAGCGGATCAAGGATCTGAAAGCCGTCGAAGGCTGGCTGCGGATGAATCTGTCGATGCTGCAGATGACCATTCAGGGTCTGGAAATGCAGCGCAGCACGGTGAACACGATGCAGGCGATGGGGCAGATGGCCAGCGACGCCGCCCGCCAGATCAACGAACCGGCCGCGCCGCAAGCCACCGCCCCGACGGAAGCCGGCAATGCCTTTTCGGAAGCCGCGCTGTGGCCGTGGCAGATGATGCAGCAGATGCGCGAACACCTGCAGCAGAACGTCGAAGCCGCCCAGGCGAAGGCCGCCGAACCGGCCCCGGAAGAAAAACCGAAAGCGCGCCGCCCGGCGACGAAGAAATAAACCCTCAGCCGTTCAGCCAGGCCGCCCACAGCGGCAGGCTGATCATTGCCAGCAGCGTGCTTGCCGAAATCAGCCAGGCGACGCTGCGCCCATCGCCGCCCATGCGCATGGCCAGGATGTAAGCCGACGAGGCGGTCGGCAGCGCGGCGAACAGCACGGCAATCTGCAAGTTCAATCCGTCCAGTCCGACCGCCCGCCCGACGGCGACGGCAATCAGCGGCAGCGCCAGCAACTTCACCGCGAGCAGCCAGCCGGAATAGAAGCGGGCGCCCGCCGTCCCCTCGAGTCGCAGGGCGGCGCCGACGGCGATCAGGCCGAGGGCGATCGAAGCATCGGCGAGCCGGCCGAGAAAGGCCTGCAGCGGTGCCGGCGGCAGGAAGCCGGCAAGGTTGAGCAGGAAACCGCCGGCCGTCGCCCAGATCAACGGATTGCGCGCCACTTCGCGCCACAGGCCGATCTCGCCATGGCGCGCCAGCATCCCCACCGAAACCAGGTTGGCAAAGGGAACCGCGGCACCGACGATCAACCCCATGGTGGCAATGCCCGGACTGCCGAACAACATTCCGGCGACAGCCAGCGCGATATAGGAGTTGAAGCGGTAGGCGCACTGGAACATCGAGGCGAAGCGCAACTCGGGCATGCGCAACCACAACTTCGGCAGCAGCCCGAGCAGCATGCCGGCGGCCAGCGCGGCGAAGGCAGTGGCAAGCAGCGGCACGGCGGCGCCAAGGTCGAGCCGGGTGCGCATGATCGCGTTGACCAGCAGCGCCGGAAACAGGATGAAATAGACCAGCTTCTCGATCCCACTCCAGAAGTGGTCGCCCAGATGCATCCAGCGCCGGATCGCGGCACCGAGCAGGATCAGGGAAAAGTCCGGGAGCAGCAGGAGGACGGTTTGCATCGGCCGATTCTAAGCCGGCGCGAGCGCCGTCAGAATCCGTAAAAACCACAGGCTGCCTTGACCGCAACGGACAAACCCGAAATACTCGGCAGCATGGACATCGTCATGCAACCCCAATGGTGGCACTGGATCGTCGGCGGCATCGCGCTGGTACTTGCCGAACTCGCCATGCCGGCCTTCTACATCATCTGGTTCGGCCTCGGCGCGCTGCTCGTCGGGCTGCTCCTGCTGCTCGCCCCCGGCCTGCCGCTGACCGCGCAGTTGTTGTGCTGGATCGTCGCCTCGCTGGCGATGACCGTACTCTGGTTCCGCGTCTTCCGCCGGGCGCAGCAGGCGACGCAAAGCGGCACTGCCGACGGCGAGGCGATCGGCGAGATCGGTCTGCTGACCGGCGCCATCGAACCGTTCCAGAAAGGCCGCGTGCGTTTCCAGCGGCCGCTGCTCGGCGCCGACGAGTGGGTCTGCCTGGCCGACAGCGCGATTGCTGCCGGCGAGCGGGTGCGCGTCGTCGCCGTCGAGGGCAGTTATCTGAAAGTCGTCAAAAACTGAAGGGAGTTCCCCATGGAAGCCGGATTCGTCGTTGCCCTCGCACTGCTTGCTTTCGTCGTCGTCACCATCGCCAAGGGCGTGCGCATCGTGCCGCAGGGCGAGGAGTGGATCGTCGAGCGGCTGGGCAAATACCACGGCACGCTGAAGCCCGGCCTCAACGTGGTGATTCCCTACATCGACCGCATCGCCTACCAACTGGTCACCAAGGACATCATCCTCGACGTCCAGGAGCAGGAAGTGATCACCCGCGACAACGCGGTGATCCTGACCAACGCCATCGCCTTCATCAAGGTCACCGACCCGGTCAAGGCGGTCTATGGCGTTACCGATTTCTCCGAAGCGATCCGCAACCTGATCATGACCACGCTGCGTTCGATCGTCGGCGAAATGGAACTCGACGAGGCGCTGTCGTCGCGCGACAAGATCAAGGCGCGGCTGCGCGAGAGCATCGCCGACGAGGCAATCGACTGGGGGCTGACGGTGAAGTCGGTCGAAATCCAGGACATAAAGCCCTCGCAATCGATGCAGAAGGCGATGGAAATGCAGGCTGCCGCCGAACGCGAGCGCAAGGCGGTGGTGACCAAGTCGGAAGGCGCCAAGCAGTCGGCCATTCTGGAAGCCGAAGCCCGCCTCGAATCAGCCAAGCGCGACGCCAACGCCCAGGTGATGATGGCCGAAGCGTCGGCCGAGGCGATCCGCCGGGTGAGCGCGGCCATCGGCGAGCAGACCGGGCCGATGGCCTTCCTGCTCGGCGAGAAATACATCGCGGCGATGGAGCGCCTGGGCGAGAAGGACAACGCCAAGCTGGTCGTGCTGCCGGCCGACCTGCAGGACGCGGTGCGCGGCCTGCTCGGCCGCAAGGGCTGACGGGGCCGTCCGGCCCCGTCAGCGGTGGCCTCGCTCAGGCCTGGGCAGCCACCTCGATGGCGGCGACCAGGATTTCCATGCCTTCCTCAAGCACGGCATCGGGAATGGTCAGCGGCACCATCAGGCGCAGCACGTTGCCGTAAGTCCCGCAGTTGAGCAGCAGCAGGCCGCGCTTGGCGGCTTCCGCCTTGAGCGCGTTGGCGATTTCCGGCGCCGGACGATGCGGATCGCCGGCCCGGCAGAATTCGACCGCGGTCATCGCGCCCAGACCGCGCACCTCGGCGATGCAATCGAGCCGGCCGGCCAGCGCGTTCAGCTTTTCGCGCATCGCCTGGCCGATCCGCTCGGCGCGGGCGCACAACTGCTCTTCCTCGATGATGTCGAGAACGGCCAGCGCACCGGCGACGGCAATCGGATTGCCGGCGTAGGTCGAGCCGAGTCCGCCCGGCGTTGCCGCGTCCATGATCTCGGCCTTGCCGATCACCGCCGACAGCGTCAGACCGCCGCCCAGGCCCTTGGCCATGGTGATGATGTCGGGCTCGATGCCGCTGTGTTCGATGGCGAACATCGTGCCGCAGCGCGCCGCGCCGGTCTGGATCTCGTCGGCGACGAGCAGGATGCCGTGACGGTCGCAGAGTTCGCGCAGACGGACGAAGAATTCCGGCGGCGCCGGCAGGTAACCGCCCTCGCCCTGCACCGGCTCGGCGAAGATCGCCGCCACGCGACGGGCTTCGATGTCGTTCTTGAAGATCGCTTCCAGACCGGCGATCGAATCGTCGACCGAAACGCCGTGCAGCGCGTTCGGATACGGCGCGTGGAAGATTTCGCCGGGGAAGGGACCGAAGCCGACCTTGTAGGGATCGACCTTGCCAGTCAGCGCCATGGTGTACATGGTGCGGCCGTGGAAAGCGCCCTGGAAGGCGATGATGCCGCTGCGCCCGGTGTAGGCGCGCGCCACCTTGATCGCGTTCTCGACCGCTTCGGCGCCGGTGTTCATAAAGAAGGTCTTCTTCGGCGTCGCGCCCGGCGCCAGACGGTTCAGCTTCTCGGCCAGTTCGACGTAGGACTCGTAGGCGACGACCTGGAAACAGGTGTGGGTGAACTTGTCGAGCTGGGCGTGCGCGGCGGCGAGCACGCGCGGGTGGCAATGGCCGGTGTTGACGACGGCGATGCCGGCGCAGAAGTCGATCCAGCGACGACCTTCGACGTCCCAGATTTCGGCGTTCTCGGCGCGCTCGGCAAAGACCGGGTGGCCCTGGCCGACACCGCGCGGCAGGGCGGCGGCGCGTCGCTGCATGAGGGCGGCGTTGCTGGCGCGGGTGATTTCGTGATGTGCATTCATGGTGCTGTTCTCCGATGATCCGTTGTCGTCAGCGGCCGATGCCGGCCATGCAGACATATTTGATTTCGAGGTAATCCTCGAGTCCGTACTTCGATCCCTCGCGGCCGAAGCCGGAGGACTTGATGCCACCGAATGGCGCCACTTCGGTCGAAATGGCGCCGGTATTGACGCCGACCATGCCGTATTCCAGCGCCTCCGAAACGCGCCAGACCCGGCCCAGGTCCCTGCTGTAGAAATAGGCGGCCAAGCCGAACTCGGTCGCGTTGGCGAGCTGGATCGCCTCTTCCTCGCTGCTGAAGCGGAAGATCGGCGCCACCGGCCCGAAGATTTCCTCGCGCGCGACGCGCATTTCCGGGGTCAGGTCGGCGACGATGGTCGGCTCGAAGAAGGTGCCGCCGAGCGCACTGCGCTGGCCGCCACAGAGGACGCGCGCGCCCTTGGCGGTAGCGTCGGCGAGCAGGGTCTCGACCTTGGCGAGCGCGTTGCCGTCGATCAGCGGGCCCTGGGTGACGCCCGCTTCGGTACCGACGCCGAGCACCAGTTGCCCGACCGCCGCCGCGAGCTTTTCCGTGAACCGCTCGTAGATGCCGTCCTGGACCAGAAAGCGGTTGGCGCAAACGCAGGTCTGCCCGCTGTTGCGGTATTTCGACTGCATCGCGCCGAGGACTGCGGCGTCGACATCGGCGTCGTCGAAGACGATGAAGGGTGCGTTGCCGCCCAGTTCGAGCGACAGCTTCTTGAGCGTCGGCGCGCATTGCTGCATCAGCTTGATGCCGGTCGCCGTCGAGCCGGTGAAGGACAGCTTGCGCACCGTCGGGTTGGCGCACATTTCGCCGCCAATCGCCAGCGCGTCGCCGGTCAGCACCGAGAAGACGCCGGCCGGGACGCCGGCACGCTCGGCCAGCAGCGCCAGCGCCAGCGCCGAGAACGGCGTCTGCGGTGCCGGCTTGACCAGCATGGTGGCGCCGGCGGCCAGCGCGGCGGCGGCCTTGCGGGCGATCATCGCGGTCGGGAAGTTCCACGGCGTGATCGCCGCGCACACGCCGACCGGCTGCTTGACGGCGAGGATGCGGCGATCCGGCAGATTGGCCGGGATCACGTCGCCATAGGCACGCTTGCCTTCTTCGGCGAACCATTCGATGTAGGACGCGGCGTAGGCGATCTCGCCCTTCGCCTCGGCCAGCGGTTTGCCTTGTTCGCTGGTCAGGATCAACGCCAGGTCGTCGATGTTGGCGAGCAGGGCATCGTGCCAGGCGCGCAGGATGCGCGCCCGCTCGCCGGCGGTACGCGCCGCCCAGCCGCGCCCGGCCTGCTCGGCGGCAACGATGGCGCGTTCCGTCTCGGCTTGCCCCATGACCGGCACGCTGCCCAGCGCAGCGTGCGTCGCCGGGTTGCTGATGGTTTGCGTCGCGCCGCTGTCGGCATCGCACCAGACGCCGGCGAGGTAGGCCTGCTGGCGAAACAGGGAAGTGTCTTTCAATCCTTGCATGGGAAGTTCCTGAGAGATGAAGGGGAATGCGGGATGAGTCGCCGGCTTACTCGGCGACGGCGGTACGCAGGCGCTCGTTGCGGCCGCGCAGCCATTCCAGCGTGAGCAGCATGAGCACCGAGATGATGGTCAGGATGGTGGCGACGGCGGCAATCGTCGGACTGATGTTTTCCCGGATGCCGGCGAACATCTGGCGCGGCAGCGTCGTCTGTTGCGGGCCGGCGAGGAACAGGGTGACGACGACTTCGTCGAACGAGGTGCCGAAGGCGAACAGGCCGCCGGAAATCACGCCCGGCGCAACCAGCGGCAGGGTGACCCGGAAGAAAGCGGTGAGCGGGCTGGCGCCGAGGCTGGTGGCGGCGCGCACCAGGTTGTAGTCGAAGCCTTGCAGCGTCGCGCAGACCGTGGTGACGACGAAAGGCACACCGAGCGCGGCATGCACCATGATCAGGCCGAGGTAGCTGCCGCTCAGGCCGATCGGCGCGAACACCAGGTAAGTGGCGACGCCGACGATGACCACCGGCACCACCATCGGCGAGATCAGGACCGCCATCAGCAGCGCCTTGCCGGGAAAGTCGATGCGGGTCAGGCCGATCGCCGCCGGGGTGCCGAGCGCCATCGCCAGCAGGGTGGCAAACGGGGCCACGATCAGGCTGTTCTTCAGCGCGTGGGTCCAGATGTCGGAATGGAAGAACTCCTCGTACCAGCGCAGCGAGAAGCCAGACATCGGATACATCAGGATCGAATCGCTGTTGAACGACAGCGGAATGATGACCAGGATCGGCGTCACCAGAAACAGCAGGACCAGCCCGCAGAAGACGCGGAAACTGTAGTACCAGAGCTTCTCGGGCAGGGAGGCATAAGGCGGCAGCATGAAAATCTCCGGTCAGCGTTGCGGAGCGCCGTTCGTCGCGCTACCGACGAGGCGGTTGTAGACGACGTAGAGCAGCAAGGTGGCGGCCAGCAGCAGGGCCGACAAGGCGGCCGCCATGCCCCAGTTGATGGTCTCGTTGGTGTAGAAGGCGACGAAGTAGCTGACCATCTGTTCCTTCGGACTGCCGAGCAGGGCCGGCGTGATGTAGTAGCCCATCGACAGGATGAAGACGAGCAGCCCGCCGGCGGCAATGCCGGGCACCGTCATCGGAAAATAGACTTTCCAGAAACTCTTGAACGGCGGGCAGCCGAGCGACATCGCGGCGCGCATGTAGGTCGGCGAAATGCCCTTCATCACGCTGTACAGCGGCAGGATCATGAAGGGCAGCAGGATGTGCACCATCGCCACGTAGACGCCGACCCGGTTGAACACCAGTTGCAGGGGCTCATCGGTAATACCCAGCGCGATCAGCGCATGGTTGATCAGGCCGCCCTGCTGCAGGAGGACGATCCAGGCAGCGACGCGGACCAGGATCGAAGTCCAGAAAGGCAGCAGGACGAACACCATCAGCAGGTTGGAGCTGCGTTTCGACAAGCTGGCCAGCAGGTAGGCCAGGGGAAAGCCAAGAGCCAGGCAGTACAGCGTGACGACGAAACTCATCCAGAGGGTGCGGCCGAAAATCTCGGTGAACACCGAGTCGCCCTGCTCGCCCCGGCTGATTTCGCCGCTCGCGTCGCGTGTCAGGTCGAGCGCGGCGAGCAGGTAGTAATCGGTTTTCTGGCTGGCATTGCGGGCGATCAACTGCCAGATGCGCAGCTCGCCCCAGCGCTCGTCCATCGCCACTAGCGACTCGCGCGGACCGGCATCGGTCGCCAGCGGCAACTTGCGGGCGGTGTTCATGAGCAGCGAACGCAGCCCGGGCTCTTCCATGTTCAGGCGCTTGGCGGCTTCGGCCAGGGTCTTGCTGCCCTTGCCCAGGCTCAGGTCGCTGACCAGTGCGGCGTAGGCGCCTTCATGCGGCAGTTCCTTGCCGGGCCAGCCGGACAACTGGTGCACGGTCTGCGGCAGCGCCGCCGCCACTTCCGGGTTGTCCACGCTCTTCAGCAACAAGGCGGCGATCGGCCACAGGAAGGTGAGCAGCAGAAAGACCGCCAGCGGCGCGATCAGCGCCCCGTAACGCAGCTTCTTCATGCGTTCGGCGCGGCGCAACATGCGCTTGAGCGGAACGGCCGCCGTTGCGGCAAGCGGTTCGGACATGGTTTCCCCCGGGTGCATCATCTTCATTCCTCTTTTCTCGCCCTGCTGGTTCCCGGGTCACCCCGGGAACCAGCGCGCCGCTTAGCGGGCGGCCCAGGCGTTGAAACGCTGTTCCAGATCCTCGCCGTGCTCGACCCAGAACATCGTGTTGCTGGCGACGGCGGTCTTGATGTTGGCGGCGGAAGTCGGCAACTCGGCGGCAACCGCCGCGCTGATTTGCGGATTGGCCTTGACGTTGGTCGGGCCGTAAGGAATTTCACCGGAGAAGACCACCTGGTTTTCCGGCTTGACCAGCGTCGCCAGGAACTTGTAAGCCTCCTCGCGCTTGGCTGCACCCTTCGGAATGCCGTAGGACTCGACGTCGTAGATGTTGCCGGTCCAGACGATCTTCAGGTTGCGGCCTTCCTTCTGCGCGGTGGCGATGCGGCCGTTGTAGGCGGAACTCATCACCACGTCGCCGGCGGCCAGCAGTTGCGGCGGCTGGGCACCGGCTTCCCACCACTGGATGTGCGGCTTGATCTGGTCCAGCTTCTTGAACGCCCGATCAACACCCGCCTTGGTGCCCAGCACCTTGTACACATCGGCCGGGGCGACGCCGTCAGCCATCAGCGCGAACTCCAGCGTGAACTTGGCGCCCTTGCGCATGCCGCGCTTGCCGGGGAATTTCTTCACATCCCAGAAATCGCTCCACGAGGTCGGCGCCTGCTTCAGCTTGTCGGCGTTGTAGGCGAGCACGGTGGACCAGACGAAGAAGCCGATGCCGCACTCATTGACCGCCGCCGGCAGGAAATCCTTCTTGTTGCCGATCTTGCTGTAGTCGAGCTTCTCGTACAGCCCTTCTTCGCAACCGCGGGCCATTTCCGGCGATTCGAGTTCGACGACGTCCCAGCTGACGTTGCCGGCTTCGACCATGGCCTTGACCTTGGCCTGTTCGCCGTTGTACTCGCCGGGGATGATCTTGATCCCGGTGTTGCGCATGAACGGTTCGTAGTAGGCCTTGACCTGCGCTTTCTGGTTGGTGCCGCCGAAAGAGATGACGGTCAGGTCGGCCGCGTGCACCGCGCCGACCAGACCGAGGCCGGCGGCGATGGCGGCGAGTTTGTTCAGGGACTTCTGTTGAATCATGGCAATACCCTCCTCTGAGTTGTTGGTGAATCGCTGCACGGCGGCGCCGGGCAAGTAAAAATCAATGCGCTTCGTCGACCGGGTCGAGCGCGCAGACGTGTTCTGGGGCCATCGCCACCACCACCTGGTCGCCCGAACGCAACTGGCGGTCGAGGTGGGAAATCGGCATCTTGACGGTGAAGTCGTGACCGCCGACGAGGTCGAGGCGAATCCGGACGTGGTCGCCGAGGTAGATGATTTCCTTGACCCCGGCCGAGAAGCGGTTGCCGCCGCCCTCGCCGTCAGCCAGGAAAGCGCGCTCCGGACGCACCGAAACCATGGTCCGCGCGCCAACGCCCTGCACGTTGCGCGCTTCGGCTTCGATCCGCGCGCCGCAATCGAGGCGCACGCTGCAGCGACCGTCGGCAATCTGCTCGACGCTGCCGTGCAAGGCGTTGTTTTCGCCGATGAAACTGGCGACGAAGGAGTTGACCGGGTGCTCGTAAAGGGTTTCGGCGCTGTCGATCTGCTGGATCACGCCGTGGTTGAAAACGGCGATGCGGTCGGACATGGTCAGCGCCTCGCCCTGGTCATGGGTGACGAAAACGACGGTGATGCCGAGGTTCTCGTGGATATGCTTGATCTCGAGTTGCATGTGTTCGCGCAACTGCTTGTCGAGGGCGCCGAGCGGTTCGTCCATCAGCACCAGCTCCGGCCCGAAGACCAGGGCGCGGGCCAGGGCGATGCGCTGCTGCTGGCCGCCGGACAACTGCTGCGGATAGCGGCCGGCGAACTTCTCGAGGCGGACCATGGCCAGCGCGTTCTTGACCTTGGCGTCGATCTCGGCCGCTGGCAGCTTGCGCACGGCGAGCGGGAAGCGCAGGTTCTCGGCCACCGTCATGTGCGGGAACAGCGCATAGTTCTGGAAAACCATGCCGATGTTGCGCTTGTGCGGCGGCAGCTTGTTGATGACCCGGTCGCCGAGGCAGATTTCGCCCGCCGTCGGCGTCTCGAAACCGGCCAGCATCATCAGGCAGGTGGTCTTGCCGGAACCCGACGGTCCGAGCAGGGTGAGGAACTCGCCACGCTGGATGTCGAGGTTGAGATCGCGAACGATCAGATGTTCGCCATCATAGGTTTTCTGCACCTTGCGGAAGGTAACGTGAGCGCTTCCACCGTCTTGCTGGCCCATGGCCTCTCTCCTGAATCACGCCTTTGCCAGGACCGGGAAACCGGCCGCTGACACTCGATGGGTTGATCATAGGGGAACGATTGGTCAAAATGAGAACCAATTTTTCCGAAAAACAAGGAACCAATTTCGGGGCGGACGATGGAAGCCAGACTGATCACCGAGTTACTGGAACAATATCTGGACCGCCAGACGGCGCCGCTCAAGCTGCGCATCAGGATATATCTGGCACTGCGCCAGGCCATTCTCGACCGCGCCCTGCCCCCCGGCACCAAGCTGCCGCCGACCCGCAGCCTGGCCGAGGATCTGGGCATGGGGCGCAATACCGTGGTCCGCGCCTACGAGCAATTGCTGGTCGAAGGCTATATCGAAAGCCGCACCGGCGACGGCAGCTATGTTTCGGAAGCCGCCCAGGGCGGCCTGCGCCGCTCGCCGCCGAAACGCCTGCTCGGCACCCGCCGCGAGGGACTGTCCCGCCGCGGCAGCATCGTCGCCTCCAACGCCACCAGCAGCGTCGTCCAGCGCGGCGCCTTCATGCCTGGCGTGCCCGATATCGATGCCTTTCCCTTCGCCATCTGGCGGCGCCTGCTCGGCAAGTACCATAGCGCCGAGCAGGGGCACCTGCTCAATTACGCACATACCGGTTACGGACCGCTCAAGGTGATGCTGGCCAACTATCTGCGGGTGACGCGGATGATGCCGATCGACCCGAAACAGGTGATCATCATCAACGGCTCGCATCAGGCAATCGACCTCTGCGCCCGCCTCCTCGCCGATCACGGCGACCGCGCCTGGATCGAGGACCCGGGTTACTGGGGGGCGCGCAATGTGCTCGCCGCCGCCGGCCTGCAGGTCAAGCCGATTCCGCTCGACGCCAAGGGGCTGGCGCCCACCGTCGAGGACTGGGCCGACCCGCCGCGCTTGATCTTCTGCTCGCCGTCGAGCCAGTATCCGACCGGCACCGTGCTCTCGCTCGACCGCCGCATCCAGTTGCTGGAGAACGCCGATCACGTCGGCTCATGGATCATCGAAGATGACTACGACAACGAACTGCACTTCCACGAGCGACCGATCGGCTCGCTGTTCGGGCTGGCCAACCGGCAGCGCGTGATCTACCTCGGCACCTTCAGCAAGGTCATGTTTCCCGGCATCCGGATGGCTTACCTGGTGGTTCCGGAGGATCTGGTCGAGGCCTTCGTGATCGGCAATTCCGAACTCTATCGCGGCGGCCGCCTGGCCGAGCAGGCGGCGCTCGCCGAGTTCATCGACGAAGGGTATTTTTCCGCCCATATCAAGCGCATGCGCGGCATCTACGCGGAACGCCGTGAGGCGTTGCTCGACGCCATGCAGTCGCGACTTGGCGGTGTCGTCGTGCCGTCCGGCGGCCACGCCGGCCTGCAAGTGCTCTACCGTTTCACGCGCCCGATCGACGACACGATGATCGCCGCACAAGCCCTCGCCGAAGGCGTCATCTGTCGCCCCCTGTCGCTTTACTACCTCGACCAGGAAACGCGCCAACCGGGGATGAATCTCGGCTTCGCCGCCGTCCCGGTCGAGCGGATCGGCCCCGCCACGGAAATTCTCAGCCGGGTCATCGAACGACACCTGAAATAGCGCGCAGCGCGCTCAGTCGCGCGGCGCCTCGTCGTACTGCCGGCGCAGCCGGTTGAGGCCCTGCTGGAAAGCCTCGGCATCGCCGTAGTCGAAGAATTTCGGGTAATGCTCATGCGCCGCCTTGACCCGCCGCGCATGCTTGATCGGACACCAGTACTGTTCGGTGCGGGCGGCGACCTCGCGCGTATAGGCGGCAACGCCGTTGCCGTAGGAACAATAGAAACAGTTGAACTTCTCGATGAGGTTCAGGTAGGGCAGGTCGGCGCGGTCGAAGACGATGTAGTCGGCGCGGCGTACCCGGGGAATGCGGTAGACCGGAAAGCAGATCGCCTGGTAGATGCTGACGAACAGGTCCATCAGCAGGAAGGGAAGCCAGCCGGCGTAGATCACCGGCGCGCTCAGCACCACCAGCAGGCGCGAGCGGATCAGGAAACGGAACAGGCCGGTCTTGTAGCGCTGCTGCTGGCGGGCGAACTCGTCGGCCAGTTCGGCCTTCTTGCGCGCCCACTCCTCCCGCGTGTTGCGGTACTCGCCTTCGAGTTCGTCCTGCAGCGCGGCAATTCGCGCCAGCAGTTCGTCGATCCTGCTCTTCATCGCTGTCCTCCGGTCAATCTGCCATCATGCCCGAAGCCTCACGGCAGCGGCAAACGCATGCGATACTTCGGCGAAATTCAAGCAACAACGGGAAAGCCATGGAGACAGTCAACAACACGCCGGCCCGCGGTCCGCTGGCCGGCATCAAGGTCATCGAATTTGCCGGCATCGGCCCCGGCCCCTTCTGCGGCATGCTGCTCGCCGACATGGGCGCCGAAGTCACGCTGCTCGAACGCGCTGGCGGCACCTTCGCCTCGCAACTGTTCGGCGGCGGTCGCAAGGCGGTGGCCAACCGCGGCAAGAAGTCGCTGTGCATCGACCTCAAGAATCCGGCCGTCCGGCCGCTGGTGCTGCGCCTGATCGCCGACGCCGACGTGCTGATCGAAGGCTTCCGGCCGGGCGTCATGGAACGCCTGGGCTTCGGCCCCGACCTCTGTCTGGCCGAGAATCCGCGCCTGATCTACGGCCGCATGACCGGCTGGGGCCAGGACGGCCCGCTCGCCCCGCGCGCCGGTCACGACGCCAACTACGCGGCGATCGCCGGCGTTCTCGACAGCGGCCGGCGCCACGGCGGCGCGCCCTGGGCGCCGCCGACGCTGGTCGGCGACATGGGCGGCGGCGGCCTGCTGCTCGCCTGGGGCATCGCCTGCGCCCTGTTCGAAGCACAGCGCAGCGGGCGCGGCCAGGTGATCGACGCCGCCATGTGCGAAGGCGCCGCGCTGCTCGGCCATGGCCTGTTCAACCTGGAAGCGCTCGGCGAGTGGCAGGGCAACTGCGCGATCGACTCGAGTGCCCCGTTCTACGACGTCTATCAGTGCGCCGACGACCGCTGGCTCAGCGTCTGCCCGCTCGAACCGCAGTTCTACGCCAGCTTCGTCGAACGCCTGGGGCTGGCCGGCGACCCCGATTTCAGCGGCGCGCAGTACGACAGCAGTCGCTGGCCGGCGATGAAACGGCGCCTGACGGAAATCTTCCGCGCCCAGCCGCGCCGGCACTGGGAAACCCTGTTCGCCGACAGCGACGACTGCGTGTGGCCGGTGCTGGCCTTGGGCGAAGCCGCCGACCACCCGCACAACCGGGCGCGCGGCGCCTTCATCGAGCTGGCCGGTGTGCGCCAGCCGGCACCGGCCCCCCGCCTGTCGCGGACGCCGGGCGCCGCGCAGGCGGCACCGCCGCTGCTCGGCGAACACAGCCGCGAACGACTAGCGGCGCTCGGCCTCGACGATCAGGAAATCGAAAGGCTGGCGGCGCTCGGCGCCGTCACGCTGCGCCCGCCAAGCGCCGACTGACCCGGATCAGGGATCGCAGGGGCCGAGCAGGTCGGCCTCGAGCTCGATCTCCATGCCCTGCTGCAGGGGCCGGTCGAGGAACTGGCCGCGGTAGAGACGGCCGGTGTTTTCCGCCTTGCGCACATGCGGCGTCTCCCAGTCGTCGACGCGCAGGCGGACGATGCCGAGCTGTACTTCGCGCTCGGCTTCGCCAGCTGCCAGACAGGGCGTCGCCTGGACCAGGCGGACATATTCCTGGCGCGTGTACTGTTCGCGGGTCTTGCCCGGCACCGCCGGACACTGCTGCAGCTGACGCGTCGTCACCTCACTGCTGACGACGGTTCCGCGCAGGTAGTACATCGGTTCGACCATGATCCAGCCGGCGCCGCCCTCGCGGTACACCGTACAGCTTCCCGGGCGCAGCAATTCCGGATATTTGAACAACAGGCTGGCAGACGGACGCAGCGGGGCTTCCTCGGCTTGCAGCGGCAACGCCAGCAACGCCAGGGCAAGGACAAGTACGCGCATTACGGGGTTCCAGGTCAGTCAGTAGACCCGTCTATCTTCGATCACCTTTCCATCGTTCGGCAAGCCCCCGGGGGCAACTATTTCGATCGAACCGCGCAATTTTGTCTGCTCGCGCAGACATTCCGTCAGTTTTCCACTCAGCCCGTCGGGAATTTCCCCGATCTCGCAGTGCAGCACCATGCGGTCCTGAGCGTCCGGGTTATCGACGACCAGACGCATGCGGGCCACCTCGGGAAAGCGCCGGGCGATTTCCGCCACCTGCTCGGGATGGACGAACATGCCCTTGATCTTGGTCGTCTGGTCGGCGCGGCCGAGCCAGCCGCGCAGACGGATGTTGGTCCGGCCGCAGGGCGAGATGCCGGGCAGGATCGCCGACAGGTCACCGGTGGCGAAGCGGATCAGCGGGTAATCGGTGTTGAAGCTGGTCACCACCACCTCGCCAACCTCGCCGTCGGGCACCGGATCGCCGGTGCCCGGGCGGACGATCTCGACCAGCAGATCCTCCTCGACCACCATGCCCTCGGCCGCCGCGCTTTCGTAGGCGATCGCGCCGATGTCGGCGGTGGCGTAGCACTGGCGGACGACGATGCCGCGCTCGGCAAGGCCGGCGCGGGTGGCACCGGGCAGCGCTTCACCAGAAACCAGCGCTTTCTTCAGCGAGGAAATGTCGGCGCCCATTTCGTCGGCCTTGTCGACGATGATCCGGAGAAAGGACGGCGTACCAACGTAGCCGTCAGGCCGCAGGTCGACCATCGCCTGCACCTGCTGCTCGGTCTGCCCGACACCGCCCGGAAAGACCGCGCAGCCAAGCTTGCGGGCGCCGCCCTCCATGAGGAAGGCGCCGGGCGTGAAGTGGTAGGAAAAGCAGTTGTGGATCAGGTCGCCGCGTCGAAAGCCAGCGGCGAACAGGACACGCGCCATGCGCCAGTGGTCGACGTCGCCGCCCTGCAGTTCGTAGATCGGCCCGGGCGACGCGAAAACCCGCCGCGCCTCACCCGGCGCCAGCGCGTTCAGCCCGCCGAACGGCGGCGTCGCCTTCTGCAGTTCGATCAGGTCGCGCTTGCGCGTCAGCGGCAGGCGCGCCAGCGCCGCCCGCGTCGCACACGCCGCCGCCTCGACCCCGGCCAGCGTCTGCCGGTAATAAGCGGTCCCCGAGCGGGCGTGCGCCACCTGACGTGCCAGACGGGCCATCAGGTCCGCTTCCCGCACTTCCGGATCACGGGTTTCGAGCGGATCGTAGAAGCTCATTTCATTTTTCTCCGTTTTGACGGTCACCGCGGAAAAGCTTTCTGCCAGCGTCAACGCCAGCGCCTGTGCCTGTTCTGCCTCTGCGCCAAGGGTTACAAAGTAGCCCCACAGGGCAAGGCGGAGGCCGGCGCCGTTGGTTCCTGCCAACAAGCCGGCCGACAACGCCGGCATGCGGGGCGCCCTGCATCCCCTTGGTGACGGCAAAGTAATCGCTCAGGGCAAGGCGGAGCGAGGCGCCGTTTGCTATCGGCAAACAAGCCTCGCGACAACGCGGCCATGAGCGATGCACTGCCGTCATGAAAGCCAGCGTTTACGGCGTCTGTAGTGCTTGACGTCCTTGAAGGATTTCCGCCCCGCCGACGACAACCCGAGGTAGAACTCCTTCACATCTTCGTTCGTGCGCAGCTCCTCGGCCCCGCCTTCCATCACCACCCGCCCGTTTTCCAGGATGTAGCCAAAGTCGGCGTAGCGCAGCGCGACCATGGTGTTCTGTTCGGCGAGCAGGAAGCTGACCTGTTCGCGGGCGTTCAGATCCTTCACGATCTCGAAGATTTCCTCGACGATCTGCGGCGCCAGGCCCATCGATGGCTCGTCGAGCAGGACCATCTCGGGATTGGCCATCAGCGCCCGGCCGATCGCGCACATCTGCTGCTCGCCGCCGGAGGTATAACCAGCCTGCGAGGTGCGCCGTGTCTTCAGCCGCGGGAAATAGTGATAGACCTTTTCCAGGCTGTCCTTCAGCTCGCCGCGCGAAATGCTGCGCGTGTAGGCCCCGGTCAGCAGGTTTTCCTCAATGGTCAGGTGACCGAAGCAATGCCGGCCTTCCATGACCTGAATGACGCCGCGCTTGACCAGTTCGTTGGGCGACAACTGGTCGATGCGCCGCCCCTTGTATTCGACCGAGCCCTTGGTCACATCGCCGCGCTCGGCGCGCAGCAGGTTGGAAATCGCTTTCAGCGTGGTCGATTTGCCGGCGCCATTGGCCCCCAGCAGAGCGACGATCTTGCCTTTCGGCACGGCCAGCGACACCCCCTTGAGCACCAGGATCACGTGGTCGTAGATGACCTCGATGTTGTTGATGCTCAGGTAGTTTTCAGCCGTTGCTGCTTGTGTGTTCATGTCTTCTCCCGTCACGGAAGGAAGCGCCGGGCGCGGCAGCGCGCCCGGCGGCCCGGCTTATTTTTCCTTGCTGCAATCACGCGGCGTGATGCCCTTTTCCTTGGCGTACTGCTTGGCAGAGGCCTGGAACAGCGGGTGGATCAGCCCCTTGTTGCCTTCGATCCAGTCGGACACCGGCACCCACTTGGCGCCATCCCACTGCTGGATCTTCACCTTGCCGGAACCTTCGTGGTTGGCGCAGGAGGTCTTGATGGTCGGCAGCAGGTTGGTGGCGCCCAAGGCCTTCAGGCGGGCCTCGGTGATGTCGAGGTTTTCCAGGCCCCAGGCGACCTGGGTGCCGTTCATCGCCTTGCCCTTGCCGTACTTTTCCTGCGCCTTGCGGATCGCTTCGACCGACAGCACGGCGGCGGAAACACCGCGGTTGTAGAGGATGGTGCCGATCTTGCCCTTGTCCTGCAGGTTGCCCTTGCCGGCGCCATAGACCACCTTCTCGATGTCGGCGATCACCGGCACCTGCTTGCCGGCAACGTTCCAGGTCGCAGCCATGTAACCCTTGGCGGCGTCGCCGGCCGGGATCACGTCTTCCTCGGAGCCGGTCCACCACGAGCCGATCATCTTGTCACGCGGGAAACCAACCTTCTGCGCAGCCTTCAGCGCCGTCTGGTTCATCACGCCCCAGCCCCAGAAGATGACGAAATCGGGCTTTTCCTGGCGGATCTTCAGCCACTGCGCGCCCTGCTCGTTGCCCGGGTGGGCGACCGGAATCTGCACCAGTTCGAACTTGTTCAGACCGGCTTCGGCGTTGAGCGCGACGATGGCTTCCTTGCCGTAGGCGGAGTCATGGTAGAGATAGACGATCTTCTTGCCGGCCAGATTGCCGCCCAGCTTGTCCTTGACGAACTTGACGATGGCCGAGGCCTGCATCTGGTAGGTGGTGACCAGCGGGAAGGCGTAGGGGAAGACCGAGCCATCGACCGCGTCGGTGCGGCCGTAGCCCATCATCGCCAGCGGCAGCTTGTCCTGCGCCGACTTGTCGATCAGCGCGTAGGAAATGCCCGTCGACATGGTGTGGATCGGGCCGGCCGATTGCGCTGCCTTGCCCTTCATCCGCTCGTAGCACTCGACGCCCTTGGCGTTGTTGTACTCGGTTTCGCACTCTTCCCAGGTCAGGGTGACGCCATTGACGCCCTTGTCCTTCAGGTTGACGTAGTTCAGGTAGTCGATGAAGCCGCCGTAGAAGGCCTGGCCGTTGGCGCCGTAGGCACCGACGCGGTAGCTCGGGATCGGGAAGAACTGGTCGGCGGCGAAAGCGGTCGGCGCGATCAGGGCGAGGGAAACCGCGGCAGCGGCAACAGCAGGCTTGAAAACTTTTTTCATGTGTATGTCTCCTCCAGTGTTACGAAAAACGGCCGAATCTCAGTGCGGGAACGGCCACAGGCGCAGCTTCTCCTTGGCGATCTGCCACAAACGGGCCAACCCGTGCGGCTCGACGATCAGGAAGAACATGATCAGCGCACCGAACACCAGGATCTGGATGTGCGACACGGTGGCGCTGGAAAACGGCAGGCCGAAGAGGCCGGCAAAGAACGGCAGGGCGATGTCGAGGAAGATCGGCAGCAGCAGGATGAAGGCAGCACCAAGGAAGGAGCCGAGGATGGAGCCGACGCCGCCGATGATGACCATGAACAGGATGCGGAAGGACATGTCGAGCGAGAAACCATCCGGCTCGACCGAACCCAGGTAGCAATACGCATAGAGCGCACCGGCAACGCCGCAGTAGAAGGAGCTGACGGCGAAGGCGAGCAGCTTGGTGCGCATCAGGCGGATGCCGATCACCGAGGCGGCGACGTCCATGTCGCGCACCGCCATCCAGGCCCGGCCGGTGGTCGAGCGGACCATGTTCTTGGCCGCCAGGGCGAGCAGGACGACGATCGCCAGCACCAGCAGGTACTTGTCGCGCGGCGTGTCGAAGGCGTAGCCGAGGATCTCGATGTTCTGCGCCGAGATCACGCCGGACGACGAGTCGTTCGACAGCCAGGGGAACTTGGTCAGGCACCAGACGATGAAGAACTGCGCCGCCAGCGTCGCCACTGCCAGGTAAAAGCCCTTGATGCGCAGGCTGGGCAAGCCGAACAGGATGCCGACACCGGCCGCGGTCAGACCGGCGCAGATGAAGGAAACCAGGATCGGGATACCTTCGACGCGCAACTGGAAGTTGTAGGCGGCGTAGGCGCCGACCGCCATGAAGGCGGCGGTACCGAGCGACAACTGGCCGGCGTAGCCGGTCAGGATGTTGAGCCCGAGCGCGGCCAGCGAAAAGATCAGGAAGGGGATCAGGATCGCCGAGAACCAGTACTCGCTGGCGAACATCGGCACCCCGACGAAGGCAACAGCAAGCAGCAGGATGAGACCGATGCGGTCCTGACGGATCGGGAACAGCTGCTGGTCGGCAGCATAGGAGGTCTTGAATTGACCGGCTTCACGGTAGAGCATGGTTTTTCCTCTTTCTTGTCGGTTGACCGTTAAACACGATCAATATGTTTTTCGCCGAACAGACCCTCGGGTCTGACGAGGAGGAAGAGCAACGCGAGCACATAGGGGAACCAGCCTTCGATGCCGCCGAAGTTGCCGCCGAAGAGGTCCTGCATCACCGGCGGGATGTAGATTTCGGCGAGCTTTTCCGAGGCGCCGATGATCAGGCCGCCGACGATGGCGCCCGGCACCGAGGTGAAACCACCGAGAATGAGCACCGGCAGCGCCTTCAATGCCGTGAAAGTGAGTGCAAACTGCACGCCGTTGCGAGCGCCCCACATCATGCCGGCGACCAGCGCGACGAAACCGGCGACGCCCCAGACGATGGCCCAGATGTGCTGCAGCGGGATGCCGATCGACAGCGCTGCCTGGTGGTCATCGGCCACCGCGCGCAGGGCGCGGCCGATGCGGGTGTACTGGAAGAATAGCGCCAGCACGGTGACCAGCACGGCGGCTACGCCGGCGGCGATCAGGTCGAACTTGGAGATGACCATGTTCCAGTTGTCGAGGATGTAGGGAATCGGCTCGTCGACGATGCCCAGGTCGAGGGCGCGCGGATCGGAGCCGAAGATCATCGGCGCCAGGCCCTCGATGAAGAAGGTCAGGCCGATGGTCGCCATGAACAGGGCGATCGGCGGCTGGTTGACCAGCTTCCGGAGCACGAACTTCTCGGTGCCGATGCCGAAGGCGGTCATGATGGCGAAGGCGAGAATGACCGCCAGCCACAGCGGCGCGCCCCATTCCATGATGCCGACCACCGACAGCGCGGCGAGATAGACCATCGCCCCCTGGGCGAAGTTGAAGACACCAGAGGCCTTGTAGATGAGCACGAAGCCGAGCGCCACCAGGGCGTACATGACGCCGGAGAGCAGCCCGCCGATCAGAACTTCGAAGAAAAATTCCATGGCTTACCCCCGAAACGTGGCAGTTTGACGGCGGCGGCGGCCGGCGTGCGAGCGGGCAGCGACCCAGAGCAGGATCGACAGCAATGTCGCGGCAATTACGAATTCCATGCTTGTCTCCTCAGTGACCGGCGCCCAGATAGGCCTTGATCACGTCTTCGTTGTTCTTGACTTCATCCGGCACGCCATCGCCGATCTTCTTGCCGTAGTCGAGGACGACGACGCGATCGGAGATGTCCATGACGACCCCCATGTCGTGCTCGATGAGGACGATGGTGGTGCCGAACTGGTCGTTCACGTCGAGGATGAAGCGGCACATGTCCTGCTTTTCCTCGACGTTCATGCCGGCCATCGGCTCGTCCAGCAGCAGCATCGACGGCTCGGCGGCAAGCGCCCGGCCGAGTTCGACGCGCTTCTGCAGACCGTAGGGCAGACGGCCGACCGGCGTCTTGCGGATGTGCTGGATTTCCAGGAAGTCGATCACCTCTTCCACCTTCTTGCGGTGCTCCAGCTCCTCCTGGCGGGCGCGGCCGAACCACAGGGCGTGCTCGAGGAAGGTCGATTTCATCTTGGTGATGCGCCCGGTCATGATGTTGTCGAGCACGCTCATGCCCTTGAACAGCGCGATGTTCTGGAAGGTGCGGGCGATGTTCTGCTGCGCCGCCATGTGCGGTTCCATCTTCTTGCGCTCGCTGCCGCGCCAGAAGACCTTGCCTTCCTGCGGGTGGTAGACGCCGTTGATGACGTTGAGCATCGAGCTTTTGCCAGCGCCGTTGGGGCCGATGATGGCGCGGATCTCGTGTTCGCGGACGTCGAAGGAAATGTCGGTCAGCGCCTTGACGCCGCCGAAGCGCAGCGAAATGTTCTGCAGGTCGAGGATAACCTCACCGATTTGTTTGCTCATCTCAGGCGGCCTTTCTGGCGATCGGGAAGGTCTTGCAATCGACGATGCGCAGGTCGGCGGACACCTTGCCGCGGCGACCGTCCTCGAACTTGACCTCGGTCTCGATGAACTGGCTGTCCTTGCCGGTGTAGAGGGCGTCGATCAGCACCTTGTACTTTTCCGAAACGAAGTTGCGGCGGACCTTGCGGGTGCGGGTCAGCTCGTCGTCGTCGGGATCGAGTTCCTTGTGCAGGATCAGGAAGCGGTGGATCTGCGAATCGGCGACCATGACGTCGTGCGCCAGCCCGGCGTTCACTTCCTCGACACACTGCTGGATCAGCTCATAGACCTGCGGCTTGGCGGCGAGATCGGTGTAGCCCGAGTAGGCGATGCCGCGCCGCTCGGCCCAGTTGCCGACGGCGCCCATGTCGATGTTGATGAAGGCGGTGACCATGTCGCGGTCGGCGCCGAAGCAGACGGCTTCCTTGACGTGCTGGAAGAACTTCAGCTTGTTCTCGATGTAGTTGGGCGCGAACATCGCGCCGTTGGAGAGCTTGCCGACGTCCTTGGCCCGGTCGATGATCTTCAGGTGGCCGTCCTCGTCGAGGAAGCCGGCGTCGCCAGTCATGAACCAGCCGTCGGCGTTGATCGACTCGGCGGTGGCGTCCGGGCGCTTGTAGTACTCCTTGAGCAGCATCGGCCCCTTGACCAGCACCTCGCCGTTGTCGGCGATCTTGATATCGACGCCGGGCGCCGGCTGGCCGACCGAGTCGAACTTGATCGCGCCGTCCGGCTGCAGGCAGACGTAGGCGCAGGTTTCGGTCTGGCCGTAGAACTGCTTGAGGTTGATGCCGATCGAGCGGTAGAACTTGAACAGTTCCGGGCCGATCGCCGCGCCGGCGGTGTAGGCGACACGCACCCGGCTGAGGCCGAGGACGTTGCGCAACGGCCCGTAGACCAGCAGGTTGCCCAGCCAGTACTGCAGACGGTCGCCGGCCGACACTGACTTGCCGTCAAGCAGGTCGGCGCCGCAGCGCTTGGCCACTGCCATGAAGTGGTGGAACATCTTCTGTTTCAGTTTACCGGCGTCTTCCATTCGGATCATCACCGAGGTGAGCAGGCTCTCGAAGACGCGCGGCGGGGCGAAGTAATAGGTCGGCCCGATCTCGCGCAGGTCGGTCATCACCGTGTCGCCGGATTCCGGACAGTTGATGGTGAAGCCGGCAACCATCGCCTGGGCAAAGGAGAACAGGTGGTCACCAACCCAGGCCATTGGCAGGTAGGACAGGATGTCGCCGTCGGCGCGCATGTGGTCCACCTCGATACCACCGCGGGCGGCAGCGATGAAGGCGGCGTGCGTCTGGCAGACGCCCTTCGGCTTGCCGGTAGTACCCGAGGTGTAAAGCATCACCGAGGTGTCGTCGAAGTGCCCCTGGGCGATTTCGGCGTCGAGGAAATCCGGGTGGTTGCGGTCATGGATGCGGCCCATTTCCATCAACTCGTGGATGTCGTGCAGGAAGGGCTGGTTGTAGTGGCGCATGCCGCGTGGGTCGTCATAAATGACGTGTTCCAGCGTCGCCACCTGCTCGCGCACTTCGAGCATCTTGTCGACCTGTTCCTGGTCCTCGACGACGACGAAGCGGATGCCGGCGTCCTGGAGCACGAACAGCATCTCGCCGGCCACCGCATCCTGGTAGAGCGGAACTGGCACGCCACCCAGGCACTGGGCGGCGGTCATCATCATGTACAGGTGCGGCCGGTTGTCGCCAATGATGGCCAGATTGTCACCGCGCTTGAAACCGAGCGCAGCCAGGCCACAAGCCAGCGCACGGACGCGCTCGGCGACATCGGACCAGGTCCAGGTTTGCCAGATGCCGAGGTATTTCTCGCGCATCGCCGGCGCCTGTGGCCGGGTTGTCGCATGATGCATCAGCAGCCGCGGGAAGGTGTGCAAACCGTCCGGCGCGGCGTGTTTCGCCTGCGTGGGCATAAATTGTCTCCTCCGCCGCGACTCGTTGTTCGCGGTCCTGTGTCGTTAGGTTCATTGTGGCGCCGGCTTTCTTACACCAGACTTGCAGGCGCCGGCTTTTCCTGACCTGCGGGCCAGTGTAAGCACAGGCGCGGCGTATAATTGTCGTTCGGCAGACAATCCGGAAAATAAATGAAAAACGCTGAGGAATTGCTGCGACGGTCCCAGTGGGGACAGGCGCTGAGCGAGGAGGAGATGCAGCGCGCGCTGGCCGGCACCGTCGAACGGAGTTTCGCGGCCGGCGCCTTCATCTGCATGAAGGGCGAAGCGGTCACACACTGGATGGGCATCGTCGACGGGCTGGGCAAGATGGCCAGCCACTGGACCTCGGGCAAGACCACATCGCTGACCGGCATCAGCAGCGGCGCCTGGTTCGGCGAGGGCTCGCTGCTCAAGGAGGAGCCGCGCCGCTACGACGTCATGGCGATCCGCGAGACGCGCGTCGCCTTCATGAGTCGCGGCACCTTCCTGTGGCTGCTCGACCACAGCATCGCCTTCAACCGCTTCATGATCACCCAGTTGAACGAGCGCCTCGGCCAGTTCATCGGCATGATGGAAAACGAGCGCATGCTCGACATCGACACCCGTATCGCCCGCGTCCTGGCCGCCCTGTTCAACCCGGTGCTCTACCCGGGAACAAACCGCCTGCTGCAGATCTCGCAGGAAGAACTCGGCTACCTCGCCGGCGTCTCCCGGCAGCGCGCCAACCAGGGACTCAAGGTGCTCGAGGAAGCCGGTCTGGTGCGCAGCGAATACGGCGGCATCAACGTCATCGACCTTGACGGCCTGCGCAGCTTCGGCGAGTAAGCGCTCACATTATTTGGCGTAACCCCAGCCCTTGAGCCGGCTGTAGGCGTACTCGGCGGCCTTGCCCTGGCGGTTGTTGCGCAGGTAGCCGGCGTACTGCTGCGCCGCCTCCTGACGCTTGCCCAGTCCTTCGAGCGCCACCCCCTTGAGGAAACCGATGCCGGCATCGCCAGGCAACAGCCGGTCGTAGCGATCAAGGCCGGCGTAGGCGGCGGCCGGGTCCTTGAGGCCGAGCGCCAGCACGCCGACCAGCTTGTGCGCCTGCGCTTCCTGCGGATAGATCGACTTCGCCGATTCGGCGTAGCCCAGTGCGTCACGGTCGCGGTCCTGCGCCTGCAGGCATTGCGCCATCAGCAGGTTGGCAGCGTAGTCGCGCGGCGTCTTCTTCAGGGCATCGCGGAACTGCCCTTCGGCCTTTCCGTACTGCTTGTCGGCCATCGCCACCTCGCCCTTCTGGCAGGATTCGATGGTCGGCTTGATGCGGCGCAGCGACGCGGTGTTGTCCATGAAACGCTCGCGCCCGGGGTCGCGCTTCAGGCTCACCGCGTACTTGCCTTCGGCCAGTCGGCGCGCCGTGTCGCGCCGTTCGACGTTCATCGGATGGGTCGAAAACATGGTCTGCAGCAGACCGGGCGCTTCCTTCTCCTGGTCGACCAGCAACTGGTGCAGGCCGGTCATGCCGCTCGCCGGATAGCCGGCGCGCACCATGTACTCCTGGCCCAGCGCATCGGCCTCGCGCTCGTTGTCGCGCGAATAGCTGGAGAGCAGCGCGCTGGCGCCAAGCTGGCCGCCGATCGCGACCAGCCCGCCCCATTCGGTGGACGAGGCAGCGATGCTGGCCCCGGCCACCGCCACCTGGGCGACCATCGCCTGCCCCTGGCGCTGCGCCGCGTGCCGCGCATTGACGTGGCCCATTTCGTGGCCGAGCAGCGCGCCCAGCTCGGCCTCGTTCTGCAGATCGACCATGATCCCCCGGGTCACCCCCATCGCCCCGCCGGGGAAGGTGTAGGCATTGACGTGGTTGGCGTTGAGCACGCGATAGGAATACGGCATCTGCGGCCGATGCGTTAGCTTGTCCATGCGCTCACCGACCGAACTCAGGTAGCGATTGACCTCGCCATCCTGGACCGGCCCCATGTCCTGCGAGAACTGCTGCGGTGAGACCTGCTTGTCCACCGCCTTCTCGTCGTCCTCACTCATGCCGACCAGGATCGACTTACCGCCGACCGGCGACTGCGCGCAGCCGGACAAGGCCGCCGCACCGAACAGCCAGAGCAGTTGGCGGCGGTTGAGACGGTTGCGCTGCAGGGCGACGGCGAGGGAGTCTTCAAAGCTCATGGGGTTCTCCTGGCAAATCCGGTGCCGGACGCGGCCGCAGCCGGCTGCCCGTCCCGGGTGAGGTGAGCCAGCCAGTCGCGCGCTGTGGCAAGGTCGCCGAAAGCGGCCACTGGCAGGTAATCGTTGGCGACCCGGGCAATTGTCGCCCAGGCCTCGGCAACTGCCGGTTGATCGGCGACGAAAGCGGCGACGAACTTCCGGTTGGCAGCGTGGGCGCCGATTGCCCCGGCGACCGCATCTTCGACAATCCAGCCTGGCAGGTCGATGCCGGGACAGCCCGAGGCATCGTTGATCACGTAACGCAGCAGCTGAAAATCCGGCAGCGCATTGATTTCATGAACGGAACGCAAGAAGGCCTTGCCGCTGATCGGTCCCGACCAGCGCACCAATACTCCCCGGCTTTCCCTCACGACCGCGTACGACATGTCGCCTTTCGCCACCTTGCTGCATGTTTGACGATGGTATTGCAACTGGCCGCAGCGACGCAATCCGGGTGCCCCCTGACTCAGGAAGTGCCAGGCTCGGCAGCATCGCCGATGAATCGCCCCCCCGCCTCGAGCACCGTCACCACGGCGGGATGTTGCAGTCGCCGTTGGGTGGCGATCGCGTACCAGCTTTCGCTGACGCCCGGCAGTTCGCCGATGGAGAGGGCACCGTACTGGACGCGGATGTCTTCCTGCAGGGCGAGCGGCGCCGCAAAGATGCCAAGGCCGGCGCGGCCGAAAGTCTTGAGCAGGGCGCTGTCGGAGAATTCGCCGATCACCTGCGGCGCGATGTCGTTGGCCTCCAGCCAGGCATCGATGGCGGCGCGCAGCGGATCACCGCGCACCGGCAGCAACAGCGGCACCCCCTGCAGACCGCCGGGAAAGCCGCTCGCGTAAGCAGCATGCAGTTGCGGCGCCCCGTAAAAACCCATCGCCAGATTGCCCAGCAGCGTCGACTGCAGGCGCAGGTTGGCGCGTTGCGGCGCCGAACGGTCGGCGAGCACGAGGTCGAGCCGGTTGACCGCGAGTTCGCCGAGCAGATGATCGAATTCACCTTCGCTGCATTCGAGGCGGAGTTGCGGATGCGAGCGCAGGACGCCTTCGAGGACGCGGAAGGCGATCAGCTTGGGCACCGCGTCGGTGATGCCGACGGCGAGCCGGATGCGGCCGGCCGCCGGCTCCGCCAGCGCATCGCGCAGGCGGTCGCCGAGCTGGAAGATCTGGTCGGCGTGGGCGAGCGCGGTCCGCCCCGCCTCGGTCAGGGTCAGCGAACGGCCGCGCGGCGCCAGCAAGGCCTGGCCGAGCTGGCGTTCGAGTTGGCCAAGCTGGGTGCTGATCGCCTGTACCGACAGCCCGAGACGCTCGGCGGCGCGGGTGATGCTGCCTTCCTTGGCGACCGCCCAGAAATAGAGCAGATGACGGAAGTTGAGGTCGTCAGGTTTCATATGTTTCCACAAAACGGAAGTTTAAGCACCAATATTATCCATTCAATGGAAATCATAGTGGCCGTAAATTGCGCCCATGCGCTGCGGACTTCCCGCTGCCGATACCCAGAGGAGCCCCCCCATGATCACCGTCGAAGATTGCAATGCCTTTTGCGATGCCCCGCTCGGCCAGGTCGAGGCACTCGCCCGCCGCGAGGGATTGCCCCCGATACTGGCCTTTGCCCGCGCCCAGACCCCGGGAGGTTTCACTGCTGCACACCAAGCGACGATGCCGTTTCAACCAGAGGAAATGATGATGATGACGATGCAGGCCCGTGCCGTTTTCCCGCAGCCCAGTGCCGCCCGCCACCCGCTGCGCGCCTACCCGCTCAACAGTGCGCCGGCGAAGGCGCGGCTGGTCGTCCTCGCCCTGCTCGCCGACGGCCACCTCGACGAGTGCGAACTGGAAGTCCTCAACCGGCGCGGCAGCTTCGCTGCACTCGGCATCAGCCGCGCAGGCTTCGTCCAGGTTCTGCACGAGTTCTGCGCCGACGTTTCGCAACTGGCCGGCGGCGCCGCCGACTGGCGTGTCTCGCCCGGCCTGCTGGCCGGCCTGTTCGCCGAAGTAAGCGATGTGCAGGCGCGGCATGCAGTTCTCCGGCTGATCATCTCGGTGATCAGCAGCGACGGCCACCTGGCGCGGGGCGAGGAACGCCTCTTTCTCGGCGCGCTCGACGCCTGGGGCAACGGTCTGGCGGGCAGCGCGGCGCAAGCGCGCGGCACTGCGCCCAAGGCAATCCGCATCAGTTGAATACGCGCCCGGGAAGGTGCCTGTAAAGCATCGGCAATCCCGGGTTATGGACGGTGTTCGGCAACGATGCTGGTCATCGAGCAGTTTCTGATCGGCGGCTAAGCTGCTCGCCCAACGAGGCACCGAACTGGTGGTGTGAGCAAAATGGACAGCGCCTGGCTCTCATTGATGCATGCCTGGCAGCACCCGCTGCTGACCGTCGCCATGAGCGCCGTCACCTGGCTCGGTTCGCTGCTCGTGCTGCTGCCGCTGGCGGCCAGCCTCGGCTGGCGCGGCCCGGGCGACTGGCGCCAGCGCCTCTTCCTGCCACTCGCCGTGCTTGGCGCGGCCGGGCTGGCGCAGCTTCTGAAATGGCTGGTCAATCGCGAGCGCCCCGACCTCTTCCCGGCGCTGGCCGAGATACCGGCCGACGCCAGCTTCCCGAGCGCGCATGCGATGCAGGTCACGGCCTTCGTCGTCGCCTGGCTGCTGTGGCAGGAGCGGGCGCAGCACGCCGGAGCGCTGCTCCTTGGCGGGCTGCAGGTCGGTGCGGTAGCCGTTTCGCGGACCTATCTGCAGGTGCATTTCCTGACCGACATCCTGGCCGGGATCGTCCTCGGCCTGCTGTGGAGCAGCCTGTTCCACCGGCTAGCTTTCTGGCGATGGAGTGGACGATGCGGCACAAATTCCTAGACATCGGCGAACCCGACCACCACCCGCTGCGCAAGATCGCCACCGTCGTTTCCGGCCTGCGTTACGCGGTGCTCTACGACTGGTCGGTGGCCTACAAGCTGGTGCTTTCGGTGCTCGTCCTGGCCGGCGCCTTCGCACTGCGCGCCGGCCTCAATTTCCTGCTGATCCTGATAATCGCCAACAGCGCGATCAAAGCCGATCAAGGTGATCAAGGACATGGCCGCCACCGTGGTAGACATCGCCATCCTGACCTGGATGATCGTCATCGGCGTCGAAATCGGTCGCTACCTCGGGTCGGGCGGCGGATCCGCCGCGCTCATTTCCCCGGCCCGCCGGCGCAGGCCGCCTGACAGGATTCATAGCTTCCCTGACAGGACGGGCAATCGGCGCCGCTGCAGCCGCGTTTCTGGCATGCCCACAGACGATCGCCGCAGGCGCGCACACAATCGTTCCAGCCCGCCTGCTGCGCCGTCGGGGCGGCGCGCGGAATGGCCAGCACGTTGCCGCGTCGCCCCAGGCAGCTGCCGAGTTCGAAAGTGCGCTGCGGGCCGCTGAGCAGCGACCACTCATCGGGGCTGAACGAAAGCTCCGCCTGGACGGCAGGCAACTCCCTGCGCGTCACCGCGCCGCTGGCGAGCAGCGCATTCACTGCCTTGCAGTCGGCGATCCGGGCGCGCTCAGCCACCTGGCCGGACCCCGTGTCGCTCAGGCCGACGCGGGCACATTCCTGCGTGTAGAGAAAGAAACGCGCCCCCTGGCTCAAGCGGGGCAGCAGGTCGGGGTTGTAGCGCAGGCTGCGCTCACCCGCCGTGTCTGTGGCGCGCACCAGCACTGGCAATTGCGGGTCGCTGACCGCCTTGAGCAGTCGGCCGCGGGCGTCGACGCAGCTCTCGAAGACTGCAAGATCGCCGCTTCCGGCAATCGCCAATTGCCACGACACACACCAGACCGCAACACCGGCCAGCCATTTTCCCCAATCAAGGATACGCATCGTACACCTCCCAGCTTTCATGACGTGAGCACCTTAACCGAAAGCCGGCCAACGAGAAACCACAACCCGAAACAAGCGCCTGGCCGCCCCCGCTGCCGCGTCACAGCTGGATGGCCAGGGGCTGCTTGCCGCGCCGCTCGGCCAGCGCTGCGTGGCTCAGGCGGCGCGCCTTGCTGTCCCAGGTCGCTGCGGCGCCGCTGTAGGGATGCCGCAGCCTGGCAGCGGCACGGGCGATCGCCTCGTCATCCGTGGTCTGGCTGCGCAGCAGGTCAAACTGCAAGGCCACCATGGCGTGCAGGGCCAGCAGATCGTCGCGGCGCAGGAAAAAACTCCCGTGATCAGCCAGCCCGACGCGAACCAGGATGTGACCGACCGGATTGCGCAGCGCGTATACATCCTCGCTGGCGCTTTCCTGGTCGCGCCTGACAGCGGCGATCGCCCGCCGATAGTCTTCCCCGGCCAGTGCATCGGCGGCGAGCCAGCCCTGGTTCAGCTGGAAATGCTTGTTGGCGCTCGCCCCGGGCAGATACAGGCGCTGCCCCAGCGCACCGGCCAGCCAGCGCGGCAGCCGGTTTTCACTACCGGCGGCCGCGAACAGGTTTTTCTCACCCAGGTTGAGGAAGAGGCGTACGCCACCCCGCAGTTCGGTCAGGATGGGCTGTTGCAGGCTCGTCACAGCAGCAGACAGCGGCGTCAGCAAGTCGGCAATGCGTGCTTCCCGCTGCCTCGCCGCCGCCGGCGCGTGCCGCAGGTACTGATTCAGCAACTGCAAATCAGCCTGCAGATTCGCCAGCGCCAGCAGCTTCTCGATCAGCGTCGACGCCCCCTGCGCCTGCCGGCGGTGGAAGGCCATCGCCAGCTCCAGCAGGTCGAGCGCCGCATCGTGGCGCGCCTCGCTGACGGCGAGGGCGAAGCGGGTCGCACTGAGCAACCGGTAATGCGGCGAGGCAGTCGGCAACGGTGAAGAGAACGTGAAATCCGGCCGCCAGGGCTCCTGATAGCCCGACATGGCAAGTGCGACGTCGCCCCGCGCCAGGGTGACGCGCCCCTTGGCGAGCACGGCACGGGCGTCCGCTGGCCATTTGGCGACCGCCGCCAGACAGGATTCGATCTCGCGGCAAGCGAAGTCCTCGAGCCGCAAGGCGTCCTTGCGCACTTCGGCATTGATCGCCAGCGCCTGCGTTTCACCGAAGGACGCCTGATCGGCGCGCAGCGCCTCCTCGAACCAGCGATAGCCCCAGGCATGGGGCGGCTCTTTCTCCGGCCCCGCCACCCCGATCCACGCGAAATAGCCATTCTCCGCTGCCGCCATCTGCGGCGGCTTGGCGGTCAGCAGGGAAGTCAGCCCGGGATCAAGGGGCTCGTCCTGCAAGTTGACAAGAACCAGAAGCGCCAGCGCAAGCACCGGCAGGAGCAGCACGAGCGCAACAATGGCAGCAACGATCTTCAGGATTCTTTTCACGCAGGCTTCCTCGACTGGTCGAGCGCGCCAGCCTGCTTCCCAGCAGGAAACCACAGCGTGACGCCAATGTCATGGCCGGCATGGTGACACGCCCGCCGACGACTGGCAATTGCCGCTGCCCGCCGACGCCATCCGCCACCTCGGCAACGCTGGCACTCCCGTGCCAGATCCCCCGGGCCGGCGGCCAGCGAGGCGGAGCGACCCAGTCAGACGCCCGGCCGGAGGCGCCAACAGCCCCCTGGCCGCCCGGCGCGCCGGGATTGCGACTGCCGTGGCAAGATGCCCGGCAAACCAGGGCTTCTTCGATGAATGACAGCGGCCAACTGCGAAATACTAGATCATGCCTTCCTCATGAATATTTGCCTGCACTCCCACTGCCAGCCTACCCCGCGTCACGTCGCGCCCATGCGGCCATCAGGCATGGCCCGGAAGATACTGCGCCTCACACTGATCTTCATCTGCCTGTGCGTCAGCGCGTGCAGCGAACCTTCGCCAGCGGTCCATTCGATCGAGACACTTGGCAAGGCGGATCGCATTGCCAAGGTGACCCAATTGCTCAAGACGACGCAGCGGACCACCTTGCCGTCACCCATGGAAGATGCGCACTTCGCCGAGTTCCGCATTGGTGATGACGACACTGCCCTGACGATCGGCCCGCGCGACTACGAGACCTACCTCTATGTGAAGCTTCCCGTCGATCAGATCGACGCCTGGCTAAGGATATTCAGTCGGCTCGATGGCCCGCCCCTCTATACGGCGCCGATGAAGGCCTATCCCCCCTGGATGAGCCCGAGCGACTTCTCGTCACTGGAGTTTTATGATGCCGATGCCTTGCTGCCAGGCCGTCATGGCTGGATCGCTGTTTCGCGCCAGCATGGAGAGTTTTTCTTGTTCACGCACAGCATGTAAACACAGACAGACCGAAAATATTGGCAACGTCATACCCCCCCGCACCGCCAGCGGACCATCCCACCAACCCGTAGCCTGATCCCTTGCCCACCCTGTTCACCCACCCGGCAGTCCCGCTTGCGATGGCCTGCGCACTGGCCGATGCACCGCAATCCCGGCGTCTGCTGCTCGCCGGGATCGCGGCATCCATCCTGCCCGATCTCGATACCCTGGCGTTCCGTTTCGGCATTGCCTACGGCGCCCAGTTGGGACATCGCGGATTCAGCCACTCCCTGCTCTTCGCGCTGCTCGTGGCGCTGCTCGGCATGCTGGCCGCCAGATGGCTGCAGGCGAGTCGCCAGCGCTGCTTCATCTTTCTCTTCCTGGCGTGCACCTCGCACGGCATCCTTGATACTTTCACCAATGGCGGACTGGGCGTTGCCTTGCTATGGCCATGTTCGGAACACCGCTATTTCGCCCCCTTCCGCCCGATCGAAGTATCGCCGTTCGGCCTGGAACGCGTCCTTGCCCGCGCGCCGACGCTCCTCGCCTCGGAAATCCGCTGGGTCTGGCTGCCGCTGACCGGCCTGGCCGTACTGACGCTGGCCGGACGCTGGCTGTTTCGAGCCCGTGGCAAAGCGGCAGCCCCCCTCCCCTGATCCTGGCAGCAGCCACTTCCCGAGCGTTCCCCGCGTCATTCAGGAAGTGGCCGGGCACGGCCGCGGTTCGCCGCCTTCAACACCGAGCCTCAGGCAGGAAAGTGCAGTGCCTTGGCGGCTGTCCCGGCCATCGCCGCGAATTTCGACATCGCCCGAGGCTGTAAGCTGCAGCTTGGCCCAGGCAGCAAAACGGTAGGGCCCCAGGCGGCTTTCGCCGTCGAAGGTCGTCCCCGCCCAGTCCAGCGTTCGCCTCTGCGCATCGTATTCGCCATGCGCACTGGTCAGTTGCAGGCCACGCCAGAACACGGACGGGCATTCGCCGCCACACAGATAGCTGTCATCGAACCAGCTCAGATGGTCGCCGCGCGGCGGGCGCTGGAGCAGTGTCCCGTCTGGCCAGACGAAATCGCCGATCGGCGTCGTGCTGATGGCGCAGGCACTCAAGCGCCAGTCGTCACCTTGGCGACGCACCGTTACTGGCAGACGGGCGAGACAGGACCAGCCATCGATCGACTGGTCGCCGACCAGCATCACTTCCAGCGCGTCATCGCTCGACTGGCGCAGCGAGCGCACCATCAGATTACCGACCGCGACCGGCACTGGCGGCGTCGCAGCCAGCAGCGTACGCCCCCATGCGCCATCCGCTTCGTAGATGAGCTCGCTGCCTGACGGAAGCGATACTCCGAGCAGCGAGGTCGCCGTTTGCGCGGTTTCCTGCAGCGGCGGCCGCAGCTTTTCGCTCAGCCGTGCGCCAGCCAGTTCTGCCACCAGCACCAGCAAGGGCGACAGGAAAACCAGGCCGCTGATGCCGAAGCGCTGCAACGGCCGCTGGTGGCGCAGCAGATAGGACAGAAATATGCAGAACGCCAGCCAAAGCACGGCAGCAATGCCGAAAATCCAGAAGACGAGCACGGCAAGCCCACTCATGTCGCCACTGGCCTGAACATTGCCGGCGGCCAGCAGGAAGAAACCAGGCAGCACGATCCGACGCACAACGGCTGGGTAGCGGACAGGCCCGCTCACTGCCCCGCTTCCACCGCACCATCCGCCGTCGCCCGACGCGACGGCAGCGGCAAACGAACCCAAGCTGAGGCCAACGATCAAGCCAAAGATGATGCCAAGCCACATCCCACGATCTCCCTTTCGCCATGCCCGACCGTGCAGGCAAGGCAAACCGGCATCTGCAACGGCGGCATGCTAGCACGACGGCATGTCCACCGTGGTGCCTTGCCAGCCAGGCCGATCCAGGCCACCATGCCAGTTGATCAGCGCATCTCCCGCTCCCATGGAAAGTGTTTTCGACGATGAAGGGTGTTCGGCGTGGAATCCTGGCGTTCGCCCGGGAATTCCCGCGGAGTTCCGCGCCCTCGAAACGATTTTTCGCCCCGAATGCATGCAGGGAGCGCACGACGAGGTCATCGAACTCGCCCACATGACCGGCCTGCCGCCGGAGGACCTGGTAGCCTTGCGGCCGGTGCGGCTGGCCCTGCACGAGCTGATCGTGCGCGTCACTGCCGACATTGTGGTTCCCGAAGGCGAGGAAGAGGAAGACTTCGGCCATAACTTCCGACGCATAGCCGCGCGCATCTGGTCGGCTTACGTTTTGCCCGAACTGGCCAGCGTCGAGGCTGCGCACGCGGCGCTTGCCGCGACGGTCGCCGCCCGGGTGCGGGAAATCCTGGCACAGAGCCGCTTGCCAGCGACAGCGACGCCAGCCGCACGACGGGCCTTCCCGTTCAACCTGCTCCCCAGGCGCCCCCCGCCGCCGCCCGTGGTGGAATCCCGGGCAGAACGCGAACAGCGGGTCGCCAACGCATTCAAGAGCACCGGCGAAACGGCGGCCGAGCCACTGGAACGGGCCATCCATCGCGGGCTGTACCGGATTTTCAGTCGCTTCATCGCCAGCGTCGGTTACGTCGTCGCCGACGACGACCTGCTCGCCAAACTGGTCGTCCGCCAGGTCTGCAACCGCTACGGCAGCCGGATGATCGGGACGCTGATCGCGCCGCTGATCGAGGCAGCGATCGACCGGGAAGGCTATGCCCGGGTACCGGTCCAGGCGGCCCCCATCCTGTTCAGCCTCAAGGGCGCGTCGGCTGCTGGCAAGAGTTCGTTGCGGCCGATGCTCAAGCAATTGATGCGCGAACAGGGCATCGCCCCGGAAAGCTTTGTGACGATCAGCCCGGATGTCTGGCGGCGCATCCTGCTCGATTACGAGGCGCTGGGGCCGGCGCGCAAATATGCCGGTTACCTGACCAGCCGGGAAGTCGCCGTGATCGACGGCAAACTCGACCGCTACATCCAGGTCAAGGCCGGAGTGGTCGGCGGCATCCCGCACCTGATGGTCGATCGCTTCCGCTTCGACAGCTTTGCCAGCGGACGGATCGAGCGCCTGCTCGATGCCACCTACGCCCGCTATGTGGACACGATGTACATGTATTTCCTGGTCACGCCGCCGGAACAGACAGTCGAACGCGGCTGGCTGCGGGCACTGGAAAGGGGACGCTACAAGGCGGTCGAGGACTTCCTCGGGCACAGCGTCGAAGCCTATTCCGGCATGCCGAAAATCCTCTTCAAATGGCTGTCCCAGCGCCGACCGCTGTTTCGCTACTTCTTCCTCGACAACCGGGTTGCCAAAGGCACCTTTCCGCTCACCTTTGCCTACGGGGAACAAGACTGGCTGAAAATCCGCGACCCGCTGCCCTTCGTCAATATCGAGCGTTATCAGAAGATCGACACCTACGCCACGTCGCCCGCCGACGTCTATCCTGCGGCCGACCTGCTGGCCGTGGAGAGAAATCTGGACTTCCTCAAGGAATGCCTGCGGAAAATCCCCCGGGTGGAATTCGTCGCCCCGGAAGACGAACAAGCCTATCTGCGTTTCAGTTCAGGTCGCTGCGTCATCCTCGACGCCGCCGGACTGGCCCGGGCCATGCAGGAGGATGAAGCGGCGACGCTGTTCCGCTGCCTGCTGCCGCCGACAACGGCAGCAGGCAGCATCCTCAATAGTGGCGACAATCCTCCCAGCTGAGCCCGGCATCGCGCGTCTGCGCGACGATCCAGGGAATGGCCGCGGCGGCCTTGCCATGGCTGTCGTGGAACAGGATCACACCGCGTCGCCAGAGCAGCATCAGGGTCAGCACGCGCTCGCCGGCCTGACGCGCGTCGAGGCTGGCGTTCCAGTCCTGCGCATCGATATTCCAGAGCGCCACGGAAAGCCCGTTCTCGACGAAGAAGGGGCCGCTGTCGGCACGCCGCTGGCCATAAGGCGGCCGAAAATGAGGACGGTAGGCCGCCCCCAGCGCATCCTGGACGAGATTTCGCGTGTCCAGGATCGACGCCTGCCAGCGCGGCGATTTCTGGTGAGTCTCGTGCGACCAGCCGTGCAAGGCCACGCACTGGCCGTCGTACAAGGTTTGCACGGCGTGCGCGCCATCCATCTGCAAACGTTTCTGCAAGCGCTCGCCCAGGACGAAGAACATGCCGTGAATGCCCTGTTGCGCTAGGACCGGCAGCAACGCATCGGTCGTTCCAGCGGCGCCGGTCGGACCGTCGTCGAAGGTCCACAGGAAATGGCCATCTGGCAGTTCCAGCCCGCTCCGCTCATGAGCGCCGAAGCTGTCGATCTCGCTCGACACCTTGGGAAAAAGCGCGGCCAGCCGCAGCAGTTCGCCGACGTAGCGGCGATGAAAAGCGTCGGCGCCGGTAAACCAGGGACGGTAGCGCGCCGGCAGTTGCGACGATAGTTGCCGGCCTTGCTCGACCAGAGCGGCAGGACTATCCACCGGCTGGCAAAAGGCCTCGTCTGGCACGCAACTCCGCCGGGCGAGGCGGTAATTCTCGAACAGGCGGGTCAGCACAAGATCGCGCCAGCGCTTGACCGATCCCCGATCGACCGATTTGATGCCGAGCGTCGCCTTCAGTGTCTCGTCATCCCGTTCGGCCAGATCGCTCAGGGCGTTGACGAAAACCAGCGCTTCGGCACGCGAAGCACGGTTGTAGTCGCTCACCGCGGCGACCCCGTCCGGCCACAGCGCCCGCTCGGCGCGGGCAATCGACGCCGGACCGGCCGCCTGCACCGACAAAATGGACAGACAGAGCAGCAGGCCGATCGCGAATTCACGTTTCATTGTCGATTTCCTTTCGCAGCAACTTCAGACGGGCCGGCAACTGCCGGCCCGCAGTTTCACTTCGCCAACCTGCCGACCCGCTCGATCGCCTTGTCGTAAACCGGGTTGGCCTTCTCCCGACGGGCCGCCTGATACTGCTGCAGAGCATCGGCGTACTGGCCTGCCGCCTCGTAGAGACGGGCGATGTTGTAATAGGCGCCAGCCCGCACCGTGGCGGCCGTCGGCCCGCTGGCCAGGGCGATCGCCTTGCGGTTGGCCCAGATCGCTTCGGCAGTGTGGCCGGCCTTGCCATGTGCCAGGCCGAGGTTGCCGTAGGCCTGACCGAAATTCGGATCGATGTCGATCGCCTGCCGGTAAAGATCGATGGCCTGCACCAGATCGCCCGCGTGATACGCCGCCTCACCGGCCTTGTTGAGCGCCCTGGCGTTGTCGGCATTGGCAGCGCTCACCTGGACCGCCGCAACTTCGGTCGATGCCTTCAGGTAATTGTCGACGCTGCCGAGCACGGCAGCCGCGCTCACCGAGGTGCCGCGCATGGTATTGATATCCTGGAATTCGCCATCGGCGGTGATCCGGAACACCGTCCACAGATTGCCTGGCTGTTGCGGCACGTAATAGCTGCGTACCAGCGACTGGCCGATATAGACCAGCACCTTGGCCTGGCTCCTGGCGAGGGCGTCCGCCGCCGGACTGTGCATGTTGCTGAAATCGTGCACGGCGTAAACATACGATTCACCAGCATGCTTCTTGTTGATGGTGATGGTCTCCGGCCCGAAACCATTGACGTCATCGACATCCAGATTGCCCTCGGTGCCGAGCTTCTTTTCCCAGTAGACATGATTACCGGGAAAGGCGATGTGCGAATCGAGGTCGGCGGGTTGCGCCCCCCAGTTAAGGACAATGCGCAAACCGTCGAGGCTGGTCATCACCGGACTCAAGGCGTAGGTCATCCCGGCGCATGGACACTTGGCCACCAGATTGGAGTAGCCCGGTTTCTTGATGATGATCAGGCTGTCGTCGTGATCCGCGAATTCCGTACCGAGTGCTGCCGTACCCTGAGTATCGGTCGTCGCGGTGACACTCCTGGCACCGTTCTTCTGCACGATGACGGTAGCGCCCGCCAGCCGCTGATCCTTCACCACCGCGCTCAAGACCTGCACATTCACCTCGCCGGCGAAAACCGTCGCCGCCCCCAGCGACAAACCAAGCGCCGCCAGCCCGCGCAACATGCCCTTCTCTCTCATCATCACCACTCCTCGCAATTTCGATCTTCTACTTGGGAAAACCACTGTTGCGCCAATGTCTGGAAGATCGTCGCGATCACCGGCGGCATGCCGTGCATCGTGCCGCGCCATGCCGGGAGGAAGCCATGCCGACGGCAGGCGACTTTCCGCCGGCGCGTGAACAGACACTCACAGCCCCCGAAAAGCACGCTTCGCCGGGCAACTCTATTGTCATTACCCAAGCGATCGGTATAAATTCCTCCTCCTCGCACCAGCGGCGATCGATATCGCCCGACGCAGCGCCGCCCGGAATCCCCGCATGCCGTGAGCCGGATCGAGACTCTTCCCACCGTGATCATCGGAAAACCGCCATGTCGTTGAAACGCCTGCGTCCATTCCTGCTGCCACTGTTCCTGCTGGCCAGCAACGCCGCCTTCGCCGCCCCGCTCAAGGTCTGCCCTCCCATCGGCAAGGTGCGGCAGATCCATATCTGCGTCGGCGACCCCAAGGATCTCGTCTATCTCGCGCCGGACGACGATTCGGGCAACTACAGCCTCGGCGGCTATTACGAGCAGGGCGAATTCATCACCATTCGCTGCGAATACACGGACGGCAGCGTGCGCGACGTCGAACTCAGGGAGCGCGTCGAAATCTGCCGTGCCGCCGACAATAAACGCCACGGGCTGCAAACGATCTGCCAATAAGGGACACATCGAATCAAAGCACCAGATACCGCTTCTCTTGAAAACATCCGTCCACGTCCCCCTGCTCCCCATCGCTCAGGCTCAACACAACCCAGTGCTGAAGCACAACATGAGTGCCATCGAGCGCTTCGGCAGGAGATTCGAAAACATCCTGTTGCGCGAGCCCCCAGCCACCGACCCCTTACGCTGGATCAGCCATGAGATCGAGGGCATCAGCCATCGCTTTGCGCAGCCGCTGACCTTTACGCCCTATGCCGCCGTACAGGACTGTTCAGCACGTTGCTGCTTTTGTTCGGAGAACTTGCGCGATCAGCAGATGATCGGTCGAAGGGCCGCCGCCCTGCGCCCCGACCCGCTTTATTTCACCCATCTGCGGACGGCACTCGCCTCGCTGCGCGGCTTGCCCCTGTCGTACTCGCTGTCCGGCCTCGAATCCACCGATGATCCGGAATGGCTGCTTGAATTGCTCGCTACCCTGCAGAATCCGGACGATGGACCGAACGTCGAAGACTCGGTGATGTATTCCAACGGTGCCGGGCTGGTCGAGCACACCGATCTGCTCGTTCCTGCCCTGTCTGCCTTCGGACTGTCGGCCATCGAGTGGTCGAGGCATCACGACATGCCGGAAACGAATCAGCGCATCATGCGTTTTCGCGCCGGACAACGGGTTGCCCGCCAAGACGCGTTCGAGCAGACCCTCGGACGGGTGAACCCACATATTCCCGTCAAATTGGTGTGCGTCGTGCAACGGGGCGGCATTGTCACACCCGACGACGTCCTGCGCTATATCGACTGGGCACACCGACTGGGAGTATCCAGCGTCATTTTCAGGGAATTTTCCGAATTGCCCGCAAGCTATAGCAACAATGCCACGCGCCGCTACATCGACAGCGCACGTGTGCCCATTGAGGAACTACTCGAGGCATGCCTGGCGGAACGACGTTTTCGCGCACATCATCAGCCCTTGGCGCTGACCAGCGGTTACTATTTCTGGAACGCGCGCTGGCTAACCGCCAGGCAGCAGGAAGTCATCTTCGAAAAATCCGACTACGCCACCCTGCTGGCGCATGAATCCAGCGGCTTGATATACAAGCTGGTGTTCCATGCCAATGCCCACCTCTGCGCGGGCTGGCAGCCCGACCATCATGTTCTGTGGCGGCCACATGCCGGTTAACAGCTGGCTTCACCTGCCGGAAGAAGACCCGCGCCACCGGCTGCCCGACGACTTGCGACGGCAGGATGCCATGACTGGCCGTGACTGCGGCTGGGTCGATCAGATGCAGCCCTTCGTCCGTAGTCACGCGGAAGCTGGCTGTTGGATCATCGACCCATTCTGCGGTTTTGCTTCCACCTTGCTGGCGGCACGCGATGGCGGCGTGTGCGCCGCTGGCGTCGAACTCGACCCTCAACGCGCCCATCTGGCGCGGCAGCGGCTGGCCCGCTGTGGAGCGGACGCCGACAACTATCCCGTGCTGACCGGCAGCCTGACGCAGCCAGAAATCCGCGAGGCTTTACGCCAGCAGTCCCCGAGGACTGAAAACCGGCGCCGCTTCACGCTCTGCCTGACCAACATCCCGTATTTCGGCTGCAATCAGGAGACAAGCCGAGCGAGCGATCCGGTCCGCAAGCAACTCTATGCAAAAACTTGTTACGAACCTTATCTGCAAGGTTTGCGCGACATTTTCGGCGGAATCCACGAACTGCTTGAGCCAGAGGGTTGGTGCATCGTCATGGCTCAGAACCTTCGGCTTGGCAAGCATTTCGTGCCTCTCGCCTGGGATGTTGCCAGACTACTCGGCGAGCGCTTCGTGCTGCACGAAGAACGCGTGCTGATCTACGACAAGGCGGCAGATCCACCCCCCGCAGCAGCAAACGCGACGACCAACCGCGCCCACGAGTACGCACTGATCTGCAGAAAACAATCCTTGGGACTCGACCTGCTGCAGGCTGGAGAATTAGTTGCCCGACTACGCCAGGCGGGTTTCGTTTTCGTCATCTACGGCAGTTTTCTAAAGTGGCAGCGGGGCGAACCGGACGTCAAGCCGAACGACATCGACATCCTCTGTCCACCGGATGATGAGGAGCTCTCCCGATTGATCCGCTGGCTTGAAGGCGAAGGCTTTCGCATCGAATCGTGGAATACGCCGATTTACCCACCCCTCTCGCTGCAGGCACTGGCCCATCGTTACTATTTCCGGGCGCGGCGCCTCGACCGGGATGGCCGTGCGCTGCAGGTCGATATTTCGGTCGCCGAGAATCGAGGCGCATTCGAGTCCGGAGCGATATATCGCGATCTGGACGGCCATACGTCGCCTCGCCCAGGTAAGTAAAAACGGCGAGGTACTTTGCCTCGCCGCGTTATTGCTCCTCCGCCCTGTTCGGGTCCGGAATGCTGTTCCCCTTCCGGGGTCTCGTTTACATGCTTCTGCGGTACTGGCCGCCGACCTCGTAGAGCGCCGAGCTGATCTGGCCGAGCGAGCAGCACTTGACCGCATCGACCAGCACGGCGAAGACGTTGCCGTCCTCGATCACCGTCTGCTTGAGCTTCTCCAGCATGGCCGGCGCGCGGTCGGCGTTGCGGGCATGGAAGTCGCGCAGGCGCTGGATCTGCGACTGCTTTTCCTCGTCGGTCGAACGCGCCAGTTCGATTTCCTGCTGCGCCATGCCCTTCGGGTTAAGGAAGGTATTGACGCCGATGATCGGGTAGGAGCCGTCGTGCTTCTTGTGCTCGTAGTACATCGACTCTTCCTGGATCTTGCCGCGCTGGTAGCCGGTTTCCATGGCGCCGAGCACGCCGCCGCGCGAAGCGATGGCTTCGAATTCCTTCAACACGGCTTCCTCGACCAGGTCGGTCAGCTCGTCGATGACGAAGGCGCCCTGGTTCGGGTTTTCGTTCCTGGCGACGCCCCACTCGCGGTTGATGATCAGCTGGATGGCCATGGCGCGGCGCACGGACTCCTCGGTCGGCGTCGTGATCGCTTCGTCGTAGGCGTTGGTGTGCAGGCTGTTGCAGTTGTCGTAGATGGCGATCAAGGCCTGCAGCGTCGTGCGGATGTCGTTGAAGTCCATCTCCTGCGCGTGCAGCGAGCGGCCGGAAGTCTGGACGTGGTACTTCAGCTTCTGGCTGCGCTCGTTGGCGCCGTACTTGTTCTTCATCGCCACCGCCCAGATGCGGCGGGCGACGCGGCCGATCACCGAGTATTCCGGGTCCATGCCGTTGCTGAAGAAGAAGCTCAGGTTAGGCGCGAAGTCGTCGATGTGCATGCCGCGGGCCAGGTAGCTCTCCACGTAGGTGAAACCGTTGGACAGCGTGAAGGCGAGCTGGCTGATCGGGTTGGCGCCAGCTTCGGCGATGTGATAGCCGGAGATCGACACCGAGTAGAAGTTCTGCACCTGGTTATGGACGAAGAATTCCTGGATGTCGCCCATCATCTTCAGCGCGAACTCGGTCGAGAAGATGCAGGTGTTCTGGCCCTGATCTTCCTTGAGGATGTCGGCCTGGACGGTGCCACGCACGGTCTTCAGCACCCACTCGCGGATCTTCTCGGCTTCGTCTTCGGTCGGCTGGCGGCCGTTGTCCTTTTCGAACTTGGCCATCTGCTGGTCGATCGCGGTATTGAAGAAGCAGGCCAGGATGATCGGCGCCGGGCCGTTGATCGTCATCGACACCGAAGTGGTCGGGCAGACCAGATCGAAGCCGTCGTAGAGCACCTTCATGTCGTCGAGGGTGGCGATCGACACCCCGGAGTTGCCGATCTTGCCGTAGATGTCCGGACGTTCGTCGGGGTCGCAACCGTACAGCGTGACCGAGTCAAAGGCGGTGGACAGGCGGTGCGCCGGCATGCCCTCGGAGACTTTCTTGAAGCGGCGGTTGGTGCGGAAGGCATCGCCTTCGCCGGCGAACATCCGGGTCGGATCCTCACCCTCGCGCTTGAAGGCGAAGACGCCGGCGGTGTAAGGGAAGGAGCCGGGGACGTTTTCCTTCATCAGGAAGCGCAGGATTTCGCCGTCGTCGGTGTACTTGGGCAGGATGACCTTGCGGATCTTGGTGCCGGAGAGCGATTCGGAAGTCAGCTTGGTGCGGATTTCCTTGTCGCGGATCTTCACCACGTATTCGTCGCCCGAGTACGCTTCGACGGTCTGCGGCCACATGTCGAGCAGCTTCTTCGCCTTCGCGTCCTGCTGGCTGTCCGTGAACGCCTGGATCTCGTCGAAATCGCCCACCGGTTTCGCGCAACCGGCAAAGACCTGCTTGGCGATGCGCAACGACTGGCGCTGACGGGCGATCTGCACCTGCTCATCGACGTGCTTGTGGTAGCCGCGCACCGCGTCGGCGATCTCGGCCAGATAGCGGATGCGGGCGGTCGGCACGATGGCGCGGCTGGCCGACGACTGGCGGACGGTGACCAGCGGCAGCTTGCCGGACTTCAGTTGCAGCCCCTTTTCGCTGAGCACCGGCACCAACGCCTGGTAGAGCGCGGTGACGCCATCGTCGTTGAAGCGGGCGGCCATGGTGCCGAACACCGGCATGTTCTCGGTCGGCGTGGTGAACAGTTCGCGGTTGCGCTGGTACTGCTTGCGCACGTCGCGCAGCGCGTCCTCGGCGCCCTTGCGGTCGAACTTGTTGATCGCCACGAAGTCGGCGAAATCGAGCATGTCGATCTTCTCCAGCTGCGACGCAGCGCCGAACTCCGGCGTCATCACGTACATCGAGACATCGACGAAAGGCACGATGGCGGCGTCGCCCTGGCCAATGCCCGAGGTTTCGACGACGACCAGATCGAAGCCAGCGAGCTTGCAGGCGGCGATCACTTCCGGCAACGCGGCGGAAACTTCCGAGCCGGTGTCGCGGGTAGCCAGCGAGCGCATGAAGATGTTCGGATGCTCGATCGCGTTCATCCGGATGCGGTCACCGAGCAGCGCGCCGCCGGTGCGCTTGCGCGACGGGTCGATCGAGACCAGCGCGATCTTGACACTGTCTTCCTGGTCGAGGCGGAAGCGGCGGACCAGTTCGTCGGTCAGCGACGACTTGCCGGCGCCGCCGGTGCCGGTGATGCCGAGCACCGGAATGGTCGTCGCGGCGGCGGCCTTGAGCAAGGGTTCCTTGAGTTGCGGCGCGGCGCCGTTCTCGAGCAGGGTGATGACCCGGGCGAGCAGGCGGCGGTCCCCGCCACGCAGGCCTTCGAGCACCTTGTCGGCTTTCGGCACACCTTCGCTGGCGAGATCGTAGTCGGATTTCTCAACGACTTCGTTGATCATCCCCTGCAGGCCCATGTGCACGCCGTCTTCCGGGGCGTAGATGCGGGTCACGCCGTAGGCGTGCAGTTCCTTGATCTCGGCTGGCACGATGACGCCGCCGCCACCACCAAAGACCTTGATGTTCTCGCCACCGTTGGCCTTCAGGAGGTCGATCATGTACTTGAAGAACTCGACATGGCCGCCCTGATAGGAAGTGATGCAGATGCCCTGGGCGTCTTCCTGCAGCGCCGCATTGACGATTTCCTGCACCGAGCGGTTGTGGCCGAGGTGGATGACTTCGGCGCCGGTCGCCTGCAGGATGCGGCGCATGATGTTGATCGATGCGTCGTGGCCGTCGAACAGCGAGGCGGCGGTGACGAAACGGACCTTGTTCTTCGGCTTGTAGGGAACGAGTTTCTTGGCAACGGAAAGATCGGTCATGACGGCTACCTCACGGAATTGACGTTAGGCGCTCATGTTAGGGCGCTTTGCGCCGCCCACCATTGCCGCCCCTGACGACAATCATGCAAATTCCGCCAAGGTGATATGCTGACGCCGTTCACCGCCGGAGCGCAGCCCGATTGCTGCGCCGCACCATGAGCCAACGCAAAAACAAACGCCAAACCACTGTCGCAATGGGATTTGTCACCGGGATGCTGGCCGGTCTCGCCCGCCGCAACATCGACCCGGCGCCGCTACTGCATGCCGCAGGAGTCGATCTTGCAGACCCCGCCAGACGGATTCCGGTCGAACGTTACGCCGCACTGTACAACCTGCTCAACCGCGAACTCGACGACGAGGGCTTCGCACTGTTCGCCCAGCCGATGCGCGTCGGCAGCTTCGAATTCCTCTGCCGCGGCTGCCTGACGGCGCCGACGCTGGCCGAAGCGCTGCAGCGCGCCAGCCGCTTCCTGCGCCTGGTGCTGCCCGACCTGGCAGTCAGCGTCCGGCGCAGCCAGGGACGTGCCGACCTGGTGATCGCCGAAACCCGCCACCTCGCCACCGACCCTGACGACCCCGGGCGCATCTTCGCTTTCGAATGGCTGCTGCGCCTGCTGCACGGGCTGTCGTGCTGGCTCGCCGGACGCGGCATCGCCCTCGACAGCGTCCTTTTCCCCTACCGCAAGCCGGCGCATTTCGCCGACTACGCGCTGATCTTCACCGAGGATTCGCATTTCGCGCCGACCCTGCCCGGCGGCAACGGCGTGCTGCTCGCCAGTTTCAACGCCAACCTGCTCGAACTGCCGCTACGCCGCGACGAAGCGGCGCTGAGCGCCTTCCTCGACGGCGCGCCGGGCAAGATCACCACCCTGTACCGGCGCGACCGGGCGATGGTGATCCGCGTCCGCGACCTGCTGCGCGCCGCCCTGCCCGCCCCGCTGAGCCTGGACGAAGTGGCGGAACGCCTGCACCTGTCGCCGCGGACGGTGCACCGCCGGCTGGAAGAGGAAGGTTCGAGCTTCCGCGGCATCAAGGACGCGCTACGCCGCGACATGGCGCTGGCCCGCCTGGTCAAGACCCGCGATCCGGTCGCCCGCATCGCCGCCGACCTCGGTTATACCGACACCTCGGCCTTCTACCGCGCCTTCGTCGAATGGACCGGCATGGCGCCGGCATATTACCGCCGACATTGGGCGCAAACCCAGGACTGAGCGCAGGAATAGCGGTTGCCGAGTACTTGCCGCAGGAGGAAAATCGGGACTGTCTTCAGTGTCCGGTCAATGAAGGGAAACTCGTCATGCCTGCCCAGATTCGTTTTTCCGGCATCCTGCGGATGGTCCTGGCGCTGTGCCTCGCTTGCTGGCTCCCCGCCGCCAGCGCCCAGCAGGCGCCGCTCAAGCTCGGCATCATGCCCTTCAACAGCCCGCTGGCGCTGATCCGCACCCACCAGCCGCTGACCGAACACCTGGAGCGCGAGCTCGGGCGCAAGATCATCGTCCTCACCTCGCCCGACTACTTCACCCACATCAACCAGTTGCTGGCCGGCGACTTCGACCTCGCCATCAGCGGCCCACACTTCGGCGCCATGGCCTCGCAACGCGGCATGCGCCTGCTCTTCCGCTACGCCACCGATCTCCAGCCGGTCTTCGTGGTGCGCGAGGATTCGCCGATCCAGCAGGCGAGCCAGTTCGCCGGCAAGACGATTGCGCTGTCGAGCCGGCTGTCGATCTCCTCGATCGGCGGCGTCGACTGGCTACGCCAGCAAGGGCTACGCCCCAATGTCGATTTCCGGGTCGTCGAATACAGCTCGCACGGCGCCGCCATCGCCGCCGTTGCCGCCGGCACCGCCGATGCCGCGGTGACGACGCACACCCCGCTGCGCCAGATTCCGGCGGACCTGCGGCAACAGGTCCGCCTGCTGTCCAGCGAAATTCACATGCCGCACCTGATGACGCTGGCGCACGGGCGTCTCGGCGCGCCCACCATCGAACAGGTGCGCAAGGCTCTCCTCGGTTTTCAGAAAACCCAGGCCGGCGAAGCCTTTTTCCGCGACACCGGTTACCGCGGCTACACCGCCATCACCCCCGACGATATCGAAAAGCTGCGCCCCTTCGTCGATCTGACCGTACAAATGATGAGGTAGCACCTTGGCCCTGCCCGCCTTCACGCGCAGCCTGCGGTTCCGCCTCGTCATCAGCAGCCTGCTGATCGAACTGCTGGTACTGACGCTGCTGATCGGCAACGGGGTGCGGCTGATCGACCGCCACCTCAGTGAACAGTCGCTACGCCACCAGGCCGCCATCCAGCAGGCCTACAAGGTTGCCGTCGCGGTGCCGCTGGCGACCCGCGATTACGCGACGCTACGCGACATTTTCGACGGCTGGCAGGAAAGCGAGGAAGTCGTATACCTTGCCCTGACCGACCCTGAAGGGCGCCGCCTGGCCAGCAGCCGCTGGCCGGAAAGCCAGCCCTTGCCGCCGCCCGGTGCCGACCTGCAGGGCGCCGACATCGTGCACATCCGCTTCCCGATTGAAATCTACGGTCAGCATTACGGCGAGCTGCAGTACGGGCTGTCGCAGCAATTCATGATCGCCGCCCGCCAGGAACTGCTCGCCCAGGGCGTGCTGATCGCCCTCGCCGGCGTCCTGCTGACGACGCTGAGCCTGATCGCCACCGGTTACTGGCTGACCCGTCACCTGAGCACGCTGGCCACCGCCAGCAGCCGCATCGCCGCCGGCGATTACCGGGCGCCGCTGCCGATCAGCGAAACCGGCGAAATCGGCGCCCTCAGCCACAATTTCGCCGTGATGGCGAATGCCGTCGAAACCCGGATCGAAGAACTGGCGACCCACCTGAGCCGCCAGAAATCGATCCTCGACGCGCTCGGCGAAGGTGTTTTCGGCATCGACGAGCAGCACCGCTGCATCTTCGTCAATCCGGCCGCCTGCGAGTTGCTGCACTACCTGCCCGACGACATCCTCGGCCAGGATACACACCAGCTGTTCCACCACACCCGGCCCGACGGCAGCCCCTTCCCGGCAGCCGACTGCCCGGTGCACAAAACCGTCGTCGACGGCCTGCGGCGCAGTGGCAACGACTGGTTCTGGCGGCGCGACGGCAGCGGCATTCCGGTCATGCTGACGGTCAATCCCTTGTGGCGCGACGGCCGGCACTGCGGCGCCATCGTCGCCTTCAGCGACATCACCGACCTGATCGGCGCCACCGCCGCGCTGCGTGAGAGCAACGCCCGCCTGACCCGTTTCATCGACGCGCTGCCCGACATCGTCGTCATCAAGGACGGCGAAAACCGCTGGCAGCAGATCAACCACGCCGCCGAGGAAGTCTTCGAACTCCACGACTTCCCCTGGCAGGGCAGGACCAACCGGGAACTGGCCGACGCCCGGCCGGCTTTCCGCAATTTTCACTCGACCGCCGCCGACACCGACGATATCGCCTGGCGCGAAAGCGGCATCAGCCATAGCATCGAATACCTGAACCCGGGTGACGCACCGATCCGCATCTGCGAAGTGCGCAAGATCACCAGCCGCGCCGCCGACGGCACGCCGCAAGCGCTGATGGTGATCGCCCGCGACATCACCGAGAAACGCCGTACCGAGGCCGAACTGGAACACTACCGGCAGCACCTCGAGGAACTGGTCGAACAGCGCACCACCGAACTCGCCGTCGCCAAGGAGGCGGCAGAAGCCGCCAACATCGCCAAGAGCGCCTTCCTGGCCAACATCAGCCACGAAATCCGCACGCCACTCAACGCCATCACCGGCATGGCGCACCTGATCCGCCGCGGCGGCCTCAATCCGGAGCAAGGCGAACGCCTGGACAAGCTGGAAGCCGCCGGCAACCACCTGCTCGACATCATCAACGCCGTGCTCGACCTGTCGAAGATCGAGGCCGGCAAGCTGACGCTCGAGGAAATCCCGGTCAATCTCGACAGCATCCTCAGCAACATCGTCTCGATGCTGCACAGCCGCGCCGAAGACCGCGGCATCACCCTGATCGTCGAAGCTGCGGTCCGCCCGTCCGGCTTGCTCGGCGACCCGACACGCCTGCAGCAGGCCCTGCTCAATTACGCCGCCAACGCCATCAAGTTCACTGCCGAAGGCTGGGTCCGACTCGCTGCCGAAACTGTAGACAGCAACGAAGACAGCGCCCTGATCCGCTTCAGTGCCACCGACACCGGCGTCGGCATCGACGCCGAGGCGCAATCCCGCCTGTTCTCGGCTTTCGAACAAGCCGACAACACCACCACGCGCAAGTTCGGCGGCACCGGGCTGGGGCTGGCGATCACCCGCAAGCTCGCCGAATCGATGGGCGGTGAAGTCGGCGTCATCAGCACGCCGGGCGAAGGCAGCTGTTTCTGGTTCACCGCCCGCCTGCAGCGCAACGCCGCTGCCAGGCCGCTGCCCGCAACCGCCAGCCCGGAACTCAGCGCCGCTAGCCTGGTCGGCCGACGCGTGCTGCTCGCCGAAGACGAACCGGTCAATCGCGAAATCGCCCAGATGCTGCTCGACGAGATCGGCCTTGAGTCAGCCTGCGCCGAGGACGGTCGCATCGCCCTGGAGATGGCCGCAGCGCAGCACTACGACCTGATCCTGATGGACATGCAGATGCCCAACATGGACGGCCTCGAGGCCACCCGGCGCATCCGCCAGTTGCCCGGCTACGCCAGCGTGCCGATCCTGGCGATGACGGCGAACGCCTTCGCCGAAGACAAGGCGCGCTGTTTCGAAGCCGGCATGAATGATTTCATCGCCAAGCCGGCGCGCCCGGAAGATCTTTTTGCCAAGCTGCAGCAATGGCTGCAAACCTGAACTGAAAAAAGGCCGCCGGGTCAGCGGCGGCCTTCCTGAAGCAGGCGTCACGCGCTCAGCGCAAGCGCTCCAGCAACCGCCCCAGGCCCGGATTCGGCGACGCCGCGCTTGCGCATTCAGTTCCCGGCGGCACTGCGCCGCTGGCCAGTGTCGTCTCGCAACTCCAGTAGAGGTCACCTTCCTTGTCCATCGCCGGGCGGTAGGTGATCGTCTGCTCGTCCTTCAAGGTCAGGGTGATGATCGCCGACTCGCCGTCGATGCTGGTCTGCACGCCTGCGCCTGGCGCGGCGATACCGAGGACCGCAAGATCGGTCGGAATCTCGCTGTTTTCGAGAATGTAGCTGCCGGTGGCCCGGGTGATCTGTTCGCCGTAGCTGAAGGCCGGCGCCACCGCGGCGCGGGTGACGTATTCCTGGTAAGCCGGCAGCGCCACCGCGGCAAGCACGCCGATCAGCGCGAAGAGCATGACGATGCCGAGCAGCGGACCGCCGCCCCCGACGCGCGGCATGAACAGCGCCAACAGCCAGGCAAGCGGGTGACGTGACGGCAGCTTGACCATCGGTTGCTGCAGATGCGCCATGCGCTTGCACAGCCAGGGGTAGTCGCTGGCCAGTTCGTTGAGCGACATCCAGAAGCCGCCGGTGCGCTCGCACTGGGCGACGTAAGCGGCCGCGTCGAGGTTTTTCCAGCGCCGGGTGCCAGCGGCGAGGACGGCCAGCGCGCGCGCCGCCGACGCCTGATCGGCGCAGCAGGCGAGGCCGTACTGATCGCAGGTGTATTCCTGGGCGCGGCGGTAGGCGGCACCGATCAGCGGCAGCAGCATCGCCGGCGCCATCCACCAGCCATTGGCGATGTGCTTGCGGTCGATGTGGCCGAGTTCATGACCGATGTAGAAGTTGATCGCTTCCGGATCCTCTTCCAGCGCGTCGACCACGTCGGAGAGCAGGACCACGTAGTAGCGGCGCAGGAAACGGGTGGCGAACGCATTGAGCATGCCATCGCCGGTCATCAGGAAGGCCTCGGGCAGATCGACGTCGAGTCGCCCGGCGCAGCGCTGCAGGCGTTCGTGCAGGTCGGGAAACTGCGTCGCACCAATACGCACGGCGTTGCCCTGCAGGTAGGAAATCAGCGCCGAATGGGCAAACAGTGCGAACAGGTACATCGACAGCATGTACAGCCAGACGGTGCCGAAGGTACCGACGGTGAGCAGCAGCCAGAACAGCACGGCAATGACTGCCAGGATGCCGAACAGGGTTTTCTCGTGACGGTAGGCGGCGACCGGCGGCGCTGCAAGCGCGCCGATCAGGGAAGGGGAAGTCATGACGGAACTCCGGAAACGGCCAAAAGGCTCGCATTATTTCACGACAAAGGAATACTCGCCAACCATATGTCATGTTCAGCGCACTGCCACCGTACCCGCTTTCCACTGCGGACTCTGCCAGCGGTAGAACGGGGTCAGGCTGGACGGCCGATCGGCCTGCCGGTCGGTGAGCAAGGTCGTCAGGGAAATGGTTTCGAAGCGGGTCTGGTACTGTTGCCCGGCGCGCAGTTCACGCGCCGCCAGTAGTTGCTGGCCGCCGGGTACCCAGCCGGCGAATTCGACATAGCCGAGGTCGGGATTGTCGAGCGCCGGTGGCAGCACGTCGAGTTGCCAACCCGCCGCCCCCTTGCGGAAGACCCACATCTCGCGCCAGGTATCGAGCGGTTGCACCGCCAGGGTCAGCGCGTCGCCCTGCGGCGAGGCGGCGGCCGATGCCGGCCAGACCAGGCCCCAGGTGCAGCGGCTGAACAGCGGCGCCTGCTTTTCATCCCTGGCGTCGAGCAGATCGACGCAGCTTTCCCCGGGCTGTCCCGGCCGCACCCGGACCGCCAGACCCGCCCCCGCCTTGACCGGTGTCGCCGGGGTTCCCGGCGCTGCCGCCCAGCGCGAGGCGCCGACGCGGATGGCGGCGTCGCTGTAGGCGACGGCGTCGCTTTCCATCAGTTCGCCGGGATCGATCGCCGCCAGTTCGTCGAGCGACCGGCGTGCCGCCTCGGCCGCCGCCGTCGCCGGCAGTTCCGGCCGGCGCGCCCGCTGGTAGGCGAGGCTCGCCCAGACGCCGGCGCGGCGCAGGTGCAGGCGGTTTTTCAGCATGCCCGGCAGGGCGTGCAGCGCCACCCGCTCGAGCAGTTCGGCGCGCCAGTTGTCGTAGGCTAAGCGCTCGGTCGGCGTCAGCGTCGGCGGCACGCAGTCATGATCGGTCAGCGACAGCGCCGCCAGCGCCTTGTGGATTTCGCTCGACGACAGCGTGAACACGCGGCGCTGGGCCTCGCCGTCGCTGCACAGGCGGACCAGGCCGTCGCGCTCGTGGCTGAGCAGGCGGACGCCGTAACTGGCGGCCACCTCGACGTGCGCCGCCGCGGCTTCGGCGGCCTTACCGCTGCGCCCACTACTCGCCCGGCGGGCCAGGCGGTCGGCCATTTCGCCAAGCGCAGCAAAAGGCTCGCCGTCGATCGCGGCGGCCGGCGCGGCGCGCAGGTAGGCGGCGGCGTAGGCGATGCCGAGCGCTTCCGAACCCGGGCTGTCCTTGAGGAAACGCAGCACCGCGAGCAGCTCCGGCGCCGCCGCGGGCTGCAGCGACTGGACACGGACCTGGCTGGCGCGGATGTAGCCGGCGCGCTCGCGGCGATGATCGTAGACCTGCAGGAAATCGCCCTTCTCGCCACGGATTTCCAGGCTGTCGCCCTGCCACAGCACGGCCTGCTGGGCGGCGGAGTTGCGCGGCGCGGCGCGTAGCGCCGACTGGTCCTGGGTGACGATGGCGATCACGGTCAAGGCGGTGGCCAACATGTTCATTCTCCTTCGTTGGCGGTGGCGACCGGCTGGGCGGCGCTCTGGCCAAGCAGGGCGCTGCCGATGAAGCCACCGGCGGCGGGCGGCGGCGCGATGATCACCGAGACCTTGTCGGACAGCTTGTCGGCCATCGCCTTCTGGATCAGCAACGGGTTCTTCTGGATCAGCGCGCCGTCGCGTTCGAGTTGTTCGCTGGCGATCTTGCCCAGCTTTTCCTGGCGGTAGGCCTCGGCGTCGGCCAGCTTGCGGCGCGACTCGGCTTCGCCCTGGGCTTCGATCTGGCGCGCCTGTGCTGCCGCCTCGGCGGCCTTGATGCGGCTGATCTTGTCGGCCTCGGCTTCCAGCCCGCGCTGTTCGATCTGCTTCTGCTTGAACGGCAGGATGTGCTTCATCGCCTCGGCCTGCGCCTTGGCGGCGATGATCTGCTCCTGGCCGGCGGCCTCCGCCGCCTTCTCGCGCCGCACCTTGTCGGCTTCGGCGTCGAGGTCGCTTTCCTTGACCTGCTTTTCCTTGAGCTGCAGCGTGTACAGCATCTTCTCGCTGGCCAGTTCCTCGGCCAGCAGGCGATCCATGCCGGCGCGGTATTCTTCCGGCAGCTCCACCTTGCCGATCAGCACCGACTGCAGCTTGATGCCGTCGCGGGCGAGCGCCGCGCGCAGTTCGCCCTCCATGCTGTCGCGGATTTCCTGGCGCTTGGTTGAGAAGATCTCGCGCACCGTGTAGCGCGCCAGCGTCTTGTACATGACGCCCTGCGCCGCCGGCTCGACCACCTGGCCGCCGATGTCGTCGGGCAGGTTGCGGGCGAAGCTGGCCAGACTGGCCGGTTCGAGCGCGTAGCGGACGGTGATGTCGACGCCGATCGACAGCCCTTCGACGGTCTGGAAGGCATCGCCGCCTTGCGCCCGGTAGATCTGGTCGCGCAGCGGGAAGCGACGCAGTTCGTGCAGGCCGGGGATGACCAGCACGGCACCTTCGCGCATCTCGCTGGCGTTGCCGGTGAGCTGGTTGATCCGTACCGCCGCCTCGCCGCGCGCCACCGACTGCATCGGCGGCCGCTGGTAGAGCGCGTAGGCGCCGATGGCGGCGACCGACAAGGCGATGATGCCGAAACGGGCGCGCAACACCTGGCGCCCCAGGCCAGCGCCGGCAGCGGCGCTGCGTTTGCCGGCAAAGGCCAGCGCGTCGTACATCCCTTCGGCCAGTCTGGACAGTCTTTCCTTCATGATCTTTCTCCTTGAATGATGGGCCGCGGGCCCGGAATCGGCGTTGGCCGGGCGGGTTTTTCATGTCGTCCGGCATGTCGTGCATCGTGCCGCGCCCGCCGGTGAGGAAGCCATGCCGACGCCGGGCGACTTCAGTCAGGCACGGGAAACAGCGCCGCCGGCGCGTGAACGAAAGCTCACGCCGGCGGCATGCAAGGACGGGGAAAAACGCGGATACTTCGCACCTCTGCCAAGGAGCCGGACATGATCAAGGTCGCCGTCATCGAAGACGACATTCCCACCAGCAAACAGTTGAAGGACTGGATCCTCGCCGCCCGCCCCGACCTTCAGGTCGACCAGTGGTTCAACCGCGACGACGCGGAAGCCGCGATCGCCCGCGAGGACTACGCGCTGGTCACGCTCGACATCGAGCTCGGGCGCGAACGCCACGCCGGCGTCGCCGTCATCAACGCCATCAACAAGACCGGGCGCGGCACGCCGGTACTGGTCGTCTCGGCAATGCCGGCGGCGATCTACCGCAGCATCATGAAAGCACTCGACGCCTGGGACTACCTGCAGAAGACCAGCTTCGAGGAGGCCGACTTCATCGAGACCTTCCTCGAAATCCTGCGCGCCGGACGCGACCGCCAGGCACCGGCGGCGCCGGCCGCCAACGAACTGGCGCTCGACCCGTTGCGCCAGAGCACGCCGCTGTGGCGCGGCCAGCGCGTCAACCTGCCGCTCACCGCGCAGCGCATCCTGGCCACGCTCTACCAGCGGCGCGGCGAAGTGGTGTCCTACGACGAACTGTTCGCGGTGGTCAAAAGCGGCCGCAACCGCGACAACATCCGAAAGCACATCAGCACCATCCGCGAAGCCTTCCGCGAACTCGACACCGATTTCGACCGCATCGAGAACGTGCCGATGCGCGGCTTCCGCTGGACCGAGGCCGGGCGCTGACGGCGATGCGCGCCTTTCTCGGCTGGCTCGCCTCGTTCCGCCTGCGCATCCTGCTGCGCACCTCCTTCCTGTTCCTGGCGCTGGTCGTGGTGCTGATGACAGTCAGCGTGCTGCAGGAGGAAAAGCAGCGCAGCTTCAACAACTACCAGGCCGGCCTGGAGAAGACCAAGGAACAGATCGTCGCCCGCCTGCATCACCCGGCCGGCCAGCTGGCGCTGCTCAACCCGCGCTGGGACGCCGCTTCGGCGGCGGCCGGGCGGCCGCTGGTGCTGCCTTTCTCGGGCATCGATTTCGACGACCAGAACAAGGTCAGGAACGCCATCGAAATGGCCAACTGCCTGATCCAGTACCCCGATCACGGCAGCCTCTGCGTCGCCATCGGCAACAATCCCTGGGCCGGCGGTTTCATCTATGTTGCCGGCACCTTCGCCAGCGAGCCGCTGCTCGCCCACCGCATCGGCGACGAATTCCTCGACGGCGCGCACCGGCTGCGCGTCACGGTCCGTCTCGGCGAACAGACCTGGCGCTGGATCGCCCCCTTCGAAACCCTCAACGGCGCGCCGACGAGCGTCGGCGAAGGCCTGCGCGGCCGCTTCACCGGCTATCTCGAACGACCCGGCCGCGATTACACCGGCGCCCGCCCGCAACGCGAGTTCCGCGGCTGGGTCTGGCAGCGCGGCCGCTGTCTGGAGGCAGCCACCGACGATCCCGAAAACTGTCGGCGCAAATCCTTCTTCTCGCTGCGCCTGCCGATCGAAAGCCTGCGCGCGGCGATCCTGCAACCGGGGAAACCGGCCTGGCCGCCGGCCGACCTCGATCAGTACCGGGTGCAGGTCGAAGTGCTGCCGCCCGGTGACGGCCCGCCGCGCTTCGCCAGCGACCGGCCGGGCGTCGAACCGCCACCGTTCGCGCTCGACGCCCTGGCGCGCCTGCTGCAGCCGGGCGAAACCCTGACCCTGGCCCGCCTGCAAGACGAGCGCGAAATCCCGGTGGCGCGCCTGGCCGGCCGCGACGAGGCCGGCGAGATGTCGTCGCCGCTACTGACCCGGCTGATCCGCCACCTGCCGGTCGACACGCTGGAGACGCCGGTGGTCGAACTGGAGGACGAGATCGTCACCGGGCTGGGCAGTTACCGGCTGCGCCTGGTCGGCGACGCGCGCAGCGTGGACCAACGGCTGTCGGCGGTCGCCACCCGGCTGTCCTGGTTCTTCAGCGCCATGCTCGGCGCCATCGCGGTCGCCTGGCTGGTCATCGAAGCCGGGCTGATCCGCCGCATCGCCCGCCTGACCCGGCGCACCCGCGGCCTGTCGCGCTCGGTGCAGGCCGACGGCAGGCTGGAGCGCTACGAACTGGCCGACCTGCGCGGCCGCGACGAACTCGGCCTGCTCGCCAGCGGCCTCGACGACCTGCTGCGCCGGGTGCGCGAGGACGCCGGGCGCGAGCGCATCCGCGCCGCGCAGGAAAAGGACATGTGGCACGCCGTCGGCCACGAGATCATGTCGCCGCTGCAGAGCCTGCTGGCGCTGCACGGCGACCCGGCCGACCCCAGCCACCGCTACATCAGCCGCATGCAGCAGGCGGTGCGCGTGCTCTACGGCAGCGCCAGCCCGAGCGAAGCCTTCGCCGACAGCCAGCTGGAAATCGCCAGCCTCGACCTCGCCGCCTTCCTGCGGCACGTCGCCGAAAATGCCGGCATCGCCGACCTGAGCTGCACCGGCGTCGACGCGCCGGTCTTCGTGCGCGCCGACGAGTTCGCGCTGGAAGACGTCCTCGCCCACCTGCTGCGCAACGCCGAACGCTACCGCGCGCCGGGTTCGCCGATCACCCTGACGCTCAGCGCCGACGAACACCAGGCCAGCGTCAGCGTCGCCAACCGCGGGCCGGGCATTGCCGAAGAGATGCTGGAACGCATCTTCGAGTACGGCGTCTCCGACCAGGCCGACGCCGGCGCCGCCGGCAACCGCGGCCAGGGACTGTTCGTCGCCCGCACCTACATGGCCAAGATGGGCGGCACCATCGTCGCGCGCAACAGCGCCGACGGCGTCGCCTTCGTCCTCAGCCTGCCGCGCGCCGACTTCGCGCCGGCGCGCTGAACGGCGTCACTCGCCCAGCGTCAGCAGGCTCTCGTCCCAGGCCGGGTGCTTGTCGAAACCGAGCAGGTTGGCAACCGTCGCCGCGATGTTGGAAAGGCCGGCGTCCGCCGTCTGGCGCAGGCCGAGGCGGGCATCGCCGCTGGCGTTGAAGAGGATCAGCGGCACCGGGTTCAGGGTGTGCGCGGTCTTTGCCTTGAACGAACCGTCGGCGTTGCGCGCCGGCTGCTTGCTCTTCTTGTCGAGTTCGAACATCTCGTCGGCGTTGCCGTGGTCGGCGGTGATCAGCGCCACGCCGCCGGCCGCTTCGACCGCTTTCAGCACGCGGCCGAGCGCCAGGTCGACGGCTTCGACGGCCATCGTCGCGGCGCGGAAGTTGCCGGTGTGACCGACCATGTCGCCGTTGGCGAAGTTACAGCGCAGGACCTTGTACTGGCCGGAAGCGATCGCCGCCACCATGGCGTCGGCGATTTCCGCCGCCTTCATCCACGGCCGCTGCTCGAAGGGAACGACGTCGCTCGGCACTTCGAGATAGGTTTCGCCGTCGAACTTGCCGGAGCGGTTACCGTTCCAGAAATAGGTGACGTGGCCGAACTTCTGCGTCTCGGAACAGGCGAACTGGGTGATCCCGGCCTTGCTGAACCATTCGCCGGAAGTGTCGCGGATCGCCGGCGGCGGCACCAGGAAGCGCTCGGGCAGGTGCAGGTCGCCGTCGTACTGGAGCATGCCGGCGTAGGTGACGCGCGGGTAACGGACGCGGTCGAACTTGTCGAAATCGGCCTCGACGAAGGCGCGGGTGATTTCCAGCGCGCGGTCGCCGCGGAAGTTGAAGAAGACGACGGCGTCGCCGTCCTCGATGCTGCCGAGCGGCTTGCCGTCGGCGGCGATGACGAAGGGCGGCAGGTCCTGGTCGATGGTGCCGGGATACTGCACGCGCAAGGCTTCGACCGCCGCGCTGGCGCTGGCGAACTGCGGCCCTTCACCAAGCACGTGGGTGCGCCAGCCGCGTTCGACCATCGGCCAGTTGGCGTCGTAGCGGTCCATCGTGATGTTCTGGCGGCCACCGCCGGAAGCGATGCGGGCGTCGAAGCCGGCATCGCTGATGTCGGCGAGGAAAGCCTCGAACGGCAGGACGTAGTCGAGGGCGCTGGTTTCCGGCACGTCGCGGCCGTCGAGCAAGGCGTGGATGCGTACCGTCTTCACCCCTTCCGCCTTGGCCCGCTCGACCATCGCCCGCAGGTGGTCGATATGGCTATGCACGTTGCCGTCGGAAAAAAGGCCGATGAAATGGAGAACGCCGTCCTGCGCCGCACCGACAATTTCCTGCCAGGCCTGACCGGCCCAGATGGTGCCTTCGGCGATCGCGTTGGCGACCAGCGCCGCCCCCTGCGCATAGACCTGGCCGGCGCCGATCGCGTTGTGGCCGACTTCCGAATTGCCCATGTCGTCGTCGGACGGCATGCCGACCGCGGTGCCGTGCGCCCGCAAGCGGATGTGCGGACTGCTGGCGAACAGGCGGTCGAGATTCGGCTTGCGCGCCTCGGCGATGGCGCTGCCGACAGCATTTTCCGGCAGACCGTAGCCGTCCATGACGACGACGACGAGCGGACCGGCCACGCCGGCAAAGGAGTCGAGTTTCTTGAGCATCGGATTCCCTACGAAAAAAATGCGGCGAAAACACCGCCGGCGCCTGGACAATGCGCCCAGAGAAATGGAGTTGCGGTATTTTAACGCTTGACGCTTGCCTGAACGGCGGGTGCGCGCCAAAATACCAACAATAGCAAATATGTGAGGAACCACGATGGCTGACGCTACTGCCTCCGACGCCAAGACGCCCCCTGTGGTGCTTGCCGTCGATGACATGAAGGCGAACCTGGCCGTCATCAAGGCCATGCTCGAAGGCACCGGGGTCGACGTCCGCTGCGCCGAAAGCGGCGAAGCCGCGCTGCGTGCCGCCGTGGTCACGCCGCAGCCCGACCTCATCCTGCTCGACGTCATGATGCCCGGCATGGACGGCCATGCCGTGCTCGCCCGCCTGCGTGCCGATCCCGCCACCAGCCAGATCCCCGTGATCTTCGTCACCGCCCTCAACTCGCCCACCGACGAGCAGAGCGGCCTGCTTGAAGGCGCCGTCGATTACATCACCAAGCCACTGACGGCATCGACGCTGCGTGCCCGGGTCAAGAACCATCTCGAACTGAAATGGACGCGCGACCGCCTGGCCCGCCACAATGCCGACCTGGAAATCGAGGTGCAGCGCCGCCTGCAGGAAAACCAGGACCTCGCCGCCCGCCTGCAGCTGACGCTGTCCGCCTCCGGTCTCGGCATCTGGGAATACCATCACGACGACGACCGCCTCGACTGGAACCCCGACCTCTGCCGCATGCTCGGCGTCGACCGGGCACCGGGAACGATGGCCGCGACGCTACCGCTGATCCATCCAGACGACAGCAAGCTGGTCCTGGCCGCCATCCGCAATCCGCCGCCACCGGGTGGCGCCGCGCAGGTCCGCGAATTCCGGCTGCGTCACGCCGACGGCCACTGGCTCTGGGTCGAAGGCCGCGGCCAGGCCCTCTACCGCGATGCCGCCGGCGAACCGCTGGTCAGCGCCGGGACCATCGCCGACATTACCCGGCGCAAGGAAATCGAAACCGAACGCCAGCTCGCCTCGGTCGTCTTCACCGGCATCAGCGACGGCATCTGCATCACCGACCCGGCTGGCCGCATCCTCAGCGTCAACGACGCCTTCTGCCAGATCACCGGTTACAGCAGCGCGGAAGCGCTCGGTCAGACGACCGCCATCCTGCGTTCCGGCAAGCATGCCCCGGCGTTTTACGAGGGCCTCTGGCAACAGCTGAATCAGCATGGCCGCTGGCAGGGCGAAGTCACCAACCGGCGCAAGAACGGCGAACTCTATTCGGCCTGGCTCAGTGTTTCCGCCATCCGCGATGCGCAAGGCCAGCACACCCATTACGTCGGCCTGATCAGCGACATTTCCGAACGCCTGCAGGCGGCCGAGCGCATTGAATACCTGTCCAGTTTCGACCCGCTGACCGACCTGCCGAACCGCGCACTGCTCAACGACCGCCTCGCCCAGGCGCTGCACAACGCGACCCGCATGGCCCGCCAGACGGCGATCCTGTTGCTCGACCTCGACCGCTTCCGGGTGATCAACGAGAGCTTCGGCGCCATGTTCGGCGACGCGCTGCTGCAAGGGGTCGCCCTGCGCCTGAAGACCCTGGTGCGCGATGGCGACACCGTCGGCCGCCGCTCCGGCGCCGAATTCGGTTTCGTCATGGTCAACCTCGAGCACGAACGCGACGTCATCGCCCTCGCCCAGCGCCTGCTCGATGCCCTCAGCCAGCCCTTCTCGATCAACGGCCAGCAGGTCTCGCTGAACGCCTGCATCGGCATCAGCCTCAGTCCGCGCGACGGCAGCAGCGCCGACGAACTGCTGAAAACCGCCGACGTCGCGCTGTCGCGTGCCAAGCATGCCGGCAGCAACATCTTCCGCTTCTATTCGCCGGAAATGGACGCCGATGCCGCCCGCCGCCTGGCGCTCGAAAGTGCGCTGCGCACCGCCCTCGACAATCACGAGCTGGCGGTTTACTACCAGCCCCAGGTCAGTCTCGACAGCGGTCGGCTGATCGGCATGGAAGCCTTGCTGCGCTGGCACAGCCCGCAGTTCGGCACGGTCTCGCCAGCCGAATTCATTCCACTGGCCGAAGACAACGGGCTGATCGTGACGATCGGCGAATGGGTGCTGAAAACCGCCTGTCGCCAGGCCAGACGCTGGCTCAACCTGGGCATCGGCGCGCCGCTGCGACTCGCTGTCAACCTGTCGGCTCGCCAGTTCCGCCAGGCCAACCTGACCCAGGTGGTCAGCCACGCCCTCGCCGACAGCGGCCTGCCGGCTGCCGCGCTGGAACTGGAAATCACCGAGAGCGCCTTCATCGACGACGTCGAGCAGGCAATCGCCATGTGCCACGACCTGAAAAAGCTCGGCATCAAGCTGTCGCTCGACGATTTCGGCACCGGCTACTCGTCGCTGTCCTACATCTCCCGCTTTCCCTTCGACAAGATCAAGCTGGACCAGAGCTTCGTCAGCGACATCATCGAAAACCCGGTCAATGCGGCGATCGCCACTGCCGCCATCGTCATGGCGCGCAGCCTGAACCTGGCAATTCTCGCCGAAGGGGTCGAAACCGAGGCCCAGGCCCGCTTCCTGCGCGGCCGCCGGTGCGACGCAATCCAGGGCTACCTGTTCGCACCGGCGCTGCCGGTCGGCGAATTCGAGCAACTGCTGACCGGTCGCCAGACGCTGCCCATCGCCGACCTGCCGTCAGTTGGCGAAAACACGCTGCTCATCGTCGATGACGAACCGAACATCCTGAACGCCCTGTCGCGCCTGCTGCGCCGCGAAGGCTTCCACATCCTGACCGCGGACACCCCTTCCGCCGCCTTCGAGCATCTGGCCAAGCATCCGGTACAGGTCGTCCTTTCCGACCAGCGCATGCCGGAAATGTCGGGCAGCGAATTCCTTTCCCGCGTCCGCCAGCTCTACCCGGACACCGTGCGCATCGTCCTCAGCGGCTACACCGACCTCGACAGCGTGACCAGCGCGATCAACCAGGGCGCCATCTACAAGTTCCTGACCAAACCCTGGGACGACGACGCGCTGCGCGAGGAAATCCGCGAAGCCTTCCGGCTGGTCAAGGAAAGAAGGCAGCACTTCAGCGCCGGGCCTCCGCCATGAACGCATTGACCCTCCTGGCCTGGGCGCTCGTCGCCCTCTGTGGCGGCCTGCTGCTCCGCCAGCGCCGCCGGCTGAGCAGGCTGCAGTCTGGACAGCGGCGCTGCCGGGCGATCTTTGACAACGCCACGGTCGGCATGGCCAACTCCAGCGCCGACCTGCGCTGGACGACGGTCAACGCAGCGCTTTGCCAGATCCTCGACCGCAACGCCGCCGAACTGGCGGGAATCGCCTGGCTCGACTGCCTCCATCCGGAAGACCGTCCGGTCACCCAGCGCCTGCTCGACGCCATCCGCCACGGCGAACGCGACAGCTGCACGCTCGAAGCTCGCTGCCTGCGCCGGGACGCCAGCACCGTCTTCGTCAATCTGGCGGTACAGGCGATCCGTGGCGACGATGGCGAACTCGATTCGCTGTCCATGGTGATCGAGGACATCACCCAGCGCCAGGTCGCGGAAACACAGTTCGCCAACCAGGTGAACCGTTCCCTGGTCCTGATCGAACTACCGCGCCAGGCCGAACTCCTCGACGAGCAGGAATTCATGCGCTATGCGCTGGAACGCGCCGAGGCACTGACCGGCAGCCGGATCGGTTTCATGCACTTCGTCAACGACGATGGCGAAGCGATCGAACTGGCGGTCTGGACCCGCAACACGACCGAACACTACTGTACCGCCGTCGTCGATCAGCACTACCCGATCAGCCAGGCCGGCATCTGGGCCGATGCCGCGCGCACCGGGCAGGCGGTGATGGTCAACGACTACGCCGCCGCCGAGAACAAGCGCGGCCTGCCGGAAGGCCACTCGCACCTGATCCGTCTGCTCAGCGTGCCGGTCATCGAGGATGGCGTCGTCCGCATGCTGGCCGGCGTCGGCAACAAGGACGCGGCTTATGAAAACTATGACAGCGAGACGGTGCAACTGATCGCCAACGAAACCTGGCGCATCGTCCGCCGCCAGCGCGCCGACAAGGCCCTGCGCCTGGCCATGCAGGTGGTCAATGCGAGCCCGGTGGTCTGCTTCCGCTGGGCGGCAACGGCTGGCTGGCCGGTCGTCTTCGTTTCCGAAAACGTCCGCCAGTGGGGCTACAGCCAGGAGCAGCTGCAGTCCGGCAAAACGCCCTTCGCCGACATCGTCCACCCCGACGACCTCGCCCGCATCTGCGACGAGGTCGCCCGCCACACGGCGGCCGGGCTCAACGCCTACGAACAGGAATACCGGCTGATCACCGCCGAGGGCAAGGTGATCTGGGTGATCGACCGAACCATGGTCAGCCGTGACGCGCTGGGCCAGCCGACGTATTATGACGGCGTGATCACCGATATCAGCGAACGCAAGCAGCAGCAGCTGTTGATCGCCGACGCCCTGGCGCAACAGCGGGTCCTCAACAAGCGCCTGGAGGAAGCCAACAACCAGTTGCTGCAATCCGAAAAAATGGCTTCGATCGGCCAGCTGGCGGCCGGCGTCGCCCACGAGCTGAACAACCCGATCGGCTTCGTGCACTCCAACCTCGGCACCCTCGACGGCTACATCCGCGACCTGATGGCAATCATCGACGCCTACGCCGAGCATAGCGGCGACGACTGCCCGCACCACAAGGAAATCCAGTTACTGCGCGAGGAACGCGATTTCGATTTCGTGCGCGACGACATCTTCAAGCTGCTGGCAGAATCGAAGGACGGCCTCGCCCGCGTGCGCAAGATCGTCCAGGATCTGCGCACCTTCTCCCGCGTCGGCGAGCAGGAATGGCAGGAGGCCGACCTGCATGAAGGACTCGACTCGACGCTGAACATCGTCTGGAACGAACTGAAATACAAGTGCGAGGTGATAAAGGACTACGGCGAGTTGCCGCCGGTCTATTGCCTGATTTCGCAACTGAACCAGGTGTTCATGAACCTGCTGGTCAATGCCGGCCATGCGATTGCTGAAAAGGGCAGGATCACGATCCGCACCCGGCAACTCGACGAAGCGCGGGTCTGCGTCGAGATCAGCGACACCGGCTGCGGCATAGCAGCGGAAAACCTCAACCGCATCTTTGAGCCCTTCTTCACCACCAAGCCGGTCGGCAAAGGCACCGGGCTCGGTCTTTCGCTCGCCTATGGCATCATCCAGCGCCATCAGGGTCAGATCAGCGCCGATAGCGAGCCCGGTCGGGGCAGCACCTTCCGCGTCATCCTGCCGATCCGCCCGCACGGCGCCGGCATCCCCGAGGACCAGCCATGAACGAAACCAGTCAGGCGCCCACCCTGCTCCTGGTCGACGACGAACCGGGCATCCTGTCGGCGCTGCGCCGCCTGTTCCGCCCCCAGGGCTACCGCATCCTGACCGCCGACAGCGGCGCCGCCGGCCTCGCCATCCTGGAAGGCGAAGCGGTGAATCTGGTGATTTCCGACATGCGCATGCCGGAAATGGACGGCGCCACCTTCCTCAAGCAGGTCCGCGAACGCTGGCCGCAGACCAAGCGCATCCTGCTCACCGGCTACGCCGACATCACTTCCACCGTCTCGGCGATCAACGAGGGCGAAATCTACCGCTATATCGCCAAGCCCTGGGACGACAAGGAAATGCTCGCCGTCGTCCGGGAGGCCTGCGAACACCAGCGCCTGGAACAGGAAAACCGCCGCCTGACCGAACTCACCCAGGCCCAGAACGAAGCCCTCAAGGCGCTCAACGCCAGCCTCGAGCACAAGGTCGCCGAACGCACCGCCGAACTCAGCCAGGCGCTGGCCTTCGTCGAGCAGGCGCACGGCGAGCTGAAGAAATCCTTCATGACCAGTGTCCAGGTCTTTGCCGGCCTGATCGAATTGCGCAGCGGCCCGCTCGGCAGGCAGCTGGCTGGCCACGGCCGGCGCGTCGCCGAGCTGGCGCGCAGCCTGGCCCGCCAGCTCGGGCTGGCGGAAAGCGAGGTCCAGAACATCCTGCTCGCCGGTCTGCTGCACGACATCGGCAAACTCGGCCTGCCCGACGAACTGCTCGGTCGCCCGTTCAACGTGCTGAGCGCCGAGCACCGCGCCCAGGTGATGAAGCACCCGGTGGTCGGCCAGAACATCCTGCTCGGCATCGAGCGCTTCAAGGAGGCAGCGATACTCGTCCGCCACCACCATGAGTCCTACGACGGCAACGGCTACCCGGACCACCTCGCCGCCATGGCGATTCCGCAGGGCGCCCGCATCCTCGCCGTCGCCAACGACTACGACGCGCTGCAGGTCGGCACTCTGGTGCAACGGCCGCTGAAGCCAGCGGAAGCGCTCGACTTCCTGATCGAGAACCGCGGCAAGCGCTACGACCCGGCAGTGGTCGATGCCCTGGTCAGGCTGGTCGCCGAAACGGTCAAGGGCGGCCCGCAGGAAAGCCCGCTGCGCACCATGCACCTGAAACCCGGCATGACGGTCAGCCGCGACCTGATGCACCACGACGGCTACCTGCTGCTCGCCGCCGGCAGCGTGCTCAACAACGACATCATCGGCCAGCTGATCCGGCTGGAACAGGTCGAGCAACAGAATCTCACCGTTTATATCCGCCAGGAGGAAAAATGAGCCGCATCCTGATCGTCGACGACGAAGCATCGATCCTCAAGGCGCTGCAGCGCGTCCTGCGCGTCGCCCCGTGCACCTACGGCAACCGCCACTTCACGCTCGAGGTACACACCGCGACCTCGCCGCTACACGCCCTGGAACTTGCCCGCCAGGAAGAATTCGACCTCTTCATCAGCGATTACCGGATGCCGGAAATGGACGGCATCGAGTTCCTCAAACACGCCAAGGCGCTGCAGCCCGATGCGGCGCGCCTGATCCTCTCCGGCTACGCCGACCTCAACGCGCTGGTGCGGGCGGTCAACGAAGTCGGCATCGAGCGCTTCATCGGCAAGCCGTGGAACGATTACGACCTGATGTCGGCAATCGGCCAGGCGCTGGCCCACCGCGAGCTGCTGCTGGAGAACCGCCAGCTCGCCGACCTGGTGCGCGTCGAGATGGGCGACAAGACCCCGGAACAGGTCGAGGCGGAACGCCTGGAACGCCTGGAACCGGGGATCACCAAGGTCAATTGGGGGCCGGACGGTTCGGTGCTGCTCGACGAAGCAGGGGCCGACTGAAATGCCTGACCAGGACGGTAACCGCCTGAGCTTCAAGCTGGTCTACTACGGTCCGGCGCAGAGCGGCAAGACGACCAACCTGCTGTCCCTGCACGAGCAGCTGGCGCCCGAGCTGAAGGGCGAGATGATGACGATGGAGACGCAGGACGACCGCACCCTGTTCTTCGACCTCCTGCCGCTCGGCTTCCACGCGCCGTCCGGGCTGTCGATCCGCTGCCGGCTGTTCACCGTGCCCGGCCAGGTCGCCCACGACGGCACCCGCAAGGCGGTGCTGTCGCGCGCCGACGGCGTCGTCTTCGTCGCCGACATTCAGCGCAACCAGGAAACCAACAATGCCGAAGCCTTCCGCAGCCTGAGCGAGAACTGTGCGCGCGTCGGCATCGACCTCGAACACCTGCCGCTGGTCGTCCAGTTCAACAAGTGCGACCTGCCGGGCGCCATCCCGCAGGCGGAAATCCGCGAGCGCTGGGCGCAGGCACCGTGGCCGCTGCACTTCGCCTCGGCGCTGCATGGCGAAGGCGTGCGCGAAACCTTCGCCAGCCTGCTCGGCGCCCTCTACCGGCAGCAGGACGAAGCCTGCGGCCTGAGCCGCGAACATGGCCTGAGTCAGGCCGCCTTCGTCGCCGGCTTGATGGGAAGGCCGTGAGCGAGGCCCGCTTCGACCACGACTGGCAGCTTGGCGAGCTGATCGACAGCCGCGAGCTGCCCGAACTGGCCGGCGCCCTGGCCCGCGTGCTCGGCGGCAACCTGGCGCTGGCCGATGGCAGCGGCCGCATCGTCTGGGGAGCGGCCAGCCCCGGCGCCCGCCGGCAGTCGGTCGTGATCGAACTCGACCCCGTCGCCACCCTGTACAGCGCGAGTGCCAGCGCCGATGCTCTGGCGGCGGCCGGCGAACTGCTGCACGACCTGCTGCGCACCCGCATCCGCTACCGGATGGCGTCGGCGCTGCATCTCGAGGTAGTGGCCGAGGATTTTGACAGCCTGAAACGCGAGCACGCCCGCCTCGCCGAATCGGAAGCGCGCTACCGCCAGCTCGCCGGCGAACTCGACGCCCGGGTCAAGGCCCAGGTGGCACAGCTGGAAGAGCGCCAGCAGATGCTCTACGAAGCGGAGAAGCTCGCCTCGATCGGCCAGCTGGCCGCCGGCATGGCACACGAAATCAACAATCCGCTGGGTTTCGTGCGCAGCAACCTGAGTAGCTTCCGCGGCTACCTGCAGAAGTTCGCCGCCCTGCGCGACGACCTCGACCACGCCCGCGCCGCCTGGCGGACGCTCGACCTCGATTTCCTGCTCGCTGACGGTGACGAACTGCTCGGCGAAACGCTCGCCGGACTCGAGCGCATCGCCCGCATCGTCGCCGACCTCAAGGCCTTCTCCAACGTCGATCGCAGCAGCGAGGCCTACGCCGACCTCAACACCTGCCTGCGCGAAGCCGCCGCCGTCATCGAAGCGCAGTTGCCGGCCGGCATCAGCCTGCGCCTCGACCTGCTGCCCTTGCCGCCTCTGGTCTGCCTGCCCGGCCATCTCAAGCAGGCCTTCTACAACATTCTGGTCAACGCCCGCCAGGCCATCATCGACAGCGGCCGGCCGGGCGAGATCACCTTGTCTTCCGCCGCCGAAGCTGGCCGGCTGACCGTGCGCATCCGCGATAACGGCATCGGCATGCGCCCGGAACAGCTGGCCCGCGCCTTCGAACCCTTCTACACCACACGTGGCGTCGGCCACGGGGTCGGCCTCGGGCTGGCCACCGCGCGCAGCATCATCGTCGCCCACAGTGGCACGATCGCGCTGGACAGCGCGGCGGACGCCGGCACCACCGTCACCCTCAGTTTCCCGATCCCGGATGACTGACTACAGCAGCCTGTTCACCGGCAAGCAGACGGTCGCCCAGGCCCCGGCGACACATCTGACGCCGCCCCGCTACCGGCTGCTGCTGGTCGACGACGAGCCCGGCATCCTGCGCGCGCTGGGCCGCGTTTTCCGCCAGGAAAACTACGAGGTGGTCAGTGCCGGCAGCGGCGAGGAAGGCCTGCAGCGCCTCGCCGAAGGCAGCTTCCACCTGGTGATCAGCGACTTCCTGATGCCCGGCATGGACGGCGCACGCTTCCTGCGCGAGGTCAAGGAAAGGTCGCCCGACACCATCCGCATCATGCTCACCGGCCACGCCAACACCGACGCGGTGATGGGGGCGATCAACGACGGCGCGGTCTACAAGTTCATCCTCAAGCCGTGGAACGACGACGACCTGCGCATCACCGTCGCGCTGGCCCTCGAACAGCACGACCTGATCAGCCGCAACCGGCTGCTGAAGGCCGACAACGAGAAGAAACAGAAGGAAATCTCCGCCCTGTCGCGACTCGCGGCATCGCACCGCAGCCGGCTCGGCATCATGCTGCACAAGCACCAGTTGCTGAGCGCCGCCCAGTTGCAGGAACTCAGCCAGCTCCAGGAAAGACGCAAGGAAGCGCTGATCGTCCTGCTGCTGGAAAAAGACTGGGTGCCGGAGCGGCGCATCCGCGAGCTGCTGCGCCGCGAGATGCTGATCGACGAGGTCCAGCTGCCGGAGTTCCAGGTCGACAGCGCGCTCACCGAGCTGATCCCGCACAGCTTCTGCGCCCGCCAGCTGGTGGTGCCGCTCAAGCTGCAGGGCCGCCGCCTGCTGCTGGCGATGGCCGATCCGCTCGACGAAGGGCTGATCGACGAGGTGCGCTTCGCCGCCGGCCTCGACATCGACGTCGTCACCGCCGACATCACGGCGATCAAACGCAAGATCGAGGAACTGTACGGCACCGACACCAGCGACTTCCGGGAACTGGAAACCCTGATCAGCAGCAGCGATCCCTACGAGGGGATCGAAATCGTCATCGACGACGACGATCAGGCCAGCCTCGAGGAACTGCTGCAGGAAACCTCCGCCCCGCCGGCGATCCGGCTGGCCAACGCGATCATCCTCGAAGCCATCCGCCTCGGCAGTTCGGACATCCACATCCAGCCGCGCACCAAGAGCGTGGTCGTCCGCTACCGCATCGACGGCGTCCTTGCCGACAAGATCAGCATCCCGCACCAGCTGCACCAGTCGCTGGTGTCGCGCCTGAAGATCATGGCCGAGCTCGACATTTCCGAACGCCGCCGGCCGCAGGACGGGCGGATCACGGTGAAGACGCCGCTACGCCTGGTTGACCTGCGCATCTCGACACTGCCGACGATCAACGGCGAAAAGGTGGTGATGCGCATCCTCGACCGCAACGCCGCCGTGCACTCGCTGGAACACCTCGGCTTTTCCACCGCCGACCTGCCGCGCGTCGCCGACATGGTGGCCCGGCCGCAAGGCATCATCCTGGCCACCGGCCCCACCGGCAGCGGCAAGACGACGACGCTGTACTCGCTGCTGCAGCACGACGCAACGCCCAGCAAGAACTACGTGACGATCGAGGACCCGGTCGAGTACTACCTCGACATGGCCGGCCAGGTACTGATCCGGGAGAAAATCGGCCTGACCTTCCCGATGGTGTTGCGCGCCTTGCTGCGCCAGGACCCGGACGTCATCCTGCTCGGCGAGATTCGCGATTTCGAGACCGCCGAGGTCGCCTTCCACGCCGCGCTGACCGGCCACCTGGTTTACTCGACGCTGCACACCAATTCAGCGATCGCCACCATCGCCCGCCTGTTCGACCTCGGGCTCAAGCCCTACGTGATCGCCACCGCCCTCGAAGGCATCATCGCCCAGCGCCTGGTGCGCCGCGTCTGCCCCAAATGCAGCACCGCTGGCGCCGCCGATCCATTGCTGCGCGCCCGTCTCGGCAGCGCCTTTGCCGACATCCGCGAAACCCGCCACGGCGCGGGTTGCAGCGAATGCCACGGCAGCGGTTACAAGGGACGGGTCGGCATCTACGAGGTGCTGACGCTCAACGACGAGTTGCGCGACCGCATCGGCAGCAGCGCCAGCATCCTGGAAATCCGCCGCCTGGTCCGCCATCAGGGACTGCGCAGCATCGCCCACCACGCCGCCGAACGAGTCGCCGCCGGCATCACCACCTTTGAAGAAATCCTGCGCGTCCTCGGACCGCAGGCAGGAGAAGACTGATCATGGAAGCCTTTGTCTGGGACCAGCGTTTTGAGACCGGCCTCGATCTGGTCGATAGCCAGCACCGCCAACTGGTGGAAACCACCAACGAACTGGGCGATACGCTGATCGCCGGCGGCGTCGACGAAGCAAAACTGCAGGCCTTGTTCCACCGCCTGGCCGAGTACGCGCGCCACCATTTCGCCGACGAGGAAAAGCTGATGCAGGCCCAGGGCATCGACCCACGGCACCTGCGGGAACACACGACCCACCACCACCAGTTCATCGAACAGGTGGTGGCCATGTGGCGTTCGCGCGCCACCATGCAGCACCCGGCGGAAACCCTGCACGGTTTCCTGGCCGCCTGGCTGACCGTGCATATCCTCGGCGAAGACCAGGTCATGGCCCGCCAGCTGGCACATATCCGGAGCGGCGCCACAGCCACCGAAGCCTACGCCCGGGAGCGCGAGCAACGCGACCCGACCGCGTCGATCCTGCTCGAAGCGCTGGGCCGGCTCTACGCGCTGGTCAGCGAACAGAACCGCAATCTGGCGGCAAGCAACGCCAGCCTCGAGGAGCGGGTCAGTGCCCGCACCCACGAACTGGCCGAAGCGAACCACAAGCTGGAAACCGAACACCAGGAACTGACCGCACTGCTGCGCAAGGTCGAGGAAGCGCAGCAACAGCTGCTGCAGTCGGAAAAGATGGCGGCAATCGGCCAGCTCGCCGCCGGCGTCGCCCACGAGATCAACAATCCGATCGGCTTCGTCAATTCCAACCTGAGTTCGCTGAAGAACTACGTTAGCCAGCTACTTGCCGTCATCGCCGCCTACGAAGGCGGTGACGGCGCTGCCGTGGCCACGGCAAGGCGGGCCGCCGATCTCGATTTCCTGCGCGAGGACCTGCCGGCCTTGCTCGCCGAATCGCAGGAGGGCCTCAACCGGGTGACGCGCATCGTCCAGGACCTCAAGGATTTCTCGCGTGTCGACCAGACCGAGCACCAGTCGGCTGACCTCAATGCCGCCCTGCAGAGCACGCTCAACGTCGTGCGCAACGAACTGAAATACAAGGCCGAGGTGGTCCTCGAACTGGGCGACATCCCGGCGGTGGATTGCGTGCCGGCGCAGATCAACCAGGTCTTCATGAACCTGCTGGTCAATGCCGCGCAGGCGATTCCGGAACACGGCCGGATCACCGTCCGTTCCGGTATCGAGAACGCAGGCGTGTGGTTCGAGATCGAGGACACCGGGCGCGGCATGAGCGACGCGGTACGCCAGCGCATCTTCGAACCCTTCTTCACGACCAAGCCGGTCGGCAAGGGCACCGGCCTCGGGCTGTCGATTTCCTACGACATCATCGTCAAGAAGCACCGCGGCCACATCGACGTCCAGAGCGAGCCGGGCAAGGGCAGCCGCTTCCGCATCTGGCTGCCGATACAGGCCGCGGGTGAGGCGGCCTAGAACAGTTCGGCGTCACCGTAGCTGGGGCTGGGGAAGACCCCGGACGCCACCAGTTCCTGGAAATCATAGACGCGGTTGCGCCCATCCTGCTTGGCCTGATAGAGGCTGCGGTCGGCGCGGCTGAGAACTTCCACCGGCAGGATTTCCGGATCGACCTCGGCGTAACCGATGCTGACCGACAGGTGGTCGATGCGCGGGAAACTGTGCGCCTCGATCGCCAGCCGCACGCGTTCGAAGACGTTGCGAGCAATCGCCTCGTTCTCGGCCGAGACGATGGCGACGAACTCCTCGCCGCCGTAGCGGTAAAGCAGGTCGGAGGAACGGAAGGTGTTCTGCATCAGGCGCGAGACGAGGAGCAGGATTTCGTCGCCAACCATGTGGCCGAAGGAATCATTGATCCGCTTGAAGTGGTCGATGTCGATCACCGCCAGCCAGAACTTGCCGTGCCCCTGGCGGCGGCGCCCGTCCTCGCGTTCGCGGAAGGTCTCGGGCTGCGCCATCGCCGACCAGATGCGCTCGAAATTGTTCTCCAGCGCCTGGCGGTTGAGCAGGCCGGTGAGCCGGTCGCGCTGGCTGACGTCGAGCAGAGCGTAGTAATTGGAGAAGACTTCGAGGACACCACGGATCGTCGCGTCCTCGTTGGCCGACACCTCGTGGTCGCGGCGGAAGACGAAATAGCCGCAGACATCACCGGCGCCGAGCAGCGGATAGGCAATCAGCATTTCGCCATCGAGCAGGCGCGAGCAGGGCTTGCCGAGCAGGCGCACGTTGTCGGTCAGGGCAATGACTTCCGGCGCCACGTCGGAAAGCTGGACGATTTCCTCGATCCGTTCGAGCATGCGGGCGACACCATCGCCTTCGACGACCTTGGAGCGGTGATAATGGATCACCCTGACCAGCAACTGGGCTTCGTCGAGCCGGTAGAGCGAGGTGTCGAGGACGCCGAGCAGCGGTCCCAGCGTGCGCAACAGGCTTTGCTCAAGCAGCTCGGTATCGCGGATCGAGGTCATCACCCCCAGTTTGCCGAGCAGACCGGGAACCCTCAACGGATTGCTGTTGTTCAACATGCGCATGGCGAAAAGTACGGCGTAGCCGCTGCAGTGAGACTGAATATGATAATCCCGAGCTCATATGCCTTGCGGGATTTTTGTAAAAAACCGCAAAAAAACGGGGCCTTACGGCCCCGACAAAGTATGAAGACCGAGGTCGTTTGCTGTTCTCCCCCAAATCTCCAACGCAGAGTTGCGCTGCTCACATGTTCGGATAGTTCGGCCCGCCGCCGCCTTCGGGTACCGTCCACACGATGTTCTGGGTCGGGTCCTTGATGTCGCAGGTCTTGCAGTGCAGGCAGTTCTGGGCGTTGATCTGCAAGCGCGGCGCGCCTTCGTCCTCGCCGAGGATTTCATAGACGCCGGCCGGGCAGTAACGCGTTTCCGGCGCGCCGTACTTCGCGTAATTGACCGACACCGGCACCGCCACGTCCTTCAAACGCAAGTGGCTGGGCTGGTTTTCCTCGTGGTTGGTCGCCGACAGGAAGACCGACGACAGGCGGTCGAAGCTCAGCTTGCCGTCCGGCTTCGGATAGTCGATCCGGGCGTGGGCCGACTTCTCACCCAGTTGCGTGTGGTCGTCGTGATGCGCCAGCGTCCACGGCGCCTTGCCGCGGAACAGGAAGGTGTCGAGCGCGCTGTAGGCGATGCCACCCCACAGCCCCCACTTGAACGCCGGGCGCACGTTGCGCACCCGGTAGAGTTCGTCCCACAACCAGTTCTCACGCAGAATTTGCGGATAGGCCAGGGCTTCCTGCCCGCCTTCGGCATCGCCCAGCAGCGCGACGACGGCATCGGCGGCGAGCATGGCCGACTGCATCGCCATGTGCGTGCCCTTGATCTTCGGCACGTTGAGGAAACCGGCGGTATCGCCGACCAGCAGGCCGCCCGGGAAAGTCAGCCGGGGCAGCGACTGGAAGCCGCCTTCCGACAGCGCACGGGCGCCGTAGGAAATACGCCGGCCGCCTTCGAAGAAACCGCGGATCGCCGGATGCGTTTTGTAGCGCTGGAATTCCTCGAACGGCGACAGCCAGGGATTCTGGTAGTCGAGACCGACGACGAAACCGACGGCGACCAGGTTGTTCTCCAGGTGATAGAGGAAGGAACCGCCGTAGGTGTCGCTGGCCAGCGGCCAGCCCACCGAATGCACGATCAGCCCCGGCTGGTGTTTCGCCGGATCGATTTCCCACAGTTCCTTGATGCCGATGCCGTAGGTCTGCGGGTCGGCGCCATCGCGCAGATTGAAGCGCTCGAACAGTTCGCGGGTCAGCGAACCACGGCAGCCTTCGGCGAAGATCGTCTGCTTTGCGTGCAGTTCCATGCCCGGCTGGAAGTTGTGGCCGGGCTGGCCGTCCTTGCCGATGCCGAGGTCGCCGGTGGCGACGCCCTTGACCGAGCCGTCCTCGTGGTAGAGGACTTCGGCGGCGGCGAAGCCGGGGTAGATCTCGACACCAAGCGCTTCCGCCTGCTCGCCCAGCCAGCGACAGAAGTTGCCCAGGCTGACGATGTAGTTGCCGTGGTTGGCCATCTGCGGGGGCGTCGGCAGCTTGAACGAACCGCCCTCGGTAAGAAACAGGAAACGGTCCTCGCCGGCCGGCGTGTTGAGCGGCGCGCCGCGTTCCTGCCAGTCGGGGAACAACTCGGCCAGGGCGCGGGTTTCGATGACGGCGCCGGACAGGATGTGGGCGCCGATTTCCGAGCCCTTCTCGAGCAGGCAGACCGACAGCTCACGGCCGGCGGCCGCCGCCTGCTGCTTGACGCGGATCGCCGCGGTCAGCCCCGCAGGGCCGCCGCCGACGATCACGACGTCGTACTCCATCGCATCGCGATCGGTACGCATGATGGCGCTCAGAACAGGTCTTCGGCGAGACCGAAGACGGCCTCGGCGCCACCCATCACTTCCGCCGCGTAGGCCGCCGCGAACGGCAGCTGGTGCGTCGCGAAATACTCGGCGGTCGCCAGCTTGGCCCGGTAGAACGGGTCGCTGTCGCCGGCCGCGATGCGGGCTGCGGCAACGCCGGCCGACTTGGCCATCAGCCAGCCGCCGGCGACGATGCCGGTCAGCTTGAGGAAGGGCACCGAACCGGCATGCACGGCCTGCGGCTTGTCGTTGTAGTTGGCGAGAATCCAGTCAGCGGCGGCAGTCAGCGCCGCGGCACCGTTCTTCAGGTTGGCGGCGATGTTGGCGAGACCGGCATTACCGGCGAGTTCGTCGGCGGTGGCGTTGATCTCGGCGAGCATCGCCTTCATGCCGGCGCCCGGCACCTTTTCGCGCGCCAGCTTGCGGCCGACCAGGTCGTTCGCCTGGATCGCCGTCGTCCCTTCGTAGATGGTGGTGATCCGGGAATCGCGGTAGTACTGCGCGGCACCGGTTTCCTCGATGAAGCCGACGCCACCGAAGACCTGCAGCGCGTTCGACGACAGCTCGACGCCCTGCTCGGTGCTCCAGCCCTTGACCACCGGCGTCAGCAGGTCGATGCGCGCCTGCGCGGCGGCGTCGCCGGCGTGCGCCTTGTCGATCTGGGCGGCGGCGTAATAGGCCAGGGTGCGCATCGCTTCGGTGCGCGACTTGACGTCCATCAGCAGGCGGCGGACATCGGGGTGATGCAGGATCGGCTTCTTCTCGCCCGACTTGTCGCCGACGATGGCGCCCTGGATACGTTCCTTGGCGTACCACAGCGCATGCTGGTAGGCGCGCTCGGCGATGCCGACGCCTTCCAGGCCGACGTTGACGCGGGCGTGGTTCATCATCGTGAACATGTAGCCGATGCCCTTGTTCTCTTCGCCGATCAGGTAGCCGACGGCGCCTTCCTTGTCGCCGTAGGACATCACCGCCGTCGGGCTGCCGTGGATGCCGAGCTTGTGTTCGAGCGAGGCGCAGATCAGGTCGTTGCGGGCACCGAGCGAGCCGTCGTCATTGACCAGGAACTTCGGCACCAGGAACAGCGAGATACCCTTCAGTCCCGGCGGCGCGTCCGGCAGACGGGCGAGCACCAGGTGGATGATGTTTTCGGCGCAGTCGTTTTCGCCCCAGGTGATGAAGATCTTGGTACCGGTGACCAGGTAGGTGCCGTCGTCGAGCTTCCTTGCCTTGGTGCTGATCGCCGCCAGGTCGGAGCCGGCGTTCGGCTCGGTCAGGTTCATGGTGCCGGTCCACACGCCTTCGACCATCTTCGGCAGATACTTCTGCTTGAGTTCGTCGGAAGCATGGTGGGCGATCGCCTCGATGGCGCCGCCGGTAAGCATCGGGCACAGCGCAAAGGCCATGTTGGCCGACTTCCACATTTCGTTGACCGCCATCGTCACTGCCGCCGGCAGGCCCTGGCCGCCGTATTCCGGCGAGAAGGGCATGGCGTTCCAGCCGGTTTCGCAGAACAACTGGTAAGCATCCTTGAAGCCGGGCGAGGTGGTGACCACGCCGTCCTTGACCACGGCGCCCTGATTGTCGCCATTGCGGTTGATCGGATCGAGCACGCCGCTGGCGAACTTGGCCGCTTCTTCAAGAATCGATTCGACCAGGTCGACGGAACATTCCTCGTTGCCCGGCAAGGCGCAGATCTCGTCGAGACCGGCGATATCCTTGAGAACGAACTGCATGTCACGCAGCGGTGCGGTGTAAGTACTCATTCACAGCTTCCTTTCAGACAAGATGGCGCCCGCGACGCGAACGCCAGGCAGCCCGCCGCGGCGGGCATGACGATGACGATTCTGATAAGGATGGCCGGACCTGCCGGCCCGGCCAATCTCCTCGCTTTTTACTTCTTAATACCTGCCAGAGTGCTGTTCTCCTTGAACGGCCGGTATCCTTCTTGTGGGCCGTAGCATTACAGAACACTCTTGCACAACTATTGGCGCAATGTAACGAATCATTGCATTGTCGTTCAAGCCAGGCGCCTTGCTCTAGAATCCCGCGATGCCTCATGCCTCCCTCCCCGCCGACCAGTCGAACCGGCTCGCCACGCTGCAGGACGGGCTCGACCTGCTCGACCAGGGGATCAGTGTCTTCGACCGCGACCTGCGGCTGGTCGCCTGGAACCGCCCCTTCCTCGAACTGCTCGGTTTCCCGAACGAACTGGGGCGGATCGGTACGCCGTTCGCCGACTTCATCCGCTACAACGCGCAGCGCGGCGAATACGGTCCCGGCGACCCCGAGGCCCAGGTCGCCGAACGCGTCGCCGAGGCCCGCCACTTCGTCGCCCACGTCAGCGAACGGCGCCGCCCCAACGGCCGCCTGCTGCTGCTGCGCGGCGAACCGCTGCCGCACGGCGGCTTCGTCACGCTGTACAGCGACATCACGGAACAGCGCTACCTGGAGCAGTTGAGCGAGCACCAGAACCTGCAGCTCGACGAACGCGTCCGCCGCCGCACCGCCCAGCTGGAAAACGCCAACGCCAACCTGCGCCAGGCCAACGCCGAGAAGGAGCGGATCGCCGCCGCGCTCGGCCGCAGCGAAGCCCGCCTGCGCCTGATCAACGACACCATCCCCATCCTCATCGGTTACGTCGACCGTCAGCAGATCTACCAGTACGCCAACAAGGGTTACGCCGACTGGTACTGCCTGCCGGCGGGCAGCGTGATCGGCCGCTCGGTGCTCGATGTGGTCGGCCCCGAAGTCTATGCCCAGGTCGGCGAGCAGGTGCGGCGGGCGCTGTCCGGCGAGCAGGTCAGTTACGAGTACCGGATGCTGCGCCACGGCCAGACGGTCTTCGCGCACAGCACGCTGGTTCCGGAAATCGGCAGCGATGGCGACACCCACGGCTTCTTCGTCTTCTCGCACGACATCACCGAGCAGAAGCGGATGCAGACGGCACTGCTGCAGGCCCAGAAGATGGAAGCGATCGGCCGCCTGACCGGCGGTCTGGCGCATGACTTCAACAACCTGCTGACGGTGATCATCGGCAACCTGGCGGCGCTCCAGGACCACCGGCCGGACGACCCTGGAATCGCCGACTTCGTCAGCCCGGCGCTGCAGTCGGCGCGGCGCGGCGTGCAGTTGATCCGCCGCCTGCTCACCTACTCCCGGCAACAGCCGCTGGAACCGCAGGCGGTCGACATCGGCCAGCTGATTGGCGACCTGACGCGACTGATCCGGCGCTCGCTGCCGGAGAACATCGTCGTCGATTGCCGCAACGCCGAAGGGGGCCTGTTCGCCAAGGTGGACCCGGCACAGCTGGAAAGCGCCCTGCTCAACTTCGCGCTCAACGCCCGCGATGCGATGCCGCAAGGCGGCCGGCTGACGATTTCCGCCGACCTCACCGAGCTGCCGGCCGACGCCCCGGAAACCGCCGAATTCGACGTCGCGCCCGGCAACTACGTCGCCATCGCGGTCGCCGACGACGGTTGCGGCATGGACGCGCACACCCTGGCGCATGCCTGCGAACCCTTCTTCACCACCAAGCGCCTCGGCCTCGGCAACGGACTGGGGTTGGCCATGGCGCAGGGCTTCATCCGCCAGTCGGCGGGCGGCATGCGCATCCGCAGCGAACCGGAGCGCGGCACCCAGGTTGAAATCGTCCTGCCGCAGACCGCGGCGCCCGCCGCCCGGCAGGCCACCGCCGACGCGCCGCCGCCCGAAGCCGACGGCGATCTGGTGCTGCTGGTCGAGGATGACGAGAATGTCCGCCGCGTCGTCCGCCAGCAATTGATCGATCTCGGCCACCCGGTGATCGAAGCGGAAAACGCCGGCCAGGCGCTCGACATGGCACGCCACATTCCGGACATCGCGATCGTTGTCAGCGACGTGCTGATGCCGGGCGAACTGAACGGCCGCCAACTGGCGCGACAGTTGCTGCGGGAATACCCATCGCTGCGCATCGTGCTGATGAGCGGCTACACCGAAGACGAGGACGCGCGCAGCCGGGACTTTCCCATCCTGGCCAAGCCCTTCCTCAGGCAGGAACTGGCGCGGGCTCTGCAACGCGCCGCGGGCGAGGAGACCCCATGAAGGAGCTGGACAGCGGCAAACTGATCGCCATCGTCGAGGACGACCCCGACGTCGCCCGCATCATCGAACAGGTACTCGCCGATTTCGGCTTCCGCACACTGTGGTGCCGCAGCGGCGGTGACCTGCTGCGCCGCCTGCGCAACCTGTCGCCGGCGCTGTGCATCATCGACCTCGGCCTGCCCGACATGGACGGCATCGAGGCCATGCAGCGGGTGCGCGCGCAGACCGCCTGCGGCATCATGATCCTGACCGGCCGCGCCCACGTCAGCGACCGCGTCATGGGCCTCGAACTGGGGGCCGACGACTACGTGCTGAAACCGTTCGAGCCGCGTGAACTGGTCGCCCGCGTGCGCAGCATCCTGCGCCGCCGCGAAAGTGCCAGCGAACAGACGCCCAGCCAGATCGCCCATTTCGGCGGCTGGCGTTTCAACCTGGCGAACAACACGCTCGGCGCACCGGACGGCAACGAACAGGTGTTGAGCACGGCGGAAGCCGAACTGCTCAAGGTCTTCGTCAGCCACCCCAACCGCATCCTGCAGCGGGAAAAACTGATGGGATCGCGCGACATCGGCCCCAGCGACCGCGCCATCGACGTCCGTGTTTCCCGCCTGCGGCGCAAGCTGGAGCCGGACGCCGACAGCCCTTCCTTCATCAAGACCGTCTATGGTGCCGGCTACCTGTTCCTGGCGGCTGTCGAGTGGCACGAGGGCGACGCCGGCAGCGGCCACTGAAAGAAAAAGGGCCGCAACGCGGCCCTTGGCAAGCAGCAGGAGCGGGCGCTTACTCTTCATCGTCGTGCAACTGGAACCGGCTCGCCAGTTGCTGCTGGACGTTGGGCGGCACTGCCGCGTAGCGCGCGAAGTCGATCGTGTAGCTGCCCTGGCCGCCGGTCAGCGACTTCAGCCGCGACTGGTAGTCGTCGAGCTCGGCCAGCGGCACCTCGCCGCTGATCGCGGCGAAGCCGTGACCGCGCCCGTCGGTACCGGTGACGTGACCGCGGCGCCCGGAGAGATCACCGGCGAGGTCACCGATGGCGTTCTCCGGAGCAACGATCTCGATGCCGACGATCGGTTCGAGAACGATCGGCCGGGCGTTGCGAATCGCCTCGATCACCGCCTTGCGACCGGCGATGGTGAAGGCGACTTCCTTGCCGTCGACCGGATGAGTCTTGCCGTCGTAAACGGTGACGCGCAGGTCCTGGACTTCGTAGCCGGCGACGACGCCGCCGGCCAGCGCCTGGCGCACGCCCTTCTCGACTGCCGGCATGAAGACACCGGGAATCACGCCGCCCTTGACCGCATCGACAAATTCGAAGCCCTCGCCGCGCGCCCGCGGTTCGATGCGCAGATGCACCTCGCCGAACTGGCCGGCGCCGCCCGACTGTTTCTTGTGCCGGTACATCGCCTCGGCCGGCGCAGTGATCGTCTCGCGGTAGGGAATGCGCGGCGGCTTGGTGTCGACTTCCAGCTTGTACTGGCCGAGCATGCGCGCCAGCTTGGCTTTCAGGTGCATGTCGCCGAGGCCGCGGATGACGGTTTCGTTGCTGCTTGGGTGGCGCTCGATGACGAAGGTCGGGTCTTCCATTGCCAGCTTGCCGAGGATGTCGAAGAGGCGCTGCTCGTCGCCCTTCTTTTTCGTCTCGACCGCCAAGCCGGCCATCGGCCTGGGAAAGTCGAGTGGCACCAGGTGAATGTGATCCTCGTCATGCGAATCGTGCAGCACGCAATCGAACTCGATTTCCTCGACTTTGGCGACAGCACCGATCTCGCCCGGCAACAGCGCATCGACCTCGACGGTGTCCTTGCCCTGCAGGCGGTAAAGGTGGGCGACCTTGAACGGCCGCTTGCCGTCACCGACAAAGAGCTGCATGTCCTTCTTCACCGTCCCCTGATGCACGCGGAAGACGCCGATCTTGCCCAGATAGGGGTCGACGACGACCTTGAAGACATGCGCCAGCACGTGCAGATCGGGATCGGGCTGGGCAGCGAAGGCGCTGCACTCGGCGCCGGGTTCGCCCCGGTAGAACGGCGGCGGATTGCCTTCCGCCGGATTCGGTGCCAGCGTCGCCAGCACGTGCAGCAACTGCGGAATGCCGGCACCGGTCTTCGCCGAGGTGAACAGGATGGGGATCAGGTGACCGGCGCGCAGCGCCTTCTCGAAGGGCGCGTGCAGATCGTTCGTCGACGGGTCGCTGCCTTCGTCGAGATAGCGGGCGAGCAGGTCTTCGTCCTCCTCGACGATCTGGTCGATGAGCGCCCGGTGGGCGGCGGCGACGGAAGCGAAGTCGGCATCGCCGGCATCATGTTCGAGGACCTCGACGACGTCGGCGGCGCCATGCGCCGGCAGGTCAAGCACCAGGCACTGGCTGCCGAAGCGTTCGCGAATCTCGGCGACCAGTCCGGGCAGGTCGAGATTGTCGGCGTCGATCTTGTTGACGACGATCATCCGGCACAGGCCGCGCTCGCCGGCCAGGCGCATCATCCGTTCGGCGCTCAGTTCGATGCCGGCCTGGGCATTGATCACGACCAAAGCGGTATCGGCGGCGGCCAGCGCGGCAATCGCCTGCCCGGCGAAATCCGGATAGCCCGGCGTGTCGACGGCATGGATGGTGACCCCTTCGTGGCGAACCGAGAATACCGCGCTGCTCAGGGAATGGCCGGCTTCCTTTTCCTGCGGGTCGTTGTCGCAGACGGTGCTGCCGCGCTCGATGCTGCCCTTCGCCGCAATGGCGCCGGTCGCGTGGAGCAGGGCCTCGGCCAGCGTGGTCTTGCCGGCGGCACCGTGGCCGACGAGGACGACACTACGAAGGGACTCACTGGTGAACTTGGACATCGTCTTCTCCCTGAGCAAATTGTCAGTAACACGCTAGCGCATTTTTTGCGCCTCGACCATTTCGGCAATCAAACGTTCTGCGAAATAAGGGCCCAAACTGAGGATCAGGATGCCGGCAAGGCTCAGCAAGGCCAATGCACCAATCAGCTGGTAGCGCGCCCGGCGGAAATCCTCGCCCCGGGTCCACGCAAACCACAAGGGCCCGACCACCGGCAAGGCGACGACCGGCAGCGCGATGCGCCAGCCGAAGCTGAGCGCCGCCGGCAGCGTATTGATGTAGCCGACCAGCAACAAGGTACCGCCCCCTGCCATGAGGAGCGAACTGACGATGGCGAAAGTCACGAACCAGGCATCCATCACTTCTTCTCCTTGACCGGACGCTTCCAGCCCGCCAGCGTGATCTGCTTGGCGCGCGAAACGGTCAGTGCATCCGGCGGCGCGTCCTTGGTCAGCGTCGTGCCGGCACCGAGGGTTGCCCCGCGATGGACAGTCACCGGCGCCACCAGCTGGGTGTCGGAACCGATGAAGACGTCGTCCTCGATCACCGTCTTGAACTTGTTGGCGCCGTCGTAGTTGCAGGTGATGGTGCCGGCGCCGACGTTGACCCGCTGGCCGATCTCGGCGTCGCCGATGTAGGCCAGGTGGTTGGCCTTGGACTGGGCGCCGATGACGCTCTTCTTGATCTCGACGAAGTTGCCGACATGGACCTCGGGACCGAGTTCGGTGCCCGGCCGCAGACGGGCATAGGGGCCAAGCACGCCATCCGGACCGATCACCGCGTCCTCGAAGTGGCAGAAGGCGGCGATCCGCGTCCCGGCACCGACCTTGACGTTCTTCAGCACGCAGTAGGGGCCGACTTCGACCGCATCGCCGAGTTCGACCTGGCCCTCGAAAACGCAGCCGACATCGATCGCCACATCACGCCCATGGGTGAGGTGGCCGCGGACGTCGAGGCGCGCCGGATCGGCCAGGCGGACGCCGGCGACCAGCAGTTGGTCGGCAATGTTGCGCTGATGCTGGCGTTCCAGCTCAGCCAGTTGCACCTTGCTGTTGACCCCGAGCACTTCCCATTCGCCGTCCGGCTGCGCGGTGCGCACCGGCAGGCCTTCCGCCACCGCCAGCGCGACGACGTCGGTCAGGTAGTACTCGCCCTGGGCGTTGTCGTTCTTCAGGCTGGACAGCCAGTCGGCCAGCCGCGCGGTCGGCAGCGCCATGATGCCGGTGTTGATTTCGCGGATCGCCTTCTCGGCCTCGCCCGCATCCTTCTGTTCGACAATGCGGCAGACCTGGCCGCGCTCGTCGCGGACGATGCGACCGTAACCGGTCGGCTCGGCGAGATCGACGGTGAGGATGGCCAGCCCATCGCGGCCGGCTTGCAGCAGCCGTTTCAGGGTTGCCAGCGAGGTCAGCGGCACGTCGCCGTAGAGGACCAGCGTCTGCGCCCCGTCGCCCAGTTGCGGTACAGCCTGCGCCAGCGCGTGGCCGGTGCCCAGTTGCTGCGCCTGTTCGGCCCACAGGATGTCGGGGGCGGACAGCGTCGCCCGCACGACGTCGCCACCATGGCCATAGACGACGATCAGCCTTTCCGGCGCCAGCTCGCGCGCCGTATCGATGACGTGACGCGCCAGCGGCTTGCCGGCGACCGGATGGAGAACCTTGGGCAGGTTGGAATGCATGCGCTTGCCTTGGCCGGCAGCGAGAATGACGACGTTCATGTTTTCTTCTGGTGATTAGCGGCTTGGCCGGCAGGGTTTCAGGCGATTTTCTTGTCTTGTTGGTGGCCGACGACTTCCTCGAGCACAGCCTTGCCGCGTGCGGAAACAAACCAGTGCAGGACGTTCTTTTCGTTGATCCGGGTTTCGATGACGCCCAGGGCCTTCATCACGGTCAGACGCTGACTGACGTAGTCCCGGGGCAGCCCGGTACGTTCGCAGACGGCGGCAAGGTTGCCGTAAACGAACTTTTCCTGCGCCAGCGCGCGCAAGACCTCGACATCGTTGTAGGACAGCACTTCGTTCGGATTGGTCTCAGCCGTCTCTTTCACGGCCGGCAGGGCGTCACGCGCCTGCTTGAGGTGACCGACTTCGTTGCGGACCTGTTCGATCTGGCCGAGCAGGCGCTGGGCGAGGTTCTCGAAAAGACGCCGCGACGCCACCACGTAGATCAGGCAGAAACCGGCGAAGACGTAGAAATCCACGGGCTTGTTGCGTGCCCCTTCGAGCAGGGTGCTGGATATCATGTTCAGGAACAAGGGCACGGTGAGCGCGGCTATCACACCGAACACCGCATAGCGCGTCCAGTTGTGGCGGTTCTGCTCGCTTGCCTTTTCAGCCAGAAAGAAATTGGCGGTTCCTCCCAATACGCCGGCCAGCACCATGATCGCCAGGATCAGCAGCATGTGTCCGTCGAGCAAGGAACCTGACAAATTCAACTGGAATGCCTGTTGCAATTCGGACCCCATGATCTCTCCCTATTGATATGCCAGCATTTTTGCACAAACAAAAACCCCGCGGGTCGGAACCGGCGGGGTTTTGCTTTCATTTCGCCCAGCTTCAGCGAGGCAGGCTGGTCGATCCCATCAGGAAGGCATCGACTTCGCGGGCGGCCTGACGGCCCTCGCGGATCGCCCAGACGACCAGCGACTGACCGCGCCGCACGTCGCCGGCGGCAAACACGCCATCGACGCTGGTGCGGTAGCAGCCTTCGCCGTCGGTCGTCGCGCTGGCATTGCCGCGGCCATCCTTGGCGACGCCGAAGGCATCGAGCAGGCTGCCCACCGGATTGACGAAGCCCATGGCCAGGAAGGCGGCGTCGCACGGCAGTTCGAATTCGGAGCCGGCGACTTCGCTCATCTTGCCGCCCGCCCATTCGACACGCACCGCCTTGAGCGCCTTGACGTTGCCCTGGCCGTCGGCAATGAATTCCTTGGTCGCCACGGCGAACTCGCGGACGGTGGCGCCTTCCTTGTGCGAGGACGAGGTGCGCATCTTCAGCGGCCAGTACGGCCAGGTCAGCGGCTTGTTCTCCTGCTCCGGCGGCGCCGGCATCAGTTCGAACTGGGTGACCGAAGCTGCGCCATGGCGGTAGCTGGTACCGACACAGTCGGAACCGGTATCGCCGCCGCCGATGACGATGACGTGCTTGCCCTTGACGTTGATCGGGTTCTTGATCCCTTGCTGCACTTCCTTGTTCTGCGGAATCAGGAATTCCAGCGCCGCGTAGACGCCCTTCAGTTCGCGGCCCGGCACCGGCAGGTCGCGCGGCACTTCGGAACCGGCGGCGAGGATCACCGCGTCGAAATCCTTCTTCAACTGTTCGGCAGAAACCGTCTCGGTGGCATCGTTGTTGATGCCGGCCGGGATCGCCTTGTCGCCGACGATGACCTTGGTCCGGAAGACGACGCCTTCGGCTTCCATCTGCGCGACGCGACGGTCGATCACCGACTTGTTCAACTTGAAGTCGGGGATGCCGAAGCCGAGCAGACCGCCGATCCGGCTCGATTTCTCGAACACGGTGACGTCATGGCCGACACGCGCCAGTTGCTGGGCGGCGGCCATGCCGGCCGGGCCGGAACCGACGATGGCGACCTTCTTGCCGGTCTTGGTCTTGGCCGGTTGCGGCACGACCCAACCCATTTCCCAGCCCTTGTCGATGATGAAGTGCTCGATCGACTTGATACCCACCGGCGCCGCGTTGATGCCCAGCGTACAGGCGGCTTCGCAGGGCGCCGGACAGATGCGGCCGGTGAAATCGGGGAAGTTGTTGGTCGAGTGCAGGACTTCCAGCGCCTGCTTCCAGTTGCCCTTGTACACCAGGTCATTCCAGTCCGGAATGATGTTGTTGACCGGGCAGCCGTTGTTGCAGAACGGAATGCCGCAGTCCATGCAACGCGCGCCCTGCGTCTTGGCAGCGTCGTCCGACAGGGTCTGGACGAATTCCTTGTAGTGCGTCAGACGCTGTTCGACCGGTTCGTAAGCCTCTTCGAGGCGTTCGAATTCCATGAATCCAGTCGGCTTGCCCATTATGCGGCCTCCTTGCGTGCAGCAGCGGCCATCTCGGTGAGCGCCCGCTTGTATTCGTGCGGATAGACTTTGACGAATTTCTCGCGGTAGACGTCCCAGTTCGCCAGGATGTTCCTGGCGGTGGCGCTACCCGTGTATTCGACGTGGCGGGTCAGCAGTTCCTGCAGCTGGACTTCGTCGGCCAGGCCGCGATGCAGCGGCTCGCCGGCGGCATGGCGCGCGGCCGGCAGGACCTTTTCAAGGGCTACCTGGGCCAGGTTGCAGCGCTGCTTGAACGTGCCGTCCTCGTCGAGGACGTAGGCGACGCCGCCCGACATGCCGGCTGCGAAGTTGCGCCCGGTCATGCCGAGGACGACGACGGTACCACCGGTCATGTACTCGCAACCGTGGTCACCGACGCCTTCGACGACGGCCGTCGCGCCGGAGTTGCGGACGCAGAAGCGCTCGCCGCCGACACCGGCGAGGAAGGATTCGCCTTCGGTCGCACCGTACATCACGGTATTGCCGACGATGATGTTGTGCTGCGTATCGCCGCGGAAATCCGGGCTCGGCTTGATGATGATGCGGCCGCCCGACAGGCCCTTGCCGACGTAGTCGTTGCCTTCGCCGGTCAGTTCCAGCGTCACGCCACGGGCCAGGAAGGCACCGAAGGCCTGACCGGCGGTGCCGGTCAGCTTGACGTGGATGGTGTCGTCCGGCAGGCCGGCGTTGCCGTAGCGGCGCGCGACCTCACCCGACAACATGGTGCCGCAGGTGCGGTTGACGTTGATGATCGACGTTTCGATCTGGACCTTCTGGGCCTTTTCCAGCGCCGGACGAGCCTGTTCGATCAGCTTGTGATCGAGCGCCTTCTCGAGGCCATGATCCTGGACTTCGGTGTGACGGCGCGGCACTTCAGCGGGCACCGGCGGCTGGTAGAAGACCTTCGAGAAGTCGAGCCCCTTGGCCTTCCAGTGCTCGATGCCGGCACGCATGTCGAGCAGGTCGGCCCGGCCGACCAGGTCGTCGAACTTGCGAATGCCCAACTGGGCCATGATTTCGCGCACTTCCTCGGCGACGAAGAAGAAGTAGTTGACGACATGTTCCGGCTGGCCGGTGAAACGCTTGCGCAGTTCCGGATCCTGGGTGGCAACGCCGACCGGGCAGGTATTGAGATGGCACTTGCGCATCATGATGCAGCCTTCGACGACCAGCGGCGCGGTGGCGAAGCCGAATTCGTCGGCACCGAGCAGGGCGCCGATGACGACGTCGCGGCCGGTCTTCATCTGGCCGTCGACCTGAACGCGAATGCGCGAGCGCAGGCGGTTCAGCACCAGGGTCTGCTGGGTTTCGGACAGACCAAGTTCCCACGGCGTACCGGCGTGCTTGATCGACGACTGCGGCGAGGCGCCGGTGCCGCCGTCAAAACCGGCGATCACGACGTGATCGGCCTTGGCCTTGGCGACGCCGGCGGCGACGGTACCGACACCGACTTCGGATACCAGCTTGACCGAGATCGACGCCTGGCTGTTGGCGTTCTTCAGGTCATGGATCAGCTGCGCAAGGTCTTCGATCGAGTAAATGTCGTGGTGCGGCGGCGGCGAAATCAGGCCGACGCCCGGCACCGAGTGACGCAGGAAGCCGATGTACTCGGAAACCTTGTGGCCGGGCAACTGGCCACCTTCGCCGGGCTTGGCGCCCTGGGCCATCTTGATCTGGATCTGGTCGGCATTGACCAGATATTCGGTGGTGACGCCGAAACGACCGGAAGCGACCTGCTTGATCGCCGAGCGCAGCGAGTCGCCTTCCTTGAATTCGTAGTCACGCTCGATGCGCGACGCACCGACGACTTCCGACAGCTTCTGACCGGCCTTCAGCGGCTGGAAGCGCTTGGCGTCCTCGCCACCTTCGCCGGTATTGGACTTGCCGCCGATGCGGTTCATGGCGACCGCCAGCGTGGTGTGCGCTTCGGTCGAGATCGAGCCGAGCGACATGGCACCGGTGGCGAAACGCTTGACGATTTCCTTCGCCGGTTCGACTTCTTCCAGCGGCACGGGAGTGCCCTGCGGCTTGAATTCGAACAGACCGCGCAGGGTCAGGTGACGCTTGGTCTGATCGTTGATCAGCTTGGCGTATTCCTTGTAGGTCTCGTACTTGCCGGAGCGCGTCGAGTGCTGCAGCTTGGCGATCGAATCCGGCGTCCACATGTGCTCTTCGCCACGGATGCGGAAAGCGTACTCGCCGCCGGCATCGAGCATGCTGGCCAGGACCGGGTCGCCGGAGAAGGCGTCGCGATGCAGGCGAATGGCTTCCTCGGCCACTTCGAAGACGCCGATCCCCTCAATGTTCGACGGCGTACCGGTAAAGTACTTCTCGATGAATTCCTTCTGCAGACCGATCGCTTCGAAGATCTGGGCGCCGGTGTAGGACATGTAGGTCGAGATGCCCATCTTGGACATCACCTTGCACAGCCCCTTGCCGATTGCCTTGATGAAGTTCTTGACGTACTTCTCGGCCTTCTCGGCGTCGCCCTTGGCCAGCGCTTCGATGGTTTCCAGCGCCAGGTAGGGATGGACGGCTTCTGCACCGTAGCCGCCGAGCAGCGCGAAATGATGCACTTCGCGGGCGGAACCGGTTTCGACGACGAGACCGGCGCTGGTGCGCAGGCCCTTCTTGACCAGGTGCTGGTGGATCGTCGAGGTGGCGAGCAGCGCCGGAATGGCGACATGCTCGGCATCGACCATGCGGTCGGAGACGATCAGGATGTTGGCGCCGGAACGCACCGCGTCTTCGGCATCGGCCGCCAGCGAGGCGAGTCGGGCTTCGATGCCGGCCTTGCCCCAGGCCACCGGGTAGCAGATGTCGAGCTCGAAGGAGCGGAACTTGCCCGAGGTGTACTTTTCGATGTTGCGCAGCTTTTCAATTTCGGCGCAGGTCAGCACCGGCTGCGACACTTCGAGACGGATCGGCGGGTTGATGTCGTTGGTGTTCAAGAGGTTCGGCTTCGGTCCGATGAAGGACACCAGCGACATGACCAGTTCCTCGCGGATCGGGTCGATCGGCGGGTTGGTGACCTGCGCGAACAACTGCTTGAAGTAGGCGTACAACGCCTTGTTCTTGCTCGACAACACCGGCAGTGCCGAATCGGTCCCCATCGAGCCGGTGGCCTCCTCGCCGTTCTGCACCATCGGCTCCAGGATGACCTTGATGTCTTCCTGGGTGAAGCCGAAGGCCTGCTGGCGATCGAGCAGCGAAGCGCGGGCACCGACGCATTGCTCGTCGGCGGACGGCACTTCGTCGAGCTTGATGCGGATCTTCTCGATCCATTCGCGATAAGGCTTGGCCTTGGCCAGCGAATCCTTGAGTTCCTTGTCGTCGATGATGCGGCCCTGGTCCATGTCGATCAGGAACATCTTGCCCGGCTGCAGGCGCCATTTCTTGACGATCTTCTTTTCCGGGATCGGCAACACGCCGGACTCGGAAGCCATGACCACCAGGTCGTCGTCAGTGACCAGGTAACGCGCCGGACGCAGACCGTTGCGATCCAGGGTGGCGCCGATCTGCCGGCCATCGGTGAACGCCACGGCAGCCGGACCGTCCCAGGGCTCCATCATGGCGGCGTGGTATTCGTAGAAGGCGCGACGGTTTTCGTCCATCAGCGTGTGCTTTTCCCAGGCTTCCGGGATCATCAGCATCACCGCCTGGGCCAGCGAGTAGCTACCGCCCATGACCAATAGCTCGAGCGCGTTGTCGAAGGACGCGGAATCGGACTGGCCTGGATAATGCAGCGGCCAGACCTTGGCCAGGTCATCGCCCAGGATCGGCGAGGAAATGGCTTGCTCACGGGCCTTGAACCAGTTTACGTTGCCACGCACGGTGTTGATTTCACCGTTGTGGGCGATGTAACGGAACGGGTGAGCGAGATCCCAGGTCGGGAAGGTATTGGTCGAGAAACGCTGATGCACCAGGGCCAACGCGGAAACCGTGCGCTTGTCCTGAAGGTCTTCGTAGTACACACCGACCTGATCGGCGAGCAGCAGGCCCTTGTAGTTGATCGTCCGCGCGGAGAACGACGGCACGTAGAATTCCTGGCCGTGCTTGAGCTTGAGCGACTTGATCGCGTTGGCGGCACGCCGACGGATGATGTATAGCTTGCGCTCGAGGGCGTCGGTAACGAAGACATCGGGGCCGCGACCGACGAACACCTGGCGGATCACCGGCTCCGTGTCACGCACGGTAGGCGACATCGGCATTGCAGCATTGACCGGAACGTCCCGCCAACCGAGCAGAACCTGGCCTTCCGCCTTGATCGAGCGCTCGATCTCCTCAACGCAGGCATGCCGCGAAGCCGCCTCCTGGGGCAGGAAGACCATGCCGACGCCGTATTCTCCGGCGGGCGGCAGTTCGACGCCTTGGCGGGCCATCTCTTCGCGGTAAAACTGATCGGGAATCTGAATCAGGATACCCGCGCCATCGCCCTGCAGGGGATCGGCGCCCACGGCACCGCGATGGTCGAGGTTTTTCAGGATCAACAAACCCTGCTCGACGATGCTGTGACTCTTCTGGCCTTTGACATGGGCCACAAAACCCACGCCGCAAGCGTCGTGCTCGTTGGCGGGGTCGTACAACCCCTGCCGCTCAGGTACAGCCGATTCCATCACACGCATTCCTTCAAATAATTTGGCCGATTGAGCGACCAATCATGAGAAAGCCGGGCTGGACGAAGTCAGCACCGGCAAGCAAAACCCCACAGGCAACCGTTAATTTTAGCGGAAAAAGCCTTTTCAATTCAAGAAACTGTTTTGCACCAACAACGACGCCCGAGGGCACCGCATTCACCAGTCAGGTGCATCCCCGCTCGATGGCCTGCGCAATCTGCGACTCGCTAGCCTGCTCAGTCAATACCGCGCGCCCCAACTGCTCGAGAAGAACCAGACGCAATCTGCCGTCGAGAACTTTCTTGTCGTGACTCATCAACTCCATGTAGCGAGCCACACCGAGCCTGGGAGAACGCAGCGGCAAGGCACAGCGCTCGAACAATTTGCCCATCCTCGCCACATCTTTGTCATCAAGCCAGCCCAGCAGATTCGACAAATGCGCAGCAATCATCGTGCCTGCCGCAACCGCCTCACCATGCAACCACACGCCATAGCCGAGGCCGGTTTCTATCGCATGACCGAAGGTGTGACCAAGGTTCAGCAAGGCGCGCTCACCGCTTTCACGCTCGTCGGCTGCCACAACTTCCGCCTTGTTGCGACAGGAACGTTCAATGGCATAAATCAGCGCCGCGCGATCACGCGCCAGCAAATGCTCGAGATTAGCCTCAATCCAGACCAGAAACTCGGGGTCACGGATCAAGCCATACTTGATGACCTCCGCCAGACCTGCGCGCAACTCCCGATCCGGCAGGGTATCCAGGGTCGCCACATCGGCGAGTACCATCTGCGGCTGGTAGAAGGCACCAATCATGTTTTTGCCCAGCGGATGGTTGATGGCGGTCTTCCCTCCCACCGACGAATCCACCTGCGCCAACAGGGTTGTCGGCACCTGCACGAAGGGCATACCGCGCTGATAGCAGGCTGCGGCAAACCCGCCCATGTCTCCGATAACCCCACCCCCGAGGGCAATCAGGGTGGTGTTGCGCTCGCATTTGTTGAGCAGCAGTGCGTCGAAAATGCGATTCAGGATTTCCCAGGTCTTGTATGCCTCGCCATCCGGCAAAATTACGGGAATGGCGGTCACCCCTCCCCGGGCAAGCGTTGCCAGCAGCACATCCAGATAAAGCGGGGCAACCGTTTCGTTGCTGACCACAACCGCTTGCCGGCCTCGAATGTGAGGCAGCAATAGAGCTTCGCGCGCCAGCAGGCTGGAACCGATATGAATCGGATACGCCCTCTCACCCAGAGCAACGTCCAAAGTATGCATTACATCTCCACGCACAATTGATCAAATTCCCGTATCAGGTAATGCACCACCCCGGCCGCTACCAGTTGCCCTCCCTCGACCACCAGATGTGCCGTCTCCCGATAAAGGGGATCGCGTATCTCGTGCAGGCTTTCCAGGCGCGCCAGGGGATCCTCTACCTGTAGCAGCGGCCGGTTTCTGTCGTGACGCGTTCGCTGATACAGCATCAGTGGCGGCACATTCAGGTACACCACCCATCCGGTTTGATGCAGACGCTGCCGGTTTTCGGGATTAAGCACCACCCCCCCCCCGGTCGCCATGACGATCCCGGACTGCGCGCTTAGCTCATGTATGGTCTGCGACTCCCGGCGACGAAAACCATCCTCCCCTTCTATCTCGAAAATGGTCGGTATTGGCACGCCTGTTCGCTCAACGATCTCATGGTCGGAGTCAAAAAACGGCCGCCCCAGACGTTTCGCCAATTGCCGGCCGATCGTGGTCTTTCCGGCCCCCATCAGCCCGACCAGATAGATGTTGGTTTCCTTGTTCACGGCCACGATTCTAGCCGACTCTTCCCCGCGCACCAAAAAGAAGGCCGGCTAATGCCGGCCTTCGATTCGATCTAGATCGCTTAGCGATTTAGTTGAGTCGCAATTTGTCGGAAATTATCCTGGGCGTAATGAAAACCAGGAGTTCGCGGCGCGTGCTTTTCTCCTTCTTGTACTTGAACAACCAGCCCAGCGCAGGCAGATCGCCAAGGAAAGGAACCTTCTCGACACCATTCTGAATATCGTTGATGAACACACCGCCAATCACCACGGTCCCGCCATTTTCAACAACGGCATTCGTCTGCACCACCGAACTCTTGATCGGCGGATTCGCGTAACCGTTCAACACCACCGCCTTAGTCCAGTCTGCCTCTTCTTTCTTGACCACCAGATTCATTTTGACTGTCCCCTCGGGAGTAATCTGGGGCGTGACCAGCAATGAAAGTTTGGCCGGCTTGAAACTGACAGTTGCAGTCGAAGTGCCGCCAGTACTCTGGATCGTGACGTAAGGAATTTCGGTACCGTCTTCGATTTTTGCTTCGACATTGTTCGCGGTAACGATGCGCGGACTCGAGATGATCTTCCCCAAACCGTCACTCTGCAGCGCTGTCAGTTCCAGATTGAGGATGCGGGTCGCGGCGGAATTGAACAGGCTCAGCGCCAGCGAGCCCCCGGTGGCCGGAGCCGGCAAATTGACCCCCACCATCGGATTCTGGATCAAGGTTGCCGGGGTCGTCGTCGTTACCCCATTGGAGGTGGTATCGATCGCCGGCGTCATTTTGCCACCCGCAGTGTAGATGCCCGAGCCACCAAGCTGCACAGCCTTCGAGTTGATCAGACCAATCTTGGCCCCCAGCTCGCGATTGAAATTATCCTGCGCCTCAACAATTCTGGCTTCAATCATCACTTGGCGCGCACCGACATCAATCGTCTTGATGAAGGAGCGAATCTCGGCGAGCTTCGACGGGATATCGGTAACAAAAAGGATGTTCGATTGCGGATCAGCGACGGCACTGCCACGCTTACTCAGGATCTTCTGGGTTGCGATTGCCCCACCACCTTCGGCACCGCTGGAGGCCTGCTGATCGGAGCCCGATAGCAAACGTGCCACATCTCCCGCCCGCTGATAGTTCAGCATGAACTGCTCCATCTGCAACGGCTCAAGTTCGCTGATCTGCTGACGCGATTCGAAATCTAGCTTCTCGCGGGTGGCAATTTCGTCACGCGGGGCAATCATGATGATATTGCCCTTCTTGCGCATGTCGAGGCCCTTCTGCTGGAAGATGATATCGATCACCTGGTCGGCTGGCACGTCCTTGAGGACCAGGGTCGTCGTTCCGGTCACGGTCTCGCTGATCACCGCGTTCAACCCGAGCTCTTCCGCCATCAAGCGCAACAGCGCTCGCACATCGCCGTTCTGGTAGTTGATACTGACGCGCGGCCCCTGATAACCGATCTTCGTTCCCTGAACCAGTTTGTTGGGATCCTCGACAATTTCCTTGACCTCAACCACGAACTGGTTGTCGGTCTGATAAGCGTTATGCTCCCACAGCCCCTTTGGGGTGATCGTCATCCGCACGTTCTCGCCCATGACCCGGGTCTCCACCCCCAGGACCGGCGTGGCGAAATCGGTCACATCGAGTTTGCGGCGCAGATGTTCGGGAACGCTCGTCTTCATGAAATCAACAATCAGCCCCGTTCCCTGCTTGCGAATATCGATCCCGGTACCAGCATCGCTCAACTCTACGACAACCCGTCCCTCACCATCCTTGCCGCGCCGGAAAACCACATCGCGAACTGCATGACGCGAACCAACCAGACTCTCTTCTGCGAAGCGGACCGAGCGCTCGGCCACTGCGTCGCCCAGGCGCTCGATCGGTGTCAGGGTGACATACAAAGACTTCCCGTCGAGACGCGTCCGGTAGTTCATGTTACGCACGAGATTCAGCACCAGACGTGTTCTTCCGGCGACCTGAACGATATTGATGCTGCGCAGATCGCCCTGATTCAGCATTTCCGTTGTTTTTCCCAACGCATTGGCTGTTCCGGGGAAATCGAAAGCGATCTTCGCCGGATTGGCAACGGCGAAGCCCGCAGGCGGTGTCGCCAGCGCTTCCTTGAGATCGATCTTTACCGCTGTCTCATTGCCCTGCTGCGCAACATTGACCGCTTCGATAGCGTTCGCCGCAGCCGTTTCCGCCCGCAAAGGGGAAGCCATCAGCATACAGATGGCCGCGACGGCCGTTACGTAGTTGACCAATTTCATTTACCGCTCCCCTCCGTGGTCTGCAGGAATAGTGAACTCTGGCGCTCACTCCATTCCCCAGCAGAATCCTGAATCAGTTCCTTCAATTTCAGTTCGCTCTCGCCGATCTCGGTCACCATGCCGAAATCCAGCCCTAAATAATCGCCGACCTTCACTTGCTTGACATTATTTTCGTACTTGATGACCGCGATCGGACGCTTGTTGACTACCAATCGACCAATCATGGTCAGGGACTCAAGGGGATACTTCTCCAGGACACTGTTGCGCAACTCCCTGGCCTCGAAATCAGGCTGGAATTGCCCCCCCTTCCCCGTACCGAAGCGATTTTTTGTATCCGGGTCAATTTTCTTGGCCCTGAACGGCTCAATCATGTCGCTGACTTCGTAAGGTACCGGCTCATAGGACTTTACCTCAGGCAGCGGCTCAACTTTACCCCGCAAATCCCTTGAGTTTTCCTCCATCCATGACCTGAGTTCGTCCTGCTCACTGCCAGAACAGCCGGCGATGGCGATGCACAAGGCCACAAGCGCAATATGTCTCACTTGCCCCCTCCCTTTGCCTGGTCTGCTTTGAGTTTTTCCTCTGCCCGCTTCTGCTCAGCCAGTTCCTCTTCATCAAGATAGCGGAAGGTCTTCACAGTCGCGTCCAGAGAGAGGGTTTCGCTATTTTTCAGTGGCGCGATGGCAACGCTGTTGAGCGTGACGATACGCGGCAACTTCGCCACATCGGCAGCAAAAGCACCAATATCGTGGTAAGAGCCGTTGATCTTCACGGTTACCGGCAGCTCTGCATAAAAATCCTTGATCTGTTCAGCGCCCGGGCGGAACAACTCAAACTGCAGACCACGACCAAGCCCAGCCTGGTTGACTTCGATCAACAACGCCTCGATTTCGGACTTGTTCGGCAACTGCTTGAGCAGTGCGCCAAACGAACGGTCGATTTCGGCCAGTTGCTGGGTATAGAGATCCAGATTTACTGCCTGACGCTTTTTGGCAATGTACTGGTCCTTCAAACTCAACTCTTCTTGGCCGGCGCCTTCCAAGAGCGCCAGTTGGTCACTCCAGAAAAACCACCAACCAGCCAGCAGGATGACCAGAAAAACCCCTATCAGCACTGTAACCTTGGGAATGGCGGGCCATGCCCCCGGATCGTTGGGGTTCATGTAACGGAAATCATCAAGGATGGCCTGGTAGCTCACTCGCGACGCTTTCCCGGTCAATACAGGCATTTTCGGGCTCATTGTTTCGCCCCCTCAAGCGGCACTCGGGTCAGCGTGAAATCCATGCCAAACTCGTTGACCCTGCGACCATCGAGAACGACGGCCTTGGTTTCGATAAGACGCGGATTTTCCAACCAAGGAGAGCCGTCAATATTGCGCATCAGTGCCGAGACTCGCGCATTGGACTGGGCGTAGCCTGTCACATTGACTTTCAGGCCTTCCTGTTTCATGGACTTGAGATAGACCCCTTCAGGGACCTGGCGCACCATTTCACTCAACAGGTGCACCGTCTCGCCACGGTCGCGCTGCAAGTCCTCGATTACCTGTTTACGCGCCAGCAAGGCTTGCGTTTGCTCTTTCAGGCGCTTGATTTGCGTCAGCTGCTTGTCAAGAACGGCAATTTCTTGCTTGAGAAAATCATTCCTCTCGTTCTGCGCCTGAATCTGCGCATCAATCAGCGAGTAAATCGCAAATGCGACAAGGACGCCAAGCACCAGCACCAGCCCGGCCAGAACGTAAAACTGTTCGCGCCTGGCCTTTCTGGCCTGTTCACGATGTGGCAATAGGTTGATACGTATCATGCTGGATCAAACCTCCGCAAGGCCAAACCACAGGCCACCATCATGGACGACGAGTCTGCCAGCAGATTTCGCGCCCGAACCCGATCGGACAGCAGCATGTTGGCAAACGGGTTGGCAACCAGTGTATTGAACTGTGTTCTCGTCGCCACGACTTCGTCAATCCCGGGAATCACCGCACATCCGCCTGCCAGGACGATGTGGTCCACCTGATTGAACTGCGTCGAGGTAAAGAAGAATTGAAGCGAGCGCGAAACCTCAAGCGCCAGATTTTCCATGAACGGATTGAGCAACTCCGCCTCATAGCCTTCCGGTAGATTCCCCGAGCGCTTCGCCAACTCAGCCTCTTCAATTGCCATTCCATAATGGCGGGATATATCCAGGGTCAATTGACTGCCGCCAAACGCCTGCTCGCGCGCATAAACCTGCTGGCCGTTGCGCATGACCGTGAGGTTCATCACATTGGCGCCGATATCAACCAATGCGACCACCTGATTCTTGCCACCCTCGGGAAGCTGACGCTCGACCAGTTCAAACGCCGCCAAGGTAGCAAACGACTCGACATCGACGACCGCAGCCTTAAGCCCGGCCGCCTCGGCAACCGCCACCCGATCTTCGACCCGCTCCTTCTTCGACGCGGCGATCAACACCTCGACCTCGTCAGGAACGGAAGGCGCCGGCCCCAGAACCTGATAATCCAGATTCACGTCGTCAATAGAAAAGGGAATGTACTGATTGGCTTCAGTCTCGACCTGAACTTCCAGATCCTCTTCCCGCAAGCCGGCCGGCACTATGATTTTCTTTGTAATCACAGCCGATGCGGGGAGCGCCATCGCAACGTTACGTGTCGACGTCCCGAGACGCTTCCAGGCCCGTTTGACCGCCTCCACCACGGCGTCGAGGTTCGCAATATTGCCATCGGAAACAGCATCCTTTGGCAACACTTCTATGGCGTAACGCTCAACGCGATAGCCATCCCTCCCGTTAGCAGTCAACTCGACGAGCTTTACAGCCGACGAACTGATGTCGAGCCCCAGCAGAGGGCGCGCCTTGGGATTAAGTAAAGCTGAGATATCGAAGCCCACCACACCCCCAGAAAGTCCTTACGGATTACGATCTTAGAAGAAAAACCAATAATTCACTTCAGATGCTAACAACAAGCCACTGCAGTGTAAAGCTCTTTTATACCCCGAAATGACCTCAGCGTATAATGCCGACACACTTGCCACACACGACAACAATCCATGCCCCGTGCGCTTCGCCTACTCCTTTACCCCATCATCGCTCTCGTTGGCATCGCTCTGGTCGGCCTGGCCATCGCCATCATTGTGATTGCCCTGGCCTACCCAAACCTGCCCTCGCTCGAAGTACTGACCGACTACCGCCCCAAGATTCCGTTACGCATCTACACCGCCGACGGTCACCTCATTGGCGAATTCGGCGAAGAACGACGCGCTGTTGTAGCGATTTCGAAAGTCCCAGCCATCATGAAGCAGGCGATCCTCGCGGCCGAGGACGATCGTTTCTATCAGCACATGGGGATCGATTATACCGGAATCATACGAGCTGCCACCTCGAACCTGATCAGCGGCGGAAAAAAACAAGGCGCCTCCACAATCACGCAACAGGTCGCCCGGAATTTCTTTCTGACTTCCGAGAAAACCTACACACGGAAACTCTACGAAGCCTTGCTGTCGCTGAAAATTGAAAGCAGCCTGAGCAAGGATCAGATCCTTGAGCTATACATCAACCAGATTTTTCTGGGGCAGCGCGCTTACGGCTTCGGTGCCGCCGCCCAGATCTATTTCGGCAAATCACTGGACAGCGTTTCGATCGCTGAGGCCGCCATGCTGGCAGGGCTGCCCAAAGCGCCATCAGCCTACAATCCTATTGCCAACCCCCGACGCGCCAAAATCCGGCAGCAATATGTATTGCGCCGCATGCTGGAGCTTGGCTTCATCTCTGACGCGCAACATGAACAGGCACTCAAGGAGCCACTGGTCATCAAACGCGAACTTTCCGAATACGCGGTGAATGCCGAATTCGTGGCCGAGATGGCGCGCCAGCTTGCCGCCGACAGTTTCCCGGAAGACGTGTATACGCGCGGCATGAAAGTCTACACGACCCTGCTCCGTGCCGATCAGGAAGCAGCCTATCGTTCGCTACGCAAGGGCGTGATGGACTACGACCGCCGCAACGGTTATCGCGGCGCGGAGTCCTACATCGACATGAGCAGCCTGACTTCCGACCAGGACGAAACCATCGACATCCTGCTCCAGGACATCCACGATGCCGGCGACCTGCGGCCTGCGCTGGTCTTGCAGACCGGGCAGAACACAGTGCAGGCTTACGTCAAAGGTGGCGAGTTGCTGACCCTCTCGGGTGAAGGAATGCGCTTCGCCCAACGGATGCTCGACGACAAGGCCCCCCCCAACAAACGCATCCGGCGTGGCGCCATCATCCGGGTGATCAAGGACGAGGCCGGCAAATGGTCGATCTCCCAACTCCCCGAAGTGGAATCGGCCTTTGTCGCCATAGACCCCGCTGACGGCGCCATCCGGGCACTGGTCGGCGGTTTCGACTTCAATCGCAACAAGTTCAACCACGCGACCCAGGCCTGGCGACAGCCGGGATCCAGTTTCAAGCCTTTCATTTATTCCGCAGCGCTGGAAAAAGGCTTCCACCCCGGCAGCATCGTCGAAGACGAACCGATCGTCATCTCCGCCGGGGAAACCGGCTCCCAGGCCTGGCAGCCCAAAAACTACGACGGCAAGTACGATGGCCCCATGCCGCTGCGCACCGCCTTGGCAAAATCGAAAAACATGGTTTCCATCCGCTTGCTGCAAGCCATAGGCACGCAGTATGCCCAGGACTACATCGGCCGTTTCGGTTTCGACACGGCGAAACACCCGCCCTATCTGACGATGGCGCTGGGCGCAGGCTCGGTCACTCCATGGCAAATGACCACCGCCTATGCGGTATTCGCCAACGGCGGTTTCCGCATCACACCTTATGTGGTCAGTGAAATCCGCGACGAAAGGAACCGGGTTCTTGCTGTCGCCAAGGCCGCCAAAGCCGGAGATGAATCGATCCGGGCGATCGACGCCCGCAACGCCTTCCTCAGCGACTCGATGATGCGCGACGTCACGATCTACGGGACTGCCGCCCGCGCCTCCAGCCAACTGAAACGCCGCGACCTGGCAGGCAAGACCGGAACGACCAATGAATACGTCGATGCCTGGTTCTGTGGCTACCAGAAGACCGTAGCCGGCTGTGCGTGGGTCGGCTTCGATCAACCGCGCAAACTGGGCAGCAGGGAAACCGGCGGTGTCGCCGCGCTGCCGATCTGGATCGGCTACATGGCGACCGCGCTGAAAAATGTCCCTGAGGGATTACCCTCGCCGCCCCCGGGCCTGAGTTCGGCACCAGATGCCGATGGTGCCGGCCGCGAACTGATTTATAGCGAGAACCTGCCGAAGACGGCGACAGAAACCCCTGCGGCGGTAGGCGAGCAAGCACCACCGCCGCGTTCCGAAGCCGCTACCTCAAGCTTGCCGCAGGGCGTCCGTCAACTGATGGGCCCGCAGTGATCAGGAAAAACTGACCGACTCGCCGGCCTGCTGGCTGGCGAGCGCCGCCAGTTTAGTCAGCAGCGGGGAAGCATCGCGGGTATCGAGCCACTGCCCGCCATCCCAGCGAAAATGGAAGCCGCCGCTACGGGCGGCGACCCAGATTTCCCGGGCGACGCCATGGCGATTGACGATGATCTTGCTGCCATCGTCGAACTCGATTTCAAGCACACCACCCGCGACGATTTCAAAATCGATGTCGGCACGTTCGAGCCCCGCTTCGATCTGCTGCAAAGCCTGATCAGCCAAGGCATTGAATTCTTTGTCATCCATCGTGTGCTAACATCCCGCTCTTCGCAGACCGCGACCGAAACCATGTCCCGAATCGCTGCCGTACTGATCATCCTGAGCCTTGCCGCCTGCGGCATGAAAGGCCCGCTCGAATTGCCGCCCAAGGGCGGCGCGGCAGATGTTAGCACGGCTCAACGCAGCCCCGCCCGATGACCCACTTTGCCCTCAAGAACGGCGTCCTGCACGCCGAATCCGTCGCCCTGCCGGGCCTCGCCGAACGGTTCGGCACGCCTGCCTACGTCTATTCGCGCGCCGCGCTGAGCGCAGCGCTCAAGGAATTTCACGACGTCCTCGGCGCCCATCCGGCCGGTGCCGGCGCGCTCGTCTGCTACGCCGTCAAGGCCAATTCCAACCTCGCCATCCTCAACCTGTTCGCCCGCCTCGGCGCCGGTTTCGACATCGTTTCCGGCGGTGAGTTGCAGCGCGTCCTGGCCGCTGGCGCCGATCCGCAGAAGGTTGTCTTCTCCGGCGTCGGCAAGACGGCGGCGGAAATGAAGCTGGCGCTTGAAGCCGGCATCTTCTGCTTCAACATCGAATCGATCCCGGAAATCGAGCGCCTCAACGAGGTTGCCGGCCAGCTCGGCAAGACCGCGCCAGTCAGCCTGCGCGTCAATCCGAACGTCGATCCGAAGACCCACCCGTACATCTCGACCGGCCTCAAGGAAGCCAAGTTCGGCGTTGCCTACGACGACGCGCTGGCGCTTTACCGCCGCGCCGCCGCGCTGCCGAACATCGCCGTCGCCGGCATCGACTGCCACATCGGCTCGCAATTGCTCGATCCGTCGCCGTTTGCCGAAGCCCTTGACCGCATCCTGGCGCTGATCGACCAGCTCGCTGCCGAAGGCATCGCCGTGCATCACATCGACCTCGGCGGCGGCCTCGGTATCCAGTACCGCGCCGATGAAGTGCAGCCGACCGTCGCCTCCTACCTCAATCCGCTGCTCGACAAGCTGCAGGGCCGCGGTCTCAAGGTGGTGCTCGAACCGGGCCGCCGGCTGGTCGGCAACGCCGGCCTGCTGCTCACCCGCGTCGAATTCCTCAAGGAAGGCGAGGCCAAGAACTTCGCCATCATCGACGCGGCAATGAACGACCTGATGCGCCCGGCCCTCTACGAAGCCTGGCACGACATCGACCCGGTCGTGCCGCGTGCCGGCGCCACGCGCGACTACGACGTCGTCGGCCCGGTCTGCGAAACCGGCGACTTCCTCGGCCAGGCGCGGCCGCTCAACCTGCAGCCGGGCGACCTGCTCGCCGTGATGTCGGCCGGCGCCTACGGCATGGCCATGGCCTCGAACTACAACACGCGGCCACGCGCCGTCGAAGTCATGGTCGATGGCGACCAGGTGCACGTCATCCGCCAGCGCGAGACCGTTGAACAGCTCTACGCCGGCGAATCCCTCCTCCCGTAGTGGCTGGCATCCGCATCGACAAGTGGCTGTGGGCTGCGCGTTTCTTCAAGACGCGCAGCCTGGCCACAGATGCAGTCAGCGGCGGCAAGATCAAGCTGAACGGCGCGCCGACCAAGCCGGCGCGTGACGTAAAGGTCGGCGACCGCCTCGACATCTTCAATGGGGATACCCGCTGGACCGTGAGCATCCTCGGCCTGTCGGACAAGCGCGGCCCGGCGCCGGAAGCGCGCCTGCTCTACGAAGAAACCGCGGAGAGCATCGCCGCCCGCGAAGCCGAGCAGATGCGACGCAAATTCACCCAGGAACCCGCCGCCGCAATCCACGGCCGGCCGACCAAGCGCGATCGGCGGCAGATGGACAGTCTGGGCTAAAGCACCAGCGCCAGGGCCAACGGCAGGAATATCAGTGCCGCCAGATTGCCGACCAGCACGATCGACGCCACCCGTTGCGGCTCCTGTTTATAGCGCTCGGCAAACAGGAAATTGAGCACCGCCGGCGGCAAGGCGCCGAACACCAGCAACATCGCCGCGTCACGCCCTTCCAGTCCGAGTAGCTGGATGACGGCCCAGGCGATGGCCATGCCGGCCAGCGGGCGCAACAGTGCGCTGCCCACCGACAATTTCCACTCGCCGAAGGATACGTCGGTCATGCGCACGCCAAGCGAGAACAGCAACAGCGGCACCGAGACATCGCCGAGCATCTTTATGGCGATGACCAGCGGCTGCCACACGGGAATCTTCAGGACGGCCACGGCCAAGCCTGCAATGGCGGCGAACACCACCGGGATGCGCCAGAGCATCAGGATGCGTGTTTTCGGATCGAGCAGTTTGGCGCCGAAAGAGAAATGCAGCGTGTTCTCGACCATGAACAGGATCACCGCCGCCGGCAGGGCGTTCTCACCCCAGGCCAGCACGGCGAGCGGCAGACCGATGTTGCCGGAATTGTTGAACATCATCGGCGGCGCCAGCGTCTTCGCCTGCACGCCGCAGAGTTTGGCGATCGGCCAGGCGAGCAGGCCGCAGGCGGCAAGTACGAGGAAACCAGCAAGCGCCAGCGGCGCGTAAGCGACAAGATCGAAGGACTTGCCGGCCATCGCGGCAAAGACCAGCGCCGGCACGAAGACATCCATGTTCAGCCGGTTGGCCACCGCCATCTCCGGCTTGTGCTTGCGGCCGTAGAAAAACCCGGCGGCGACGATACCGAAGATTGGAAAAAGAATGGCCAGCAGGCGGAAGGTCAGGCTGCTTTCGTCCACGGTTCGGCCTCAGCAAGAAATGGGGAAGCGGATTGTGCGGGCAGCGCGGCCGCCCGCCCATCCGGAAATGCCCTTAGAGCACGTAGCGGGAGAGGTCCTCGTCGGCCGCCACTTCGCCAAGCTTGTCATTGACGTAGGCGGCATCGAGCGCAATGTTTTCCAACCCGACCTTGCCGGCCTCGAAGGACACTTCTTCCAGCAGCTTTTCCATCACCGTGTGCAGGCGACGGGCGCCAATGTTCTCGGTTTTCTCGTTCACCTGGAAGGCGATCTCGGCCATGCGGCGGATGCCATCCTCGGCGAAGTCCAGCGTCACCCCCTCGGTCGCCAGCAGCGCCTGATACTGCTTGGTCAGGCAGGCGTCGGTCTGGGTCAGGATGCATTCGAAATCGGCGACCGACAGCGAGTCGAGTTCGACGCGGATCGGGAAACGCCCCTGCAATTCGGGAATCAGGTCGGACGGCTTCGACAGGTGGAAGGCGCCGGAGGCGATGAACAGGATGTGGTCGGTCTTGATCATGCCGTACTTGGTCGACACCGTCGTTCCCTCGACCAGCGGCAACAGGTCGCGCTGCACGCCCTGGCGCGAGACGTCGGCGCCCTGCACGTCGGAACGGCTGGCCACCTTGTCGATTTCGTCGAGAAAGACGATGCCGTTCTGCTCGACCGCCTTGACGGCATCAAGCTTGATTTCCTCGTCATTGACCAGCTTGGCGGCTTCCTCATCGGTGAGCAGTTTCAGCGCATCCTTGATCTTCAATTTGCGCGACTTCTTCTTGCCGCCGCCGACGTTCTGGAACATCCCCTGGATCTGCTGGGTCAGCTCCTCCATGCCCGGCGGCGCAAAAATCTCGGCCTGCATGCTCGGCGCAGCAAGCTCGATGTCAATTTCCTTGTCGTCGAGTTCGCCCTCGCGCAACTTCTTGCGGAATTTCTGGCGGGTACCGTTATCCGTCGTCGCCGACTCCTCGGCGTAGAAACCTGGGCTGCGCGCCGGCGGTAGCAGCGCGTCGAGCACGCGCTCCTCGGCGGCATCTTCGGCACGCGCGCGGTTGGCCTTCATCGCCCGCTCGCGGTGGCCCTTGATCGCCATCTCGACGAGATCGCGGATGATTGTCTCGACATCGCGGCCGACGTAGCCAACCTCGGTAAACTTGGTCGCCTCGACCTTGATGAAGGGCGCATCGGCCAGCCGCGCCAGGCGGCGGGCGATCTCGGTCTTGCCGACACCGGTCGGGCCGATCATCAGAATGTTCTTCGGCGTGATTTCCTGGCGCAGCGGCTCGGCCACCTGGGCGCGCCGCCAGCGGTTGCGCAGGGCGATGGCCACCGCCTTCTTGGCCGCATGCTGGCCGACGATGTGCTTGTCGAGTTCGGAGACAATCTCCTTCGGGGTCATCGTGGCGCCACTCATTCCAGCGTCTCCAGCGTGAAGTTGCGATTGGTGTAGATGCACAGGTCGCCGGCAATCTCCAGCGACTTGGTGACGATTTCCAGCGGGCTCAAGTCGGTGTTCTCGACCAGCGCACGCGCCGCGCTCTGGGCGTAGGCGCCGCCCGAGCCGATGGCGACGATGCCGTATTCCGGTTCGAGGACGTCGCCGTTGCCGGTGATGACCAGCGAGGATTCGCGGTCAGCTACCGACAGCATGGCTTCCAGCCGGCGCAGCGCGCGGTCGGTGCGCCAGTCCTTGGCCAGCTCGACGGCCGAGCGCACCAGATTGCCCTGATGCTTCTCCAGCTTGGCTTCGAAACGCTCGAACAGCGTGAAGGCATCAGCAGTGCCGCCGGCAAAACCGGCGAGAATCTTGCCCTGATAGAGACGACGTACCTTTTTCGCCGTGCCCTTGATGACGATGTTGCCCAGCGTCACCTGGCCGTCGCCACCCATCGTGACGACGTTGCCCCGGCGCACCGACAGGATCGTCGTGCCGTGATATTGCTCCATGGAATAACCTTTTTAGGACTTGGGAACGATGATGCGCGCCTGCTTGTTGAGGCCGACCACGGCCATCAGCTCGGCGACGAGGTGATTCGGACTGCGGATCACGATATCCTGACCGGCAGCCTTGAACGGCGCCAGCCGATTGACCAGTTGCCCGGCCGAATAAAAATCGACGCGGCGGACCGCGGCAAAATCGATGACCGTCGGACCACCCGCTTCGAGCAGGGGAAGCAGTTCATCGAAGCGCAGCCCCTTGAGTTCGCCAGCCAGGTAATAAACCTCGTCCTTGGGTACAGCGGCAAGCGCCGTCTGTTTGGCCACGACATCCTTGGGCAGGGTTTCCCAGGACGGCGGCGACAGTTCGAAGGTGATCGCGTAATCAACCGCCTTTTCCTCGAAATGGGCTTGCGTGTCGAGCCGCTGCAGCAACTCCAGCAGCAGGCGCCAGGCAGATTCGTGCACCGGCTCACCGGTTTTCAAGCGCTCCTCGAGGCGACGCGCAAAGATGTCAGCGCCCTGCAAGGTCACCACCTTGCCGGAACGACGGGCAGCGATCAGCACATCGGCCAGGAGGCCGGCAGCGATGTCGTCGCAACCGACCAAGCGACTGCAATCGACCAGCAGATCGCCGGCCTGCTTCAAGGATGCATCGAGTTGCTGCAGTGCTTCACTGTCATCACCCGCCAGCACGCCTTGCAGCGTGAAGCCCTTCGCTGCCGAAGCCGGCCCCGCACCGGCGCCGCCAGCGTCCCGCCAGGCCGGCGGCGACATTTCACAACTACGCGCAAACTCCATGCCGAAGCGGTCAAAAGCGGCACGGTCTCCCTGAATCTGCAACAGATCGAACAACATCCGCCACAGGCGGATGCCCTCGCTCCCCGAGTAGGTCTTCAGCACACTGAGCAGCAGCGCACGTGCGGCATCGTCCTGACTATTGGCGAAGAGCACCGCCACCTGCTCGACATCGGCCTGCAGGGGATCGATATCGTGAACGACATCGATCGCCATCACCGACGAGGTGGTGAACTCACCGTCAAAATCGTCTTCCGCCGACATCGCCAGTGGCGTCCGTCCTGGCACAGGGGATGGGCTCACGGGAGGTTTCGCCGGCTTGGCCGGAGGCGGCGCTTTTACTGGCGGGACTTCCTCTACGGAAAATTCAAGATCCGGCAAAGGCTGCTCAAGCTTCTGCGGCACACCGGCCTGCGGTGGCGGCACCTTCATCTCGGGCAGCGGCGTGCGCGGGCGAGCGACGGTCGCCTTGGGCACCACCTTCTCGGGCTGCTTCTTGAAGAAAGAGAAAACCATGACCACTCCGTGTCCAGAACGGCTTTTTTAGCATGCCCTGACCGTTCATGGCAATGTTTTACAACAAAGCCGCATGCTCCCCGGTCAATCGACCTGTACCAGCAAGCCTTTCAAGTACTCGCCCTCGGGAAAATTCAGCGCCACCGGATGATCCGCCGCTCCCGCCAGGCGGCGCACAATGCGTGCTTCCCGTCCGGCGTCGTGGGCAGCGCCGGCGACGATCTTCTGGAACAGTTCGAGGCCGATGCCGCCGGAACACGAGTAGGTCATCAACATCCCGCCCGGGCGCAGCAGGCGGCAGCCGAGGACATTGATGTCCTTGTAGGCGCGTGCGGCGCGTTCGGCATGGGCGGCCGATGGGGCGAACTTGGGCGGATCGAGGACGATCAGGTCGAACTTGCGGCCGGCCTGGCGGAAATCACGCAAGGCCTGGAAGACGTCAGCCTCCTGCCATTCGGCACGCTCGGCCGGTAGTTGCGGGTTGAGTGCCAGGTTGGCGCGAGCCTGTGCCAGCGCCGGACCAGAGGAATCAATCGACAGCACATTGGCAGCGCCGCCAGCCAGCGCCTGCAGCGAGAAACCGCCGGTGTAGCAGAAGCAGTTGAGGATTTCCTTGCCGGCGGCCAGCTCACCGAGCAGGCGGCGGTTCTCGCGCTGGTCGAGGTAGAAGCCGGTCTTGTGCCCGCCGGCGATGTCGACCGCCAGGCGCACGCCGTTTTCCATGATCGAGAGCGGCGTCGCCGGCGCCTCGCCATGCAGCCAGCCGGTGGTCGGCTCCAGCCCTTCGAGGGCGCGCACTTCGGAATCCGAGCGCTCATAGACACGGGCGCAGCCGGTCGCCTTGATCAGGCCGGCGACGATTGCCTTGCGCCACTTGTCGGCACCTGCCGAAGTGAGCTGGACGACGACGGTGTCCCCGTAGCGGTCGGCGATGACGCCGGGCAAACCGTCGGATTCGGCATGGATCAGGCGCACGCCATCCTGGCCGCGCAGTTCCGGCAGCGCTTCGCGGCGGGCGACGGCGGCGGCAATGCGACGCTTGAAGAAGGCATCGTCGACCGACTCGTCAGCGTCGAAAGTCCAGAAGCGGGCGCGGATCTGCGATTGCGGGCTGTAGGCAGCACGCCCGAGCGGACGCAGATTGTCGGCCAGCACCTCGACGGTATCGCCGGGCCGGGCGCGGCCTTCGAGGCGGCCGACCGAGCCGGCGAACAGCCAGGGGTGGCGCTGCTTCATCGCCGAGCGTTCCTTGCCGGGCATCAGGATCAATTGGGCCATGTTTTTTGTCGACCGGTAAATGCAAGAAGCCCCGGTTACCTTGCGATAACCGGGGCCGGGAATGCGTGGTGCGGCTTAGTTGCCCAGCGGCTTGCGGTTGCGCTGATGGCACTCGACGGCGTACATGGTCTTGAACGTCGTCTTGCCGTCGCCCTTGAACAGGCGCTTGACGGTTTTCGAAACGCAGCGGCGTTCCAGGATGTTGCGGCGGTTGCGGTTGATGGCCATGACTGACTCCGGATTACGGCGAAATTTTGAAAGACGGGCATTATGCCGGGTTGACCGGACGGCGGTCAATTACCACTTGATTTGTTTGCCGTTTTCAGCGCTTGGCTCGTGGATGCGCCTTGTCGTAGACGCTGGCCAGGTGCTGGAAGTCAAGATGGGTATAAACCTGGGTCGAGGCAATGCTGGCGTGACCGAGCATTTCCTGCACCGCGCGCAGGTCGCCGGACGACTGCAGGACATGCGAGGCGAAGGAATGGCGCAGCATATGCGGGTGGACGTGCTGCGCCAGGCCGAGCTGCAGGGCCCGCTGCGCCAGCCGCTGTTCGACGCTGCGCGGCCCGATGCGGCGGCCGCGGGTATTGACGAAAAGCGCAGCTTCATCGGGCAAGGCCAGCGCGCCGCGCACTGCCGCCCAGGCGGCGACCGCCTGCCGGGCCGGGGTACCGACAGGCACCAGGCGCGGCTTGTTGCGCTTGCCGATGACCCGGACCTCGCCTTCATGCACGATGCTTTCAAGCGCCGAACAATCGAGGCCGACCAGTTCGGCGAGGCGCAGACCGGACGAGTAAAGCAGCTCGAACATCGCCGCGTCGCGCCGCTCGAAGAGATCGTCGGCGTCGGCCAGCGGCTGCATCAGTTGCGCCGCTTCGTCGACCGACAACGCCTTCGGCAACAGGCGCGGCGACTTCGGCGCCCGGATGCCTTCGCAGGGGTTGGCCCGGATCAGGCCGCGCGCGCCGAGCCAGGCGAAGAAGCCGCGCCAGGCCGAAAGCAGGCGGGCCAACGAGCGGCCGGAGAGGCCGCCACCATGCAGATTGGCGACGAAACGCCGGATGTGATGAACCAGCAACTGGTCGAGCGGCAGTTCGCCCGCCGCCGCCAGCAGTTTTTCCAGGTCGCGCCGGTAGTTGCTCAGCGTGTGCGGCGACAGCCGGCGCTGCCCGGCGAGTTCGCCGAGGTAGGCGTCGACCGCGGCCGCTGGCGTCACAGCGTGCTCTTGGTGACCCGTGCCAGCGCCGCCGAGACCATCTCGCCGATACGCTCGAGGTAGAGCGTCCCCATGTCGGCGTAGAAGCGCTGGGTTTCTTCGCTGCCCAGGGCGACCATGCCGATCGTGCCACCGCCGTTGCGCAGGGCGATCAGCGCCTGCGAACGGATGTGCGGCGCCGCTTCGCCGAACCAGGAAGCGGTACCGAAACCGGCGGTCGAACCGCAGTAGGGACGCGCCAGCGTCTCGGCGAACACCTGCAGTTCCTCGCTGACCGCGGCGAATTCCGGCAGGTCCTCGATGCCGGCCGGCTTGTCCCACAGGCGCAGGGCGACGTGCGGCACGGAAAAATCGTCGCGCAGGTGGAAGTTCAGCAGGTGAATCACCGCCTGGAAGGTTTCGGCGGCGATCAGCCCGACCGCCAGCCGATGCACCTTTTCGGAAATCTGGTCGTTCTCCTCGCCGAAAGCGATCAATTCGGCCAGCTTCGACTCGCTGGCGCGGTTTTTCTCGCGCAGCGTCAGCATCTGCCTTTCGGCCAGCGAAACGGCGCGCCCGCCGTGCGGATGCGGCACGAAAATCTGCGCCATCAGGTCGGCGTACTGCTCGAAGAAGCCGGGGTTGCGCTTCAGGTACTCGGCAACGTCTTCGGGAAACAAGGCGCTCATAAATCGATTTCTCCGGAAAATACCGTCTGGGCGGGACCGGTCATCAGCACCGGACGGCCCTCGCCGCCCCAGGCGATGGTCAGGTCGCCACCACGTGTGCTGACGCGCACCGGCGATTCGAGCAGGCCACGGCGGATACCGGCGACCGCGGCGGCGCAGGCGCCGGTGCCGCAGGCCAGGGTTTCGCCAGCGCCGCGCTCATAGACCCGCAGCCTGATCGCATGCTTGTCGACGACCTGCATGAAGCCGGCGTTGACCCGTTGCGGAAAACGCGCGTGCGATTCGATCAATGGCCCATGCTCGCCAACCGGCGCGCTATCCACGCTGTCAACGACCTGCACGGCATGCGGGTTGCCCATCGAGACGACGCTGACTTCCAGCGTCTCGTCGGCGACGTCGAGGTTGTATACGACCACGTCGTCGTCGTGCAGGAAAGGAATCTCGTGCGGCAGGAAACGCGGCACGCCCATGTCGACGGTGACCTTGCCGTCGCCCTCGAGACGCGGTGCGATGACGCCCTTCATCGTTTCGACGCGAATCTCGCGCTTGTCGGTCAACCCCTGCTCGTGCACGAAACGCACGAAGCAGCGGGCGCCGTTGCCGCATTGCTCAACCTCGCCGCCATCGGCGTTGAAGATGCGATAACGGAAATCGACGCCGTCCCGGGTCGGCTTTTCGACGACCAGAATCTGGTCGCAACCGACGCCGAAGTGGCGGTCGCCGAGGTAGCGCAACTGCTCCGGGGTCAGGGAAAACTGCTGGCGCACGCCGTCGAGCACGACGAAGTCGTTGCCCAGGCCGTGCATCTTGGTGAATTTGAGCTTCACGAACCGCTCCACTATTGATCAAGAAAAAGAATAACAGAGACAGGTAGTTATCTCAAATTCCTAAAGCTTTTTCTCCATCACGAAATCGTCCATCACGTAACCGTGACCGATATCGTCGACCATCGTCTCGCGCACGCTGAAGCCATACTTCATGTACGAGTTGATCGCCTTCACATTGCGTTTGTTGACCTGCAGGATCACACAGGGGTAACCCTGCTTGCGCGCCCGCTCGGCGACGTGGGCAATCAACTGGCCACCGACGCCGCGCCGTTGCACATCGGGGTGGATGTACAACTTGTCGAGCTTGAACTCGCCCTTGTACAACTCGCTGAATGCGAAACCGACACGCCGTCCTTCGTGGATCGCCTGGTCCAGCCATTTGTGGGCGTCTTCCAGGTCGTCGTAAAGGCGCTCGTGACCGTAACGCTGCTCGAGCATGAAGTCGATCTGCTCCTGGGTGATGATCCCGGGATAGCTCGCCTGCCAGATTTCCCGCGCCAGCGAGGCAATCGCCGGCACTTCCGGCGGCGTGATGGGGCGAATCTCGATATTCAGGCTGCTCATGGGTAAATCCTGTTCTCAGTCGGCCATGGTCTGTGGATTGCCACCGGCGCGGCCCTGGCCGGCAACAACGGGATGATACCTGCCCCGCCAGCTTCTAGGCCGGCGGCGGTTCGGCGCCACGCGGCGTCTTGTAGCGGTTGTAGCCCCACAGGTACTGGACCGGGCACTGCCGGATCAGGGTTTCGATCTCATGGTTGATCTGTTGCGCGCGCGCCACGGTATCGCCGGCCAGTGGCGCTGTCAGCGCCTGGAAATGCACCCGGTAGCCGCGCCCTTCGGGCAGGCGCTCGCCCCAGGTCAGCAGCACGGCGGCGCCGGTTTCGGTCAGGCGGGCGGCCAGCGTCATCGTGTAGGCCTTGCGCCCGAAGAAATCCAGCCACACGCCCTCGCCGGTCTTCGGTGCCTGGTCGGGCAGCATGCCGACCATCTGCCCCTTCTTCAGCGCCTTGATCAGCGCCCGCACCCCGGACAGATCGGCCGGCGCCAGATGCAGCTGCGCCCGTTGGCGCCCCATCAGGATCAGTTCCTGCGCCGCCGCCAACTTGGGCGGCCGGTAGAGGACGGTGATATCGCCGAAAGAAGAAAGATACTGGGCGGTGATTTCAAAGCACCCGAGGTGCGGCGTCAGGAAGACGACGCCCCGGCCGGCCTGCAGCGCGGCGTCGAGCAACTCGCGGCCGACCACCTCGACGACCTGGGCATTGGCCTGTTCGAGCGGCCGCATCCAGATGCGCGACAGTTCGAGCATCTGCTTGCCGGTCTCGGCCGCCGCCGGCAGATGCAGCGCCGGATCGACGCCGGCCTGCGCCATGTTGCCGCGCAGATGACGCCGGTAGCTGGGCGAGAGCAGGTAGGTCAGTTTCCCGAGCCAGGCGCCAAGCCGATGCACCATGGATAGCGGCAGATACGAAAGCAGACGGAACAGAAAAACCATGAGGCCCCGGGGGTTGAAAGCAGACGGCAAAGGCTTATCATTATGGGATCGCCGAGTTAAACAGACAACTTGCGGGGCGATTCACAAAATCCGCTAAAGCGTCGCCTGCTCGTGGTCCGAAGCCGGTAACGCCGGAGACAAGGACCAAGGAGCATCCCATGAGCGAGTACCTGTTCACTTCGGAATCGGTTTCCGAAGGTCATCCCGACAAGGTCGCCGACCAGATTTCCGACGCCATCCTCGACGCCATCCTGGCCCAGGACAAGCATTCCCGCGTCGCCGCCGAAACCCTGTGCAACACCGGTCTGGTCGTCCTCGCCGGCGAGATCACGACCAACGCCAACGTCGATTACATCCAGGTCGCCCGCGACACGATCAAGCGCATCGGCTATGACAACACCGACTACGGCATCGACTACAAGGGCTGCGCCGTGCTCGTCGCCTACGACAAGCAGAGCCCGGACATCGCTCAAGGTGTGAACAAGGCCTACGACGACAATCTCGACCAGGGCGCCGGCGACCAGGGCCTGATGTTCGGCTACGCCTGCGACGAAACGCCATCGCTGATGCCGCTGCCGATCTACCTCTCGCACCGCCTGGTCGAACGCCAGGCCATGCTGCGCAAGGACGGCCGCCTGCCTTGGGCGCGCCCGGACGCCAAGTCACAGGTCACCATCAAGTATGTCGACGGCAAGCCGCACTCAATCGACACTGTCGTGCTGTCCACCCAGCATGCGCCAGACATCAGCCTGGAAGACCTGCGCGAAGCGACCATCGAGCAGATCATCAAGCCGGTGCTGCCCAAGGAACTGATCAAGGGCAACATCAACTTCCTGGTCAACCCGACCGGCCGTTTCGTCGTTGGCGGCCCCCAGGGCGACTGCGGACTGACTGGCCGCAAGATCATCGTTGATACCTACGGCGGTGCCGCGCCGCACGGTGGCGGCGCCTTCTCCGGCAAAGACCCGTCCAAGGTCGACCGTTCTGCCGCCTACGCCGGCCGCTACGTTGCCAAGAACATCGTTGCCGCCGGACTGGCCTCGCGCTGCCTGGTGCAGATTTCCTACGCCATCGGCGTCGCCCACCCGACGTCGATCATGGTCGATACCTTCGGTACCGGCAAGGTCAGCAACGAAACCCTGACCGCGCTGGTGCGCAAGCACTTCGACCTGCGCCCGAAGGGCATCGTCAACATGCTCGACCTGCTGCGCCCGATCTACCAGAAGACCGCTGCCTACGGGCACTTCGGCCGCGACGAGCCGGAATTCTCCTGGGAAGCCACCGACCGGGCCAACCTGTTGCGTAGCGACGCCGGTCTCTGAGCGGATGATTCTGAGCACGACAACGCGGGCCACCAGCCCGCGTTTTTGTTAGTATTGCCAGATATGCTCAAGAAAATTCCGGTCGACCAGCTCCGTCTCGGCATGCACCTCCAGGCCTTCTGCGGCGCCTGGCTCGATCATCCGTTCTGGCGCACGCGCTTCGTCATCGAAGACCCGAACGATCTCGTGCTGATCCGCGAAAGCTCGATCCGCGAGGTGTGGATCGACATCGGCAAGGGACGCGACGTCGAGCCGACGACGGACGCAACCATCGCCTACGAGACAGCCGACACCGTACCGGAAACGACACCGGCCGCGGCACCAGCAGAAAAAGCCGCCTTCGCCGACGAGGTCAAGCGGGCCAGCCGCATCGTCGCCCGGGGCCGCGAAGCGGTCGTCTCGATGTTCCAGGAGGCGCGCATGGGCAAGGCAGTCGACGCCGATGCCGCGGCGCCGCTGGTCGAGGAAATTTCCAACTCGGTGCTGCGCAATCCCGGCGCGCTGATCAGCCTCGCCCGGCTCAAGACCGCCGACGACTACACCTATCTGCACAGCGTCGCGGTCTGTGCCCTGATGATTGCGCTCGCCCGCCAACTCGGTCTCGACGAACAGCAGGTACGCGAGGCCGGCATGGGCGGCCTGCTGCATGATCTCGGCAAGGCCATGATGCCGACGGCCATCCTTAACAAGCCGGGCAAACTCAGCGACGTGGAATTCGCGGTGATCCGAACCCACCCGGACGAAGGCCACCGGATGCTGCTCGAAGGCCGGAGCATCAGCGAAGCGGTCCGCGACATCTGCCTGCACCATCACGAAAAATTCGACGGCAGCGGCTACCCGGCAGGCCTCAAGGGCGAACAGATCAGCCTGATGGCCCGGATGGGCGCCGTCTGTGACGTCTATGACGCAATCAGCTCGAACCGGCCGTACAAGGCGGGCTGGGATCCGGCCGAATCGATCAAGCGCATGGCCGAGTGGCAGGGGCATTTCGACCCGACCGTCTTCCAGGCCTTCGTCCGCAGCCTGGGCATCTACCCGGTCGGCTCGCTGGTCCGGCTGGAATCGGGCAAGCTCGGCGTCGTCGTCGAGCAGGGCGAACTATCGCTGCTCAAGCCACGGGTCAAGGTCTTCTTCTCGACCCGCTCGCAGGCCTACCTGAAGCCGGAGATCATCGATATCGCCAGGAGCCGCGAGAAGATCGCTGGCCGAGAGGATGCAGCAAAATGGGGCATCCGCGACATCGACCGCTGGTGGGCCGGCGACAAGCGCTGAAAACGCGTTTATAATCCGCCACCTACCGAGGAGCGCTGCAGGAGGCCACTCCCAGGCTCGGTTCAAAACGGCGCTCACTGTCCAACCCTGCCGGGCGCAGGGGGCGCAGCTGAGCATGCCGCACCTCCCTCCCCGGTCACAGTTCAAGGAGCTTTACTGTGGCTGAAACCCAAGACTACGTCATCGCCGATCTTTCCCTTGCCGACTGGGGTCGCAAGGAAATCCGCATCGCCGAAACCGAAATGCCGGGCCTGATGGCGATCCGCGAGGAATTCGCCAAGACCCAGCCGCTCAAAGGCGCGCGCATCACCGGTTCGCTGCACATGACGATCCAGACCGCCGTGCTCATCGAGACGCTGACCGCGCTCGGCGCCGACGTCCGCTGGGCCTCGTGCAACATCTTCTCGACCCAGGACCACGCCGCCGCCGCCATCGCCGCTACCGGCGTGCCGGTGTTCGCGGTCAAGGGCGAATCGCTGACCGATTACTGGGATTACACCCACCGCATCTTCGAATGGGCCGACGGCGGCTATTCGAACATGATCCTCGACGACGGCGGCGACGCCACGCTGCTGCTGCACCTCGGTGCCCGCGCCGAGCAGGATCTGTCGGTGCTCGACCATCCGGACAGCGAGGAAGCCGTCGTTCTTTTCGCCAGCATCAAGGCCAAGCTGAAGACTGATCCGACCTGGTATTCGACCCGTCTCGTCCAGGTCAAGGGCGTCACCGAGGAAACCACCACCGGCGTGCATCGCCTGTACCAGATGTTCGAGCGCGGCGAACTGAAGTTCCCGGCGATCAACGTGAACGATTCGGTGACCAAGTCCAAGTTCGACAACCTCTATGGCTGCCGCGAATCGCTGGTCGACGGCATCAAGCGCGCCACCGACGTGATGATCGCCGGCAAGATCGGCGTCGTCCTCGGCTACGGCGACGTCGGCAAGGGCTGCGCCCAGTCGCTGCGCGGCCTCGGCGCCACCGTCATGGTCACCGAGATCGACCCGATCTGCGCCCTGCAGGCGGCAATGGAAGGCTTCCGCGTGGTCACCATGGAAGAAGCCGCCGCCCTTGGTGACATCTTCGTCACCACCACCGGCAACGTCGGTGTCATCACCCACGACCACATGGTGGCGATGAAGAACAACGCCATCGTCTGCAACATCGGCCACTTCGACTCGGAAATCGAAGTCGCCAGCCTGCGCCAATACACCTGGGAAAACATCAAGCCACAGGTCGACCACATCATCTTCCCGGACGGCAAGCGCATCATCCTGCTCGCCGAAGGCCGCCTGGTGAACCTCGGCTGCGCCACCGGCCACCCCAGCTTCGTCATGAGCAACTCCTTCGCCAACCAGACCCTGGCCCAGATCGAACTGTTCACCAAGATCGGCGAATACCCGGTCGGCGTCTATGTGCTGCCCAAGCACCTCGACGAAATGGTCGCCCGCCTGCACCTGAAGAAGATCGGCGCCAAGCTGACGACGCTGAGCGAAGCGCAGGCCAGGTACATCGGCGTGCCGGTGGAAGGCCCGTACAAGCCGAACCACTACCGCTACTAAGCCCACCAACATGTTCAAGCTCATCGCCGTCTGGATCGTCAACGCGCTAGCCCTGCTCATCCTGCCCTACCTGCTGCCGTCGATCCAGGTCGCCGGTCTGGGCACGGCCTTGCTGGTTGCCGTCGTGCTCGGCCTGATCAACACGCTGCTGCGGCCGCTGCTAATCCTGCTCACCCTGCCGGTGACGGTGCTGACGCTGGGCTTGTTCATCTTCGTCATCAATGCCGTATTGTTCCAGTTGGCCGGTAGCCTGATCGACGGCTTCCAGGTCGGCGGTTTCTGGTCGGCACTTGCCGGCTCGATCGCCTACAGCCTGGTTTCCTGGGCACTGAGCAGCGTGCTGCTGGGCAAGCGATGAGCATGAACTCCTTCCACGCCCGGCAGGGCGGTCGTCCTGCCGCGGAAAAAGCGGCCAAGCCGCCGGTCGAGCGGCACGGCCTGCTGCGTGCCGACGCGCTGCTCGTCCAGCGCGGGCTGGCGGCGTCGCGCACCCTGGCGCAACGGCTGATCGGCGAAGGCCGGGTGTTCGCCGATGGCAAGCCGGTCGGCAAGCCGGCGCAGGAACTGCCGGCCGAAGTGGTACTGACAGTGCTGGCCGACGACAGCGACCGCTACGTCTCGCGCGGCGGACTCAAGCTGGCTGGCGCGCTGGCGGCTACCGGCATTGCGGCAGCGGGCAAGACCTGCCTCGACGTCGGCCAGTCCACCGGCGGTTTCACCGACTGCCTGCTGCAGGCTGGCGCCGCCCATGTCGTCGGCGTCGATGTCGGCCACGGGCAACTGCACGGCAAGCTGAAAGGCGACCAGCGCGTCACCGCACTCGAAGGCATCAACTGCCGCGCCCTGACCGCCGCCGACCTCGGCGACGCAATGCCGGCCTACGGTTTCGAGCTGATCGTCGGCGACGTCTCGTTCATCTCGATGACCCTGGTCCTGCCGCAACTGCCCACCCTGCTTGCCGCCGACGGCGACCTGCTGCTGCTGATCAAGCCGCAGTTCGAGGTCGGCCCGCACAACATCGGCAAGGGCGGCATCGTCCGCGATCCGACGCTGTACCGCGACGTCGAGGGCCGTTTCCTCGATCTCGCCCGCCAGCTCGGCCTGACGGCAAAAGCCTGGCTCGACAGTCCCATCACCGGCGGCGACGGCAACCGCGAATTCTTCATCTGGCTGAAAAAATGAACAAAGAAATCTCCATCGAATTCTTCCCGCCGCAAACGCCCGAAGGCGTCGACAAGCTGCGCGCGACGCGCGCCGAGCTGGCCAGGCTGCAACCCGAATTCTTCTCCGTCACCTACGGTGCCGGCGGTTCGAGGCGCGAGCGCACCTTCGCCGTGGTCAAGGAAATTGCCGCCGAAGGCTTCGATGCGGCGCCGCATCTGTCGTGTATCGGCTCGACGCGCGAGTCGATCCGCGAAATCCTCGGCGAATACCAGGCCGCCGGCATCCGCCGCATCGTCGCCCTGCGCGGCGACCTGCCCTCGGGCATGGCGGAAACCGGTGAATTCCGCTACGCCAACGAACTGGTCGAATTCATCCGCGCCGAGACCGGCGACCAGTTCAGCATCGAGGTCGCCGCCTACCCGGAATGGCACCCGCAGGCGCGCAGCCCGCAGGACGACTTGCGGAATTTCGCGCGCAAGGTCAAGGCCGGGGCCAATTCGGCAATCACCCAGTATTTCTACAACGCCGACGCCTATTTCCACTTCGTCGACGAGGCGCGCGCGCTGGGCGTCGACATCCCGATCATCCCGGGCATCATGCCGATCGTCGGCTTCACCAAGCTGGCCCGCTTTTCGGACGCCTGCGGCGCCGACCTGCCGCGCTGGATGCGCAAGAAGTTCGAAAGCTACGGCGACGATACCGAATCGATCCGCGCCTTCGGCCTCGACCTGGTCACCGAACTCTGTGCCCGCCTGCTTCAGGGCGGCGCCCCGGGGCTGCACTTCTACAGCATGAACCAGGCACCGCTGACCCTGGAAATCTGTCGCCGCCTCGGCAACTGAAGCACGGGCCGGCAACGCCGGCCCCTTCCCCGCCTCAGGACTGAGTCAGCAGCACGTTCTGCGCCGGCATCGGCGCCGGGAACCCGGCTTCGGCCAGCGCTTCGCGCAGAATCCGGTTGGTCTCGAAATAGACCTGCCAGTAATGGTCGTTATGGCAGTACGGACGCACCGCCAACACCGGCCCCACCAGATTGAACTCGAGGATCTCGACATCGACCGCCGGTTCGGCGAGCACATTCGGAATCGCCGCGATCTTCTCGCGCAGTAGCGCAATCGCCGCCCGGTGATCGGCAGCACCGGCCAACTGGCACTTCAGATCGACCCGGCGGAACGGGTTGTGGGTGAAATTCTGGATGTTGTCGCCGAAGATCTTGTTGTTGCCGACTACAGTGGCAATGTTGTCCATCGTGTTCAAAGTCGTCGCGAACAGACCGATCTCGGTCACCGTGCCGGTAACGCCGCCAACGCAGACGAAATCGCCGACCTTGAACGGGCGCAGAACGATCAGGAAGGCGCCCGCCGCGAAATTCGACAGCAGCCCCGCCCAGGCGGCGCCGATGGCAATCCCGGCACCGGCGACCAGCGCGGCGAAGGTCGTCGTCTGCATCCCGAAGTAACCCAGGATGCCGATCACCAGCAGGATGTTCAAAGTCACGGTGACGATCGAACCAACGTAGCGCAACACCGTCGGATCGACCTTCTGCCGCTCCAGCGCCGCACGCACCATGCCCACCGCAATACCGATCAGCCAGCGGCCAACCACCCAGAAAACAATCGCCGCCAGCACCTTGAGACCGACATCGGTCGCCGCCGCCAACAGCCAGTCCTGATAGCGGGATAAACTTTGCGCATCCATGATCAAGCTCCTGAACGATAAGGGGAAAATCCCGCTTTGATTTTAGCGGGGCTAATCCATGAAAGCTTGCTGACTACATAACTTCACCATTCAACGGACAGGCTTGCATCGGCAACAGTCACCAAATTTGTTCGCAGGCGTTGACGGCAAGCGGCGACCCCCATATAATGCGCGCTTCCCGTGGGGCGGGTCGGTAGCTCAGTCGGTAGAGCAGCGGACTTTTAATCCGTTGGTCGCGAGTTCGAATCTCGCCCGACCCACCAGGATAAATTCTGGGTCGTTAGCTCAGTTGGTAGAGCAGCGGACTCTTAATCCGTAGGTCGAGTGTTCGAATCACTCACGACCCACCAGAATTCAATGACTTAGGCCGCCTTCGGGCGGCCTAAGTCGTTTCTGGCGACAGATTTGCTGCATTTCTGACGCACCGAATCAGCCGGCGAAAAAAAACCGGGCCCGTCCGCAAAGGGACCCGGCCCGGTGTTGTTCGCGACGCCTGCTTCTTACTTGCGCCCGAATTTCTCGGCCAGTTCTAACAGCTTCTTCTGCTTCATGGCTTCGGCCTTGGCCGCCGCTTCGCTGGCCTTGCGCTGCTCGGCCTGCTTCTTGAAGCGTTCCTTCAGTTGCTCGGTCGCGTGCTGGCGGTTCTCGTCGGTGACTTCGCCTGCCGGCGTACCGTCCAGGTTCAGACGCTGCGCCGCCTTTTCCATTTCCTTCAGGTAGCGCGTGCTCATCGTGTGGCTGCGCATCGCCAGCCGCACCGATTTTCGGCTCAGGTCCGGCAGCGCGGCGAACAACTGCTTGTCGATGCCGATCGCCAGCGGGCTATGGTTGCGGAAGACCGCGAAGCGCTCCTGCAGGTCCTTTAGCAAGGCACGAACGTCGGTGGTTTTTTCAGTGGTGGCGGTTTCGGCGGTGGTCATGATCGACAGCGGGCAGGACAAGGGGCGAAGCGTAGCATGAAAGCGCCACGCCGTGCCCCGGAATGGCGTTTACACGCCATTCCTGCGGAACCAGTCGAGCATGCGGCGCCAGCCGTCCTCGGCCTCTTCCTTGCGGTAACTGGGCCGGTAATCGGCATGGAAGGCATGCGGCGCGTTGTCGTAGAGATGCATCTGCGACGCCTTTGCCGCCGGACTGCCGGTCTGCAGCGCCGCTTCCATGGCATCGACGGTGTCGACCGGAATGCCGGTATCAACGCCGCCGTAGAGGCCGAGCACCGGCGCCTTCAGTTCGCCGACCAGGTCGATCGGGTGGCGCGGGTTGTAGGTATTGACCGGGCTGACCAGGCGGCCGTACCAGGCGACGCCGGCCTTGACGCCGGGGTTGTGGGCGCTGTACAGCCAGGTGATGCGGCCGCCCCAGCAGAAACCGGTGATCGCCAGCCGGCCGGTGTCGGCGCCCTGGCCGGCAGCCCAGGCGACCGCCGCGTCGAGGTCCTGCATGACCTCGGCGTCCGGCGTCTTGCTGCTGATCTTGTCGATGATCTCGGCGACGCTCTCGATCTGGCGTGGATCGCCCTGGCGGGCGAACAGTTCGGGGGCGACGACGAAATAACCGAGCTTGGCCAGGCGGCGCGCGGTATCGCGGATGTATTCATGAACGCCGAAGATTTCCGAGATCAGCAGCACCACCGGCGCCTTGCCGACACCGGCCGGCGCAGCGCGGTAGGCCACCATCTCGCCATCGCCTACCGGCACCTTGACCTCGCCGGCAGTGAGGCCGGCGGCATCGGTGTGAATTGCGGTCTGCGCCGCCACCGGCTGGGTGGCCAGCGCAAAGCCGGCGCCCAGGCTGGTGACCAGGAACTCGCGCCGGCTGAAACCCTGCGCCGGCACCAGGCTGTCGAATTCTGCACGGTCGTTCATGTCTCTCTCCTTGGCTATCTCACATCAGGACGATGTCGTACTGCTCGGGCGAATAACTCGGTTCGGACTGCAGGGAAACCGCCTTGCCGATGAAGTCGGAAAGCATCGCCAGCGACTGCGACTCCTCGTCGAGGAACAGGTCGACGACGGCCGGCCCGGCCAGGATGCGGTACTCGCGGGCGTTGAACTGGCGCGCCTCGCGCAGCAGTTCGCGGAGGATCTCGTAGGCGACGGTGCGCGCCGTCTTCACCTCGCCGCGACCGCCGCAGGTCGGGCACGGCTCGCACAGCACGTGGGCGAGCGATTCGCGGGTGCGCTTGCGCGTCATCTCGACCAGGCCGAGATGGGTGAAGCCGTTCACCGTCAGCCGCGTGTGGTCGCGCGACAGCGCCTTGTTGAACTCCTCCAGCACCGACTTCTTGTGCTCCTCGTTTTCCATGTCGATGAAATCGACAATGATGATGCCGCCGAGGTTCCGCAAACGTAGCTGGCGGGCAATCGTCACCGCCGCTTCAAGGTTGGTCTTGAAGATGGTGTCGTCGAAGTTGCGCACGCCGACGAAGCCGCCGGTGTTGACGTCGATCGTCGTCATCGCCTCGGTCTGGTCGATGATCAGGTAGCCACCGGACTTCAGGTCAACGCGGCGAGCCAGCGCCTTCTGGATTTCGTCCTCGACGCCGTGCAGGTCGAACAGCGGCCGCTGGCCGGTGTAATGCTCGAGCAGCGACTGCACCGCCGGCGTGTATTCGCCGGCGAACAGCGACAGCTTCTGGAAATTCTCCCGCGAGTCGATGACGATGCGCGTCGTCTCCGGATTGACGAAGTCGCGCAGCACGCGCTGGCCGAGCGACAGCTCCTGGTAGAGCAGGCTGGGCGGCGCGCAACTGCGCGAACGTTGGTGGATGTCGGCGCAGATCTTCTTGAGGTAGGCGATGTCGGTGGCAAATTCCTCGTCGCTGGCGTTCTCGGCCATCGTCCGGACGATGAAACCGCCCGATTCGTCGGCCGGCACCAGCCGGGTCAGGCGCTCGCGCAGCAACTCGCGCTCGGTTTCCGATTCGATGCGCTGCGAGATGCCGATGTGCTTTTCCTGCGGCAGATAGACCAGCATGCGGCCGGCGATCGACAGTTGCGTCGTCAGCCGCGCCCCCTTGGTGCCGATCGGGTCCTTGACCACCTGGACGACTATGCTCTGGCCTTCGGCGAGGATTTTCTCGATCGGCCGTTCGGTCGCCGTCTCGCGCGGCTGCCAGATGTCGGCGACGTGCAGGAAGGCGGTGCGTTCGAGGCCGACGTCGACGAAGGCCGACTGCATGCCGGGCAGGATACGGACGATGCGCCCGAGATAGACGTTGCCGACCAGGCCGCGGCTGGCGGTGCGTTCGATGTGCAGCTCCTGGACGACCCCCTGTTGCATCACGGCAACGCGGGTCTCCTGGGGCGTGAAGTTGATCAGGATTTCTTCAGTCATGAGGGTAGAATTCTCGGTTTTTCAAGATTTTACTATGCGCAAGGCGCCAGAACTCCTCGCCCCGGCCGGTTCGCTCGAAATGATGCGTACCGCCTTCGCCTTCGGCGCCGACGCGATCTATGCCGGCCAACCCCGCTACAGCCTGCGCGTGCGCAACAACGAGTTCGGCGACCTGGGTATCCTCGGCGAAGCGATTGCCGAGGCGCATGCCGCCGGCAAACAGTTTTTCGTCGTCAGCAACATCTACCCGCACAACGCCAAGCTGAAGACTTATCTCGACGACATGGCGCCGGTGATCGCGCTCAAGCCGGATGCGCTGATCATGTCCGACCCCGGCCTGATCGACATGGTGCGCACGCAATGGCCGGAACAAGTCATCCACCTGTCGGTACAGTCGAACACGGTCAATTGGGCGGCGGTCAGGTTCTGGCAGAAGATGGGCATCAGCCGCGTCATCCTGTCGCGCGAACTGTCGCTCGACGAAGTCGCGGAAATCCGCCAGCAATGCCCGGACATCGAGCTCGAAGTCTTCGTCCATGGCGCGCTGTGCATCGCCTACTCCGGGCGCTGCCTGCTTTCCGGCTACTTCAACCACCGCGATCCCAACCAGGGCAGCTGCACCAACTCCTGCCGCTGGGACTACAAGGTATCGACTTCCGATGGTCAGCCGGTCAATTTTTACCAGAATCCGGAACAGGAAATCCTGCTTGAAGAGCGCCAGCGCCCCGGCGAGCTGATGCCGATCGAGGAAGACGAGCACGGCACCTACATCATGAATTCGAAGGACCTGCGCGCCATCGAACACGTCCATCGGCTGACCGAGATCGGCGTCGATTCACTGAAGATCGAGGGCCGCACCAAGAGCCCCTACTACGTCGCTCGTAGCTGCCAGGCCTACCGCCGGGCGATCGACGACGCCGTCGCCGGCCGGCCGTTCGATCCGAGCCTGCTCGGCGAACTGGAAAACCTCGCCAACCGTGGCTACACCGACGGTTTCTACCAACGCCACCACGACGCCGATTACCAGAACTACCTGCGCGGCCATTCCGAGTCGGACAAGAGCCAGTACGTCGGCGACGCCGTCGCTTTCGACGCGACGCGCGGCCTGATGCAGGTTGCCGTCAAGAACCGCTTCGCGCTCGGCGACAACGTCGAATGCGTACATCCGCAGGGCAACCTGCGCTTGCGCATCGGCCGCATGGAAAACGCGGCCGGAGAAGCCGTCGCCGTCGCCCCAGGCAGCGGCCACACGGTGTGGATCGACCTGCCCGCCGGGCACGCCGGCTCATTCGTCAGCCGCTTGTTCTGAAACGGATTTTGTGCACCGCAGCAGTTGGCGTAATATTACCGTCATGAAACCGACAACTTCGCGCATGCCTCTGCTTGATGCACTCAAGGCCGGCGCCTCGCAGCTTGTCCTGTTGCACCATTTCGCGCTCTACGGCCCGCTGGCCGTGGCTTTCGGCGCCACCTTCCCGGAAGTTGCCGAATGGCTGGTCGATTACGGCCGCATGGCAGTCCAGGTCTTCCTCGTCTGCGCCGGTTTTCTCGCCGCCCGCGGCCTGGCGCCGGAAGGCCGCCTGCTGGCCGGCAACCCGCTGCCACTGATCGGCCGCCGCTACCTGCGGCTCGCCCTGCCCTTCGTCACTGCGATCAGCATCGCCGTCATCGTTTCGGCCATCGCCGACCAGTGGCTCGACGATCCGGCGGTTCCCGACCGCGCCACCTTCGGCCAGTGGCTGGCCCACGTCTTCCTGCTGCATGGCGTGCTCGGCGCCGAATCACTGTCGGCCGGCGTCTGGTACGTCGCCATCGACTTCCAGCTTTTCGCCCTGATGACACTGCTGCTGTGGCTGGGCCGCAAGCCACCCGGCGCGCTGCTGGCGGTGCTCGGGCTGGCGATCGTTTCGCTGTTTCATTTCAACCGCGACAGCAGCCTCGACAACTGGGCGATCTACTTCTTCGGTTCCTACGGCCTTGGCGCTGCTGCCTGGTGGGCGTCGGCGCGCGGCCGGCTGCGGCTCTGGCTGGGACTCATCGCTACCGTCGGCATCGCCGCGCTGGTCGAGGATTTCCGCCTGCGCATCGCGATCGCCCTGACGCTGGCGCTGCTGCTCGCCTTCAGCCGGCGCAGCGGCCTCCTCGAACGCTGGCCGCAAGGGCGGCTGGCAGCCTTTTTCGGGCGCATTTCCTACTCGGTCTTCCTGGTCCATTTCCCGGTTCTGTTGCTCGCCAACACCTTGTTCGCCAACAGCGCCCCGCGCGACGCGGCGGCGATCACCTGGTGGACGCTGGTCACCTGGGGTGCCTGCATTGGCGCCGGCATGGCCTTCCATCGCTGGGTCGAAGTGCCGGCCGGCAAGGTCCGGATGCCGGCCTTGCTCCGCCAGTGGGGCCGGCGCGCCCTGCAGGCGCTGCCCGGGCGCGGTTAATCGGCCAGTTCGGGGCGCCGCCGGAAACCTTCCAGCGCCTCCGGGTTGGCCAGCGCCTCGACATTCTTCACCGGCCGCTCGTGCACCACGTTGCGCACTGCCAGTTCAACGATCTTGCCCGACTTGGTGCGCGGAATGTCCGTCACCTGGACGACCTTCGCCGGCACATGGCGCGGCGTCGTGTTGGCGCGGACCTGCTGCTTGATCCGCTCGATCAACGTAGCGTCGAGCACGGCGCCCTCGGCCAGCTTGACGAAGAGCACCACGCGCACGTCGTCGTTCCTGCCCGGCGGCCAGTCCTGGCCGATCACCAATGACTCCAGCACTTCCGGCAACTGCTCGACCTGGCGGTAGATTTCGGCGGTGCCGATGCGCACGCCGCCCGGATTGAGCGTCGCGTCGGAGCGGCCGTAGATGATCATGCCGTCGTGCGCGGTCAGTTCCGAAAAATCGCCATGGCACCAGATGTTGTCGAAGCGTTCGAAGTAGGCGGCGCGGTACTTGCTGCCGTCGGCATCGTTCCAGAACCCCACCGGCATCACCGGGAACGGCCGGGTGCACACCAGTTCGCCCTTCTCGCCACGCAGCGGCCGGCCGTCCTCGTCGAACACCTCGACCGCCATGCCCAGCCCGCGACATTGAATCTCGCCGCGATAGACCGGTAGCACCGGGTTGCCGAGGACGAAGCAGGAAACGATGTCGGTACCGCCGGAGATCGAGGCCAGCGGCAAGTCTTCCTTGACCTCGCGATAGACCCAGTCGAAACCTTCCGGCGACAGCGGACTGCCGGTCGAGAACATCGCCCGCAAGGCGCCCAGGTCGTGCGAGCGCGCCGGCGTCAGGCCCTGCTTGGCGGCGGCGTCGATGAACTTGGCCGAGGTGCCGAAGTGGGTCATGCGCTCGGCTTCGGCGTAGTCGAACAACACCTTGCCGCCAGCCGCGAACGGCGAGCCGTCGTAAAGCAGCAGCGTGGCGCCGGCAGCCAGCCCGGAAACCAGCCAGTTCCACATCATCCAGCCACAGGTGGTGAAGTAGAAGAGGCGGTCGCCGGGGCGCACGTCGCTGTGCAGGACATGCTCCTTGAGATGTTGCAGCAGCACGCCGCCGTGGCAATGGACGATGCACTTGGGCACACCGGTAGTACCGGACGAGTACATGATGAACAGCGGATGGTCGAAGGCGACCCGTTTGAACACCGGCATCGTCGCCGCGTCTGCTTCCGGAAGTGCCGGCCAGGCGACAGCGTTGGCGATAGCGCCAATTTCCGGTGCGTTGCTCAGATACGGCACGACCACGGTCTTCACCAGCGACGGCATCTGCGCCACGACTTCCGCGTTCTTGACCAGGCAATCGACCGCCTTGCCGTTGTACCAGTAGCCATCGACGCAGACCAGCACCTTGGGTGCAATCTGACCGAAGCGGTCGAGCACGCCCTGCACGCCGAAATCCGGCGAGGCCGACGACCAGATGGCGCCGAGCGCCGTCGTCGCCAGCATCGCGGCGAGCGTCTCCGGCAGGTTGGGCAGGTAGCCGGCGACGCGGTCGCCTTCACCGACGCCGGCGTCGATCAGGAAGCGCTGGAAACGGGCGACCTCGCGGCGCAGTTCGCTGCGGCTCATGCGCCGCTTGACCTTGTCCTCGCCCCAGAACACCAGCGCCTCGCCGTCGTCGGCGTGGCGCAACAGGTTTTCCGCGTAGTTCAGGCGCGCTTGCGGAAACCAGCGCGCGCCGGGCATCTTGCCGCCGTCTTCGAGCACTGTCTCGCCGCGCTCGCCGACGGCAGCGCAGAAGCGCCAGACCTGCGGCCAGAATTCCTCTGGCTTATCGACCGACCACTGCCACAGTTCGGCGTAGCGGCCGTAGCCGGTCGCCTGCATGAACTGAGCCATGCGGGTATCGCCGACGGTGGCCGGGTTGGGACGCCACAGCGGGGCGGCTTCGATCGGGTAGGTCATCTTGTCTCCTCCGGGATGGTTTTTCGTGACAGCTTAGCAGGTTAACGTTAACGTCAACTGTCGTGCGCCGGACAATGCGGCGCCAGACTTCAACAAGAACATCCAGGAGAATCCAATGAGCAACGTCGTACTGAGCGAAGTCCACGGCAAGGTGGGCCTGATCCGCATCAACCGGCCGGAAGCGATGAACGCGCTGAACAACGATGTCGTCGACGGCATCGCCGCCGCCATCGACGCCTTCGAAGCCGACGAGGCCATCGGCTGCATCGTCCTCACCGGCAACGAGAAGGCCTTCGCCGCCGGCGCCGATATCGGCTTCATGAAGGACTTCGACTACATGCACGCCTACAAGACCGACTTCATCACCCGCAACTGGGAGCGCATCAAGACCACGCGCAAGCCGGTGATCGCTGCGGTAGCCGGCTTCGCGCTGGGTGGCGGCTGCGAGATGGCGATGATGTGCGACATGATCTTCGCCGCCGATACGGCCAAGTTCGGCCAGCCGGAAATCCGCCTCGGCACCCTGCCCGGCGCCGGTGGCACGCAGCGCCTGCCGCGCGCCGTCGGCAAGGCGAAGGCGATGGACCTCTGCCTGACCGCGCGCATGATGGACGCCGCCGAAGCCGAGAAGGCCGGCCTGGTCGCCCGCGTCATCCCGGCCGAGCAACTGCTGGAAGAAACTTTGAAGGCCGCGACCACCATCGCCGGCTATTCGCTGCCGGTGGTGATGATGATCAAGGAGTCGGTCAATCGCGCCTTCGAGTCCTCGCTCAACGAAGGCCTCTTGTTCGAACGCCGCGTCTTCCACTCGGCCTTCGCGCTCGAAGACCAGAAGGAAGGCATGGCTGCCTTCGTCGAGAAACGCAAACCGGCGTTCAAGAACCGCTGAGGTTCAGGGCGTATTCACAGTAACCAGCGGGCTGCTTGCTGTGAACACGCCCTAGTCTGGAATCGCGGCGACGTCGCGGACGATCACCGCCTGCGTGTCGCTAAGGCCGATCAGGCTGGCCTCATGCAACAGTTCGGCGGCCATCACCCCGCCCTGCCCGTCCGGCAGCGGCCGGGTGGCGCAGGCCGGGGCGACGACGGTGCAGCGAAAGCCGCGCCCGGTTGCCGCGCGCACCGTCGAGCTGACGCAGTTGTGCGTCATGAAGCCGATCACAATCAGGTTCTGCCGCCCCGTCGCCTCCAGCACCGCCTGCAGCTCGGTGCCGGCGAAGGCGTCGGCCAGCGTCTTGTTGACCACGCTTTCGCCGGGCAGCGGCTGCATTTCGTCAAGCGGTTGGTAAGCCGGCGTCTCCGGGTTGAACAGCGGCCCGGCGCCGCGATGCAGGACGTGCACGACCGGCGTGCCGGCCGCGCGGGCACGCGCCAGCAGGCTGGCACCTGCAGCCAGCGCCGGGCCGATGCCGGGCAAGGCCAGGTGGCCGTCGAGGTATTCGCGCTGCGCGTCGATGATCAGCAGCACGCTGTCGGCAAGCCGGTTCGGCGGCGCCGGCGGGGCGAAGCGCTGGAGGATGGTGAAGGCGTTGGTGGTCATGGCAATCTCCGTGTCAGTGGGCAGGGCAATGATGCGCGTCGGCAAGAGGCGCCGACAGCGGCATAATTGACATTCTTCATGCCGAATCTGCCATGACCGCCCTCCTCGTCGCCCCCGGTTCCACGCCATCGAGCGTCACCAGCACGCTGGACATGGTCGCCGTCGCCCGCCGTCATCCGGCCGCCGCCGATTGCCGGCTCGACCTGCTCTCGGCCAGCGGCGGCGAAATCGCGCTGGCGCCGGCCCTGCGTCTGCAGACGACGGCGCTGCCGGAGCGCCTGGACGATTACGCGGCGATCCTCGTCTCCGGCTTCTTCGCGGCGGATTTCGCCGACCTGGTGCGCCAGCTCGGCGCCGTCTGGCAGCCGGCGATCCAGCGGCTGGCGGCGCTGCCGGCGGATCGCCTGGTCGCCGCCAGTTGCTACGGCAGCTTCGTTCTCGCCGAAAGCGGCCGTCTCGACGGACGCCCGGCAACCACCCCGTGGTGGCTGGCCGAGGCTTTCCGCCAGCGCTATCCGCGCGTTCGACTGGACGCCGACCAGGCGCTGGTCGACGCCGGCCCGACCATTACCGCCGGGGCGATGACGGCGCATGTCGACCTCTCGCTGCATGTCCTGCGCCGCCTGTTCGGCGCCCCGCTCGCCCGCCAGGTCGCCGGCATCATGCTGATCGACGGCGCCCGCCGTTCGCAGCGGCCGTTCAAATCGCTGCCGCAGCGCTTCGCCGACCCGCTGATCGACGCCGCCGCCGGCTGGCTCAGCCGCCACGCCAGCCAGGACGTCAGCACGCAGGCACTCGCTGCCGCGCTGGCCGTCAGCTACCGCACCCTGCACCGGCGTTTCGTCGCCGCCGCCGGCATGCCGCCGCTCACCTACCTGCAGGCGCTACGCATCGAACACGCCCGCGAACTGCTGGAAACGACGCGTGACAGCGTCGAGCGCATCGTCGAGACGGTCGGCTACCGCGACAGCTCGGCCTTCCGTCGCCTGTTCGCGCGCCAGGTCGGGCTCAGCCCGGCCGAGTATCGCCAGCGCTTCCGCCACCCCGAACCCAAGCTACTGGAACCCGACTGAAGCATGCACCTGTTTGCCGACATCACCGCCCACGGCCTCGGCCATCTGGCGATCAGCGCGCCCATCCTCAACGCGCTGGCCGAAATCACTCCCGACCTGCGCCTGACCGTGCGCAGCCGCGTCCCGGAGAGCAAGCTGCGCGAACGGATCGTGCCGCCCTTCGAGCTGATCGCCGCCGCCAGCGACTTCGGCTACGTCATGCACGACGCCCTGCGCATCGACCGGGAGGCCAGCGCTGCCGCCTACCGCGCCGCGCACACCGACTGGCCACTGCGCGTCGCCACCGAAGCGGATTTCCTGCGCGCGCTGGCGCCTGACGTGGTCCTCAGCAACGTCGCCTACCTGCCGCTGGCCGGGGCGAAGCTGGCCGGCATACCGGCGCTGGCGGTCTGTCCGCTGAACTGGGCCGACCTGTTCGCCCATTTCTTCGGCAATGAACCGTGGGCGGCGCCGATCCACGCCCAGATCCTCGCCGCCTATCGCGACGCCGATACTTTCCTGCGCCTGACGCCGGGCATGCCGATGGCCGATCTCCCCCGCCTGGAAAGCATCGCCCCGATCGCCGCCCGCGGCACCCGGCACGATCTCGGACTCGGCACCGGGCGCAACATCCTGATTGCGCTGGGCGGCTTCGACCACCGCCTGCCGGTCGACGCCTGGCCGCGCCTGCCCGGCACACGCTGGTTGCTGCCCGCCGCCTGGCAGTGCCGGCATCCGGACGCGGTGGCGTTCGAAAGCCTGAACCTGGGTTTCACCGACCTGCTCGCTTCGGCCGATGCCGTGATCACCAAGCCCGGCTACGGCACTTTCGCCGAAGCCGCCTGCAATGGCACGCCGGTGCTTTACCAGCGGCGCGCCGACTGGCCGGAACAGGATTGCCTGATCGACTGGCTGCAAACCCACGACCGCTGCCGCGAGGTTTGCGCCGAGCGCCTGCAGGACGGCCAGCTCGGCGGCGATATCGACGCCCTGCTGGCGCTGCCGGCACCGCCCCGACCACAGCCGGACGGCGCGCTGCAAGCAGCACGCCGTATCCTGGCGGCGGTTTAGGAAGTCGCCAGGCGCTGCAACAAGGTCAGTTGTTCGACCGCCTCCTGCATCGCTTCCATCCCCTGCGCCAGTTCCTCAAGGCGGGCCAGACTGGCCTTCAATTCGTCGCGTTCGGTGCCGGCGTTCTGGCTCATGTTGACGATCTGGTCGGCGGCGACCGTACTCTTGTCGGCCATTTCCTGCGTCGTGCCGACGGTTTCGGTGGCCACCGCGCGAATCTTGGCGATCGTCGTCACCGCTTCGCTGATGCTCTTGGTCGTCGCCTGCGCCTGGTCCTTCGCCGACTGGGCGAGCTTGCGCACTTCGTCGGCAACGACCGCGAAGCCGCGCCCGGCCTCGCCGGCGCGCGCCGCCTCGATCGCGGCGTTAAGGGCCAGCAGGTTGGTCTGGTCGGCAATCGCGCCGATACCGCCGGTGATCTGGCTGATACCCTGCGAGATGCGTTCGAGGTCGTCGAGCTCGCTGCCCAGCCGCGACTGCGCCGAACGCGTCTGGGTGGCAGCCTCGCTGATCGAGCGGATGCTGCGCTGGGCGATGTCCAGCGTATCGGCCTGGCGCAGGGTCGCCTGCTCAAGTTGCGGCAACGCGGCAAGCAGCGGGGCAATCGCCTGCTGGTAATCGACGACGCGCTCGGTCACTGCGGTCTGGATGCCGTTGAGCGCCGCCCAGCGATGCAGCGCACGCTGCGCGTAATGACCGGCGTAGGCCGCATAATCGACCGGAAAGCGGGCCATCGCCTCGTTGCGCTGATCGAAGAAGGCGAGCGCCGACAGGGTCTGGTTGATCGGCACGCCAAGGATTTCACCGAAGGTCGAGAAACCGGCGGCCGGCACGTCGTCGAAGAAGCGCGCCTCGGCGAGACGCCCGCTGTTGCCGACGCGGCGCAGCACGCAGTCGTTGAGCAGCACCGCGCTCGGCCGGCCGTGGCGGCTGACGAACTGCTGCCAGTCGTTGCGCGTGGCGGCGATGAAATCGGTGGCCTTGAGCAGGTGCAGGCGGTCGCCGAATTCGAGGTCGCAGAAGAAGGCGATGCGGTCGCTGCGGATTTCCGCAACCGAACGGATGAAGTACTCGTCCTCGACCTTGACCGCAAAGGTCTTGCCTTCCAGTTGCCGGGCCAGATCGCCCGGACTGCAGCGCAAATGGCCGGCGAGCACATCGAGGATGGGCTGCGGCCGGCCGTCGCTGCCGAACAGCGAGGTAACGGTACGGGCGACCGGATCGGCCTCGGCGACCAGCCAGCTTTGCTGGGTCGGCTCGAAATTCTGGCTTTTGAACGGCGCGAAGGATTTGCCTTCCGCCATCTGGCAGAAGACCAGCACCGCCTTGCCCTGCAGCACCGAACCGCCGGCGCCGATGTAGGTACCGTTGAAATTGAGACTACCACCAGCGGAGCCGCCGATCGCCAGACAGGGAAACTGCCCGCTCTGGTACCAGGCCTGCATCAGAAAACCTTCGGATGCGGACAGCCCGTCGCAGAAGACGAGGGCGAAGCTGCGCTCACCGGACAGCGGAATCCCCGGCCGGATTTTCTCCAGTTCGCGGCGGATGGCGGCGACGCGCTGGCTGGCGGTGGCCGTGTCCTTGATGTGGAGGTCGACGACATGCACTTCGTGACGGGCGATCAGGCCCTGCGGCAGCCATAGCCAGCTACCCTGCGTGCCCTGCATCTCGCAGTAGGGCGAAGCGCCGGCCTGGCCGCACAGGGCGCCGGTCGACGACAGGCTGAGGACCGTGCGACCACTGGCGGAGAGGCGTTGCCAGGCGGCGCTGACCCGCGAGAAGTCGGTTTCCGGTGGCACGAAGGAAAGCAGCAGCCCTGCCTCCCCAGCGACGCCGAGCTGGCCGAAGCTGTCTGGCAGCGCATTGCAGTCGAAACGCCCGCTCTGCGGCTGGCCCGCCTGAGGCGCCCCGGTTGTCGGCCGTGCTACCGACGTATCGCCGGACAACAGCGAAAACAAGCCCATGATGTCTCTCCTCGTGTGTCGTTATGAGGAGCAATGTAGCGAGCCGCGGCGGTGCCGGCAAGCACGGCCTGCAGACAGGTCAGAAACGCCAGCCGAACTGCTTTAACAACTCGCCGGTTTCACACACCGGCAGGCCCATGATGCCGGTGTAGCTGCCGGAAATATGGGCGACGAACAAGCCAGCCCGCCCCTGGATGCCGTAGGCGCCGGCCTTGTCCATCGGCTCGCCGGAAAGGACGTAATGGCGGATCTCCTCATCGGAGAGGACGCGGAAGGTGACTGCGCTGACCGACAGGATGAAGGCGCAGCGCTCGGCATCGGCGACGGCGACGCCGGTCAGGACGCGATGCGTCTGCCCGGACAGGCGGTGCAGGATGGCCTCGGCGTCGGCGGCATCGACCGGTTTGCCAATGATCTCGCCGGCGAATTCGAGCGTGGTGTCGGCGGCCAGCACCGGATGGGCGACCAGGTGACGCTCCTTGAGCAAGTGCAGGCCGTGCGCCGCCTTCGCCCGCGTTACGCGTTCGACGTAGGCGGCGGCCGGCTCGCCGGGCAGCGGACTTTCGTCGACGTCGCCGATCAGGGTGTCGAACTCGACGCCGATCTGGTGCAGCAGTTCGCGCCGGCGCGGGCTGCGCGAGGCAAGGTAGAGACGCATCAGCCTTCCCGGTGGTAAGGGTGGTTCTTGAGTACGCTGACCGCGCGATACAACTGCTCGCACAGCAACAGGCGCGCCATGCCATGCGGCAGGGTCAGGCTGGACAGGCGGATCTTCTCGGCGGCGCGCTGCTTGAGCGCCTCGTCGATACCGTCGGCGCCGCCGATCAGCAACGCGACGTCGCGCCCGTCCTGCATCCAGTGTTCGAGCCGCTGGGCCAGCTTCATGGTGGTCAGGTCATCGCCCTTCTCGTCGAGGACGACCAGGCGGCAGGAGGTCGGCAGGGCGTCCTCGATCCGCCCGCGTTCGGCGGCGAGCAGTTGTTCGCGGGTTTTCGAGCCGCGCGGTTCGGGCTTGATCTCGACGACACTGGCCACCGCTTCGCGCGGCATGCGCTTGAGGTATTCGGCGCAACCGGCGTCAACCCAGGCGGGTTGCCGGTGGCCAACGGCGAGGATGGCCAGCTTCATTCGCCGGCGGCGACGTCCGCCAGCTTGCGCCGCTGGGCCGGTGTCACCTGCCAGAGCTCCTCGAGGTTGTAATAGCTGCGTACCGCCGGCTGCATGACATGGACGACCAGGTCGCCGATATCGACCAGCACCCACTCGCCGGCGTCCTCGCCTTCGACCGAGACGATTTCGCCGCCGGCCTCGCGCACCTTCTCCTGGACGTTGCGGGCCAGCGCCTTGACCTGGCGGTTGGAATCGCCGGTGGCAATGACCAGGCGATCGAACATCGAGGTCAGCTTGGTGGTGTTGATCACTTCGATGTCCTTGCCCTTGATGTCTTCGAGGGCGGAAACGACGATTTTCTGCAGCTTGCGTATGTCCATCAGGAATTTCTGTAAAGGGAATGGGCGCGAATATAGTCGAGAACGGCATCCGGCAGCAAATAACGCGCCGACAGGCCGTTGGCCAGCAGCTTGCGGATCTGCGTCGCCGAAATGGCGAGCTGGGTCATCGCGAAAGTGACGATCCCGCCGCCCGGCGCGCTACGCAGGCCACTCGCGTCGGCCAGCCGGCGCTGCTGGAAGACGGCGGCGAGTTCTGCCGGCAGGCTGGCGGCTTCGACCGGGAAACCCGGGCGGTGCGAGACCGCGATGTGGGCAAGTTCGAGGATGTCACGCCAACGGTGCCAGCCCGCCAGACCGGCGAAGGCATCGGCGCCGACAAGCAGGACCAGCGGCCGGGCGGCAGCGAGTTCGCCGCGCAGGCGTTCCAGCGTGTGCACCGTGTAACTCGGCGCGCTGGCGTCGACTTCCGCCGCATCGACGGTGAAGCGGGGATTGCCGGCGGTGGCCAGGCGCACCATCGCCAGCCGCTGTTCGCCGGTGACCTGCGGCACCCCGCGGTGCGGCGGGTTGCCGGCCGGCAGCCAGCGCACGCCGCCCAGGCCGAGATGGGCGATCGATTCCTCGGCCAGGCGCAGGTGCCCGAAATGCACCGGGTCGAAGGTGCCGCCAAAAATCGCCAGCGGCTCAGACAATTTCGGAGATGCCGAAGATGTCGCGATAAACGACGTAAAAGCTGGCGAACACGGTCGGCGCGATGACCAGCGCCATCAGCAGCGTGACCAGTGTCGTTGCCAGCTCCTGCAGGCCAGGCAACAGGCTGAGCAGCAGTCCCAGCGCCAAACCAGGCAGCATGGCGGCGACGATCAGCAGCCCCAGCCCATATACCAGGAAGGGCCGCCAGTTCATCCGGCAGGCGACGAAGCTGAAGAACAGCGACTTGCCGAGCGGCAGACGGTGCCAGGCGGCAAGCACCGGCGCGAACCACCAGGCCATCAACACCGGCACCATACCGGCGGCGACGATCAGCGCCGACAAGCTGAAGTCGGCATCCTCGACCAGCGCGCGTTCGGCACGGCTGTCGGCGAGCATGTACTTGAGCAGCGCACCGGAGTCGGCAATGGTCGACAGGCCGAGCACGGCAAAGGTGGCCAGCAGGTAGAGGGCACCGAGCACGAGCAGGGTCCGGGTGTTGTCGCGAAAACCGCCGAACAGGGTCTGGATGGCGACCGGCAGATGGCGTTCGGTGTTGCGCGCCGCCTGCATCAGGCCGACCGACAGCCCGGGGATGACCAGCGACGCGGCCAGCGCACCGACCATCGGAAACAGGTTGAGGAAGACGACGATGAACCAGTAGGTGATGACCAGCAACGACAGCATCAGCGGGTTACGGCGGTAGATGGCAAAGCCGCCAAGGACCCACTGCCAGCCGCTGGCTGCCGGGAGCGTCTGCGCGCGCATCGGTCAGGCTCCCGCAAAGATGTCGCGATAGGACGCGTAGACCGCGGCCGAGAAGATCGGCAGCCACAGCAGCAAGCCAAGCCCGAGCGGCAACATGGCGAAGAAGGCCGCCACCACCAGGAAGGTGCCGAAGATCACCATCACCAGCCAGTTCTTCGCCCCGGCGGCGAAACTCGCCTTCATTGCGGCCAGCGCCGGCATGTCGTGAAAATAGACCAGCGCCGGCGCAAACCAGGTGGCCATGATGACCGGCACCGAAAGCAGCATGACGAGCAGGCCGGCCAGCATGAAACCGCCGAAGGCGATGCCGAAGCCACCGATCCGCCCGGAAATCGCCCCGCCCAGCAAGCCACCGCTGATCAGCAGGAAGGCGATCAGTGCGATGCCGAAGACACCGATGGCGAAAAAGACGCCAACCATCACCAATTGCCCGGCCTGCCGGCGGAAACCGGCGAACAGGTCGCCGATCTGCGGTTCGCCGCCGTCGGCGATGGTGCGCGAGATGTGCAACATGCCGGCACCGAACAGCGGCACCAGCAGGTGGGCGGCAATCTGCCCGAACAGCGGAACGATGGAAATGGCCATCAGGATGACCAGCAGCAGGATGCTCGCCCCTAGCCAGATGCCGGGATGGGCGAGGAACATCGCCCAGCCCTGGGCCAGCCAGTCGAAACAGGCGCCGGCATCAACCTCGCGGCTGTCGCCCTTGAACGGCGCGGGGGAAATCGGAAATTGCGGACTTTCGCTCATGCCCGGATGCTAGCCGGGGAGCGCGTCGGCGGCAAGGCGCAAGTGCAGCAGCAGGGTCTTGAAATCGTCCGGATTCTTGATCGTCACCACTTCGCCGGCACGCGGGCGCAATTTTGCATCAAGACGCAGCAGCCAGAAACGCAGCGCCGCCGCCCGCCGCAAGGCCGGCCAGGCCCTCCTTTCGGCCGCCGTCAGCGGGCGCACCCCGGTATAGCCGTCGATCAGCGCCGTCAGTCGCCCGACGTCGCCGCACCAGTCGTTGGCGACCACCGCCAAGTCGAACAACCAGGCATCGACGCCGGCAAAATAGAAATCGAGCAGGCCGCCGAGTTCGCCATCGTCGCGCCATAGCACGTTGTCGCGGAACAGGTCGGCGTGGATCACGCCCTGTGGCAGCGCCGAGCGGTCCTGCCGCGACTGGAAAGCCAGTTCGTCGGCAAGCAGCGCGGCATCGGCGGCCGACAGCAGAGGCAGGAGGCTTTCCCCCAGCGCCTGGCACCAGGCGGCGCCGCAGGGATTGGCCGGCGCCCCGGCGAGGTCGCCCGCAGCCAGATGCAGGCGGGCGAGCGCGGCGCCGACGCGACGGCATTGCGTCGCATCAGGAGTGTCGACTGCGCGCCCGGGCAAGCAGGTGAGCAGCGCCGCCGGCTTGCCACACAACGGCCGCCACAGGCAGCCGGCGGCGTCAGCCAGCGGCCGCGGACAGGGCAGCCCGGCGTCGGCCAGATGCGCCTGCAGGCGCAGGTAGAAATCGAGCGCCGCCGGGTCGATCGCTTCGAACAGCGTCAGCACGAAGCGGCCGCGAGCCGTCGTCACGAAATAGTTGGAATTCTGCATGCCGGCGGCGATGCCGGCATGCTCAATCAGTTCGCCGGCGGCGAGCGGCCGCAGCCAGGCCGCAAGTTCGGCGCGGCCGACCGTGGTGTAGACGGACAAGGCTTACCAGCTATGGATGACCCACATCGGCGGCCGCACCGGGTTGGGATTGATCTCGCTTTCGACCATCACGCCATCGCCCTGGCGATCGACCAGGTAATAAGGTTTGCCGTGTGTCGGCGTCACCTTGACCATGTACAGCTTGCCGTTGGCGCGGAATTCCTCGCGCGTTTCCTTGTCGTTGCGGACGATGGTCACCTGCGGCTCAAGCGCCGCGTCGAAGGGCTCCATTTCCGGCGGTGGCGGCGGCACGGCGGGCAGCGGTTGCAGATCGCCCTTTTGCGCCCAGGCGGGCAAGGCGGCGAAGAGCAGGATGGGGAGGAGACGGCGCATGTTTTTTCCTTTCGGTATGCCGACCATTTTATTACAGGTTGAGCATCATCTCCCGCTCGTTCGGCAACGGGCTGAACGGGCGCGCCTCGTAGTGCTTGAAGATGGCTTCGACGACCTTTTCCGGGTCGTCGATGATCTGGATCAGCTCGGTATCCTCGGGGTCGATCATCTTCTCGCGCACCAGCGTGTCCTTGAACCAGTCGATCAGCCCCTTCCAGAAATCCGAGCAGACCAGGATCAACGGAATCTTGCGCGCCTTGCCGGTCTGGATCAGGGTCAGCGCCTCCATCAACTCGTCGAGCGTGCCGAAGCCGCCGGGCATGACGACGTAGGCACTGGCGAAGCGGACGAACATGTACTTGCGCGCGAAAAAGTGGCGGAAGGTCTGCGAGATGTCCTGGTAGGGATTGCTCTGCTGCTCGTGCGGCAACTGGATGTTGAGGCCGACCGACGGCGACTTGCCGTGAAAGGCGCCCTTGTTGGCCGCTTCCATGATGCCGGGGCCACCGCCGGAGATCACCGAGAAGCCGGAATCGGAGAGCAGGCGGGAAATCCGCTCGGTGAGGTCGTAGTACGGCGTGCCTTCCTTGACCCGGGCCGAACCGAAGATCGTCACTGCCGGTTTGATCGCCGCCAGGCGGTCGGTGGCCTCGACGAACTCTGACATAATGCCGAAAATCCGCCAGGACTCGCGGGCCGTCGCGCTTTTCAGCAGCGCCTCGGTCTCGATCCCCATCACCAGTTTATCGCTCTCGGTCATCCCATGCCTCTTCTCTTGTTGGTGGACGGTTCGTCCTATCTTTACCGCGCCTATCACGCCCTGCCCGACCTGCGGAATCCGGCCGGCGAGCCGACTGGCGCGCTGTATGGCGTGCTGAACATGCTACGTCGTCTGGAAAGCGACCACAAGGCGGACTACAAGGCCGTCGTCTTCGACGCCAAGGGCAAGACCTTCCGCGACGACTGGTATCCCGAATACAAGGCGCATCGCCCGCCGATGCCCGACGACCTGCGCGCCCAGATCGAGCCGATCCACGCCGCCATCGCCGCCGCCGGCTGGCCGGTGCTGTGCGTCGACGGCGTCGAGGCCGACGACGTAATCGGTACGCTGGCGACCAAAGCTGCGGTCGACGGCATCGATACCTTGATTTCCACCGGCGACAAGGACCTGACCCAGCTCGTCGGCCCGCATGTCCGCTGGTACAACACGATGAGCGAGGAAATGCTCGACGCCGCCGGCGTCGAAGCCAAGTTCGGCGTGCCGCCGGAAAAAATCGTCGATTACCTGGCGCTGGTCGGCGATACCGTCGACGGCGTCCCCGGCGTCGCCAAGTGCGGGCCGAAGACTGCCGTCAAATGGCTGACGCAATACGGCTCGCTCGACGAAGTCGTCGCCAACGCCGACAAGATCAGCGGCGTGGTCGGCCAGAACCTGCGCGACCACCTCGACTTCCTGCCGCTCGGCAGGAAGCTCGTCACCGTCGTCTGCGACCTGCCCGATTTGCCGGCACCGACCGCCTTGACCGCCACATCGCGCGACCGCGACACGCTGCGCGAACTGTACACCCGCTACAACTTCCGCACCTGGACGCGCGAACTCGACAGCGACGCGCCTCCAGCCAGCGAAGAAGCTGCCGCGCCACCCGCCGCGCCGAGCGAGGTCCGCTACGACACCGTGTTCACCTGGGCGGCTTTCGACAGCTGGCTGAAAAAGATCGAAACCGCGTCGTTGACCGCGCTCGACACCGAAACCACCAGCCTCGATAGCTTCGCCGCCCGCATCGTCGGCCTTTCGCTGTCGATCACGCCCGGCGAAGCCTGCTACATCCCGCTCGCCCACAACGGTCCCGGCGTCGCCGAGCAGTTGCCGCGCGACGAAGTGCTGGCAAAGCTGAAACCCTGGCTGGAAAGCGCCGCACACAAAAAGGTGCTGCAGAACGCCAAGTACGACCAGCACGTCTTCGCCAACCATGGCATCACGCTGGCCGGCATCGCCCACGACACCATGCTGCAGAGCTACGTGATCGAATCCGACAAGGGCCACGACCTCGGCCAGCTATGCAGCCGCCATCTCGGCCTCGCAACGATTGCCTACGAGGACCTGTGCGGCAAGGGTGCCAAGCAGATCGGCTTCGACCAGGTCGACATCGAGCGCGCCGCCACCTACGCCGCCGAGGACGCCGACGTCACGCTGCGCGTCCATGAGGTATTGCACCCGCAGTTCGCCAAGGAGCCGGGCCTCTCGCGCATCTACCACGAGATCGAACTGCCCGCCCGCCAGGTGATCTGGCAGATGGAACGCAGCGGCATCCTGATCGACGGCGCCACGCTGGCCCGCCAGAGCCACGAGATCGGCCAGAAGATCATGGCGCTGGAAGCGCAGGCCTACGAACTCGCCGGCCAGCCGTTCAACCTCGCTTCGCCCAAGCAACTCGGCGAAATCCTGTTCGGCAAGCTGGGCCTGCCGGTGAAGAAGAAAACCGCCTCCGGCGGCCCGTCGACCGACGAGGAAGTGCTCTCCGAACTGGCGCTCGACTACCCGCTGCCCAAGCTGCTGCTCGAACACCGCAGCCTGTCGAAGCTGAAGGGCACCTACACCGACAAGCTGCCGCGCATGATCAACCCGGACACCGGCCGCGTGCATACGCATTTCTCGCAGGCGTCCGTGGTCACCGGACGGCTCGCTTCCAGCGAACCCAACCTGCAGAACATCCCGGTGCGTACCGACGAAGGACGCAAAATCCGCACCGCCTTCGTCGCCACTGAGGGCAGCAGCATCGTCTCGGCCGACTACTCGCAGATCGAGCTGCGCATCATGGCGCATCTTTCCGGCGACGCTCGCCTGCTCGACGCTTTCGCCCACGGCGAGGACGTGCACCGCGCCACCGCCGCCGAAATCTTCGGCGTCACGCCGCTGGAAGTCGGCCCGGATCAACGCCGCGTCGCCAAGAGCATCAACTTCGGGCTGATCTACGGCATGAGCGCCTTCGGCCTCGCCCGCCAGCTCGGCCTGGAGCGCAGCGCGGCGCAGACCTACATCGACCGCTACTTCGCCCGTTACCCCGGCGTCGCCCGCTACATGGAAGAAGCCCGCGCCACGGTGCGCGAGCACGGCTACGTCGAAACCGTCTTCGGCCGCCGCCTGTGGCTGCCGGAAATCCGTTCGAGCAACGGCAACCGTCGCCAGGCGGCAGAGCGCGCGGCGATCAACGCGCCGATGCAGGGCACCGCCGCCGACCTGATCAAGCTCGCCATGATCGCCGTCCAGGGCTGGCTGGAACAGACCGCCCGCCAGTCGAAGCTGGTCCTGCAGGTGCACGACGAACTGGTACTGGAAGTGCCGGACGCCGAGCTGATGGAAATCCGCACCCACCTGCCACGCCTGATGACCCAGGTGGCGCAACTGAAGGTGCCGCTGGTGGTCGAGGTCGGCGTCGGGCCGAACTGGGAAGCCGCCCACTAAGACGGTGATTTAGCGCATAATTTTCCCGTCGACTGCAGGAGAGCGCCATGAAACTCGCCGATGACATCTACGTGACGGAAACCGAATACCTGGCCCACGAAGTGCGCAGCCCGGTGCGCCACGAATACGTCGCCGGTCGCATCCACGCGATGACCGGCGCCTCGCTGCGCCACAACGTCATCGCGCTCAACATCGCATCGCTGTTGCGCAACCATCTGCGCGGTTCGCCTTGCCGTGCCTTCATGGCCGACACCAAGCTGCGCGTCGCCAAGACGCACAGTATCTATTACCCCGACGTTCTGGTCACCTGCGACCCGCAGCACCTGAGCGTCAGCCCGGCCGACCAGGTGGTCGACAACCCGCGCCTGATCGTCGAGGTGCTTTCCGAAAGCACCGCCGCCACCGACCGCCGGGAAAAACTGCAGGCCTACCGCAGCCTGCCGACCCTGCTCGAATACGTGCTCGTCAGCCAGGACCAAGCGCTAATCGAAATCCACCGGCGCAGCGGCGACATCGGCTGGCAACTCGCCACGCTGACGGCCGGCGACCCGGTCGAACTGAAGAGCGTCGAACTGCTCACCGATTTCGCGGCGATCTACGAGGAAAGCGGGCTGCCGCTCGTCGCCGGCAGCGACTGACCCGGCCCCGCCTCAGCGGACCATCCGGAACGCCGCGTTGGCCCCCGGCGGCACGGTGGCGATCGGCTCAAAGGCGTAGACACCCGACGCCGCATCGCGCACGGCGTCAGTCACCAGCACCTCGCCGGCACGGGCGATGTCTTCGCCGAGCTTGGCCGCCGCGTTGACCTCGCTGCCATAGACGTCGCGGTCGCCGATCCGCAGCAGCCGCCCGAAACCGAGTCCGACGCAAAGGCCGATGCGTTCCGCCGGCTCGCGCCCGACGTTGTAGGCCTGACAAACGCGCTGCATGGCATCGGCGCACTCGATCGCCTTGACGACATTGCGGAAGATGATCAGCAGGCTGTCGCCCTCGACCTTGAGCAGGATGCCGTCGTGGGCGTCGATGCACGGCGAGAGCAGGCGTTGCGATTCGTAGATCAACTGCAGGAAGTGGATGATCCCGAACGACGCAACGCCGCTGGAAAAGCCGGACAGGTCGGTAAACATCACCGCCCATTCCTCACCGAACAGATCCCAGATGCGGGCGTCGATCTTGTCCTTGTCGGCGCCAGGCGCCAGCCGCTCGGCGATCAGTTTCTCGATCCGGTCCTCGGATGCGCTGAGGCCGACGTTGCGCGTGTATGCCATATCCCCCCCGGGTACTTTTCAGTTGGAAGGGCAATGATGCCCCAAGCGGCAAACTTCCGGAACGCATGCGACGAATCGCGCTTGGCAAAAAAGCAAATGCTTAAGTTTCCTTTAATTTGCCGGCCGCATCCTTGGCGCCATAGTGTTCACCGAGGTCATCATCGTGGCTGCCATCCAGAAGATTTTCCAGACCCGCCGACCCGTATCGACGGTCCGTCACACCATCGTCGGCGCCCCGCGCCGGGCGCAGGCGGAAGCCTTCATCGGCGACATCTTCCACCGCCACTACGGCGCCACGGTGCGCAGCTTCGCCCCCAACCTGATGCTGCTCGAAGACAACGAGCGCATCACCGCCGCCGCTGGCTGGCGTTGCGCCGGCGAAGACCGGCTCTTCCTCGAAACCTACCTCGACGAGCCGATCGAAGCCGCCGTCGCCCGCCTGGCCGGCCAGCCGGTGAAGCGCGAAGCGATCGTCGAAGTCGGCAACCTGGCGGCCGACCGCCCCGGCGGCAGCGTCGATGTCATCCTCAACCTGGCCCGCCACCTCGACCGGCTCGGTTACGAGTGGGTGGCCTTTACCGCCACCCGCGAGCTGATCGGCATCTTCCGCCGCCTCGGCCTGCCGCCGCTGGCCCTGGCGCCGGCCGACCCGGAGCGTCTCGGCGCCGACGCCGCCGACTGGGGCAGCTACTACGACAGCCGGCCGATCGTCGTCGCCGGCCGCATCGCCTTGGCCCTGGAAATGGTGAAACGTCATGGCTGATTTTTCCTGGCAAGCCGAACTCGCCACCCGCCCGGCCGACGCCTCGCTGCTGCTCGACAGCCAACGTGGCTGGAATGCCGGCGAGATCGTCGCCGAACTGCTCAACCTGCGCGACCGCCTGGCCGGCAGCCGCGTCGTCGGTGTCCTCGCCGACAACAGCCCGGCCTGGATCATCGCCGACCTCGCCTGCCAGGACGCCGGCCGCGTACACCTGCCGCTGCCCGCCTTCTTTCATGGCGAACAACTACGGAACGCCCTCGAACAGGCCGGCGCCGACACCGTGCTCACCGACCAGCCGGAACGCATTGGTGCCCTCGACCTCGGCTTCGCCATCACCGGTCGCTGGCAGGGCCTGACCTGGATGCGCCGGGTCGTCGAGCCGGTCGCGCTACCGCCGGGCACCGTCAAGATTTCCTTCACTTCGGGCAGCACCGGCGCGCCCAAGGGCGTCTGCCTGAGTCGCGACGGCCTGCTCGACACCGCCCGCGCAGTGCATGAGCGCCTCGCCGACCTGCCGCTCGAACGCCATCTGGCGGTGCTGCCGCTGGCCCTGCTGCTGGAAAACGTAGCCGGCGTCTATGCGCCGCTGCTGCGCGGCATGCCGGTGCACCTGCCGCCGCTGGCCGAACTCGGCTGGGCCGGCATGCAAGGCTTCGACCCGGCAGCGCTCGACCGCAAGGTCAAGGAAAGCGGCGCCGGCAGCATGATCCTGGTGCCCGAACTGCTCAAGGCGTGGGCGACTTACCTCGGTTTCACCCGTAGCCAGCCGTCCTCCCTGCTGCGCTTCGTCGCCGTCGGCGGCGCCAGCGTTGCCCCGGACCTGCTGGCCGGCGCCCGTGCCCTCGGCATTCCCGCCTACCAGGGCTACGGCCTGACCGAAGGCGGCTCGGTGCTGGCGATCAACCGCCCCGGCGACGACGCCGACGGTGTCGGCCGGCCGCTCGGCCACGCCCAGCTGAGCATCGAGGACGGCGAACTGAGCGTGCGCACCCGCGCCTTCCTCGGCTACACCGGACAGGCTGCAGCCAGCGACGGCGCCTTCGCCACTGGCGACCTGGCCAGCCTCGACGCCAACGGCCACCTGCATCTGCAGGGTCGGCGCAAAAACCTGCTGATCACCTCGTTCGGCCGCAACGTCTCGCCGGAATGGGTCGAAGCGGCGCTGCTCGCCCAGCCGCAGATTATCCAGGCCGTCGTCACCGGCGACGGCCAGCCGGCCCTGACCGCCATCGTCGTCCCGCTGCCCGGCATCGCCGACGGTGCGCTCGGCGAAGCCATCGCCCGCGCCAACGCCGGCCTGCCGGATTACGCGCAGATCGCCCATTTCATCGCCAGCCCCGCCTTCACCCCGGCCAACGGACTGGCCACCGGCAACGGCCGGCCGCGCCGGCAAGCCATCATCGACCATCACCGTGCCGCCCTGGCGGCGCTCCATTCTTCCGAGGAGTCCCCGATGTCCTTCTACGACACGCTCAAGTTCGAAACCGCCCAGGCCCGCGCCTACCTGCTCTCCGCGCCGATCATCAGCGAATGCCTGCAGGGCCGCGCCAGCCTCGACAGCTATCTCGCCTTCCTGGCCCAGGCCTACCACCACGTACGTCACACGACGCCGCTGCTGATGACCCTCGGCGGCCGCCTGCCCGAGCGCCTGTCCTGGATGCGCGCCGGTGTCGCCGAGTACATCGAGGAAGAAATCGGCCACGAGGAATGGATCCTCAACGACATCGCCGCCGCCGGTGGCAATGCCGACGCGGTGCGCAACAGCCGCCCCGAGCTACCGGCCGAGCTGATGGTGGCCTACGCCTACGACCTGATCAACCGCGGCAACCCGGCCGGCTTCTTCGGCATGGTCTTCGTCCTCGAAGGCACCAGCGTCGATCTCGCGCTCAACGCCGCCGACCGCATCCAGGCGGCGCTGGGCCTGCCCGACACGGCCTTCTCCTACCTGCGCTCGCACGGCACGCTCGACCAGGAACACACGCAGCACCTGGCCAACATCCTCGACCTGATGACGCCGGAAGATCAGGCCGACGTGCTGCACGCCGCCAAGGTCTTCTTCAAGCTCTACGGTGACATCTTCCACGCCCTGCCGGTCGAGGTCGCAGCATGCAACTGAAAGGCGCCCGCATCGTCCTCACCGGCGCCAACGGCGGCCTCGGCCGGGTGCTCGCGCGCGAGCTGGCCAACGCCGGCGCCGCCCTGCTGCTGACCGGCCGCGACCCGGCGGCGCTGGCCCGCATCGACCTGCCGGCCGGTTGCGACTACCAGTTGCTGCAAGCCGACCTGACGCACGGCGGCGGCATCGAGAGCACGGTCCAGGCCGCCCGCAGCTTCGGCGCCAACATCCTGATCAACAACGCCGGCGTCGCCAGCTTCGGCCTGCTCGCCGAGCAGGAATGGAACGACGTCGAGCGCATCCTGGCGACCAATCTCGGCGCGCCGATCCGCCTGACCCAGGCCCTGCTGCCCTGGCTGACGCAACAGCCGGAGGCGGCGGTGGTCAATATCGGCTCGACCTTCGGCAGCGTTCCCTTCGCCGGCTTCACCGCTTACTCGGCGGCGAAAGCCGGGCTGCGCGGCTTTTCCCAGGCGTTGCGACGCGAACTTGCCGACAGCACGGTGCGCGTCATCCATGTCGCCCCGCGCGCCATCGACACGCCGATCAACCCGCCGGCGGTGCGCGCCCTGAACCGCGCCCTGGGCAGCGCCACCGACACGCCGGAGACAGTCGCTCGACACGTCCTGGCCATGCTCGCCAACGACGTCGCCGAAGGCCACATCGGCTTTCCGGAGCGCTTCTTCGCCTGGCTCAACGGTTTCGCCCCCGGCCTCGTCGACCAGGGCCTGCGCGGCAAGCTCGCCAAGATCAAACAACACGCCACCAAGGCGTGACCCTCACCAGAACCCATGGAGGCATCATGTCCCGTTTGAAATCCCTGCTTTTCGCCGTCGGCCTCGGCTTCGCGACGCTGATTCACGCCGCTCCCGGCGACGAACTGATCCGCCCGATCCAGGACCGCTGGGCGGAAATCAAGTACCGCCAGCCGGAAGACCGGCAAGCCGACCTCTACCGCGATCTGGCCGCCCAGGCGAAGCAGCTTTCCCGCAACAACCCCAACCTCGCAGCCGCGCTGATCTGGGAAGCCATCGTCGTCTCCAGCGAAGCCGGCGCCCGCGGCGGCCTCGGCGGCCTGTCGCTGGCCAAGGAAGCCCGGGCACTGCTGGAAGAAAGCCTGAAGCTCGACGAAAAGTCGCTCAACGGCTCCGCCTACACCAGTCTGGCGACCCTCTACGCCAAGGTACCGCGCTGGCCGCTCGGCTTCGGCGACAAGGAAAAGGCCGAAGCGCTGTTCAGGAAGTCGCTGGCGGTCAACCCGGACGGGATTGACCCGAATTTCTTTTACGGCGAGTATCTGGTCGATCAGGAACGCGTCGCCGAAGGCCGCCGCTATCTGGAAAAAGCCCTCGCCGCACCGGCCCGCCCGGGGCGCGAATTGGCCGACCAGGGCCGGCGCCAGGAAATCCGCGCCCTGCTCGCCAAAACCGCCGGAGAGGCACGCTAATTGAGACTGTTGCTGGTTGAAGACGACACCCTGCTCGGCGACGGCATTCGCGCCGGACTGATGCTCGCCGCCTACGCGGTCGACTGGGTGCAGGACGGCAAACTGGCGCTGCTGGCCCTGGCCGACCACAGCTACGACGCCTGCGTCCTCGACCTCGGCCTGCCAGGCAAGGATGGCCTCGCCGTGCTGCGCGAAATGCGCGGCCGTGGCGACCAGACCCCGGTACTGCTGCTGACGGCCCGCGACACCGCCGAAGACAAGATCGCCGGTCTCGACCACGGGGCCGACGACTACCTGACCAAGCCCTTCGACCTCGGTGAGCTGCAGGCGCGCATCCGCGCCCTGCTGCGCCGCGCCGGCGGCAAGGCGCAGCCGCGGCTCGAACACGGCGGCGTCAGCCTCGACCCGGCGAGCAAGCGGGTCAGCTTCAACGGCCAGGAAGTCCCGCTGTCGGCCCGCGAGTACGCGCTCCTCCATGCCCTGCTCAGCCAGCCTGGCCACATCAGGAGCCGCAGCCAGCTGGAAGAAAGCCTCTACGCCTGGGGGGACGAAGCGGGCAGCAACACCGTCGAGGTCTACATCCACCACTTGCGCAAGAAATTCGGTGCCGAATTCATCAAGACGGTACGCGGCCTCGGCTACCAGCTGGCCGACGACTGACGATGCACCGCCTGCTGCCGCCGCAAGGGCTCAACTCGTTACGCTGGCGGCTGCTCGCCGCGATCGGCGCAGTTGTCATGACGACCTGGCTGCTCACCGGCTGGTTCAGCTACAGCAAGGCGCAGCACGAAGCGGAAGAGCTGATGGACGGCAGCCTGGCGCAAACCGCCCGCCTGCTGCTGGCGATCACCCACGACAACGAGGACGACCTCGGCGAACTGGCCCCGCGGCTGGCGACGGTCCGCGGCGCCGCAGACATCTATGAACCCCCGCTCGAATTCCAGATCGGCCGCGGCAACGGCACCATCCTCGCCCGCTCGCCGGATGCACCGGAGTTCCCCATCCTCGGCGTCGCCGGCTACAACGACATCATCCGTCACAAGGAAGCCTGGCGAGTGCTCAATGTCGTTTCGACCGACGGCCGCTACCGGGTCCAGGTTGCCCAGGCGATCGGCCTGCGCGACCGCGCCGCGCTCGAAGTCGCCACCCAGACGGTGTGGCCGCTGCTGCTCATCACGCCAGTCCTGATCCTGCTGATCTACATCTCGATCAAGCGCGCGCTGCGACCGCTCGAGCAACTGGCCCGCGAGGTCGCGACACGCACACCGGATAGCCTGGCCCCGTTGACCAGCGACCGCGTCCCGACCGAAGCCAGGCCACTGGTGCTGGCGATCAACCGGCTGTTCCGGCGCGTTGGCCGGACACTCGACAACGAGCGCCGGTTCACCGCCGATGCCGCCCACGAGCTGCGCACGCCGCTCGCCGCGCTCAAGGTTCAGACCCAGGTGGCACGACTGAGCGGCGACTCGCCGGTACGCGAGCACGCACTGCAGCAGATCGAAGCCGGGGTCGACCGGGCTGGCCGGCTGGTCGAGCAACTGCTGCGCCTGGCCCGGCTCGACCCGCTGAGCTGCCCGCCGCACAACCAGGCGGTCGACCTCGGGCAACTGGTCGGACGCGTCGTCGCCGCCTGCCATGCCGAGGCCTCCGTCACCTGCCCGCCACTGGACGCCACCTGCCTCGTCCAGGGCGACGACGACCTGTTGCAGATCGCCGTGCGCAATCTGGTAGACAACGCCCTGCGCTATTCCCCGCCGGACAGCGCAATCCGCGTCATCATCGCGCGCCGCGACGACGCTGGCTACGACCTGACGGTCAGCGACAACGGCCCCGGTGTCCCCGAGGCCGTCCTGGCCCGCCTGGGCGAACGCTTCTTCCGCGCCGAGCCGGGCAAGACCGAAGGCAACGGGCTGGGGCTGGCGATCGTCGCCCGCATCGCCGAACTGCACGGCGCCTGCCTGCACCTGGCCAACCAGCCAGGCGGCGGCCTGGCGGTCAGTCTGCAGGGCTTGCAGGCGGCTGCCGGGTGAAACGGTAGAACAGGTTGGGTTCGCTGACCACGTAGAGCCGCCCCTGGTCGTCCAGGGTCACCCCCTCCGCTTGCGGTATTGCCTTCTGCAGGCCACTGCGTCCGGCAGCCAGCGACAGGCTGCTCAGCGGCCGGCCGTCGGTGGCAAATTCGACCAGAAGGCGGGATTCCTCGGACAAGGCCAGGAGGTGGCCGCTCGCCGCATCGAAGTGCAAGCCGGCCAGGTCGGTGCCGGGCAAAGCGGCGTCGCGCGCCGCATCCTCGGCAATGTCGACCGTCGCCGTCGCTGCATAGGGAAAGCCCCGCACTTCGTAGATACGCTGCGGGTCGCGCTCCTTGGCGACGAACATGCGACCGCTGGCGGCATCAAAGGCCAGTCCCTCGAACCCCTTGTTGCCGTTGCGGCCAATGCCGAGAGCCAGACGTGGCGCCCGCCCGCCATCAATCGCCCGCGTCCCCGCGTCGATCCGGACATGCACCAGCGCCTGCCGTCGTTCGTCGGTCAGCACGAACTCGCCGGGCCCGACATACTCGATGGCCTCCGGATCGCTCACCCCGCTCAGCGGAATGCGGCGCAGCACTTCACCGCTCAGCGACAACTCGATGATTTCCGGGGAGGCGTTGGTGATCGCGAACAAGCTCCGCCGATCAGGGTCGTAAGTCAGTCCGGAAAGATTGGCGGCGACACCGGCCAAGGGCCGGGCTTCGATATCGACCCGGTAGTCGGGTAGCCACGCCGCCCGCTCGCGTTGCCCGGCATCGGCCGTCACCTGCTGCCAGTGCAGGACGAGCAGCGGCCAGCGCCCGAACAGCGCGGCGCCGGCGAGAACGAGCAGGATCGCCAGCAGGAAGCCACCGTGCGGCCGGCGCAGCCGGGGAGCGGAAAGGGAAAGCGGGACAGACAGGCTGCGAGTGGCGGACATGACCTAAACAGTTGCAGTCGAAGACAGCACCATCCTGCCGCGCCGACACTAAACGGCGCCTGACGCTACAATTCATCAACCGTTTACCCTGGCTGCCGCAGCATGCGCCCGATGAAACTCCTGCCTGCCCTCCTGATCGCCCTGCTGCTGCCGGCCGCCCACGCTGAAGAGCAATACGTCATCCGCCGCGCCGTCGAGGCCGGCCAGCTCAAGCCGCTGGCGGAAATCCTGGCCGGCGTCCAGAAAACGCATCCGGGCAAGGTGCTCGACGTCGATCTCGAACGCGACCTCGCCGGCAGGCGCATCTACGAAGTCACCGTACTCAGGAACGACGGCCAGCGCAGCAAGCTGCTGGTCGACGCGGTGAGCGGCAGGGAGTTGCCGCACGCGACACCAGCAACACCGCGTCTCGACATGGCCAAGGCGCTGCGTGCGCTGCTCGCCCGCCACCCGGGCAAGGTGCTCGAACTGGAACTCAAGCTGACGGCCGACAACCGGTTGATCTACGAGGTCCAGCTCATCCTGCAGGACGGACAGTTGCGCGAGTTCGTCATCGACGCCCAGAACGGCGAAGTGCTCGACGGCAACGGCCACCGCCAGGAAGTCCTCAAGAAACTGATGCCGCTGCCCGACCTGCTCGGTCGCCTGCCGGCCCGCTACCGCGGCACCATCCACGAGGTCGAACTGGAATACGATCAGGACGGCCGCTATTTCTACGAGGTCGAACTCCGTCTCGATGACGGCCGCGTCTTCGAACTCGACATCGATGCGGTCAGCGGCAAGCTGCTCAACGACGAGGAAGTCAGCCGATGAAGGTGCTGCTGGTCGAGGATGATCGCGAACTGGCCGCCAGGATCGCCGCCGCGCTGAGCGCCGACGGCATGATCGTCGATACCGTGCACGATGGCGACGAGGCGGCCTTCGTCGGCAGCACCGAGGACTACGACGCCGCCGTGCTCGATCTCGGCCTGCCCGGCCAGGACGGCGTCTCGGTGCTGCGCCACTGGCGCGAGCAGGGGCGCCGCCTGCCGGTACTGGTGCTGACCGCGCGCGGCCGCTGGAGCGACAAGCTGGCCAGTTTCGATGCCGGCGCCGACGATTTCCTGACCAAGCCTTTCCTGCACGAGGAGGTCGCGCTACGCCTGCGCGTCCTCAAACGGCGCGCCCTCGGCCACAGTTCGCCGATCCTGCAGGCCGGGCCGCTCAGTTACGATGCCAACGCCGACCGTTTCACGCTAGCCGGCGCGCCGCTCAATCTGACCGCCCAGGAAAAGCGCATCCTCGCCTACCTGATCCAGCGCAAGGGCTGCGTCGTCAGCCGCAGCGAGATCAGCGAGCACGTCTATGCGCGCGACCTCGATCCGGACTCCAACACCCTCGACGTGCTGATCGGCCGCATCCGGCGCAAGCTCGGCGTGCCGCTGATCCAGACCGAACGCGGGCGCGGCTTCTGCCTCACCGAAGTCGATGCCGTTTAGCCGGCTGCACCGTTTTGGTTTGGCCTCGCGCCTGGTCGCGCTGGCCGCGATCGCCGCCCTGCTGGTCAGTACGGTCGGCGGCTGGATCTTGCGGCAAAGCGTGCAGAATACCCTGCTCCGGCATTTCGAGCAGCGCCTCGAAGAACGGACCGAGCGACTGCTCGCCGGTTTCTCCGTCCTGCCCGGCAGCAGCCAGATCCACTGGCTGGGGCGCAGCAACGACGAATTCGGCCGCATTTTCTCCGGCTGGTACTGGCAGCTGGAAAGCAGCGGCGAACTGCAGGCCTCGCGCTCGCTGTGGGATAGCCGCCTGGATACCGCCGGCAACCGGCCCGTCGCCGGCAACCCGAATCTGCTGCAAGGCGTCGATCCGCAGGGACTGGCCGTGATGGGTATCGTCCGCGCCATCGAAATCGACGGCCAGACGGCCCGCCTCCACGTCTATGGTCCGGCCGCCGACATCGCCAGCGAGCTCGACCGGCTCGACCGCATCCTGTTGTTCACCCAGCTCGGCCTGCTCGTCTCGCTGCTCCTCACCAGCATCCTGCAGGTCCGTCTCGGCCTGCTGCCGGTGCGCCGGCTGCGCGACCGGCTGGCGGCGGTGCGCACCGGCAAGGCAGATAGCGTTGGTGGTGATTACGGCCCGGAACTGGCGCCGCTAGCCCAGGAGCTTGACCTCGTCCTCGCCCGCAACGCGCGCATCGTCGACCGCGCCCGCGGTCACGCCGCCGACCTCAGCCATGCGCTGAAGAAACCGCTGTCGCTGCTGGCGGCCGACGGCGAACTGCAACAGAGCCCGCTGCTGCGCCAGCAGGTCGGCGCCATGACCCAGTTGATCGACCGCCACCTCGCCCGCGCCGGCAGCGGTGCCGGCAGCGTCCGTCAGGTCGCCGTCGGTGACTGCGTCGCCGGCCTGATCGGCCTGATGCAACGGCTGCACCGTGATCGCGGCCTGGACTGGCAGCTCGACGTCGACCGCGAACTGCACTGGCGCGGCGAGCAGACCGATTTCGAGGAAATGCTCGGCAACCTGCTCGACAACGCCGGCAAATGGGCAAAATCGCGGGTCTGCGTACGCGCCCGCCGGCAGCACGACGAAGTCGTCGTCGAAATCGGCGACGACGGCCCCGGTCTGTCGGCCGAACAGATCCGCGAAACCGGCGTGCGTGGCCGCCGCTTCGACGAGAACGTGGAAGGCAGTGGGCTCGGCCTGGCGATCACTGCTGACATCGCCGAAACCTACGGCGGCGAACTGAACCTTGGCCGTTCGCCACTGGGCGGCCTGCAGGCCAGCCTGCGGTTGCCGGGATAGCCCTCGCTTTAAGCTTCGTTTAAGCTTCGTTTAATCACCGCTGGTCAGACTCTGCGGAATCTGCCTCACTGAATCCGCCATGACTGCCAAGCTCCCTCCCTTCTTCTCCCGCCTCTGGCAACGCCTCGACCTCTGCGGCCCCTACGCCGGCATCGCCATGCTCTTCCTGCTTGGCCTGCCGCTGCTGACGCTGTCGCGCGCGGCGCTGATGCTGTGGCAGTCGGAGCGGGTTGCTGCCACCGGCATCTGGAGCACGATGCTGCTGCAGGGCGTGCGCGTCGATGTGATCCAGCTTTCCCTGCTCACCCTGCCACTGCTGCTGCTCGCCCCACTGCTCGCCGGCAAACGCCTGTGGCCGGCCTGGCGGCGCCTGAACATCGCCTGGATGACGCTGGCGATCGCCGCTCTGGCGCTGCTCGAGATCGCCTCGCCGGCCTTCATCAACGAATATGACAGCCGGCCAAACCGCCTCTTCGTCGAGTACCTGAAATACCCCAACGAAGTCGTCGCCATGCTGTGGAGCGGCTTCCGCCTGCACCTGGTCGGCGGCCTGCTGGTCACCGGCCTGCTCGGCTGGTCAGCGTGGCGGATCATGCGCGCCTGGCAACGGCGCGAAGCGCCGTGGTCGGGCTGGAAGCTGTGGCTGAGCTGGCCGCTGCTGGTGCTGATCTGCGCCCTGGCCATCCGTTCCAGCCTGCAGCACCGGCCGGCCAATCCGGCGACTTTCGCGCTGACCGCCGACCCGATGGTCAACACGCTGATCCTCAACTCCGCCTGGTCGGTGACGCACGCGATCTACGGCATGCAACACGAGGCCAATTCGAGCGAAATTTACGGCAAGATGGAAACTGCCGACATGCTCGCCGAGTTCCGTCAGGCCCGCACCAGCCTGGGCGACCCGCACCCGCTGCTCAATGACCCGGAAATCCCGACCCTGGTCGATCAGAAGGCGACGGTGCGCCGTGCCAAGCCGCTGAACCTGGTGATCATCCTTGAGGAAAGCCTGGGCGCCACCTTCGTCCAGTCTCTGGGCGGCGTGCCAGTGACCCCCAACCTGGAAAAGCTGAAGGAAGAAGGCTGGTGGTTCGAACAGCTCTACGCCACTGGCACCCGTTCCATCCGCGGCATCGAGGCAGTCAACACCGGTTTCCTGCCGACGCCGGCGCAGGCGGTGGTCAAGCTGTCGCTGGCGCAGCGCAATTTCTCAACGCTGGCTTCCATCCTCGGTCGCCACGGCTACGAGTCGGAGTTCATCTACGGTGGCGAGGCGCATTTCGACAACATGCGCGGCTTCTTCACGGGTAACGGTTTCACCCACATCACCGAGCAGAAGGACTACAAGAATCCGAAATTCATCACCGGCTGGGGTGTTTCCGACGAAGACCTGTTCGACAAGACGCACGAGCGTCTGAACGCCAAACACGCCGAAGGGCAGGCCAGCTTCACCCTGGTGTTCACCTCGACCAACCATTCGCCCTTCGACTTCCCCGACGGCCGCATCGAGCTTTACGAGCAGCCGAAGGCGACCGACAACAACGCCGTCAAATACACCGACCACGCGCTCGGCGAGTTCATGGCCAAGGCCAAGGCCAGCCCCTACTGGCAGGACACGATCTTCGTCGTCGTCGCCGACCACGACATCCGCGTACGCGGCGACAGCATGGTACCGGTTGAGCGCTTCCACATCCCCGGCCTGATCCTCGGTGCCGACCTCAAGCCGAAGCGGGTGAAGACCGTCGCCAGCCAGATTGACCTGGCGCCGACCCTGCTCTCGCTGATGGGCGTCGATGCCAAACACCCGATGCCGGGCCGCGACCTGACCCGCGAAGCCGACGACCTGCCGGGTCGGGCGATGATGCAGTACGAGCAGAACTACGGCTGGATGGAAGGCAATCAGGTGGTCGTCCTGCGCCCGGAAAAGGAACCCGCATTCGCCCACTACGACCGCAAGACCAAGCGCCTCAGTGCCGCCGAAGCCGCGCCGGCCGACGGTGAGGCGCTGGCCAGACGTGCCCTGGCGCATGCCCTGCTGCCAGCCTGGCTGTACCGCGAGCAGCGTTACCGGCTGCCCGAGGAATAATCGAGACTGGTCAGGCTGCCATACGCCGGCGCCGGTCGATTCAGGACCGCCGCCAGCGTCTCGCCAGCAGCCGCGGCAAGCAAGGCGCGAATCACGCCGGCATGGGTGACCAATAGATGCGCCCCAGCTGGCAGTTCGTCGACGAAGGCGAGCACGCGCTGTTGCAGCTGACGGGGCGATTCGCCGCCAGGCGGCGCGTAGCCGTCAATGTCGACGGCCCAGGCATCAAGCTCCGGGCGCGCAATGTCGTCCCACGGTCGCCCTTCCCAGGCACCGAAATTCAGTTCCATCAGCCGCGCGTCGAGCCGCGGCGCCGGCTGCAAGGCTTCGGCCAGCGTCCGACAGCGTTGCAGCGGACTGCTCCAGACCGGCAATCCCGGCGGCAGTTCGCAGCGCAGGCAGGCGACGATGGGCGCTGGGTCTTCGGCCGCGACATCGAGTTGACCGTAACAGACGCCGGGTGCGATCAGCGGGCGCGGGTGGCGCACCAGATGCAGCGTCAGCGCGGCCATTGCGCGAGCAGCCCGAGGTAGAAGGCAATTTCGGCGAGCTGCTGGGTGGCGCCCAGGCAGTCGCCGGTGTAACCGCCCAGCCAGCGGCGGAACTTGGCTGCCAGCCAGGCCGTCGCCAGCAGCGCCATGAGCAGCCCGAGCACTGCCTGCTGCCAGAGCAGGCAGAGCAAGGGCGCCAGCGCGAATACCAGGGCGAACAGCAACGCCCCCGGTGTCAGGCGTTGGGCCAGCGGCCTGGCCTTGGACTGGTCGTCGTCGCGCGCGTAGTCCATGGTCGCCAGCAATAGCGTTGCACAGCCGCGCGAGCAGGCGTGGCCGGCGAGCAGCGCCGCCGGCACCAGCGCCGGGTCGAGCGCCGCCAGCAATACGAATTTGCCGGTCAGCCCCAGCCACAGCGCAACGACGCCGTAACTGCCGACCCGCGAATCCTTCATGATCGCCAGGATGCGCGACTTCTCCCAGCCGCCGCCGAGGCCGTCGGCGGTGTCGGACAGGCCGTCCTCGTGGAAGGCACCGGTGGCGTAAAGCGTCGCCGCCATCGCCAGCAGCACGGCGACCGGCTGCGGCCAGAGCTGCAGCGCGGCAAGATAGACCAGCGCACCGATGGTACCGACGACCAGGCCGACCGCCGGCAGCCAGCGCGCCGAATGCTGCAGCGCCTCGGCCGAATGACCGACCCAGGCCGGCACCGGCAGGCGCGTGAAGAAACGCACGGCGCCGAAGAAATATTCGAGCTCGCGGCGCAGCATGGCTAGCCGGCGACGCCGGCCGACTCGAAGCTGGCCATTTCGTTGAGGAAGGCGACCGCCGCCTGGACCAGCGGAAAAGCCAGCGCGGCGCCGGTACCTTCGCCCAGGCGCAGGCCCAGGTCGAGCAGTGGCTCGGCCTGCAAGGCCTGCAACTGGGCACGGTGGCCGGGCTCGGCCGAATGGTGGCAGAAGACGCAGTAGTCGAGCAAGGCCGGTTCGAGGCGCGCGGCGACCAGCGCCGCCGCGCCGACGATGAAGCCGTCGATGAGCAGCACCATCTTCGCTTCCGCCGCCGCCAGCATGGCGCCGGCCATGGTCGCCATCTCGAAGCCGCCGAACTCGGCGAGCACGGCAAAGGGGTCGTCGTCGCCGCCTGCGGCGCGATAGCGGGTCAGCGCCTGCTCCAGCAGCGCCTGCTTGCGCGCCAGCCCCGCGTCGTCGAGGCCGGTGCCGCGCCCGACGCAATCGGCCAGCGGCACGCCGGTCAGGCAGTGGGTGATCAAGGACGCCGAGGCGGTGTTGCCAATGCCCATCTCGCCGAAACCGACCACCTGGCAGCCCGCGGCCGCCAGCCCGAAGACCACGCCGGCGCCCTGCTCGATCGCCTGCGCGCATTGCGCTGCCGTCATCGCCGGGGTTTCCAGGTAATTGGCGGTACCCGGCGCCACCTTGAGATCGATCAGACCTTCGCGCGGGCCGCCGAAATCGTGCGCCACGCCGGCATCGACCACCGCCAGGCCGAGACCGTTCTGGCGCGCAAAGACGTTGATCGCCGCGCCGCCGGCGAGGAAGTTCTCGACCATCTGCCAGGTCACGTCCTGCAGATAGGCCGAGACGCCGGCCCTGGCGGCGCCGTGATCGCCGGCGAAGACCAGCATCTGCGGCCGCTCGAGCGACGGCGTCAGCGTCTGCTGGATCAGGCCGATGCGTACCGCAAGCGACTCCAGTTGCCCGAGCGAGCCGGGCGGCTTGGTCTTGCGGTCGACCTTGTGTCTGAGCGAATTTTCAATGCCCCGGTCGGGGGCGACGATTGCGAAGGAATGCATCCGATTCTCCAAAAGCGAAAGGGCCTCGTGCCCGCATCGTCCAGACGCGAACACGAAGCCCTGTCCACAGGCTTTCTGTTTTTCCGTCCGACAGGTCTTCTGGCTCCCGGATCGTCCCCCTGACCGCGCCTTCCCGGAGCGTCTGTTTCCGCTCGTAGTGGCTTATTGCGGTGGGGTCCCCGGTTACAGCGGCGGGCCCGCCCCGGAATTGAGTTGTCTCGCACCGGGTTCCGTTTTGTCGAACGCGGCGATTATACCCGCGCCACGCTAGCCGACGACCAGCGACGGCGCCATGCGGGCGAGGATCTCCCGCGCCGGCAAGCGGATTTCGGGCGCCACATCGTTGAGCAGCTCGGCGTTGCCGGCCACCGCCGCCACCAGGGCGGCACGCACCGGCTGCAGGGACTCGCCAATGCCGGACGCGTCCAGCTCGGCCAGGACGCGCTCGCCGACCTGCAATTCCACGGCAGATGGCAGCATGGCCACGATTTCCCGCAAATACGCCGGAGCCGCAGCGACTTGCTCTTGCTGCGCGGCGAACAATCGACGGATTGCGCCCATCAGTTCATCCGCCGTAGCAATGTGCACCGCTTGAGACGGCGCCGGCTCGGCGCAGCGCAGCGCATCCGGAACGACGCCCGGATCGAGGCTGAAGTAGGCATGCAGAAATCCGACCAGCCGCATCAACCTGCGCCGCGCACGTCGACCAGCGCGCATCAGATACCAGATGTTGAAGAAACGTTCGGCGACCTGGAAAGCCATGCGCTTACCCTGCCCAGCCTTGACCTTTTCAACGATGCCAGCTTGCGCCAGACGATCGAGCTGGGCCGAGGCCTGGTTGACACTCCAGCCCAGGGCATCGGCAAGCTGACGGGCACTCATCGGGTTCCAGTGCACGGCCAGCTTGTCGAGCAGCAGTTGCGCCTGTGCTGGCATTTCGTCGAAACGAGCCTTGTACTGGGGCGTCACTTCATCGAGCAGACTCTCGAGATCGGCGCACACATCGCTGTCGAATCCCTTCGACAACACGCCGTAGACCAGCACGGCGAGACGCGGGTTGCCGCCAGTCAGCGTATGCAGCACGCGCATGCGCCCGACATCCTCCTGGACTCGCCTGATCAGCGCTTCGGCACCGTGCCGGCGAGCGAGGTTGACGATGATCTCGCGCATTTCGTCTTCGCTGAGACCACGTAGTTCGTCGATGCGGAAGAAATCATAGAAAGCGCGGCCGTAGTCGTAGCTGGCTTCCAGTGCCCGGCTGCTGGCGCCGATCAGCATCAGTCGCGGATATTCCTGCAGGGCTTCGCGCAAGGCCCAATCCTTGTCCTTGAGGCGATCGAGAATCAAGTCGATGTTGTCGACGAGCAGGATCAGCCGGCGCCCCAGCTTTTCCGCGATACGCAACAAGGTTTGCAGGGCTCCTTCGCCATCCTTGCGGTCGAGACGCTCGACTTCTGCATCGATGGCGTTCATTTCGGCAGTGCGACCGTGGCTTTCCAGGTAATCGCCCAGGGCGTCGAGGCAGTTGAGCCAGAAATCGGCCAGACTGCCGACGTTGTACTGTTCTTCCGGGAAAACCAGGGGTATCCAGGCGGCGGCGAGTTCCTCGTCGTCATCGACGGCAATCGCCAAGCGGCGCAGCAGGGTGGATTTGCCCATGCCGCGTTGGCCGAGAATCAGCCGGTGTTGGGGGCGGGTACCCGGCTTCTCGCGACGAAAATCGTCGATGAACCGGGCGAGCAGTTTCGGGCGGGCGACGTAGTAGGTGCGCACCTCGTCGCGGCTCCACAGCGCCGGGTTATAGAGGGCGGAACGTTTCAGGGCGGTATCCAGACTCATGCTGCCAACCTCCGTTGCCAGAAAACGCGCAGCCATTCCAGCCTGAAAGCGTAGCGTCCCTCCCGTTCAATCAGGTAGCCATCACTGGTCAGCACTTCGAGCAGGTAGTTGAGCGTCTTGTCGCGTGCCGCCGGATCGCCGATGACGGCTGCCATCGCCTGCTCCAGGTTGTCTCGGGTGTTGCCTGCGCTCGATCGGCAGATTTGGGTCAAGATCCTTGCCGCATGCCCCGCTTCTGGCTGGCCAAGCTCCTCGTCCAGTCGCTGGCGCCAGTAGTCGAAGTGATTTCGATAACCCATGCCCAGCAGTTTCTCGAACACCCGCTCGACCATTGCCGCATCCGGCGTTCTACCGCTTTCCACGCATTCTTCGCGCAAGTGTTCGAACATCAGTTGCAGGTAGTAAGGTACCGGCCAGCCTACCCGCCGGACGATGACTGCACGCAAGCCTTCGTCAAGATCGATGGCGTAGCTCCTGGCAAGTTCACCTAAAAAGCGAAGAGCGCTTTCCTCGCTGAATGCATCAAGCGGAAAAGGCTCAAGGTCGTTGATCGTATCGCTCAGGCCCAACCGGGCGGCAAGCGTGTCCAGACCGATGGAACCGGCAAGCAGCCATTTGATGCGTCGGTAGTGGGTTTGCCGCAGGTCACGCAACCAATAGAGGAAGGCTCGCGCCCGGCGACGACCATCGTCGCCCTGCTGCAACAGGTTGATGATGAAGACCGGCAGTTCATCGACACACACCAGCCAGTCGTCGTCGCCATCCGCCAGCGCCTTGCCCAGTTCCTCACCGGCCTCGCGCCAGCTTTCGGGCCGGGCTTCGTGCCAATCGACACCAAAAGGACCTAGCTTGAAGCTCTTGATCTTGTCGAACAAGGCCTTTCTTCTCTGCTCAATGGTGTGCTCGGTAGCCAGCGCCTTGAACAGTTCGCGGATGCAGTCACTCTCGTTTTCGCACTTGGCAAAACTGCAATGCACGGCGTAGCGCTCATGCTGCTGTGCTGTGGAACACAGGCGCAGAATCAGCGAGGTCTTGCCGATGCGTCGTGGCGCGAGCATCAGCAAGTGGCTACCCGCCAGCTTGCGCCAGGCACGCGCCTGCTCCTGCTCACGGTCGAAAAAGTCCTCACCTTCCACCGGATTACCGACACTGATTTTCATCGCCACCTCACAACAGAAAATTTGTACAACAATTTTGTTTTAAAAAATTTTTGCTGTAAAGCTATTCACTGCTCAAACCTTCACTAAAAACAAGGGAGACGCCACAATGCCGGCCATGGCAAAAAGAACCTTGATCCTCGGCGGCGCCCGTTCGGGCAAGAGCCGCCACGCCGAACAAATCGCCGCCGCATCCGGCCAGCGGGTCGTCTACGTCGCCACCGCCGAGTCGCGCGATGGCGAGATGGTGCGCCGCATCGCCCACCACCGCGCACGCCGCCCGGCCGACTGGGGCTGCGTCGAGGAACCGCTCTATCTGGCTACCCGCCTGCGCGAACTGGCGGCGCCCGACTCCTGCCTCCTTGTCGATTGCCTGACGCTGTGGCTGTCCAACCTGCTCTTCGCCGGCCGCGCTGCGGCGCAGGCGGAAACCGGCGAAGCCATTTCCTGCCCGCTGTTCGCCGGAGAAACGGCGGCGCTGGTCGAAACGCTGCCGCAGCTACCCGGGCAGGTCATTCTGGTCTCCAACGAGGTCGGCTGGGGCATCGTGCCGATGCATCCGGTCTCGCGCCTGTTTGCCGACGAACAGGGCCGGCTCAACCAGCGTGTCGCGGCGGTCTGCGAGCGGGTTACGCTGGTCGCCGCCGGCCTGCCGCTGACGCTGAAATAGTCAGCCGCGCTTGCGCAACGTATAAACCCGCCACATCGCGTAGCCGGGCAGAAAATCCCGATGGCCGACGATGTCGAAGCCGGCCTCAGCGAACTCCGCCTCAATGACGCGGCGCGGCACGACGAAGCGGTTATTGTTGACCTGCCGCCGCGCTTCCAGCCGGGCCCGCCGCCAGGCCTTGAAATTGCCGTCCACCCAAAGCGAAAGGACGACGCTTTCACAGGAAACTCGGTGAAATTCGCGCAGCATCGCCAGCCGGTGCGCCGGTTCGGCGATATGGTGCAGCAGGCGCATGCTGAACACGCAGTCAACAGCGCCGTCGCCCAGATCGATGGCGAAGGCCGAGGTCTGGAAGGCCTCGACGCCGGCAACGATCTCCGGCGCCTGCGTGGCCTGGGCCACGGCAATCATGTCGGCCGAGTTGTCGGCGGCGAGGATGCGACGCTCGCTCCGTTCCGCCAGCATCGGCCAGAAGCGCCCGGCGCCGCAGGGCAGATCAAGCACGCTGGCCGGGTCTCCAGCCATGGCCAGCGCCGCCCGCGCGATCCGCTGCTCGCGCCAGTCGGAAAGACGGCGCATCGGGCCAGCCCGATGCTTGTCGAAATACTGCTGGGCGTGCTTTCGGTCGTACTTGCGGGAGAACTCGAGTTCGATCGGTCCTGCTTGGCTCATGGAGGATATCCGGGTATCTGCGAACCCGGATACTAGAGGCCTCCCCCTTAACCAAACATGAACGAATCTCGACAGATTGCTACCGGATGTTTCTAGGGCGTATTCACAGCAAGCAGGGGTAGCACGACGCTCAGCTTTTGCCAGTCGAATGCCGCTTCGACTGAATCGGCCAGACGTTCCAGATCGGCTTCGCGGCGCGCCGCGAAATCGACCCGATCAACCTCGCCGACACCGGCCCAGCGCAACAGCGCGGTCAACGCCTCGGGATGCTCGAAGACGCCGTGACAGTAGGTGCCGAGTAGCTGATCATCAGCCGAGATGGCTCCGTCGGCACGGCCGTCGGCAAGCTGCACGGCGGCCCGCGTCAGGCCATCGCCCTGAGTGACGCCAAGGTGGATTTCGTAGCCGATCATCGCCGGCTGTCCTTCGAGACGCAAGTGACCGCTCACATTGCGCAACTGCTTTTCGCATTCGAGCGTCGTATCAACCGCCAGGAAGCCGAGACCGGGCGTCGTTCCCGGTGATCCTTCGAGACCGAGCGGGTCGGCGATGCTGCGCCCGAGCATCTGGTAGCCACCACACAAGCCGATCACCTTGCCGCCGTAGCGCAGATGGCGGGCAATGGCCTGATCGTGGCCCTGAGTGCGCAGCCAGTCGAGGTCGGCGCGCACCGCTTTCGATCCAGGCAGGACAATCAGGTCGGCCGGCGGCAGCGCCTCGCCCGGCGCGATCCAGCGGAAGTCGACTTGCGGGTGCAGGCGCAGCGGATCAAGATCGTTGTGGTTCGAGGTGCGCGGATAGGCCGGCGCAACAACGCGGATTTTTGCTGCTTGCTTCCCGTCCACCGCAGCCGTCGCGATCGCGTCCTCAGCGTCAAGCATCAGCCCGTGCAGGTAGGGCAGAACACCAAGCACCGGCTTGCCGGTGCGCTGTTCGAGCCAGTCGAGACCGGGCTCGAGCAGTGCGATGTCGCCGCGAAAACGGTTGATGACGAAACCGACAACGCGCGCCTGCTCGGACGCCGACAACAGTTCCAGCGTGCCGACCAGGTGGGCAAAAACGCCGCCGCGGTCGATGTCGGCGACGATGATCACCGGGCAATCGACGGCCTCGGCAAAGCCCATGTTGGCGATGTCGCGGTCGCGCAGGTTGATCTCGGCCGGCGAGCCGGCGCCTTCGACGAGAACGCAGTCGTAGTGCGCGGTCAGCCGCGCCCAGGATTCGAGCACAGCGCCCATCGCGCGCGGCTTGTACTCATGGTAGGCCTTGGCATCGAGGTCGGTGGCAACCTGACCGTGGATGATCACCTGCGCCCTGCGGTCGGTGGTCGGCTTCAGCAGCACCGGGTTGAAGTCGGTATGCGGTTCCAGCCCGCAGGCCAGCGCCTGCAGCGCCTGCGCCCGGCCAATTTCGCCACCATCGACGGTGACCGCCGAATTGAGCGCCATGTTCTGCGGCTTGAACGGCGCCACCTTGATGCCACGGCGCTTGAAAATGCGGCACAGCGCGGCGACCAGCGTTGATTTGCCGGCGTCGGAAGTGGTGCCTTGCACCATCAGGGCGGAAGCGAACATGGCAGCCTCGGAAAACGGGAGGCGCATTATCGCATTGCCCTGATCTCAGCGCGCCAACCCGTAATAGCTATTGAAGTAACGCACCAGCCGTGTCGTCTCCTCCGGCGTCAGCGGCGCTACGGCGCGTAGCTGGCGGTAGGAGTGCATGCGCGTCAGGCTCGGCGTCCAGTCGCTGCGCCGCGAGAGTAGCAGGCGGCGGGCGTCGTGGCAGGCCAGGCATTTCTGTTCGACCAGCTTTTCCGTGCCGGCACCGTCGGCCTTGAAACGGCCGCTGCGCACTTCCTCGGCGCGCTTTTGGTCCATCTCCGCCTTGCCGGCGATGCGCGCGGCGAATTGGACGTAACAGACTTCGCCGTCGCGCACTTCGCGGCTGCCCCGGCGTTCCTCGATATTGACCAGGTGTTCGACGTAGTCGCCGTCCTTCGTCCGGCGGTTGATGTTGTAGTTGTAGAACTCGGAGAACACGACGTCGCCGTTGCGCAGCACCTTGATGGCCATGGCCTGATCGTCGCTGGCGGGCCGTTCCGGCAGATAGGCGACTGCGCCGTCTGCGGCGATGCGCCCGATACGGCCGCGTTGGTCGCCGGAAAACCACAGCACGCCGTCTGGCGCCGCCGACATTTGCTGGATGTAGGTGGCGTCGGGCAGTTTCTGTTCGCTGAGTTTGCCATCGACGGCAACCCGGCCCAACACGAAACGGCAGTGGTCGGAGAAGGCGAGGCCGCCGGCGGCCGGCGTCAGGTTGCTCGGGCAACTGTTGTCCCAGGCCGCCACCGTGGTCCATTGGCCATCGCGCGACAGCGTCGCCAACCGGCCCTTGGGTTGGGCGCCATTGCGCCCCGGCACCAGGATCGTCACCCAGGCGCGGTCCCGGCGGTCAAAGGCCAGCGAGGTCGGCCAACCTTCGCGCAGGGGAAAATCGTGCATCCGGCCCTGGCGGTCGATGCGACCGACCTTGGCGATCATCGCGCTGCCGTGGCCGGCGTGTTCGTCGCTGTCGTTTTCATGCCCGGACATCTGCGTGAACCACGCTTCGCCCCAGCGATCGACGGCGACCATGCCGGGGTGGCCGTCGCGCGTGGGGAATTCCCGGATGCGCCCGTTCGGCGCCAGACGGCCGATCTTGCCGCCGTCCATTTCGACGAACCAGACGTTGCCCCGGCGATCCAGCGCCAGAGCGCTGGGCTCGGCGTTCTTCGTCGGCAGCGCATAGGCCTTGACGCTACCGTCCGGCGCCAGCCGCGACACGGCGTTGTTGTCGCCCTCGGTAAACCAGATGCCGCCGGTTTTGTCCTCGACCAGTTGGTAGGAACCGAAAGGCCGGCAAGCCAGGGCCGGCGTCGCCAGCAGCACGGCGAGGCCGAAGAGAACGGGGAAAATCGCTTGCTTGCGCATGCATAACTCCTTGCCAGTCAGAAACGCAAAATGAATTCGCCGCGCAGGGTGCGCGGCTCGCCATGCCAGAAGAAACCGCTGACGTAGTCGCGGTCGAAGACGTTGTCGAGCGCCAGCGTTGCTTCCCAGCCCTTGGCCCGCCAGCTTGCCGCCAGGTCGAGGACGTCGTAGGCCGCCTTTTTCCAGCGATAGCCCCGGCTGTCGACCACGGTGTTGGCTTCGTCGGTGTAGGCGCTGCCGAGCAAGCGCCATTTGGCGCGGGCGGAAAATCCTGCGGTCGACGCGTAATTCAGCACAAAATTTGCCTTGTGCCGGGGCATCTCCGGCAGGACGTTGCCGACCAGTTGCGGCGCCGACTGGTCGCGGACGATGCGGGTGCGGGTGTAGGTGTAATTGGCGTCGAGCTGCCAATGCCCGGCGAGCGGCTGCGACCAATGCGTTTCCAGCCCGTGCGCTCGCACTTCACCAACGTTCTGCGGCTGCTGCACGACCGGCGAACCGTAATCGAGGATGCGCACGGCTATCTTGTCCTGCCAGCGGGTGGCGAACAGGGTGACGCCGCCGTTGCCACCCGCCGCGCTGCCGAGCAGGGCGAGGTCGGCGGTGGTCGAGCGTTCCGGCTTCAGCGCCGGGTTGGCCAGCGTCACCGAGCCGGCGCTGACAAAACCGTTGTACAACTGCGTCGCCTGTGGCGGCGAGAAGCCGCTGCCCAAACTGCCGCGCAGGCGGGCGGTCGCGCCCAGCGGCCAGGACAGCGCGATCTTCGGGCTGGTCGCCGCCTTGACCACGCCGCCTCCGCGCGTTTCCTGCCCGGGTGGGCCGGCATCGAACACGCGTGACGAGATATAGCGTTGCCAGTCGTGGCGCAGCCCCAATTCCAGGCGGCCGGCGCCGAGCGGCATTTCGCCGGAAGCAAACAGCGCCTCCTTGCGGATCAGCGAATCGGCCTGCGTGCGCGTGACGCGGCTGGCGTAATCGCTGGCGCTGAATTGTTCCGACAGTTCGATCAGGCTGCCGCCCAGCCGTCCCTGCCAGCCGCCGTCCTGCCAGGCCAGCGCCGCCGAGGCCTCGCGCTGGCGGGTATCCTGAGTCAGCCATTGGTCCGCCGCCAGACCGGCGGCGTCGATACCGCTGCCGCGATCACGCACGCCGGCCGTGGCATTGCGGTCTTCACCCAGCGCCGCTTCCAGCGACCAGCGTTCGTTCACCTGCCAGGAAAACTGGCTGCGCACGGTATCGGTTTGCCAGTCGAAGACCCAGTTCGGACGGCCGAAAAACGAATGGTTGTCCGAGTGCTTGAGGTTCAGCGACGCGGCGAAATCGCGCCCGGTCCAGGCCAGCTTGCCGTCCACGGCAGTGCTGCGGCCGTGCTCGTCGGCGACCGTGATCTGGTAGGGAAAAGGCGAGCGCGGCACGGTGCGGAAACCTTGGTCTTCGCGGTTTTCCGCCAGCAGTGACCAGGCCAGTTCACCCCGCTCGCCGCTGCCACCCAGACGGGTGTAGTTGCCGCCCCGGGAATCCACCCCCTGCGTCAGGTTGAGCGCAGGATTCTGCCGACCGCCGGCCCGCCGCGTCGTCACCGCAATCGCCCCGCCCATCGCCTCGGCGCCGAAACGCGCCGACGCCGCGCCGCGCAATACCTCAATGCGCTCCACCTGTTCCGGGCGCAAGGCCGACAACTCGCTGACGGAAGAAACGAAGCCATCGACCACCACGGCAATGCCGCGCACCCCGCGCATGCTGATGACGCTGTTGTTCTCGTCCAGCCCGACCCGCCGCTTGAGCATCTCCAGCAGACTGGCCGGCTTCTCGCGGGCGATGTCGGCGGCGGTGATCAGGGAGACGTCGGTTTCGGCCGCCTCCCCGCCCCAGGCCGGACTGGCCAACAGCAGCAGCAGGACCGCCGTTCTAGAAGCGCACATTCAGCCCGAGCCAGACATTGCGACGATCCATGTATTCGTATTGCTGTTCGCGATAACGCCGGTCGAAGATGTTGTTCACCGCCAGACTCAGTTCCGCACTGCGAAGTGGCCCACTCACGGGCAAGCGCCAGCCGATCTTGGCATCCGCAACGAAATGGCCGGCCTTGCGCGCCTCGTCGGTGTTTCGATCATTGAAGTAGTAGTCATCGACATAACGACCGGAAAGGCGGACGTAGTACTGTTCCGACGGGGAATAAACGACACCTGCGTTAAGCTTGTGCGGTGCAATGCGCTGCACCTGTTTGCCAACGGTCAGGGGATCGCTCGGGTTTTCCTTGATGCGCGAATCCGTATAGGTGTAGTTCAGGTACGGTTGCCAATCGCCAAGCTTGCCCTCGAACGCCAGCTCCAGACCATCAATGGCCACCTTACCGATGTTCTGGAACTGCCACTGCGGTCCGACCCGGATCGACGAAATCTTGTCCTCGTAGTCGGTATGAAACAGTGCCGCCCGTGCCGACCAGTTAAGCTGACGATGCTTGACGCCAAGTTCGTAGGAAATCGAGGTTTCCGGTTTCAGGTCGGGATTGTCCAGCCAGGCACCACCGCCACGAAATTTGAGAAAATTCAAGGCCGGCACATACGCAGTTCCCACTGTCGCATACAGGGAAGTCGGTTCACTCAGCCGATAGCGGAGACCCAGGCGCGGATTGAAAACCTTGTCCTTGGAGTCCTTGCCGGTTGCGACGCCATTCTGGCTATCCCCGGCGAATTCGTAGCGATCCCAACGACCACCGGCGAGGATGGTCAGGTTCTCGGATAGCTGATGCTCATCCTGCACGAAGATGCCGGTCAGCTTGCTCTTGGAAATGCTTTCGCCGCTGCCACCCCAGATTACATCTTCCCAGCGACTGGTGAATTTTCCGACCCCGTATGCGTAACCCAGGGTCAGCAGATTGGCCGCACTCAGGCGCAGGTCAGCCTGCAGGTCGAGGTAGTCATGACTCTCGATCCGGTCATCGACCTCGGCCAGAACCAGGCTGCCGGCATTGCCGTTCACGTATTCGTCATCGAACAACATGTGCGTGCTTTGCCGGGTATGACGAAGCCGCACCTTGAACACTGCGCGCTCCCCCAGTTCGAAGCGATAGCCAAGGTCGTAATTTTCCGAATCGTTGTCAAAACGATAGTTCGGATGCCCGCCCAACCAGGCGGAACTGGCATCGCCCTTGCGCGCCGAGAAAGTGATTTCCTGGTTGGCAGCGGGCCGCAGACCAAGCGTGAGACCAAATTTCTTGTCCCTGCCATCGCGCGACGCCAAATCCCTGGAACCCCATGGATCGGAATCCGGTTGGGCAACATAGCCATCGGTGCGGTAATCGCTCGCGGAAAGACGGAAATCGACCACATCCCAGGCCGCACCAACCGCCGCCGAGAACAGTCTGGCGTCGTGAGACCCCGCCCCGATACTCACCTCGGCCCCGGGAGCACCTCGCCAGCGCTTGGGGACGAAGTTCACCACGCCGCCCACCGCGCTCGGTCCGTAAAGCGCGGAAGCCGGCCCCCGGACGATTTCGACCCTTTCCAGATCCTGCAGGTCGAGCACCTGGATACCCTGATGAATGCCCGCGACCGGCGACTCGATCGGCATCCCGTCGATAAGTATCTGGCTGGTCGACCCACCGAAGGAACCACCGACACCGCGCAGGGTAATCCTCGGCAGGGAGGCAGGCGAACCGTAACCGGCAACATCCACCCCCTCGACATTACGCAACAGGTCCAGCGGACTCTGCACCTGCTGGGTGGCAATGTCCTTGCGTCCGACCACGGTCACGCTGGCCGGTACATCCTCGACCCAGCGCTCGGTCCGTGTCGCCGTGACCACCATTTCCGGCAGCACCTTTTCGCTGTGCCCGGCGCGCACGATGACGTAGCTGCTGTCGCCATCCTTGCGGAACTCCAGCCCGGTGCCGGCGAGCAGGCGGCGCAGGGCTTCTTCCAGGCGCATGTCGCCTTTGACTGCGCTGGCCTGGAGCGTGCCGACGACATCGCTGGCGTGGGCGATCTGCACGCCGGCCTGGCTGGCCAGGGCGCGCAATGCGCTGCCTAGCGGCTGGGCGGCAACGTCGACCGGAACGGCGAAGACGGCGCTGCTCTGGAAGGCCAGGAACAAGGCCGTGGCGATGGTGCTGAGAAGAGGCCGGCGCTCGCCGGCGAAGGCTTTTTGAAACACGTGATTTCCCCCTTGGTTGTCTGGCGATGCGCTCGCCTCTCCCCACCAAGACGGATGAATTTGCCCTCTCCCTACCTCTGCCGGGCCAAACGCGACAATATGCCGCATGGAGTGGGGCGGCATCGCCGATTAGCATGCGGCCATGAATGCCACCACTTGTCCGCCTACCGAGCCGCTGGTACTTGATCTCTATCGCAGGCATTTCGACGAGTTGCGGCATTTTCTCGGGCGCCGGCTCGACTGTCCGGAGGCCGGCCGCGATGCCGCGCAGGAAATCTTCCTGCGCCTGCTGATCAATCCGCCGGCTGTCGACATCCGCAATCCGCGCGCCTTCCTGCTCCGCTCGGCACGCAACTTCCTCATCGACCTCGGCCGCGCCGCCCAGAGCCGGCCGCAACTGGTGGTGGTCGATGAGACGGACCCCGGCCTGGTCGACCCGCTCGCCGACCCCGCCCGCATCGTCATGGCCCGCCAGCAATTGCGCCTGCTCGCGACGGGTATCGAAGCACTGCCGGCCAAATGCCGCGAAGTCTTCTTCCTGCACCGCTTCGACGCCCTGACGCAGGGCGAGATCGCTGCCCGGCTCGGTATTTCCGCCAAGATGGTGGAAAAACACCTGGCCAGCGCCATGCTCCATCTGCGCCGCCTGTGGGCGAAGCATTCGGCCTGAATTGACTGCCCCCGCCCCGCTGCCGACAATGCGGCGCATGTCACCCACCGCCGCCACCTCTACCCCGGAACAGGTGCAGGAAACTGCCGCCCGGTGGTTTGCCCGCCTGCGCGGCGACGCGGTAGCCGCCAGCACGCGCGCGGAATTCGCCGCCTGGCTGGCGGCCGACCCGGCACACGCCGAGGAATACTCGCTGCTGGAACAACTCTGGGATAACGCCGCCCGCCTGCAAACGCGCCCGCGCAAGTCCGGCCGCGCGCTGGCGACGGCTGCCCTGGCCGCGGCGGCACTGTTCCTCGGCTGGTTCAACCTTGCGCCGCCGACCGACACCCTGCTGAGCACCGTCGCCGGTGAACGGCGGCATGTGCAGCTCGACGACGGCAGCGAGCTCGATCTGGCACCGCAGACGCAGGTTAGCGTGCGTTTCGGCAAGGGGCAGCGGCAGCTCGAACTGGCGCAGGGCAGCATCGCCATCAGCGTCGCCGCCGATGCGCAACGGCCGTTCGAGGTCCTGGCGGGCAGCAGCCGGATTCGCGACATCGGCACCCGTTTCACCGTGGACCGCCGCGCCAACGAAGTGCGCGTCGGCGTTGCCGAAGGCATGGTCGAAGTCAGCCCCGGCGACGCGCAACAGACCAGGCAGATACTGCGGGCCGGCGAAGCGCTGACTATCGTCGATGGAGAAATCCGCCCGGTTCTGGCCGTCGACCGCAACAATTTGCTGGCGTGGACCAAGGGCCAGCTGATTTTCGAGGAAGCACCGTTGAGCGAAGTCGTCGCGGCGCTCAACCGCTTCCGCAAGACGCCCATTGTGCTCGGCGACCCGCAGGCCGGCCGCCAACGCATCAGCGGTGTCCTCCTCATCGCTGACGAAGCGACCGCGCCGCTGGCGCTGGCGCGGATTGCAGGGTTGCGCTTCGAGACGCAGGACGGCAGACTCCTCGCCCGCCGCGCCGAAACGCATTGAACGCCCGTTCGGCTTCCCTTGCTTCTGCCCGGCCCCTCGCTTAGCATCCCCGCCTTGAAGTCTCCGGGTGCCTTCCGGCTTTGCCGGCAGGAGAATCGGGAAGGCGGTGCGAATCCGCCACGTGCCCAGCGCTGTAAGGATGACGGGCGATGCACAGGCCACTGCTGCGGCGGGAAGGCGCATCGTGCGGGGGAATCCGAGTCAGAAGACCGGCCGGGAGACGTAACACGGCGCCGTGGACGGGCGCCTTCGCGTTTCCAGAAGGGGAATCCATGGAAAACCAGCTCGCTTTTTCCGACGCCGAACGGGCCGCCGTCTATCGTGCCATCTTCAACCGCCGCGACGTGCGCGGCCAGTTCCTGCCCGACCCGGTCGCCGACGAGCAACTCGCGCGCATCCTGCTGGCGGCGCATCACGCGCCTTCGGTCGGCTTCATGCAGCCATGGAATTTCCTGGTCGTCCGCTCGGCGGACGTGAAGCAGCGGGTACATGACATCTTCCGCGCAGCCAACGCCGAGGCCGAACGAATGTTCCCCGACGAGAAGCGCGAGATCTACAGCAAGCTCAAGCTGCAGGGCATCCTCGACGCACCGATCAACCTGTGCATCACCTGCGACCGCTCGCGCAGCGGCCCGGTGGTGCTCGGCCGCACCCACATGCCGACCATGGACCTCTATTCCAGCGTATGCGCCGTGCAGAACCTGTGGCTGGCCGCCCGCGCCGAGGGACTGGGCGTCGGCTGGGTCAGCATCTTCCACGAGAAGGCGCTGCAGGACGCGCTCGGCATTCCGCAGCACATCGTGCCGATCGCCTACCTGTGCATCGGCCACGTCAGCCATTTCAAGGACCGCCCGGAACTGGAAAGTGCCGGCTGGCTGCCGCGCCTGCCGGTCGAGGAACTGGTCTTCCACGAACAATGGGGGACGCGCGATTTACCGGAAAATGCCGGATTGACCGCCGCCCTGTCGGCGCTCGCCGCGGCGGAGCGTGGCGCATGAATGGCACTTTCCCGGCCGACCGGCGCGCCGCGCTGCTCGCCCTCCCCGGCGTCGGGCCGACGGTGATCCGCCGCCTCGAAGAGGCCGGCTACGCGCCGCTCGCCCGCCTGGCCGGCGAGGAAACCGCCGTCGTCACGCTGCACATCGCCCGCATGATCGGCTCGACCTGCTGGCACAACAGTCCACAAGCGCGCGCGGCGATCGACGCCGCCATCGCCCTGGCCCGCCAATGGCCGAACTGAACCTGCTCGCCGGCCCCTACGCCATGCCGCTGGCAGCGCTCGCCGCGGTGCTGCTCGACCGCCTGTTCGGCGAAGTGCGACGCTTTCACCCGCTGGTCGGCTTCGGCACGCTGGCGGCGGCGATCGAAAGACGGCTGAACCGGCGCACGATTGCCGGCGGTGTCCTCGGCTGGGCGCTGGCGGTGCTGCCCTGGGTGGTGCTGGCGCTGGCCTTGCGGCCATTGGCACCGTTCGCGGTCGACGTGCTGCTGCTCTATTTTTCGCTTGGCGCGCGCAGCCTGTGCGAACACGCCGAAGCGGTCGCCCGGCCGCTGCGCGAAGGGCGCCTCGACGCGGCGCGGCAGCGCGTCGGCTGGATCGTTTCCCGCGATACCGCAGCACTCGACGAGTCCGGCGTCGCCAAGGCCGGCGTCGAGTCGGTGCTGGAGAACGGCAACGACGCGATCTTCGGCGCGCTGTTCTGGTTCGCCCTGCTCGGCGGCCCCGGCGCCCTGCTCTTCCGGCTGGCCAACACGCTCGACGCGATGTGGGGTTACCGCACCGAACGCTACAACCTGTACGGCCGCTGGGCCGCCCGCTGTGACGATGCGCTCAACTGGCTACCGGCCCGGCTGACCGCGCTGACCTACGCCCTGCTCGGCCGCTGGCGCGATGCGCTGGCTTGCTGGCGCGCCCAGGCGCCCGGCTGGGAGAGCCCGAACGCCGGCCCGGTGATGGCCGCTGGCGCCGGCAGCCTCGGCGTGCAATGCGGCGGTGCCGCCATCTACCACGGCCGCGAGGAAATCCGCCCGCCGCTCGGCTGCGGCCCGGCGCCGGTCGCCGCCGACCTCGGCCGGGCGATCACGCTGATCCGGCGCAGCCTGTGGCTGTGGCTGGCCGTCCTTTTCCTGATCGGAGCCCTGCATGCTTGACCATGGCGGCCGCCTGCGCGAAGCCGCGGCCCACTACGACATCCCGCTTGCCGACTGGCTCGACCTGTCCACCGGCATCAACCCGCTGGGCTGGCCGGTGCCGCCGCTGCCGGCGGCGGCCTGGCAGCGCCTGCCGGAAGACAACGACGGCCTCGAAGCCGCCGCGACCGCCTACTACGGCAATAGCAACCTCCTGCCGGTCGCCGGTTCGCAAGCCGCCATCCAGTGGCTGCCGGCGCTGCTGCCGCGCGCCGCGGTGGCCTGCATCGCGCCGCTCTACAACGAACATCCGCAGGCCTGGCAGCGCGCTGGCCACAAGCTGCGCTTCCTGCAGAACGCGACGCTGCCGCGCGCGCTGGCAGCGGCAACGCCCTACGTGCTGCTGTGCAACCCGAACAACCCGACCGCCGACCGCCATCCGCGCGAGCTGGCGATCGACGCCGCGGCGCAGCTGAAAAAGCGCGGCGGCTGGCTGATCGTCGACGAGGCCTTCATCGACGCCACGCCCGAGCACAGCCTGACGCCGCTAGCCGGCACGGCGGAGGCGCCGAACCTGATCGTCTTCCGCTCGCTGGGCAAGTTCTTCGGCCTGGCCGGGCTGCGCGTCGGCTTCCTGTTCGCCGCCCCCGAATTGCTGGCGAAAATGGCCGAGGCAATCGGCCCGTGGAGCATCGCCGGCCCGTCGCGCGCCGCAGCGACGCTGGCACTGTGCGACAGCGCCTGGCAGGCGACGACGCGCCAGCGCCTGCTCGCCGACAGCGAGCGCCTGCGCCAGTTGCTGGCGCCGCTCGGCGAGGTCAAGGCGACGCCGCTGTTCGCGACGCTGAACGCAGCGGCCACCGCCGAACTGCACGAGCACCTGGCGCGCCACGCCATCCTCACCCGCCGCTACGAAGCGAACCCGCTGCTACGCGTCGGCCTGCCGCCCGACGAAATCGGCTGGCAGCGCCTCGAACAAAGCCTCGCCGAATGGAAACCCGCATGAAACGCTGTCTCTTTGCCCTGCTTGCCGCTGCCTGCCTGAGCGGCGCCCACGCCGAAGTCGCCGTGCGCGACGACAGCGGCCGCGACGTCCGCCTGCGCGAGCCAGCGCGACGCATCGTCGCCCTCGCCCCGCACATCGCCGAAACGCTGTTCGCCGCCGGGGCTGGCGACAAACTGGTCGGCACCGTCGATTACAGCGACTATCCGCCAGCAGCCAAGCAGGTGCCGCGCATCGGCGGCTACTCGCGCGTCGACCTGGAAGCTGTCGTTGCCCTCAAGCCCGATCTGGTGCTGGCCTGGGAAAGCGGCAACAACATGGCGCAGGCCGACAAGCTGCGCGCGCTCGGCCTCACCGTCTTCATCGTGCAGCCCAACCGGATCGCCGACGTCGCCGGGCAACTCGAACGCTTCGGCCGCCTCGCCGGCACCTCGACGGTCGCCGACACCGCCGCCCGCCACTTCCGCGAGCGCCTTGCCGCGCTGCAGGCCGGCAACGCCGGCAAGCCAAAAGTCCGCACCTTCTACCAGATCTGGAAGGCGCCACTGATGACAGTCGGTGGCCCGCAGATCATCAGCGACGCGATGCGCATCTGCGGCGGTGAAAACGTTTTCGGCCAGCTCGACCAGATGGCGCCACGGGTCAGTCTGGAAGCGGTGATCGAGGCCGATCCGGAAGCCATCGTCGCCACCGGCATGGGCGACGCCAAGCCGGAATGGCTCGACGACTGGCAACAATGGAAGCAGATGACCGCCGTTCGGCGCGGCAACCTCTTCCACATCAACCCCGACATCATGCAACGCCATACGCCGCGCATTCTCGACGGCACCGAGCAGCTGTGCCGCCACCTCGACACCGCCCGCAGTCGGCGCCCGCACTGAGAACCCGACCATGTCCCGCCTGCCCCAGCGCATCGTCTGCCTGACCACCGAAACCGTCGAAGTCCTTTACGCTCTCGGCGAGCAGGAGCGCATCGTCGGCATCAGCGGTTACACCGTCCGCCCGCCACAGGCGCGCAAGGAAAAACCGAAGGTGTTCGCCTTCACCAGCGGCGACATCGCCAAGATCCTGGCCGTCGAACCCGACCTGGTGCTGACTTTCTCCGACCTGCAGGCCGACATCGCCCGCGACCTGATCAAGGCCGGTATTCCGGTCTACGCCTTGAACATGCGCAGCGTTGACGACATCCTGGCGATGATTGAAACGCTTGGCCGTCTGGTCGCTGCCGAGGATCGCGCGCAGGCGCTGGTCGCCGGACTGGAAGCGCAAATTGCCGCAGCCCGGGCGCATGCCGAGGCCAGCATCGCCCGTCACGGGCGCCGGCCACGCATCTATTTCGAGGAATGGGACGAGCCGCTGATCAGCGGCCTGCGCTGGGTTTCCGAGCTGATCGACATCGCCGGTGGCGAGGACGTCTTTGCCGCACGTGCCCGCTCGCCGCTCGCCGCCGACCGCCGGCCGACGCCGGACGAGGTGATCGCCGCCGCGCCGGAGGTCATCATCGGCTCCTGGTGCGGCAAACACTTCCGCCCCGAACGCGTCGCCGCCCGTCCTGGCTGGGAAGCGATTCCCGCTGTCGCCCACAACCGGCTGCACGAGATCAAGTCGGCGATCATCCTCACGCCGGGGCCGGTCGCAATCAGCGAAGGCCTGCCGCTGCTGCAAAAAATCCTCTGGCCCGAGAGCGACTGACGGTAAACGCTTATTGCCTTGGCATCACGCAAGCCCCTATAGTTATTGCATGTTGCGTTCGGCATTGATTCTCCTGATTTTTTCCCTGCTCGCCCTGACGGCGCGGGCGGGAGAAATCGCCATCGTCCTGACCGACAACAGCGCCCCCTACCAGGAGTTCGCGAGCAGTCTGCAACAACGCCTCAAAGGCAGTAACTGGCAAATCAGCTACACCGATACCGAACCCCGCGCTCCCGAGCGCCAGCCGGTGGCGCTGATCGTCACCGCCGGCAGCGAAGCGCTGCGCAAGACACTGGCCGCTGCGCCGAAAGTGCCGATCCTCGCCACCCTGCTGACCGAACACGCCTATCAGAGCCAGGTCGGCGCCAGTCGCCCGCCGGCCATCTCGGCGATCTACCTCGACCAGCCGGCGCAGCGTCAGGCGCGTCTGCTGCGCCTGCTCTTTCCCGAACTGCAGCGGGTCGGACTGCTGCTCAGCGAGCAGTCGCGCCAGCAGGCCGACAACCTGCGCGCCGCACTGGCCGGCCAGCGCCTGCAGCCGGTCAGCGAATTCGCCAACGGCGAGGAATACATCCTGCAGACGCTGGAGGCGTTGATGCAGCGCAGCGAGGTGCTGCTCGCCCTGCCCGACCCGCTGCTCTACTCGCGCAACACGATCAAGGCCATCCTGATCACCTCGTATCGCCACCGGCGGCCGGTGATCGCCTTCTCACCCGCCATGGTCAAGGCCGGCGCGCTGGCTGCGCTGTACTCGACGCCGCAGCAGATCGGCCGCCAGGCCGCCGACATGCTGATCACGCACGGGGCACGCCTGCCCGCGCCGAGCGGCCCGTCCAAATTCTCGATCGACATCAACCGCAGCGTCGCCGACGCCTTAGGCCTCCGCCTGCCGGAAGAAAGCGATCTGTTCCAGAAACTGCTTGCCAGTGAAGTCACCCCATGAAGAACCTGACCCTGCGCCAACGCCTGCTGGTTCTGACGCTGCTGCCCAGCGCCCTGATCACCACGCTGCTCGTCCTCTACTTCGCCATCTCCGGCATCAGCACCCTGGAAAACCAGCTGCGCGCCAAAGGCCTGGCCACCGTCCGCTACCTCGCACCGATCAGCGAATACGGCATCATCGCCGGCCAGATGGACAGCGTTTATGGCCTGGTTCAGGCCGCCATGCAGGAACCCGGCGTCAAGGCAGCAATCATCGTCAACCCGAAGGGACGCACCCTGGCTGTCAGCGGTCGCGTCTCGCTTTCCGCCGAAACCATCCGCCAGCGCCTGAGCGCCCCGGCCCAGGTCGGCGAAGGCGACACCTGGATCGCCTTCGGCGCCCCGGTCGTGCGCAGCCAGAGCGACAGCGATCCGCTGTTCGACATCGCCGGTCTCGACGAGAATCCGCAGGAAACCATCGGCCATGTCTTCATCGAACTGGACAAGGAAGAGTTGCAGGTCCGCCAGCAGGAACTGGTGCTGCAAGGCTTCATCGCCGTCCTCTGCGGCCTTGGCCTGATGGGCGTGCTCGCCATCGCCATGGCCGACCATCTGGCCCGCCCCTTGCAGCGCCTCGCGGGCGCTGTCCGCAACATGTCGGCCGGTCGTTTCGACACCCGTGTCCATGCCAGCTCAAGCGGCGAACTCAGGGTTCTCGAGGACGGTTTCAACGAGATGGCCAGCCATATCGAGGAAGCCCATCAGTCATTGCAGGCCCGGATCGAGGAAGCCACCGCCCAACTGGTCTTCCAGGCTCGCCACGACGCCCTGACCGGCCTGGTCAACCGGCGTGAGTTCGAACTGCGTCTCGACAAGGCGCTGGCCGCGGTCCACGCCGGCGGTGACGAATTCAGCGTGCTCTACATCGACCTTGATCGTTTCAAGGCGGTCAACGACGCCTGCGGCCACATCGCCGGCGACGAACTGCTGCGCCAGATCGCCCTCCTCTTCCAGGGCCGCCTGCGCGAAGAAGACACGCTGGCCCGCCTGGGTGGCGACGAATTCGGCATCATGCTGGCCAACTGCAGTCTCGCCAAGGCACGCCAGGTGGCACAGGACATCTGCGCACTGTCGGCCGAATACCGCTTTGTCTGGCAGGACAAGATCTTCGCCATCGGCGCCAGCATCGGTCTGGCCCCCGTCACCCGCAACGTGCGCGACGTTCATGAGATCTTCGCCTTGAGTGACGCCGCCTGCCTGCAGGCCAAGGAAAGCGGGCGCAACCGGGTCTGCGAGATGGCGCCTGCCGCCCCGACCGACCGCCGGCGCGACCGCGGCAACTGGGCCAGCCGGCTGGCCAGCGCCCTCTCCGAAGGCCGTCTGATCGTCGAGGCAATTCCCGTCCGCCCGCTGCAGCCCGGCGTGCCGCACGGACCGATGGCCGAGATCAGCGCCCGCCTCAACGAGGCGGGGCAGGCGCCGATCGCCCTGAGCGCACTGATCGACGCCGCCGAGCGTTACGACATGGCAACGGTCTTCGACCATCATTTCCTGGAAACGGCGATCCGCTCGCTGACCAGGGCGCAGGGGCAGCAATTCAAGATGCAGTGCATGGTGCCGCTGTCGCGGGCGGCCATCACCAGCCCGAAAACCGGCGATTTCATCGCCGGCAACCTGAGCGCCGCCGGTATCCGGGGCGAAGGCCTGTGCCTGATGTTCCCGGAAGAAGTTGGCACTCACCACACCAGCCTGCTGATCGAATTCTCGCGACGCATGCGCGAACTCGGCTGCCAGATCGCGCTGACCGAGTTTGGCGGCGGCGTTGCCTCCTTCACCCAGCTGCGCACTCTTCAGCCCGCTTACGTCCGGCTCAGCCAGAGCCTGACCCGGGACATCAGCGACGGGCTCAGCTCGACCGCACTGTTGCGCGCGATCCTCGAAATCACCGCCGAACAGCAGATATTCTCGATTGCCGAGGACGTCGACGACACCCCCGCGCTCGAGCACCTGCGCAAGCTCGGCATCGCCTACGCACTGGGCAAGGCAGTCGGCCCGCGCGAACCTTTCGAGGCCTGGTTCGAAGGCGCCGTCATGCGCGGCATGCGCGCCTGAGCGGCAAAGATCAGAAATCGAGGCGCAAGGTCAGCCAGTGCCGCCGGTCGACGTAACGGCCGTTCGGCTTCGATCCGCTCTTGCGCTGCTCGGCGTGGCTGCCTTCGAGCGACTGCGCGGTATAGGCGAGTTCGCCGCGCTGCCCGGCAAACTTGAAGCTGTACGCAAGGCGAGCATCGGTCCGGCGGTATTTCTCGGCGTCGGTATTGCGGGTCCATTTGATCGCATCGACCCAGTAGCGCATCAGCGAGAAATCGAATCCCGCCGGCAGTTTCTGCATCCACATCAGCGATGAAGAGCGACGCGGCGCGGAACCCTCGGCAAGGCGCTGATAGACCGCGTACTGAGGTTCGGGCAAGCCATCGGGTCCGGTCGCGAACCCATCGTCGTCACTGAAATGACTCCCTGGCGTCGCCTGAATCACCTCTCCGTTGTCCGACAGTCGGCTAGCCAGCCTCAAACGGGCATGATTGATCAACAGGCGCGTCGAATCCAGTGGCTGCCAGCGCCACTGCAACTCGTAACCAGCAATCCTGATTTCCTGAATCGACTGCTCCGACTCCGGTGCATCCTTCGCCGGCCGCACCGCCATCAGCCGATCGCGGACGGTTTCCCGAAAATGCCGGACATCCAGGCTCATCCGCCAGTCACGCCAGTTGCCGAGATAACCGATTTCCCAGCTGTTCAAGCGCTCAGCGGGAAGCCGTAAATTGCCGCTTAATATGGTTTCGCTGCCATCGGCAGCCACATGATTGCCACGATAGGCGAGGATGCTGGCCGTCCGCCAGGCCTGGGTATAGCCCAGACGCAGGGTGTTTTCCGGCGTGACGTGGAAGGCGACGCTGGCGCGCGGCGACAGGTGATTGCCGGCCAGCGTGTCGTACTCGTTCGATGCACCGAGGTTGGCGGTCAGCCAGGTCACGGGCTTCCACTCGCCGTTGGCAAAGGCGCGCCAGACCTGGCGTGCCTCGGCGCCCCGGTCACGCATCAGGGTTTTCGACGCCATCTCGTCATGCCGCCAGCTCGCCCCCCAGACCAGCCGGGTCTGCGTCATCGGCACGAAGTTGTGGGTGGCCTCGATTTCATGCCGGCGTCCCCAGTCGCCGGATTCATTGACCTTAGGGTAGGGAACCACGCCGCAAGTGACCGGGTCGATGAAGTAGGCGTCGCTGCCGCGATCCTCGCTGAAGGTATAACGCAACGAGAAATCGGCGGTTTCGGAAAGCGCCCGCAGCCAGCGCGCCTGCATCCAGCTAGAGGACTCGTCGCGATTGCGCAGGGGATCGCAAGGATCGGAGAGACGGGTCACCTTGTCGAGCGACCCCGAGAGGAAGCGCCCCTCGACCTTGCCCAGTGAAAACTCCAGACTGTCCCGCAGATTGAGCGCATAGTCGAAACGCGCGTCGAAACGCCGGTTGCGGTAGCTGTCCTCCCAATTGTAGATCCCTTTCAGGCCATCGTCGCTGGTCTGCTGGTAGCTGAGGCGGAAATTCCCGGCCTCGCCCAGTTTCCCGCCACCACGCAACGAATAATCGTTGATCCCCTGCGTACCGCGGCTGGCGGAAACGGAAACACCGCGCACCAGCGAGGGATCGATGGTGACGATATTGATCACGCCGAGGAAGGCATTGGTCCCGTAAGAAACGCTGTTGCTGCCGCGCACCACCTCGATGCGCTCGATATCCTCGAGGGCCACGGGAATCAGCGCCCAATTGACGCCACCCCGAAACAACGGCGAATGCAACGACCGACCGTCGATCAGGACCTGAACCCGCGGCGAGAAATCGTTGTGATCCGTGATCCCGTGGTAATTGACCCGGGCTGCGACATCGCTGTGGGCAAAAGTCTGGAAACCCGGCACCAGGCGGAACAGATCGTTGAGGGAACGATAACCGGAAGCACGGATCATGTCCCGGTCGATCACCGTCACCGAAGCCGGCGCATCGGCGAGACGCTGCGGCAGACGGCTGACCGAAGCAACCACCGGCAATTCGGAGAAAAACAGCTCATCGTCGGCCAGCAAGTTGCCAAACGGCAGCATGCAGACCAGGGCAGATAGATAACGCCGCCGCATCGTCCGCCTCGCGTCAGTGCGTTCCCGGTGCGGCGACGGCCTGCGCCCAGGCATCGTCAAAACAGGCGGAACGGCTGGCGATGGCCACGCCATGCCGGTCGGTCGCCACCAGGCAAAGCGCCAGCCCGGCCTGTTCCACCTGGGTCACGCCGCCCACATCGAGCTCGTCCACGCCAACCCGGGTCAGGGCATGCATGAAATCGTTGCGCAGCGCACCGGTGAGCCCGCCGACGATACGCATCACCTTGCGTCCGCCCAGTTCATGGACCGAGAGCACCGAAGCCTTGCCGGAGGCCAGGGCGTCGCGGATCGCATCCTCGATCAGCACCTGGTTGATCAGACCGATCTGGAAACGGGCGCCATACAAGCCGTCGCCGATCCGACTGACGATATTGACCGCGATATCGATCAACGGTGATCCGAACAGTGAAAACTCGCAGCCAACCAGGCGCCCGATTTCGAGCGGTTCCGGGCTGCGCAGCATCAAGCCGGACATCGACAGGTTCTCGACACAACCCTCGCCTGTCCTGCCCCCAAAACCGATCCTGACCCGGGGCGAAACCCCGAACCGGATGCGCTGATGTCGCCGTTGCTCGATCATGCCTGCCCCCATCCTCATCAATCCCCGGGTGGCAATGGTACCAAAGTACCGGAGCCGTGAAGCAATGCCGGCGCCCGAAGATGACAGCATATGCGACGAATGGTGGCGAATTGACATTTCCCGGGGGGCTGGTTATCTTGTTTCCGCCGAAATCATCCGGCAGCGCCGATTTGTACTCTGATTGCGGGCGCTCAAAAATGCAGCTAAAACGGGAACCGCCCAGTTCGCGTTTCGGCCAACTGGGTTTTTTGTTTTCGGGAGCATCATGCCGGGACAGTCCGTCGGCGTCGTCGAGGCGCAACGCATCCATTTCAGCGAACCGCTGCACCTGCGCAGCGGCGGCGTCCTGCCGTCCTACGACCTGGCCGTCGAGACCTACGGCACGCTGAACGCTGACAAATCCAACGCCATCCTGGTCTGCCATGCGCTGTCCGGCCATCACCACGTTGCCGGCCACTACGCGGACCAGCCGCACAACATCGGCTGGTGGGACAACATCGTCGGCCCCGGCCGCCCGCTCGACACCGACCGCTTCTTCGTCGTCGGCTTGAACAATCCTGGCGGCTGCCACGGCTCGACCGGCCCGTCGTCGATCAACCCGGCCACCGGCAAGCCCTGGGGCGCCGATTTCCCGATCGTCGCGGTCAGTGACTGGGTGAATGCCCAGGCACGCCTCGCCGACGTCTTCGGCATCGACCGCTGGGCAGCGGTGATGGGCGGCAGTCTGGGCGGCATGCAGGCGCTGCGCTGGACCATTTCCTACCCGGAACGGGTACGCAACGCGCTGATCATCGCCTCGGCACCGAAACTGACCGCGCAGAACATCGCCTTCAACGACGTCGCCCGGCAGGCCATCCTGACCGACCCCGATTTTCACGGCGGCCATTTCTACGAACACGGCACGCGGCCGGTGCGTGGCCTGCGTCTGGCGCGCATGCTCGGCCACATCACCTATCTGTCCGACGACCAGATGGGCGAGAAATTCGGCCGCGAACTGCGCAACAGCTCATTCTCCTTCGACTACGACGTCGAGTTCGAGGTCGAATCCTACCTGCGCTACCAGGGCGACAAGTTCGCCGGCTACTTCGACGCCAACACCTACCTGTTGATGACCAAGGCGCTCGACTACTTCGACCCGGCCCGCCTCGACGACGGCGACCTGGTCAAGACGATGGCGCGCACGCATCGCGATACCAATTTCTTCGTCGCCTCGTTCACCACCGACTGGCGCTTCTCGCCGGCCCGCTCGCGGGAAATCGTCGCGGCGCTGCTGGCCAACGGGCGCAAGGTTTCCTACGCCGAAATCGACCTCAATTTCGGCCACGACTCCTTCCTGATGGAAGACCCGCAGTACCACGGCCTGGTCGCCGCCTTCCTGGGGAACATCAAGCCATGACCCACACCCTCGGACGCCCTGACTTCGACGTCATCGCCGCCTGGGTCGAACCTGGTCACCGGGTGCTCGACCTTGGCTGCGGCGACGGCGCCCTGCTCAAGCACCTGATCGACACCCGCAACGTGCACGGCTGGGGCGTCGATATCGAAGACGCCAACGTGCTGGCGGCGATGCGCAACGGCATCAACGTGATCCAGAGCAACCTCGAAAACGGCCTGAAGGATTTCGCCGACGACGCCTTCGACCACGTCGTGCTGTCGCGCACCCTGCAGACGGTGCGCCACACCGAAGGCATCCTGCGGGAAATGCTGCGCGTCGGCCGCGAGGCGGTCGTCTCCTTCCCCAACTTCGCCTACTGGCGCAACCTGCGTTCGGTGCTCGACGGCCGCATGCCGGTCTCGGAAGACCTGCCTTACCAGTGGTACGACTCGCCCAACGTGCGCTTCTTCACCTTGCTCGATTTCGAGGCGCTGTGCGAACAGATGGGGCTGATCATCGTCGAGCGCCGCGTGCTCGACGAAGCCGGGGAGATTGTCCAGGCCGAAACGGCCCGCGACCTGAACTTCCTCGGCAGCCTCGCCGTCTACCGCCTGACCCGCCCGCACTGATGCCCGCCTGGCTGGCCGCGTTGTGGAACAGGCGGATGCTGATCTGCATCTTCACCGGTTTCGCCTCTGGCTTGCCGCTCTATCTGCTGCTCAACCTGGTACCGGCCTGGTTGAAGACGGAGGGGCTGTCGCTGCGCACTATCGGCGCCTTCGCGCTGATCCAGTTTCCCTACACCTGGAAGTTCCTCTGGGCGCCGCTGCTCGACCGCTACGGCATCCTGCCCTGGCTCGGCCGGCGTCGTAGCTGGATGTTCGTCTCGCAGCTCGGCCTGATCGCGGCCATCGGCTGGCTCGGCCAGCTCTCGCCGCGTACCGACCTGGCTCTGATCGTCGGCCTGACCGCGCTGCTGGCCTTCCTGTCCGCCACCCAGGACATTGCCCTCGATGCCTTCCGCCGCGAAATCCTGCCCGACACGGAACTCGGCCTGGGCAACGCGATCCACGTCAACGCCTACCGCATCGCCGGCCTGGTCCCCGGCTCGCTGTCGCTGATCCTCGCCGACCATCTGCCGTGGAGCCAGGTCTTCCTGATCACTGCGGCCTTCATGATTCCCGGCCTGCTGATGACACTGGCAGTCGGCGAACCGCGCGCCGCCTCCGGTACGCCGCGCACCCTGCGCGATGCCGTGGTCGAGCCCTTCCGCGAGTTCTTCGGCCGCCACGGCGTGCAATCGGCGCTGCTGGTGCTTGCCTTCCTGTTCTTCTATAAACTCGGCGACTCGCTGTGCACGGCGCTGGCCACCCCCTTCTATCTGGACATGGGCTACAGCAAGACCGAGATCGGCATCATCGCCAAGAATGCCGGCCTCTGGCCGATGGTCGCCGGCGGCATCCTGGGCGGCATCTGGATGGTCAAGCTGGGCATCAACCGCGCTCTATGGCTGTTCGGCGTCGTCCAGATCGTCACCATCCTCGGTTTCGTCTGGATGGCCTGGATCGGCCCCGGCGAATCGACTCCGGCCCGCCTGGCGACGCTGGCCATCGTCATCGCCGGCGAAGCGATCGGCGCTGGTCTGGGCACCACGGCTTTTGTCGCCTTCATGGCTAGAACCACCCACCCGGCCTACACGGCCACCCAACTGGCCTTGTTCACCAGCCTGATGGCCGTGCCGCGCACCTTCATCAACGCCAGCGCCGGCTGGCTGGTCGAGGCGCTGGGCTGGAACAGCTTCTTCTGGCTCTGTTTCCTGTTTGCCTTCCCCGGCATGCTCCTGCTGCTGCGCGTCGCGCCCTGGAACGAATCGCCAGCCGCCAACGCGGCGGCTAATCCCGCCGGTTGATCCGGCGCCGATCCAGCCACCAGGCGTAGATCGGCAGCAGAATGATCGATCCCGGCAGCAGCAGGCCGATCAGGTAGGGGGAAAGATGCGCCAGACGGCGCAGATGGTCGATCAGGATACGACGTTCGTCGGCGGTCCACGCCTCGCCGTTACGCGCCTTCATCAACAAGGGCATCAGACCACGGGTCGCCATCAATTCGATGATCACGCGCCGGGCTTCGCGCCGTTGCGAGGACAGCAACTGCCGGAACCAGCCGGGGCTGGCCCCTTCTTCGACCCGTTCTGCCACGGTCAGTGCAGCAGACTGCGCAGCTTCTGCCAGCCCCGCCAGACGAAAACGCCGCGCGCCGCCCAGCGCCAGGCGCGGCGCGGGCGCAAGGCAACGACTGCGGCAACGGCGGCAAACACCGCGCCCGGATGCAGCTTGAGCCAGTCGATGCCGCGCAGGGCGGCATCGCCCCCGGCAAACAGGGGAGACAAGCCGCGCGCATGGCGGGCCAGGGCTTCCCGCTGGCCGGCGATACGGACGCCGAGCGCGCCCCGGCGGGCGGCCAGTTCGAGCCGCTTCTCGTTCATTCCCGGCGCTGACCGCGCAATTGCGCAAGGTCGGTATCGAGTTCGGCGAGACTGCTGCGGAACAACTGGCTGGGCGCCCTGACCTGGCGGCGCAGGGCGAGAATCAGCAGGGCGGCACCGGCAAGGAAGAGCACTGCAAAGGCAGCGAAGACCAGAACACGCTGTTCCCAAAAGGCCAGAGCGAGACTGAATACCGCCATGATCACGGCCAGCGTGAGCAGGAAGGCGGCGCCAATGGCTTTCGACCACAGCGCGATCAGCCGGTATTTCTCCTCCTCGATTTCAAGGACGAGCAACTCGGCCCGCGTCCGCCCGATTGCAAGCAGCGTCGCAGTGCTGTTCTTCAGTGCGGCGAAAAGGCCTTCCCGGCCGTCTTCGCCACCTTCGGATCCGGTCATCCGCTCAGCGACGGCCGATCAGCACGCCCAGCGCCAGACCGAGCGCAGCAGCAACGCCGACGGCCTTCCACGGCTGGTCATGCACGAAGTCGTCGGTGGCACGAGCCGCAGCCTTGGTCTTGTCGACCAGGGCCTGTTCGAGATCGAGCATGCGGTCCTTGGCGTCACGCAGGCGGACACCCAGGCGTTCGCGCAATTCCCCGACCTTCTCGCCGGCCATGCCGGTCGTCGCACGCAGCAGTTCTTCGGTATCGGCGATCACGACTTTCAGGTCCGAAACCAGTTTTTCCTTGTTCGCGGCGGTCATTTGTTCAGACATTCGAAACCTCGTCTTGGAGCGGTTGTTCAGGGATTACAGGTTATCCCTTCCGCTGGCGTAAATCAAATCGCATTGTCCGTAATCCGGTAGTCGTAATCGACAACCAGCGGCGCATGGTCGGAAAAACGCTGCTCCTTGTAAACCGAGCCCTGACGGGCAGTGGCGGCGATCCCCGGGGTGGCGATCTGGTAATCGATCCGCCAGCCGACGTTCTTGGCCCAGGCCTGACCGCGATTGCTCCACCAGGTGTAGGCAGCCTCGCCTTGCTCGGGATAAAGGTGGCGATAGACATCGACCCAGCCGAGTTCGTCGAACACCCGGGTCAACCAGGCGCGCTCTTCCGGCAAGAAACCCGAGTTCTTCTGGTTCGACTTCCAGTTTTTCAGGTCGATCTCGCGATGGGCGATGTTCCAGTCGCCGCATATCACGATTTCCCGCCCTTCCGCGCGCAAGGCCTGCATCTGCGGCAAGAAGACGTCGAGGAAGCGGAACTTCGCCGCCTGGCGCTCGGGCGACGAGGAACCAGAAGGCAAATAAAGGGAGATCACCGACAGGTTGCCGAAATCGACACGCAGATAGCGCCCTTCGGCATCGAATTCGCCGCCATCGAAGCCTTCGACAACACCACGCGGCGCCGCCTGTGTCCAGATGCCGACGCCGCTGTAACCCTTCTTCTCGGCGCAGTGATAGAAAGCATGCATGCCGTTTGGCGCCAGCATGCCTGGCGCCAGATCCGGCAACTGCGCCTTCAGTTCCTGAAAGCAGACGACATCCGCCTGCTGCTCAGCCAGCCAGGGCTGGACGTTTTTGCTCCACGCGGAGCGGATGCCATTGAGGTTCAGGGAGATGATGCGTAACATTGCGAGACTCTCGGTCGTTTTTTTTCGACTGATACTGGAGATTTATGGATTTTCGTCAGGAATTCATCGAATTCGCCGTCGCCTGCAAGGTGCTCCGCTTTGGCGAATTCACCACCAAGGCCGGGCGGCAGTCGCCCTACTTCTTCAACGCCGGCCTGTTCAACGACGGCGCGTCACTCGGACGGCTCGCCGGATTCTACGCGAAAGCGGCACAGACCGGCGGCGTCGCCTTCGACATGCTGTTCGGCCCGGCCTACAAGGGTATTCCGCTGGTTGCCGCGATCACCATCGCGCTCGCTGCCGACGGCAGCAACTATCCGTTTGCCTTCAACCGCAAGGAAGCCAAGGATCATGGCGAGGGCGGCAGCATCGTCGGCGCCCCGCTGGCCGGCCGCGTGCTGATCGTCGATGACGTGATCTCGGCCGGCACCTCGGTCCGCGAATCGGTTGAACTTATCCGCGCCGCCGGTGCCACACCGGCAGGCGTGCTGATCGCCCTCGACCGTCAGGAACGCGGCCAGGGTGAACTTTCGGCGGTTCAGGAGGTGCAGCGCGATTACGCTATTCCGGTGGTCGCAGTCGCTGGTCTGCGCGACCTGATGACCTATCTTGAAAACCATCCCGAATTCGACGCGCACCGGGCCGCCGTCGCCCGCTACCGCGAACGTTACGGTGTCGATGTCTAAACTCCCCTTCGCCCTCCTGCTGATTGTACTGAGCGCCCCAAGCCTCGGGGCGAACGAGTACTACTGCTGTACTGATCCAGCAAACAGCCGACGGGTTTGCGGCGACACGCTGCCGGCGCAATGCCGGGGACGCGCCTATCGCGTTTTCGACCGGGCCGGCAATCCAATCAGGGAAGTCGCCGCCGCCATGACACCGGAAGAAAAGGCCGCCGCCGCCGTCGCCGCGAAACGTCAGCAGCAACTTGAGGAGCAAAGGCTGGAACGACGGCGCATGGACGCCGCCCTGCTCTCGACCTACGCCACGCCCGAAGATATCGACATGGCGCAGAACAAGGCAGAAGGCGACGTCAACCTGACGATCCGCGACGCCACCGAGAAGATCACTGAATTGCAGAAGCGGCTCAACCGACTGAACGCCGAAGCCGAGTTCTACAAGCGCACGCCAATGCCCCAGGTGCTGGCCAGCGACCTGCACACGGTGAATCACGAAATCCGGCTGCAGCAGGAACTGATCGAGGTCAAACGCAAGGAACTGGCCAAGATCCGCAGCAAATACGACAGCGACCGCCAGCGCTACTACGAGCTGACTGGTCGCCGCTCGCTCAGCCGGCCAGTTTCTCCTTCAACAGCGCGTTGACCTGCTGCGGGTTGGCCTTGCCCTTGGCCGCCTTCATCACCTGACCGACCAGGGCGTTGAACGCCTTTTCCTTGCCTGCCCGGTATTCGGCCACATTGCCCGGGTTGGCGGCAATGACTTCGTCGACCAGCGCGGCGATGGCGCCGCTGTCGGTAATCTGGCGCAACCCCTGGTTCTCGATCACCTCGTCGGCGCTCGCCCCCTCGCCGTTCCACAACGCCTCGAAAACCTTCTTGGCGATGTTGTTGGAGATGGTGTTGTCGGCGATACGCTGGATCAAGCCACCCAGTTGCGCCGCGCTGACCGGCGACTCGCCGATCTCGCGGCCTTCCTTGTTGAGACGGGCGGCCAGGTCGACCATCACCCAGTTGGCGCAAGGTTTGGCGTGGGCCGCGCCGGCGATGCCGACCGTGGCTTCGAAATAGGCGGCAATCTCCTGGCTGGCGGTCAGCGTCGTCGCGTCGTAGGCGGAGAGGCCGAACTGCGTCATGAAACGCTGGCGTTTCTGCGCCGGCAGCTCGGGCAATTCGCCGCGTACCCGGTCGATCCAGTCGGCCGGAATCAATAGCGGCAGCAAGTCGGGGTCGGGGAAATAGCGGTAATCGTGCGCATCTTCCTTGCTGCGCATCATCCGGGTCTCGCCGCTATCCGGGTCGAACAGCACGGTGGCCTGCTGGATGGCGCGGCCTTCCTCGATTTCGTTGATCTGCCACTGGACTTCGAAATCGATCGCCTCCTTCAGGAAGCGGAAGGAGTTGAGGTTCTTGATCTCGCGCCGGGTACCGAAGGGCGCCCCCGGCCGGCGCACAGAGACGTTGGCGTCGCAGCGGAACGAGCCTTCCTGCATGTTGCCATCGCAGATGCCGATCCAGCGCACCAGCGCATGCAGCGCCCGGGCATAGGCGACGGCCTCGTCGGAGGAACGCATGTCGGGCTCGGTGACAATCTCGAGCAGTGGTGTGCCGGCGCGATTGAGGTCGATCCCCGACTTGCCGTGAAAATCTTCGTGCAGCGACTTGCCGGCGTCCTCCTCGAGGTGGGCGCGGGTCAGGTTGACCGTCTTCTCGTAGGCCTTGTCGCCACTACCGACGGCGACGGTGATCGCCCCACCCTGCACCACCGGCAGTTCGAACTGGCTGATCTGATAGCCCTTCGGCAAATCCGGGTAAAAGTAGTTCTTGCGTGCGAACACCGACTTCGGTGCCACATGGGCGCCGATCGCCAGACCGAAGCGGATCGCGCATTCGACCGCCTTGCGGTTGAGCACCGGCAACACACCGGGCAGCGCCAGGTCGACGGCGCAGGCCTGGGTGTTGGGCGCCGCGCCGAAGGCGGTGGAGGCGCCGGAGAATATCTTGGACACGCTCGAGAGCTGGGCATGGGTCTCGATGCCGATTACGACTTCCCACTGGTTCATGGTTTCATCCGTTCAATGACAACGTCCGGTCTTCGCATCGACGATGACCGGCCACAGGTACTGGAACGCCTGGCCGTCGCAGGCCTGCGGACAACTATTGAAGGCAATCGTCACCTCCTTGCCCTGCTCCCACATGCGCACCGTGCAATCGCTCTGCGTCTTGTGCCGCAACAGGACCTGCGGCAGCTTGGCGTCCTGCTTGAAATCATTGGCATTGAAGCGACAGGCGCCGTGCCCCTTCATGCTCACCTGAACATCGAAGGCCTTGACGTCGGCTTCCTTGACCAGCAGGTTGAGGCGAGTCACGGTGCCGATCGCGTCCTTGTGTGAACAACGCGAACGTACGTTGAGCGGACGCGTCGGCTGCGGCTTCAGGTTACGCTTGGCCAGGTACTTCAAGGTCGAATTCTTGAATTCCGGCGATTTTGCGGCACTCGGCGCAGATTCCACAGGTGCCGGCGCCGTCGCCTCGGGCGTGGGCGCCGGTGGCGTCGCGCAGGCGGCAAGCACAGCAACCATCAGGCCCAGGGTCAGACGCTGCTTCATGCGATGCCCGCCGGACGACGCAGATGCCAGTCGGTGGCCTGCTGATAGCGATGCGCGACATTGAGCAGGCGGGCCTCGGCGAAGTAATTGCCGATCAGTTGCAGGCCGACCGGCAGCCCGTCGGCAAAGCCGCAGGGAATCGACATGCCGGGCAGGCCGGCGAGGTTCACCGCAACCGTGTAGATATCGGACAGGTACATCTGCACCGGATCGGTCGACTTTTCGCCAAGCCGGAACGCGGTCGACGGCGAAGTCGGCCCGAGGATGACGTCGCAGGACGCGAAGGCAGCCGTGAAATCGTCGGCGATCAAACGGCGGATACGCTGCGCCTGCAGGTAATAGGCGTCGTAGTAACCGTGCGAGAGAACGTAGGTACCGATCAGGATGCGCCGCTTCACCTCGCCGCCGAAGCCCTGGGCGCGGGTTTTCGCGTACATGTCGTCGAGGCTGCCGTAGTCCGGCGCGCGATAGCCGTAGCGGACACCGTCGAAGCGGCTCAGGTTGGAGCTCGCCTCGGCCGGCGCGATCACGTAGTAAGCCGGCACCGAAAGATGGGAATTGGGCAGCGAGACGTCGACGATGATCGCGCCGAGCCGCTCGTATTCGCGGATTGCCTCTTGCACCGCAGCCATCACGCCGGCATCGCAACCGGCGGCGAAGAACTCACGGGGCAGGCCAATGCGCAGACCGGCCAGCGGTTGTTCGAGGTCGCGCGTGTAATCCTCGGCCGGGCGGTCGAGCGACGTCGAATCGCGGACATCGAAGCCGGCCATCGCGTTGAGCAGCAGCGCGCAGTCTTCGGCCGAGCCGGCCATCGGACCGCCCTGGTCGAGCGACGAGGCGTAGGCGATCATGCCGTAGCGCGAGACCACGCCATAGGTCGGCTTGAGGCCGGTCAGGTTGCACAGCGCCGCCGGCTGGCGGATCGAGCCGCCGGTATCGGTACCGGTCGCCGCCGGCGCCAGGCGGGCAGCGATCGCCGCCGCCGAACCGCCGGACGAACCGCCGGGAACGCGCTCACGATCCCAAGGATTCTTCACCGGACCAAAGTACGAGCTTTCGTTCGACGAGCCCATCGCGAACTCGTCCATGTTGGTCTTGCCCAGCGAAACCAGGCCGGCCTCGCCATGCATCCTGGCGATCACCGTCGCGTCATACGGCGCGACGAAGTTGGCGAGCATCTTCGAACCACAGGTCGTCGTCCAGCCTTCGGCGCAGAAGATGTCCTTCTGGGCGATCGGAATGCCGGTCAGCGGACCGCCGCTGCCCGCCGCCAGCCGCTGATCGGCCGCCGCCGCCATGGCCAGGGTCTTTTCCCGGTCGATGGTGATGAAGGCGTTGATTTCAGGATTCAGCCGGGCGATGCGGTCGAGGAAGAGCGAGCTCAACTCGACGCTGGAAATTTCCTTCGCCGCCAGTGCCTGCGACAGTTGTTTCAAACTCCGGCTAATCATTCAATCACCTTCGGCACGAGGTAGAGACCGGCCTCGGTTTCCGGGGCGACGGCCTGGAAGGCGGCGCGCCGGTCGGACTCGCTGACGACGTCATCGCGCAGGCGCTGGCCAAGATTCTGGGCGTGGGCCATCGGCTCGATGCCCTGGGTATCGACCGCCTGCATCTGCTCGATCAGCGCGAAGATGCCGTTGAGATGGGCTTGTGTGGTCAGCGCTTCGGATTCGCTGACCTCAATGCGGGCCAGATGGGCGATCCGCAGAACCTGTTCTGTAGTGAGCGACATGGCTTGAAAAAGGCTTTTTGCAGCGCACAAAGCCTTATAAACGAAAGCGTTGTAAGGTATCATAAAAGCTTTATCTACCGCACCCCCCAACGCGGAGCTCAACAGATGTTCGGATTTCTCTCCAAGTATTTTTCCAACGACCTTGCCATCGACCTCGGCACGGCCAACACGCTGATTTACGTGCGTGGCCGCTCGATCGTCCTCGATGAGCCGTCGGTCGTTGCGATCCGCCTCGAAGGCGGCCCCAACGCCAAGAAAACCATCCAGGCCGTCGGCCGCGAAGCCAAGGAAATGCTGGGCAAGGCACCCGGCAGCATCACCGTGATCCGGCCCATGAAGGATGGCGTGATCGCCGACTTCACGGTGACCGAGCAGATGCTCAAGCAGTTCATCAAGAAGGCGCACGATTCCAAGCTGTTCTCGCCCAGCCCGCGCATCATCATCTGCGTGCCGTCGGGCTCAACCCAGGTTGAACGCCGCGCCATCCGCGAATCGGCGCTCGGCGCCGGCGCCAGTCAGGTGTATCTGATCGAGGAACCGATGGCGGCCGCCATCGGCGCCGGCCTGCCGGTTGCCGAAGCGACCGGCTCGATGGTCGTCGACATCGGCGGCGGCACCACCGAAGTCGGCGTCATCTCGCTCGGCGGCATGGTCTATGCCGGTTCGGTGCGCGTCGGCGGCGACAAGCTCGACGAGGCGATCATCAATTACATCAGCCGCAACTACGGCATGATGATCGGCGAGAACACCGCCGAAAACATCAAGAAGAACATCGGCTCCGCTTTCCCGGGCGCCGAGATCAAGGAAATGGAAGTTTCCGGCATCAACAAGGCCGAAGGCATTCCGCGCAAGTTCACGATTTCGTCGAATGAAATCCTCGAGGCGCTGACCGATCCGCTCAACCAGATCATTTCTGCCGTCAAGTCGGCGCTGGAAAAGACGCCGCCGGAACTCGGCGCCGACATCGCCGAGAAGGGCATGGTCCTGACTGGCGGCGGCGCGTTGCTGCGCGACCTCGACCGTTTGCTGATGGAAGAAACCGGACTGCCGGTGATCGTCGCCGACGAGCCGCTGACCTGCGTCGCTCGCGGCTGCGGCATGGCGCTGGAAAAGATGGACAAGCTGGGCAGCATCTTTGCCTCGGACTGACCGGCCGACCCCCTCCCTGCAGGATTAAGCGATGGCCGGCTCCGACCACGCACCGCCACCGTTTTTCAAACGAGGGCCAGCGCCGCTGGCCCTTCTGACTTTCTACATCGCGCTGTCATTGGCGCTGTTTTTTGTCGACCTGCGCCTGCGCAGCCTCGACCTGTTGCGCCAAACGGTCGCCCTGGTCACCGATCCGATCCAGCGCATCGCCCAGATGCCGGGCGGCCTGGTCGACAATGCCGGCACTTACCTGCGCGGCCTGGACAAGCTGCTCGAGGAAAACCGCAGCCTGAAGCAGGCCCAGTTGCAGACCGCCCCCAACCTGCTGCGCCTGGAACAACTGGAGAGCGAAAACGACCGCCTGCGCAAACTGCTTGCCGTCAAGGAAAGAGAAAAAGCCCACGGCGAGGTGGCGCGCATAATGTACACGGCGCGCGACCCCTTCACTCGCCGTATCATCATCGACAAGGGCCAGCAAGCGGGCATCATCGCCGGCCAGCCAGCGATCGACGAGGCTGGCGTCGTCGGCCAGGTGACCCGGGTCTTTCCCTTCTCCGCCGAAATCACCTTGATCACCGACAAGGACCAGGTCGTCCCCGTCCAGGTTGTTAGAAGCGGCCAGCGCTCGGTCGTCTTCGGCCTTGGCAGCGGCGAACTCGAACTACGCTACATTCCGGCCAATGCCGACATCCGCGAAGGTGACCTGCTGGTCACCTCGGGCCTGGACGGCATCTACCTGGCCGGGTTCCCGGTGGCCAAGGTGGTCAGCATTGAACGCGACAATTCCTACGCCTTTGCCCGCATCCGCTGCGCCCCGGTTGCCGCCGTCGAGAACTTCGGCGAAGTCCTGGTTCTCGCCCCGCGCGCCTCGCAACCGCCTCCGCCACCGGATTCGCCCGGCCGCGCCGGCAACAGCGGCACACCGGGCCAAGCGGAAAAGAAATGATGCAGCCGACCTTCTCCTCCTCGCGCATCCTGTTGCCGGTCCGGCCCTGGTTCATTGTCGCCAGCCTGTTTGCCGCGCTGCTTGCCAACTTCCTGCCGACCGCCCACTGGCCCGGCATTCCCGACTGGATCGCCCTGGTCCTCTGTTTCTGGTGCATCCGCGAACCGCGCCGGGTCGGCATGGGCTGGGCCTTTTTCCTTGGTCTGGCGATGGATGTCGCCGACGGCGCAGTCCTCGGCCAGCACTGTTTCGCCTACGTCCTGCTTGCTTACTTTGCCGCCGGCCAGGCGCGCCGCATCCTGTGGTTCCCGCTCGGCCAGCAGGCGCTGCAGATCTTTCCGCTGCTGCTTGCCTGCCAGGTCATCCAATTGCTGATGCGCTTGTCGACCGGTGCCGATTTCCCCGGCTGGGGTTACCTGATCGGCCCGCTGAGCGCCACCCTGCTCTGGCTTCCTGCCACCTTCCTGTTGCTGCTGCCCCAGTACCAGCCGGTGGAAAGGGATGCCAACCGTCCGCTCTGACCTGAACCCATGAGCGAATTCCACCAAGGCGAACAAGACCCCGACCGTTTCCGGCGCCGGGTCCTGTTCGCCGGCGCTTTCGTCCTGAGCTGTTTTGCACTGCTCTTCGGCCGTTTTTTCTATCTGCAGATCCTGCAGCACGAGTACTACACCACCCGCGCCGAGAGCAACCGGATCTCGCTGGTCCCGGTGATGCCCAACCGCGGCAACATCGTTGATCGCAACGGCGTCATCCTGGCCCGCAACTATTCCGCCTTCACGCTGGAAATCACGCCGTCGAAAACCCTCGGCCTCGAGGAAACCATCGACCGCCTCGGCGAAATCGTCGAAATCCAGCTCAAGGACCGGCGCCGCTTCAAACGCCTGCTCGAGGAATCGAAGAATTTCGAATCGATTCCGATCCGCACCCGCCTGACCGACGAGGAAGTCGCCCGCTTTGCCGCCCATCGTTACCGCTTCCCCGGCGTCGAGGTGAAGGCCCGCCTGTTCCGCCAGTATCCCGAAAACACCCTGGCCGCCCATGCCATCGGCTACATCAGCCGGATCAACGCCAAGGACAAGGAGATGATCGAGGCCAGCGGCCACGACGCCAACTACAAGGGCACCGAACACATCGGCAAGGTCGGTCTGGAAGCCAATTACGAGTTCGAACTGCACGGCACCGCCGGCTACGAACAGGTCGAAGTCGACGCTGGCGGGCGGGCGGTGCGCATTCTCTCGCAAACCCCGCCGGTTCCCGGCAACAACCTGAGTCTGACCCTCGACGCCCGCCTGCAGTCGGTTGCCGAACAGGCTTTCGGCAACCGCCGCGGTTCGCTGACAGCGATCGACCCCAACAATGGTGCCGTCCTTGCCCTGGTTTCCGCGCCAGCTTTCGACCCCAACCTGTTTGTCGATGGCATCCGTTACGACGACTGGGACGAACTGAACAACCATCCGGACAAGCCCCTGCTCAACCGGGCGATCTATTCGACCTATCCACCAGGTTCGACCTTCAAGCCGCTGATGGCGCTCGCCGCGCTGAGCACCGGCAAGCGCACGGCGCATCAGGCGATCGCCGATCCAGGTTACTTCCAGTTCGGCAACCGCCGCTTCATGGACGACAAGGTCGGCGGACATGGCATCGTCGACATGCACAAGTCGATCGTCGTCTCCTGCAACACCTATTACTACGTTCTCGCCAACGACATGGGGATCGACAACATCGCCCGCTTCATGGGCGAACTCGGCCTTGGACGGCGCACCGAGATCGACATTCCCGGCGAAGCCACCGGCATCCTGCCGTCGCCGGAGTGGAAGCAGAAGCGCTTCAAGAAGCGCGAGCAACAGAAATGGTATCCGGGCGAAACCATCTCTATCGGCATCGGCCAGGGTTACAACGCCTATTCGACGCTGCACATGGCGCATGCGCTGGCCAACATCCTCAACTATGGCAAGGTCTTCCGCCCCCACCTCGTGCATAGCATCACCAACCCGACCACCGGCCAGGTCCGCATCGTCGAGCCCCAACCGATCCGCGCAATCCCGTTGAAGCACGAGCATGTCGAGGTGATAAAGCGCGCCATGGCCGGCGTCGTCCTCGAAGGCACGGGTGCCCGTGCCTTTGCCGGTGCCCCCTATGACTCGGGCGGCAAGACCGGAACCGCCCAGGTCTTCAGCCTGAAAGGCGGACAGCGATACGTTGCCGGCCAGGTCCGCGAACGGCTGCGCGACCACTCCTGGTATGTTGCCTTCGCCCCGGTGGCAAAACCGAAGATCGTCGTCGCCGTGATGGTCGAAAACGGCGGTTTCGGCGCTCAGTCGGCAGCACCGATCGCCCGCCAGGTCTTCGACTACTACCTGACCGGCAAGCTGCCCGGCGGCCCGGCGCCCGAAGTCGAAGCGGCCGACGGCGTCGGCGATGCGGATGCGAGCCTTGCCGTGGAGAAAGCCGATGAAGCTGATTAGGCGCATCATCCAGAACCTGACGGCACACCTCGACATGCCGTTGTTCCTGATCGTCCTGGCACTGATGACGATCGGCCTGGCGACGATTTACTCTGCCACTGCCAGCGATGGTTTCTGGAAGCTGGACCGGCAACTGGTCAACATCGCCGCATCGACCGCCGTCATGTTCGCCGTCGCCCGCACGCCGCCGCAGTCGCTGATGCGCTGGGCGGTACCGCTCTACCTGCTGGGCCTGATCCTGCTCATCGGCGTCGCCCTCTTCGGCATCGTCGTCAATGGCTCACGGCGCTGGCTGTCGCTCGGTTTCGTGCGCATCCAGCCGTCCGAAATCATGAAGATTGCGATGCCGCTGATGCTCGCCTGGTATTTCCACAAATACGAGTCGATGCTGCGTGCCAAGCACTTCGCCGTCGCCAGCATCATCCTGCTTTTGCCGATCGCCCTCATCCTCAAGCAACCGGACCTCGGCACCTCGCTGCTGATCGGCGCCGCCGGTTTCTTCGTCATCTTCTTCGCCGGCCTGCCGTGGAAGGTGATGTTCGGGCTGGCCGCCGCCGCCGGCGCCGCCATGCCCTTCGCCTGGAGCATGCTGCATGACTACCAGCGACGGCGCGTGCTGACCCTGCTCGACCCCAGCTCCGATCCGCTTGGGGCCGGCTACCACATCATCCAGTCCACGATCGCCATCGGCTCCGGCGGCACGCTCGGCAAAGGCTGGCTGAAGGGCACCCAGACCCACCTCGAATTCATTCCAGAAAAGCACACCGACTTCATCTTCGCCGTCTTTTCGGAGGAATGGGGTCTGCTCGGCAACGGCATCCTGCTCGTCCTGTTCACGCTGCTGATCGGTCGCGGCCTGATGATCGCCGCTGCCGCGCCAACCATGTTCTCGCGCCTGCTGGCTGGTGCCCTGACCCTGGTTTTCTTCATCTACGCCTTCGTCAACATGGGCATGGTCTCGGGTATCCTTCCCGTGGTCGGCGTGCCGCTCCCCTTCATCAGCTACGGCGGCACCGCGCTGCTGACGCTGATGCTGGGCATCGGCATCCTGATGAGCATCCATACCCACCGCATGCTGGTCAAGAAATGAAAGACACCTGGCGCCTGCTCCTTCCCTGCCTCCTGCTCGCCGCTTGCGGCAGCACCCCCGAGCCCGTCGCGACAACGGAACGACCGACGGCGAGCGCCAGCCGGCCAGCCTCCCAGCCTCCCAGCCGGCGCTGGGGCGGCGGCTACTACAAGGACGACGGTCCGGGCGACGAGATCCCGGCAAACCTAGACCAGACGCCCGACGCGGTTCCCCGCTGGGAACCGCTGCACAAGCCGGCGCTGCGACCTTACGAAGTCTTCGGCACCAGCTATGTCCCGCACACCAGCGTCCGCCCCTACAAGGCCCGCGGCATCGCCAGCTGGTACGGCAGGAAGTTCCACGGGCAGAAAACCTCGATCGGCGAGCCTTACGACATGTTCGCCATGACCGCCGCCCACCCGACCCTGGCCCTGCCCTCCTACGTGCGCGTCAGCAACGTGCAGAATGGTCGCTCGGTGGTGGTCCGCGTCATCGATCGCGGCCCTTTCCACGCCAGTCGCATCATCGATCTTTCCTACACCGCCGCCTACAAGCTCGGACTGGTTCAGGGCGGTAGCGGCGAAGTCGAGGTCGAGGCGATCATCCCCGGCCAGGAAACCGCCACCGCCTACGCTCAGGTGGCGCCGCCGGCCGCGCCCAGCGTCGTCGCCATGCCAGCGCCAGCGGTCGAGACTGCGCTGCCGACCGGGATTTACCTGCAGCTTGGCGCCTTCGCCAACGCCGACAACGCCGACAACCTGAAACGGCATCTGGAACGGGAATTCGACTGGATCGAGGCAAACATGCACATCCTGCGTGCCAACGGGCTGCATCGCCTGCAACTCGGCCCCTACGCCTCGCGTGCCGCGGCGCAGGCGGTCGCCGAGCGCTTCCGCAGCAGCCTCGGCTACCAGCCGACGATCGTCACCCGCTGAAGCCGCTTACACCGCTGCCGGCAAATCGACGGTGGCAACGACGACGTTGCCGCAACCTTCGTACTGCAGGCGGCTGAAACTGGTCATCCGGGCCATGGCAATCCCCCGGCCGTTGGGGTCGAAGACGCGTTCGGGGTCGAAATCGAGGAACTTGCGCCAGTCGAAACCGCGCCCCTGGTCGGCGATACGGAAGGAAATCGCCGCCGCCGACCGCTCGACGCGCACGCTCGCCCGCCGCTCGCAGAATTCCGGCTGGGCGAGCCGCTTGCGGATTTCACCCTCCCAATCGCCATCCCACTTGAGTAGCGACTTTTCGCGGTAGGAAATTCCCAGGTTACCGTGTTCGACCGCGTTGACCATGAGGTCGGACAAGCCGGGTGCAACGCGGTCGGGTTCCGGACAGATGCCGGCCAGCACCGGCACCAGGCAGGAGATTTCTTCGAGCGTGGAAAAGCCGTATTCGGCGCAGACGAGAAGCTTCTGCGCTTCCTCGATGTGCGTCGCCAGCGTGCGCAGCGAGACGCGGGCCCGGCGATCCTCGAGCGCGGCGCGGACGATCGAGATCAGCGCTTCCGGCGCATAGGGCTTGGTCAGGTAGTAATAGGCGCCGGCTTCCAGCCCCTCACGCACCTGTTCCGGCGCCGAGGCCGCCGTCTGCATGATCACCGGCACGTCGGCAAAACGCCGGTCGGCCTTGACCCGGCGCAGGAACTCGATGCCATCCATGCCCGGCATCATGCGATCGAGCACGACCAGCGAAAAATCGCTGTCGGGTGCCGCCAGACGCTGCCAGGCAGCGAGCGGATCGGCGAACAACTCGAGCGCCAAATGCTCCTGCTCGAGAAAATCCTCGATCAGCATCAGGTTGATGGCTTCGTCGTCGACGACGAGAACACGGTTATCCGACATGAAGCTGAGTTCCAAGCGAACGTTACGTGCGCCAATCCTAGCACGAGCCCGGCCTTTGATGCGGATCAACGGCAGCCCGACACGAGTCGCTATACTTCCCCGCTTCACCTGCCTGGAACCAGCCATGCCCCAACTGCCCGACCTCGTCTGTCCGGCCGGCAGCCTGCCGGCCCTCAAGGCCGCTGTCGACAACGGTGCCGACGCCGTCTATCTCGGTTTCAAGAACGATACCAACGCGCGCAATTTCGCCGGCCTCAACTTCGATCCGAAGACCATGGGCGAAGGCGTCCGCTACGCTCACGCCAAGGGTCGCGAGGTGTTGCTGGCAATCAACACCTTCCCTCAGCCTGGCCGCGTCGGCGACTGGCACAAGGCGGTCGACGCGGCGGTCGACCTCGGCGTGGACGCGATCATCCTTGCCGATGTCGGGCTGCTCGACTACGCCAGCCGGCGCCACCCGCAGCAGCGCCTGCACCTGTCGGTGCAGGGCTCGGCTACCAGCTACGAAGCGATCAACTTCTGTCGCCGCGAATTCGGCATCCGCCGCGCGGTCCTGCCGCGCGTGCTGACGCTGGCCCAGGTCGAGAACGTCATCCGCAACACCGAGGTGGAGATCGAGGTCTTCGGCTTCGGCAGCCTGTGCGTGATGAACGAGGGTCGTTGCTGGCTGTCGTCCTACGCCTGCGGCGAATCGCCGAACACCGTCGGCGCCTGTTCGCCGGCCAAGTACGTCAAGTGGGAAAAGCAACCGGGGGCGATGGAAACCCGCCTCAACGGCATCCTGATCGACCGCTTCGGCGACAACGAGCCGGCCGGCTACCCGACGCTGTGCAAGGGCCGCTTCGAGGTACGCGGCGAGACCTATTACGCGCTCGAAGAACCGACCAGCCTCAACGTCCTGGAAATCCTGCCGGAGATCGTCAAGATCGGCGTCCGCGCGATCAAGGTCGAAGGCCGCCAGCGCAGCCCGACCTACGTCACCCAGGTCACCCGTACCCTGCGCGCCGCCCTCGATGCGCTGCGCGACGGCACCGAGCGCTACCACGTGAAACCGGCCTGGCAGGCCGAACTGGCCAAGGTTTCCGAAGGCAACCAGGCAACACTGGGCGCCTATAACCGCCCCTGGAGATAAGCATGAAACTGTCGCTCGGCCCCCTGCTCTGGTTCTGGCCCAAGGCAGAAGTCATGGAGTTCTACGCGGCGATGGCGGAGAACCCGGCACTCGACATCATCCACGTTGGCGAAGTCGTCTGCTCGCGCCGCCAGCAACTGCGTACCGCCGACTGGATCGGCCTGGCCCGCGACCTCACCGATGCCGGCAAGGAAGTCGTCATTTCGGCGCAGGCGCTGCTCGAATCGGAAAGCGACCTCAAGGCATTGCGCCGCATCGTCGATGAAGCCGGCTGCAAGGTCGAGGCCAACGATCTCGGCGCGATCAACCTGGTGTCCGGGCAGGATTTCGTCGCCGGTCCGCACCTCAACATCTACAACGAAGCCACCCTAGCCACCTTCGCCCGCTACGGCATGAAGCGCTGGGTGCCGCCGCTGGAAGCCTCGCGCGCGCTGATCGAAACGCTGCACGCCAGCCGCCCGGCCGGGGTCGAGACGGAAGTCTTCGCCTTCGGCAGGATTCCGCTCGCCTTCTCGGCGCGCTGCTTCACCGCCCGCCACTACGAGCTGAACAAGGACGACTGCCAGTTCAAGTGTCTCGACCATGCCGAGGGGCTGACGCTGAAGACTCGCGAAGGGCAGGCTTTCCTGACCATCAACGGGATCCAGACGATGTCGGCGCAAACCTACTGCCTGCTCGGCGAGATGCCGACGCTGCGCGAACTCGGCATCGACATAGTCCGTCTCAGCCCGCAGAAGCACCGGATCGACGAAATCATCGCCGCCTTCGACGGCGCCCGGCGCGGCCAGACGCCCACCGTCGACAGCTCGACGTGGAGCGAATGCGGCCTGGTCGACGGCTACTGGTTCGGCGACGCCGGGATCGCCACGCATCACATCCCGCAACCTGCCCGCACCGGAGCCCCCGCATGAGCCCGCATTTCGTCATTCCCCGTTTCCGGCTGCCGGCGCTGATCGCCGAAATCGGCCACAAGCTGCCACAGTGGCCGCATTCGCTGGCCCTGGTGACGGCACTCAACGCCGCCCTCAAGCTGAAGCTGCTGCCGGAAAGCGAACTCGGCGCGCTGGAGGACAAGCTGTTCCGGGTCAGCGTTCTCGATACCGGCGGCGTCGCCCACTACACCTTCCGCAACGGCCTGTTCCGCCCGGTATTCAGCCCGCAGCGCGAACCGGACCTGGCCTTTGCCGCCCACCTCTCAGCCTACCTGCAGTTGCTGGCGCGTCAGGAAGACCCCGATACCCTGTTCTTCAACCGCGAACTGGAAATCACCGGCGACACCGAGCTTGGCCTGATCGTCAAGAACATGCTCGACGCGGTCGAATGGCCGACCCTGCCACGTCTGCCGCTGACCGGAAACTGAACGGCCCGCGCGCGGCGGGCCGGATCAAGGGAGACTGCTAGCCCTCAGTTGGCGGCCTGGCCCTCGGCGATGAAGATTTCGACCCGCCGGTTCTTCGCCCGGCCTTCCGCGGTCGTGTTGTCAGCCAGCGGTTCGCGCGCGCCGCGGCCATCGACCGCGATCCGCGACGCCGCCACACCGCGCGGCACCAGGTAATCGCGCACTGCTTCCGCGCGCTTTACCGACAAGGGGTTGTTGATCTTGTCAGAGCCGGAACTGTCGGTATGGCCGACGATCGTCACCCGCGTCACCGCGTGTTCAGCCAGGCCCGCGGCAAGCTTGTCGAGGACCGGCCGCAACGACGGCCGGATCGCGTAACTGCCGGAATCAAAGGAAACATCGCTGGGAATCTCGAGCTTGAGGCGATTGTCGGCGGTCTGGGTGACTTCGACGCCGGTGCCCTGGGTCGCCTGCTCCATCGCCGCCTTCTGCTCCTGCATGCGCTTCGACCACAGATAACCGCCACCGGCACCGATCGCCGCACCGGCGGCAGCGCCGATCGCCGCACCCTTGCCGCGGTCGGATTTGCTGGCCGTGGCAGCGCCGAGCACGGCACCGGCAACGGCGCCGATCGCCGCCCCGGTTCCGGTATGGCGCTGCGTTTCATCCATGTTGGCACACCCGGTAAATGCCAGACTGACGGCGGTCAGGGCTATCATCGTTCGTTTCATCGTTTTTACCTCCTGTTGCCGGTCCTATCCGGCCTTTGCAGACTAGCACGCCCACTGGATCCGGCTGTTAGCAGTTGTAACAGCCAGCAAAAAGGGAGGCTTGCGCCTCCCTCGTTGATTGCCGCAGGACGAAAAGGTTCAGTCCTGCTTCTGGGCATCGAGACGGAACTTGACGTAGCTGCCCGGCGCCTCTTCCAGGGCCTTGAGCACCCCGGCCGCCGGATCGCGGGCCGGCACCTTGGCCGAACCACCAGGCAGGCTGGTGACCCATTCCTGCCAGTGCGTCCACCACGAACCGGCATGCTGCGTCGCGCCGGCCAGGAAATCCTCCGGGCTTTCCGGCAGGTTGCCGTCGGTCGCGTCATTGGTCCAGTAACCGTACTTGTTGGCGGCCGGCGGATTGACGATACCGGCGATGTGACCCGAACCGCCGAGGACGAACTTGGTCTTGCCGCTCGGCAGGCGCGCCCCGGTGTACGTGCTCTTCCACGGCGCGATGTGGTCTTCGATGGTCGAGATGAAGTAGCACGGGGTCTTGACCTTGCGCAGGTCGATCTTGACGCCTCCCAGTTCGATGCCGCCGGGGTCCTTGAGCTTGTTCTCGAGGTACATGTTGCGCAGGTAGAAGCTGTGCATCGCCGCCGGCATGCGCGTCGAATCCGAGTTCCAGTAGAGCAGATCGAAGGGGAAGGGGTCCTTGCCCATCAGGTAGTTGTTGACCACGAAGGACCAGATCAGGTCGTTGGCGCGCAGCATGTTGAAGGTACCGGCCATTTCCGAACCTTCGAGGAAGCCGCGCTTCTCCATCTTCTTTTCCAGCCCTTCGATCGTCCCTTCATCGAGGAAGACCGAGAGTTCGCCCGGTTCGGAGAAATCGAGCATGGTGGTGAAGAAGGTCGCCGAGTTGACGCGCTTGTCCTTTTTTGCCGCCATGTAGGCCAGCGTGGACATGGTCAGCGTGCCGCCGATGCAGTAAGCGGCCAGGTTCACGGAATCCTCGCCGGTCTGTGCGCAGACCTGGGTGATCGCTTCCAGCGTTCCGTTCAGCATGTAGTCTTCGAAACCAACCTGAGCCATCTTCTCGTCCGGATTGACCCAGGAGATGATGAAGGTGGTGTGGCCCTGGTCGGTCGCCCACTTGACGAAGGAGTTCTTCTCGCGCAGGTCGAGAATGTAGTACTTGTTGATCCACGGCGGGACGATCAGGAAGGGCTTCTTGTACTGCTCGGTGGTGCCCGGGTTGTACTGGATCAACTGGAACAGTTCGTTCTGGTACACCACCTTGCCCGGCGTCGTCGCGACGTTCCTGCCCATCTCGAAAGCCGAAGTGTCGGTCATCCGGATGCGCAGCTGACCGTCTTCATTCATGTCCTGCAGCAGGTTGTTCAGGCCCTTGATCAGGTTCTGGCCGTGGCTCTTGACCGTCTCGCGGAAGACTTCCGGGTTGGTCAGCGCGAAGTTGGACGGCGACAGGGCATCAATGTACTGACGGGTGAAGAAGTTGACCTTCTGCTGCGTCGCATCGTCGAGACCCTCGGTGCAGCAGACCGTGTCATGGATGTGGCGGGCGGCGATCAGGTAGGACTGCTTGACGAAGTCGAACAGGAAATGCTGTTCCCAATCCTCGTCCTTGAAACGCTTGTCGCCCTTCTGCGGCACGGCAACCGGCGCAGTGCCTGGCATGCCGAGCATCTTCATCATCGAGCCCTGCCACAGCGAGAAGTAATCCCACATCATGTTCATCTGGGTCTGCGCCAGCTTGTAGGGATTGGCCATCAGGCGGGCAGAGAGGTCCATGAAGGCACGGGCAACGCCCATTTCGTCGGACGGCGTCTCGACCCCGTCCTTGGCCTTCTTTTCCATGTACTGGGTGATGATGCGCGAAGCGCGCTGGGCGACCTCGGCGTAGGTCTTGGCCATTTCGGCCGGATTGGGCAGATTCAGGCCCTGTTCTTCCGTTTGCTGCGACATGTGAAGCTCCCTCTGTCAGTGCGTCAGTGCGTGGCGGATCGTTGTGGCAACCGCGAATAGCGAATCACGCCGTCGTCGCCGATTTCCCTCGACAATCGTCCGGCCTGTTCCAGATAGTTCAGATGGGCAATTGCTTCACCCATCGCGAACATGGTTTGGTGTGTATCGAGCGCCCGACCAAACAACACGTCGAGCAACCCGGCTGCGCTCTGCGGCGCTTGTTCACAGCTATTCTCCAGCGCATGCAATCGTTCTTCGTGGTGCGCATGCAAGGCACCCACACGCGCCTGCACCCCGGTGAAGGGCAGGCCGTGCGATGGCAGGACCAATGTCTGCGGCGGAATTTCCCCAGCCATCACGGTCAGCGATTCGAGATACCAGCGCAGCGCATCGGCATCCGGCGTTGCGGCAAAAACGCTGATGTTGGTCGAGATTTTCGGCAGCAGCATGTCGCCTGAAATTAACACGCCAAGTTTGGCACAGTAAAGCGCCAGATGTTCCGGCGAATGGCCGTAGCCGATGAGAATTTTCCAGGTCTGTCCATCGACCGTCACCGACTCCCCCGCCTTCAGCCGGTGATAGTGCGCCGGCAGACCCGGTACCGCCCGCCGGTAGCCCGAGCCACGGCTGGCGAACTTGTCCAGGCGGTCAGCATCAAGACCATGCTGCCGGAACTGTTCGACCATGTACTGAGCACCATGGCCGCCGACCTCGTTCCACACCGCGTGCGCAGTCAGGAACTCGGCGCTGGTCATCGCCAGTGGCGCACCCGTCTGCTCCATCAGCCAGGTCGCCAGACCGAGGTGATCTGGATGGAAGTGGGTGACGATCAGGCGCTTCACCGGCCCGTCCAGACGGTCGAGGATGCCGCGCCAGGTGGCGCGCACACCGTCATCCGGGAAGCCGGTGTCGATGATGGTCCAGCCCTCGCCGTCGCGCAGCAGCCAGAGGTTGATGTGGTCGAGTTGGAAAGGCAGCGGCATGCGCAGCCAGAAGACGCCGGACGCGACCTCGCGCAACTCGCCGGCGGCGGGTATCTCCGGGTAGGGGTAATGTAGGGACATGGTTTTCCGTTTTCGTTTTTCGAGCAAGTTACCATACGGTAGCGGATTGAAAAAAGCCCCGCCATCTGCTTAACTTCGCCGCAACCAAGGAGTCATGATGAGCCAGCCGGCCACCTTCAGCATTTCCGACCTCGCGCGTGAGTTCGCCATCACCCCGCGCACCATCCGTTTCTGGGAAGACCAGGGCATCCTCGCCCCGCAGCGCGAGGGCCAGAAACGCATCTTCACCCGCCGCGACCGCGCCCGCTTGAAGATGGCCCTGCGCGGCAAGCGCCTGGGCTTGAGTCTGGCCGAGATCAAGGACCTGATCGGCATGTACAACTCGACCGAGGACGAAACACCACAACTCCTCGAATGCCTGCGCATCATCGAGAAGCGCCGCGCCGCGCTGGAACAGCAGCGCGAGGACATCGAAGCGGTGCTCGCCGAGATCGGCCAGTTCGAACAGCAGTGCCAGCAGGAACTGACGCGCCGGAAAAATGCGTGATTTTTTTTGCCGGTTGGTTTACGTTTACGTCAACGTAAATTAATTCATCCCCATGTACGCCATGCCCCACCCCGCCGATCCCGATTTCGCCGCCCGCGTTCTTGCCAGTTTCGCGCGCCAGAACGCCATGCAGCTGATCCGCGCGGAGATGCCGCTGGTCGCCTACGGCCGCACCGAAATCCACGTTCCGCACTGGGACGGCATCGAGCAGCAGCACGGTTTCGTCCATGGTGGCGTGGTCGGCATGATCGCCGACTCGGCGGCCGGCTACGCGGCGATGACCACGGTTCCGGCCAGTGCCTCGGTGCTGACCGTCGAATACAAGATGAACCTGCTCGCCCCGGCCGATGGCGACAAGCTGATCGCCCGCGGCAAGGTGGTACGCGCCGGGCGCACGCTGATCGTCACCCAGGCCGAGGTTTTCGCGGTCAAGGGCGAAAAGGAAGTTGCCTGTGCACTGATGCAGCAGACGATCATGGCGATGCACGGCAAGACGGAAAAGTAAGACCAGACAACAAACCGGAGACAAAGCAATGAACATTCCCAGCCTCGACTTCGCCCTCGGCGAAGACATCAACCTGCTGCGCGACGCCGTCAAGGCTTTCGCCGACGCCGAGATCGCCCCGCGCGCCGCGGAAATCGACCGGGTCAACGAATTCCCCGCCGACCTGTGGAAGAAATTCGGCGACATGGGCCTGCTCGGTATGACCGCCGGAGAGGAATACGGCGGCACCAATATGGGCTACCTCGCCCACATCGTCGCGCTCGAGGAAATCTCGCGCGCCTCGGCCTCGGTCGGTCTCTCCTACGGCGCCCACTCGAATCTGTGCGTGAACCAGATCCGCCGCAACGGCAGCTCAGCGCAGAAGCAGAAATACCTGCCCAAGCTAATTTCCGGCGAACACGTCGGTGCGCTGGCGATGTCCGAGCCGAACGCCGGTTCCGATGTCGTCTCGATGAAGCTCAAGGCGGAGAAGAAGGGCGACCGCTACGTGCTCAACGGCGCCAAGATGTGGATCACCAACGGCGGCGACGCCGACACCCTGGTGGTCTACGCCAAGACCGATCCGGAGGCCGGCGCCAAGGGCATGACCGCCTTCATCGTCGAGAAGGGCATGAAGGGTTTCAGCCACGGCACCCATCTCGACAAGCTGGGCATGCGCGGCTCCAACACCTTCCCGCTGTTCTTCGACGACTGCGAAGTGCCGGAGGAGAACGTGCTTGGCGGCGTCGGCAACGGCACCAAGGTGCTGATGTCCGGCCTCGACTACGAGCGCGCCGTGCTCTGCGGCGGTCCGCTCGGCATCATGGCCGCCTGCATGGACGTGGTCGTGCCCTACCTGCACGAGCGCAAGCAGTTCGGCCAGGCGATCGGCGAATTCCAGCTGATGCAGGGCAAGGTCGCCGACATGTACTCGACCTGGCAGGCCACCCGCGCCTACGTCTATGCGCTGGGTCGCGCCTGCGACACCACCGACCACAGCCGGACCCTGCGCAAGGACGCCGCCGGCGCCATCCTCTACTCCGCCGAGAAGGCGACCTGGATGGCCGGCGAGGCAATCCAGACGCTGGGCGGCGTCGGCTACACCAACGAATACCCAACCGGCCGCCTCTGGCGCGACGCCAAGCTCTACGAGATCGGCGCCGGCACTTCGGAAATCCGCCGCATGCTGATCGGCCGGGAGCTGTTCAATGAAACGACCTGACGGACGGCTGGAGACTTCCTGAATTCATAATTATTGGCACGATAGAATGTGCGCCTGACCGCAGCCTCGGGCTGGGTAAACGCACATCGCGGCGCCTCCTCGCAGCGCCGCCCTATCAGGAGCCACACTGCATGAAACTGAACCTACGCACCCTGACCGCCGCCGACACCAACGAGATCGAACGCGTCCGCCAGTTCTTCCGCAACTACGCGGGCTGGCTGGGCGTCGACCTGTCGTTCCAGAATTTCGACCAGGAAATGGCCTCCTTGCCCGGTGCCTACGCGCCGCCGCATGGCCGGCTGTTCTTCGCCGAATACGACGATCAGGGCGCCGGTTGCGTCGGCATCCGGCCGCTCGCCGATGCGGCGGGGGTCTGCGAGATGAAGCGGCTCTACGTCGAACCGAACTTCCGTGGCCTCGGCATCGGCCGCCGGCTCGCCCTGGCTGCGATCAAGGCAGCCAAGGAACTCGGCTACCGCAAGCTGCTGATCGACACCCTGCCGAGCATGCGCATGGCGGTCAAGCTCTACCGCGAACTGGGTTTCACCGAGGCGCCGAGTTACTACCATACGCCGATCGAAGGCACGATCTTTCTCGCCCTCGACCTCGACAACTGGTCGGAAGAGGAAATCCGCAGCGAAAACCTCTGCCACCTGTTCGATTTCAACCGCGCCTGGGCGCGCCAGATGCAGGAAGTCGACCCGCAGTATTTCGACAAGCTGTCGACGCTGCAGGCACCGGAATTCATGTGGATCGGCTGTTCCGACTCGCGGGTGCCGGCCAACCAGATCGTCGGCCTGCTGCCGGGCGAGGTTTTCGTCCACCGCAACATCGCCAACATCGTCGTCCACACCGATCTCAACTGTCAGTCGGTCCTGCAGTACGCCGTCGATGTGCTCAAGGTCAAGCACATCATGGTCGTCGGCCATTATGGCTGCGGCGGCGTGCGGGCGGCAATGAACAAGGATCGCAACGGACTGGTCGATGTCTGGCTGCGTCACGTCCAGGACGTGCACGCCAAGCATGCGAACCACCTTGAGGCCCTGCCCGAAACTCAGCGCTATGACCGCCTGTGCGAACTCAATGTGCTTGAACAGGTGACCAACGTCTGCCAGACCTATGTCGTCCAGGATGCCTGGAAGCGCAACCAGAAGCTCACCATTCACGGCTGGATCTACGGGCTCAAGGACGGTCTGATGCATGACCTCGGCGTCACCGTCGATTGCCTGGACGACCTGCCCACCCGCTACGACGCCGCCCTGCGAGCGCTGCTCGGCTGAACCCATTCCCATAACAATCCGCAAGGAGAACACAGCATGAATGACCCGATTGTCATCGTATCCGCCGCCCGTACTGCCATGGGCAGCTTCCAGGGCGGTTTTTCCGGCCTGACCGCCGCCAACCTTGGCGCCGAGGCGATCAAGGCCGCCGTGGCCCGTGCCGGCATCGACGCCAACCTCGTCGACGAGGTCCTGATGGGCTGCGTCCTGCAGGCCGGCCAGGGCCAGGCCCCGGCCCGCCAGGCCGCACTGCAGGCCGACCTGCCGCTGTCGGCCGGTTGCGCCACCATTCACAAGGTCTGCGGCTCGGCGATGAAGGCGACGATGCTCGGCCACGACGGCCTGCTCGCCGGTTCCTGCGACATCGCGGTGGTCGGTGGCATGGAGTCGATGACCAACGCCCCCTACCTGCTGCCCAAGGCACGCGGCGGCTACCGCCTCGGCCACGGTCAGATGATGGACCACATGTTCCTCGATGGCCTCGAAGACGCCTACGGCAAGGAAACGCGCGGCCGCCTGATGGGCACCTTTGCCGAAGAGTGTGCGGCCACTTACGGCTTCACCCGCGAAGCTCAGGATGCCTACGCGATGCAATCGACGACGCGCGCCATCGCAGCCAGCAACAACGGTTCCTTTGACTGGGAAATCACCCCGGTCACCGTCGCCGGCCGCAAGGGCGAAGTCGTCATCGACAAGGACGAAGGCCCGTTCGCGGTCAATGTGGACAAGATCCCGACCCTGAAGCCGGCGTTCAAGAAGGACGGCACCGTCACCGCCGCCAACTCCTCGTCGATCTCCGACGGCGCCGCCGCCATGGTACTGATGCGCGCCTCGCAAGCAGAAAGGCTCGGCCTCACGCCGCTTGCCCGCATCGTCGCCCACACCACCCACGCGCACGCTCCGGCACTGTTCCCCACCGCACCGGTCGGCGCCATGCAGAAGTTGTTCGGCAAGACCGGGTGGACCGCAGAGAGCGTCGATCTCTACGAAATCAACGAGGCTTTCGCCGTCGTCACGATGGCCGCGCTGCACGATCTCAAGCTCGACGCCGCAAAGGTCAACGTGCATGGCGGCGCCTGCGCACTCGGTCACCCGATCGGCGCTTCCGGCGCCCGCATCGTCGTCACCCTGCTCGGCGCCTTGAAGAAGCAGGGGCTCAAGCGCGGCGTCGCCTCGCTGTGCATCGGCGGCGGCGAAGCGACCGCTCTCGCGGTGGAAATGCTCTAAGTGCCGCAAGCGGCCCGGACCCTGACCTACGTCAAGCTGGTGGCAGCGATGGCGATGTGGGGCGGCACCTGGATTGCCGGGCGAGTGATCGCCCAGGAACTCAGTGCCCCGCTCGCCGTCGCCGCGCTACGCTTCGTCGTCGCCGGCCTGGTGGTCGGCGGCGTGATGCTGGTCGCCGGCGGCGGCATACCGCTGCCGAAGGACCGGCAGGAATGGGGTCTGGTCTGGGCCCTCGGTTTCTTTGGCATCTTCCTCTACGGCCTGTGTTTCTTTTTCGGGCTGCAGCACATCCCGGCCGGGCGCGGCGCCCTGGTGGTCGCGCTCAATCCGGTGGTCATCGTGCTGCTCGCCTGGGCCATCGGCAAGGAAGGCATGAACCGGCGCAAGGCGCTGGGCAGCGCGATCGCCCTCGCCGGCTGCCTGACCGTGATCGGCAACGGCGACCCGCTGGCCCTGCTGCAAGGCACGGTCGGCATCGGCGAGTGGCTGATCCTCGGCTGCGTGCTGAGCTGGGCGGCCTACACCTTCATCGGCTGGCGGGCGACCGGCCATTTCTCGGCGCTGGCGACCACGCTCTACGCAAGCTTCAGCGGCGCCTTCCTGCTCGGCCTGGCGGCGCTGGTGCAGGGCGACATCGACCTCAGCGCCTGGTCGTGGCGGGTGTGGAGCAGCATGCTCTTCCTCGCCGTCTTCGGCACCGCCATTGCCTACACCTGGTTCACCGCCGCCGTGCAACAGCTCGGCGCCGGCCACGCCTCGGTCTTCATCAATCTGGTACCGGTCTTCGCCGTGCTGCAGGCAGCCGTCCTGCTCGACGAGCGCCTCGGCCTGCCGGTGCTTTTCGGCGGCCTGCTGGTAATTGCCGGCGTCTGGCTGACCACCGTACAAAAAACAACTCTGGAGAAAACAGCATGATTCTGACGCAAGAACAGGAAATGATCCGCGACACCATGCGCGCCTTCGCGCAGGAACGCCTCGCCCCCTTCGCCGCCGAATGGGACAAGAACCACACCTTCCCGGCCGACGCGCTGAAGGAACTCGGCGAACTGGGCGCCATGGGCATGTGCGTGCCCGAGGAATGGGACGGTGCCGGCATGGACTACATGTCGCTGGTGCTAACGCTGGAAGAAATCGCCGCCGGCGACGGCGCCACCTCGACCATCGTCTCGGTGCAGAACTCGCTGGCCTGCGGCATCACGCAGAAATACGGCACCGACGCGCAGAAGGAAGAATGGCTGAAGCCGCTGGCTCGCGGCGAAAAGTGGGGCTGTTTCTGCCTGACCGAGCCGCACACCGGGTCGGACGCCGCCGCGATCACCACGCGCGCCGACCGTGACGGTGACCATTTCGTGCTCAACGGCGTCAAGCAGTTCATCACCACCGGCAAGCACGCCCACATGGCCATCGTCTTCGCGGTGACCGACAAGGCCGCCGGCAAGAAGGGGATTTCCTGCTTCCTGATCCCGACCAGCACGCCGGGCTTCATCGTCGGCCGCACCGAGGACAAGATGGGCCAGCACGCCTCCGACACCGTGCAGATCATCCTGGAAAACTGCCGCGTGCCGGCTTCCGCCCTGCTCGGCCAGGAAGGCGAAGGCTACAAGATCGCCCTCTCCAACCTCGAAGCCGGCCGCATCGGCATCGCCGCGCAGAGCATCGGCATGGCGCGCGCCGCGTTCGAAGCTGCCGTGCGCTACGCCAGGGAGCGCGTTACCTTCGGCGTGCCGATCATCGAGCACCAGGCGGTCAACTTCAAGCTGGCCGACATGAACACCCTGCTCGACGCCGCCCGCCTGATGGTCTGGCGCGCCGCCCAGCTGAAGGATGCCGGCAAGCCCTGCCTGAAGGAAGCGTCGATGGCCAAGATGTTCGCCTCCGAAGCGGCCGAGAAGATCGCCTCCGACGCCATCCAGATCCACGGCGGCGTTGGCTACACCAGCGACTTCCCGGTCGAGCGCATCTACCGCGACGTACGCATCTGCCAGATCTACGAAGGCGCCAACGACATCCAGCGGCTGGTGATCGGTCGATCGATCGCGGCCGAATAAGCCTTTGCGGCCGACCGGGCGAAGAACCCCGGCGGCCGCCCTACCCCTGCGGAGACTTTCATGAGCGATATCACCACCCCAGCACCAATCGATTTCTGGTTCGATTTTTCCAGCCCCTACGGCTACCTGATGGCCGAGAAGATCGACGACGTCGCCGCCCGCTTCGGGCGCAAGGTGCGCTGGCATCCGATCCTGCTTGGCATCATCTTCCAGGCCACCGGTTCGCGCCCGCCGGTCGACGGCGTCAGCAGCAAGGGCAACTACATGCTGCACGACTTCGCCCGTTCGGCGCGCTTCCTCGGCGTTCCCTACAAGATGCCGAGCCGCTTCCCGCTGCCGACACAGAACGCCGCCCGCGCCTACTACTGGCTGCACGGCCAGGATTGCGCGCTGGCCCGGCGTTTCGCCCGCGCCGTCTATCGCGCCTTCTTCGTCGACGACCTCGACATCTCCGCGCCGGACACCGTTCTCGACATCGCCGCCAGCCTCGGCATCGACCGCGCAGCCCTCGCCGCCGCACTGCAGGCCCCGGAAATCAAGGCCCGCCTCAAGGATGAGTGCGAGCAGGCGCTGGCCGCCGGCGTCTTCGGCTCGCCGCACGTGATTATCGACGGCGAAGCCTTCTTCGGCGCCGACCGCCTGCCGCAGATCGAACGCTGGCTGGAAAGCGGCGGCTTTTAACCCACTCACAGGAACAGCATGCAACGTATCTGCGTCTTCTGCGGCGCCAACGCCGGCAACAAACCGATCTACCGCGCCGAGGCCGAAAAACTCGGTCGGCTGCTCGCCGCGCGCGGCATCGAACTGGTCTATGGCGGCGGCAACGTCGGCCTCATGGGCGCCGTTGCCGATGCCTGCCTCGATGCTGGCGGCACGGTCATCGGCGTCATCCCGCAAGCCTTGATGGGCAAGGAAGTCGAAGGCCGCCCGGTAGATCACCGGACACTGACCCGGCTCGAAGTCGTCGATTCGATGCACACGCGCAAGGCGCGGATGGCCGAACTGGCCGAAGGCTTCATCGCCATGCCGGGCGGCTTCGGCACCTTCGAGGAATACTGCGAAATCCTCACCTGGGCGCAGCTCGGGTTCCATGTGAAACCGATCGGCCTGCTCAACATCGCCGCTTACTACGACCCGCTGCTGGCGATGTTCGACCATGCGGCAGCGGAAGGCTTCCTGCGCGAACAGAACCGGGCGATGGCGCTGAGCGACAGCGACCCGGAAGCCCTGCTCGCCGCGATGGCCGCTTTCCGACCCGAGCCGGTCAGCAAATGGCTCAAGGAGGAAAGGCAGTTGTAACAGCTTTCCGTTTTTCCATTTTCAGGCAACGCAAAGAGAAAAGAAGCGAGGAGACATGACCATCCTGAAATCCCAACTGAACCCGCGTTCGGCCGACTTCCAGGCCAACGCGACGGCCATGCAGGCGGTTGTCGCCGACCTGCAGGAAAAGGTCGAGAAGATCGCCCTCGGCGGCCCGGAAGCGGCGCGCCAGAAGCACCTGGCGCGCGGCAAGCTGCTGCCGCGCGAGCGGGTCAGCGCCCTGCTCGACCCCGGCACGCCCTTCCTCGAGATAGGACAATTCGCGGCGTACGGGATGTACGGCGGCGACGTTCCCGCCGCCTCGGTAATCGCCGGCATCGGCCGCGTCGAGGGCGTCGAGTGCATGATCGTCGCCAACGACGCGACGGTGAAGGGCGGCACCTACTACCCGCTGACCGTCAAGAAACACCTGCGCGCGCAGGAAATCGCGCTGGAAAACCGCCTGCCGTGCATCTACCTCGTGGACTCCGGCGGCGCCTTCCTGCCGATGCAAGACGAGGTCTTCCCGGACAAGGAACATTTCGGCCGTATCTTCTTCAACCAGGCCAACCTGTCGGCTCAGGGCATTCCGCAGATCGCGGCGGTCATGGGTTCATGCACCGCTGGTGGCGCCTACGTGCCGGCGATGTGCGACGAGTCGATCATCGTCCGCGATCAGGGCACGATCTTTCTCGGCGGCCCGCCGCTGGTCAAGGCGGCGACCGGTGAAGTCGTCAGCGCCGAAGACCTCGGTGGCGCCGACGTGCATACGCGTATCTCCGGCGTCGCCGACCATCTGGCCGAGAACGACGCCCATGCGCTGGCCATCGCCCGGCGCATCGTCCGCGACCTGAACTGGAAAAAGACGCCGCCGGTCACCTTGACCGCACCGAGCGCGCCGCTGTTCAGCCCGGAAGAGCTGTACGGCGTGATTCCGACCGATACCAAAAAGCCCTTCGACGTGCGCGAGATCATCGCCCGCATCGTCGATGGCTCCGACTTCGACGAATTCAAGGCACGCTACGGCACCACGCTGGTCTGCGGTTTCGCCCGCATCTACGGCTACCCGGTGGGCATCGTCGCCAACAACGGCATCCTGTTCAGCGAATCGGCGCTCAAGGGCGCGCACTTCATCGAACTCTGCGCCCAGCGCGGCATTCCGCTCGTCTTTTTGCAGAACATCACCGGCTTCATGGTCGGCCGCAAGTACGAAAACGGCGGCATCGCCCGCGACGGCGCCAAGATGGTGACGGCCGTCGCCACCGCCAAGGTGCCGAAATTCACCGTCGTCATCGGCGGCAGCTTCGGCGCCGGCAACTACGGCATGTGCGGCCGCGCCTACAGTCCGCGCTTCCTCTGGATGTGGCCGAACGCGCGCATCTCGGTGATGGGCGGCGAACAGGCGGCCGGCGTGCTGGCCACGGTCAAGCGCGACGGCATCGAAGCCAAGGGCGGCAACTGGTCGGCGGAAGAAGAAGCCGCCTTCAAGGCGCCGATCCGCGAGCAGTACGAAACGCAGGGCCATCCCTACTACGCGTCGGCGCGACTGTGGGACGACGGCATCATCGATCCGGCGGATACCCGGCGCGTGCTCGGGCTCGGGCTGTCGGCGGCGATGAATGCGCCGGCGGAAGCGACGAAGTTCGGGATTTTCCGGATGTGATGGGGATGGGGTTTTCTGAAACGCTGGGTTCCGATGGACCGCTGAGTTTCGCGCCTGGCGCGCGGGCTTATTCGGTTGTTGAACCGCTGGGTTCCGCCGTTGACCGGCGGGCGTACTTTCTTTTTTGTGGAAAAAAGAAAGTAGCCAAAGAAAAAGCCACCCCCAGGTCGGCGCCGGGCTACGCCCGGTCCCTTGCGCTACTCGACGGTCCGGGCGGCTGGCTAAACTCGCCGCTACGCGGCTCAAACAACTCCAGCCGACTTCCCCCGGACCGCCTGCGTTGCTCAGCGCCTCTCAGGGGGGCCCTGAAAACCAATGGCGCGCAAAGCCGGGTTGGCAAAACAATCGACAAAGCCAACACGCCCCAAACTGCGATCGGTTTGCCGGGCCCCTTGGAAGGCGCCGAGCAACGCAGGGTAGTCGGGGGCCTTCGGCTGGCGTTGTTTGAGGCCCGCAGGGCCGAGTTTAGCCAGCCGCCCGACTGCCCGAGTAGCGCAGGGAAGCCGCGCAGCGGGCGCCGACCTAGGGGTGGCCTTCTTTTTGGCTACTTTTTCTTGGCCACACAAGAAAAAGTACGCCCGCGCGTCAGGCGCGGAAGGCAGCGCTCAAAAATCCAAAGCTACCCGCATCAAACCAAAAACACACCCGTAAAAAAACCAACAAATCCGCAGGAGACAAACCCAAATGCCCTTCCAAGCCCTGGAAATCGAACTAAGCGGCCCGATCGCCACGATCTGGATGAACCGCCCCGACCTCCACAATGCCTTCGACGAAACCCTGATCGCCGAACTGACCGCCGCCTGCATCGCCCTCGACGGTGATGCCGATGTGCGTGTCGTCGTCCTCGCCGGGCGCGGCAAGAGCTTCTCGGCCGGCGCCGACCTCAACTGGATGCGTCGCGCCGCCAACAACGGCATCGATGAAAACCTCAACGACGCCCGCGCGCTGGCCGGCATGCTGCGAACGCTGGCCGAGATGAAGAAGCCGACCATCGCCCGCGTTCAGGGCGCTGCGCTCGGTGGCGGCATGGGCCTGGCGTCGGCCTGCGACATCGCCGTCGCCTCGACCAAGGCGGTGTTCGCCACCTCCGAGGTCAAGTTCGGCATCATTCCCTCGGCGATTTCGCCCTACGTGCTGCGCGCCATCGGCGCCCGACAGGCGACGCGCTACTTCCAGACCGCCGAGCGCATCGACGCCGCCCGTGCCCGCGAAATCGGGCTGGTGCATGAAGTGGCCGAACCGGAAGCACTCGACAGCAAGGTCGCCGAGATCGTCAGCGCCCTGCTCGCCGGCGGTCCCAACGCGCAGGCCGCCGCCAAGGACCTGATCCGCGCCGTCGATCACCAGCCAGTCAACCACACCCTGGTCGAGGAAACCGCCCACCGCATCGCCCATTTGCGGGCGACGCCGGAAGCGCGCGAGGGCATTTCCGCCTTTTTGGACAAACGTCAGCCCAACTGGATGGGGGAATAAGCGATGTTCACCAAGATTCTGATCGCCAACCGCGGAGAAATCGCTTGCCGCGTGATCAAAACCGCCCGCCGCATGGGCATCCGTACCGTCGCCGTCTATTCCGAAGCCGACGCCAACGCCCGCCACGTGCGCCTGGCCGACGAGGCGGTGCTGCTCGGGCCGGCGGCAGCGCGCGAGTCCTATCTGGTCGCTGACAAGATCATCGAAGCCTGCCAGCGCACCGGCGCCCAGGCCGTGCATCCGGGCTACGGCTTCCTTTCGGAGAATGAAGAGTTCGCCGAGGCGCTGGCCGCCGCCGGCCTGGTTTTCATCGGCCCGCCGGCGTCGGCGATCCGCGCCATGGGCTCGAAGTCGGAAGCCAAGAAGCTGATGGGCACGGCCAAGGTGCCGCTGACGCCGGGCTACCACGGCGACGACCAGCGGCCGACGCTGCTCCATGCCGAGGCCGAGAAGATCGGCTACCCGGTGCTGATCAAGGCGGCCGCCGGCGGCGGCGGCAAGGGCATGCGCCTGGTCGAGAAATCCGAGGATTTCCCCGATGCGCTGGCCTCCTGCAAGCGCGAGGCGCTGTCGAGTTTCGGCGACGACCATGTGCTGATCGAGAAATACATCACCAAGCCGCGCCACGTCGAAATCCAGGTCTTCGCCGACACGCTGGGCAACTGCGTATATCTCTTCGAGCGCGACTGCTCGGTGCAGCGCCGCCACCAGAAGGTGCTGGAAGAAGCCCCGGCACCAGGCATGACCGAGGCCCGCCGCCGCGAGATGGGCGAGGCAGCGGTGGCCGCCGCCAAGGCCGTCGGCTACGTCGGCGCCGGCACGGTCGAATTCATCGCCAACCAGGACGGCAGCTTCTTCTTCATGGAGATGAACACCCGTCTGCAAGTCGAACACCCAGTCACCGAGATGATCACCGGCCAGGATCTGGTCGAATGGCAGTTGCGCGTCGCCGCCGGCCAGCCGCTGCCGCTCAAGCAGGAACAACTGGAAATCCGCGGCCACGCTCTGGAGGCGCGCATCTACGCCGAAGACGCCAACAAGGGCTTCCTGCCCGCCACCGGCAAGCTGGTGCGCCTGGTGCCGCCGGCCGAGTCGATCAACGTGCGGGTCGATACCGGCGTCGAGGAGGGCGACGAGATCACGCCCTTCTACGACCCGATGATCGCCAAGCTGATCGTCTGGGACGAAACCCGCGACGGCGCCCTGGCGCGCATGCGCAAGGCGCTGGCTGACTACCGCGTCGCCGGACTGACCACCAACATCGATTTCCTCTCCCGCCTGGTCGCCTGCCCGGCCTTCGCCAGGGCCGACCTCGACACCGGCCTGATCGAACGACAGAAGGACTTCCTCTTCCCCGCCGCCCAGCCGGTGCCGCGCGACGCGCTACTGGTCGCCACGGTCGGCGAACTGCTCTGGGAACAGCACGCGGCGAAGCTGGCCGCGCAGCACAGCGGCGATCCTTACTCGCCCTGGCATGCCCGCGACGGCTGGCGGATGAACCTGTCGGCCGCGCGCACGATCAGCTTCATGGACGGTGAAACGCTGGTCGAAGCCCGCGTCCGCTACCTGGGCGAACGCTGGGAAATCTCGCTCGGTGGCGAAATGACCGTGGCCAGCGGCAGAAAGCTGGAAGGCGACCGCTTTGCCGTCGAACTCGACGACCGTCGGCTGATCGCCTCGGTGGTCGCGGTCGACGACAAGCGCACGGTCTTCCTCCAGGGAAGCACGTACTCACTCCTGCGCGACGACCCACTGCACCGCGTCGATGCCGGCGACAGCCACGGCGGCGGCCTGACCGCACCGATGCCCGGCAAGGTCGTCGCCCTGCTCGCCCAGCCCGGCCAAAAGGTGGAGAAAGGTACGCCGTTGCTGATCCTCGAAGCGATGAAGATGGAGCACACCATCACCGCCCCCGCCGCCGGCACCCTCAAAGCCTTCTGCTACGCCGCCGGCGAACAGGTGGCAGATGGGGCGGCGCTGGTCGAGTTCGAAAGCGAATCGTGACAACTTGACAAGATAGCCTTCGCTACCTAGGATCAATCCACGACGAACCCTAGCGAGATAGATCATGCAAACCATCCAGGTTGGTGAATTCAAAGCCCGTTTCTCCGAAATGATCGATTCGGTGCGCGCCGGCGAAACCATCGTCGTTGCCTACGGCCGCAACCAAGAGAAGGTTGCGGCACTGATTCCCTACGACCAATTGCCGGCCAGCCAACCGCGCCAGCTCGGCGTGCTGGCCGGCAAGGCGACGGTCGCCTTCGGCGACGATTTCGCTATGACCGACGAAGAACTGCTCGGCGCATGAAACTGCTGCTCGACACACACGCGCTGCTCTGGGCGATCATCGCCCCGGAGCAGTTGTCCGCCGAGGCGCGAGCTGCCATTACCGATCCGGCGGCGCAGGTTGCCGTCAGCGCCGTTTCCTTCTGGGAAATCGCCATCAAGGCGGGGCTGGGCAAGCTCACCCTCACCGGCACCACGCCGGAGGCTTTGGTCGAAGCCGCGCAGCAGCAGGGTTTCGACCTGCTGCCGCTCGATCCTCGCCTGGCTGCCAGTTTCTCGCGCCTGCCCGCCGACCCGCAGCATCGTGATCCATTCGACCGTATGCTGGTTTGGCAGGCGATTTCGCTTGGTTACACGCTGGTCAGCCGGGACCGGAAAATCGCTGCCAGCCCGATCGAGGGCTTGCGCCTACTTTGGTGAAACCATGAATACCTTGCCGAACAAAGTCAAAATCGTCGAAGTCGGCCCGCGCGACGGGCTGCAGAATGAAAAGCAGGTCGTCCCGACCGAGATCAAGATCGAATTGATCGAGCGCCTGGCCGAGGCCGGGCTGTCGGTGATCGAGGCGACTTCCTTCGTCTCGCCGAAGTGGGTGCCGCAGATGGGCGACAACGCTGCCGTGCTGGCCGGCATCAAGCGCCGGCCGGGGGTCACCTACATGGCGCTGACGCCCAACCTGCAGGGTTTTGACGGTGCCGTCACGGCAAAAGCCGACGAAGTGGCGATCTTCGCCGCCGCTTCCGAGGCGTTTTCGCTGAAGAACATCAACTGCTCGATCAGCGAGAGCCTGAAGCGCTTCGAGCCGGTACTTGCCGCCGCCTCGGCGCTGGAGATTCCGGTGCGCGGCTACGTTTCCTGCGTCGTCGGTTGCCCCTATGAAGGCGCGGTGGCGCCGGAAAAGACTGCCGAAGTGGCGAAAGTCCTTTACGACATGGGCTGCTACGAGGTGTCGCTAGGCGACACCATCGGCGTCGGCAATCCGGCGTCGGTCACGCAGATGATCGAGGCCTGCGCCCGCGTCGTGCCGATCGAGAAGCTGGCCGGCCATTACCACGACACCTACGGCATGGCGATCGCCAACATCTACGCCTCGTTGCAGGCCGGCATGGCGGTTTTCGACGCCTCGGTCGCCGGGCTGGGCGGCTGTCCCTACGCGAAGGGCGCGTCCGGCAACGTGGCGACCGAGGATGTCGTTTACCTGCTCGACGGATTAGGCATACAAACCGGCATCGATCTGGCTAAACTGGCGGCAGTCGGCGACTGGATCGCCACCTCCATCAACCGCCCGAACGGCGCCAAGGCCGGCCGGGCCCTTTGTGCCAGCGCCGCTTGACCTTCCTTTCCGCTCTTGCCGATCTGCTGAAGCCCGCGCCGCAGCCCGACCCCGAGGTCACAGCGGCACTCGATCGCGTGATCGGCATGGTCGATCCGCTGGTCCGCGCTGCACCGCGCCTCGACAAACACCTGCTGGCCGCCGTCGAACACGCACTGGCTTATTGCCAGGGGCTGGTCAGCGCCCTGCCCGGACCGTTCGAGATCAACCGGCGCAGCTTCGCCAGCGACATGCTGGTGCATGCGCTGTTCGCGACACCGACCGACATCGACGAGATGCTTGGCCGCAGCCAGGCGATCCGCGATTTCCTGCAACGCCCGGAGTGCTGGGCCAGCGACTGCTTCTGCGCGATGCTGGCGGCGCGCCGCCAACAGAAACGACAGTTCGGCCTGGCGCAACAGGGCAACGTGATCCGCAGCGATGTACCGCAGGAAATCGTCTATTTCTCGGACCAGACGCTGATCGAACCCAGTTGCAACCTGGAGACGACGCGCCAGCGGCTGCAGGCGCGGGCGCTGGAAAGCCTGCTGCGCAGTTTCAACGCCCACGTCGACCAGCTGCGCCGCGAACGCCAGGGCCTGCGCGCCGACCTCTCAGTCGAACACGCCCAATTGCTCGTCAGGCAGCAGCAACATCACGCCGATGAGGATGAACGCCATACCCGCCATCTGGTTGAACTCGACCTGCGCCTGCGCGAAAACAGCGAGGCGCTGATGCCCGAGCATCTGGTCGAAGTGCTGGCCGACTTCCTGCGCCACCCGGAAAGCGCGCTGGCGCTGACGCCGGTCAGCATCCGCATCGACCGCATGGGCATCGTGCACGAGCCGAGCGAACCCGGCGACGACGCGCAAACCATCAATTTCCCGGAACTTTCCAGCCGCGACCGGCGTCAGCATCTGGCGACGCTGGTCCGCATCACGCGCGAGGAAGCGCAGGCCGCCGTCGCCAACGCCATCGACCGCCAGAAACGTTACGTCCTCCTCTGATGCCTGCCCTGCCCGCCTCACCCTGCACCAACGTCTGCCGCATCGACCCGACCAGCGGCTTCTGCGTCGGTTGCCGGCGCACTCTCGACGAAATTGCCAACTGGTCGCGTCTCGACGCCCCAGCGCGGCTGGCCGTACTCGCCACACTGCGCGACCGCCAGCCGGCCCCACCCCGCCCCGGTGAAAGACCATGAGCGAGCCCAGCGAAGACCTTTACCCCTGCGTCGGCATCTGCACCACCGACCCCGACAGCGGCTACTGCCTCGGCTGCGGGCGACCGCCGGCAGAGGAGCCGGAGACCGCCGTCCCAACCCAGACACCAGTGCCGGCGACAGGCGAAACCCAGCCCCCGGCATGACGGCGAAGCTGCCGGACAGCCTCCGGGTCATCGAGCGCGGCTGGCTGTCGGCCAACAACATCCTCGCTTTCGACGGCGAGCGGGCGACGTTGATCGACAGCGGCTACGTCACCCACGCCGAACAAACCGTCGCCCTGCTCCGTCACGCGCTCGCCGGTTGCCGCCTCGAACGCCTGCTCAACACCCATTCGCACTCCGACCACATCGGCGGCAACGCCGCGGTACAGGCGGCTTTCGGCTGCAGCATCGCGGTCCCCGCCGGCCTCCAGGCGAGCATCGCCGAATGGGACGAGGATGCCCTGCTGCTTTCGCCGCTTGGCCAGCAAGCGGCGCCGTTCCGCCACGACGGGCTGATCGAGGCCGGCAGCGAGATCGAATTCGCCGGACTGAGCTGGCAGGCGCTAGCGGTACCCGGTCACGACATGGAAGCGCTCGCCTTTTACAACCCGGAACGCCGTCTGCTGATTTCCGGCGACGCGCTGTGGGAAAACGGTTTCGGCGTCGTCTTCCCGGAACTGCTCGGCACCGCCGACGGCCTGGCGGCCACCCGGGCGACGCTGGAAATGCTCGGCCGCCTGCCGATCGACATCGTCATTCCCGGCCACGGCGCCCCGTTTGCCGACGTCGAGCGGGCGCTCGCCACCGCCTTTCGCCGAATCGATGGCTTTTGTGCCGACATCGAGCGACTGGCCTGGCACGCCCTCAAGGTGATCGTCGCCTTCGCACTGATGGAAAGACGCCAACTGGCGGCAGCGGGTTTTGCCGATTTCGTGGCCAGCCTGCCGTTCGCGGTCGATATCAACCAGCGCTATCTCGCGTTGGCGCAAGACGAACTGGCCACCCGCCTGCTCGCCGACCTGAGCGGCGCCGGTGTACTCGTTCATCGGGGAGATATGCTCATCCTTCGCTGACCCAAACCCGGCGCAGCCTCTTACAATGGTAATAGTGATCAAATATAAGGGGACAGTGATGAGCTTTCGTAATCGATTGTTGTTGGGCATGGCGCTGATCATGGCCGCCTTCGTCAGCGCCGTCGCCGTGGCTTATCAAGGCATGCTCGGAACCTCGAGCAGTTTTGGCCGCTTTCTCGACGGCACCAGCGCGCTACGCCAGGATTACCGCGAGATGTACGCCCAGGGCTTGCAGATGGGACAGGCGCTACGCAACATCACCCTCGATCCGGAAAACCCGAAGGCTTACCAGAACCTCGACAAGGCGCGCGAGGATTTCGCCAGGGCGCGCCAGTCGGCGGTTGCCAATGCCGCCAAGGTAGAAGGGTTCAGCGAAACGAGCGCGGGACTGGAAAAGCTGGCCGAGGCCCAGGCCAGCGCCCAGAAGGAAGTGCTGGCAGCGCTCAAGGAAGGCCGCTTCGATGAGGCCAAGGCGCTGATCAATGCCAAGGAAACGCCAGCCTGGCGGAAGTTGAAGCAGGTGCTGCTCGACGATCTCAATGTCCTGAAACAGAAAACACTGGAAGAACGCCAGCGCGTGGAAGATGCCGCACACAATCAGGAAGTGCTGACCCTGGTGCTGACGGCAATTGCCATCCTGATCGGCATCGGCAGCGTGTGGACCACGCTCGCCTACGTCCGCCGCGAACTGGGTGGCGAACCGGCCTACGCCCGTGAGGTTGCCAGCGCCGTCGCCACCGGCGACCTGAGCCGGACGATCGCCCTCGACGGCAGCAACGGCGCCAGCCTGCTCGGTGCGCTGGCCCGCATGCAGGATCAGCTGCGGCAACTGGTCGGTTCGCTGGCCAGCCACGCCCGGGAAGTCGAGCAAGGCGCCCGTCTGGTCGATGACGCGACGCGTCAGGTCGCCGCCGGCAGCCAGCAGCAGTTGAACTACGCTCAGGAAATGGTCAGCAATGTCCATGTCGCAACCAGCGGCCTCAACGACATCATGCGGGCGGTCAGCGAAGCCGAACGCATCGTCGGCGACTCCGGCGCCACCTCCGACAGCGGCGCCGCGCTGGCCAGCAAGGCGGCGGCGGAAACTGCCGAAATGGCCGGCTCGGTGCAAACGACGGCGACCCACATCCGCGAACTGGGCGCCCAATCGGCAAAAATCAGCTCGATTCTCGGCGTCATTTCCGACATCGCAGGCCAGACCAACCTGCTCGCCCTCAACGCCGCCATCGAGGCCGCCCGCGCCGGCGAACAGGGCCGCGGCTTCGCCGTCGTTGCCGACGAGGTGCGCAAGCTGGCTGAGCGCACCAGCCAATCCACCGCCGAGATCTCGGCCATGGTTTCCAGCATCCAGTCCGGCACCCAGCGAGCCGTCGAAGGCATGGAGGCCGGCCTGCTGCAGGTTGGCGAGAGCGTCGAACTGTCCCGCCAGTCGCGTGAGGCCTTTGACCGCATGAAGGCCAGTTCGCAGGAAGTCAGCACGGTCGTCGGACGCATCGCGCAGGCGATCAGCGCCGAAAACGACAGCGAACAGAAGATCGAAGCGCTGGTCGAGCAGGTGCGCAACCTGATCGCCCAGAACGATCAGGCACTACGCCAGGTAGTGAGCAGCGCCGACCGCCTGAACGCCGTTTCCGGCGAACTCAATCAGGCCATCGCCCGCTTCCGCCTGTAGTTTTCAGGCCTGCTTGGGCAGGGCGCGGCGCACCAGCTGCGCCCAGTAAGCGACGCCCAGGGTCAGCAACTGGTCGTTGAAATCATAGTGCGGGTTGTGCAGCGTGCACCCGCCAGTGCCCGGGCCGTTGCCCAGCCAGACGTAGCAGCCGGGTTTCTCGCGCAGCATGTAGGCGAAATCCTCGGCACCCATCGACGGCAGGATGTCGGTCAGCACCCGCTCGGCGCCGAACACCTCGGCGGCGACCTGCTGGCAGAATTTTGCCTCAGCCGGGCTGTTGACCGTCGGCGGATAGCGGTGCTCGAAACGCACCGAAATCTGCGCCCCGTTGGCGGCGGCGATGCCGCTGCACAGCCGCTCGATGGCGCGCTCGATGCTCTCCTGGACTTCCGGCTTGAAGCTGCGGATGGTGCCGCGCATCACCACTTCTTCCGGGATGATGTTCCAGGCCTCGCCAGCGTGAAACTGGGTGACGCTGACCACCGCCGCGTCGCAAGGATGCAGCGTGCGGCTGACCACGGTCTGCAGCGCCTGCACCAGTTGCGCGCCGGTGACGATGGCGTCGATCCCCTGGTGCGGCATCGCCGCGTGGCAGCCGTGGCCGCGCACGTGAATCTCGAAACCGCAGGTGCCGGCCATCACCGGCCCCGGCATCGCCATCATCTCGCCGACCGGGATGCCCGGCCAGTTGTGCAGGCCAAATACTGCCTCGACCGGGAATTTCTCGAACAGGCCGTCCTCGATCATCACCGCCGCGCCGCCCTCGGACTCCTCGGCCGGCTGGAAGATGAAGACGACGGTACCGTCGAAATCCTGGTTCTCCGCCAGGTAGCGGGCAGCACCGAGCAGCATCGCCGTGTGGCCATCGTGGCCGCAGGCGTGCATCTTGCCGGGGTGACGCGAGTGGTGCGGGAATTCGTTCAGCTCGGCGAGCGGCAGCGCGTCCATGTCGGCGCGCAGACCAATCATGCGCGCCGAGCTGCCAGCCTTGAGGACACCGACGACACCGGTTTTCGCCAGGCCACGATGCACTTCCAGACCGTAGCGGAGCAGTTCGCCGGCAACGATGTCGGCCGTCCGTTGCTCGTCAAAAGCCAGTTCCGGATGAGCATGGATGTCACGACGCAGCGCCGTCAACTCGGCCAGAAAAGACAGCTCGAACAGGGGAAGGGTCGGGGTCATGGTGTCTCTCCACGGGTTTTCTTGTACCAGCCATTATCCCGGATTCCTCGATTGACCGCAGTCGTCCGTCGCCGGGCGCCGCCTAGTCGAAATCGACCGGATGCAAATGGAGTTTCTGTTGATCCTCCACCAGATGCAACGGAACGGCATGACTGTTACGGATCAGGAACAGGCTGTCACCGGCGGCCAGTCGCTGTCTGAACCACGCTTCATCGCTCGACGAACTGGCCAGGCAACCGCCACGGTCGGTGCGGTAGCTGGGACCATTGTCCAAGGCCAACGGCTCGTCAGTGGGCGCGCTGAGCGCAACGACGCGCGCCGACTCGTTGGCCAGCGGCAAGCCATCCGGCCCGTCAATGTCCGTCAGGCAAAGACGCAGGCTGATCTTACCCGCCGGCAATTGCGCAGGCCGTCCCCGTTTTTCGGCGATGAAGCGCATCCGAGCCAGCCGCTGCGCGGCATCCTTGTAGGCATAGGGCGGCCAACTGACAGCATGTTTCCGGGCCAAGGGATGCAGTTCGTCTACCTGGGCGAGCAGCTCCGCCAATGCTTCGATACCCTGCTCGGCGCGCAAACGTCGGCCAAAAATTTGGGACAGCTCCCCCAGCGCTTCGGCGAAACCGGCCCGCGCCGCCCGCAGGAAATAGCCCTCGGCCAAACCTGCGGGATCGCCGGCGTCCTTTTCCAGCAGACCCAGGGCATGAGTCGCGGCAAGCACACCGCGCGCCTGCGCCTTCTCGAACCAGGGACGGGCAGCGGCATGATCACCGCTGTAGTAAAGCATGGCGCCGTAGTTCTGGAAGACCGTCGCCACCTCGCGGGCGACCCCGAGATCGACCCACTTCATCAGTTCTTGCCGGTCAGCCTCGTCGGCAACGATGCGCCAGGCGGTGCTGCGCACGCGAACGATATCGCCGATCACGGCCGCATCGCCCGACAGGGCGTAAGCCTGCTCGTAGTAACTGGCTGCCGTCAGCAACATGGCACGCTCGTCCGCCAGGCCGAACAGCTGAGAACGGGTCAGGTCGTGCGCGCGCCCGAGGTTGTACAAGGTCGGCTCGCGCAAACCGGCATCCAGCGCCTGCTGGAAGAAGCGGATCGCCGCCCCCCTATCGCCGCGCTCCAGCGACAAGTTGCCAAGGTTGTGAAGAGCACGCGGACTGCCGAGCTTGGCGGCCTGTTGGTAATAAATGATCGCCTGCTCGGTATCGACCTCAATCCCGAGCCCAAGATGGCAAGCCTTGCCAAGCAGGAACAAGGCATCGGCGGCCGCTTCACCACCACCGCTCGCCACCTCCCGGGCCGCCGCCTGAAACGCGGGGTAATTCTTCTCCAGCAGCAGTTGCTCGATGGCCGAGGGCGCCGCCCACACAACAGATGACAGCAAGGCAAGATAAAAGGCCAGCAGGTGGCGACGCGAAGACATGAAGGAGAGCATGGCAGACAGAACAAAAGCGGGGAAAGCATGATATGCCATAGTCCTGACCATCAGCCAAGGAAAGTTGCCGCACACCGCCGCCATCCTTTATCCTCACCGACCATGGAACTCATACTGATCAGCGGCCTTTCCGGCTCCGGCAAGTCCGTCGCCCTCAACCTGCTTGAAGACTCTGGCTATTACTGCGTCGACAACCTGCCGGTGGCGATGCTGACGGTTCTTGCCGGCATGCTCAAGGAAGAGGCCGTAAGCAAGGTGGCGGTCGCCATCGACGCCCGCTCCGGCGGCGGCATCGATCTGCTGCCCGGCAAACTCAAGCGCCTGAGCGAGGACGAGGTCAAGGTCACCTTCCTGTTCCTGCACGCCAACGAGGAAACGCTGCTCAAGCGCTATTCCGAATCGCGGCGCCGCCACCCGCTGGCCGACGAGCAGCGTTCGCTGGCCGAATCGATCCGCCTGGAGAGCGAACTGTTGGCGCCGATCGCCGGTCTCGGCCACCGCATCGACACCAGCGGCCTGAAAGCCAGCGCCCTGCGCGAATGGGTGCGCCAGTTCATCGAAAGCCAGCCCGGCCAGGGGCTGACGCTGATGTTCGAATCCTTCGGCTTCAAGCACGGCCTGCCGCTCGATGCTGACCTCGTCTTCGACGTCCGCTGCCTGCCCAACCCGCATTACGATCCCGCCTTGCGCCCGCTCACCGGACGCGACCGTCCGGTCGCTGAATTCCTCGAAAGCGACCCCGACGTCGTCCGCATGCGCGAGGACATCGGCCGCTTCGTCGCCGACTGGCTGCCCAGCTACATCCGCGACAACCGCAATTACCTGACGGTGGCCATCGGCTGCACCGGTGGCCAGCACCGCTCCGTCTATCTGGCGGAAACGCTGGCCCGCCGCTTCGCCGGCCAGGCCCGTGTGCTGGTCCGGCATCGCACGCTGGCCGGTTGATGCGCTGGCTGGCGCTGATCCGCCCCGGCGACTGGCTGGTTTTCCTGCTTGTTGCGGCGCTGGTCGGTTTCAGCATCCCGCAATTCTGGCAGGGCGGCCTCGCCGACCGCGCCATCGTTCGCCAGGAGGGCAAGGTCTTTGCCGAGGTCGATCTGCGGACCCGGCGCGAAATCCTCGTCCCGGGCCCGCTCGGCATCACCCGGATTGCAGTCGAACCGGGGCGCGCGCGCGTCGTCGCCGACCCTGGTGTACGCCAGTATTGCGTCAAGCAGGGCTGGCTGATGCGGCCCGGCGAAATCGCCATCTGCGCCCCCAACCGCGTCAGCCTGCAGATCACCGGCCGGACCAAGGTCTATGACTCGCTCAGTTATTGAACTCACGGTCACCCCGGAAGACCGCCGGGTGGCCTGGCTGGCCACCGCTGCGGTTGGCCTGGCGCTGGTCGACGCGGCGATCCCGACGCCGCTGCCGGGAATCAAGCCGGGGCTCGCCAACATCGTCACGCTGATCGTTCTACTCCGCTACGGCTGGGGCACCGCGGTCTGGGTCAGCGTCCTGCGCGTCCTCGCCGGCAGCCTGCTGCTCGGCTATTTCCTCGCTCCCGGCTTCTTCCTGTCGGCCGCCGGCACGACGCTCAGCCTGCTCACGCTGGGCCTCGCCCGCCACCTGCCAGCGCGCTGGTTCGGGCCGGTCAGCCTGTCCATCCTCGCTGCGCTGGCACACATCGGCGGCCAGCTACTGCTCGCCCGCGCCTGGCTGATCCCGCACGACGGCGTCTTCCTGCTGCTGCCGCTGTTCGCCGCCGCCGCGTTATTCTTCGGCACCATCAACGGCCTGATCGCGGCTAAACTGCTGGCTGACTCTCCCGCCCCGGATTCCGCTTCATGAGTGCCACCGTCTGCCTCGCCCTGACCGGCGCCTCCGGCCTGCCCTATGGCCTGCGCCTGCTCGAATGCCTGCTCGGCGCCGGCTGCCGCGTGCAACTGCTGTATTCGCAGGCGGCGCAGATCGTCGCCCGCCAGGAACTGGATTTCGACCTGCCGTCGCGCCCGGCCGACGCCAAGGCTGCGCTGCTCGCCCGTTTTCCCGGCGTTGATGGCGACAGGCTGCAGGTTTTCGGCCGCGAGGAATGGTTCGCGCCGGTCGCTTCCGGTTCCAATCCGCCCGACGCGATGATCGTCTGCCCCTGTTCGATGGGCACGCTGGCTGCAATCGCCCAGGGGCTTTCCGACAAACTGATCGAGCGCGCCGCCGACGTCGTCCTCAAGGAAGGCCGCAAGCTGGTGCTGGTTCCCCGTGAAACACCGTTCTCGGCGATCCATCTGGAAAACATGCTGCGCCTGTCGCGCGCCGGCGCCGTCATCCTGCCGCCCAGTCCCGGTTACTACCACCACCCGCAGAGCGTGCAGGACATCGTCGATTTCGTCGTCGCCCGCGTCCTCGACCAGATCGCCGTTCCCCACACGCTGATGCAGCGCTGGGGCGAGGACCGCTGATGGGCTGGTTCGACTTCATCCGCGCCCCCGGCGGCGGCGGCGTCGAGACGCTGGAGATTCCGCTGTTTCCGCTCAACACCGTGCTCTTCCCCGGCGGCGTGCAGCCCTTAAAGGTCTTCGAACAGCGCTACCTGGACATGACGGCCGCCTGCCTGAAGGACAACACGCCCTTCGGCATCTGCCTGATCGATGCCGGCGCCGAGGTCGGCGAAGCGGCGGTGCCGCACACCGTCGGCACATTGGCCAGCATCGCCAACTGGGAAATGGAACAGCTCGGCATCCTGATGCTCGACGCCATCGGCGGGCGGCGCTTCCGCATCCTCGACCACGAGGTCGGCGGCGACAAGTTGTTGCGCGCCACCGTCGAACTGCTTGCCGAACCTGACGTGCCGCTACCGCAGAACCGCGAGCGGCTGCTGCCTCTGCTCCAGCGCGTGGTCGGCGACCTCGGCCCGGCGCGCATGCCGGAACCGCACCGCTACGACGATGCCGGCTGGGTCGGCTACCGGCTGACCGAGGTGCTGCCGATCCAGAACCTGGCCAAGCAGAAGTTGCTCGAACTCGACGACCCGCTGGCCCGCCTGGAAATCCTCGAAACCTTCCTCGATCAGCGCAAGCTGCTGGGCTAGGGCGTATTCACAGTAAGCAACGGGCGCAGGTTACTGTGAACACGCCCTAAAACTTCTCCGCCCGCAGCACCTGGACGTCGGACAGGAAGACAACGAGCTGGTAGCTACTGAAATACTGCGCCTCCAGGTGACGGATGACGGCTTCGGCGACCGCTTCGTCGCACAGCACCTCGACCCGGATGTTGGCACTGGCCGGCCAGGCCGCGTCGCGGCGACCGTGGGCGCCGCTGCCGCGGGCGTCGGAAATCGTGTAGCCATGCGCCCCGAAACCCGGCAATTCCTTCTCCAGGCGCTTCTCCAGCGCCGCCTCGCAGACGATGGTCAGCAACTTGCGGGTTTGCAACGGGCGATTCATGCGAAGACTCCATGCAGGGTAGTGGCCAGCCAATAATAGGCCGGAATGCCGAACAACAGGTTGAAGGGGAAGGTGACGCCGAGCGCGGCGCCGATCGACAGCCCCGGGTTGGCTTCCGGTACGGCGATGCGCATCGCCGCCGGCGCCGCGATGTAGGACGCGCTGGCATAGAGCGTCGCGAGCAGCGTCGTGCCGCCGACCGACAGGCCGAGCAAGAGGCCGGTGACGATGCCGAGCGTGGCTCCGACCAGCGGCATGGCGATGGCGAAGCCGGCGAGGAAGACACCGGCCCGGCGCAGGTCGCCGATGCGGCTGGCGGCGACCAGGCCCATTTCGAGCAGGAAGATCGCCAGCATGCCCTTGAACAGGTCGAAGAACAGCTTGTCGAGCGGCTTCAGACCCTCGCTGCCGGCGACCCAGCCGATCACCAGGCCGCCGAGCAGCAAGACGATGCTCTTGCCGGCGAAGACCTCGTGCAGCACCTTGCCCCAGTCAGCCGAGCCCGCGCCGCGGCGCGCCAGCCAGATGCCGATCATCAGCGCCGGGAATTCGAGCAGGACGAGGAACACAGTCATGTAGCCCTCGGCGCTCTCGCCGCGGCCGAGCAGGAAGGTCGAAGCAACGGCGAAGGTGACAACGCTGACCGAGCCGTAATGGGCGGCGATCGACGCCGCATCGGCGCGCGGCAGCTTGCCCAGGCGCGCCAGCACCGGAAAGGCGATGAGCGGGATCAAGGCCCCGGCGGCGACAACGACGGCGGCGGCGAGCAGCAACTCGCCGACCGGGTAGCGCGCCAGCTCGACGCCGCCCTTAAGGCCGATGGCGAGCAGCAGGAAGATGCTCAGCGACTCGTAGAGGACGGCGGGGATGCGCAGGTCGGAACGGATCAGCCCGGCCAGCGCGCCGAGCAGGAAGAAGAGGATGACGGGTTCGAAGGGCATGAAGGCTATCCAGCAGGCGGCGGGGCCGCGACGGCGTGACTATCCCTTCTGCCAGCGATTAAATCCAATTAAACTTGGCACGCCAAGCATTTGTTGAAACTTATATATTGAAGCGCCACATCACCCCGCGCCAGCTTGAAACCTTTGCCACGGTCGCCCGTCTGGGCAGTTTCTCGCGCGCCGCCGAGACCCTGCACCTGACCCAGCCGGCGGTCTCGATCCAGGTCCGCCAACTGGTAGAAACGCTGGGCCTGCCGCTGTTCGAGCAGATCGGCCGCGACATCCGTCTGACCGCCGCCGGCGAGGAATTGCTGGCGACGGTGCGCGTCCTCGACCACGAATGGAACCGCCTCGACGCTGCGATCGGCGCGTTGAAAGGCCTGCACAGCGGGCGTCTGCGCGTCGCCCTGGTGAATACCGCACAGTACTTCCTGCCGCGCATGCTCGGCGCCTTCTGCCGCCGCTACCCGGAGATCGACGTCCAGCTCGAGATCACCAACCGCGCCGGCGTCGTCGACCGGATGCGCAAGAACGAGGACGACCTCTACATCATGTCCTACCCGCCGCAGGACATCGACGTCGTCGTCCGCCCCTTCCTCGACAACCCGCTGCATGTCGTCGCCCCGCTCGGCCATCGCCTGACCGGCCGGCGGATCGACGCCACCGCGCTGGCCGACGAGCCCTTCCTGCTGCGCGAAGCCGGCTCCGGTTCGCGGGCGGCGGTGGATCGTCATCTGCAGGCGAGCGGGCAGACGCTCAAGGTCAGGCTGACGGTCGCCAGCAACGAGGCGATCCGCGACCTCGTCGCCAGCGGCGTCGGGCTTTCCATCCTGTCGCGCCACGCGCTCGCCGCCGATCCGGCTGACAACGGCCTCTGCCTGCTCGACGTTGCCGGCTTCCCGATCCAGCAACCGTGGTCGATCGTGCACCTGAAGGGCAAGGTGCTCTCCCTGCCCGCCCAAGCCTTCATCGGCGAACTGCTGCAGGCGGCGGCGCCGCCGGCAGCGGCTTAGAGAACTTCCGCCAGCGCCTCGCGCTGCGCCATCTCGCCGGCGAAACTGATCATTTCCAGGCCCAGCGCGTCACGCGCCGAAACCAGGCCGAGCGGCCGGCCGCCCGGATCGACCACCGGCATGTGGCGGAAGCCGCCCTCGTACATCAGGTGCAGGACATGGCCGAAGATCATCTCCGGCGGCACGGTGCGCGGTTCCGGCGTCATCACCGCCGACACCGGCGTCGTCCCGTCCAGCCCCGCGGCCAACACCTTGTAGGCCAGGTCGCGCTCGGTGCAGATGCCGAGCAGCAGGCCCTCCGGCGACACCACCAGGACGGCCGCCTGGCTGTGCCGCTTCATGTGCGCGGCGACGGTGCGCACGTCGTCTTGCGGCTGGCAGACCAGGAATTGGCGATTCTGGACAATCTTGATCACAGCTCTGTTCGGCATTTTCGTCTCCTCGTGTTGGTAGGTTGTACTACTGAGGGTAGTGACCGGTTGCCGGGACGGAAGTTGCAACGAAATTCGCCGGTCCGGCGACTTCGCTGATCCAACGCGGGCTGTCACAGCCCCATAACCTGCCCCCGGCAGACTGCGCACTTTCCGCATCGTCAGGGGCTGTTCATGAGCGTCAACGTCACGCGCCGCAATTTCCTGCGCGCCACCGGTTTCATCACCACCTCGATCGCCACCTTCGGACTCGGCGGCTGCCTGGGCAGCAGCGGTGGCGGCAGTGCCGACCGCCACAAGTTTCCGCAAAGCGTCGCCGCTGCCGATCCGCGCCCGGACAGCGTCGTGCTGTGGACCCGCATCCTGGCGCAAGGCGCCGACGACATCGCGGTCGCCAGCAGCGGCGACATCGACGCCCAGTTGCTGCTTTCCAGCGACCCCGCCAACGCCGCGCTGCTCGGCGGCAACCAGGCGCTGCAGGGCAAGGAGATCGCCACCGTCAGCGTTACCGCCCAGCAACGCTACGACCACACGATCCGCCACAAGCTGGGCGGCCTCAGCCCGGCCACCACCTACTATTACCAGTTCCGCGTCGACGGCAGTCGCTCGCGCGTCGGCCGTTTCCGCACCGCGCCGGCCAGCGACGCCGCGATCGGTCAGCTCAAGTTCGGCCTGCTCGTATGCCAGGACTGGAGCGTCAATCACTGGGCCGGTTTCGACGACCTGCTGGCGCGCGACGACGATCTCGATTTCTTCATCCACCTCGGCGACTACATCTACGAAACGGTCGGCGCCGCCTTCCAGAGCGGCAGCGTCGAAAGCCGCCACAGCGCGCTGGTCTTTCCCGACGGCACCGCCAACGCCGACGGTTCGAGCTACGCGACCAGCCTCGACGACTACCGCTACCTGTACAAGCGCTACCGTTCCGACCCGCGCCTGCAGGCGGTCCATGAGCGCTACGCGATGATCGCCATCTGGGACGACCACGAGTTTTCCGACGACTGCTGGGGCGACGCCGTCACCTACGACAACGGCAGCTACGACCCGGCCAGCGGTGCTGGCGACAACAGCCACGCCACTACCCGCCGTCGCGCCGCCAACCAGGCCTGGTTCGAGTACATGCCTGCCGACGTCAGCTTCGACGACTCGGTCGCCGGCTTCGCGACGATCCGCCTCTACCGCGACTTCCGCTTCGGCACCCTGGCCCACCTGCTGATGACCGACGAACGTCTCTACCGCAGCGACCACCTGATCCCGGAAGCGGCGCCCAACCCGGCCACCGGCAATGCCATCGGCTCGCTCGGCAGCCGCTACATGGTCCCCGAAGCCCTCCTCTACGACCAGGTCGAAGCGGCCAAGATCGCCGCCGGCACCGCCCTCGGCGACCCGCTGGCGCTGGTCTCGATGCTCGGCGCAACGCAGCGCGACTGGTGGAAGACGACGCTGGGCAACGCCAGCACGACCTGGAAGCTGTGGGGCTCGGAAGTCATGCTGCTCAAGCTCGGCCTCGACGGCACGCGCGCCATCGCCGCGCTGATCGCCCTGCAGGCGGTGCCGACGGTAGGTGCCGCCACCGCCTTCGGCGTGATCATGCCGGACATCGTCGCCAACGGCGTCAATTCGGCCTACATCCCGGCCGCCGACAAGGCCGCGCTCGCCCCCTACTTCCAGAAATTCGTCCTCAACGCCGACATGTGGGACGGCTACGACGCCGAACGGCGCGAGCTGATGAACTTCATCGCCGGCCACAACATCGCCAACGTCGTCGCCCTGACCGGCGACATCCACGCCTTCTACGCCGGCGAAGTGCGCGACAACTACCGCGCCGTGAGCGGCGGCAACCCGGTGATGAACGAGATCGTCGTCGCCGGCGTCTCCAGTGATTCCTTCTTCTCCTACCTGAAGAGTGCCGTCGCCGCGCTGTCCAGCGACCTCGCCACGTTGGTCTACTACCCGATCAGCAATCTGCCGGTACCCGGCGTCGGCACCATCAGCTTCGACGTCAACCTGCTCGACTACACCCTCGGCCGCCCGGCGCCGACGCTCGCCGACCTGCAGCAGCAGGTGCGCCACCCGGTGCGCAGCGCGCTGGCGCAAAAGGACATCCCGGAAGCCCAGCTCGACGCGACGACCGACGCCGTGGTCAACGCGCTGGCCGCCGACCCCGCCTTCAATACCAAGCTGCTCGGCCTCGCCCAGACCCTCGCCGGGCTCGACGGCAACCCCTGGCTGGAACACATCGACAGCGACGCCCAGGGTTACGGCGTGGTCACGCTGACGCCGGGCGAACTGGTCTGCCACCTGCGCAAGATGCATCGCCTGATCGGCAGCGCGGCGCCGAACGGGCCGGTGGTGGCCAGCGAAACGACGATCCGGATCGCTGCCGGGTCGCCCCAGGTGAATGTCGGTTAGTTTTCCGCAGCTACTGGCTGGCGCTTGCTCAGCCAGTTGAGCAGCATGGCGTAGAGCTGTTCCGGACGGACCGGCTTGGCGATGAAGTCATCCATGCCGGCAGCAAAGCAGCGCTGCCGGTCCTCGGCGAAGGCGTTGGCGGTCATGGCGAGGATCGGCGTGTGCGCATGCGGCGCCAGCTGCCGGATGCGCCGCGTCGCTTCCAGCCCGTCCATGTTGGGCATCTGCATGTCCATCAGGATCAGCCCGTAATCGTTCCCGGCCGCCAGTTGCACCGCCACCGCGCCGTCCGCCGCAGTGTCGACGACCAGACCGGCATCTTCAAGCATGGCAAGAGCGATTTCCCGGTTGATCGGCTCGTCCTCCGCCAGCAGGACGCGGGTACCGGCGTGATTCCGGCCGAGGAGAGCTTCCGCCTGCATCTGAGGCAGGTCGGCCGTCGCAGTCGCAGCCGGCGCCTTGCGCAGCCGCGCGGTGAACCAGAAGGTGCTGCCCTGGCCCGGTACACTGCTCGCCCCGGCCGCGCCCCCCATCAGTTCGGCCAGTTTTCGGGTGATCGCCAGCCCCAGGCCGGTACCGCCATATCTCCGTGTCGTCGAGTTGTCGACCTGAACGAAGGCGGAAAAGAGGCGCTCCAGGGCGCCGCTCTCGATACCGATTCCGGTGTCGCTGACTGCAAAACGCAACAGGAGATCGTCACTCGTCTCTTCGAGCACCAGTGTCCGCAGGGTGATCGTGCCGGCCTCGGTGAATTTGACGGCATTCGCCAGATAGTTGAGCAGGGCTTGCTGGAGACGCGTGCGGTCGCCCATCAGTGCAAACGGTATGCTGGCATTTTCGAGCACCAGATGCAGCCCCTTGGCGCGCAGGTTGCCGCCGACGATAGCCACGACGTTGTCGACAATCTCCGCGATGCGCACCGGCTCCTCTTCCAGGACGAATTTCCCGGCTTCGATCTTGGACAGGTCGAGAATCGCATTGATGATTTCCACCAGGTGATGCCCTGCGCCTTCCAGCTTGTCCAGCTGATCGGCCTGCGTGCCGCTGACCCCGGCACGCCGGATCATGTGCGCCATGCCGGTGATGGCGTTGAGCGGCGTGCGGATTTCGTGGCTCATGTTGGCCAGGAAGGCGCTCTTCGCCATGTTGGCGGTTTCGGCAGCCTCCTTCGCCTGCTGCAGTTCGATCGTCCGCTCGGCAACCACCTCTTCCAGATGATCGCGGTTGCGCACAATCTCCAGCTGGTTGGCCCGGCTTTCGGTAATGTCGTGACCGATGCCGAGCACACCGATGAGCGCCCCGTCGGGCCCGAACATCGGTGTCTTCGTCGTTTCGAGCAGGGCCCGGCGGCCATCCGCGGCATAGGTGATCCATTCCTCGTTGACCGTGGACTTGCCCGCCGCAACGGCAGCCCGGTCGTTGGCCCGGAAACTGTCGGCGAGCACCGGATCGACGAAATCGTAATCGGTCTTGCCGACTATCACTTCTTCCGGATGTCCGAAAAAGCGCTCGAACTCCCGGTTACAGGAAAGGTAGACCCCATCGGCGTCCTTCAGCCAGATCAGATCCGGAATGGTCGAAATGACGGTACGCAACAATACACGTTCCTGATCCAGCTCCTGGGCAACACGCCGGATCGGCATGGCGAAATGGGCACTCAGGCGCCGGGTCAGGACGATCCCGATCAACAGCAGGCCGGAGGTCAGGACGATCATGTACACCATGCCGGCACGCAAGGCATTCGAACTCTCGACTTCCGACAGGCCAACCTGAATCACCCCGAGCACGGCGTTGTCGTAACCGCCCCGATAAACCAGTGTCACCTCGCGTATCGGCACGCCATCGCGCACCAGGTGGCGGACCACTTCCGGCGTCCGCTCCGAAACCACCTGCTCGATCAGCGGCAACAGTCCAGGATCGACCGGCGCGTCGTTGCGCGCCGGATCGCTGTCGGCAATCACCTGGCCGGCCTTGTCGATCAGACGTACATAGACCAGATCCGGATGCGACTGCTTGACCTCCTCCAGCATCAGGCGGGCGTGATACTTGCCGGAAAAACTGATGCGATTGACCGCGTTGGCGAGCACACGCGTGGTCAGCGAGGAAAGCTTGTCCTGCTCGCGGCTCATGACCTGATAGAGATAACCGCCACCCGCCAGCAGGATGACGGCCATCAGGACAAAGATCAGCCCGCCGAAGGCAAGGGCCATGCGCCGGTCAACGTCGGCGACATTGGGCAGGATGGCACCGCCCCGGGTTATCGCGCCGGGCCTTGTCACCGGGACTCCATGACCTGGCCCGACCACAACCGCTGATTGGCCTGCCACGGCTTCTCGAAAGCCTGGGGCAGTGGCCCCAGCCAGCCCGGATAACGATCCACGGTTTCACGGGTGACCGGAAAGACCGGAACCAGAATGTGCCTGGCCACCGGTTGCTTGCGCAGCACCGCATAGGCAACCCGCATGGCTTCGGCGCCCAGCGGACCGCAGAACTGGGCGGCATCGATCACCGACAGACGACCGGCACGGATGTTGCCCACCGCCACCGGATCGCCATCGACGCTGGCCACTGCAATTTCGTCACGCCCCGCCCGCGCCAGCACGTCGACCACAGCCAGACCGCCGCCATCATTTACGGTGAACACGACATCAACGCTGTTACGCTGGGGAAAGTCACGCAGGATCGCCTCGCCCGCCTTGCGTCCACCAAGCGGCTCAACGGCCTCGTAGGTCTTGAGGATGCGGAAGGCCTTGCCATGGTCGCGCAGGGCATCCAGGAAAGCATTCAGGCGTTCGACCGTCGACGAGACCAGCGGATACTCGACCAGCGCCAGACGCAACACCGCATTGCCAGGAAACCGGGAAGCGATGTACTCGCCGCCCAGATAACCTGCCTGACGGTTGTCCGAGGTCACGTAGGACGCAAGTTTGCCGCCGCTGATGTATTGATCGTAAGCAACCACGGGAATTCCCGCCGCATTGGCCGCCTTGAGCGGCGCCGCCAGCGCCGCGTTATCCGACGGCTGGACGACGATGATGTCGGGCCGGGCTGCCACCATGGCCTGCATCTGACGAATCTGACGCTCGACGCCATCGACACCGTCGCCAGCCACCTCCGGCAGCAGCACAACGCCACGCGCCCCTGTCCTGGGCGCCTGTTCGTTGATCCGTCTGGCCTCGGCCTCCAGCCCCTGACGCATCGCCACCTGACCGGGAATGCTCATCGACCAGTAAAGCACTCCCACCTTGTAAGCGCTCTCCACCGCAGTCGCCGCACCGCACAGACTGAGGAGAAATCCGAGTAACGCCCAGTGCAAGCTATATGCAAACCGCATTAAAACCCCCCGAGATAATCCGCTGCCGCAAGGCATATCGCCTTGCACCACTGGCCGCTGCGCAACCGAAACAGCCTGACTCATCACGGACAACAGTTGCAAAGTATAAGCCTTACTTTCGGCATAATTCATCCGGCGCCGGAATCGCACAGGCTAGGTGATGACAAGCCAGGAGCTCGAATACGCGCAAGCATGCACCGACAACAAAAAAGCCAACCGCTTCGGGTTGGCTTTTTCTTTTGCAGATCAACGACCTGTCTGAATTCGATGTGGAGCGGGCGATGGGAATCGAACCCACGGCTCTAGCTTGGGAAGCTAGGGTATTACCATTATACGACGCCCGCTCGGGCAGCAAAGGCTGGGATTCTATGCCGAGATGGCAGGCAATTCAATCTCGTACGGCAGTCGCGGCGCGTCAGGCCAGCCGCCTTGCCTCGATTTTCGCGCATTTCGTGCTTCTTTCATGGCTCTCTGTAACGCTGCTGCACCAATGCGTAGCAAGCGGTCACCGGCGGGAACCCCTGCCTCATGCTCATTGACCAAGTGCATAGCAAGCATTCACCGGCGTTGCCGGGCCAATCGCAACCAAGCACTGAGGAGTCACTGATGCGCCCCTACCCGACCAACAGCCCCCAGGCAATCGCCCGCATCGTCGCCCTGGGCATGCTGATCGACGGCGTCGCCGACGAAACCGAATACCGCCTGATCGAACAGGACGCCAGCCTGCGCGCGCTCGGCATCGATAGCGGGCAGATCGACGCGGTGATCCGCGAGTTTTACGAGGATCTCGAACTCGGCGGCTCGATGACGCACACCCTGGACCAGCGGCTGAGCGCTGCCGAACTTGCCCGGATTCTCGGTGAAATCACCTACCCCTACCTGCAGCAGAGTTTGCTGCGCAGCATGATGCGGATTGCCGTGGCCAACGACGAGTTGAGCAGCGGCGAAGCCCGGCTGATCCGCGAAGCGCTGCTGCGCTGGAGTAGCGACGAAGGGGTGGGCAGTTTGACGCAGTCGCCGGAAAGGCCGGGGCGGCACCGTTCCGACCGGCGAGCGGCACACTGATCGCAGTCCGGCGGGGGCATTGCAGCCATCGTCATCGCCGCGCAGCGGACTCGGGCTGCCGGGGCATCCCGGCAGCCCGCATTTTCAGGCCTCCGCCAGCCTGCGGTACTGGCCGGCGTGGAAGAGCAGCGGCGCAAGGGCCGGGTTTTCGGCGTAGCGCTCGACGCGACCGATGAAGATGCTGTGGTCGCCGCCCGGGACTTCGCTTGCGTTGGCGACCTCGAAGCTGGCGCAGCAGCCTTCCAGCACCGGCGCGCCGCCGCAGCCGCCGCGCCAGGGCAGACCGGCGAAGCGGTCGGTCGGCCAGGTGGCGAAGCGGTTGGAGAGGTCCTGCTGCTCGGCGGCGAGGATGTTGATCGCGTGGTGGCTGGCCTTGCGGAAGGCTTCCAGGTTGGCCGAGTTGCTGCCCAGGCACCAGAGGACCAGCGCCGGCTGCAGCGAGACGGCGGAGAAGGAGTTTACCGTCAGCCCAATCGGTTTGCCATCCGGGTCGATGGCCGTGACGACGGCGATGCCGGTGGCGAAACGGCCGAGGGCATTGCGCAGGGCGCGGGTATCGGTAACGGGCTGGGTCATGGGCGTCGCGAGCGAAAAAAGGACGTATTATCCCGGCTCCTGCTTTCCGCGTCGAGACGAAATTTGCCGCAAGAACAAAGCTTTGCCCAACGCCTGATCGCCTGGCAACGGGCCGCCGGACGCCATGACCTGCCGTGGCAGGGAACGCACGACCCTTACCGGGTCTGGTTGTCGGAGATCATGCTGCAGCAGACTCAGGTGGCGACGGTACTGCCGTATTACGCCCGCTTCCTGGCCAGTTTTCCCGACGTCGGCGCACTGGCGGCGGCACCGATCGAGCAGGTAATCGAGCATTGGGCCGGACTCGGCTACTATGCCCGGGCGCGCAACCTGCACCGCTGCGCGCAGCGCATCGTCGCCGAATACGGCGGACGCTTCCCGGAGAATGCCGCTGCGCTCGCCGAGTTGCCGGGCATCGGCCGGTCGACGGCAGCGGCGATCGCCGCTTTCTGCTTCGGCGAACGGGCAGCGATCCTCGACGGCAACGTCAAGCGGGTGCTCTGTCGGGTGTTCGGGATCGCCGGTTTTCCCGGCGCGACGGCGGTCGAACGGCGTCTGTGGACACTCGCCGAAAGCCTGCTGCCGGCGGCCACCGAGGTCGGCGCCTACACCCAGGGCCTGATGGATCTGGGGGCGACGCTGTGCACGCGCGGCCTGCCCAATTGCCCGGCCTGTCCCTTTGCCGAAAGCTGCGTCGCCCGCCGCGAGAACCGTCAGCGCAGCCTGCCTGAGGCGAAGCCGCGGCCGCCGCTGCCTGAGCGCGAGGCGGTGTTCGTGCTGATCCTGGCCGACGACCGCCTGCTGCTCGAACGACGGCCGCCGCACGGGCTGTGGGGTGGTCTGCTGGTGCCGCCGCAGGGCGAGCCGGCGGCAATCCTGACTGCACGCGGCCTGGTCGCCAGCGAACAGCGAGAACTGCCGCCGCTCAAGCACGCTTTCACGCATTTCCGGCTAACCCTGAAACCGCTGCTCTGCCGCGTCTCCGCACCGAGCTCGGCCAACGAACCGGGTGCCGCCTGGCTGCCGCTGGCCGAAGCTGCCGCCGCCGGCGTGCCGACGCCGATCCGCAAGCTGATCAGGCAGGTTGCCAGCGCAGGGGACTGAGTCCCCAGCGTTCGAAACTTTCGGCGCGCAGGATGCGCCCGTAATGGTTGCCGATCTTGCGCGACAGGTCGGCGCGCACCGGCTCGACGTATTGCCGGCGCCCCGCATGGTAGATGACATTGACCACCGGGCGCAGCGGATCGCCCGGCGTTCCCTGCTCGACCACCGCCAGGTGGCCGCTTTCCAGCAACACCAGGGTGCCGACCGGATAGACGCCGAGCGCATGGACGAGGCCGGCAACCAGCGCGGGGTCGAACTGCACCCCGCCCTGCTCGTAAAGCTGGCGCAGCGCGGCGGTCGGCGCCAGGGCGGCACGGTAGGGGCGGTCCGAGGTCATCGCGTCGTAGGCATCGACGACGGCGGCGATGCGGCCGGCCAGCGTGATGTCGTCGCCGGCCATGCAGTAGGGGTAGCCGCCACCGTTATAGCGTTCGTGGTGTTCGAGGATCACCGCAACGGTGGTCTCGGGCAGGCTGACCGTCGCTTCCAGCACCGCCAGGCCTTCCTCGACGTGGCTCTGGACGATCGCATATTCGGCCTGCGACAGTTGCCCCTGCTTGCTCACCAGGCCTTCGTCGATGGCCGCCAGGCCGATGTCCTTGAGCAGCGCGCCGAGCGCCATCTTCTCCAGTTCGGGGGCAGCGACCTGCTGCTGGCGCGCCAGGGCGACGGTCAGCGCGGCGGTGGCGACTGCGTGGCCAGCGTCGTAGGTCTCCGGACGCTTGATCCGGGCCAGCGGCACCAGCGCGTCCGGGTTGCGGGCAACCGACTCGATCAATTTACCGACCACGGCTTCCAGCGCCAGCGCATCGACCCGTTCGCCGGCCCGCGCCGCGCGTGCCAGTTCGTCGAGCTGGCGGCAGGCATCGCCGAGCAGGCGGCCAGCCCGCCGCCGCTCCTCGCCGAGCGACACCGTCGCCGGCGGCCGCACCACCTGGCGCAGGGGAAGCGGCGGCGGCGCAGCCGGCAGGCGGGTAACGGGCAGGTCAATGTCGCGCCCGCGCCGGGTATCGATGCTGATCTCGGCAAAGCCGGCGTCGATCAGGCGGCGGATCTGCGCCCAATCGCGAACTGGAAAGCGGGTCAGCCAGAGGCCGTGCTCCAGCCAGGGTTTGTGCAGATCGACAACGTACATGCCGGGCCGGAGCTGGTCGATGACTATCCTGCGCATCATCGCCCCACCCCTCCCCGGCCTATTGTCTGGCAGCCCGGGCTGCCGCCCTGGCTTCGGCCTCGGCCAGCTTGCGGGCGTGCGCCTCGACCTTGCGCCGGTGTGCCGCCTCGCGTTCGGCGCTGCGCCGGGCGCCGGCCTCGGCCTGGCGCGCCTTGCGGGCGACGATTTCGTCGCGCCGTGCGGCGTCCGCCTGGTCGCGGGCGGCAATCTCCTGTTCGCGCTGCGCCAAGTTACGCGCTTTTTCTTCGGCATCGGCGGTGGCCTGTGCCTGGCGCGCAGCAAGTTGCTCGCGCTTGACCTGGCGCTCCATCTCGTCGGCTTCGCGCTCCTGCGCCCGGCTTGCCTGACGAACCCCAAGCTGTTCGTCACGCGCCTCGTTGATACAGTCGTTGACCAGGAATTTTGCCTGGCAGACGAGGCGGCGCCGCTCGAACTCAGCGTCGGCCGCACGCTGCCGCTGCGCGGCCTCGGTTTTGAGCGCGGCGGCCCGCTGCAGGCGGGCGTCCCAATCAGCTTCGTCGGCCAGCGCGATGCGACCAGGCAGCAGGAAGACAGCAAGGGCTGCAAAGTATCGATATTTCATGCCATGGACCCGGGAAACGGCGGCATTTCGGGACAAACCCGGCCGGCCATGCAGGAATTTTAGCAGCCCGCCGCTATAATTCGCCCCGCCATGATTTCCCTGCGCCAACTCACTTTCGCCCGTGCCGGCCGCCCGCTGGTCGTCGACGCCAGCCTGCAGATCCACCCCGGCTGGAAGGTCGGCGTGGTCGGCGCCAACGGTTGCGGCAAATCCAGCCTGTTCGCCCTGCTTGCTGGCGAACTGCACGCCGAACAGGGCGACTGCGACATTCCCGCCGTCTGGCAGATCGCCCGCGTCGCCCAGGAAACCCCGGCCCTGCCGACCCCGGCGCTGGAATTCGTGCTCGACGGCGACGTCGAACTGCGCCGCGTCGAGCGCGAACTGGCGGCCGCCGAAGCAGCCGGCGACGGCGAGGCGATTGGCCGCCTGCACGCGCGCTACGCCGACATCGACGGCTATTCGGCCAAGGCCCGCGCCGCCGAGGTGCTGCATGGCCTGGGCTTCACCGACGCCGACTTCGCCCGTCCGGTGGCCGATTTTTCCGGCGGCTGGCGGGTCCGGCTGAACCTCGCCCGCGCCCTCTCCTGCCGTTCCGACCTGCTGCTGCTCGACGAACCGACCAACCACCTCGACCTCGACGCCGTGCTCTGGCTCGAACAGTGGCTGAAGAGCACGCCGGCCACTTTGCTGCTGATCTCGCACGACCGCGATTTCCTCGACGCCGTCGTCGGCCAGATCGTCGCCATCGACCAGCAGCGGATGACGCTGACCAGCGGCGGCTACTCCGACTACGAGCGCGCCCGCGCCGCCCGCCTGGCCCAGCAGCAATCGGCCTACGAAGCGCAGCAGCGGGAAATCGCCCGCTTGAGCCGCTTCGTCGAACGCTTCAAGGCCAAGGCAACCAAGGCGCGCCAGGCGCAGAGCCGGGTCAAGATGCTCGAACGGATGGAAATCATCGCCGCCGCACACGCCGATTCGCCGTTCCAGTTCAGCTTCCGGCAGCCGGAAAGCCTGCCCGACCCGCTGCTGCTCATCGAAAACGCCGCTGCCGGCTACGCCGAGCGCAAAATTCTGGAAAACCTCACGCTGACGCTGCGCCCCGGCTGCCGGATCGGCCTGCTGGGGCGCAACGGCGCCGGCAAATCGACGCTGATCAAGCTGCTCGCTGGCAGCATTGCCCAACAGGGCGGCGAGCGCAAGGAAGCCAAGGCGCTCAACATCGGCTACTTCGCGCAGCACCAACTGGAACAACTGCGCCCCGAAGAAACCCCGCTCTGGCACCTGCAAAAGCTCGAACCACTGACGCCGGAACAGGAACTGCGCGACTACCTGGGCGGCTTCGATTTCCGTGGCGAAATGGCCAGCCGCCCGGTCGGCCCCTTCTCTGGCGGTGAAAAATCGCGCCTGGCGCTCGCCCTGCTCATCCGCACCCGGCCCAACCTGCTGCTCCTCGACGAGCCGACCAACCACCTCGACCTCGAAATGCGCGAAGCGCTCGCCTTCGCGCTGCAGGATTACGAAGGCGGCATGGTCGTCGTCTCGCACGACCGCCACCTGCTGCGTAGCTGTACCGATGAACTGTGGCTGGTCGACAACGGCGCCGCCACGCCCTTCGACGGCGACCTCGACGACTACGCCGCCTGGCTGGCCGCCCAGCGCAGCGCCGACAAGGCACCGGCCGCCGACGCCCAGGCCGAAAAAGCCGAACGTCTGCAGCAACGTGCCGACGCCAAAGCCAACCGCCAGGCACTCCTCGCCGAACGGCGCAAGCTGACTAAGGAAATCGAGCAGATCGACCGCAACCTGGCCAAATGGCAGGAAGAGAAAGCCGCGCTCGACGGCCAGTTCGCCGACCCCGATTTCTACGCCACGGTCGACCGCCAGAAAAGCGAAGAAATGCACCGCCGCGCCGGCGAACTTGGCGACGCCATCGACACCGCCGAACTGCGCTGGCTGGAGCTGCACGAAGCGCTCGATGCGCTGCCGGCGGTGGATTGAACAAGCGCCCGCTTATTCCAGACGGGCCACGAAAGACGATGGCATAATTCTCGGCAATTTCACTTTCAGCCGCTGCTCTGCCTATCATGAGCCATCGAAGCAAACTCAACACGCACAAGGCCTTCCAGCTCGCACTGCTGCTTGGCGCACTCCACGCCGCAACCGGAATAGCCAGTGATAGTGACTACGCGCTATCGACTGTGGATAAGAAACCGATTCCCCGATCAGCCCTCTTCAAGCTCTGGCAAGAAATCGCCCTGAAACAATGCGATCACGCGGAAGAACGAAATAATACGTCTCCGCAACATTGCAGGGAGATCATTGCCAAGAGAGGCCCAGAATGTGAAATGGCGATGATCGGAAACACCCCGGAAATCATCGACAAAAAATCCGTAGTGAAGCAAATTGGGCGCAAGTACCTGCGGTGTGCGCTGCCCTACTATTTCTGCAATGGCATCGAAGTCCGGACGGAAGAAGAAGCCAGAAAAATTTGCCGTTGACATGAAACCCAACGACCTGTTCGATCTTTTCGGTCTTTCCCCGTAGCGCTGCAAGTTCAACGTCAATCCCGCCCATTCAGGTAAAATCGCGCTTTTTTGGCCGTCTCAGGGAGTTGACCGTGAAAATCGTCTGTCTTGACCTCGAAGGGGTCCTGGTTCCGGAAATCTGGATCGAATTCGCCGAGCGCACCGGCATCCCCGAACTGAAGCGGACGACGCGCGACGAGCCGAACTACGACACGCTGATGACCTATCGGCTGAACATCCTGCGCGAAAAGAAGCTCGGCCTGCCGGACATCCAGAAGGTGATCGCCGAAATGGGCCCGATGCAAGGCGCCCGCGCTTTCCTCGACCAGCTACGCGAGGACTATCAGGTGATCATCCTGTCCGACACCTTCTACGAATTCGCCCACCCGCTGATGCGCCAGCTGGGCTGGCCGACGCTGTTCTGCCATTCGCTGGAAGCCGACGCCGACGGCATGCTGGTCAACTACCACCTGCGCATGCCGAACCAGAAACAGGAAGCGGTCAAGCGCTTCAAGGAACTGAACTTCACCATCGTCGCTGCCGGCGATTCGTACAACGACACGGCGATGCTCGGCGAAGCCCACGGCGGCATCCTGTTCCACCCGCCGGAAAACGTCATCCGCGAATTCCCGCAGTTCCCGGTGGTGCGCGACTACGACGCACTGCGCTCGGAAATCGACAAGGCTTTTGCCAAGGCCTGACGGCCATTGGCGCCAGCCTTAGGCGCATTGCACCACCCCCGCTCACTATGTTCGCCGCCCCCCGAGGGGGCTTGGCGCAGCTTTTGAAAGCCGCATCGATACCATGCATCGCGACCGGTTCTACACCCTCTCCGCCTCCTGCCCCGACCAGGTCGGGATCATCGCCCGCGTTTCCGGCTTCATCGCCGAGCACGGCGGCTGGATTCTCGAATCGAGCTTCCACGCGGACGACCTGACCGGTCGCTATTTCATGCGCATCGAGATCAAGGCCGATTCGCTGCCTTTCCTGCTCGCCGAGTTCCGCGAACGCTTCCGCCGCGAAGTCGGCGAACCGCTGGCGATGGACTGGCGGATCAACGATAGTGCAGTGAAGAAACGGGTCGTCGTGCTGGTCTCCAAGCAGGAGCACTGCCTCTACGACCTGCTGGCCCGCTGGCAGTCGAAGGAACTGGACATCGAGATTCCCTGCGTCATTTCCAACCACGACACCTTCAAGGGTTTCGTCGAGTGGCACGGCATTCCTTTCATCCACGTACCGGTCAATGCCGACAACAAGGCCGCCGCCTACGCCGAAATCCAGCGCATTTTCGACGACGTCCGGGCCGACACCATGGTTCTCGCCCGCTACATGCAGATCCTGTCGCCCGAACTGTGCGACGCGCTGAGCGGCCGCATCATCAACATCCACCACAGCTTCCTGCCCAGCTTCGTCGGCGCCAAGCCCTACCATCAGGCCTACCAGCGCGGCGTCAAGCTGATCGGCGCAACCTGCCACTACGTGACCAGCGAACTCGACGCCGGCCCGATCATCGAACAGGACGTGATCCGTATCGACCATTCCGATTCGCCCGACGACATGGTCCGCTACGGCAAGGACATCGAGAAGACCGTGCTCGCACGCGGCCTGCGCTACCACCTGGAAGACCGGGTGCTGGTGCACGGCAACAAGACGGTGGTCTTCCGCTGATGCTGATCTCCCGCACCGATTCGCTGCTCCTCGTCGTCGACATCCAGGAAAGGCTGGCGCCGGCGATCCACGATACCGACACGGTGACCGCCAATTCGGTGCGCCTGCTCGAAGCGGCGCGCCTGCTCCAGGTGCCGGCCTTCGTCTCCGAACAGTACGTCAAGGGGCTTGGCCCCAGCGTTGCGGCGATCCGCGACGCTGCGGTCGACGCCCGTTTTTTCGAGAAAATTCACTTCTCGTGCACCGCCGAACCGGGTGTCAGCGAGCTCTTGTGCGCCGGGGGGCGTCGACAGGTCATCCTGACCGGCTCGGAAACCCATGTCTGCGTGCTGCAAACGGCGCTTGGTCTGCTCGGCGAAGGCTTTTCTGTGTTTCTCGTCGCCGACGCCGCGTCGTCGCGTACGCCAGAGAACCGCCAGCTGGCCATCGACCGCCTGCGCAGCGCTGGCGTGCACATCGTCAGCACCGAGATGGTCTTGTTCGAATGGCTGCATCGCGCCGGCACCGACGACTTCCGTGCCCTGCTGCCGCTGATCCGCTGACCTTTCAGTAGGGAACGACAGGCGCCGCTTCCAGCGGCAGGTAGTGACTGCGCAAGGGCACTCCCGGCAACAGGTCATGAACCAGCAGCCCCGGCGCTTCCGGTGTCCAGGCCAGCGCTCCGTCCTGCAAGGCAATCTGGTGTACGGTGGAAGGCGCCGTCGCCGCCATTTTTCCGGCGAAACCGGTAAACACCGGACGATGCACATGGCCACACCAGACGGCCTCAACCAGTGGCCGTCGCAACAGCCAGGACGCCAGCGCCTTGCCGTCCCGGCAGCCGATCTCGTCCATGCCGGCAATGCCCACCGCGAATGGCGGATGGTGCAGGATCACCACACTGCGCCGACGCTCCGGGTAATTGGCGTCGAGCCAGCGCAGTTGCGCCTCGCCGATTTCGCCCCAGGGCTGGCCCGGCACCTGACTGTCGAGCAGGAGCAAGGTCAGCGGCCCGAGATCGAAACGCCGGCAGAGCATTTCCGGATTTTCCCAATGTCCGGGAAAGGCCGCGAACATCGCGCTGCGCTGATCGTGATTGCCGGGCACCAGCGCCAGCGGCAAGGCCAGGCCGGCCAGCGTCGACGCCAGCCGGGTGTAGGTGGCGACATCACCGGCTTCGGCAAGATCGCCGCTGATCAGCAGCAAATCGGCCTGCAGGCCGGCCACCCGGGTCAGCGCCATGGCCAGCGCCGCCCACGGATCGATTTCCCCGAACAGGGGATCGGGCCGCAGATGCAGATCGGATAACTGGACTATGCGCATGGGGTGAGCATAGCAAAAAAAGCGGGCACCCAAGGGTGCCCGTGAAGGGAGAGAGACTACGAATCTGCTTAGTGGTGGTAGGCGCTTTCGCCGTGCGAGGTGAGGTCGAGACCTTCACGCTCTTCGTCTTCCGGCACCCGCAGACCGATCGCGATATCGACCAGCTTGTAGGCCACCAGGGAGACGACACCGGACCAGACGATCACGGTCGCCACGCCCCAGGCCTGGGCCGTCACTTGAGCAACCATGTCGTAGCTGCCAACCGCATTCGCAACGTAGTCATAGACACCGGTACCGCCCAGCGCCGGATCGGCGAAGACACCGGTCAGGATCGCGCCGAGGATGCCGCCGACGCCATGGACGCCGAAGACGTCGAGCGAGTCGTCGGCGCCGAGCAGGCGCTTCAGGCCATTGACGCCCCACAGGCAGACGATGCCGGCGAGCAGGCCGATGACGATGGCGCCCATGACACCGACGAAGCCGGCAGCCGGGGTGATCGCCACCAGGCCGGCAACGGCGCCGGAAGCAGCACCCAGCATCGACGGCTTGCCCTTGAAGATCCACTCGGCGAACATCCAGGACAGCGTCGCGCAGGAGGTGGCAACCCAGGTGTTGACCATCGCCAGGGCGGAACCGCCGGAAGCTTCGAGCGCCGAACCGGCGTTGAAACCGAACCAGCCGAACCACAGCAGCGAAGCACCGATCATCGTGAAGGTCAGCGAGTGCGGAGCCATGGCCACCGAACCCAGACCGGTACGCTTGCCGATCATGTAGGCACCAACCAGACCGGCGATCGCGGCGTTGATATGGACGACGGTACCACCGGCGAAGTCGAGGGCGCCCTTCTGGAACAGGAAGCCAGCGGTGGCACCGGCTGCTTCAGCCGCAGCGGCATCGGTATAGGCATCCGGACCGGCCCAGTACCAGACCATGTGCGCCATCGGGACGTAGGACAGGGTGAACCAGATGACCATGAAAACCAGGATCGCCGAGAACTTGGCACGTTCGGCAAAGGAGCCGACGATCAGGCCGCAGGTGATGGCAGCAAACGCGCCCTGGAAGATCACGAAGATCAGCTCCGAAATCACCACACCCTTGCTGAAGGTCGCCCCGACGGATTCCATCGTGATCCCGTTGAGGAAGAGCTTGTCGAGTGTGCCGAAGAAGGCGTTGCCCTCGGTAAAGGCCAGCGAGTAGCCATAGACCACCCAGAGCACGGAGATCAGCGAGAAGACGACGAAGACCTGCATCAGTACCGACAGCATGTTCTTCGAACGCACCAGGCCACCGTAGAAGAGCGCCAGGCCGGGCAGCGACATCAGGATCACGAAAGCCGCGCAGACCATGATCCAGGCGTTGTCGCCCTTGTTGGGCACCGGTGCGGCAGCGGCCGGCGCTTCCGCCGGGGCAGCAGCTTCGGCGGCGGGAGCGGCAGCAGCAGCCGGTGCTTCGACGACGGCAGCCGCCACGGGTGCGGCATCGGCCGCCTTTTCTTCGGCCCAGGCCGGTGCCCCGAAGGTCACCGCGCCCAGCAGGGCCAGCATTGCAAAAATTCGTTTCATGTCACGACTCCTTACAGGGCATCGGCGCCGGTCTCGCCGGTGCGGATACGGACGACTTGTTCAAGATCGAAGACGAAGATCTTGCCGTCACCGATCTTGCCGGTGCTGGCGGACTTCTCGATGGCTTCGATGACCTGGTCGATCTGGTCGGCCTTGACGGCAGCTTCCAGCTTTACCTTGGGCAGGAAATCGACGACGTACTCGGCCCCGCGATACAGCTCGGTATGACCTTTCTGGCGGCCGAAACCCTTGACCTCGGTTACCGTGATGCCCTGCACGCCAATGGCGGACAGCGCCTCACGCACTTCGTCAAGCTTGAACGGCTTGATGATGGCAGTAACGAATTTCATGAGTGTTCCCCTAACTGGTTGAAACTTTTTGGCTCTCCCCGCCGCCCGGGCCCGTGCAACGGCGGGGAGAGGACTGATGAATCAGAAGGACTTGGTGAAGGAGAGGACGGCACGCCCCTTGCCCACGTCGACATTGGCGCGATTGCCCCAGCAATACATGGCATGGGAATCGCCACAGCCACGAGCGTTGGTATCGGTATAGCTCAGGCCAACGACACCGAAGCCGACATCCTTGGTGACACCGAGCTTCCAGTCGGTATAGGAGGCCGAGCTATTGTTCTTGATCTTCTGGTGCCCAACGTGACCGATGATGGTCCAGCCTTCGGCAATCGGGTAGCTGGCAGTCAGATCCAGATAACCGCTGCCCTTGGTGTCCTTTCTGTTCCAACCCGTCGTCTTGTCGTAACCCTGCCAGGCGAAAAGGTTTTCGGAAAGGGCATGCGAGTACTTCAGGGTCAGAAACTTCCAGCCGATGGAAGCATACAGTTCGAAAGAATTCGGAGATTCAATCTGGGGAAGAGCGCCAGGCGCTTCTTCCTTCTGCTTTCCGGGGTAGAAGTAATACAGACCGCCAACGTCGTAGGTGAAATCACCGGCAAAGCTGCCGCGATAACCAGCATAGAAATCCCACTCCATGCTGTTGTCATCCTTGATGCCGTTATCGACCCATGAGACATTGGACGCCCAGGTACCGGCGTAGAGGCCGCTGGCATGGCTGTAGTCGAAGCCGCCCTGAATGGCCGGCTTGTGATCGGTCTGGCTGATGCCGCGGAAGATGTAATCGGTTGCCAGCCCGACGTTGGCCGACAAGGTGTGCGGACTGTCTTCGGCGATGGCCGGAGCGGCAACGGCGCCAGCGATAGCCAGTGCGATCAGGGACTTCTTCATGGTGTCTCTCCTGTAAAGGAAAATTGAAAAAAGGAAAACGTTTTGTGCAACCAGCAATGCACGACCCGTGCCAACATCACATTTCCCTGTTTTTTCATCGACTTGCTGCGCCGCACCAGGAATGCACAGCGAAGCGGAGCACCAAGGCGGTGCAGTTACAGTCCGTTACGCACCAGTGACGAGCGACGGGGTAAAACGCTGGAAATACCGCTGTGCTAAACTCGCCGGCCACGGAGGAAAACCATGCTCGACCCCAAGATCCTGGAAGATTTCGGCAACAAGATGAGTGCCCTGCTCGCCAATTCGCCGGCCAAGGACATCGAGAAGAATGCCAAGGCGCTGCTCGGCGGCCTGTTCGGCAAACTCGATCTGGTCACCCGCGAGGAATTCGACATCCAGGCGCAACTGCTGGCCCGCACCCGCGAGCGCCTGCAGGCGCTGGAAGCCCGCGTCGAGACGCTGGAAAAGGCGCGCACCGACCACCCGCAATAAGTCGATGGCACTGGCCGTCGCCCTCAGCCGGGGACTCGACGGCCTCGATGCGCCGCCGGTCACGGTCGAGGTGCACCTGGCCAACGGCCTGCCCGGGCTGACCCTGGTCGGCCTGCCCGATACCGAAGTGCGCGAGGCACGCGACCGGGTTCGCGCTGCCATCGTCAATTCCGGTTTCGAATACCCGGCCCGCCGCATCACCGTGAACCTGGCGCCGGCCGACCTGCCCAAGGAATCCGGCCGTTTCGACCTGCCCATCGCCCTCGGCATCCTCGCCGCCAGCGGGCAGATTCCGGCAGCCAGCCTGAACGGCCACGAATTTGCCGGCGAACTCTCACTGTCCGGCGAACTGCGCCCGGTACGCGGCGCGCTGGCGATGGCCCTGCAGGCGGCGGGCGACGGCAAAACCTTCGTCCTACCCACGCTCAGCGCCGGCGAAGCGGCACTGACCGGGCAAGGCGACATCCTCGCTGCGTCTTCGCTGCTCGCCGTCTGCGCCCATCTCGCCGGACAGAGTGCGCTGGCGCCCCCGGCGCCAGCCACGCCTGAGGCCGACGATGCCCTGGCCGATCTCGCCGACGTCCGTGGCCAGGCGCAGGCGCGACGGGCACTCGAAGTCGCCGCTGCCGGGCGCCATTCGCTGCTGATGATCGGCCCGCCCGGCGCCGGCAAATCGATGCTCGCCGCCCGCCTGCCCGGCCTGCTGCCGCCGTTGAGCGACACCGAGGCGCGGGCGTCGGCGGCCGTGCTTTCGCTGGTCGGCCAGTTCCGCGCCGAGCGCTATCGCCAACGAAGTTTCCGCAGCCCGCACCATACCGCGTCGGCGGCGGCGCTGGTCGGCGGCGGCAATCCGCCGCGCCCCGGTGAAATCAGCCTGGCCCACCACGGCGTGCTGTTTCTCGACGAAATTGTCGAATTCGACCGTAAAGTCCTCGAAACCCTGCGCGAGCCGCTCGAAACCGGGCGCATCCACATCGCCCGCGCCGCCCGCCAGGCCGAATTTCCGGCCCGTTTCCAGTTGGTGGCGGCGATGAACCCCTGCCCCTGCGGCTACCACGGCGACGCCCGCTGCCAATGTACGCCCGAGCAAGTCACCCGTTACCGGGGAAAATTGTCCGGCCCCCTGCTCGACCGCATCGACCTGATCATCGAAGTCCCGGCGCTGCCCGGCGAAGCGCTGACCGGCACGGCCAGCGGCGAAAGCTCGGCGGCGGTGCGGCAGCGGGTCGACCGCGCCTGGGCTCGCCAACAGCAGCGCCAGGGCGATGCCAACGCCCGCCTCGACAGCGCCGGCGTCGATACGCATTGCCAGCCGGACACTGCCGGCCGCAACCTGTTGCAGCAGGCGGCCAAGCGCCTCGGGCTGTCGGCGCGCGCCTGGCACCGCGTGCTGCGCGTGGCGCGCAGCATCGCCGACCTGGCGGAAAGCGATATCATCACGGCCCCCCATATTGCCGAAGCGATCCAGTACCGCCGCTTCGCCGCCGACTGATTCCATGCCCCACCGTTCCCGCAGCACCCGCGGCATCGCGCTGCTGCTTGCCTGCCTGTCCGCGCTCGGTCCGTTCTCGATCGACACCTATCTGCCTTCCTTCCCGGAAATCGCCCAGCGCCTGGGCGCGACGCAGATCGAGGTGCAGCAGACGCTGTCCGCCTATCTCTTCTCCTTTGCCGCGATGACCCTGTGGCACGGGGCGATCGCCGACCGCTTCGGGCGCCGCCGGGTGATCCTCACCGCGCTTGCGCTGTTCGGCATCGCCTCGCTCGGCTGCATGCTCGCCAGCGGCATCGGTCAACTCTGGTTCTGGCGCGGCATCCAGGGCGTCACTGCGGGCGCCGGCATCGTCATCAGCCGCGCCATCGTCCGCGATCTCTACGACGGCGCCGACGCCCAGCGCCTGATGGCGCAGATCACGATGATGTTCGCGCTGGCGCCGGCCATCGCGCCGGTGATCGGCGGCTGGCTGCAGAGCGCCTTCGGCTGGCGTTCGGTTTTTGCCTTCCTGAGCCTGGCGACCGTCGCCTTGTGGATCGCCTGCCTCTACCTGCTGCCGGAAACCCTGCCGCCCGCAAAGCGCCAGTCCCTGCGCCCGGGCTACCTGGCGAGCACCTACCGCAAGGTCTTCAGTTCGCCCCGCTTCCTCTTCGCCTGCGCCGCACTGGCGCTCAATTTCGGCGGTTTCTTCATTTACGTGCTGTCGTCGCCGGTGTTCCTGATGCGTCACCTCGGCCTGCCGGAAACCGCCTTCCTCTGGCTGTTCGGCCCGGCGATGCTTGGCCTGATGAGCGGTTCGTGGTGCTCCGGACGGCTCGCCGGCCGCCTTGCCCCGGGCCGCACGATCGCCGTCGGCTACGCGGTGATGGGCATTGCCGCCAGCCTCAACCTGGCGCTCAACCTGAGCCTGCCGCCCGGCCTGCCGTGGAGCGTCGCACCGCTCTTCGTCTACACCCTCGGCATGTCGCTGGCGATGCCCAATCTGACCCTGTTCGCACTCGACCCCTTCCCGGCGCAGCGCGGTCTGGCAGCCTCCTGCCAGACCTTCTTCCAGTCCGGTTTCAACGGCGTCGCTGCAGCCTTGATTGCGCCAGCCCTGTGGAGTTCGACGCTGCACCTGGCGCTCGGCATGGCCGGTCTGCTCGCTGTCGGCGGCCTGGCTGCCCTCGCCCACCGACGGCTAAGACTGTTGCCAGGGTAGGCCGCGATAACGCCAGCCACCGAGGGTGCCGCGGTGGAAATCCTCGTCGAGCGGTCCCTCGAAGCCTTCCAGAACATTGATCACCTGCGTGAAGCCCGCCGCCTCGAGCGCCTCGCCAGCGGCCAGCGAACGCACACCGCTGCGGCAGATGAGCAGCACCGGCCGGGCCAGCTCGCCCTTGAGCAGACGTTTCACCTTGGCCGCGAAATCCGGATCGATTTCCCAATCCGGGCCGTCCTGCCAGGCGACATGTTCGGCGCCGACCGGGTGGCCGACGTACATGTGCTCGATCTCGGTCCGGCAGTCGACCAGGACCGCCTCCGGCGTCTGTTGCAGGAAAAGATGGGCGGCGCGGGGATCGAGATGCTGCATGGACGGAAAGGTAATTGATCAGGAGCCTTATTATGAGAGCCCGGCGCCAGTTTGCGTAAACTGAGCGGCTTCACCCGAGAGGAAATTCCAATGCAACTGCCTCGCTGGATCGCCACCATCTTCTCCGCCCTTGCCGCCGTGCTGCTGCCGGCCTGCGATGCGGTCAACCTGCCCGAAATCAAGCCGGGCATCACGACCCAGGCCGAAGTGCGCAGCCGCATGGGCGAACCCGGTTTCATCCACCGCAACGACGACGGCACGGTGACCTGGGAATACAGCCGCCAGCCAGCCGGCATCCACTGCTACATGATCAGCTTTGACGGCCGCGACATCGTCGCCGAAATGGAACAAGTGCTGACCCCGGAAAACCTGGCACGCATCACCCCGGGCATGCGGCAATCGGAAGTCCAGCGCCGGCTCGGCCAGCCGGCGCGCCGCGAGGTGTTCCGTAATCTCGGCGAAGAGGTCTGGGAATGGCACATCGCCGGCGACATCCCGACTGAGGAGACCTATTTCTCGGCGCACTTCGACCTTGACGACGGCACGCTGCGCAAGGCCGGCCAGCGCATCGAAGCGAAAAACCGCTAGCGGCTGGCGAAACGTGCCAGTTCCTGGCACGTGTTGATGTTCTCGAAGGCCGCCGGCTGGTCGTCGAAAGCGACTTCGACCGCGGCCAGCGTCGCCGTCCACCCGCCGAAGCGGCGCTCGCCGGCCTGCAGCCAGGCCGCCAGCGACGGCAGCAGTTCGCGCCGACACAGGCAAAACACCGGATGCAACTGGTCGCCGCTACGGGCGACGGCAATCTGCGCGGCGTTTGCAGTCAAGGCCGCAAACAGCCGGGAAACCAGATCGTCCGGCAAGAAGGGCGAATCGCAGGGCGCGGTCGCCACATAGGGCGTCGTCGCCGCCGCCAGCGCCGCGTGCAGCCCGGCCAGCGGCCCGGCGAAGCCATCGATGGCATCGGCGACGACCGGATGGCCGAAAGCGGCGTAACGCTCGGCGTTGCGGTTGGCATTGATGAGCAGGCTGCCGACCTGCGGCGCCAGGCGTTCGATTACATGCGCCACCAGCGGCCGCCCGTCCAGTTCCTGCAGGCCCTTGTCGACGCCGCCCATGCGTCGGCCGAGGCCGCCGGCCAGGACAACGCCGGTGATCAAGCGGCGATCCATCGCTGCCTCCGCGCCTGCCATGGCCGAGCGAACAGGCCGGCGGCAAAGCTGCCGGCAAGCAGTGTGAGGGCCAGCTTCGCCAATACTGACACGGCGCGGCGAACGGCTGAACCGGCGATCATGCGGCGAAGAAGCCCCGGGCTGCAGCCAGCGCCTCGCCATCGGCGAGCACCGCCCCCGGTGCCCCGCCCTTGCCCCACAGCGGCGGCCGGAAATCCATGGCAAGGAATTCGGCGCACAGCCGGTAGCTGTCGAACATCGGCTGCGCCTTGTCGCGGTTGCCGCTGGTGGCGATCACCCACAAGCGCTTGCCGGCCATCGCCTCCTTGAAATCGACGCCGGGCACGCGCAGCCAGGCGCTCCAGTGGTCAAGATAGGTCTTCAGCGGCGACGGCACCGAGAACCAGTAAACCGGCGAGACGAAGACGAGGTCGGTGGCGGCCAGGGTTTCGTCGAGCAGGGTTTTCAGATTGCCTTCCGGCAGGGGATAGCTGCCGGCGGTATGGCGCAGGTCGACGAAGGGCGGCAGATTCAGGTCGGCCAGTCTGAACCAGAGCTGCTCGGCAGCGGCCGGCAGGCTGCGCGCGGCGTGGCGGGCCAGAGTTTCGCTATTGCCGGTGCAGCCGGGCTCGCGCGTGCTGGCGTCAAGGAAGAGGAAACGGGACATGGCGGATCGTCAGTGGTAAGCAAAGGGGCATTCTGGCACGACAATTCTTCGTCCGGGCAGCGCACCCGGCCCCCTGAGCTGCTGCTCAACGACCACGATTGCCCGGCTTGCGGGGCGCCGAGCGCGCCTTGCGCCCGCCGGCGAATTCATCGACCCAGTTGCTGCGCGGGGCACGCGCTGGCGCCCCCGGCCGGGCTGCTACCGGCCGCGCCTTGGCCGGCGATCCCGGCGCCGTCGGCGGCACGTGGTGGCACGGTTCGAAACCCGGCTCCTCGTCGCGCGACAGGGGTTTGCGGAGCAGCGCCTCGATCGCCGCCAGTAGCGGCGCCTCGTCGGCGGCGACGAAGGAGATCGCCTCCCCCGCCTGACCGGCGCGGCCGGTACGGCCAATCCGGTGCACATAGTCCTCGGCCTGCAGCGGCAGATCGAAATTGACCACCTGCGGCAGACCGTCGATGTCGATGCCGCGCGCCGCCACATCGGTCGCCACCAGCACTTCCACGGCACCCGCACGAAAGGCCTCGAGCGCCTGCTGGCGCGACGCCTGCGGCCGGTCGCCGTGGATCGTGTCGGCGGCAATCTGCTTCGCCTGCAGGCGGGCGAGCAGTTCGTCGCAGCCCTTCTTCGTCTTGACGAAAACCAGCACCTGACGCCAGCCGCGGTCGCGGCGCATGAACAGGAAGAGCTCGGTCTTGCGCTTCTTGTCGACCGGGACGACCCACTGCTTGACCGTCTTCGCCGCCGTGTTGCGCGGCGTCGCCTCGATACGCAGCGGCTTCTGCAGGCGGCGACCGGCCAGCTCGCCAACGTTGGCGGCGAAGGTGGCGGAGAACAGCAGGGTCTGGCGCTGCCGCGGCAGCGCCTGGAACAGGATGTCGAGATCGTTGGCAAAACCGAGGTCGAGCATGCGGTCGGCCTCGTCGAGGACAAGGGCGCGCAGTTCGCGGAAGCGCACCGCCCCCTTGGTGAACAGATCGACCAGACGGCCCGGCGTCGCCACCAGCACATCGACGCCGCTGCCCAGGCGCTTCATCTGCGGCCCCAGTTCAGCACCGCCGTAGGCGGCATAGCAGCTCAGCGGCAAGCCGGCGCCGTAGCGGACGAAGCTGGCGCACACCTGCTCGGCCAGCTCGCGCGTCGGCACCAGCACCAGCACGCGGACCATGCCCGCGCCGACCGCCGTCGTCTCGCCGAGCAGGCGCTGCAACAGCGGCAAGGCGAAGGCGGCAGTCTTGCCGGTGCCGGTCTGCGCCGCAACCAGCAAGTCGCGCCCGGCCAGCACGGCGGGAATGGCCTGCTGCTGCACCGGCGTCGGCGTCCGGTAGGCAAGGCCGGCGAGGGTTTGCAGCAAGGGTTCGGCCAGGCCGAGGGCGGCGAAGCTCATGACGATGATTCCGGGGGAAAAGTGCGGATTTTAGCCGGCCACACGTCAAAAGGTGATCAGCTTGTCCGACACCAGCCTCAGCTCGGCTTCACCCCTGGACAAAGCCGACCTGACGATCGGCCTGAACCCGGGCTGCCCCGAAACCGCGTTCACCGTCGGGCTCGCAGCGAAGCGCTCGGCTGATCCGACGAAGCTCAGGACAGGGTGCTGACCACGCTCCTGAAACTGGCCAGACCGGCTTCCAGATTCTCGATGATCTCGCCGGCCAGTTCGTCCGGTTCCGGCAGATTGTCGAGGTCGGCCAGACTCTTGTCCTTCAACCAGAAGATATCCAGGCTGGTCTTGTCGCGGGCAAGAATCTGCTCGACGCTGAAGCGGCGCCAGCGGCCTTCCGGGTTGTTCGTCTCATGCCAGGTTTCGCTACGCGCGAAACGATTCAAGGGGCTGTAGCAGGCGACGAAACCCTGCAAATCCTCGTAGCGCAGCGGCTTCTTCTTCAGCGTGTGATGAATGTTGGTGCGGTAGTCGTACACCCAGACTTCCTTGGTCCACGGCTCGGCGCGCGCCGGCTGGTTATCAAAGAACAGCACGTTGGCCTTGACGCCGTTGGCGTAGAAAATCCCCGTCGGCAAGCGCAGGATGGTGTGCAGGTCGGTGGTTTCCAGCAACTTGCGGCGCACCGTTTCGCCCGCTCCGCCCTCGAACAGCACGTTGTCCGGCACCACCACGGCGGCGCGGCCGGTCGTCTTCAACAGGCTGCGGATGTGCTGCACGAAATTGAGCTGCTTGTTCGAGGTCGTCGCCCAGAAACCCTGACGGCTGTAGGTCAGGTCGTCGCGGTCCAGCTCGCCGTCCTCGTTGGTGAACACCATGCTGCTCTTCTTGCCGAAAGGCGGGTTGGCCAGCACGTAGTCGTAGCTCTCCGGCGGCGGCGCGATCAGCGCATCGTTCGGCGAAATCGGGCTGTCGCCGTCGATCTCGCCGATGTTGTGCAGGAACATGTTCATCAGCGCCAGCCGGCGCGTGCCGGCGACGATCTCGTTGCCGAAGAAGGTGTCGTGCTTCAAAAAAGCCCGCTGCTCGCGGTCCATGCCCGGATAGGTGTCGACCAGGAAATCGTAGGCAGCAAGGAAGAAACCGCCCGTGCCGCAGGCCGGGTCGGCAATCGTCTTGCCCGGCAATGGCCGCACACACTCGACCATCGCCCGGATCAAGGGGCGCGGCGTGAAATACTGCCCGGCGCCCGACTTCGTATCCTCGGCGTTGCGCTCCAGCAAGCCCTCGTAGATGTCGCCCTTGACGTCGGCACCCAGCGTCACCCAGTTGGTTTCATCGACCATATCGATCAGGCGCGACAGCTTGGCCGGGTCCTGAATCTTGTTCTGCGCCTTGGTGAAAATCTGCCCGAGCAGCCCCGGCTTGTTGCCCAGCTCGCGCAGTACGGTAACGTAATGCACCTCCAGCGCCGCCCCGCGCACCGCCTTGAGGCTGCTCCAGCCAAGGTTTTCGGGTATGCCGATCTTGCGGTTGTAGGGCGGCCGGCTGTACTCGTCGGCCATTTTCAGGAAAATCAGGTAAGTCAGCTGTTCGAGGTAGTCGCCATAGCCGACGCCGTCGTCGCGCAGCGTGGTACAGAAGCTCCAGACACGGGAGACGATGGATGCGGTTGCGTTCATGGGTGTTTCAATCTCTTTCCTGAGCCTTGCCCACTTCCGAATACGGAAGTTAAGCGCGTAAATTTATGCGCCTCGGCGCGTAAACTACCGTTTCCGATAGCTCGAATCCTTTCTAAACCCTTGTTTTTCAAGAATTCCATCTTCGCATAGCTGTTTCGTTAATTTATACGCCTGGCTCGTTGTCAAACGACACAGGCGCATCACATCCTTGCGGGCAATGCTTCCGTTCTGGGCAATGAAGCCGAGGATCAGTTGCTCCTGCTGCAAGCGGTCAAATCCGACCTGCTGGATATATTCGGTCTGCTCCCCGAGCAAACCGTAAAGTGTGGGCGACAAGGTGTACGTCCTGCCGCGCCCTGCACCATGGGCTTGCAGCAGCCCTGCTTCGACCAGCGCCTCGATCGTGCCGGTGATACGGGCCGGCTCTTTCTGGACAAAGGCGGCCAACTGTTCACTGCTTGCCCGCCGCTGCTCACGCAGCGCCGCCAGAACGATCAGGCTATCGACCGGCAACTCCTTATGGCCCCGTGCCTCTTCCTCAAGAATCACCTTCAGAAAAGCCTCATCGGCCGCGGCAAGGCTCAAGGACAACACCACGGAATGGCTATCGGACAAGCTGAAATCCGGCACATGCCGGCCATAACGCAGCAAGCCACGATAGATCAGATCGACCCCGCGCCCGGTTCGCTCAACCAGCCCGATGCGCTTCAAGGCATCGGCCAGCACCGGGTTGCGTGGGCGCGGCTCGGTCACCAGCAGGTTGTTCAGCGTCACCCCTTCGACAAATCCGCCGGGGTTGCTGATTGTCAGCGACTCGCCGGAAAGCCGCACATGCACCGCCCCGCGCAGCGCGTAATCGCGGTGCGTGATGGCATTGGCGATAGCCTCGCGGAAGGCGCGCTGATCGAGGCGTGGCACCGGTACGCGGAACAAGCCGGACTGGAACTCCCGCTCCGTATTGAGCGGCTTGAACAGGGTTTCCACCCATTCGAAGGCGCGCAGCAACGGCGCCCGGCTGAACTCGTTGAAACGCACCTCTTCGCCTTCGAGAATCTGGAAGGCGATTTCATGCGTCGGCACCAGCGCCCGCAGCGAAGCCTCGTTGCCGATCAACAGCAGCCCGGTCAGCGAAGGCAGATAACCGGCCGGCGTGCGCACCGTCAGCCCGAGCGCCGCATCAAGTTGCGCATCGTCAAGTTCCAGCAAGGCCCGGTCACCATTGAAACGCTCGATGAACTGGCGCAGCCGCGCCCGCTCAATCGGATCAAGATCGCTCGCCAAGGCCCCGGCCACGGCCTGCGCACTGACATCAAGCAGCCCGAAACTCGCCTGCCGGCTGGCAAACTCATGCGGCAGATAAGGCACGCACTCCGGCTGCCCGTTGGCCTGCAAACGCCGACGCTTCAGCAAACCATCGCTCGTCGCCACCGGCTGGCCGCACTTCGGCACCGAGATACGGGCCACGGCAAGACCATTCACCTCAAGCCGTTCGACGCTGACGCGCAACATCGGTTGCGTCCGGTTGGCAATCAGTGCCGCCAGGCCATCGAGAAAGCGATGATCCTGGTGCAAGCCGGTCACCCGGCCATCGTCCTCGACACCCAGATAGATTTCCCCACCCTCGCCATTCGCCATGCACACCACGGCCTCGATCAGATCGCGATCCGGCAGGCACTTGCGGTCGCTCTTGAATTCGCAGGTCAGGGATTCGGAGGAGGGAATCGGGCGCACGGTGGAGTCCTCAACAATTGGTCAGCGGCTTGCTGCCCATTTTCAACACGTTCATACCTCACCTTTCGCTTTAACGAAACGCCCCCGCCCGGAGGGAACCAGGCCTTTTCCGCGCATCCACGCCAGCGCGGTAAAAAACTTGTCCCGCTCGATCTTCAATTTCGACTCGTGCCAGTTCTCCCGCGCTTCCGTGACGATTTCCTCGTCGTTCGGCGACTTACCCAGGAGCAGCAGATTGTTCCAGGCCGCATAGACGGTTGCCAGAATCTCTGCCTGACGCATGGTCATCGGCAACATCAGCTCAAGCAGGCGCTCGACTTCGCCAAGCCGTGCCCCGAGCACTCGACGGGTCTTGTCCAGCAACCGGGAAAACCCCGGCTTGGGATGAAACACATACTTGCCGCTATCCAGACGGGTCACCTCGAACCAGTTGGCAAGGCGGGCGCGATGCTCAACCCTTTTCAGATGCGGATGATCGTTCGGCCCGGCCGCTTCCTTGAGCGGCTGGCGTTCCAGATCGAGGCCCAGATGCGCCTCGACCAGGTGGCAGATTTTCTCTGCCTTGACGTGGCCGAAGTGTTCCAGTTTTTCCGGGTGCGACTCATGCAAGCGATAAGCCATCGCCACAATCCCCGCCTGCAAATCCTTGGCGGCGATACCCGGCAAGGGGACCGGGAAGGGAATGACCTGGCCGGGCGATGCCTTCAGTTCCAGGATCTCCGGCTGATCGGGCGCAATCCGCCGAGGCTTGCCTTTGCTCTGCCCCGACTTCGCGGCGCGGATGCGTTCGAGCAGGGCGGTGGCGGATTCGTCGTTTTTGTCCTGGGCGACCAGTTGACCGCAGAACGCCTTTTTCAGGATGGACTGGCGCAGCGCGTCGGCCTGTTGCAGCGCGGTGGCGAGAGTTTGGTCGAGTTGGTCGGCTTCGGAAAGTTTTTCGTCGATTTTGGAGACAACTTCTGCCATTTCATCAAGACCGCACAATGGCAATAACAACTCAGAAACACGCTCTTTGTTTAGCGCCTTTTGGTTATTCCCCGAACCAATTTTCCTTGTGATTTCGTACTGATAGACAAGGTATTGATATACAAACTCTGCTGAACAGCCTGCCTCCGAAACACGAATTGCCGCTGTGTTCTGGTTATGGGCTGCAGCCACGTCAAGAATCGCAGCCTGCCCTCGCGTCTTTCCCTCGCCAATCATTGCCAACATGACCGTTCCGGGAGGATGTAACTCCGTCGAGGCATTTGCAAAACCTTCTGCTGAGATTTTCTCTTTCGTGCCCCTAATTCGGCAAAAGGCAACCTCCCCACTACTTACCCACGGAATTTCGCCACCCCAAAAATCATTCCGTTTTCTGCTTGGCGTAGAGCCAACGAACACATTGAACAATTGTCCAAAACGAACCCACCCCCACCCCGCCGGCAATTCCGGCAGCTCGGCGAGTTCTTCGGTGGTGAGCGGCGGCAGGGGCTTGGGGGGTTTGGGTTTGGGGCCTGGTTGGCCGGTGGTTTGCCAGTCGGCGAGTTGTTGCTGGTAGCGGGCCTGGCGTTCGCGGGCGATGCGTTGTTGCAGGGCGGCGGCGGTTTCGAGCTGGTCGGCGTGGGCGGCGCGCCAGGCGGCGGTGAGCTTGCCTTCGAAGGCATTTTTGAGCAGCGACTGGCGATAGACCTTGAGCTGTTCGCGGGCGGTTTTCAGGCTGGCCACGCCCTGATCGAGTTCGGAGAACAGTTCCTCGATTTTGGCGACGATGCGGTGTTGTTCGGCAAGCGGAGGGAAGGCGACCTCAGTCGACTCAAATTTCCCCTTGGTAACATGCACCATTCCTGAGCCATGCGCTTTCGCATAAAGATCAGCCGTAATTTTCTTCAACAAATAAAACAGAAATTTTTGGGTAGTACAGTCGCGGGGAACAACGTTAAAAATGTGCTGATTCAGCCAAGCCTCACCACCATTCCAGATATGTGCGCCCAGTGAAGCAGACCAAGCAAATAGCAGGTCACCGTTTTTCAGAAGGTATTTTTCTTCGTGTTCAACCGGCGAAAAGTTGAATTTAGCGGTTGGGTCATTCAGGTTCTGAATTCTGACAATCGGCTTACCTGATGTCTTCCATTCCTCTGGCTTGAAAGCACGGCCATTGATGTAATCCGCGAGGTCACCAACGGTAGCGTGCGCCCAGCCTGAAGGCAAATCACGTTCCCCCATCACGCTACCAACGCCTCATTCAACTCATCCAGCAACGGGTCCATGCCTTCGCCGAACAGTTGCCACATTTTCCCCAGCCCGCCCTGGGCGTCGAAGGGGCTGTAGTCCAGATCGCTGCGGTCGACGTGGAAAGAGTGGCAAATATGGTCGCGGAGCATGCGTAGCCAGTTCATCTGTGCTTCGTTGAATTTTTCGGTGGTGCCGGCGTGGTGCTGCATGATCCAGGTCTGGAAGTTCTTGCGCACGGTGTCGGCGAACGGGGTGATCTTTTCGTCCAGCCCGCAGACGCGGCGGATCAGGGCGACCAGCGCGGTCAGTTCCTGTTCCGGCGGGGCGCCATTGTAGCTGTCCAACTGGCCGTAGGCTTGCCAGACGCGCAGCGGGGCGAGTTTGGGTTTGTCGGCCTTGAGCTTGTCGAGTACCTGGCGAACGAGTTTCAGCGTGACTTCGCGCCGCCGCCAGGGTTGGGCGAAGTAGATGGTCAGCGCTTCGATTTCATCTCGGTTTGCCGCTAGCCAGTCGGCGAATTCGTGGGTCAATGCCTCAGCCTGGGCGGCGCTGTCCTGGCTCCAGCCGGCGTAGATGACGCTATCCAGGGTGTCGTGGTCGATGGTCTGTTCTTTTTCGCGGCGAATGGTATCGATCAGTTCGATGAATTCGCCGTTCAGCAGCGCCGCCGCCTCGCCGACCAGTTGTTGCTGGGCCTGCTCGCGCGCCGTATCGCCGGGGTCGTTGCCGATGGGTAGTCCGGCCAGTTCAAGGGCGCGGGCTTCGATGAGGTCGGCGTCGATGGCGTTGAACAGTTGGCTGACCAGGTGGCTGAGTTCAACGCCGCCGGCCGCTTCGCGCAGGCGGCGCTGGTCGTCGGCGTCGAGTTGCTTGTTCAGGCGCGCCAGCCGGCCGGCCAGCGAGGAGACGCTGTCGGTGTCGCTGGCGCCCATCAGGATGCCCATCGCGAGGTCTTTCAGCGGCACGCCGGGCTTAGTGATCAGCGGCTGGCTGGCGGTCTTGAGCGATTTGGTGACGCCGATGGCGTCGACGATGACGTAGTGGGTCTTGGCGGTTTTGGCGCTGGGGGTGACCTTGCGCAGGGCGTCGAGGTCGAGGGTTCGAGTCCCCCGACCTTTCATCTGCTCAAAGTAGTTGCGGCTTTTGACGTCGCGCATGAAGAGCAGGCATTCGAGCGGTTTGACGTCGGTGCCGGTGGCGATCATGTCGACGGTGACGGCGATGCGCGGGTGGTATTCGTTGCGGAACTGGGCGAGGATGGATTTGGGGTCTTCGCCTGGCTGCACGCTGCCGTCGGCGAGCTTTTTGTCCTGTGCGGCGCGGTAGGTGACTTTCTTGCAGAAGGCGTTGCCTTCGCCGAATTCCTCGCGCACGGTCTGGATGATGTCGTCGGCGTGGCTGTCGGTTTTGGCGAAGATCAGCGTTTTGGGCACTTCCTCACGGCCGGGGAAGATGGCCGGCAGGTATTTGCGGAAGTTGTGGATGACGGTGCGGATCTGGTCCGGATTAACGATGTCGCGGTCGAGTTGTTTGGCGGTGTAGGCGGCGTCTTCGTCCTGCTGCTCCCAACGCTTTTTGCGCGTCAGGCGTTCGCGCTTTTCGACCTGCTGCTGCGCGGCGATGACGCCGCCTTGCTGGGTGACCTGGGTGTCGATCAGGTAAATCTCGTTGCCGACGTTGACGCCATCGGCGACGGCTTTTTCATGGCTGTAGTCGCTGACGACGTTCTTCCTGAAAAAGCCGTAGGTGCGATTGTCGGGCGTGGCGGTGAGGCCGATCAGGCTGGCGTCGAAGTAGTCGAGCACCTGCTGCCAGAGGTTGTAGATGCTGCGGTGGCATTCGTCGATGAAGATGAAATCGAAGAACTCGGGCGGGATTTTGGCGTTGTAGGCGACGGGCGGCGGGGCTTTCGGCTGCACCAGTTCGGCCGGGTTGATTTCTTCGGCATCCTCCGGCAATTCCTTATCCTGCAACAGCGAGTAGAGGCGCTGAATGGTCGAGATGCAGACGTCGGCGCCCTTGTCGACGAAGCTGCTTTTCAGACGCTGGACGCTGTAAAGCTCGGTGAATTTGCGGTTATCGTCGATGGGCACGTAGGCCATCATTTCCTGCTCGGCCTGCTCGCCGAGGTTCTTGGTATCGACCAGGAAGAGCACGCGCTTGGCGTCGGCGTGCTTGAGCAGCCGGTAAATGCTGGTGATGGCGGTGTAGGTCTTGCCGGCCCCGGTGGCCATCTGGATCAGCGCGCGTGGCCGCGCTTCGCGGAAGGATTGTTCGAGATTGGTGATCGCCGTTTCCTGGCAGTCGCGCAGGCGGAGCTGGGCGGCGGGCAGGTGTTCCGGGTTGAGCGGCGGCAGTTCGGCGAGGCGGGCGCGCAGGCTGCGTCCCGGTTTTTCAGTAGTGCCCAGCCAATCACGCAGGGTTTCCGGGCGGTGAAAGCTGAAGATTTCGCGCGAACGTGGCTTGGGGTCGCGGCCGTCGGTAAAGCGGGTGATGAGGCCGGTCGCTTCGTAGAGGAAGGGCAGCGGCTCGTGGTTATTGACCCATTTCAGCTTGGCGGCGGCGTAGCCTTCGGTCTGGCTCTCGTGCGCGGTCAGGCGCTGGCCTTCTTCCTCGCGCTTGGCTTCGATGACGCCCACCGCCTGCTTGTCGATGAATAGCACGTAGTCAGCGGGGCCGACGTCGGTCTGCCATTCGCGTACAGCAACCCCGCTGGCAGCACCGAAATTGACCTTGTTCTTCGCCTGCACGACCCAGCCGGCGGCGCGCAGTTGCGCGTCGATACGGTCGCGTGCCTGTTGTTCGGGGTTCTGGTTTTCGGTCATGCCCGGGCCGGAAAATGCAATCAGTCGGACATCATAAGCGAAGAATCAGTGACTTGGCTTGGCAGGCGGCCCGCCAGCCGGTACACTTCGCCTCCTGCCGAGGAGCGCTGCGACCTTTTCCCGAAGGCCAGGCTCGGCAACGATCAACGGCGCTCGCAAACCCTGTTTCCCGCCGGTTTGCAGCGCCGTTCGCTTTTGCAGCGTCACCGGTACTTTGCTTTGCCGAGGTAATCCATGATCCAGCCCGACCGCTCCACCGAACTCCAGTCCCTGCTCGAACAACGCCTGCTCGTCCTCGACGGCGCCATGGGCACGATGATCCAGCGCCACGGCCTGCAAGAGAAGGATTACCGGGGTGAGCGCTTCAAGGACCACCCGCACGACCTCAAGGGCAACAACGACCTGCTGGTGCTGACCCGGCCCGACGTCATCGGCGGCATCCACCGCGAGTACCTGGCCGCCGGCGCCGACATTCTGGAAACCTGCACCTTCAACTCGACCGCCGTCTCGCAGGCCGACTACAACCTGACCGAACTGGTCTATGAACTGAACTTCGAGGGTGCCGCGCTCGCCCGCCGCCTGTGCGACGAATTCACCGCGCAGAACCCGGCCAAGCCGCGCTTCGTCGCCGGCGTGCTCGGCCCGACCTCGCGTACCGCGTCGATCTCGCCGGACGTCAACGATCCCGGCTACCGCAACGTGAACTTCGACGAACTGGTGGCCAACTATTTCGAAGCCACCACCGGCCTGATCGAAGGCGGCGCCGACATCCTGCTCGTCGAAACCGTCTTCGACACGCTCAATGCCAAGGCCGCGCTGTTCGCCATCGAGAAATACTTCGACCTCGCCGGCCGCCGCTGGCCGGTGATGATTTCCGGCACCATCACCGACGCTTCCGGCCGCACGCTCTCGGGCCAGACCGCCGAGGCCTTCTGGAACTCGCTGCGCCACGTCCAGCCCTTGAGCTTCGGCCTCAACTGCGCGCTCGGTGCCAGCGAGCTGCGCCAGTACGTCGAGGAACTGTCACGCGTCTGCGACTGCTATGTTTCCGCCCACCCCAACGCTGGCCTGCCCAATGCTTTCGGCGGCTACGACGAAACCCCGGAACAGCTGGCCGACGAGATCGCCGGCTGGGCCGAGCGCGGCATCGTCAACATCGTCGGCGGCTGTTGCGGAACCTCTCCAGAGCACATCCGCGCCATTGCCGAGCGCGTTGCCGCGGTCGCGCCGCGCCAAAAACCGGCCATCGCCCCGGCGTTGCGCCTATCTGGCCTCGAAGCCTTCAACGTCACCGCCGACTCGCTCTATGTGAACGTCGGCGAACGCACCAACGTCACCGGCTCGCGCGCCTTCGCCCGGATGATCCTCGAAGGCCGCTTCGACGACGCGCTCGCCGTCGCCCGCCAGCAGGTCGAGAACGGCGCGCAGGTGATCGACATCAACATGGACGAGGCGATGCTCGACTCGCTCGCCGCCATGGACAAGTTCCTCAAGCTGATTGCCTCGGAACCGGACATTTCGCGCGTGCCGATCATGATCGACTCCTCCAAGTGGGAAGTCATCGAAGCCGGCCTCAAGTGCATCCAGGGCAAGGGCATCGTCAATTCCATCTCGATGAAGGAAGGCGAAGCCAAGTTCCTCGAACAGGCCAGGCTCGCCCGCCGCTACGGCGCCGCCGTCATCGTCATGGCCTTCGACGAAAAGGGCCAGGCCGACACCTATGCGCGCAAGACCGAAATCTGCGGCAAGGCGTATGAGCTGCTCACCGGCATTGGCTTCCCGGCCGAAGACATCATCTTCGACCCGAACATCTTCGCCATCGCCACCGGCATTCCGGAACACGACAACTACGCTGTCGATTTCATCGAGTCGGTGCGCTGGATCAAGCAGAACCTGCCGCACGCGCACATTTCCGGCGGCGTTTCCAACGTTTCCTTCAGCTTCCGCGGCAACGACCCGGTGCGCGAGGCGATCCACACCGTCTTCCTCTACCACGCCATTAAAAACGGCATGACCATGGGCATCGTCAACGCCGGCATGCTCGGTGTGTACGACGACCTGGCGCCGGAGCTGCGCGCCAAGGTCGAGGACGTGGTTTTGAACAGGAACCCCGGCGCCGGCGATGCGCTGGTCGAGTTCGCGCAGACCGTCAAGGAAGGCAAAGCCAAGGACGCCGGGCCTGACCTGTCGTGGCGCGAGCAGTCGGTCGAAAAGCGCCTCGAACATGCGCTGATCAAGGGCATCACCGATTTCGTCGTGGCCGATACCGAGGAAGTGCGCGCCAAGCTGGAAAGCGAAGGCAAGCCGCCGCTGGCGGTCATCGAAGGCCCGCTGATGAGCGGCATGAACGTCGTCGGCGACCTCTTTGGCGCCGGCAAGATGTTCCTGCCGCAGGTGGTCAAGTCGGCGCGCGTCATGAAGCAGGCGGTCGCCCACCTGCTGCCCTACATCGAAGCCGAAAAGGCGCGTACCGGCCTCGGCTCCAAGGGCAAGATCCTGATGGCGACGGTCAAGGGCGACGTGCACGACATCGGCAAGAACATCGTCGGCGTGGTGCTCGGCTGCAACGGCTACGACGTCATCGACCTCGGCGTGATGGTGCCCTGCGACAACATCCTCAAGGCGGCGCTCGAGCACAAGGTGGACATCATCGGCCTGTCCGGCCTGATCACCCCGTCGCTGGAAGAAATGGCTCACGTTGCAGCCGAGATGAAGCGGCACGGCATGAACCAACCGCTGCTGATTGGCGGGGCGACGACCAGCCGCGCCCACACCGCGATCAAGATCGCCACCAACACCGACAGCCCGGTGGTTTACGTGCCGGACGCCTCGCGCGCCGTCGGCGTCGCCACCAAGCTGCTGTCGACCGACCAGAAGGCCGGCTACGTTGCCGAAATCGCCGCTGAATACGAAACCGTGCGCGCCGAACACGCCGGCCGCAAGGGCGCCACGCTGGTCAGCCTGGAAGAAGCCCGCGCCAACCGTTTCACATGGAACGCGGAACATACCCCGGTGAAGCCGGCGCAACTCGGCCGCCAGACGTTGGATATCCCGCTCGCCGACCTCGTCCCCTACATCGACTGGTCGCCCTTCTTCCAGAGCTGGGACCTGGCCGGCCGCTTCCCGGCCATCCTCAGCAACGACGTCGTCGGCGAAACCGCCCGCCATCTGTTCCACGACGCGCAGGCGATGCTGGCGAAAATCGTCGCCGAGAACTGGTTGACCGCCCGCGCCGTGTTCGGTCTCTACCCGGCCCGCGGCGAGAACGAGGACATCGTTCTCTACACCGACGAATCGCGCAGCGTCGAGGCCGCCCGCTGGGTCGGCCTGCGCCAGCAGATCAAGCAACCGGCCGGCCGCTTCAACACCGCGTTGGCTGACTTCGTTGGTGAAAACGACTATGCAGGCGCCTTCGCCGTCACCGCCGGCCTCGGCATAGCCGACCGCGTCGCCGCCTTCGAAGCCGCCCACGACGATTACTCGGCAATCATGTTGAAGGCGCTGGCCGACCGCTTCGCCGAGGCCGCTGCCGAATGGCTGCACATGAAGGTGCGCACCGAATTCTGGGGCTACGCCAGGGACGAAACGCTCGACAACGACGCGCTAATCGCCGAGGCCTACAGCGGCATCCGCCCCGCCCCCGGCTACCCGGCCTGCCCCGACCACACCGCCAAGCGCGAGCTGTTCGCCCTGCTCGACGCCCCGGCGATCGGCATGGCGCTGACCGAATCCTGCGCCATGACCCCGGCCGCCGCCGTCTCCGGTTTCTACATCGGCCATCCGGCGGCCAAATACTTCGCCATCCCGAAGATCGGCCGCGATCAACTGGAAGACTGGGCGCAACGCAAGGGCATGGCGGTCGGCGAAGCCGAACGCTGGCTGGCGCCGCTGCTGTAATCAACTGCCCGAACGCCCGATGACCGACGAAATCAACTACAGCAACAACCCCCTGCACGGCGTCAGCCTGAAGCAGGTGGTGACGGAACTCGCCCAGCACTACGGCTTCGAAATCCTGTTCGCCTACCTGAACATCAACTGCTTCAAGACCAAGCCGAGCATCGACTCCAGCATCAAGTTCCTGAAAAAGACCGACTGGGCGCGCGAGAAAGTCGAAGCCTTCTACCTCTACCAGTACAAGAGCCTGCCACGCGCCTCGGCCGAGCAATTCGAGCGCCCGCCACGCGACCGCATCGTCCCGCCGGAGCAGCTTCCCGGCCCGCCCGCCGTGTTGAGCCTGGAAGACGCCGAGCGGCTGCGCGAAAAGCGCGCCAGAAAGGCGGCTCAGCACGATCAGGAAAAAAGCCGCCGCCCGACCCCGGGCAGAAGTGCAACGCCAACGCGCCAAGTTCCGCCCGGCAACGACAGCGATCCCTGGGCGAAGTGGCGGAAGTGACGCCCCTTGAGCCGACTGCTGCCGCTACGCCCGGACGGCTTCGTCGTGCGCCAGACTACCCGGCCAGCCCCGACCACACTGCCAGGCGAGAAATCCTCGCCCTGCTAGACTGACATCCGTATCCACCCCCGGTCAGGAAAATGTCAGCCCGCCGTCTCCTGCTCCTGCTCTGCCTGCTCAGTTGCATCCCCGCACTACGGGCAGAAGTGATTCTGGAAGTCTATTGGTCACTGAACTGCCCGCACTGCCGGGTAGCGGTTCCGCAAATCGAGGCACTGGCCGGGGAGAACCCCTGGCTGCACGTTGAAACCTACGAACTGACCAGCAATCCCGCTCACGTCGAACGCTTCGTCGCGCGGGCAAAAGCGCTGGGGGCTACAGCCCAGGCGGTACCGACCCTGATTTACTGCGAGCGCATGGAAGTTGGCTGGGACGACAGCCCTGCTGCCCGTGCCGCCTTCCTGACACGCCTGCGGGCCTGCGCGGACGGCCAGCCGGCAGCGCCGCCACCGCGCCCGCTGAAGCTGCCGCTGTGGGGTGAAGTCGATCCGGCCACGCTGTCGCTGCCGGTCCTGACCGTGCTTCTGGCAACCCTCGACGCCTTCAACCCCTGCGCCTTCTTCGTGCTGCTCTTCCTGCTCTCACTGCTGGCGCATCAGCAGCAGCGTGGACGCATGCTGGCCATTGGTGGCGTCTTCGTGCTCTGTTCCGGCCTGATGTACTTTGCCTTCATGGCAGCCTGGCTCAACCTCTTCCTGATCGTCGGCAGCCTGCCCTGGATCACTGCCGCCGCCGGGGCACTGGCCGTGCTGGTCGGTCTGATCAACGTCAAGGACTTCGTTGCCTTCAAGCAAGGCGTCTCGCTGTCGATCAGCGCATCCCGCCGCCGCGACCTGTTCCAGCGTTTCCGGCAACTGCTGCAAGCCAACCGACTGCCGACGCTACTCGCCTCGACCATCGTCCTGGCAGTGGCCGCCAACCTTTACGAACTCCTGTGCACGGCGGGCCTGCCGATGGTCTTCACACGCATCCTGACCCTGCGCGAAGCGACGCCGCTGACCCATTACCTCTATCTCGCTCTCTACAACCTGATCTATGTCGTCCCGCTCGCCCTGATCGTCCTTGCCTTTGTCCGGAGCCTCGGCGCCCGCAAGTTAAGCGAACGCGAGGGACGCCTGCTCAAGCTGCTGTCCGGCCTGATGATGCTGGGGCTGGGAGCGATCCTGCTGCTCGCCCCGGAACAGCTCGACCGGCTTGAGGTCGCCTTGCTCCTGCCGCTGGCTGCCGTCGGTCTGACCGCCCTCGCCGCCCGCTACACCCGCCACGGGCCAGGCTGATGCGCAGGCAGGATGGCGGAGGAAATGCGGCGCGAATCGCGCTATCCTTCGCTTCCCCTGCCAGTACCGACCGCCATGCCCCGCTACCTGCACATCCTGTTCGACCTCGACGGCACGCTGATCGATTCGGCGCCGGCGATCCTCGCCAGCTTCCACGACGCTTTCGCGCAGACCGGCGTCGCGCCGGCGCGCGCCATCGATGCCAGCGTGATCGGCCCGCCGCTCAACGAGACCCTGCAACTCCTCTCGGGCAGTGACGATCCGGCGTTGATCGGGCGACTGGCCGAAGCTTTCAAGGCCAGCTACGACAGCACCGGCTACCAGGCGACCGCCGCCTACGCGGGCGTCGGCGAACTGCTCGCCGCACTGGCCGGCGCCGGGCTGACGCTGTCGATCGCCACCAACAAGCGCCTCCACCCGACCCGGCTGATCCTCGATCACCTCGGCTGGTCCAGTCATTTCGCCCACGTCTACGCGCTCGACCTGTTCACCCCGCGCCTGCCGCACAAGGCGGCGATGATAGCCCGCCTGCTCGCCGACCAGGGCATCGCCAGGGAAGACGCCATCTACATCGGCGACCGTAGCGAGGACGGCGAATCGGCCGACGCCAACGGCCTGCCCTTCGTCGCCGTCACCTGGGGCTACGGCAGCCTGAACGCCGACGAAATGCGCGCCGGCTGGCAGGCGGCGGCGCAACCGGCCGCCCTGGCGGCACTCCTGCTCGCCGACTGAACGCTGTGCCGATGGTGCGGATTTCCGCACCGAGCGCGGCGCCGATTCCGGAATTCCGCACGCGCGGCCGTCGCCAGCCACCCGGCGGCCGCCGCTTAAGCCCGTGAAATCAGTTGCTTGGCTACCCAAGCCAGCAACTGGCACAGCTCCTGCAAACGTTTCTCCGCAGCCGCCCAGCGGCGCATTCCAATTAACGGAGGAGAAACCATGAAACTGCGCAAGCAACTGCGTTCCCTGATCGTCGCCAGCACGCTGGCCATCGGCGCCAGCGCCGGCCAGGCGGCCGAATTCATCAACGTCCTGACCGGCGGCACGAGCGGCGTCTATTACCCGCTCGGCGTCTCGCTGACCCAGATCTACGGCAAGGTGCTGCCCGATGCCAAGATGTCGGTGCAGGCGACCAAGGCCTCGGCCGAAAACCTCAACCTGCTGCAGGCCGGCAAGGGCGAAATCGCCTTCACCCTGGGCGACACGCTGTCCGAAGCCTGGAAGGGCAATCCGGAAGTCGGCTTCAAGGCGCCTTTGAACAAGCTGCGCACGGTTGCCGCGATCTACCCGAACTACATCCACTTCCTCGCCTCCGCCGACTCCGGCATCAAATCGCTGGCCGACCTCAAGGGCAAGCGGGTTTCGGTCGGCGCCCCGAAGAGCGGCACCGAACTGAACAGCCGCGACATTCTCAAAGCCGTCGGCATGGGCTACCAGGATTTCGCCAAGGTCGAATACCTCGGCTACTCGGAGTCGGTCGAACTGATGAAGAATCGCCAGCTCGACGCTACCCTGCTCTCCTCCGGCCTCGGCGTGGCCGCCGTGCGCGACCTGGCGACGGCGCTGAAGATCGTCGTCATCCCGATCCCTGCCGATGTGGTGGCCAAGATCGGCGACGCCGCCTACCAGTCCGGCACCATCCCGGCCAACACCTACAACGGCCAGACCACCGACGTGAACACCGTGCTCGTCCCGAACTACCTGGTCACCCACGCCGGCGTTTCCGAGGACATGGTCTACAAGATGACCAAGTCGATGGCCGAGAACCTCGACACCATGGCCACCGCGCACGCCGCCGCCAAGGCGATCAAGAAGGAAAGGATGGCCAACGGTTCGCCGGTGCCGCTGCACCCGGGCGCCGAGAAGTACTACCGCGAAGCCGGCCTGCTCAAGTAAGCCATCATGTCGGCCCACGTCTCCCCGCCCAACATCGAGCAGGAGACGTTCTCCGAGCACGGCGCCCAGCGCCGGCTCGGGGGCGTCGCGCTCCTTATCCTGACCGGCACCGCGCTGGCGTTTTCGCTCTACCAGCTCGGCATTGCCGCCTTCCATCCGCTCTCCAGCCTGGTCATGCGGGCGCTGCACGTCGGCTTCCTGCTCACCCTGACCTTCCTGCTCTTCCCGATCCGCAAGAGCGGCCGCCTCGACCGCGTCGCCCCGCTCGACTGGCTGCTCGCCGTCGGCGCCTTCGCGCTCGCTTCCTACCAATGGATCTTCGAGGTCGACCTGATCCAGCGCGCCGGCGACCCGAGCACGCTCGACCTCGTCGTCGGCACGGCGCTGATCGCCCTCGTCTTCGAGGCCGCCCGCCGCATCCTCGGCCTGGCGCTGCCGACCATCTGCGCCCTGTTCCTGCTCTACGGCCTGTTCGGCCAGCACCTGCCGGGCGACCTCGCCCACCGCGGCTATGATTTCGCGCAGATCGTCGATCAGCTCGGCTTCGGCACCGAAGGCATCTTCGGCATCCCGACGCTGGTGTCGACCAACTACATCTTCCTCTTCGTGCTGTTCGGCGCCTTCCTCGAACACGCCGGCATGATCAACCTGTTCAACTCGGTGGCGCTCGGCTTCGTCGGCCACGCCAAGGGCGGCGCCGCCAAGGTGGCGGTGGTTTCGTCCGGGCTGATGGGGTCGATTTCCGGTTCCGGCGTCGCCAACGTGCTGACCACCGGCCAGTTCACCATTCCGCTGATGAAGCGCTTCGGCTACTCCGGCGTCTTTGCCGGCGCCGTCGAGGCGACCGCCTCGATGGGCGGCCAGATCATGCCGCCGGTGATGGGCGCGGTTGCCTTCATCATGGCCGAGAACCTCAACGTGCCTTACTTCGAGATCGTCAAGGCAGCGCTGATTCCGGCCGTCCTCTACTACCTCACCGTGTTCTGGATGGTTCACCTGGAAGCCGGCCGGCGCAAGCTCGGCGGCCTGGCCAAGGCAGACTGTCCGAACCCGTGGCAGGCGATCCGCAGCCAGTGGTACCTGGTGCTGCCGCTGGTCGGCCTGGTCGGCATGCTGTTCAACGGCTTCACGCCGATGTACTCGGGCATGGTCGGTCTCGCCCTGTGCGCCATCCTGATCCTCGGCGCCGCCGTCGCCGCGCGCATTTCCGGAACCGCCTTCCGCTTCGTCTTCTGGCTCGCCGTCGGCCTCGGCGCCTCGCTGCTGGTCAAGTGGGGCGTCTATCCGGTGCTCACCGTGATCGCCCTGCTGGTCGTCGCCTGCCTGTTCGTCCAGGGCGGCCGCGAGACGCTGCGCGTCATGCGCAACAGCCTGGTCGACGGCGCCAGGCAGGCGCTGCCGGTCGGCGTGGCCTGCGCCATCGTCGGCGTGATCATTGGCGTCCTGACGCTGACCGGGGCGGCGACCAATTTCGCCGGCTTCATCCTCAAGGTCGGCGCTGATCACCTGTTCCTGTCGCTGCTCCTCACCATGCTGATCTGCCTGGTGCTCGGCATGGGCATCCCGACCATCCCCAACTACATCATCACCAGTTCGATCGCTGCCCCCGCCCTGCTCGACCTCGGCGTGCCGCTGATCGTCAGCCACATGTTCGTCTTCTACTTCGGCATCATGGCCGACCTGACGCCGCCGGTGGCGCTGGCCGCCTTCGCCGCCAGTTCGGTGGCCAAGGAGCCGGCGATGAAGATCGGCGTCAAGGCGGTGCAGATTGCCATCGCCGGCTTCGTCGTGCCGTTCATGGCGGTCTACGACAATGCGCTGATGCTGCAAGGGGATCCGTCGGTGTTCGCTGTTGCCTACATCGTCGGCAAGGCCTTGCTGGCGATCACGCTGTGGGGCGCCGCCAGCATCGGCTACCTGCGCGCGCCGCTGGCCGCCTGGGAACGGGTCTGGGCCGCGGCTGCCGCCTTCCTGCTGGTCGCGGCGCTGCCGCTCACCGACGAGATCGGCTTTGCCGCCTGCGCCGCCTTCATCGGCTGGCACCTGCTGCACAGCCATCGCCTGCAGGCGGCATGAGCGCGATCTGCCTCGTCGCCGGCCTCCTCGTGGCGCCGCTCGGCGAGGCGGTGACGCTGCAATGGACGCATTCGATCCAGAAAACCCTGTGGGCGGAAGACTACCGCCTGCAGGGCGACGCGCTGCGCCTGACCGCGGCCCGCGTCCTCGGCACCGGGGCCGGCATGGAACCGCCGCCCGACGCCGTCTACCGTGACGGCGCCTGGCACTACACGCCGGCCCTGCCGGCGTTGCCCAAGGTCACGCTGCGCCATTCGCCCTACGTCGCCCCCCATACCGTCTGTGTCGGCGCCGACTGCCGGCCGCTGCCGGCCTGGCTACCCGGCCTGCCCGGCGACACGACGGTCGACCTGCAGCCATGTCCGCCCCAGCCCTGAGCCTGCCGACCGGCGATAAAACTGGTTACGATGCGGCCATGCCCGGATCGTCGCCCTCCCTCTCCCGCGTCTGGCTGCTCACCGCGGCGGCGGCGGCAAGCTGCCTGCTGGTTGGCCTGATCGCCTACCGTCTGTTGCTCGGCAGCTATCTGGCGCACGAGCAGCAGGTGGCCAGCCAGCGCCTCGACGCCTTCGCGCTGTCGCTGGAAGCGACGCTCAACCGCCATGAATCGCTGCCCGGCCTGCTCGCCCTCGAGCCGTCGCTCGCCGCGCTGCTGCGCGAGCCGCACGACGCGCAACGGATTGCCGCCGCCAACGCCTATCTCGAAGCGGCCCAGCAGGGCGCGGCGGTCGCCGCCACCTACCTGATCGACGCCGACGGCCTGACGCTGGCCGCCAGCAACTGGCGCCAGCCGCGCAGTTTCGTCGGCCACAACTACGCCTTCCGGCCCTATTTCACCGATGCCGTGGCGCAAGGTCTGGGCCGTTTCTACGGGGTCGGCGTGACCACCGGCGAACCGGGTTATTTCCTCGCCGCGCCGGTGCGCAGCGACGGTCGCGTGCTCGGCGTCGTCGTCCTCAAGGTCGGCCTGGAGGCGATGGAGCAGGCCATGGCCGAGGCCGGTGACACGCTGCTGCTGGCCGACGCCGACGGCATCGTTTTCCTCTCCTCGCAACGGCGCCTGCGTTATCGCACGCTGGCGCCGCTGCCGGCCGCGGTCAGCGCCCGCCTGGCGGAAACCCGGCAATACGGCAACCAGACGATCCAGCCCCTGGCCGACCGCCCGCTGGCGCTCGACGGCTCGGCGCCGCAGCGCCTGGCCCTGGCCGGTGAGCCGATCCGTGAGTTGCTGCTGTTGAGCCGCCCGGTCGGCAATCTCGGCTGGCGCGTCGTCCAGCTCGGCCGCCCCGACGAGGCCCGCGGCGCCGCCTTTTCCGGGGCGATGGCGGCGGCACTGGCGGCCGCCTTCGGCCTCGGCGTCGCCGCCCACCTGCGCCACCGGCGGCGGCGGCGCGAGGAACTGCGCCGCATCCACGGCGAACTGGAACAGCGGATCGCCGAACGCACCGCCGACCTGACCGGGAAAGTCGCCGAACTGCAGCGCACCGAGGCGATCCTGCACGAAACGCGCGACGCCGCGGTGCAGGCCGGCAAGCTCGCCGTCCTCGGCCAGTTGTCGGCCGGCATCAGCCACGAACTGAACCAGCCGCTGGCGGCACTGCAGACCTTCGCCGACAACGCCAGCGCCCTGCTGGCGCGCGGCCGCCACGAGGAAGTGGCCGAGAACCTGCAGATGATCGGTGAGCTGATCGGCCGTACCGGACGCATCGTCCGCCAGTTGAAGACCTTCGCCCGCAAGGAGGCGGCGACGCCGCAGGCGGTCGCCGTCGCCGCCGCGATCGAGCACGCGCTGCTGCTGGTCGAGCCGCGCCGGCGCGACAGCGGCGCCCGCATCGAGGTCAGCCAGGACGCCGCCGGCCTGAGCGTCGTCGCCGAAGCCGGGCGCCTCGAGCAGGTGCTGGTCAATCTCATGCTCAATGGCCTGGACGCGATGCAGGGACAAGCGGCGCCCAGCCTCGAAATTGCCGTCGCCCGCGCCGGCGACTGCGTCCGCCTGAGCGTGCGCGACCACGGCCCGGGCATCGCCGACGAGGTCCGCGACCACCTCTTCGAGCCCTTCTACACGACCAAGCCCGCCGGCGCCGGCCTCGGCCTTGGCCTGGCGATCTCGCAGGCCATCGTCGACAGCTACGGTGGCACACTACGTACCGAGAACGCGGCCGACGGCGGCGCCGTGTTCGTGCTGACGCTGCCCGCCGCCGGAGACGACCATGCCGCACCTGACGCTTGAATACACCGCCAACCTCGCCCTCGCCCCGGCTGCCGCGCTGGGCGCGATCAACACGGCGGCTTTCGACTCCGGGCTGTTCGGCGAGGCCGACATCAAGAGCCGGGCGTACTGCGTCGACGATTTCCGCATCGGCATCCAGCCGCTTGCCCGCGCTTTCGCGCATGTGCGCATCGCCTTGCTTGGCGGGCGTTCCCCGGAAGAACGCAAGGCCCTGGCCGATGCCGTGCTCGCCGCCCTGAGCGCAACACTGCAGGCACCGCCCGGCCACGAACTGCAACTGAGTGTCGAGACCGCCGACCTCGACCGCGCCAGCTACGCCAAGGCGGTCGTCCGTGGCTGAGGCGCCGGTCTTCCTGATCGAGGACGACGCCGCCGTGCGCAAGGGCTGCGAGCAGGCGCTGGCGATCGCCGACATCCCGGTGCGCGGCTTCGCCGACGCCGAAAGCATGCTCGCCGCACTGGCCACGACGCGGCCGGCGGCTGTGATCAGCGACATCCGCCTGCCCGGTCGCGACGGCCTGACGCTGCTGCGCGAACTGCGCCAGTTCGACCGCGAGCTGCCGGTGCTGCTCGTCACCGGCCACGGCGACGTGGCGATGGCGGTTGAAGCGATGCGCGACGGCGCGCACGATTTCATCGAGAAGCCCTTCCCCTCCGAACGACTGATCGCGGCGGTCAGGAGCGCCCTCGACAAGCGCGCCCTGCTGGTCGAGAACCGCCAGCTCAAGGAACAACTGCACGCCGCCGGCCTCAGCGCGCTGATCGGCGAGACGCCGGCGATCCAGGCCATTCGTCAGTTGATCGGCACGCTCGCGCCGACCGGTGTGGACATCCTGATCAACGGCGAAACCGGCAGCGGCAAGGAAGTCGTCGCCCGCGCCATCCACGACGCCAGCGGCCGGCGCGGCCCCTTCGTCGCGGTCAACTGCTCGGCGCTGCCGGAAACTGTCTTCGAGAGCGAACTCTTCGGCCACGAAGCCGGTGCCTTCACCGGCGCCGGCAAGCGGCGCGTCGGTCGCATCGAACACGCCGACGGCGGCACGCTCTTCCTCGACGAGATCGAGTCAATGCCGCTCGCCCTCCAGGTCAAGCTGCTGCGCGTGCTGCAGGAACGCAGCGTCGAACGCCTGGGCAGCAACCAGAGCATCGCCGTCGATTGCCGCGTCGTCGCCGCCAGCAAGGCCGACCTCAAGGCGCTGGCCGACGCCGGCCAGTTCCGCGCCGACATCTATTACCGCCTGAACGTCGTCAGCATCGACCTGCCGCCGCTGCGCGAGCGGCGTGACGACATCCCGCTGCTCATTGCCGCCTTCCTCCAGGAAGCCGCCCAGCGCTACCAGCGCCCGCCGGCTAGCTGGACACCGGCCGACCTGGCGCGCTGGCAGGCGCACGACTGGCCGGGTAACGTGCGCGAACTGAAGAACGTCGCCAATCGCTGGGCACTCGGCCTGCCCGACGGCCTCGCCGGCTCCGCCGGGACACTGCCCGCCGCGTCGCTCGCCGCGCAGGTCGACGCCGCCGAGCGGCGCGCGATCGAAACTGCACTGCAGGCCAGCAGCGGCAACGTCGCCCAGGCCGCGGAAGCCCTGCAGGTCCCGAAAAAAACGCTCTACGACAAACTCACCCGCCACGCCATCAGCGCCGATAGCTACCGGACGCACTGACTGTACGGCGCTTTTTCCCCTTCCAGGCCGACGCCACGCCCCGGCCGGCTGATAGAATGGCGCCATGAGTCTTGACCTCCTTCCCCCCTTCATCCGCGAGCATTACGAAGTGCACGAATGGAAACACGCGTGCGCCATCCTGAAGCAGGATTTTCCGGACGAATGGCAGGAAATCGTCGGTGTGCTGAGCGATTTCCGTTTGTTGAAAAGCTGGCTTACCGTTGGCGGCGGCCGTAAATCCAAAGTTGCCGAAGCCTTCGATGGCGCCCTCGGCAAACTCGGCTGGCAGGAGAAAGGCTTCGACACCAAGATGGTGGTCGATGGGGTCAGCCTCGATTCACCGACTCACAAGGTCGACTGCTTCAAGAACCGGGTTGCGCTGGAAATCGAGTGGAACAACAAGGACCCGTTCTTCGACCGGGATCTCAACAATTTCCGCCTGCTCTTCGATCTGCGCGTAGTTAGCGTCGGCATCATCGTGACCCGCTGCGACGAACTGCAGGACATCTTCGACAAACTGAGCCGCGGCACGTCGTATGGTTCCTCGACAACGCACATGGGCAAACTGCTCCCCCGCATCCAGGGTGGTGGCGGTGGCGGATGCCCCTTGCTGGTCTTCGGCATCCGCAAATCACTTTACGAGGAGGACTGCTGAGATGCAGCTAACGGCAGCAGAAGATTTCAAGTCCTCGATTACCGGGCAATTCAGCACCATCCTGGCCGATCCGCCCTGGCAGTTCCAGAACCGGACCGGCAAGATGGCACCGGAACACAAGCGCCTTGCGCGCTACCCGACGCTGACGTTGGATGACATCAAAGCCATCCCGGTCGCCGATGTTGCCGCTGCCAGCAGCCACCTCTACCTGTGGGTACCGAATGCACTGCTGGCCGAAGGGCTTGCAGTAATGCAAGCCTGGGGCTTCACCTACAAGTCGAACATCGTCTGGCACAAAGTGCGCAAGGATGGCGGACCGGATGGACGCGGCGTCGGCTTCTATTTCCGCAACGTCACCGAACTGGTGCTCTTCGGCGTTCGCGGCAGCATGCGCACGCTGCCGCCCGGCCGCCGCCAAGTCAATTTCCTCGCCACGCAAAAACGCGAGCATTCGCGCAAACCCGACGAGTTCTACGACATCGTTGAGTCGTGCAGCCCCGGTCCCTACCTGGAACTGTTCGCCCGGCATCGGCGCGAAGGCTGGCAGAACTGGGGTAACGAAGTCCCTGAAACCGTCGGCGAGCATATTTTGAGCGAACGCAAAGCCGCTCGCGAAGCCCAACTGACGCTACTTCAGGATACTGCGCCTTACAGTGTCGGTTGATTCGGGCAGATGCAGCAGCTTAACACCGCCATCGACCTCACCCCCTACAACACCCTCGCCCTACCCGGCCGCGCGGCGCATTACCTGAAGGTCACCGATCCGGCCCAACTGGCGGCGGTGCCGCCGGGCGAGCGTCGTTTCGTCCTCGGCGGCGGCAGCAACCTGGTGCTCACCGGCGATTTTCCGGGGCTCTTGCTGCACATGGCGATCGCCGGCAAACGTCTGCTGCGCGAGGATGACGAGGCCTTCTACATCGAGGCCGGGGCCGGCGAGAACTGGCACGACTTCGTGCAATGGACGCTGGCGCAGGGCTGGCCCGGGCTGGAAAACCTGTCGCTGATCCCCGGCACGGTCGGTGCCGCGCCGGTGCAGAACATCGGCGCTTACGGGCTGGAAGTCGGCGAACGCCTGGATTCGGTGACGGCCTGGGATTTTGAAAAGCAGGCCTTGTTCACGCTCGACCGCGATGCCTGCCGTTTTGCCTACCGCGACAGCGTGTTCAAGCAACAGGGCTGGCACCTCGACGGCCGGATCGCCATCGTCTCGGTCGTCTTCCGCCTACCCAAGGCCTGGCAGCCGAACATCGGCTACGCCGACCTGCGCCAGGAACTGGCCGCCCGCGGCGTCGCCGAGCCGGTCGCCAGCAATGTCGCCGACGCGGTGATCGCCGTCCGCCAGCGCAAGCTGCCCGATCCGGCGCTGACGCCGAACGCCGGCAGCTTCTTCCACAACCCGGTGGTCGACCGGCAGACCGCCGACGCGTTGAAAACGCAGCATCCGGCACTGCCCTGCTACGCGCAGCCGGACGGCCGGGTCAAGCTGGCTGCCGGCTGGCTGATCGAGCAGGCCGGCTGGAAGGGCAAGGCGCTCGGGCCGGTCGGCATGTACGAGAAGCAGGCGCTGGTCCTGGTCAACCGGGGCGGTGCGACCGGCGCCGATGTGCGGCGGACGATGGCCGCGGTACAGGCCGCGGTGCGCGAGAAATTCGCTATCGAACTCAGTCCGGAGCCGGTATTTCTTTGACTTGCAGGCAGGCAGCCAGGCCGGTCGCCAACGCGTCGGCCATGCGCGCCTGACGCGCCGGATCGAGCAGTTCCAGCTCCTCGTCCTTGTGCTTGATCACGCCGGCCTCGAACAGCACCGCCGGCAGCGTCGTGCGGTAGAGGACGACCAGGTTGTCGTAGTACCAGACGCCGTTCCGCGCGTCGGCCGCGACGTGCCGGCGGCCATGCCAGTCGCTCGGCACGAAGCCGGCGCGACGCAGCATCGCCCCCATCGTCGAGGCGCAGAGCAGGCTGGTCGGCAGATCCGGATTGGCCGCCGAGACGAAGATGCCGTAGCCGCGCTTGGCCTCGGTGTGGGTGCGCTCGACGCCTTCCCAGGTCCACGGCAGCAGCCAGGCCTCGCCGATCGAATCGTGGTGGATGGAGATGAAGAAGTCGCTGCCGACGGCCGCCTCGGGACGCGCCGCCAGGCTAGCGATGGCGCCGTCGAAATTGACCCGGCGCACCTGCTGGCCGCCGGCTTCCAGGCGGTCGGCGAGGACACCGGCGAAATCGCGGTTGAACTCGAACTCGCTGCGCCCGCGCGCCGAGATGGCGCCGCTATCGCGCGTGCCGTGGCCGACATCGACGGCGATCGCGGCGGCAAGGGCATTTACATTAAACAACAGGAACAAGCAGAGGATCGGCAGGCGCATGCGCCGATTATCGCGGCAAATCGCCCGCCGGCCCAGCCCGCGACGACACCCTTGGCTTAAAATGCCCACCCCGCCCCCGACCCGCATCGCCATGCCCCAACTGACCGTCTTCTCCCGCCAGTCGCCCGCCCCGGAGTACGACCGGCCGCGCCCCGAGCGCTTGCTCGAAGGCAACCCGCTGCGCACCACGCACGAGCATTTCGCGGCGCCGCAGGGCGATCTGGTCGCCGGCGTCTGGGCCTGCGAGCCGGGTGCCTGGCGCATCGCCTTCGGCGCCAACAAGGACGAGTTCTTCTGCATCATCGAGGGCCGCGTCCGGATCGCCGACAACGAAGGCAACAGCGCCGAATTCGGCCCCGGCGAGGCGGGCGTCATTCCGGCTGGATTCACCGGCAGCTTCACCGTCCTCGAAGCCGTCCGCAAGCACTACGTGGTGCTGGAACGGGCTGACTGAATTGCGCTATAGTCGGCGCCAGGCCGACTGGAAAGAACAATGACCGAGAATCCCCTCCCGCCGCGCGGCACCTCCGCCCACAATCCCGACCTGAGCTGGAGCCAGGTCCGCGAAACCGTCCTCATGCTGGAACTTGCCGCGGTGCAGATCGAGCACGCGATGAAGGACAGCAATGCCTCGGTCGACGTACTGACCCGCTCCTTCACCGCGATGGCCGGCTGCATGCAGGAAATCGCCGGCAAGGTTGAAGGCCTGCCGGAAACCGGCGGCGTCGGCGCAGCCCGCAACGAACTGCTGGGCGCCGCCGCCAACGTGTCCGGCATGGTGCACCAGGCGATCATCGCCTTCCAGTTCTACGACAAGCTGGTCCAGCGCCTGGCCCACGTCGGCCTCAGCCTGGGCGAACTGAGCGATCTGGTCGGCGAACCGGCCCGTCTCTACAACCCGGGTGAGTGGGTGGCGCTGCAGAACCGGATCAAGGGCAAGTACTCGACGCGCGAGGAAATCGCCATGTTCGACGCGGTAATGCACGGCGTCCCGGTCCAGGAAGCAATCGAACGCTTCATGGCCGAGATGAAGGACAAGAACGACGATATCGAGCTGTTCTGAGCGCCCCGCTCAGAAGTCAGCGGCCGCCGTCCACATGATGTGAGCCTGCGGACCGGCCTTGGCCGTGCGTTCGAGCATGTCGATCAGCGGCCAGGCGCGTTGCGGCAAACTGACCGGCAGGGGTTTGGCCTTGTCTTCCTCGTCTTCCGGTTCCGGTTGTGCCGCCGCCTGACGCCGCGCCTCGGCCACCGCCGCCTGCAGCTTGGCCGCCGCCGGCAGCATTTCCGGCGGGGTGAACACGCCGCGCGCGGTGGTCGCCTTGCCGACGATATCCAGCAGGGTTTTCGCCGTTTCCGCGTACATCAGCACTTCGCCGGTTTCGCTCGATTCGAAGGTCACGATCATCGCATTCGTCCGTGTCGTCAGGAGGGAGAGGCACTATAGCAGACCGTACTTCTTCAGCTTGTCATGCAGCGTGGTGCGCGCCGCCTTCAGCGCGTCGGCGGTACGCTGGATGTTGCCGCCCTGGCGCGTGAATTCGTCGGCGATGAGCAGGCGTTCGTAGTTCTCCACCGCCTCGGTCAGCGACGGCGCGCTGGCCGGCGCACTGCCGCCGCCGGCAGCGCCGATGCCGAGAACGTGGCATTCGGCGGCGTTCTTCAGTTCGCGGATGTTGCCCGGCCAGTCCTGCGCCATCAGTCGGTGCAAGGTGTCGGTGGTGAGCGCCGGTGGCGGGCGGTTGTAACGCTTGGCGGCCTGCAGCAGGAAGGCGTCGTAGAGCGCCGGGATGTCCTCGCGCCGCTCGCGTAGCGGCGGCAGTTCGATGCGCACGACGTTGAGCCGGTAATAGAGGTCGGCGCGGAACTTGCCCTGCTCCGACCAGACCTTGAGGTCTTCCTTGCTCGCCGCGACGACGCGGCAGCTGACCGGCAACTGCTGGTTGGAACCGAGACGCTCAATGACGCGCTCCTGCAGCACGCGCAGCAGCTTGATCTGCATGCTCATCGGCATGCTCTCGACCTCGTCGAGGAAAAGCGTGCCACCGCTGGCGTATTCGATCTTGCCGATGCGCCGCTTCTGGGCGCCGGTGAAGGCGCCCGGCTCGTGGCCGAAGAGTTCGCTGTCGAGCAGGTTATCGGCCATGCCGCCGCAGTTGAGGGCGACGTAGTTCTCCTGGCCGGCGCGCGACAGGTCGTGCAGGCAGCGGGCGACCATTTCCTTGCCGGTACCGGTTTCGCCGTAGATCAGCACGTCGACGCCGGCGTCGGCGACGTCGAGGATCAACCGGCGCACCTTCTGCATCTGCGGCGAACGGCCGATCAGCCGGGCTTCGAGGTCGTCGCGCTGGTCGAGGCGGCGGCGCAGCGCTTCGACTTCCAGCACCAGCGCCCGCTTTTCCAGCGCGCGGCGCACGACATCGACCAGATCGTCGGTCGAGAACGGTTTCTGCATGAAATCGTAGGCGCCGTTGCGCATCGCCTCGACCGCCAGCGTGACGTCGCCGTGGCCGGTGATGATGATCACCGGCAGGTCGGGGTCGAGGCCGCGCACCTTGCGCAGCAGGTCCATGCCGCTGGCGCCGGGCAAGCGCATGTCGGTGACGATGATGCCGGGAAACTCGGGATTGAGGTGCTTCTCGGCCTCCTCGGCGGAAGCGGCGGCGAGCACCGGGATGCCGGCCAGCTGCATGGCCTGCTCGCAGCCCAGGCGGACGTGCGGATCGTCTTCGACAAGGAGGACGGACAAAGGCGTCTTCATGGCGTATCCCGGTGGGTCGGTGGCAGTGGCGGCAGCATGACGACGAAGCGGGCGCCCCCACCCGGCGCCGGGCCGGCCATCAGGTCGCCGCCGAAGTCACGCAGTATATCGCGCGAAATGGTTAGCCCCAGGCCAAGCCCTTCGCCCGGCTGTTTGGTGGTGAAGAAAGGTTCGAACAGGTGGGCCAGCGCCTCTTCGGAGAAACCGTAGCCACTGTCGCTGACCGCCAGCGCCAGCTTGCCCGAACTGGCAACATCGACGCTGAAGCTCAAGCGGCGTACCGGCTCGTCGCGCATCGCGTCGAGGGCGTTGCCGATCAGATTGACCAGCACCTGCTGCAGGCGGTTGCGATCGCACCAGGCGACGTTTTGACCGGGCGCGATACCGCGCTCGACGCTGACATTTTCCTTCTTCAGCCGTGACTCGAAGAGGAAGAGCGCGCTGTCCACCGCCTGCGCCACATCGACCGCGCTCGATACCGCCGGCGACTTGCGGGCGAAGGTCTTCAGCGGCCCGATGATGTTGCCCATCTGCTCGGTCAGTTGCTCGACGATGGCGAGATTGCGTTCGGCCGTCGCGCTGTCACCGCGGCGCATGAATTCGGCGGCGTTGGCCGACAGGGTGCGGATGGCGCCGAGCGGCTGGCTCAGTTCGTGGGTGACGCCAGTCGCCATCTGGCCGAGGACGGCCAGCTTGGCCGCCTGCACCAGCTCGTCCTGGGCGGCGCGCAGCGTCTGTTCGGCACGCTGGCGCTCCTGCACTTCGCGCTGCAGACCGGCAACCGCTTCCGACAGGTCGGCGGTGCGTTCCTCGACCTTGCGTTCCAGTTCCTGATTGGCGCGTTCGAGCATCGCCCGCGCCTCCTCGCGGCCGCGCGCCAGGCGGCGGCGCTGGCGGGTATACAGGACGCCGAGCAGCAGGCAGCCGAGGGCGGCAACACTGAGCGCGGCATGCGTCGCCGCCTGGATGCCGACCGGGCGCAGGTCGGAAAAGACGACGATGCGCCAGGCGGTGCCGGACAGGTGGCGCGACATCGCCAGGTAGGGGCGCGCGCCCTGCGCTGGCGCTACGTCGTCGCGCAGGTGCTTGGGCAGGCGGACGATGCGCCCCTCGTCGGCGCCGGCAAGGTCGATGTCGAGGCTGATCTCGCCCAGCGGCTGGCCGGCGAACTGTTGCCGGCCGAGACGGTCGAGGACGTCGCGCGGCTGCGGGCGCAGCGTCGCGTAGCGCCATTCCGGTGGCGAGGCAAGCAGCACGACGTCGTTGCGGTCGACGATCAGCGCCGGCGCCTCCTGCGCCAGCCAGCGCCGCTCGACCTCGCGGATGCCGGACTTGACGACGGCGACGCCGATCACCTTCCACTCCTGCGTCTCGTCGCGGATCGGCAGCGCGAAGTAGTAGCCGGGCTCGTGCCGGATGTGGTCGACCGCGTAGTGGCGGGCCGGCGTACCGCGCACCGCATCGCGGAAGAAAGGCATGTAGGAGAGGTCGGAGCCGAGCAGGTTGTCGGAGAAGATCCAGTCGCTGGAGGCGACGACGGTACCGCTGGTGTCGAGGACGAAGATCGCCGGGCCGCCGAGATGGTCGTTGAGCTTCTGCAGGAAACGGTTGGCCTCGGCCTGCAGGATGTCCTGCCCCTCGCTCGGGCCGCGCAGCAGGGCGACGATCTCGGCGTTCAGTTCGACGGCGCTGGGGATCGAGGCGTGGCGGGTGACCTCGCTGTCGATCGCGGCACCGAGGATGTCGAGCTGGTGCGAGGCCGCCTCGCGCATTTCGGCCACCCCGTAGTGCTCGGAAAGCCGGTAGGAAAAGAAGGCGAGCGCCAGGAAGGCGACCAGCAACGCCGCCAATCCGAGCAGACGGTGCGGACGGGGCAAGGGTGTGGGCAGTTGGGCGGCGGAATCCGGCATGACGGGACGGGCTCAGGGAGCACTCATTGTACGGCCGAACGCCCGCCCGCCGCGGCGGGCGGCGGGCGGGCGACGGCGGAACCGGCTGCCGGCATCGACCTCAGCCTGGCCGGCGCGGCGCGGTCAGCACTTCGGGCGCTAGGACGGCGGCCAGTTGCGCCTGGTCCATCAGTCCCATCTCCTCGACCAGTTCGGCAACGCCACGGCCGCTGCGCAGCGCTTTCTGGGCGACCCGGGTGGCGTTCTCGTAACCGATGTGCGGATTCAGCGCCGTCGCCAGACCGGCCGAAGTGCGTACTCGCTCCGCCAGCAGCTCGCGGTTGGCGGTGATGCCGCGCACGCAATGGGCGGTCAGCGTGCGGCAGCCGGCGGCCAGGTGTTCGATGCTCTTGAACAGACTGTGGGCGATGATCGGTTCGAAGGCGTTCAACTGCAGTTGGCCGCCCTCCGCCGCCATGGTGATGGTGACGTCGTTGCCGATCACTTCGAAGGCGATCTGGTTGACCACTTCCGGGATCACCGGATTGACCTTGCCCGGCATGATCGACGAACCGGCGGCGCGCGCCGGCAGGTTGATTTCATTGAGCCCGGCCTGCGGGCCGGAAGAGAGCAGACGCAGGTCGTTGCAGGTCTTCGACAGCTTGGCGGCAACGCGCTTCAAGACACCGGAAAGCTGGACGAAGGCGCCGCAGTCCTGGGTCGCCTCGATCAGGTTGGGCGCCGCTTCCAGCGCGAAACCGGAGAGCCGCGACAGGTGATCGATGGCGAGCTTGGAATAGCGCATGTCGGTATTGATGCCGGTGCCGATCGCGGTGGCGCCGAGGTTGATTTCGCGGATCAGGGCGATCGCCTCGCCCAGGCGTAACTCGTCCTCGTGCAGCATCACCGCGTAGGTCGAGAACTCCTGGCCGAGCGTCATCGGCACGGCATCCTGGAGCTGGGTACGGCCGATCTTCAGCACGTCCTTGAACTCCTCGGCCTTGGCGGCGAAGGCTTCGCGCAGGCCGGCCATCGCCGACAGCAGGCCACGGATGGCGAAGCAGGCGGCAACGCGCAGCGCCGTCGGATAGACGTCATTGGTGCTCTGCGACATGTTGACGTGATTGAGCGGGTGCAGATGGGCGTAATCGCCCTTCTGGTGGCCGAGGATTTCCAGCGCCCGGTTGGCGATCACCTCGTTGGCGTTCATGTTGGTCGAGGTGCCGGCGCCGCCCTGGATGACGTCGACGACGAACGCATCGTGCAGCTTGCCGCCGGCGATTTCCTGGCAGGCGGCGATGATCGCGTCGGCGCGCGTGCGGTCGAGCTGGCCGAGTTCGGCATTGGCCATCGCCGCCGCCTGCTTGGTCAGGGCCAGGGCGCGCACCAGTTCGCCGTAAGTGCCGATGCTCTTGCCGGTGATCGGGTAGTTCTCGATCGCCCGCAGCGTATGCACGCCCCAGTAGGCGCTGGCCGGTACTTCGGCGTCGCCGAGAAGGTCGTGTTCGAGTCTTGTGCTCATGTTGTCTCCGTTGTGTTTTTGGGGTTGGGGTCAGGCTCAGTGGTGCAGGATCTTGGCCAGGAACTGCTGCGCCCGTTCCGAACGCGGATTGGCGAAGAAGGCTTCCTTGCTGTCGTCCTCGACGATGCGGCCGTGGTCCATGAAGATGACCCGGTTGGCAACGCGCTTGGCGAAGCCCATTTCGTGCGTGACGCACATCATGGTCATGCCTTCCTGGGCCAGTTCGGTCATCACGTCGAGCACTTCATTGACCATTTCCGGGTCAAGCGCCGAGGTCGGTTCGTCGAACAGCATGCAGATCGGGTCCATCGCCAGCGCCCGGGCGATCGCCACCCGCTGCTGCTGGCCGCCAGACAGCTGGCCGGGGAACTTGTGGGCATGTGCCTTGAGGCCGACCCGGTCGAGCAGCTTCAAGCCCTTGTCGATGGCCTCGTCCTGCTTGCGGCCGAGCACCTTGACCTGGGCGATAGCCAGGTTCTGGGTGATGCTCATGTGCGGGAACAGTTCGAAGTTCTGGAAGACCATACCGACGTGGGCACGCAGCTTGGACAGCTTGGTCTTCGGATCGCCGACCGAGGTGCCGTTGACGATGATCTCGCCCGACTGGAAGGGTTCGAGGCCATTGACGCATTTGATCAGCGTCGATTTGCCGGAACCCGAGGGGCCGCAGACGACGATCACCTCGCCCTTGCTGACCGTGGTGCTGCAGTCCTTGAGCACGTCGAAGGTGCCGTAGTTCTTGCTGACATGGGAAATCTGGATCATGACAATCTCCTGGAAACGCGGCCTCAGGCCGGTTGGTATTTTTTCTGCAGATGCTTGACCAGCATCGACGCGGCAAAGCAGAGGACGAAATAGACGAGACCGGCGAACAGCAGCAGTTCGACCAGCCGTCCGTCGCGATCGCCGACCTTGTAGGCGGCACCGAAGAAGTCGGCCAGCGCGGACACGTAAACCAGCGAGGTGTCCTGGAACAGGATGATGGCCTGGGTCAGCAGCAGCGGCACCATGTTGCGGAAGGCCTGCGGCAGGATCACCAGGCGCATCGCCTGACCATAAGTCATGCCCAGCGCCTGGCAGGCAGCCATCTGCCCCTTCGGCACCGACTGGATGCCGGCACGGATGATCTCCGAGTAGTAGGCTGACTCAAACAAGGCAAAGCCGATCATCGCCGAGGCCAGACGCAGGTCGGTATTGGGCGGCAGGCCGAAGAGGTCGGCGATGAAGCGCGGCACGATCAGGAAGAACCAGAGCAGCACCATGACCAGCGGTATGGCGCGGAACAGGTTCACGTAGCCGGCGGCAAACAGCGACAGCGGCTTGATCGAAGACAAGCGCATCATCGCCAGCAGGGTGCCCCAGACGATGCCGACAACAATGGCGGTCAAGGTGATTTCCAGCGATACCGCCATGCCGTCCCAAAGTATCGGCAAGGCGCCGGGGATCGAAGACCAGTCGAATTCGTAAACCATTTACTTGCCCCCCATGTAGCCCGGCACGCGGACCTTGTCTTCCAGCTTCTTCATCAGCGTCATGACGATGACGTTGATCGCCACATAGGCCACGGTGACGGCGATGAAGGATTCGTAGGGTTGCGCCGTGTAATCGACCAGTTGGCGCCCCTGGGCGGCCAGTTCGAGCAGGCCGATGGTTGAGCAGACGGCGGAATTCTTGAAGATGTTGAGAAATTCCGAGGTCAGCGGCGGCATGATCAGGCGGAAAGCCATCGGCAACAGCACGTGGCGATACACCTGCGGCAGCGTGAAACCGAGCGCCAGGCCGGCGTTCTTCTGGCCGCGCGGCAGCGAGTTGATGCCCGAGCGCACCTGCTCGGCCACCCGGGCACTGGTAAACAGCGCCAGGCACAGCATCGCCGCCAGGAACTGCTGCAACACCGGATGCGACTGCTTGTAGGCGTCGCCCAGGCTCTGCGGCACCAGTTCCGGCATCACGAAATACCAGATGAACAGTTGCACCAGCAGGGGGATGTTGCGAAAGAGTTCGACGTAAGCAGTAGCGAGCCCGCTCAGCAGCTTGTTCGGGACGGTACGCAAGACACCGACAACGGCACCGAGCAGCAGCGCGATGACCCAGGCGCTGAGCGAGAGCATCAAGGTCATCTGCAGGCCGGCAAACATCCAGCCAAGGTAGGTCGTGTCACCGACCACGGTGGTTTGCAGGAAGATGGACCAGTTCCATTGGTAATTCATGAGGAACTCCTGAAAAGGTGATTGAGGGCGACCGGAGCCGGCCGCCCGCGTGCCGGGATCAGTATTCCCAGAAAATGCGCTGCAGTTCCTTGCTGTCGCCGGTCTTGGTCAGGGCGACGGTGGCCAGGATGCGGGCCTTCTGCGGGTTGAGGTCGTGGGCGACGACCCAGTCGTACTGGTCATCCGGCTGCTCGGCGTTGCGCAGGACGAAGCCGCCGGCATTGACGTGCGACGAACGGATGATGTGCACGCCCTGTCCACGCAGTTCGCGCAGCGCCGGAACGACGTTCTTGGCCACCGAACCGTTGCCGGTACCGGCGTGGATGATCGCCTTGGCACCGCTGGCGGCGAGCGCCTTGTAGGCGGTGTCGGCGACGTTGCCGTGACCGTAGGCGATGCCGACTGCCGGCAGGCTGTCGATCTTGTCGATGTCGAACTCGGAGTTCACGGTGTGGCGCTTGGCCGGCAGGCGGAACCAGTAGTTCTTGCCTTCGACGATCATGCCCAGCGGACCCCAGGGGCTCTTGAAGGCGCCGGTCTGGATGTTGATCATCTTGGACACATCGCGCCCGCTGTTCAATTCGTCGTTCATCGCCACCAGCACGCCCTTGCCGCGTGCATCCTTGGCTGCGGCAGCGGCGACGGCGTTGTACAGGTTGAGCATGCCGTCGGCCGACATCGCGGTGCCCGGACGCATCGAACCGACGAGGACAATCGGCTTGTCGCTCTTGATCACCAGATTCAGGAAGTAGGCGGTTTCTTCCAGCGTGTCGGTGCCGTGGGTGATGACGATGCCGTCAACGTCGGCCTGCTTGGTCAGCGCCGAAACACGCTTGCCGAGCGTCAGCAGATGCTCGTTGGTGAAGCTTTCGGAAGCGATCTGGAATACCTGCTCGCCGCGCACGGCAGCAACCTTGGCGAGTTCCGGAACGCCGGCGATCAGCTTGTCGACCGGCACTTTCGCTGCCTGGTAGGTGGCGCTGTTGGTGGCTTCCGCACCGGCACCGGCAATGGTGCCGCCAGTGGCGAGGATGACGACGTTGGGTTGGGCGGCCATGACCGCCAGCGAGGCGGCGCAACCGGCGGCGAAGACCGCGCAACGGGTGAAAATTCGCTTGAACATGATGAACTCCTCTGTTTTTTAGGGATGAGCCGGGCCTGGCACCTCACTCGGGAGGTGCCGGCAGCACAGCAAATGATTTGGGGAATTACTCGAAGGCTTTGTCGTTCGGCGCCTTGTACAGGGCCTTCATTTCAGCCGACAGCGGCATGTTCAGGTTCAGGCCCTTGGGCGGGATCGGGTTCATGAACCACTTGTTGTAGATCTTCTCGGCGTCGCCGGAAGTCATCGCCTTGGTCAGCGCCGCATCGACCACCTTCTTGAACTCGGCGTCGTCCTTGCGCAGCATGCAGCCGTAAGCTTCCTTCGACTGCGCCGTGCCGACCACCGCCCAGTCGCCCGGCTTCTTGGCCTTGGCCATTTCGCCGTAGAGCAGCGCGTCATCCATCATGAAGGCGACGGCACGGCCAGTTTCCAGGGTCAGGAAGCTTTCGCCGTGATCCTTGGCCGAGATGACGTTCATCTTCATCTGCTTTTCTTCGTTCATCTTGCGGATCAGGCGCTCCGACGTCGTACCGGCAGTGGTGACGACGTTCTTGCCGGCGAGGTCGGCGAAGTCGTTGATGCCGGAGGTCTTCTTGGTCATCAGGCGGGTGCCGATGACGAAGATGGTGGTCGAGAAGCCAACCTGCTTCTGGCGCTCAAGATTGTTGGTGGTCGAACCGCACTCGATGTCGACGGTACCGTTCTGCAGCAGCGTGATGCGGTTGGCCGAAGTGACCGGCATCAGCTTGGTGTCGAGCTTGGCCAGCTTCAGTTCGCTCTTGACCGCATCGACGACCTTGAGCATCAGTTCATGCGAATAACCGATGACCTGTTGCTTGTCGTCGTAATAGGAGAACGGGATCGAGGATTCGCGGTGACCGAGCGTGATGCTGCCGGTGTCCTTGATCTTCTTCAGCGTTGAGGCTTCCTGAGCGACCGCCGGGGTGACGGCAGCGGTGGAAAACACGGCGGCGAGAGCGGCAGCGAGGGCGATACGTTTCATGTCTTCTCCTGATGAGTGAGGAAGCCCCGAGCGGGCTTCGACAGCCAATGCATCGCAAGCCATGTGCCAGGCAAAAGCAAGCGGCGCGGCTGCGATAAGTCATTGATTCCCTTCGGCACAAGCGGCCCGACGAGAGCGAGGGCCAACGGATTTCCGATATTCCGGCCGGCCAAGCCCTCGGTTTTCCGACACCGCGGTCAGCTTCGCGCAGCCGGAACGCCCCGTCAATTGCGGACTTCCCCAAGGGGAACACCCGGTTGTCAGGGGTCGTCCAGCTCGTGCACAATGGCTGGGAGGGGGAGACACCATGAACAAGAATCTGCAAGCCAGTCCCTGGGCAGAGGAAAACGACCCGATCCAGCAACTGGCACTGGAAGAGTGCGTCAAGCGCCAGCGCTTCGACAACGCGGTTTCCGTGCTCGTCATGCCGGCCGGCGGCGCCAAGCTGGCGACCCGCTTCGCGGCGCTCGGCGCGCAGGTCACGCTGGCCGACCAGGCCAGCCGCCGGCAGGAAATCGAAGGGCGCGTCCTGGCTGCCGGCTATCCAGACCACATCCGCTTCGCCGCCACCGAACTACCGGCCCCGCCCACGCAGGATGACGCTGCCCCCTACGACATCATCGTTTTCCGCCATGGTCTCTGCCATCTGCCTTACGCTCGCGGCAAGCAGCTGATCCAGCAGTTGATGCAGCAATTGAAAATCGGCGGCAAGCTCTACCTTTCCATCATGGGCCTGCATTCGGAGCTGGGGGAAGACTACGCCGGGCGCGAACAGTCGATCTACGAACGCTGGAGCAAACTTTCTCCGAGCATGGCACGCAAGTACGAGATGCCGGACGCGGTCTGTCTCTATTCGGAACGCGACCTCTTCCTGCTACTACTCGAATCCGGCGCCAGCGTGCTGCGCACGCTGACCACCACCTGGGGCAACGTCAAGGGCGTCGCCGTGCGCGTCTGATGCGCCTGGGCATTGACCTCGGCGGCAGCAAGATCGAGATCGTCGCCCTCGCCACCGACGGCAGTGAGCGCCTGCGCCGCCGGGTGCCAACCCCGCAGGGCGATTACCGGGGTACCTTGCAGGCGATCGCCGGCCTGGTCGCCGGCGCCGAAAACGAAACCGGCGACCACGGCAGCGTCGGCATCGGCATCCCCGGCGCCGAATCGCTGCTCGACGGGCGGATCAAGAACGCCAACTCGACCTGCCTCAACGGCCAGTCGCTGCGCGATGACCTGCAGATGCTGCTGCAGCGGGAAATCCGTCTGGCCAACGATGCCAACTGCTTCGCCCTGTCGGAAGCGATCGACGGCGCCGGGCGCGGCGCCCGTTGCGTCTTCGGCGTCATCCTCGGCACCGGCGTCGGCGGCGGCATCGTCATTGATGGCAAGGTCCTGATCGGCGCCAATGCGATCGCCGGCGAGTGGGGGCACAACCCGCTGCCGCCGGCGGCAGACGATCCCCTGCCCGCGCTGCCCTGCTACTGCGGTCGCCAGGGCTGCATCGAGACCTGGCTGTCCGGCCCCGGCCTCGCTGCCGACCACCGCCGGAGCAGCGGCAGCGACCTGAGCGCGGTGCAGATCGCCGAACACGCAGCCGCCGGCGACAGCGCCTGCGCGGCGACGCTGGACCGCCACCTGGCCCGCCTCGGCCGCGCCCTGGCCGGCGTCATCAACCTCCTCGATCCGGAAGTCATCGTTCTCGGCGGCGGCCTCTCCAACATCCGGCAACTTTACCGGCGCCTGCCAGAGGCCTGCCTGCCCTACGTCTTTTCCGACAGTTGCCGAACCCGCTTCCTGCCGGCCGTGCATGGCGACTCGTCCGGCGTACGGGGCGCGGCCTGGCTGTGGGACTGACGGCATCCGGCATGGCACGAGTCTCCCTCTTCGTCGGCGGCATCCGGCCGCTGCCCGGATCCGGTCGTCCGACCGGCATTTACAAGCTACCGGCCAGCGGCCCGCTCGAACTCGGCATCAATGGTTTCACCACTGACCAGCAGGCCGACCTGCGCGTGCACGGTGGCCCGGAAAAAGCCGTCCACCTCTACCCGACGGCGCATTACGCGCGCCTTGCCGCGCGCTTCCCGGAAATCGCCAGCCAGCTAGTTCCCGGCAGCCTCGGCGAGAACCTGGCGACGCCCGATCTCGACGAAGACAGCGTGCGCGTCGGTGACATCTGGCGGCTCGGCAGCGCCCGCCTGCAGGTCTGCCAGCCGCGCAGTCCCTGCTGGAAGATCGACGAACGCTTCGCCACCGATGGCATGGCGCAATTCATCGCCGAGCAGCGGCTGAACGGCTGGTACTGGCGGGTCGTCACTCCCGGCACGGTCGCCCCCGGCGAGCCGCTGCTGCTGGAAGAAGCCGCCAGCGCGATGACGCTGGGCGAAGCACTGCGGCTGTGCCAGACGCACCGCCCGCCGCTCGCCGAACTCGACCACCTGGCAACGACACCGGGCATCGCCAGCCACTGGCGGCAGAAGATCGTCCAGCGCACCGACTGGCTGCGACGCCACCCCGATACACCCGCCCCGGCCCCGCTCGGGTTCCATGTGAAACCGCCACAACCGTGACCCCTCCCAACAATCTGATGCGGCGCCTTTTCCTGCCGTTTGCCGCCGGCTACTTCCTGTCCTACCTCTACCGCACGGTGAATGCCGTGCTCGGCCCGGTAATCGCTGGCGAACTGGCCCTGCCCGACAATGCACTGGGCCTGCTCACCAGCACCTACTTCCTCGCCTTCGGCGCTGCCCAGCTACCGCTCGGCATGCTGCTCGACCGTTTCGGGCCGCGCCGCGTCGAAGCCGCGCTGCTCGTCGTCGCCGCTGCCGGTGCCGCGCTGTTCGCCAGCGCCGACGGCCTCGGCGGGCTGACCGTCGGCCGTGCCCTGATCGGCCTCGGCGTCTCGGCCTGCCTGATGGCCTCGTTCAAGGCCTTCACGCAATGGTTTCCGCCCGAGCGCCAGGCCTCGTTGACCGGCTGGATCATGGCCTCCGGCGGCATGGGCGCGCTGGCGGCGAGCAAGCCGCTGGAACTGGCGCTCGGCGTCACCGGCTGGCGCGAAATCGTCCTCGCCCTCGCCGCGCTGACACTGGCGGTCGCCGCCCTGATCTGGCGCAGCGTTCCGGAGCGCCCGGCGGAGGCCGGCGGCAGCGGCTTCGCCGAGCAACTGGCCGGGGTCCGGGAAATCTTCGCCAGCCGGCATTTCTGGCGCTACGCGCCGATGGGCTGTTTTTTCACCGGCGGCTTCATGGCCGTGCAAGGCCTCTGGGCCTCGCGCTGGATGAACGTCACCGAGGGGCTGGCCGCCGCCGCCGTCGCCGACCGGCTGACCTGGATGGGCCTGGCCATGCTCGGCGGCTTCCTGTTCATGGGCTTCTTCGCCAGCACCCTGGTGCGCCGTGGCGTGCCGCTGGCGACGCTGTTTCGCGGCGCGATGCTCGCCGCCTTTGCCGCCTTCGCGCTGATCTGCAGTTTTCCGCAAGCGGGCGGCGGCCTGCTCTGGCCGCTGCTCGGCGCCTGCTTCTCGCTCTCCAACATCGCCTATTCGCTGGTCGCCCAGGCCTTCCCGAGCCGGCTTTCCGGACGCGCCAACACGGCGCTGAACCTGCTCGTCTTCGCCGGCGCCTTCGGCCTGCAGTGGGGCATCGGCGGCCTGGTCGACGCGCTGCAGGCGGGCGGCATGCCTGCCGTCACCGCCTACCGCAGCGCCTTCTTCGGCCTGCTAGGCCTGCAGGCCATGTCGCTGGGCAGCTTCCTCTGGCTCGGCCGGCGCCGCTGAGGTCGCCAGGTCGACCTGCTGCATGATCCCCGCCCGGCCGCTTTCCATCAGGTAGACCCCGGCCGCGCGAATCTGTCCGAGCAGGACGTTGTCCGGCGACTTGAGCGAGAACGGCGCCGCCACCGCCCCCGTATGCAGGGCACCGACACCCGCCGCAGTCAGCGATTCGAAGCGCTCGCCCGACCACAGGGCAAGCTTGTCGAACGCGGCATCGCCCTCGTCGATCCAGCCGTTGCCGTCGAGGTCATGGCTCGCCAGTTCGGCAAAGCCATCGCCGCTGCTGGCGCCGAACAGCTCGCTGCCGTCGTCGGCCCGCCCATTGCCGTTGCGGTCGAAGACCAGGAAGCAGTTGCCGGCGCCCAGCTCGGGCAGGTATTCGACCTTGCCGTCGCAGTCGAGGTCGAAGCTGAAGCGCTGTTCCGACAACTCGCAGGACTGGCCGGAGAAATTCAGCACCAGCGGATCGCGCAGGCGGACGCTGCCGCTTTCCGAAAGGACGCTGGTTTTCCCGTAATGGCGCGACATCTCGAGTGAGAGGTCGAAAGCCAGTTCGCGGCCGTCACAGGTATTGACCGTGCCGCTCGCACAGACCTGGGTACGCTCGCTTTCCTCGACCCGTTCGCTGATCGTGCTCTGCCAGGCGAATTCGCGTCCCGTCCGGGCTTCCTCGGCGGTCGCCGGCAACGGCACCCAGGCGGCATCGTCCTGCCGGCATTGCCGGCCATCCATTGCCGCAAAGATCGCCCCGACCAGCGCGTCAAGCAGGCGCTGGACCCGCTTGCGCAGCTCGGCAAGGTTTTCGTCGTCACTCGCCGCCATACTCTCGAACAACTGCCGGAAACCGCTCTGCGAGGCGACCTCGAGCCGTCGCTCGTAACTGGCTTCGTGGCTTGCCGTCAGCTTGACGGTAGACGTTTCGATTTTCATGACCACCCTCCTGGCTGTGTTTGGGTGACCACACTTGCAAAGGGCGTGCCGGATACCGGCGAAAGTCCGATGGACACTCCTCGCCGACAGACGGAGAATCGGCAGTGAATCGCTCTCACCTTGAGGCAGCAGCCATGAAACCCTTCAGCCTCCGGATCATCCGGCAAATTTTTCTGGCAGCCTGCGTGCTGCTCGGCACCCTCCTCCCCGCCGCCGCCGAGGAAAGCTATACCTTCTCGGTCGTGCCGCAGTTCGAGCGGCGCATGTTGTTCAGCATCTGGCAACCCATCGTCGATCAGCTGGAAAAGCGCACCGCCCTGCAGCTGCATCTGGTCACCTCGCTGTCGGTCAGCGATTACGAGAGCGACGTGCAGAAGGGACAGTACGACTTCATCTACCTCAATCCCTACATGATGCCGGTGGTCGCCGAAACGCCCGGCTACATTCCGCTGGTGCGCGATGCCCGGCCGATCCACGGCATCCTGGTGGTGCGCAAGGACAGTCCACTGCAGAAAGTCAGCGATCTGCAGGGCAAAACGCTGGCCGTGCCGTCGATGACCGCGCTCGGCGCCAGCCTGCTGCTGCGCGCCGAGCTCGACCGGCAGTTCGGCGTCAAAACCCAGGTCATCATCGCCAAGACCCACAGTTCGGTCTTCCTGCACGTCATCAACGGCTTCGCCGATGCCGGCGGTTCGGTCCAGAAGACGCTGGGCGAACAGGATGCCCGGATTCAGGGGGCCCTGCGCGTCCTGCACCGTACCGCGCCGATGCCCTCGCATCCGCTCGCCGCACACCGGCGGGTGCCCGCCGAAGTCCGGGAAAAAATCCGCCAGGCCTTCATCGAACTGGCCAGCACCAACGAAGGCCGGGCCCTGCTCGAGAAAGTGCCGATGCAGTCGCCGGTCGCCGCGCAGATTGCCGATTACGACGTGCTCAAGTCGCTGCAGCTGAATAATTACCTGGAACAACCGTGATCGACCGCCTGTCGCTGCGCTGGAAGCTGCTGCTGCCGCTGTTGCTGGTGGCGCTGGCAGTCGCCCTGCTGATGGACCGCTTCTGGCTGCAGCGCAGCCTGGCCAACGTCGAGCAGACCCAGTTGCAATCGGCACAGCGCCATCTCGACAGCATCGGCGAAAGCCTGTTGCCGCTGGTCATGGGTCAGCAGCTCGACATCATCAACGAGAATCTCGACCGCCTGCTGGAAAAGAACCCGGACTGGGTGTCGATCAGCCTGATCGACAGCAATGGGCGGCAGCTCTATCCGCTGCTGATCGAGCGCGACGAAGCGCTGCGCGAAATTGGCGGCGACCTGCGTCGCCTGTCGCAACCGCTGAACTTTGCCGGTCGCCAGCTCGCCCGCATCGACGCCCTCTACGACCTGGCGCCGCAGATGAACCTGCAGCGCCGCGAACACCGGACGATGAGCGCGATCCTGCTGGCGCTGCTGGGCGGCTGCGTGCTGTTGCTGTGGATTCTGGTCGAACGGGTGGTACACCGGCCGTTGCGCCGCCTCTCGGAAGCCGCCGCCGAACTCGCCCGGCGCAATTACGCGGCGGCGCTGCCGCTTGCCGGCGATGACGACCTCGGCCAACTGATCGAGGCTTTCGAGCGCATGCGCCGCGAGTTGCAGAGCCACCATGCCGCCCTCGACCGCGAAATCGCCGAACGCCGGCAGGCCGAGGAAGGCCTGCGCCTGTTTTCGCTGGCCGTCGAGCAAAGCCCGGCCAGCATCCTGATTACCGATACCGAATCGCGCATCGAGTACGTCAACGCCTCTTTCGTCCACAACACCGGTTTCCGGCGCGATGAAGTGCTGGGCGAAAACCCGCGCCTGCTGCATTCCGGCAAGACCGCCCCGGAAACCTACGGCAGCCTGCGCCGGGCACTGGCCCATGGCGAAACCTGGTCGGGGGAATTCCATAACCGGCGCAAGGACGGCAGCGAATACATCCAGGCGGCAATCATCACGCCGTTGCGCGAACCGGACGGCCGGATCAGCCACTACGTCGCGGTACAGGAAGACGTCACCGAGAAGAAACGGCTGGCCGCCGAGCTGGACAGCTATCGCCTCCACCTGGAAGAGCAGGTCGCCGTGCGCACCCGCGAACTGGGCGAAGCCAAGGCCGCCGCTGAGAAGGCCAACCAGGCAAAAAGCGCCTTCCTCGCCAACATGAGCCACGAAATCCGCACCCCGCTCAACGCCATCGGCGGCATGACCCACCTGATCCGCCGCGGCGGCCTGCCGCCGGAACAGCTCGAGCGCCTCGACAAGCTCGACGCCGCCAGCCATCACCTGCTGGAAACCATCAACACCGTACTCGATCTGTCGAAGATCGAAGCCGGCAAGCTGATGCTCGAGGAAATCGTCTTCAACCCGGTCAGCCTGCTCGAAAATGTCCGCTCGATGCTGCTGGAAAAGGCAGAGAGCAAAAATCTGGCCTTCACCATCGAACGCACCCCACTGCCGGAACGCCTCCTTGGCGACCCGACCCGGCTGCAGCAGTGCCTGCTCAATTACGCCAGCAACGCGATCAAGTTCACCGAAAAAGGCAGCGTCGCCCTGCGCGCCGACCTGATCGACCAGGGCGACCACAGCGTCCTGCTGCGCTTCGCGGTCAGCGACTCCGGTATCGGCATCCCGGTCGAAGCCCAAAGCCGGCTGTTTTCTGCCTTCGAACAGGCCGACACTTCGACCACCCGGCGCTTCGGCGGCACCGGCCTGGGACTGGCGATCACTGCCAAGATCGCCGCAGCGATGGGCGGTTCGGTAGGCCTCGACAGCGCCCCCGGCAAAGGCAGCAGCTTCTGGTTCACCGCCCGCCTGCGCCAGGCGCCCGAAATGGGCAGCACCGCAAGCGACAGCAGCGGCGAGCCGGAGGAAACACTGCGCCAGCGCTGCCGCGACTGCCGCGTCCTGCTGGTCGAGGACGAGCCGGTCAACCGCGAGATCGCCCTCGAACTGCTCGCCGACACTGGCCTGAGCGCCGATTTCGCCGAAGACGGCGCGCAGGCGGTGGCCATGGTCAGCGCCCGGGATTACGACCTGGTCCTGATGGACATGCAGATGCCGCGCCTGGACGGTCTCGAGGCGACGCGCCGCATCCGCCGCCTGCCCGGCCGGGAAAAGCTGCCGATCGTGGCGATGACGGCGAACGCCTTCGCCGAGGACAGGGCTAATTGTTTCGCGGCCGGCATGAACGACTTCGCCAGCAAACCGATCGACCCCGAACTGCTCTACCGCCTGTTGCTCAAGTGGCTGCCGCCGCGCCACAGCTGAACGACGCTTACAGCTCCAGCGGATCGACTTCGAGATGCCAGCGCAGGCGCGCCGGCTGCTTGAGCTGCTCGATCGCCGCCCGCCAGCGCGGCAAGAAGGCCTGCAGCGCCGGACGCGAACCGGCTTCGACCAGCAGCTGGGCGCGCTCCAGGTTGGCCAGGCGGGCCATGCGCATCGGTACCGGGTCGTAGAGCATCACCTGCTCGTGCTCGGCGACCGGCGGCAGCGCCACCGCCTGGGCCAGGAAAGCCATGGCGTCGGCCATTGCCGGCGCTTCGGCGCGTAACACTGCCTGGAAGGCGTAGGGCGGAAAACCCGCCTGCTCCCGCTCCTTGAGCTGACTGGCGGCGAAACCGGGGTAGTCCTGGGCAACCAGCGCCGCGAATAGCGGATGCTCGGGATACTGGGTCTGGATCAGTACCTCACCTTCCAGTTCGGCCCGCCCGGCGCGGCCAGCGACCTGCATCAGCTGCGCGAACAGGCGCTCCGGCGCGCGCCAGTCGGCGGCGTAGAGCGCCGAGTCGGCGCCGAGCACGCCGACCAGCGTCAGCTTCGGAAAATCGTGCCCCTTGGCCAGCATCTGCGTACCGACCAGAATGTCCGCCTCGCCGCCGTGGATGCGGTCGAGCATCGCCTCCCACTGCTTGCGGCTCTTCACCGAATCGCGGTCGACGCGCAGGATGCGGGCCTCCGGAAACTCGCCCTGCAGCCATTCCTCGACCCGCTGCGTGCCGCGGCCGAAGGGGTGGATGTCTTGGTTGCCACAGGTCGGACAGGCACGCGGAATGCGCTCCTCCAGGCCGCAGTGGTGGCAGCGCAGACGGCGGTCGGCCAGGTGCAGGACCAGGTTGGCGGCGCAGCGGTGGCAGCGCGACACCCAGCCGCAGGCCGGGCACGCCAGCACCGGCGCGTAGCCGCGCCGGTTGAGGAAGACCAGACTCTGCTCACCGCGTTCCAGGCGCTGGCGGATGGCGCTCACCAGCGCCTCGCTGACACCTTCGCGTAGCGCCATGCGCCGGGTATCGACCAGGCGCACCGCCGGCAGCCGGGCCTGCGGATTGGCGCGCTCGCGCAGGGTCAGCAACGTGTAGCGGCTGCCTTGCGCATTGGCCCAGGTTTCCAGCGACGGCGTCGCCGAACCGAGCAGGATCGGCACCGCCTGCTGGCGGGCCCGCACCACCGCCAGGTCGCGCGCCGAATAGCGCATGCCATCCTGCTGCTTGAACGAGGGATCGTGCTCCTCGTCGATCAGGATCAGGCCGAGCCGCGGCAGCGGCGTGAAGACCGCCAGGCGGGTGCCGAGGACGATTGCCGCCGCGCCGCTGAAGGCGGCGCGCCAGTTGCGCTCGCGCGCCGCTTCGGCCAGTTCGCTGTGCAGCGCGACCACGTTGTGCTCGGGAAAACGGCTGCGCACGCGCGCTTCCAACTGCGGCGTCAGGTTGATTTCCGGCACCAGCAGCAGCACCTGGTCGCCGAGCGCCAGCGTGCGCTCGATCAGGCGCAGATAGACCTCGGTCTTGCCGCTGCCGGTGACGCCGAACAGCAGGTGGGCGGAAAAGCCGCCGTTGATCGCCACCGCGTCGATCGCCACTGCCTGCTCGACAGTCAGTGCCGGCGCTGGCAGCGGCGCCACCGCCTTCACCGCCCGCCCGGCCCGCCGCTGCGGCGCCGCCAGACGCTTGAGGCCGACCGGCAGCGCCTGCATCAGCACTTCACCGAAGGGCGCCTGGTAATAATTGCTGGCGAACTCGCAGAGGGCGAAGAAATCCGCCGGCAAGGGCGGCAGATCGTCGAGGATCGCCGTCGCCGCCTTTAGCTGCTCAAGTGGCCATTCCCCTTGCTCGACGACGCCGACGACGATGCCGATCTTTTCGCCGCGCCCGAAAGGCACCCGCACCCGGCGCCCGACATCGGCTGCCGACGCCTGCTCGACCCGGTATTCGAACAAGCGGTGTAGCGGCAGATCGAGGGCAACGCGCAAAACGGGCATGCAGCAGACTCGGTGGGAAACCCTGGCGGAAGCTTGTCCACAAAAGCTGTGGATAACTTTGTGGATCGCTGGCGTAAAGAAATGCTAAGTCAGCGATTTGTAAGGCTTTTGTTATCTTGCCGAAATATTGTGCAAAATAACAACTCCTTATTTTTCAGTAACTTGCCTTATTTCCGGGATGTCAAGCCAATTTCCCGGGCGGCCGCTCCCCGGGGAGCGGAATTCTGTGCATAAGTCAAGCCGCCCCGGGGAGATGAGTCCTCACTTACGCAGCGTACGGCTGTGCGCATGGACCGTCTCGACCAGCACCGAGACGTTCTCGGGCGGCGTGTACTGCGAGATGCCGTGGCCGAGGTTGAAGACGTGACCGGTGTTGCCCGGACCGAAGCTGTCGAGCACCTTGCGCGTTTCGGCGGCGATCGTTTCCGGCGTGCCGAACAGCACGTTGGGGTCGATGTTGCCCTGCAGCGTCACCTGGTCGCCAACACGGCGACGGGCTTCGCCGATGTCGATCGTCCAGTCGAGACCAACCGCATCGCAGCCGATGGCGGCGATCTTCTCCAGCCACAGGCCGCCGTTCTTGGTGAACACGATGCTCGGAATGCGCTGGCCGTCCTTTTCCTTCTTCAGGCCGGCGACGATGCGCTGCATGTAGGCCAGCGAAAACTCCTGGTAAGCCGCTGCCGACAGCGAACCGCCCCAGGTGTCGAAGATCATCACCGCCTGGGCGCCGCAATCGATCTGCGCGTTCAGGTACTGGGTCACCGCATCGGCGGTCACCGCCAGGATCTTGTGCAGCAGGTCCGGCCGGCTGTACATCATGCCCTTGATGTGCCGGAAGTCCGACGAGCCCTGCCCTTCGACCATGTAGCAGGCAAGCGTGTACGGGCTGCCGGAAAAGCCGATCAGCGGCACCGAGTTGTCGAGCGCGCGACGGATTTCCGCGACCGCATCCATCACGTAGCCAAGGTGATCGTAAGGATCGGGCGCGCTCAGGTCGTTGATCGCCCATTCCTCGCGCAGCGGCCGTTCGAACTTCGGCCCCTCGCCCTCAGCGAAATAGAGGCCGAGACCCATCGCGTCGGGCACGGTGAGGATGTCGGAAAACAGGATGGCGGCATCGAGGTCGTAACGGGCGAGCGGCTGCAACGTCACCTCGCAGGCCAGCGACGGCGTCTTGCACAGATTCAGGAAATTGCCGGCGCGCTTGCGCGTCTCGCAATACTCCGGGAGATAACGACCGGCCTGACGCATCAGCCAGAGCGGGGTGTATTCGGTGGGCTCCTTCAGCAGGGCGCGCAGGAAGGTGTCGTTCTTGGGTCGGCTCACGGTGTACTCCGCCTGAAATCTGGAAAGGGGGAATTATCCCGCTTTCCGGGGGGAAGGTCACGGCGGTGGAGGGATTTGATGGTTTTGATGCTGGCCGTTGGCTTGTGAGCGAGGTTGGTTGCTGATCCGCTGGATTCCGCGCCTGACGCGCGGTCGTACTTTCTTTTTGATGGCAAAAAGAAAGTAGCCAAAGAAAAAACCACCCCAGGTTACGCGGTCGGCTACGCCGACTCCCCTGCGCTACTCGAAGGGCCGGGCGGCTGCGCAACTCGCCGCTGCGCGGCTCAGACAGTGCTCGCCGACTTCCCCCGGCCCTTCTCCGTTGCTCGGCGCTCCACATGGGGGCCCCGAAAAACAGCGGTATGCGAGGGTTTGCGGTTGAAAGAGCGTTGTGCTTTCAGCAGCGATCGGTTTGCCGGGCCCCTTGGGAGGCGCCGAGCAACGCAGGGCCTGGCGGATAAAGGGCGAGCACTGTCTGAGCCGCGTAGCGGCGAGTTGCGCAGCCCCCGCCAGGGCCGAGTAGCGCAGGGCACCCGCGCAGCGGGCGCCGACCTAGGGTCGCCTTCTTCTTTGGCTACTTTCTTCTTGGCGAAACAAGAAGAAAGTACGCCCGCCGGTCAGCGGCGGAAAACAGCGGATCAGCAAAGCAACCCGCAATCAACACGCCCCCCTACTTCCGCCAGAACGCCGGCGTCAAAACCACCAGTAAGGTAAATATCTCCAAGCGCCCCAGCAACATCGCAAAGGTGCACACCCAGGTCTGGAAATCACCAAGGACGGAAAAATTCGACGCTGGACCGACCAGCCCCAGCCCGGGTCCGGTGTTGTTGATGCTGGCGACAACGGCGCTGAAGGCGGTGACGATGTCGAGCCCCGTAAAGGCCAGCGTCAGGGTCATGGTGACGATGCTGACCATGTAGATGAAGGCAAAGGCGAGCACCGCGAACAGCACTGACTGTGGCGCGGTGGCACCGCCGAGACGGACGTTGTAGACCGCCGACGGGTGCATTGCCCGCACCAGTTCGCGATAGACCTGCTTGTAGAGCAGCAGGGCGCGCATCATCTTGATGCCGCCGCCGGTCGACCCGGCGCTGGTCGAGAAGCTGCACAGAAAAAGCATCCAGAGGCCGGCGAACATCGGCCACTGGCCGTAATCGATCGTCGAATAGCCGGTGGTGGTGGCCACCGAAACAACGTTGAACAGGGCGAGGCGGAAGGCTTCGTCCATGTCGGCGATGCTGCCCTCCTTCCACAAATAATTGGCGAGGACGAAACCGCTGGCGAGCAGGATACCGACAAACCAGCCAGCCTCCGGATCGCGACCATAAACGAACAGCGAGCGCCCGGTCAGCGCCAGGAAATGCGTGGCGTAATTGACCCCGGAGAAAAACATGAAGGCAAGACAGATCCATTCGATGGTCGGCGACGCGAAATGGCCCAGACTGGCATCGTGGGTCGAGAAGCCGCCGAGCGAAACGGTCGAGAAGGCGTGGCAGAAGGCATCGAACCAGCTCATGCCGGCCCAGGCGTAAGCAAGGATGCAGGCGATGGTCATCGCCACGTAGATCAGCCACAGGCCTTTCGCCGTCTGGGTGACGCGCGGCGTCAGGCGGTTGTCCTTCATCGGCCCCGGTATCTCGGCGGCAAGCATCTGCCGGCCGCCAATGCCGAGCATCGGCAGGATGGCGACGACCAGGACGATCAGCCCCATACCGCCCAGCCACTGCATCAGGTGGCGCCAGAGGTTGATCGAATGCGGCAGGCTGTCGAGCCCGGACATCACGGTACCGCCGCTCGCGGTGAGCGCTGAAACCGCTTCGAAATAGGCGTCGGTGTGGCTCATGCCGAGCTGGATCATGAACGGCAGCGCGGAAAACGCCGGCAACACCGTCCACACCAGGACCACCAGCAGGAAGCCGTCGCGCACGCTAAGATCGCGCGTGCTATGGCGGTAGCGGTACCAGAGGAAGGTGCCACACAACTCGGTGAGCAGGAAGACCAGATCGTAGGCACGCTGGGCGCCGTCGTCGGCGATGTGCGAGACGACCAGCGGCGCCAGCAGGGCCAGACCGAACAGCATCAGGATCATGCCGAGGGCACGATGGACGGAGGCGAAACGGGTCATGAGCTGCGGGTTCACAGGAAATGGAAACCGACCTGGAACAGCTTCTCGACCTTTTTCACGAGCTTCTTGCGCGTGCAGAAGATGATCACGTGGTCGTCCGGCTCGATCACCGTGTCGTGGTGGGCGATCACCACTTCACCGTAGCGGGTGATCGCCGTCCAGTCGTCGGTCTGACCGACGACGATCGGCTCCTCGAAATTGCGCACCAGGGCAGCGACGGTGACGCCGCGCGGCCATTCGACTTCGTCGATGCGGCGACCGACCACCTTGGAGGTGTTGCGGTCGCCGTGGGCGACGATTTCCAGCGCTTCGGCGGCGCCACGGCGCAGCGAATGGACTTCGGCGACGTCACCCTGGCGGACATAGGCGAGCAGCGTGCCGATCGAGACCTGGGCCGGCGAGATGCCGATGTCGATCGGCCCGCCCTCGATCATCTCGGCGTAGGCGCGGCGATTGATCAGGGCGACGACGCGCTTGCAGCCCAGGCGCTTGGCCAGGCTGCCGGCCATGATGTTGTCTTCGTCGTCGTTGGTCATGGCGAGGAAGAGGTCCATCTCGCCGATGTTTTCCTGTTCCAGCAATTCCTCGTCGGTGGCGTCGCCGCACAGCACCAGGGTGTCGTTGAGTTCGTTGGCGAGCAGTTCGGCGCGCGGCCGCCGGCCTTCGATCAGCTTGACCTCGTAATGCCCTTCCAGCGACTTGGCCAGGCGCAGACCGATGTTGCCACCGCCGGCGATCATGATCCGCTCGACCCGGCTGACTTCGCGCCGCAACTGGTTGAGCACCGGATGGATGTTCTCGGTGGCGGCGAGCAGGAAGACTTCGTCGCCGCTTTTGACGACGGTATCGCCCTCCGGGAAGACCGGCTGGTTGTCGCGGAAGATGGCGGCGATGCGGGCGTCGATCTCGGGCGGCAGCAGGTCGCGCATGGCCTTGATCGGCTTGCCGACGATCAGCCCGCCGTCGTAGGCGCGGACGCCGACCAGGCAGACCCGGCCGCGGGCGAAGTTGAGCACCTGCAGGGCGCGCGGAAACTCGATCAGGCGGCGGATGTAGTCGGTGATCACCTGTTCCGGGCAGAGCGCGAAATCGACCGCGAAGTTGTCGTCCGAAAGCAGCACCTCGTCTTCCAGGAAATCGCGCGAACGCAGGCGGGCGATGCGGGTCGGGATGTTGAACACGGAATGCGCCAGCTTGCAGGCGACCAGATTGGACTGGTCGCTCTGGGTAACGGCGATCACCATGTCGGCATCCTCGGCCCCGGCGCTGCGCAGCACCGACGGTGTTGCCGCATCGCCAACGACGGTGCGCAGGTCGAGGCGATCCTGCAACTGGGCTAGACGCTGCGGGTCCTGGTCGACGATGGTGATGTCGTTCTCTTCCGAGACCAGGCCTTCAGCAACGCTGGCACCGACCTGGCCGGCGCCGAGAATGACGATCTTCATGCCCCCTCCCTCGTTCTTATTCGTCGTTGCGTTTGCCGAGCCGGATGTCGAGCTGCTTCAGCTTGCGGTAGAGGTGCGTGCGTTCGAGCCCGGAACGCTCCGCCAGCCGGGTCATGTTGCCGCCCTCCTGGCGCAGGTGGTGTTCGAAGTAGAGTTTCTCGAAGGCGTCGCGCGCCTCGCGCAGCGGCTGCTCGAAGAGCGGCAGGAAGGACAGCGCGGCGCCGGTGTCCTCCTCCTGCTCGGGCATCACCCGGGCCACGTCGTCGGCGTCGATTTCGTCGTCGAGCGCCGTCAGCGCCAGATTGCGCACCAGTCCGTAGAGGACATTCCAGCTGGCATCGGCATGGCGCTTCCAGGGCAGCGTGCGCAGCGCATTGAGCGCTGCCGTCGAGAAACGCCGGTGCGGCACTTCACCACGCTCGACGAAGTTGCCGAGCAGCAGGCTGGCGATTTCCGGCAGATCGTCGACATGACCGGCGAGCGCCGGCAAGGCCACCCAGATCTCGCCCAAGCGGGCGATCAGCTTGCTGTCCCAGCCATGCTCGGCAAGCACGGAAAGCGGTGTGGTACTGGCGGCGATCAACTGCAGGTTGAGCTTGTCGGCGCGGTCGACGGCAAAGGCCAGGTTCATCTGCTGCATCTTGCCCAGTGCGGCGAGATCGGGAACGAAGAGAATGCCGCCGCTGGTCTTTTCCAGCACTTCCTGGCTCAGCGCGCTGCTCGTCGTCGACAGATCGAGCCAGGGCGCGCGCGGCGCCAGCAGCGTGCGTGCGGCAATCTCCGCCATGCCGGCGGTGGCACCCTTGATCAGCACGACCGAAGCCTTGGCCGCTGCCTGCTCCAGGCGGCGGCGGAACTCCTTGACGAAGGGCAGGCGGGAAAAGGCTTCCAGGGTCAGCGGCGGGCGCGCCGGCGGCGCATCGTGCTTGAGTGCCTTCTGCACGCTGCCGAGCAGCTTCTGCAGGGCGATCGGCTTTTCCAGGAAGTCGAAGGCGCCAAAGCGCGTCGCCTCGACCGCAGTATCGATCGTCCCGTGGCCGGACATCATCACCACCGGCATGTTGAGGTGACCGCCGGCATGCCACTCCTTGAGCAGCGAGATGCCGTCGGTGTCGGGCATCCAGATGTCGAGCAGCACCAGGTCCGGGCGCAGTTCGTGGCGCACGCGACGCGCCGCCGTGGCGTTCTCGGCGAGGCGCACGTCGTAGCCCTCGTCGATGAGAATTTCGGAAAGCAGTTCGCGGATGCCGACTTCGTCATCAACGACCAGAATGATTGCCATGCTTGGCCTCCTTGTCCCGTACCAGCGGCAGGCGGATGTCGATCCGCGCACCACCGGCCGGCGCATTGCTGATTTCTATACTACCTTGATGCTCATCGACGATCTTCCTGACGATGGGCAGACCGAGCCCGGTGCCCCGGGCCTTGGTCGTCACATAGGGTTCGAAGATGCGCGGCAGCAACTCGACCGGAAAACCCGGACCGTTGTCGGTAATGCTCAGGCGCAGGCAGCGCCCGACCTGTTCGGTAACGATGTCGACGCGGCCGTCGGCGCGCCCCTCGAGCGCGTCCTCGGCGTTGCGCAGCAGGTTGTGGATGATCTGCCGCAACTGGGTCGCATCACCGCACACTGGCGGCAAATCCTCGCCCAGCCGGCTGTCGAAATGCACCGATGAGCTTTCGTACAGCCCGAGCACCTCGCGTAGCAGGGCGTTGAGGTCGAGCGGTGCGACTTCCAGCACCGGCTTGCGCGCGTAATCGCGGAAATCGTCGACCATGCGCTTCATCGCCTGCACCTGGGCAATGATCGTCTGTGTGCCGCGTGAGAGCATCTCGGCGTCGCCGTTGCTCAGACGGTCGGCCAGCTTGAACTGCAGGCGTTCGGCGGAGAGCTGGATCGGCGTCAGCGGATTCTTGATCTCGTGCGCCAGCCGCCGCGCCACTTCGCCCCAGGCGGCGGTGCGCTGGGCGGCGATCAGGTTGGTGACGTCGTCGAAGACGACAACATCGCCACCGCCGCTGCTTTCCGGCAGGCGCGAGGCGCGCAGCAACAGCACCTGCGGCGCACTGTTCGGCCGCTCGATTTCCAGTTGCGCCCGCCACTCCGGCTCATCGGTGCCGGCAAAATGCTGGTCGATGAAGGCGGCGAGAACCTGCTGACGCGGCCAGTCTGCTGGCGCCAGGCCGATCAGGCCGGCAAATTCGTCATCGAGGATATTGGCCGCACCGCCATTGACCGTACGCAACAGGAAGTCGCGGTCGAAAACCAGGACCCCGGCCGAGAGGTTGGCCAGGATCGATTCCAGATAAGCCCGGTGGCGGTCGTTTTCGCGACGGACATCGGCCAGTTGCCGGGTCATCCGGTTGAAGGACTGGGTCAGCACGCCGAGTTCGTCACCACTGTAGATCGCCTGACGCTGCGAAAAGTCGCCCTGCGCCACTGCCTGCGTCCCCTCGGCCAGAATGTGCATCGGCGCCACCAGGCGGCGGGCCATCCAGAAGGCCAGCGCAAAGGCGCTGAACAGTGCGACGAGCACGGTCAGGGTCAGGGTCAGCGCGTAGATCCCGGTCAGCCCCTGACGTGCCAGCTGCAGTTCCTGATAGTCGCGGTAGACCTCCTGAACCGCCTCGGCATCGAGCGCCAGGGTAGCCGGCACCAGTTGAGTCACCTGCAGGATGCGCGGCTCGGCAAAGAGTTCAAGCGAAGTCACCGGCAGCAGCACGCGCATGAACATCCGCTCGTTCTCCCCCTCGATCCCGCTCAGGCCCTGCGCTGCGCGGGCCTGGCGCAACTGGGCCTGACTCGGTGGATTGGGTAGCTGATTACCAAGATCGCCGGTGGCGCTGGACAGCAACTGGCCGCCGAGGGAGAAAAGCGCCGCCGTATGAACCCCCCGCTCCTCGCGCAGGCGGAACAACGCCGAACGCTGCGCGGTCTCCGGCACCACCGACAGTTCGTCGGCCATGTCGTGGCTGCGCTGGGTGAGCTCTTCGAGCAGCGACTCGAGGGAAGAGCGCCCCAGCTGCAGGCCGGATTCCAGTGCCTTCTCGACGCGCACGTCGAACCAGCTTTCGATCGAGCGGGTCACGAACTGCACCGAAACGCCATAAACCAGCGCTCCCGGCAGCACCGCGATGACGCCGAACATCAGCATCAGGCGCAGCTTGAGGCGGGCGCCGAAGACCTGCGCCCGGTAATCGCGCCACAAGGTGCTCAACTGCCAGCCAACCAGCGCCAGCATGGCCAACGCCAGGACGACATTGAGCCCGACCAGCAGCGGGTAGTTGCGCGAGAAGACGACGGTGTCGGCCTCCGTCGCCATCAGCAACAGAAACCAGAGAATGCCGCCGATGGCGGCAGCCAGTGCCCCGGCAGCTGCAAGGAGTCGCTTCACTTATCCTCCGGCACGGGCGCAGGTACGGGCGCGGGGGCAAGCGGGGGCGGCAGGGTCGCCGACCAGATCTTCCAGTCCGACTCGAGATTCCAGTCCCTGCTGCCGAGCGCGCTGATCTGGAAAGGACGCGGCAACTGGGCAATGTCCAGCCGCAGGCGCAAGGCCGCCTGGTAGGTGCTGCCGGGAACCGCCACCGGGTCATTGCGCTCGATCACCTGCCAGTTGCGCAAACGGCGCAGCATGACCAAGGCCTCGCCCAGCGTCGCGAAGGATTGGTGCAGGCCACCGGTGCTCAAGCGATATTGCCGGGTCAACGCGTGGTAGGAGAGGCGGTAGGTCTGCTGCTTGCTGACCAGCTTCTGGTCGAACCAGTACCAGCGCTCGCGGGCGAGTTCGAACTCGGCGACGAAATAGAGCACGACGCCGCGATTGACCGCTTCCTCCAGGCGAGGATTGAGTTCGAACCGGAAATCGGCCGCCAGCACGTAGGCGTCGTCGCCCGCCGTAAGGCGCTGCTCGCGCACCTCGATATCCGCCGCCCAGCCGAATACCGGCAGGAAAAACAGCAGTAGCAGCCAGGCACGGCAGCGTTCAAGAACGCTTTTCGAGCAGGCAGTAGAAAAAGCCATCGCGCTCCGCATCGGGAAGTATCTGTTCTTCGTGAATGATCCCCGCTGCCGGCTGGCGAGCGAGGAAGCCCCTGATCTGCCGCTGATTTTCCCGGGGGAAGACCGAGCAGGTCGCATAGAGCAGTTTACCGCCCGGCCTGAGCACCTGCCACAGGGCATCGAGGATGCGCGACTGGGTCGCGGCAAAGCTGGCGATATCCTCCGGGCGCCGCAACCACTTGGCGTCCGGGTTGCGCCGCACGACACCGCTGGCGGTACAGGGCACGTCGGCCAGCACCGCATCGAAGGGAAGGCCGTCCCACCATTGCTCGAGCTGCGTGCAATCGGCCGCGACCACCTTCGCCGACAGGTGCAGACGGCCCAGACCATCCTCGATGCGGCGGCAACGGGCCGGCTTGAGATCAAGCGCCAGCAGGTCGAGATCGGCGCGTTCCAGCAAGTGCGCCGTCTTGCCGCCGGGTGCGGCACAGGCATCGAGCACCCGGCTGCCCGGCGCCGGCGCCAGCAGTTCGGCGGCACGCTGGGCACCGGGATCCTGGACCGAGACCAGGCCATCAAAAAATCCGGGCAGGCGATCGACCGGCACGGGCTGCGCCAGCGTCAGTCCATCGTCGCCGAGCGGACTGGCAGCAATTCCGGCCGCCGCCAGTTGCGCCTGGTAGTCGGCACGGCTGCAACGCCGGCGATTGACCCGCAGCGCCATCGGTGGTGCCAGGTTGCCGGCAGCGACGATGGCCGGCCATTGTTCCGGCCAGGCCGCCTGCAGTTCCTGCAACCACCATGCCGGGTGCTGGGTCGGAGCCACCGGATCGGCCTGCAAGGCCGCTTCCAGCGCCACCCGCTGGCGCAGGAAACTGCGCAACACGCCGTTGACCAGGGCGCGGAACTTGCCATGGGCGATTTCGCCGGCCGCCGAAACCGCCTGGTCAACAACGGTATGCACCGCCTCCGGCCGGGTTTCGAGCCGGTAGAGGGCAACCAGCAACAAGGCCCGCACTTCTTCCACCGCCAGCGGACGCTCAAGCAGGCGGGCAAGGAAGAAATCCCCCCGGCCGTAGGCGCGCAGGCTGCCGTAAACCAAGTCCTGCACCGCCGGGCGCGCCACCGCCTCAACCCGCCCAAGCAGGTTGTCGGCGAGACTCTGGCCGGCAAAAACCGCGGCGTCGATGCGGGCAGCCTGACGCAAGGCGTAGGCCAGTGAATTGAAAGGCAACCGTGACATGGCCCGGATTATCGCACGGGGCATAATTCCGGCATGCGTCCTTTGCTCATCTTCCTGTTCTCCGTTCTCGCCAGTGCCGATGCGCTGGCCTGGAATGCCGCCGGCCACCGCCTGAGCGCCATCATCGCCTGGCAAGAAATGGCACCGGAAACCCGCGCCTTCGTCGACACAGCGCTGCGCCACCACCCAGACCACGGCCGCTGGCGGGAAAAGGCCGGCGCCGACGACAGCGCGCTGATCTTTGCCGAGGCCAGCACCTGGCCCGACAGCATCCGCCATGATCCGCGCTTTACCGAGGAGACAGCCGCCTCGCCGCTGCCGGGCTTTCCCGACATGCAGCGGCACAGCAACTGGCATTACGTCGATTTCGATCGCCGGGGAAAACGTGGCCGCGGGCAACTCGACCGCCAGATCAGCACCTTGAGCGAGACCCTGAAAACTGCGCAGGATGCGGCAAGAATCGCCTGGGCCCTGCCCTGGCTGGCGCATCTGGTGGCCGACCTGCACCAACCCTTCCATGTCGGCTACCCCGCAGACCACGGCGGCAACAGCTTGCTGGTGGAAGACCCTGCTGACGCACGTCGGCCCTTCGTCAGCCTGCACACCTGGTGGGATGACCTGCCCGGCAAGTCGGGACTGCGCGGCAAACGCCTGTGGCAAAAAGCCGGTGCCCTGCTCGCCGAGCAGGCGCCACCGCAACAGGGCAACGAGGCGCTTTGGTTACGCGAAAGCCGCGCCCTGCTGCCTTCGCTCTACCCGGAGAACGCCGGCAGCGTGGCACTGCTGGTCGATGCCACCTATCAGGCGCGGGCCCGAAAGATTGCCGAGCGACGGATCAGCGAAGCCGGCTGGCGACTTGCCGGCCGGCTCGACGCCATCTACCGCCAGCGGGTTTCACATGGAACGCCGCTGGAATTCAGCCGGCAGCAGTAAACAAATCGCCTACACGCAGCGGATTGCCGGCCAGGAATTGCTGTACCGGCAGACGCTTGCCGCCGGCCTTCTGCAGCTCCCGGATCGCCAATGCACCCTCGCCACAGGCGACGACCAGGGTCTGGCGGTCGATCGCCAGGATTTCGCCGGGACGGCCGTTGCCGGCGCAAGGGCTGGCCGCCCACAGCTTGACGGTCTGCCCGGCGAGCTGGGCCTGGGCCCCGGGAAAGGGATTGAAGGCGCGCAGGTGGCGATCCAGTTCGGCCGCCGACTTCGTCCAGTCGATCGCGGCCTCCGCCTTTTCGATCTTGTGCGCGTAAGTAACGCCTTCTTCCGGCTGCGCCATCGCCGGCAGGGGCAGCCGGGACAGCGCCTCGACGATCAGGCGGGCGCCGCAGTCGGCCAGCTTGTCGTGCAGGCTTGCCGTCGTGTCATCGCCGGCGATCGGCAAGGCTTCACGCAGCAGGACCGGGCCGGTATCCAGGCCGGCTTCCATCTGCATGATGCAGACGCCGGTCTGTGCATCGCCCGCCAGCAGGGCGCGCTGGATCGGCGCCGCGCCGCGCCAGCGCGGCAGCAGCGAGGCATGGATGTTGAGGCAACCGTGGCGCGGCAAATCAAGCACCGCCTGCGGCAGGATCAAGCCGTAGGCGGCGACGACCATCGCTTCCGCGGCACATGCCGCCAGCCGGGCCTGGGCATCGGCATCGCGCAGCGTTGCCGGCTGGAAGACCTCAATGCCATGCGCCAGCGCCACCCGCTTCACCGCCGACGGCTGCAAGGCCATGCCACGGCCGGCAGGCCGGTCGGGCTGGGTCAGGACCAGCATCACCTCGTGCCCGGCGTCAACGATTGCCTGCAGCGCCTGTGCCGCGAACTCCGGCGTTCCCGCGAAAATCAGCTTCATGCGGTGACGCGCGCCTGTTTGGCAAGCTTGCTCTTGATCCGCGTCTGCTTGAGTTGGGAAAGATGATCGACAAAAACCTTGCCGTCGAGATGATCGATCTCGTGCTGGATGCACACCGCGAGCAGTCCTTCCGCGCTCAGCACCTGGGCGTTGCCGTCAAGGTCCAGGTAGCGGACACGCACCCGCTCGGCCCGTTCGACCTTGTCGTAAATCCCGGGAACCGAAAGACAGCCCTCCTCGCCCAGCGCGAGACCTTCCACGCTTTCGATCTCGGGATTGACGAAAACGCGCAGCTGGCTCTTGTCTTCGGAAACGTCGATCACTACCAGCCGCTTATGCACATCGACCTGCGTCGCAGCGAGGCCAATGCCCGGTGCTTCATACATGGTCTCCGCCATGTCGGCAGCAAGTCGGCGAATGCGATCGTCAATTTTCGTGACCGGCGTTGCGACTTTACGCAAGCGGACATCGGGAAAACGCAAAATGGGTAAGAGTGCCATAGAAAAGAGGGTGAAAATGCTTGCTTGCTTAGAGGATTACATGCAGAATCTAAAGCAATTCTCGAGATATGAACGCGAATTGCAGACGCCGGTAGGACCAACAAATCTGCTGCGCGTTCCACCGGTACGTGAGGGATTACCCATGTTTCGCATTATATCCGCGCTGATCCTGGCTGTAACCGCCATCTGTGCCACGGCCGCCGAGCCGTTGGAACTGGTTGCCAATCCGCCAGATCGCCATGTCGTCGTCAAGGGCGACACGCTCTGGCACATTTCCGGAAAATTCCTGAAAAAACCCTGGCGCTGGCCGGAAATCTGGCGCCTCAACAAGGACCAGATCAAGAACCCGCACCTGATCTATCCCGGCGACATCGTCTGGCTCGACATGTCCGATGGCAATCCCCGGCTGCGCCTGGGCAAACCGCTTTCCGGCCGCCTCCAGCCGAAGGTTTATGAAAGCCCGGCCACCGGCAACATTTCCAGCATCCCGGCAAATGCCATCGAGCCCTTCATTTCGCAACCGCTGATCCTCTCGGAAGAGGACGAAAAGGGCGCTGCCCGCATCGTCGCCACCGAAGAAGACCGCGTCGTTCTCGGCAACGGTGACACCGCCTACGTCAGCGGCATTCCCGACACCAGCATCGAAAGATGGCACGTTTTCCGTCCGGGCAAGCCGCTGACCGATCCGGAAACCGGCAAGGTCGTCGCCCATGAAGCCTTCTTCCTCGGTAACGCAAGCCTGGTCCGCCCCGGCGAGCCGGCAACGGTACGCATCACCATGGCCAAGGAAGAGGTCACCCGCGGCGACTGGCTGAAGCCGGCGCCCGAGCAGAATATCGTCGCCTACGTGCCGCATCCGCCGGAAGTCGAAGTACGCGCCCAGATCATGTCGATCTACGGTGCCGTCAACGAAGGTGGCGCCGGTTCGGTGATCACGCTCAACCGCGGCGAAGCCGACGGTATCGAACACGGTCATGTCGTTGCCCTGTATCGCAAACGTACCGCCTTGCACCTGGACGCTGACATCAAGCGCGAGGAAACCACGATTCCCGAAGAGCGCTATGGCCTGGCCTTCGTGTTCCGCACTTTCGATCGTGTCGCCTACGCGCTGGTCATCGAATCCTCGAAGTCGGTGATCGTCGGCGACGCAGCCCGCAATCCGTGATCGACCCTCAGGGACTGGCCGCCTGGCTGCGGCTGACCCTGGTTCCGGGCATTGGCGGCGAGACGCAACGCAAGCTTCTCGCCGCTTTCGGTTTACCCACCGCCATCTTCGCCGCCAGCCCGAGCAGCCTGCGCAGCGTCATCGGCAACAAGGCCGACCTGCTCCTCGACTTCCCGCTCAGTGATGCGGTCGAACGCCACCTCGACTGGGCCGGACAAGCGAACCAGCACATCCTGACCCTGGCCGACGCCGGCTACCCCCGCCAACTGCTCAACATTGCCGATCCGCCAACGCTGCTCTTCGTGCGCGGCGATCCTTCGCTACTCCAGCGCCCCGCCCTGGGCATCGTCGGCAGCCGTAATGCAACCCCGCAGGGGCTGCGCAACGCGACGCAATTTGCTGCAAGGCTGGCGGAAAACGCTCTATGCATCGTCAGCGGACTGGCCCTGGGCATCGACACCGCCGCCCACCGTGGCGCACTGAGCGCGGGAGGTAGCACCATCGCCGTCATCGGCACCGGGGCAGACCGGGTCTACCCGGCAAGAAATCACGAACTGGCGCTGGCCATCGCCGAGAAAGGCGCCATCGTTTCCGAGTTCCCGCTCGGAACACCGCCGCTAGCCGCCAATTTTCCCCGCCGCAACCGCATCATCGCCGGCCTATCGCTCGGCGTCCTGGTCGTCGAAGCCGCCGTCGAGAGCGGCTCGCTGATCACCGCCCGCCTGGCCGGCGAGCAGGGACGCGAGGTTTTCGCCATCCCGGGCTCGATCCACGCCCCGCAGTCGCGCGGCTGTCACCGCCTGATCCGCGACGGCGCCAAGCTGGTGGAAGCCGCCGGCGACATCCTTGAGGAACTCGCTACCTCGTCCGGCACAAACGCCGCATCGCCCCCTGACGAGGCGGAACCGGCGCTGCTGATCCTGATCGGTCACGATCCCTGCAGCTTCGACGAACTGGTCGAGCGCAGCGGCATGCCCGCCAACACCTTGCAAGGCGAACTGCTGACCCTGGAGCTGGCCGGGCGCATCGGCGTTCTGCCGGGCAACCGCTGGCAGCGGATTGACTGATCCGCCACCAATACATATCCGCCCTTGCCAATCCGTCGGGCGCCCACTTATCATGCCCGGCACCTGACAGGCAGACCCCATGAGCAAAAAACTGATCATCGCCGAGAAACCCTCCGTCGCCAGCGACATCGCCAAGGCGCTCGGTGGTTTCACCAAGCACGACGAATACTTCGAAAACGACGAATACGTCGTCTCGTCGGCCGTCGGCCATTTGCTCGAACTGGCCTGTCCGGAAGAATTCGAGGTCAAGCGCGGCAAGTGGTCGTTTGCCCACCTGCCGGTGATCCCGCCGCATTTCGCGCTGAACCCGATCGAGAAGAGCGCACCGCGACTGCGCGTCCTCAACAAGCTGATCAAGCGCAAGGATGTGACCGCCCTGATCAACGCCTGTGACGCGGGGCGCGAGGGTGAGCTGATCTTCAATTACATCGCCCAGCACGCCAAGGCCGGCAAGCCGGTGCAGCGGCTGTGGCTGCAGTCGATGACGCCGCAAGCGATCCGCGACGGCTTCGCGCGCCTCCGCCCGGGCAGCGAAATGCAGGGCCTGGCCGACGCCGCCGTATGCCGCTCCGAATCCGACTGGCTGGTCGGCATCAACGGCACCCGGGCGATGACCGCCTTCAACTCGAAGACCGGCGGTTTCCACCTGACCACGGTCGGTCGCGTGCAGACGCCGACGCTGGCGATCGTCGTCGAGCGCGAGCGCAAGATCCGCGACTTCGTTCCGCGCGACTACTGGGAAGTCGAGGCCGAGTTCACCGCCAAGGCTGGCGGCTACACCGGCAAATGGTTCGACGAGGGCTTCAAGGGCAAGCAGGACGACGAGCACGCCCGTGCCGATCGACTCTGGGAAGTTGCTCGCGCCGAAGCAATCAAGGCGGCGACCTCGGGCAAACCAGGCATCGTCAGCGAGGAAGCCAAGCCGGAAACCCGCCTGTCGCCCCTGCTCTTCGACCTGACCAGCCTGCAGCGCGAGGCCAACAGCCGCTTCGGCTTCTCGGCCAAGACCACGCTCGGCCTGGCCCAGGCGCTCTACGAAAAGCACAAGGTGCTGACCTACCCGCGGACCGACTCGCGCTGCCTGCCCGAGGACTACCTGGCCACGGTCAAGGAAACGATGCGCGTGCTCACCGGCGAAGGTGCCGGCAAGGGCCACGACGAAGTCCTGCTCGCCCGCTACGCGCCATTCGCGCACCAGGTCCTGGCGCGCAACTGGGTGATCCCGAACAAGCGCATCTTCAACAACGCGAAGGTGAGCGATCACTTCGCCATCATCCCCACGCCGCAAGCACCGAAGAACCTCAACGAAGCCGAGCAGAAGCTCTACGACTTCGTCGTCCGCCGCTTCCTGTCGGTCTTCTTCCCGGCCGCCGAATACCTGGTCACCACCCGCATCACCCGCGTCGAAGGCCATCCCTTCAAGACCGAAGGCAAGGTCCTGGTCAATCCGGGCTGGCTCGCCGTGCATGGCAAGGAAGGCCAGAGCGGCGACGAAGGCAACCTGGTCGCGGTCGACAAGGACGAAAAGGTCAAGACCGAGGAAGTCACAGTCAAGGCCAACGCCACCAAGCCACCGCCGCGCTACTCGGAAGCCACCCTGCTGTCGGCCATGGAAGGCGCCGGCAAGATGGTCGACGACGAGGAACTGAAGGCGGCGATGGCCGGCCGCGGCCTCGGCACCCCAGCGACACGCGCCCAGATCATCGAAAACCTGATCGGCGAGCAGTACATGCTGCGCGAAGGCCGGGAGCTGATTCCGACCGCCAAGGCCTTCAACCTGATGACGCTCTTGAACGGCCTCGGCGTCGAAGAACTGACCCAGCCGGAACTGACCGGCGACTGGGAGTGGAAGCTCGGCCGCATTGAAAAGGGCGAGTTCACCCGCGACGAATTCATGCGCGAGATCGCCGAGATGACCCGCCATATCGTCGAGCGCGCCAAGTCCTACGACAGCGACACCATCCCCGGCGATTTCGGCGTTCTGAAGGCGCCCTGCCCGAAATGCGGCGGCGTCATCCGCGAGACCTACAAGAAATTCCAGTGCAGCGGTTGCGATTATTCGCTGTGGAAGATCGTTGCCGGCCGCCAGTATGAACTGGCCGAAGTCGAAACCTTGCTCACCGCAGGTCAGGTCGGTCCGCTGACCGGCTTCCGCAACAAGATGGGGCGCAGCTTCGCGGCGGCGATCAAGCTCAACGCCGAACACCTGCCGGAATTCGATTTCGGTCAGGACAAGGCCGACGAAGCCAGCGCCGAACCGGTCGATTTCTCGGGCCAGGAAAGCCTGGGCAAATGCCCGAAGTGCGCGGCCAAGGTCTACGACCACGGCACCTCCTACGTCTGCGAAAAATCGGTCGGCCCGGACAAATCCTGCGATTTCCGCTCCGGCAAGATCATCCTGCAGCAACCGGTCGAACCGGTGCAGATGAGGAAGATGCTGGAAACCGGCAAGACCGACCTGCTCAAGGAATTCGTTTCCAACCGGACGAAGCGCAAGTTTTCCGCCTATCTGGTGGTCAACGAAGGCAAGGTCGGTTTCGAGTTCGAGAAAAAAGCACCGTCGGCCAAGGCACCTGCGAAGAAGAAGGCCGCCGGCTGATCAGCCGGCCTGCCGCCCGCGGCGCAGCCATTCGAGCAGGGTTTCGTAGAGCAGGATGGGATCGACCGGCTTGGCGATGAAATCGACCATGCCGGCGGCGCGGCAGCGCGCCTGATCCTCGGCGAAGGCATTTGCCGTCATGGCGATCACCGGCGTCGCAAAGCCCGGCAGCTCGCGCAGTTTCGCCATCGCCTCCAGCCCGCCAAGTTTCGGCATCTGCAGATCCATCAGGATCAGCGCAAAGGGGTGCGTCGCCTGGCTGACCTTGTCCACTGCCATCTGGCCGTCAGCCGCCAGCTCGACGATCAGCCCGACGTTTTCGAGCAACTCCGCCGCCACTTCCTGATTGATCGGATCGTCCTCGACCAGCAGGATGCGCGAAGCGGCAAAGGAATCCTGCAGCAGGCGTTCAGGTTGCTCGCCCCGTGGCCGCACCAGCAATGCATTGCCGCCGCCCGTTTCGCGCTGCAGACGGGCGGTGAACCAGAAACGGCTGCCCTGCCCCGGCTCGCTCTCGACACCGGCGTCCCCCCCCATCAGCCGGGCCAGCCGGCGGGTGATCGCCAGGCCCAGACCGGTGCCACCGTAACGTCGGGCGGTCGAATCATCCGCCTGCTGGAACGGTGAAAACAGTTTGTCGATGATTTCCGGGGGGATGCCGATGCCGGTATCTCTGACCGAAAACCGTACCAGAACGGCCTCGGCGTCTTCCGCCACGCGCTCGACCAGCAATTCGACCTCGCCCTCGCGAGTGAACTTGACGGCGTTGCCAGCCAGATTCAACAGCGCCTGGATCAGGCGCCCGGCGTCGCCGCGCAGGGTTTCCGGGAAATCCGCGCAGCGGTAGTTCACTTCCAGTCCCTTGACCTGCGCCTGCTCGGTGATCATCGACACCACGTTGTCGAGTACCTGCAGGGGATGCAGCGGCTGCACCTCGAGTTGCAGACGGCCGGCCTCGATCTTCGAGAAATCGAGCAGGTCATTGATGATGCCGAGCAGGTGATCGGCCGAGCTGGTGATGCGCGACAGCTTGTCGAGCAGTTCCGGCGCCTCGAGCTTCTGCCGCAGCACATGCGACATGCCGATGATGGCATTCATCGGTGTCCGGATCTCGTGGCTCATATTGGCCAGGAAGGCGCTCTTCGCCCGATTGGCCGCCTCAGCGGCGTCGCGCGCCTGCGCCAGCTGGCGGGTCCGTTCGTCGACCAGTTCCTCGAGTTGATCCCGATAGTGCTGCAGTTCCTCTTCGGTCCGCTTTTTCTCGGTGATATCGAAGTTGACGCCGACAATGCGCTCCGCCGCCCCTTGCGCGGCACGATGCACCTGCCCGCGCGAGGCGATCCAGCGCAGCTCGCCATCCGGCCGGACGATACGGAAAGCGAGATCGAAGGCGTCATCACGCTGCATGTACTCGCCCACCGCCTGCAGCACCGCGGAACGATCGTCGGGGTGTACGCGCGCCAGCCAGTTTGCCTGACGGCCGTCGAAACTGCCGATGGCGAGGCCGTACATCGCTTCGACCTCCGGCGACCAGTAAGTCACGCCGGTCAGCAGATTGACCTCCCAGATGCCGAGCGCGGCGCTCGACTGGGCGATGCGCAGCTTTTCCTCGCTCGCCCGCAGCGCATCCTCGGCCTGCCGGCGAGCGGTGATCTCGCGGGAAATGCTGAGCACGCCGATGAGCTTGCCGTCGCTGTCGAGCATCGGCGTCTTGATCGTTTCAAACAGCAAGCGCTCGCCGCCATCGGCAAAGGTCAGCCATTCCTCGTTGCTCAACGGACCGCCGGCAGCGATCGCCTTCTGGTCCTGGGCCCGGAAAAAATCGGCGGTCTCGCGATCGACGAAGTCGTAATCGGTACGATCGACGATCGCCGATTCGGGATGTCCATACAGCTTTTCGAAGCGCCGGTTGCACGCGAGATAAACGCCTTTGGCGTCCTTCAGCCAGACCAGATCGGGAATCGTATCGACCAGCGTTGCCAGCTGGACGCGCCGCATGTCCAGTTCGACAGTGCGTTGCCGCACCTGACGCCGCAAGGTACGAACCCAGAGCACGAGCAATCCGCCAAGGAGCAGCAGGACGGCGATGGCGATGCCGAAATAGCCCGCATACGGCGCCAGCACCAGCGGCTGCCCCATCCATTTCTTGTGCAGGGCTTCGACATCGGCCGGGTCGATCGCCGCCATGCCGGCCTCGACCACCGCCAGCAGTTCGCCGTCGCCCTTGCGCACCGCCCGATGCATCTGTCCGCTGTAGAGCTGGAAGGTCTTCCGGAAACGCTCCTGCGCGTGCATCCGGTAGAGATAGAAATTGGCCGGCACCTCGTCAAGGCAGAACAGCTTGACCTCCTGGTCAATCGCCGCCTGGATCATCTGCGAATAGTCACGATAGCGCTGCAGGCTGGTGATTCCCTGGCGCTCCAGCATCTCGATGCAGGCGTCGCCCTGTTCAACGCCGATCTGGAAACCTTTCAGCGTGTTCGGCCCGCTAATGCCGCTGATCGAACGATCGGCAAAAATGTAGATGTGCTGGGTCGAATACGGCTGGGAAAACTCGTAGCTGCCCTCGCGCGCCGGTGTCCGGTAGATCGCCTCGATGACGTCGGCCTCGCCGCGACCGATCATCGCCTGCGCCTCGGCCCAGGCCGTCGCCGTCAGTTCGACGCGGATCCCCGTCTGCTTTTCCCAGAGTTTCCAGAGATCGACCAGATAGCCCTCCGGCGCCCCGTCGGCACCGAGAAAGATGTAGGGTGGGAAATTCTCGTCGCTGACCACCCTGACCCGCTCCGGTGCGGCACTCGCCGGCAGGCTCCCGGCAAGGCAAAAGAGGAGCGCCAGCAGGAGTCTGCGCGGTTTCATGTGAAACCTCAACGTCGGGCGGTAGCGCCGGGCAACTGACAGGAAAGGACCGCCGCCCGCATGGCATCGATCGCCTGCGCGCGCGGGTAAGTCACCCGCCAGACCAGACCGACGGTGCGCGCCGGCGGCGTGCCGGCGAAGGGCAGCACGCGCACCATCGGCTCCTTGTCGAGCAGCGGATCGGCGGCCGAACTGGGCATCACGGCAACACCGGCGCCGCTCGCCACCATGTAGCGGATGGTTTCCAGCGAACTGCCTTCGAGCGAATGGGCCAACGCGTCCTGGCCGTGAAGTCGCGGACAGGATTCCAGCACCTGGTCGCGGAAACAGTTGCCCTGGCCGAGCAGCAGCAGGTTCTGGCCGTCCAGCTCGGCGGCCTCGATCGCCTCACGTCCGGCCCAGGGATGGTTGGCCGGCACGACAACGCGGAAAGGTTCCTCATAGACCGCCTGCGCCACCAGCCCCGGCTCGGCGAACGGCAGGGCAATGATGATGACGTCGAGTTCGCCGGATTTCAGCGCCGGAATCAGATTGGCGGTGAAGTCCTCCTTGAGGAACAGCGGCATGTTCGGCGCCTGCCGGCTGAGCGCCGGGATCAGCTGCGGCAGCAGATAGGGGGCAATGGTGTAGATGATGCCGACGCGCAACTGGCCGCTCATCGGGTCGCCGGTGGCCTCGGCGATTTCTTCCAGCTTGACCGCTTCGGCAAGGACGCGCGTCGCCTGCTCGACGATGCGCTCACCCAGCGTGGTGATGCGGACGTCGGTCGCGGTGCGCTCGAACAGCGCGGCACCGATCTGCCCCTCGACCTTCTTCAGCGCCACCGACAGCGTCGGCTGGCTGACATGGCAAGCCTCGGCGGCCCGGCCAAAATGGCGTTCGCGGGCCAGGGCAACGATGTAGCGCATCTCGGTCAGGGTCATCGCGCAACTCCCAGGTTGTGGTAGTCCGCCGCCGTCAGCCAGCGCCACTGCCCGGGCGCCAGGTCTGGCGGCAGGACCAGTTCGGCCAGCGCCTCGCGGTGCAGCGCCTCGACCCGGTTGCCGACCGCGGCGACCATGCGTTTGACCTGGTGGTACTTGCCTTCGGTCACCGTCAGGCGCAACTGGTGGTCGTTGACGATCTCGGCGGCGGCGGCGGCCACCGGCACCGGCTCGTCGTGGAGCAGAACACCGGCGAGCAGTTGGTCGATCTGCCCGGCGTCGAGCGGATGTTTCAGCGTTACCAGGTAAACCTTGGGCACCTTGCGCTTGCCTGACGACAGCTGATGGTTCAGTTGGCCATCGTCGGTGACCAGCAGCAGGCCAGTGGTGTCCTCGTCGAGACGACCGATCGGCTGCACGCCGCGCTCGCGCAGCGGCAAGGGCAGCAGTTCGAGGACCGAAGGATGGTGTTGCGGCTTGCGCGAACATTCATAGCCGGCCGGCTTGTGCAGCAGGAGGCTGGCGAACTCGCAGTACGGCCAGTCGACACCGTCGACCGCAAACACCAGTCCGTCGGTAGGAAGATCGGCGAAGGGATCGTCGAGGCAGCTACCGGCGACCGTCACCCGCTCGTCGCGGATCATCGCCCGGCAGGCCTTGCGCGTACCAAAGCCGTGCTTTTGCAGGATACGTTCAAGTTGCATGTGACGATGCTACCATTTGGCCATGAAATTCGAACACCTGATCGTCATCAACGATCCCGGCAATCCGCTGATCGTTCCGCTGAACCGCCGCCAGCTCTGGGAAGGGCTGCTGCAACGGGTCTATCATCCGCTGCCCTTCCTGCCCGGCCTCGAATCCTGCACCCTGCTCCAGCGCGACGAGGCTTTCCTGCGTCGCGAACTCGATTTCGGCGCCGCCCGCATCCGCGACCGCGTCACCCTGGCGGTCGAGGAATGGGTACATTTCGAAATCGAGCCCGGCGAACAGCATCCCGGCGGCAGCCTGACCATCCGCATCGAGGAACCGGCGCCGGAACAGCTCTGCCTGCGTTTTATCTACACCACCGCGATGGCTGCGGAAGATCAGGCCTATATCGAATATGTGAAGTCGGCATACCAGCAATCGGATATCGATTGCGTCAGCATCATCCGCACCCTCGCCGCCGGGGGTACCTGCCAGTAAAACCCTTGCCGGAGGTCTACCGTGCATCCGTCAGACCAAAAACCACCCCATGCTGCGCACGCCGACGCTGTCCTCAGCGACCTGGCCACCGACAAGCTTGGCCTGACAACGCAGGAAGCCGCCCGCCGGCTCGCCGCAAGCGGTCCCAACCGCCTTCCCGCGCCGCCGCGGGACGGCCTGCTCAAGCGCTTCTTCAAGCATTTCAACGACATCCTCATCTACATCCTGCTGATCGCCGCCGGCATCACCGCGCTGCTCGGTCACTGGATCGACACCGGCGTAATTGTCGGCGTCGTCGTCATCAACGCGATCATCGGCTTCATCCAGGAAGGCAAGGCCGAGGAAGCCCTGGCCGGCATCCGCAAGATGCTGTCGGCCAGCGCCCAGGTGAAACGCCAGGGCGAATGGATGCAGATCGACGCGGACGGTCTGGTGCCCGGCGACATCGTCCGCCTGAAATCGGGCGACCGGGTGCCGGCCGACCTGCGCCTGCTCGAAGCGACCAACCTGCGCATCGAGGAATCGGCGCTGACCGGCGAATCGGTGCCCAGCGACAAGAGCGCCGACCCGGTCGCCGCTGACGCCGGCATCGGCGACCGCTTCTGCATGGCCTATTCCGGCACCCTGGTCGCCGCCGGCCGGGGCCTGGGCGTGATCACCGCCACCGGTCCGAACACCGAGATCGGCCGCATCAACCGCCTGATCGCCGAAGTCGAAACCCTGCAGACACCGCTGACCCGGCAGATGGCGCAGTTCAGCAAGCAGTTGTCGGTGCTCATCGTCGGCCTGGCCGTGCTGATGATCGCGGTCGGCATCGGTCTGCATGAGTTTCCCCTCGGCGAAGTCTTTCTCGCCGCCATCGGTTTCGCCGTCGCCGCGATTCCCGAAGGCCTGCCGGCCATCCTGACCATCACGCTGGCGCTCGGCGTGCAGCGCATGGCCCGCTGCAACGCGATCACCCGCAAACTGACTGCGGTCGAGACGCTGGGTTCTGTGACCGTCGTCTGCTCGGACAAGACCGGCACGCTGACCAAGAACGAAATGACCGCCCGCCACGTCATCACCCGCGCCGGCAACTACCTGGTCAGCGGCACCGGCTACGCGCCGCAGGGTGAAATCACGCTCGACGGGCAACTGATCGAACTGGCCGAACACGCACACCTGCACGCGCTGATCGAAGTCGTTGCCGTCGCCAACGACACCCACGTCGCCGAGGACGGTGGCCAGTGGCGGGTGACCGGCGAACCGACCGAAGGCGCGCTGCGCACGCTGGCGCACAAGGCCGGATTCTCGGCCGAGCGGCACACCCGGCACGCGACCATCCCCTTCGAGTCGGTCAACAAGTTCATGGCGACGCTGGCCGACACCCCGGCCGGCCTGCGCCGCATCCTGTTGAAGGGTGCCCCCGACCGCCTGCTCGACCGCTGCGCCGAAGAACTGGGCGCCGACGGCACGCCGCAGGCGCTCGACCGCGCCCACTGGGAGCGCGAAATCGACCGGCTCAGCCAGGAAGGCCTGCGCGTGCTCGCCGCCGCTGCCCGCCCGATCGACGACGGTCGCCAGCGTCTGGGCATCGACGATCTCGACAGCGGCATGATCTTCATCGGCCTGGTCGGCATCATCGACCCGCCGCGACCGGAGGCCATCCAGGCCATCGCCTCGTGTCACGGCGCCGGCATCCGGGTCAAGATGATCACCGGCGACCACGCCGGCACCGCCCGCGCCATCGGCATCGAGATGGGCATCGGCACGGCCGATACGCTCAAGGTCGTCACCGGCACCGAACTGGAAGCCGCCGACGACGAAGCGCTGCGCCACATCGTCCGCGACTGCGACATCTTTGCCCGCACCAGTCCCGAGCACAAGCTGCGCATCGTCACCGCGCTGCAGGCCAACGGCGAGGTCGTCGCCATGACCGGCGACGGCGTCAACGACGCGCCGGCACTGAAGCGCGCCGATGTCGGCGTGGCGATGGGCATCAAGGGCACCGAAGCGACCAAGGAAGCCGCCGAAATCGTCCTCGCCGACGACAATTTCTCGTCGATCGAACGCGCCGTCGAAGAAGGCCGGACCATCTACGACAACCTGAAGAAAGCCATCCTGTTCATCCTGCCGACCAACGGCGGCCAGGGCTTCGTGATGCTGGCGGCGGTCCTGTTCGGGCTGACCCTGCCGCTGACCCCGGTACAGATCCTGTGGGTGAACATGGTCGTCGCCATCACCCTGGCCATGGCCCTCGCCTTCGAACCGGCCGAACCGGGCATCATGCGGCGCCCGCCACGCAAGCCGGGAACGCCTATCCTCGACCGCAGCTTCATCATCCGCCTGGTCATCGTCTCGCTGCTCATCGGCGGCGCCACCATCGCCATGTTCGAAGTCGAGCTGGCACTCGGCATGCCGCTCGACCTGGCTCGCACCATGGCCGTCAACACGCTGGTCGTCGCCCAGGCCTTCTACCTCTTCAACGCCCGCTTCCTGACCACGTCCAGCCTGCGTCTCGACCTCTTGTTCACCAACCGGGCGGTGTGGCTAGCCGTCGGCGTGCTGTTCCTGCTGCAACTGGCTTTTGTCTACTTGCCGCTGATGAACAGCGCCTTCGGCACGACGCCGCTGGCGCTGCGCCACTGGCTGATCCCGCTGCTGATCGGCGCTGGCATCTTCCTGATCATGGAAATGGAAAAGCGCTGGCTGGTGGGAACGCGCTGAGTCTCCGCTTGTCTGTTCAGAAAACCCGGAACCCGACAGTCACCCGCTCATGACTCGCCGCCGCCAGACAAGCTCCGCCAGAACAAGCCACAGCGCCCTGCGCCGGGCCGGCATCTTCGCGCTGTTCTGGCTGGTCGCGGCCGAAGGCAACCTGAGCGCCTGGCCGCTGGCACTGGCCGGCGTTGTCGGCGCCACCGCCGCCAGCCTGTGGCTGCTGCCGGCGAAGACCCTGCCGCCGATCTCGCTACGCGGACTGGCCGTCTTCCTCGCCTGGTTCGTCCGCCAGTCACTGGCCGGCGGCTGGCAGGTCGCCCGGCTGGCCATCCAGCCACGGCTGGCCCTGCGCCCGGCGTGCATCGAATTGCCCCTGACGGTAGCGCCCGGCCTGCCCCGCCTGCTATTCACCGCCGCCCTGAGCCTGATGCCGGGCACGCTCGGCGTGCGCCTGCAAGGCGACACCTTGCTCGTCCATGTCCTCGACCGGCGACAAGCGCTGACCGACGATGCCGCCCGCCTGGCCGATCGTGTCGCCGCTGTCTTCGAGGAGACACGATGAACCTCGACATCGGAGCGCTCAGCCTGGCCCTGGCCGTCTTCCTGCTGCTCAACCTGGGTGCCGCGCTGTGGCGCGCGGCGCGCGGCCCGACCCCGGCCGACCGCATGCTGGCGGCGCTGCTGTTCGGCAGCACCGGTGTCGCCATCCTGGTCCTGCTGGCCTTTGCCGGTGGCCATCCGGCGCTGATCGACGTCGCGCTGACGCTGGCCCTGCTCGCCGCCATCAGCGGCATCGCTTTCGCCCAACGGGCCTGGCAGAAGCCGGGGGAGGAAGACGATGCTGCTTGATCTGGCCTCCACCCTGCTCCTGTTCGCTGGCGCCGCGTTCTTTTTCGCCGGCACGGTCGGCCTGCTGCGTTTTCCCGACATCTACACCCGCCTGCACGCGCTGGCCAAGGCCGACAACCTCGGGCTCGGCTGCGTGCTCGTCGGCCTGGCGCTGCAGGCTGACAGCCTGGCCGTGGCGCTGAAGCTGCTGGCGATCTGGCCGCTGGCGCTGATCGCCAGTGCCGCCGTCGGCTACAGCATCGCCCGCCGCGCCGAGCGCCTGGGCGTTGCGCCCTGGCAGGAGCGACAGCCATGAGCGCCGCCTTCGACCTGCTGCTCGCCGCCGCGCTGCTGTGGAGCGCCTGGCGCACGCTGGCGACACCGCAGATCGGCCGGGCAGTGATCCTGTTCATCGTTTTTGGCCTGCTGCTGACGCTGGCCTGGGCGCGTCTCGACGCCCCCGACATCGCGCTCGCCGAAGCCGCCATCGGCGCCGGCCTGACCGGCGCCCTGCTGCTCGACGCGGTCGCTGCGCTGCGTGCCAAGCGACCGGACGAGGAGGGGCCGCGATCATGAAAGCGCTGCTGCGCGGCCTGACCGTTGTCGCCCTGCTCGGCCTCGCCGCCGCGCTGCTGGTCGCCGTGCTCGGCCTGCCGCCGGCACCGCTCAAGCTGGCCGGCGAAGTCGCCGCCAACCTTGGCGCCAGCGGCGTCAGCCACCCAGTCACCGCCGTCCTGCTCAACTTCCGCGGCTACGACACCTTCCTCGAAGTCGCCGTCCTGATCATCGCCCTACTCGGCATGCTCGCTGCCGGCCTGCCACCCCCGCCACCGACCGGCAGCCGCAACGCCATGCTGCCGACCCTGGCCCGCCTGGCCGTGCCGCTGATGGTGCTGGCCGCCGTCTATCTGCTGTGGGCCGGCGCCTTCCGCCCCGGCGGTGCTTTCCAGGCCGCCGCCGTGCTCGCCGCTGCGGCCGTGCTGCTGCATCTGGCGGAAATCCTCGCTCCCTGGCCGCACGACCGGCGTGGCCCCCGGCTGGCGATCGCTGGCGGCTTCCTGCTCTTTCTTGCCGTCGCCGCCGCCTTGCTGGCCAACGGCGGCCTGCTGCGCTATCCGCCGGAACATGCCGGTCTGCTGATCGTACTGATCGAGAGCGGGCTGACCGTCTCGCTGGCGGTCAATCTGGCCGCCTTCTTCCTGCTCCGGACGGACAAGGCATGAGCACCGGCCTGATCTACGCCGCCACCGGCTGCCTGCTGTTCGTCCTCGGACTCGGTGGCGTGCTGCTGCTCAAGGCCTTGTTGCGCCGCATCCTCGCCTTCAACCTGATGGGCAGCGGCGCCTTCCTGGTGCTGGTCGGGCTGGCCCAGCGCGACGGCACGCCGGACCCGGTGCCGCAGGCCATGGTGCTGACCGGCATCGTCGTCGCCGTCGCCGCCACCGCGCTGGCGCTGACCCTGGCCCGGCGCTGGCACGCGCTGACCGGACGCGAGGACATCGCGCAGGTCGGCGACGCCGGCAGCCGGGCCACCGGGAAGAGGCGGGCAAGCCGATGACCCCGCTGCTCGATCCGCTCGCCTGGCTGATTCTGCTGCCGCTGCTGTGGGCGACGCTGGCCTTCGTCGCCGCCGACCGCCATGGGCCGATGCTGGCGCTGGCCGGCATCGGCGGCCAGTTGCTGTGCGTCATCGTGCTTGCCAGTGACGTTGCCAATCACGGCAGCAGCGGCCATCTGGCCGGCGGCTGGGCCGAGCCGCTGGGCATCCGCCTGGTCGCCGACGGACTGTCGCTGGCCATGCTGCTGCTCACCCAGAGCGTCGCGCTGGCACTGGCGCTGTACGCCCGCAGCTATTTCCAGCAGGCAACGCCGCCGGCCTTCTGGCCGCTGACCGGCTTCCTGCTCGCCGGCATGAACGCGCTCTTCCTCTCCGGCGACCTGTTCAACCTCTACGTGACGCTGGAACTGGTCGGCCTGGCCGCCGTCGGGCTGGTCGCTGCCGGTGGCGGCGCAGCGCAGATTGCCGCCGCCTTGCGCTATCTGCTGGCGACGCTGGTCGGCTCGGGCGCCTACCTGTTCGGCGTGGCGCTGATCTACGGCAGTTACGGCACGGTGTCGGCCAGCCTGCTCGGCAGCCTGATCACCAGTGAGGCACCGCTCGCCGTGTGGCTGGCCGGCGGCCTGATGCTGACCGGGCTGCTGCTGAAGACCGCGCTACTGCCCTTCCATTTCTGGTTGCCGCCGGCCCACGGCGGCGCCCCGGCACCGGTTTCGGCGCTGCTCTCGGCGCTGGTGGTCAAAGCCTCGTTCTATCTCTTCCTGCGCCTCTGGCTCGGTCCCTTCGCCGCGCTGAGCGAGGCCCTGCCGGCGCTCGCCCAGGTGCCGGCCGCGCTCGGCGCCGCTGCCATCCTCTGGGGTTCGTGGCAGGCCATCCGCGCCGACCGGCTGAAGATGCTGGTCGCCTATTCGACGGTTGCCCAGCTCGGCTACCTGTTCCTCATCTTCCCGCTGCTCGGCACCGGCGCCCTGGCGCTGCAGGCCGGCATCCTGCAAGCGACGGCGCACGGCCTGGCGAAGGCGGCGATGTTCGTCGCCGCCGGCACGCTGATCAAGGTCGGCGGCAGCGACCGGGTGCTCGGCGTCGCCGGTGCCGCCGCGCATCTGCCGGTCACCTTGTTCGCCTTCGCGCTGGCCGGGGTGACGCTGATGGGCCTGCCGCCATCGGGCGGTTTCCTGGCCAAGTGGCTGCTGATCGACGCCGCGCTCGCTGCCGGTCAACCGTGGATCGTCGTCGTCGCGCTCAGCGGCGGGCTGCTTGCCGGCGTCTACGTATTCCGCGTGCTGCGCCTGGCTTTCCGCCGGCCGACCACGCACGATGACATTCCCCTGCCGCAGCGGCCCGCCGCCCTGCTCGAATGGACAGCGTTCGCGCTGGCCGCCGGCAGCGTGCTGATCGGCCTGGGCGCGGCGCCACTGCTCGCCCTGATCGCCGGAGTCCAGTCATGACCAGCAACCAGTGGCTGCCGCTGGCGGTGATCGCCTCGTCGCTGTTGCCCGGGCTGATCATCTTCGCCCTGCCGGAAAAGCGCGTCGCCCTGCGCACTGCGCTCAACCTCGCCGGCGCACTGACCAAGGTCGGACTGGTCGGGCTGCTCATTGCCGGCGTTGCCGCCGGTGAAGAATACGGCCTGCGCCATGCCATCGCTCCCGGCATCGAGATCGTCTTCAAGGCCGACGCCCTGGCCCTGCTCTTCGTCACGCTGTCGGCGGTGCTGTGGCTGTTCACCACGCTGTACGCGATCGGCTACCTCGAACACGCGCCGCATCGCAGTCGTTTCTTCGGTTTCTTCAGCCTGTGCGTCACCGCGACCATGGGCATCGCCATGGCCGGCAACCTGTTCACCTTCTTCGTCTTCTACGAGTTGCTGACGCTGGCCACCTTCCCGCTGGTCGTCCATCGCGGCACGCCGCAGGCCATGCGCGGCGGCAGCATCTACCTCGCCTACACCCTGGCCGGCGGCGCCGCGTTGCTCGCCGGCATCGTCTGGCTCGACCATCTGGCCGGCCCCGGCGAATTCACCCAGGGCGGCCTGCTCGCCGGTATCGATGGGCTCGATCCGCTGACTTTGCAGATCATCTTTGCGCTGCTGATCGCCGGGGTCGGCGTCAAGGCCGCCATCGTTCCCCTGCACGGCTGGTTACCGCAGGCGATGGTCGCCCCGGCCCCGGTCTCGGCGCTGCTGCATGCAGTTGCCGTGGTCAAGGCCGGCGCCTTCGGCATCGTCCGCATCGTCTATGAGATCTACGGCGTCGAATTCGCCCAGTCGCTCGGCCTGCTGCTGCCGCTGGCCATCGTCGCCGCCGTCACCATCCTCTGGGGTAGTACCCGGGCACTGTTCCAGAACGATCTGAAAAAGCGCCTGGCCTTCTCGACCGTCAGCCAGGTTTCCTACATCGTCCTCGGCGTCGCGCTGTTCGGGCCGCTCGGCACCATCGGCGGCCTCGTCCACCTCGTGCACCAGGGCATCATGAAGATCACGCTGTTCTTCTGCGCCGGCAATTACGCCGAGACCCTGGGCATTCACAAGGTCAGCGAAATGGACGGCGTCGGCCGGCGCATGCCGCTGACCACGCTGGCCTTCAGCATCGGCGCGCTGGGCATGATGGGCGCGCCGCTGACCGCCGGTGCGGTAAGCAAGGCCTGGCTGTCCGACGGCGCCAGTGCAGCCGGCATGGACTGGGCGATCTGGGTACTGTGGGGGTCGAGCCTGCTCAATGCCGCGTATTTCCTGCCCATCCTGTACCGGGCCTGGCTGAAGGCGCCGCCGGCTCGCTGGCCGCACGAGGAGATTGCCGCCCGCGGCTGGCGCGAAACTGCCTGGCTGCTGCTCTTGCCCCCTCTGTTCACCGCCGCCGCGACGGTTGGCGTCGCTCTCCTGGCCGAGGCCGATTTCAGTCCGCAGGCCTGGGCCCAGTTGATTGCCCAGCGGGAATACAGCATGCTCGCCCCATGAAACTCCCCCTGCCCCTTGCCGCAGAACTCTCGTGCCGATTGCAGCGAGGCGTGGGGCTGGCCGCCATCGGCATGGTCGTCCTGATCGGCTACCTGCACCTGAAGGCCGGGCTGGCTTACGAATTCCATCTTTTCTTCATTGCTCCCGTAGCACTGGTCGGCTGGCTGGCAACGATCCGGCACGCCTACCTGATCGCCACACTGACCGTCCTCCTCTGGTACCTTGCCGACCGCCAGCTCGCCGGCGACAGCACCGACCCCTGGCCGCTGCTCTTCAATACAGCGGTCCGTCTCGGCATATTCATCGCCATTGTCTGGCTACTCGGCCAGTTGCGCGACGTCCTTGCCCGCGAATCGAAACTGGCCCGCGAGGATGGGCTGACCGGCCTCGCCAACCGGCGGGGCTTCCAGCTGCTCGGACAGAGTCTGCTGGCGCTCGCCCGCCGCCAGCAGATGCCGGTCAGTGCGCTGTTCATCGACCTCGATCACTTCAAGGAGGTCAACGATAGCTTGGGCCATGATGTGGGTGACGCCGTGCTTGGCGTGGTTGCCACCGGCCTCGGCGCACGCCGGCGCAGCGGTGACCTGATCGGCCGCCTGGGCGGCGACGAATTTGCGCTGATTCTCCCCGGCACCGGTGCAGCCGCCGGCCGCGCCTACGCCGAAGCACTGAACGAACGACTGCTGCTGGCGATGCGCGAACATGGCTGGCCGGTCACTTTCAGCATCGGCGTCGTCAGCTTCGCGACCGCCCCCGAGCAGCTTTCGACCTTGCTGAACGAGGCCGACCGCCTGATGTACGAAGCCAAGAACGCGGGGCGCAACTGCATCCGCTGCGGATCGCCGGATGAAACTCCCTGATCTGCGCGCGACCACCTGGTTACGGGTACTGCTCATCCTCCTCGGCGGCTGGTTGCTCGCCGCTGCCATCGAGCACATCGACCATCGCCAGGGCGAACGGGCGGCCATGCGCGCCACCGAATTGCGCCTGCAGAGCGCCGCCTTGCGCCTGGAAAAAACGCTCAAGCAGATCCTGCAGGTCAATTACGACTTCGCCGCCGCACTGCCCGCCGACTACGCAATCGACGAAGCCCGCCTGCGACCGCTTGCCGAAAGGCTGGTGGCCAGCCACCCGCGGCTGATCAACATCACGCTGTCACGGCAGATGGAAGTCGTCTTCGTCCACCCCTTTGCCGGCAACGAAGCCGTTTTCGGCATGAACTACGCCAACCGACCCTACATCATGGCCGGCGTCGAGCGGGCGATGGCCGCCCGCGACACCGTCCTCACCGGCCCGGTCAAGCTGGTCCAGAACCAGCGGCTCGGGCTGGTCGGCCGCACCCCCGTCCATTTCGCTGCCGGCGACGGCAAGGCACAGGTGTTCCAGGGCATCGTCTCCTGCGCCATTGATTTCGAGGGCGTTCTCGCCGATGCCGGCCTGCTCGACCCCGCACCGGCGTTTTCCCTCGCCATCCGCGGCCGCGATGGCAGCGGTGCCCAGGGCGATCCTTTCTTCGGCGATCCGGCACTGTTCAAGCAGCCGCACGTGGCGATCGACCTCGACCTGCCGGGCGGCCAGTGGCGACTGGTTGCGGTGCCGACGACCGAGGCCAGCCCGCTGCGCAACTGGACCATCCGCGGCATCATCGCCCTCCTCACCCTGCTTCTCGCCGTCCGCGCCGGCGCCGGCAACGGCAGTCTGACCGGCATCGCCATCCGGCTGCCGGCCAGGCGCCAGATCGGACTGCGCGGCTTCCTGCTCGGCGCCCTCTTCCTGGTCCTCCTGCCGATCATCGGCATCAGCGGCTGGATCGCCTACCGCAACGCCGGCGACGCCGCCGACCAGTTCACCCGCAGCGCCGCGGAAAGCCTCAGCCAGCGCGCCCACAACCGGGTCAGCAACTTCTTCGAAGTGCCGCGACGGGTCGTCGCCTTCAACGTCGAGCGAGCTCGGGCCGGGCTACTCGATACCGGCGACCGGCCGCGGATGATGCAGGACTTCCTCCTGCAGATCCGGCAGCAGCCACTGCTCACCTTCATTTCCGCCGGCATGACGGACGGCGAGTACTACGCCGGCAGCCGGCCACCGCTCGGCCCCGACAAGGGCCTGCGTCTGCTCTACGCCCGCCGCGCCGAACAACGCATCATGCAGATCCACCGCGTCGACGACGCGGCCCGCCGCACCACGCTGGTCGGCTACGGCAACGACGAATTCGATGCCCGCAGCCGCCCCTGGTTCATCGCCGCCCGCGACTCGGGACGCATGGCCTGGTACTCGCCCTACCGTTACGTCATCAACGACCAGCTGGGCGCCTACGACACCATGGGCATTGGCATGTCGGCGCCACTCCACGATCCGGCCGGCAGCTTCATCGGCGTCACCACCGCCGACGTCGCGCTATCCCAGCTGTCTACCCTGCTCCGCGAACTGACCGACGAAAGCGGCGGCATCGCCTTTCTCGTCGACCGCGAAAACCGCCTGCTCGCCAGCTCGACGTCGGCCCCCATCCACAACGCGGGCCAGCGTTTCCGCCTCGCCGACAGCGCCGATCCCCTGCTGCAGGCGACCGGCCCGCTGATGCTGGCCGGCGGCGCCCCGGAAGGGTCGCGCTTCTTCGCCAGCGACGGCGAGCGTCACCTGCTCGACTGGCACACCATCGTCCTGGAAAACGGCCCGGCACTGAGCATCGGCGTGATCCTGCCACAATCGCGTTTCGACATGCTGACCGCCGGCATGCTGCGCAACCTCGCCTATCTTGGCCTGGTCATCGGCGTCTTCGGCATCGTCGTCGGCCTGCTCGCCACCGACTGGGTTTCCCGCCCGCTCGCCCGCCTCGCCCGCAAGGCCTCGCGCATGGCCGCCGGCGACTGGCAGACGGAAATGTCGGCGGCAACGCCGATCCGCGAAGTCCGCACGCTATCGTCGGCGCTCGCCGACATGGCCCGCCAGTTGCAGCGCCACACCGAACACCTCGAACGCCAGGCCGCCGAGTTGCGCAGCGGCAACGAACGCCTGCAGGCCGAGGTTGCCGAGCGGATGAAATCGGAAGCGCACATCCAGGCGCTCAACGTCGACCTCGAGATCGCCAACCAGACCCTGCTCATCGCCAAGGAAGCCGCCGACTCGGCGAGCAAGGCCAAATCGGCCTTCCTCGCCAACATGAGCCACGAACTGCGCACGCCGATGCACGGCATCATGGGCATGGTGTCGCTGGTCCGCGCCCGGGTCGCCGAGCCCAAGCTGCAGCACCAGCTCGACCGGGCGATGGAAGCAGCCAGCCGGCTGCTGCTGATCCTCAACGAAATCCTCGACCTGTCCAAGATCGAAGCCGACCGCCTGACCCTGGACCGGGTCGAATTCAAGCTGGCGCCGGTACTCGACAACGTCGCCGCGCTGCTCGCCCACAAGGCCGCCGACAAGGGCCTCCGCCTCGACATCCAGCCGCTGCCCACCGCTGCCGGCCAGACCTTCGTCGGCGACGCGCTGCGCCTCGGCCAGGTGCTGATCAACCTGGCCGGCAACGCCGTCAAATTCACCGAACGCGGTTCGATCACCATTGCCGCCGACCTGGTCAGCGAAACCGCCGACGCTGCCCTGCTGCGCTTCACCATCCGCGACACCGGCATCGGCATCGCCCCGGACGTCCAGCAGCGCCTGTTCAACGCCTTCGAGCAGGCCGACAGCTCGACCACCCGCAAATACGGCGGCACCGGCCTCGGCCTCGCCATCTGCAAGCGGCTGGTCGCCATGATGGGCGGCGAGATCGGCGTCGACAGCCAGCCCGGCGTCGGTAGCACTTTCTGGTTCACCCTGCGCCTCGGGCGGACGGCGCAGGAACCGCCGGCGCTGCCAGCGGCAACCGACGACAGCGAGGTCCGGCTGCGCCAGCACCACGCCGGCGCCCGCATCCTGCTCGCCGAAGACGAACCGATCAACCAGGAAGTCACCCGGGAACTGCTGGAGCAGGTCGCCCTCGTCGTCGACCTCGCGGAAAACGGCGAAATGGCCGTCAGCATGGCCGGTGAACAAGCTTACGAACTGATCCTGATGGACATGCAGATGCCGCTGTTGAACGGCCTCGACGCCACCCGGGCGATCCGCGCCGGCGGCCCCAACCAGCGCACGCCGATCCTGGCGATGACCGCCAACGCCTTCAGCGAAGATCGCCAGCGCTGCCTGGAAGCCGGCATGAACGACCACGTCGGCAAGCCGGTCGATCCCGACCAGCTCTACCGGCACCTGCTGCACTGGCTGGAAGCCGACAAAAAAGCCGAAGACTGAGCTTCGGCTTTTCCGGTGAGGACAGCGGGTTTTACTCGACGCCGAGCGACGCCAGGTAATCCTCGTAGCCGCCGAGGTAATCGACGATGCGGCCGTCGCCCTTGACTTCCAGCACGCGGGTGGCGAGCGAGGAGACGAATTCGCGGTCGTGCGAGACGAAGACCAGGGTGCCGTTGAACTTTTCCAGGCCGCTGTTGAGCGCCTCGATCGATTCCATGTCGAGGTGGTTGGTCGGTTCGTCGAGCACCAGCACGTTCGGCTTCTGCAGCATCAAGCGGCCGAACAGCATGCGGCCCTGCTCGCCACCGGAGATGACGTTGACCGCCTTTTTCTGCTCGTCACCGGAGAAGAGAAGCCGGCCCAGCGTACCGCGCACCAGGGTTTCCAGGTCGCCGCCTTCCTCGATCGAGGCGCGGGCGTAGCCGACGATCCAGTCGGTCAGGCTCTGGCCGCCAGCGAATTCGGCGCTGTGGTCCTGCGCGTAATAACCGGGCTTGGCTTTTTCCGCCCATTTCAGCGTGCCGTATTGCGGCTGCAACTCGCCCATCAGCAGCTTGAGGAAGGTCGTCTTGCCGACGCCGTTCTCGCCGATGACGGCGATCTTCTCGCCGCCGTTGATGGTCAGCGTCAGGTTGTCGACGATCTTGCGCGCGCTGCCTTCATAGGCAAACGTCAGGTTCTCGATTTCGACCGCCTGACGGTGCAGCTTCTGCTTCTCGTCGTAGTCGAAGCGGATCCACGGGTACTGGCGCGACGACGGCTTGACGTCTTCCGGCTTCAGCTTGTCGATCAGTTTCAGACGGCTGGTTGCCTGCTTGGCCTTGGAAGCGTTGGCCGAGAAACGGCGGACGAAGGTCTGCAGTTCGGCGATCCGTTCCTTGGCCTTGGCATTGGCGTTCGACTGGCGCTCGCGCGCCTGCTGCGCGGCTTCCATGAAGTCGTCGTAGTTGCCGGCGTAGGTGGTGATCTTGCCGTAGTCTAGGTCGGCCATGTGGGTGCAGACCTGGTTCAGGAAGTGGCGATCGTGGGAGATGATGATCATCGTCGAGTCACGATTGTTGAGCACGTCTTCCAGCCAGCGGATGGTGTTGATGTCGAGGTTGTTGGTCGGCTCGTCGAGCAGCAGGATGTCCGGGTTGGCGAACAGCGCCTGGCAGAGCAGCACGCGCAGCTTCCAGCCCGGGGCGACCTCGCTCATCGGGCCGTTGTGCTGGCTGGTCGGGATGCCGACGCCGAGCAGCAGCTCGCCGGCGCGCGATTCGGCGGTGTAGCCGTCGTATTCGCCGACCTTGCCTTCGAGCTCGGCGGCGCGCATGTAGTCGTCTTCGCTCGCTTCCGGGTTGGCGTAGATCGCGTCGCGTTCCTGGATCGCGCTCCACAACTCCTCGTGGCCCATCATGACCACGTCGAGGACGCGCATCTCTTCGTAGGCGAACTGGTCCTGGCGCAGGTAGGCCATGCGCTCGTTGACGTCCTTGGAGACGTTGCCGGCGCTCGGCTCCAGTGCCCCGCACAGGATCTTCATGAAGGTCGATTTACCGGCGCCGTTGGCGCCGATCAGGCCGTAGCGATAGCCTTCGCCGAACTTGACGTTGACATTTTCGAAGAGGGGCTTGGCCCCGAATTGCATGGTGATGTTGGCAGCGACGAGCACGACGATTCCGATCCGGCAAGTATTTCAATAAAGGCGGGATTTTACCCTTTTTGCGCGGCTGGCCGCGGCCGCCGGCCCCATTTTTTGTGCACCGCGGTGTAACATCGCGGCCGACAATAATGCGCCAGAACCCCGGAGACAGCCCATGGTCCCCCATCTCACCACGGCCCTGAGCGGCCCGCTGCTCGAACTGGAACACCGCTTCCTCGAAGCCAGTCCGCAGATCGAACAGTGGCTGCGTGCCCAGTGGCAGGAATACTCGCCACCCTTCTATTCCTCGGTCGACCTGCGCAACTCCGGCTTCAAGCTGGCACCGGTCGATACCAACCTGTTCCCCGGCGGCTTCAACAACCTCAACCCGGCCTTCCTGCCGCTCTGCGTGCAGGCGGCGATGAGCGCGATCGAGAAGTTCTGCCCGGAAGCCAAGCGCCTGCTGCTGATCCCGGAAAACCACACGCGCAACCAGTTCTACCTGCAGAACGTCGCCCAGATTGCCGCCGTGCTCAAGCAGACTGGCCTCGAAGTGCGCATCGGCTCGCTGATCCCCGACCTCGCCGGGCCGACTGCGGTCGACCTGCCGAACGGCCAGCAACTGCTGCTCGAACCGCTGCGCCGCGACGGCAACCGGATCGGCGTCGCCGGTTTCGAGCCCTGCGCGATCCTGCTCAACAACGACCTCTCGGCCGGCATTCCCGAGATCCTCAGCGGCCTCGACGAGCAGTACGTGCTGCCGCCGCTGCACGCTGGCTGGGCGGTGCGCCGCAAGTCCAACCACTTCGCCGCCTACGACCAGGTCGCCAACGATTTCGCCAGCGCCATCGGCATCGATCCTTGGCGCATCAACCCGGCCTTCTCGGTCTGCCGCTCGATCAACTTCCACGAACGGCAAGGCGAGGAATGCCTGGTCGCCAACGTCAGCGCGGTGCTCGACCTGGTGCGCGAGAAGTACAAGGAATACGGCATCGCCGAGACCCCCTACGTCGTCGTCAAGGCCGACGCCGGCACCTACGGCATGGGCGTCATGACGGTGCGCGACGCCGACGAGCTGATCGCCCTCAACCGCAAGCAGCGCAACAAGATGAGCGTGGTCAAGGAAGGCCTCGAAGTCTCGGAAGTCCTGATCCAGGAAGGCGTGCATTCCTTCGAGACGCTCAAGGACGCGGTCGCCGAGCCAGTGGTCTACATGATCGACCGCTACGTCGTCGGCGGTTTCTACCGCGTACATACCGGGCGCGGCAAGGACGAGAACCTCAACGCGCCGGGCATGCATTTCGAGCCGCTGGCCTTCGAAACCGGCTGCAACCTGCCCGACTACCGCTGCGGCAACCCCGACTCGCCGCCCAACCGCTTCTACGCCTACGGCGTCGTCGCCCGCCTGGCCTGTCTCGCCGCCGCCGTCGAACTGGAACGGACGGCACCGCCGATCGACCTCCCGGCCTGACGCCGATGACCCAGCAGCTGCACTTCGAACGGCATCTGCTTGGCGGCAGCGAAAGGCCGCTGCGACTGGCCTTCATCGTCGATCCGCTGGATCGCCTGAAGGCCTGGAAGGACTCCTCGGTGGCGCTGATGCGGGCGGCGCAGAGCCACGGCCACGACGTCTATGCGGTCGAAGCGCCGACGCTGGGCTGGCGCAAGCCGGAGGCCGACCATCCGGGCGGCACTTTCGGCGAAGCAATCCACCTCCACCTGCGCCCCGACGACCACGACTGGTACCGCGAAACGCAGCGCGAGTGGCTGCCGCTGAAGGCCTTCGATGCCGTGCTGATGCGCAAGGACCCGCCGGTGGACAGCGAATACCTCGCCGCCAGCGCCCTGCTCGAACGCGCCGAGGCCGACGGCGTGCGCGTCTTCAACCGGCCGCGGGCACTGCGCGACCATGCGGCAAAGCTGGCGATCCTGGAATTTCCGCAGTTCATCCCGTCCACCAAGGTCAGCCGCGACCTCGGCCGTCTGCAGCAATTCATCGACGAACAGCGCGACGTCATCGTCAAGCCGCTCGACAGCAACAGCGGCAGCCGCATCTTCCGCCTGCATCGCAACGACCCCAACCGGAACGTCATCCTCGAGACGCTGACCGGCAACGGCCGCCATACCGTGATGGCGCAGCAATACCTGCAGGCGATCGCCCAGGGCGACAAGCGCATCCTGCTCATCGCCGGCAAGGCGGTGCCCTGGTGCCTGGCGCGCATCCCCAAGGCCGGCGAGACGCGCGGCAACCTGAGCGCCGGCGGCACCGGCGTGGTCCAGGAACTCACCCCCGGCGAGCGCCACATCGCCGATGCCCTCGGTCCGCTGCTGCTCAAGCGCGGCCTGCTGCTGGTCGGTCTCGACCTGATCGGCGAACGGCTCACCGGGATCAACGTCACCAGTCCCACCGGCATGGTCGAAATCCGCCAGCAAAGCGGCTTCGACGCCGCCGGCGCGACCATCACCGCGATCGAACACGCATGCGCCGTTTCCTGATCCTCCTTGTCGCCACCCTCCTCGCCGCCTGCGGCAAGGCGCCGCTGCAGGAGCAGCAGGCCTACGTCTTCGGCACCCGGGTCGAGGTCGTCGTCGTCGGCGAAGACCCGAATCTCGGCCGCCAGGCGATCGCCGCCGTGCTGCGCGAATTCGACCGCATGCACCGGACCTACCACGCCTGGCAGGCTTCGGAGCTGACCGCCGTGAACGAAGCCCTCGCCGCCGGCAGGAAGGCCACGGTGACGCCGGAAATGGCCGCTTTCATGGGCGAGGCGCAGGCGCTCTCGGCGCAGGGCGAGCACCTGTTCGACCCCGGCATCGGCGCCCTGATCAAGCTCTGGGGCTTCCACGCCGACGAATTCGTCGCCCGCCTGCCCGACCCACAGGCGCTCGCCGACTGGCTCAAGGAGAAGCCGTCGATCGCCGACCTGGTCATCGACGGAACCACGGTTTCCAGCCGCAAGCGCGCCCTGGCCCTCGATTTCGGTGGCTACCTGAAAGGCGTCGCGCTCGACCGCGCCGCCGCCATCCTGCGCGGCCAGGGCATCAACAACGCGCTGATCAACATCGGCGGCAACGTCATGGCGCTCGGCAGCAAGGAAGGCCGCAAGTGGCGGGTCGGCATCCAGCATCCGCGCCAGCCCGGCCCGCTGGCCACGGTACAGCTTGACGACGGCGAGGCGATCGGCACCTCCGGCGACTACCAGCGCTACTTCGAACTCGACGGCCGCCGCTACTCGCACCTGATCGATCCGCGCAGCGCCACCCCGGTCGACCACACGCAGGCTGTCACCGTCCTCATCCCGGCCGGGCCGAAGGCTGGCACGCTGTCCGATGCCGCATCGAAGCCGATCTTCATCGCCGGCCCGGACAACTGGCGGGCGATGGCCGACAAGATGGGCACGCCGCTCGTCCTGCGCGTCGCCGCCGACGGCCAGATCTTCGTCAGCGCCGCCCTCGACCGTCGCCTGGAATATCTCGGCGACCGCGCAAATATCCGCGTCCTGCCTTGATCGCCCCGACCCGCTTGGCTATGCTGACGGAAAGCTGCTGCAAGCAGGACAACCGGGCACCAGCCATCGGACAACAGCAGGTCGGGGGAAAACGCCGTGGGCGGGATTTCTTTGCAAAAATCGGGCTTCGCCCACAGCCTCGTGCTGCGCACCGGGCTGCTCATCCTGCTTGCGCTGGCCGCCTTCACCGTCGGCATCGTCCGCCTGATCGGCGAACCGACCGTCGACCGGCTGGCCAACACCCAACTACATCTCGCCGCCGAACAACTGGAAGCGCGCTACACCCGGCTGCTTGACTCGGTCGAGATCACCCTGCGCAACAGCCACGCCTGGGGCGCCAACGGCAGTTTCGACCATGGCGACCTGCTGCGTTTCAACGAATTCTTCTTCCCGGTGCTGGCCAACAACACCGAGATCAACTCGGTGATCTACGCCCACGAATCGGGGCGCGAGTTCTTCCTGCTGCTCGACAAGGATGGCGGCTGGACCAACCGCATCAGCCACCCGGCCGAATGGGGCCGGGTCAGCTACTGGATCACCTGGGACGCCGAGCGCCGCATCACCGGCGTCAGCATCCGTGAAAGCGATTACGACCCACGCCAGCGCCCCTGGTTCAAGGGCGCCATGGCGCTCACCGACCACCGGCAGATCCACTGGACGCAGCCCTACATCTTCTTCACCAACAAGGCGCCCGGGCTGACTGCGGCGATGCGCTGGCGCGGACGCGACGGTGGCTACCACGTGATCGCCCACGACGTCCGCCTGCGCGACATCGCCGAGGCCACCACCGGCAAGAGCATCGGCCGCGACGGCCAGGCCAGCCTGCTGCTCGACGATGGCCGCCTGCTGGCGCCGCCCGGCCTGCCCCGTTTCGCCAGCCCGGAAGCGGGCCAGCAGGCGATGCTGAAGAGCGCCGAGGAACTGGACCTCGCTGAACTCGCCCAGGCCCGCCGCCAGTGGCTGGAAAATCCCGTACCGGCCACCGGCATCGACAACGTCGACCGTCCCGACGGGCGCTGGTACAGCCTGTTCCGCCAGCTCGACGCCGGCCGCACCGGGATCTGGCTGGCGCTGCTCGCGCCGCACCGCGATTTCGTGCCGGTTTCCGGCAACGACCTGCTGGTGCTCGCCGCCATCCTGCTCGCCGCGCTCGGCCTCGGTGTCGGCGTCGCCTTCCGCATGGCCCGTCAGTTCGGCGAGCCACTCGCCGAACTGACCGAGGAAAGCCGCCGCATCGGCCGTCTCGATCTCGACACACCGGTGATTTCCACAGCCCCCTGGCAGGAGGTGCAGGAGCTCGCCGGCGCCCTGGAAAACATGCGCCAGCAACTGCAGGGCGGCCGCCAGGCCATGCAGGAAATCAACGCCGACCTCGAACAGACGGTGGCGATGCGCACCGGCGCCCTGCGCCAGAGCCAGGAAGCCCTGCGCCAGCGCGAAGCCTTCTTCCGCGCCGTCTTCGACAACGCTGCGGTCGGCATCGTCAGCCTGGAACCCGGCGGCCAGCCGGCGGAAATCAACCGCGCCTTCGCCAGCTTCGTCGCCCGCAGTGAAGACAGCCTGCGCCAGGAACACGGTCTGTGCCTGGCCGAGGCCGACAGCGAGCGCATGCAGCAGATGCTCAAGCGGGTGGCCGCTGGCGGTGAGGACAGCCTGCGCAACGAACTCGAATTCGTCGACGCCGACGCCAACCGCCGCTGGGGCGACGTTCAGGTCAGCGCCATGCGCGACGAACAGGGCAAGCTCACCTCGCTGCTCCTCACCGTGCTCGACATCTCGGACCGCCGCGAGATCGAGCGTGAACTGATCCGCCAGTTCGCCTTCCTGCGCGCCCTGCTCGACACCATCCCCAACCCCATCTTCTACAAGGGCGAGCACACCCGCTTCCTCGGCTGCAACCGCGCCTACGAGGAATTCTTCGGCGTCGACCGCGGCCATTTCATCGGCAAGCGCGTCCTCGACCTCGACTACCTGCCGGAAGACGAGCGCCGCGCCTACCAGGAAGAAGATGAACGGGTGATCGCCGAATGCAGCCGCCACAGCCGCGTCGTCACCATGCGCCGGGCCGACGGCAGCCTGCGCGACACGCTCTACGCGGTGAGCGGCTTCCGTTCGCCGGACGGCGCGCCGGGCGGGCTGATCGGCGTCATCGTCGACATCACCGCCCAGAAGGACGCCGAGCGCGAGGCGGAAAAGGCGCGCGCCGCCGCCGAATCCGCGGCCGCCGCCAAGGCCGATTTCCTGGCCAACATGAGCCACGAAATCCGCACCCCGATGAACGCCATCATCGGCATGACCCACCTGGCACTGCAGACACCGCTCGACGTCCGCCAGCGCAATTACCTGAACAAGGTCGACGCCGCCGCCAAGGGGCTGCTCGGCATCATCAACGACATCCTCGACCTGTCGAAGATCGAGGCCGGCATGATGCGCTTCGAGCGCACGCCGTTCAGCCTCGACGCCACGCTGCAGCACCTCGGCGACCTGAGCGCGCTGCGCGCCCGCGAGCGCGGGCTGGAACTGCTCTTCGACCTCGCTCCCGACGTTCCCGACCGTCTGCTCGGCGACCCGCTGCGCCTCGGCCAGGTGCTGCTCAACCTGGTCGGCAACGCCATCAAGTTCACCGAGCAGGGCGAGGTCCGGGTCGAGGTCCGCCTGCTCGAAGGCGACGCCGACAAGGCGCGCATCCGCTTCGAAGTGCGCGACACCGGCATCGGCATGACCCCGGAACAACTGGCCAGCCTGTTCACCGCCTTCACCCAGGCCGACAGTTCGACCACCCGCAAGTACGGCGGCACCGGCCTCGGCCTGTCGATCTGCAAGCGCATCGTCGACCAGTTGGGCGGCCGTATCAGCGCCAGCAGCGAGCCCGGCAACGGCAGCAGCTTCGTCTTCGAACTGCCCTTCGACCTGGCCAGCCGCGAAGCCGAAGCGCCGCGCCGCCTCGGCCTGCCCGAACACCTGCGCACCCTGGTCGTCGATGACAGCCCCGGCGCTCGCGAAATCTTCGCCCACATGCTGGCCGGACTGGGCATCGAAAACCGCGCCGTCGGCAGCGGCAACGACGCCCTGGTCGAGCTGCAGACCGCGCGCAACGCCGGCCAGCCCTACCAGTTGCTGCTGCTCGACTGGAAGATGCCGGGCATGGACGGCGCCGAACTGCTCGCCGCCGTACGCCGCGACTTCCCCTGCGACCAGGCGCCGGCGGTGGTGATGATCACCGCCTTCGACCAGGACGAGCTGCGCGAGCTGCTCGAACCGTACAGCGTCAGCGCCATCCTCGGCAAACCGGTGACGCCGTCGTCGCTGTTCGACAGCATCATGCTCGCCCTGCACCGCGCGCCCAGCGTTCCCGAACTGCCGGGCGCCGCGGCAGCCAGCGCCATCCCGAGCGGGCGTCAGGTGCTGCTGGTCGAGGACAACGAGGTCAATCGCGAGCTGGCTGAGGAAATGCTGCGCAACTTCGGGCTCGTCGTCAGCACTGCCGAAAACGGCGCGATCGCCATCGAACGGGTGCGCGACGGCGCTTTCGACCTGGTCCTGATGGACTGCCAGATGCCCGTCATGGATGGCTACGAAGCCACCCGGCGCATCCGCGAGGATCTCGGACGCAAGGACCTGCCGGTGATCGCCATGACCGCCAACGCGCTCGCCTCCGACCGCGAGCGCTGCCTGGCCGCCGGCATGAACGACCACGTCGCCAAGCCGATCGACGTCGCCCATCTGCAATCCACCCTCGCCCACTGGCTGAACGGTCTGCCGGCGCAGCCGATCGTCGCCGCCGGCAGCGACAACCCCGAAGCCGCCGCCAGCGAACTCGACGAAGCCACGGCGCTGGCTCGCCTGGGCGGCAACCAGCAACTCTACCAGCGCCTGCTCAAACGTTTCGGCGAGGACCAGGCCGATTTCCCACAACGCCTGCGCGCCGCCCGCGCCGAACGCGACGACGCCCAGGCGATCCTCCTTGTCCATACCCTGCGCGGCCTCGCCGGCAATATCGGTGCCGGCCACCTGGTCAGCCTGGCCGGTGAACTCGAACATTGCCTGCGCCAGACGCCGGAAGACGGCAACCGCATCGACAGCCTGAGCGTCCGCCTGCTCGACGCGCTGGCCGCCGTCCTCGCCGCCACCAGCGGCACTGCCGAGACTGCCGCCGCGGCCAGCCCGCAAACGCCGCTGCCAGCGGAAAGCCTGAGCCAGTTGCGGCAATTGCTCGCCGACGACGATGCCGCCGCCGTGCGCGTCTTCGAGGACATCGAAGGCGCCTTGCGGCAGCGCCTCGACGCCGCCGCCTTCGATCCGCTGGCGCGCGCCATCGCCACCTACGATTTCGAAACCGCCATCGACATCCTCGACCGGGTGGCCGACACCCTTCACCAGTGAGTCCCGCCACCATGGTTCCCCTGCTGCCCAAGCAAAGCATCCTCATCGTCGACGACACGCCGGAAAACATCGACGTGCTGCGCAACGTTTTGGCCGCGGACTATCGGCTGCGGGTCGCCACCAGCGGCGAGAAGGCGCTCAAGATCATCTATTCCGACGAACCGCCCGACCTGATCCTGCTCGACATCATGATGCCCGGCCTCTCCGGCCTGGAAATCTGCCGCCGCCTCAAGGCCAACCCGGACCGCCGGCGCATCCCGGTGATCTTCGTCACCGCGATGAGCAGCATCGAAGACGAGGAGCTCGGCCTGGCGCTCGGCGCCGTCGACTACATCACCAAGCCGATCAGCCCGCCGATCGTCAAGGCACGCGTCCGCACCCACCTCGCCCTCTACGACCAGACGCGCGAACTCGAGCGCATGGTCCGCCAGCGCACCCAGGAACTGCTCACCACCCGCCAGCAGATCATCCGCCGCCTCGGCCGTGCCGCCGAGTTCAAGGACAACGAAACCGGCAACCACGTCCTGCGCATGAGCCACTACGCCCGGCTGATCGGCGAAGCCCACGGCCTCGGCGCGGAGGCCGCCGGCATCATCTTCCAGACGGCGCCGATGCACGACATCGGCAAGATCGGCATCCCCGACGCCATCCTGTTGAAACCCGGCAAGCTCGACACCGGGGAATGGAAGGTCATGCACCAGCACCCGGTGATGGGTGCCGAGATCATCGGCAAGCACGACAACGAGCTGCTCGAAACCTCCCGCATCATCGCCCTCAGCCACCACGAGAAGTGGGACGGTAGCGGCTACCCGCACGGCCTGCGCGGCACCGACATCCCGCTTGAGGGCCGCATCGTCGCCATCGCCGATGTCTTCGACGCGCTGGTCTCGGTGCGTCCCTACAAGCCCGCCTTCCCGCTCGACGAAGCGCTGCGCCTGATGGAGTTACAAACCGGCAGCCACTTCGACCCACAACTGATGCAGGCCTTCCGCCAGGCCCTGCCCGACATCCTGCGCATCCGCGAAATCTACGCCGACGAGAACGGCGCGCTGACCGACCTCGAATTCCAGATCCAGGAAATTTACGACCAGCGCAACGATTCCTGAGGCGCCAAGAGAGCGATTCCGCAAGCATATGCGGGGCAAGGTCGGGTACAGTAACGGCCTTGGAAAAACCCTCGGGAGAACAAGGTGAGTGGCACACTGGAATTCGAATTCCGTTTCGGCAAAGGGAAGAAAGGCGCGCCATCCCGGCCGTCGTTCCGCATCCTGGTGCTGGCCGACCTGGCCGGTGCAACGGCTCGGCAGCTACCGCTGGCGCAGCGCTTCCCGCAGACGGTCGATATCGACAATTTCGCGGCAACCCTGGCGGCCTTCGCCCCCACCCTGACGCTGCCCGCCAGCGGCGACCACGCCGCACCGACCGGCACCCTGCACTTCAGCCGCCTCGACGACCTGCACCCGGACGCCATCTACGAGATGCCGCCTTTCGCCGCCCTGCGCGCCAGCCGCGAGGCCCTCGCCGACCCGCAACGCAGTGCGATGACCGCCGCCGACCTCGGCCTCTCGGTCGAGGCGCCGGCGCGCCCGGAAAGCGATGCCGACACCCTGAACCGCCTGCTCGGCGGCAGCGCGACGCGGGCCCGGCCGGTCACCGCCGACATCGTCAATCGCCTGGTGCGCGACGTCGTCACCCAGCACGTCAGCAGCGACGACCGGGCGCTGCGCCAGCGCGCGCTGGGCGAATTCGACCAGCGCATCGCCCGGCACCTGCGCACCATCCTGCGCGATCCGGCCTTTCGGCGCCTCGAATCGGCGTGGCGCGGCATCTGGCACCTGGTCAGCGAACTATCCGGCGACGACGAAATTCAGGTCGATCTGCTCGATCTTTCGCGCGACGAACTGCAAGCCGACCTGAGCGCTGGCGGCAACGCCCTGCGCGCCGCGCTCGCCGACAGCGTCGGCGAAGACGGCCCGCTGTCGCTGATCGTTGCCGATTTTTCCTTCACCGCCGCAGCTGCCGATCTCGACACGCTCGACGCACTGGCCCGCCTGGCGATGGCCGCCGATGCCCCCTGCCTGGCCGCCGCCCAGCCCGCACTGCTCGGCTGCGCCTCGGTCGACGAACTCGCCGACCCCGCGCAATGGCAGCCGCTGGCGCCGCCACTGGCCGAACGCTGGCAGGCGCTGCGCAAGAGCCAGGCCGCCGCCTGGCTGGGACTGACGCTGCCGCGCCTGCTCGGCCGCCTGCCCTACGGCCGCAACACCGACCCGGTCAGCGCTTTCGCCTTCGAGGAAGTGGCCGACGGCGCGGCGCACGAGGATTTCGCCTGGGAAAACCCGGTCTACGCGCAGGCCCGGCTGCTCGGCGAAGCCTACGCCGAGGACGGCGACGAGATGGATATCTCGGCCTACCTGGAAATCGACGCGCTACCCAGCTACATCGTCCGCGACGTGCGCGGCGACGCCCGCCAGCAAGCCGGCGCCGAAGTCCTGCTCGGCGAAACGGCGGCCAACGCCATGCTGGCGCGCGGCCTGATGCCGCTGCTCAGCTACCGCAACCGCGACGCCGTGCGCCTCCTGCGCTGGCAATCGGTGGCCGCGCCAGCGCGACCGCTGGCCGGCGTGTTCGCCACCTGAACGGCTATTCCGGCTGGCGCGAGTCGATGGCCAGCGTCACCGGACCGTCGTTGACCAGCGCCACTTCCATGTCGGCACCGAAGACGCCGGTCGGCACCGGTTTGCCCAGCGCCGCCGCCAGTTGATCGACGAAGGCGGCGAACAGCGGCCCGGACACGTCGCCGCGCGCCGCCCGCCCCCAGGACGGCCGGTTGCCCTTCTTCACCGAGGCGTAGAGCGTGAATTGCGACACCGCCAGGATCTCGCCGCCGGCCTCGGCGACGCTGCGGTTCATCACCCCGTCGGCGTCCGCAAACAGCCGCAGGCGGACCAGCTTGCCGGCCATCCAGGCGAGGTCGGCCGGCGTGTCGCCCTCCTCGAAACCGGCCAGGACCAGCAGACCACCGTCGATCTCCCCGGTCACCGCGCCGTCGACGCTCACCGCCGCCGACTTCACCCGCTGCACGACGACGCGCATGCTCAGGCCGCCAGCGCCTGGCGCAACTGCGTCGCACAGGCTTCGAGCACTTCACGCGGCGGGTCCTTGCGCGGCCAGAGCAGGCCGACGCCGTCGTCGGCGTGGCGCGGCACGACGTGGATGTGGAAGTGGCCAACCGTCTGCCCGCCCGCCTCGCCGTTGCATTGCAGCAGCGTCAGGCCGGCCGGCGCGAAAGCGGTCTGCGCCGCCTGCGCCACCCGCTGCGCGGTGCGCATCGCCGCCGCCGCCTCGTCCGGCGTCAGGTCGAGCAGGGTCGCCGCGTGGCGCTTCACCGCCACCAGCGTATGCCCGGGATTGAGCTGGCCGAGGTCGAGGAAGGCGATCGTCTGCGCATCCTCGAACACCACGGATGCGGGAATCTCGCCGGCGATCAGGCGGCAGAAGATGCACTGACCGGCAGGTGAAGTATCGACGAACATCGGCACGGCAAACTCCTCGCGGCAAAAGCCGGCATTGTATGCGAGAGGCTGGCGCGCGCCGGCGATAGCGGCTAACTTAGCGGGCGACGACCAGCCCGGACCTCCCATGCCCTCCCCCACCCGCATCCTGATCCTGCACACCGGCGGCACCATCGGCATGGCCGCCGCCGCCGACGGCTACCGGCCGCTCGCCGGCTTCCCGGAGCGCCTGCGCCAGCGCCTGGAAAGCAGCGCCGACCACCCCGCGTCCGACTACGACATCGTCGAACTGCCGCCGATCGACAGCGCCGACCTGCGCCCCGCTCACTGGCCGGCCATCGCCAAGGCGCTGCTCGCGCACTGGGACAGCCACGCCGGCTTCGTCGTCCTGCACGGGACCGACACCATGGCCTGGAGCGCGTCGGCGCTCTCCTTCATGCTGCGCGGCTGTGCCAAGCCGGTGGTCCTCACCGGCGCCCAGATCCCGCTCGACGCAGCGGGCAGCGACGCCCTCGACAACGTCCGTGGCGCGCTGCATTTCGCCGCCAGCCCGGCGCTGTGCGAAGTGAGCATCTACTTCGGCGGACGCCTGCTGCGCGGCAACCGCAGCCGCAAGCTCGCCGCCACTCGCCTCGAGGCTTTCGCCTCGCCCAATTACCCGGCGCTCGGCGAGGCCGGCAACGGCTTCGTCCTCCACGACGAGCATCTGCTCGCCGCCGGCGAGCGCCGCTTCTGTGTTCCCGTCTACGACGACCAGGCGGTCGCCGTCCTCACCCTGCACCCGGGTTTTCCCGCCGCACTGGTCGATGCGCTGGTCGCCAACCCACGACTGCGCGGCATCGTCCTCCAGACCTACGGCGTCGGCAACGCGCCGCAGGGTGACCGGGAACTGATGACCGCGCTCGAACGCGCCGCCGCCCGCGGCATCGTCCTGCTCAACGTCACGCAGTGCCTGTACGGCGGCATCAGCCAGGAAACCTACGCCACCGGCAGCGCCCTCGCCCGCCTCGGCGTCGTTGCCGGCGGCGACCTGACGCTGGAGGCCGCCTTCGCCAAGCTGCATCTGCTGCTCGCCAGCACCGACGACGCGGCAGCGGTACGGCGCGGAATGGGTGAAACCTGGTGCGGTGAAATGTCCTGAATCCGGTCGGTTCCACATGAAACGGCGGCGCCGTCGCGGTGCGCATGACGCCCGTGTTTGATCGATTCACTACCCGGTAATGCGCTACACTTTTCCCGAATCGGCAGCGCAATCGACAGGGGGTGACAATTGCAGACCGCAGCGTACCGCTATGCCATCGGCGACGGCTGGGATCAGCCGCCGGACGTCACCCTCGACTCCCCCGAGACCCTGATCCTGGTCTTCGGACCGACCGACCTCGGGCCGCTGGCTGCCGTCCTCGACGCCTTGCGCGCCAGCTTCCCGACGTCGGTCTGGGCCGGCGCCTCCACCGCCGGCGAGATCGCCGGCCGCTCGATCGACGACAACACGCTGACCGTCGCCCTGGTACGTTTCGCCGGCACCTGCCTGCGTGGCATCACCCATCGCTTCGAACAGACCGCGCAATCCTTCGCTGCCGGCCAGGAAATCGCCCAATCCCTCAACGCCGACGGCCTGCGCGGCATCCTGGTCTTTGCCGACGGCCTCAACGTCAATGGCTCGGAACTAGCGCGCGGCTTCTCCTCGGCCTTGCCCGCCGGCATCGTCGTCACCGGGGGCCTGGCCGGCGACGGCAACCGCTTCCAGCAGACCTGGGTGCTCGGCGAGAGCGGACCGCAGGAACACGCCATCGTCGCCATCGGCTTCTACGGCGCCCGGATCGGCCTCGCTCATGGCAGCGGCAGCGGCTGGGACATCCTCGGCGTCCATCGCAAGGTCACCCGCGCCAGCGGCAACGTGCTCTACGAACTCGACCACCAGCCGGCGCTGCCGCTGTACAAGAAATACCTGGGCGAGCGCGCCGCCGAACTTCCCGCCAGCGCCCTGCTCTTCCCGCTCGCCATCCACAGCGACGGCAAGCGCGACGAGGAGACAGTGCGTACCATCCTCGGCATCGACGAGGCGGCGCAGTCGATCACCTTTGCCGGCGACATCCCGGAAGGCGCCACGGTGCAACTGATGCGGGCCAACTTCGAACGCGTCATCGACGGCGCCGCCCAGGCCGCCGAACGTACCGGCATGAGCGCCTACGCCGGCGGACCGTTGCTGGCGCTCGCCGTCAGTTGCGTCGGCCGCCGCCTGGTCCTCAGCGAACGCAGCGAGGAGGAACTGGATGCGGTGCTCGACACCCTGCCGGCGCAGACCACCATGGTCGGCTTCTACTCCTACGGCGAACTGTCGCCGCTCACCGGCAGTTGCTGCGACCTGCACAACCAGACGATGACCCTGACCCTGCTCTGGGAAAACGCGGCGTGACCGGTAACCGCCTGCTCTCCCGGCAGTTGCGCAAGCTCGGCCTGAGTACCGGGCAGCCGCCGGACGCGGCAAGCTGGCAGGCCCTGCTGGAAGTCATCGAGCGCACCTACAACGGCTTCGACCAGGATCGCTACACCCTGGAACGTTCGCTCGAAATCACCTCGGAGGAAATGCGGGCGCTGCACCAGCGCGAGCGCACCGCTTACGACGCCCAGCTCAAAGCCATCTTCCACGCCCTGCACGACCTGATCTGGCTGAAGGACCCGGACGGCATCTATCTCGCCTGCAACCCGGAATTCGAGCGTTTCTTCGGTGCCAGCGAAGCGCAGATCATCGGCCGCAGCGATTATGACTTCGTCGGCCGCGAACTGGCCGACCTCTTCCGCGCCAACGACCGCCGGGCGATGGCAAACGGCGGCCCGGTGAGCAACGAGGAATGGGTGACCTACGCCAGCGACGGCCGGCACGTCCTGCTGGAAACCGTCAAGACGCCGATCGTCGATGGCGACGGCCAGTTGCTCGGCGTGCTTGGCATCGCCACCGACATCACCGAGCGCAAGCAGGCCGAGCGCCAGTTGCAGCAGGCGGCCAGCGTCTTCCGCCACGCCAACGAGGCGATCATCCTGACCAGCGCCGACGGCACCATCCTCGACGTCAATCCGGCCTTCACCGAAATTACCGGCTACGAGCGCGCCGAAGTGCTTGGCGACAACCCGCGTCTGCTCAAGTCCAACCTGCAGTCCGCCGATTTCTACGCCGGGCTGTGGCGGGCGATCACCCAGGAAGGCCGCTGGAGCGGCGAAATCTGGAACCGGCGCAAAAACGGCGAACTCTTCGTCGCCCGCCAGACGATCAGCGGCATCCGCAACGAAGCCGGCGAAATCCAGCGCTACGTCGGTCTCTTCTCCGACTACACGGCGCTCAAGGAACAGCAGCTGATGCTCGAGCGCCTGGTCGAAACCCGCACCCAGGACCTGCAGGTGGCCAAGGACGCCGCCGAAGCCGCCAACCGGGCGAAGAGCACCTTCCTCGCCAACATGAGCCACGAACTGCGCACACCGATGAACGGCGTCCTCGGCATGATCGGCCTCGCCCGCCGCCGCGTCAGCGACCCGCTGGTCACCGACCAGCTCGGCAAGGCCGAACAATCGGCCCAGCACCTGCTCGCCCTGCTCAACGACATCCTCGACCTGTCAAAGATCGAAGCGGAACGCCTGACCCTGGAAAACGTCCCGCTGACGCTCGAACAACTCAAAACCAACCTGCTCACCCTGTTCGGCCACAAGGCCAGAAGCAAGGGCCTCAAGCTGCGCCTTGAAGCGGCTGCCGGGATCGTCCACCGGCGCTTCCTCGGCGATCCGCTGCGCCTCGGGCAGATCCTGATCAATCTGGTCGGCAACGCAATCAAGTTCAGCGAACACGGCGAAATCCGCGTCAGCGTCCACCAGCTTGAAGACGGCCCCGACGACTGTCGGCTGCGTTTTGAAGTTGCCGACCAGGGCATCGGCATCGACACGGCAAGCCGCTCGCGCCTCTTCGCCGCCTTTGAACAGGCCGACGGATCGATGACCCGAAAATACGGCGGCACCGGACTCGGGCTGGCCATCAGCAAGCGACTCGTCGAAATGATGGGCGGCAGCATCGGCGTCGACAGCCAGCCCGGCCACGGCAGCACCTTCTGGTTCACCATCCGTCTGCGCCACGACCACAGCCAGCCGCTGCTGCCAGCCGCGAACCCGGCCGCGATGGCCGACGAAACCGAGCTGCGCCGCCGCCATGCCGGCGCCCGTCTGCTGCTGGCGGAAGATGAAAACATCTGCCGCGAGGTCATGCTCGGCCTGATCGACGACCTCGGTTTCTCGGTCGATACCGCCGTCGATGGCGAACAGGCGCTTACCCTGGCCAGCCAGAACCGTTACGACCTGATCCTGATGGACATGCAGATGCCCCGCCGCAACGGCCTCGACGCCACCCGCGCCATCCGCAGCGACTCGCCCAACCGGCACACGCCGATCCTGGCGATGACCGCCAACGTCTTCGAACAGGACCGCCAGGCCTGCCTCGACGCCGGCATGAACGAGCACCTGGCCAAACCGGTCGTCCCTGAACTGCTCTACGCCAGCCTGCTGCGCTGGCTCAATGAAAGCAAGGGCTGACCCAGCCAGTCGCAGCAACCGGGATGCACCCGGAAAAATGCCAAATGGGATTCTGGCTTATCATCGCCGACGCCAACGGCGTCGTACTTCGGTCGTCGACAACGGAGGACACTGCTTGCCCATGAGAAACCCTGCCGCCGGAAAACTGCGGCAGCCACAGGATCATTGAGCCCGATGCCACGTCAGAAAATCTCCCCCCTGCTGCGCAGCGCCCGCCGCGGCGATCTCGCCAGCCTGCGCCAGCTGCTCGCCGCCGGCAACAACCCCGATCAGTACGACAACAACGGCAACACGCCGCTCACCCTGGCCTGCGAGCAGGGTCACCGGGAAATGGCGGCCTTGCTGCTGCAACACGGCGCCAGCCCGGACTACGCTGCGTCGGAATGGAAAGTGCCGCTGGCCATCGCCACCTTCCAGGGCAACAGCGAGCTGTGCGACCTGTTGCTGGCGCACGGCGCCGATATCGACCGGGAAAGCGCGGGCAAGACGCCGCTCGCTACCGCCATCTGGAACGATCACCCGGCATTGGCCGCCCACCTGATCGCGCTTGGCGCCAACGTCGACCGCCCCGACGACCACGAGTCGGCCCCCGTGGTTCTGGTAGCCAGTGCCGAATTCCCCGAATTGCTGGCGGATATCCTGAAGCACAGCCGCAAGTTGCCGACCGACCCGCTATTCACCCAGGCCATGAGCGAAGCCGCCGCTGCCGGACAACGCGAGAACGTGGCGATCCTGCTCGATCACGGCTGCCGGCCGGACTTCGCAACGCCGCCGACGCCGCACTACATCAGCTTTCCGTTGCGCGAGGCGGCGCGCGTCGGTGACAGCGCCATCGTCAGTCTCCTGCTCGCCAGCGGGGCACGCGTCGACGAAAGGTCGGACGCCGGCAATGCACTGACCGCCGCCGCCGAGCACGGGCATGACGCGGTCGTCGCCATGCTGCTCGCCCGGCAGGCCGATGTTCAGCAGCGGGACTGCCAGCGACGCGACGCCCTGGCCTGGGCGCTGGTCAAGGAACGGCCAGACATCGCCGGACAATTGCTGCGCGCCGGCGCCCAGCCCGGGCCACGACAACTGGACGCCTGCTTCCTGCTGATCGCCCGCAGCGACGACGTGGCACTGGTCCGCCGCCTGCTGGATGCCGGGGCCAACCCGCAGGTACAACTCGGCAAGAACGGCATCCCGCACCAACTGGGCGCCAGTTTCGAAGAGGGTTTCTCCCGTCTCTTTGCCGCGCTCGACGACGACGAGGACGACAGCGACGAAGGCAGCACGGCCTTGCTGCTGGCCGCCGAGGCAGGGCAAGCGGCGATGGTCGACTTCCTGCTGGAAAGCGGCCTGGCCGTCGATGCCCGCAACCGGCGCGGCGATAGCGCCCTGCTCAAGGCCTGTTTCAACGAATCCACCGATGCCGCCCAGCGCCTGCTGGCGGCCGGGGCCGATCCCCGGGCGGGCAACAGCTCTGGCTGGCAGTGCATGCACTCCGCCGCCCGCAGCGGCAATCCGGAGATGGTCAGCTTGCTGGCCGCGCACGGAGCCGATGTCAATTGCCAGGACGACGATGGCTGGTCGCCACTGATCGAAGCCCTGCGCGAAAACCAGCCGGCAACGGCGCGCTGCCTGCTCGCGCTGGGCGCCGTCGTGCGCCCCTGCAGCGACGGCTACACGCCGCTGATGGCGGCCGCCCGCGGCGAATGCCTGGAAATGCTCGACGAACTGCTGGCGCACGGCGAGGACGTCAACGCCCGCTGGGAAGAAAACGACCGTGACGCGCTCATGCTGGTCGCCGCCAACGGGCAAACAGCCAGCGCGCAGCGCCTGCTCGAACTGGGCGCCGACGTCCACGCTCGCGACGGCGACGGCAAAAGCGCCCTGGATCTAGCCCGCGACGCCGGCCACGACGAAGTCGTCGCGCTGCTCGCCGCGGCCGGCGCCGACCCCGGAGAAGACGCCAGGCCGGCACTCGACGCCGCTTACTACCGGCGCCTGATCGAGCAACTGCAACGCTGCCTGCCGCAACTCGACGCCAGCGCCCTGCCCGCGCCGCCGGCGCCCGAGCGCGATGTCTTCGACTGGCTCCAGGCCGCCCTGGCCGCCCAGGACCTGATCGCCTACTTGGAGTGGAAGGAATACTGGGGCGACCTGCCGGAACTGCCGACGCTTGACGACATCGACCTTGCCGGCTATTCGCCGCAACCCCTGCTCGACCTGCTGGAAACGCACGGCTATCCCGACTGGCCGAACGAGATTCCCTATTTCGAGTACCAGAACCACCACCTCCAGCCCCACGGCCTGCGCCTGTTGAGCTTCGCCTACGAGAACATCCACCTCATCTGCGTGCGCGACGACGCGAACGACATCGAACAACTCGAGCGCCTTCTCGCCGCCGCCGGCATCCCGCTGATCGTCCATGGCGCAATGGATCTCGGAGAATGCCGGCAGTTTCTCCAGCAATTTCGCAACGATTCGTAAGCCACCGCACGATGATCCCGCACCTCCCCAGCCTCGCCCGCCTGATCCTGCCCTGCCTGCTGCTCGGCGCGACGCTCGCCAATGCCGAGTGCGTCCCGAGCCCCGATGCGCCGCCCCCAACACGACGGCACGACCACGACAAAACGCACTTACCCATTCAGTTGCTGAGCCTTGGTCTAGCAATCACTACTAATAGACTAACAAATTAGTAGACGTTGCAAGGCATGAGCACCATACTAATCTCTACTAATTTACTGATAACTTAGTAGACGCATGAGAAAGCCCGCCACCGCCCCCGACTTCGCCCAGCTCATACTAGGCCTCAGCCCCGACGCCTATCCCTGGGTCACGGCCAACATCAATCCGCTGATCGGCGGTCGCTACCTGCACTGGGACGAATTACGTTACCGGCCAGCGCCGGACAAGGTCAGCAAGGAAGCCTGGTGGGCGTCCATCCAGCTCGGTCGGGCCGCCCTGCTGCAGGAGTTGCCGCTGTTCGACAAGGCCGGCAGAGCTTTCCGCTTCGCCACCCCGGCGCCGGTCCTCATCGCCCTGCATCACATCGACCGCGACGCCGCCGGCCAGATCCACTCGCCGGCCGGCGCGCCGATCCGCGAGGAACCCCAGCGCTACCTGATCAACTCGCTGATTGAGGAGGCCATCACCTCCAGCCAGCTTGAAGGCGCCTCGACCACCCGTCAGGTCGCCGCCGCCATGCTCAAGAGCGGCCGCCGGCCGCGCGACCACAGCGAGAAGATGATCTTCAACAACTACCGCGCCATGGAACACCTGCGCGAGATCAAGAACGATGCGCTGACGCCCGCCCTCATCCTGGACCTGCATCGCATCCTCAGCGAAGACACCCTGGACGACCCCGCCGACGCCGGACGCCTGCGTCAGACCGACGACATCCGCGTGGTCGACCCGCGTGACGGCACCATCCTCCACGAACCGCCCGCCCACGCAGAACTGCCGCAACGCCTGCAACGGCTGTGCGACTTCGCCAACGCCGACGAAAACGCCTCGCCCTTCGTCCATCCCGTACTGCGCGCCGTCCTGCTCCACTTCATGATCGGCTACGACCACCCCTTCGTCGACGGCAACGGCCGCACCGCTCGCGCCCTCTTCTACTGGTCGATCGCCCGCAGCGGCTATTGGTTGATGGAATACACCTCGATCAGCCACATCATCCGCCACGCCCCCGCCAAATACCTGCGCGCCTACCTGCACAGCGAATCGGACAACAACGACAGCACCTATTTCCTGCTCCACCAGCTCACCACCATCCGCCAGGCCATCGCCACGCTGCACGAATACCTGGACCGCAAGAGCCGCGAACAAAAGGAAACCGAAAAACTGCTTTCAGCCTCGGTCAGCCTGCGCAGCCGCTTCAACCACCGGCAGACCGCCCTGCTCAACCACGCCCTGCGCAACAGCGGCACCGAATACCGCGTCGACGCCCACCAGCGTTCGCACAGCGTCGTTTACCAGACCGCCCGCAGCGACCTGCTCAGCCTCCACGAACTGGGGCTGCTGATCAAGACGAAACAGGGGAATGCTTACGTTTTCTATGCGCCGGAGAATCTGCGCGAACTGTTGGCGGAGCTGGCGAATACGTAGGCGCCGCTTCGCTCAGTAGGTCCAATCCTCGTGCCGGACCGGCAAGCGGTTCAATTCATCGCGCACCTGCCGCCAATGCGGCAGGAAGCCCTCCATCAGGCTGGCAAAGCGGGCGTTATGGGTCGGTTCGAGCAAGTGCGTCAGCTCATGCACGACGATGTATTCCAGGCATTCCGGCGGCTTTTTGGCCAGGTCGGTGTTCAGGCGGAGATGGCCGGAAGCCGGATTGCAACTACCCCAGCGGGTACGCATGCGCTGCACGAAAATCTTTTCGGCCCGCACACCGATCAGCGGCTGCCATTTTTCCAGCAGCACCGGCACCGCCTGCCTGACCTGATCGCGATACCAGGCATCGAGGATTTCTTGGCGCCGCGCCGCCTCGCACCCCGGCCGCACCTGCAGCAGCAGGCTGCTGTGGCCAAGCTCGACGGCCGGCGCCGTCTCCTTCTTGACGACCTTCAGCAGGTAACGCTTGCCCCAGACGTAATGGCTTTCCCGCGTTCCGGTTTGCCGATGCCGGTCATTTTTTGCGCCCTCAGTTCTTGTCGGCGACAACTTCACCAAACGACAGATCGTTCTGCGGGCTGCGTGGCGGCCAGTTACCCGCTGCCTTGCGCTCCTCGAACCAGCGGTGCATGGCCGCATCCTCAACCGCATATTCGCCCCGCGCCGATTTCCAGACCAAGGCCGGCATCCGCTCACGCAGCGATTCCAGGGCCTTCTGCGCCTTTGCCGAACTCACCGTTTCTCCGGTCTGCGCCCGATAGAACTTCAGTGCCTCGGCGTCGTAGGGACGAAAGCGCGGCCCCTGTTCCAGCATGCGCCAGAGTACCGCCTGCTCCAGCGGCCGGAGCCCGAGAAAATCCGATTCCATCTGAAGCTGATCATCTCGCTGGCGCTGCAAGGCGGCTTCCAGCATGGCCAGTTCAAAACGTCCCTCATATTGGGAAAGAGGACTCAAGGCTTGCCCCAGCGCTTCCATGAAAAATTGCGGGCGATTGCCGAAACCCTCGAAGGCACGGTACAGCGCCCCTCGATCCACCGGTCGCAAGTCCGGCCGCTGAGTCTCGATCCGCTCGGCAATGAAGTCGATGAAGGCTTGATCGAGCAGGGGCATGCGCTGTATCTGCGAACCGTAGAACGGGGCCCCGTTGGAATTGACCAGCCGCAACAATTTGTCCCGGTCCGAACCCGACATCACCAGCATGAGGTTCACCGCCGCTGGTGCATTCAATTGGTCGCGTGCCGATTTCAGGGCCGTCATCGCGTTCTCGCCGGCCTCGCTGGTCAGTGCATGCTGGGCTTCATCAATGACCAGCGCCACCGGCTTTTCTGCGGTTTCGTGCAAGGCACGCAAGGCGTCCACCAGAGTCAGGCCATCGATCTTGCCGATGCGGCTGGTGTCGACCTGCAACCAGCCCGCCAGACTCAGCTTTTCCAGCCCCGCTTCCTTGGCCAGCCGGGCCACCCTGCCCAGATGCGGCTGCAGGGCGCGCCCGATCGCCTCGGCGATCAATGCCCCCGGATCCCGGGCCAGATCGGCCCACAAATCGACATAGACGGGCACGATGCCTGCCCGCTCCAAGGCCGGCAACAGGTCTCCGCGCAGAAAAGTGGTCTTGCCGGTACGCCGCGGTGCCGCCAGAAAAAGCCCATTGTGCGCATCGCTGAAAGCCGCCTTGCCTTGCAGTGTGCTGACCAGTTCATCCGCCAGGCCAGTGCGCAGGAAGGAGACCAGGCTCATGATTATCCTCTTTTATCTTCGTAAAGATAATTTATCCATTTGAAGATAATAGACGATAAAATTCTGTTGGCAAATCAAATGTCAATCCGCGCATTCAGCGCATTCGTCTCGATGAACGCGCGGCGCGGCTCAACCAGTTCACCCATCAGCGTGGTGAAGATCTCGTCGGCGGCAATCGCGTCGTCGATCTGCACGCGCAGCAGGCGGCGGACCTTGGGGTCCATCGTGGTTTCCCAGAGTTGTTCCGGGTTCATTTCGCCGAGGCCTTTGTAGCGCTGCTTGGCGATGCCGCGTTCGACTTCATTGAGCAGCCACTTCATGGCGTCGCCGAAGTTGCTGGCGACCTGCTTTTTCTCGCCGCGGGCCATGACGCCGCCGTTGCCGAAGAGGTCGGCAAGGGTTTCGGCGGTGCGCTTGAGTTGCAGGAAGTCACCGGAGAGCAACAGGTCTTCATCGATCAGGCCGACCTTGAGGTTGCCGTGGTGCATGCGCTCGACGCGCAGGATCCAGCGTTCCTGGATGTCGTCGAATTTGGGCACCATGCGGGTGCCGGCGGGGATGCGGGCGGCGATCAGTTCGGCGCTGCTGCGGGCCTTTTCCTCGCTGGAGAGGTCGACGGCGATGTTGTGGCGGACGATGGCCTGCAGGACTTCCGGATTCACGAGGTGAGCGAGGCGTTCGATGATCGCTTCGGTAGCCAGCCAGGAACGGGCGAGACCTTCCAGCGCCGGGCCGCTGATCGGCGTGCCGGCGGTCGGCGAGAGAACGGCTTCGTCGAGCGCCATGTTGAGCAGAAACTGGTTGTATTCGAGGTCGTCCTTCAGGTAGCGCTCGGTCTTGCCGTGCTTGACCTTGTACAGCGGCGGCTGGGCGATATAGACGTAGCCGCGCTCGATCAGTTCGGGCATCTGGCGGTAGAGCAGCGTCAGCAACAGGGTACGGATGTGCGCGCCGTCAACGTCCGCGTCGGTCATGATGATGACGCGGTGGTATCTGAGTTTCTCGACGTTGAAGTCGTCCTTGCCGATGCCGGTGCCGAGCGCGGTGATCAGGGTGACGATCTGCTCGGACGAAATCAGCTTGTCGAAGCGGGCCTTCTCGACGTTGAGCACCTTGCCGCGCAGCGGCAGGATCGCCTGGAACTTGCGGTCGCGGCCCTGTTTGGCGGAGCCACCGGCGGAATCACCCTCGACGATGTAGATTTCGCACTGTGCCGGGTCTTTTTCCTGGCAGTCGGCAAGCTTGCCGGGCAGACCGATGCCGTCGAGCACGCCCTTGCGCCGCGTCATTTCGCGGGCGCGGCGGGCGGCTTCGCGGGCACGCGAGGCTTCGACGATCTTGCCGCAGATGGTTTTGGCGTCGATCGGGTTTTCGAGCAGGAAGTCGGCCAGCTTCTGGGCAACGACTTCCTCAACGGCCGGACGCGCCTCACTGGAGACCAGCTTCATCTTCGTCTGCGAGGCGAACTTGGGATCGGGCATCTTCACCGACAGTACGCAGGCCAGGCCTTCGCGCATGTCGTCGCCGGCAATCTCGACCTTGGCCTTCTTGGCGATCTCGTTTTCGTCGATGTACTTGTTGATGACCCGGGTCATCGCGGCGCGCAGGCCGGTCAGGTGGGTGCCACCGTCGGACTGCGGGATGTTGTTGGTGAAGCAGAGCACCTGTTCCTGGTAGGAGTCGTTCCACTGCATCGCGACTTCGACGCCGATCGTGACGCCGTCACCGCCAACCTTGGCTTCGCCGGTCGAATAGAAGATCTTCGGGTGCAGCACGCTCTTGCTGCGATTGACGTACTCGACGAAGCTCTGCACGCCGCCGGCAAAGGCGAACAGCTCTTCCTTGCCGGAACGCTGGTCGACCAGCTTGATGCTGACGCCGTTGTTGAGGAAGGACAGTTCGCGCAGGCGCTTGGCGAGGATTTCGTAGTGGAATTCGACGTGGCCGAAGATTTCTTCGTCGGCCAGGAAGTGCACTTCGGTGCCGCGCTTTTCGGTATCGCCGAGGACTTTCAGCGGCGAAACCTCGAAGCCGTCGCGGGTTTCGATACAGCGGTCGACCGGCACGCCACGGCAGAATTCCATGAAGTGCTTCTTGCCGTCGCGACGGATGGTCAGGCGCAGGAACTTCGACAGCGCATTGACGCAGGAAACGCCGACGCCGTGCAGGCCGCCCGAGACCTTGTAGGAGTTCTGGTTGAACTTGCCGCCGGCGTGCAGTTCGGTCAGCGCGATTTCGGCAGCCGAGCGCTTGGGCTCATGCTTGTCGTCCATCTTGACGCCGGTCGGAATGCCGCGCCCGTTGTCGATGACCGAAATCGAGTTGTCGGTGTGAATGGTGACGATGATGTCGTCGCAATGCCCGGCCAGGGCTTCGTCGATCGAGTTGTCGACGACTTCGAAGACCAGGTGGTGCAGGCCGGTGCCGTCGGAGGTATCACCGATGTACATGCCCGGGCGCTTGCGCACGGCCTCCAGGCCTTCGAGGATCTGGATGCTGGCTTCGCCGTAGGCCGGCTGGCCGCCTTGCGGGACGTTCTCTTCACTCATTGTTCTGGGTTCCACATGAAACGATGCCGGCCCGCCGGAGGGGCAGGCCGGTTAAAACGAAAAGGACTGATGCGTCAGATGCGCATCGGCATGACCACGTACTTGAAGCGGTCGTTGCCGGGGACGCTGATCAGGGCGCTGGAGTTGGCGTCGTTGAAGCTCCACTGGATTTCTTCGGCGTGCACGTTGTTCAGCACGTCGAGCAGATAACCCACGTTGAAGCCGACGTCGATGGCATCACCGGCGTACTGTACCTCGATTTCTTCCTGGGCTTCTTCCTGTTCGGCATTGGCGGCGATCAGGCGCAGGCTGTTTTCGCCAAGAACGACGCGCACGCCGCGGAATTTTTCGTTGGTCAGGATGGCGGCACGCTGCATCGCCTGCACCAGAAGCTGGCGCGACACGCTCATGTGATTGCGCAGGCTGGGCGGGATCACCCGTTCGTAATCCGGGAACTTGCCGTCGATCAGCTTGGAGACGAGGACGATGTTGCCGAAGGAGAAACGGACCTGGCTGGGCGCCAGCGAGATGTTCAGCGCGTCGTCGGTATCGACCAGCAGGCGGTTCAGTTCGAGCACCGTCTTGCGCGGCAGGATCATTTCCTGGCGCGGCAGTTCGGTTTCCAGCTCGACGCTGGCGAAGGCCAGACGGTGACCGTCGGTGGCGACGGCACGCAACTCGCGACCATCGACCTGCAGCAGCAGACCGTTCAGGTAGTAGCGCACGTCCTGCGCCGCCATCGCGTACTGGGTCTTCGCCAGCAACTGACGGAAGGCCTTCTGCGACAGTGAGAAATGCCGGGTTTCGCCTTCGCTCAGCGTCATCCGCGGGAAGTCGTCGGCCGGTAGGGTCTGCAGGTTGAAGCGGCTCTTGCCGCCCTTGACCTGCAGGCGCTTGTCTTCGAGGTTGACGGTGATCTCGGTGCTGTCCGGCAGCGAACGCAGGATGTCCTGCAACTTGCGGGCACCGACGGTCACCGCACCATCGCCGTCGCCGCCTTCGCAAACGGCGGTGGTGGTGATCTGGATTTCGATATCCGTAGCCAGCAGGGTCAGCTGATTGCCTTTCTTTTCCAGCAGGACGTTGGAAAGGATGGGCAGCGTGTGACGACGTTCGACGATACCGGAGACCGACTGCAACGGGGCCAGAAGCGTGTCTCTTTGGCTTTTTATAAGAACCATAAATTAAATTCCTTAGTTAACAATATCAGGAACAGTTCTGTGGATAACATCAAAACATCGTTATTATTCAAATACCTGAAATGAAATTTCGGGTCTTGGAAAGCTTCTGGATTGGCTGTGGATGAATTCCGGATAATTTTCCCACAAAGCGCAAAAGTCGGCTTCATCCCCAGTTCGCCGACAGCTTGCCCACAGGCTTGTGTACAGCCTCATCCCTTGAGCACCTGCAGCAGTACGTGAAGATCGTGGTTCAGTTCGTTGTCCTTGGCGCGCAGGCTGTCGATCGTCTTCACCGCGTGGATGACCGTGGTGTGATCGCGCCCGCCGAAAGCATCGCCGATTTCCGGGAAGCTGTGGCTGGTGACTTCGCGGCACAGCCACATCGCCACCTGGCGCGGCCGGGCGATCGCCCGCGTGCGCTTCTTGGAAAAGAATTCGGCGACCTTGATCTTGTAATAGTCGGAAACGGTCTTCTGGATGTAATCGATACCGACGTTGCGTACCGAACCGATGACGTCCTTCAACGCTTCCTTGGCCAGATCGAGGGCAATGGCGCGACCGTGGAAGGAGGAGTAGGCGAGCACCTTCTTCAAGGCGCCTTCCAGTTCGCGCACGTTGGAACGCAGATGCTTGGCGATGAAGAAGGGAACCTCATCGTCGAGCTGGATGCCTTCCGCTTCTGCCTTCTTCTTCAGGATGGCGACCCGCATTTCCAGTTCCGGCGGCTCGATCTGCACCGTCAGACCCCAGTCGAAGCGGGTCACCAGCCGGTCGTCGAGACCATTGATGTCCTTCGGATAGGTATCGCAGGTGATGATGATCTGCTTCCTGGCTTCGATCAGCGCGTTGAACAGGAAGAAGAACTCTTCCTGCGAACGGTTCTTGCCGTTGAAGAACTGCACGTCGTCGAGCAGCAGCACGTCGAGCGAACGGTAGGTGCGCTTGAAGGTGTCGAAAGACTTCTGCTGGTAGGCGCGGACGACGTCGGAGTAATAGTCTTCCGCATGCACGTAGCGGACGATCTTCTCCGGATTGTCGCGGACGATGTGGTTGCCGATGGCGTGGATCAGGTGGGTCTTGCCGAGACCGGCGCCGCCGTAGATGAACAACGGGTTGTAGGCGCCGCCGGGATTGTTGGCAACCTGCACGGCGGCGGCCCGGGCCAGATCGTTGGCGCGGCCGACCACCAGGTTGTCGAAGGTGAAATTGGAAAACAGGCGCGACTTTTCGTAGACCGAAGCCACCTTATTGCGCGCCGCGGGTGGCGCTGCTTCGGGCGCGGCAACGGAAGATGCCGCTGGCGCGCCACTGGCAGAAGGGCTGGCGCTCGGGGCGCGGCTGGCCGCCGGTTTGCCGCTGCCGATTACCAGCGAGATGTTGACCGGTGCCGAAAAGAAGGTGGCGCCGTAGTCCTCGATGCGTGACAGATAGCGGTCGCGCACCCATTTCAGGATGAAGCCGTTCGGCGCGATCAGGCGCAATCCGTCTTCCAGTGCCGTGCTCTCACCTTCCAGGCGCAATGGCTTGATCCAGGTATTGAACTGCTGCGCTGGCAGTTCCTGTTCGAAGCGCTGCAAACAGGATTCCCAGAAACCAGTCATTGAAGGAAAAACTCCATGCCCCACTGCCGCCGTCATGGCGGTCAGTTTTATTAATTCTATGATTGGAAATCGGATTTCCAATGAAATCGGCGGCTGGTCGGCCGCCGAACGAGGGCTAATTCTACTCCCCCGGCCACAGGTTATCCACAGCGTCAGCAAATAATTCAAGTTGACAGCAGTGGTCCAAACAAGGTGTAATCACGCGTTTTTCTCCGCTCACTCAAGGAATTACGACATGAAACGCACGTATCAACCGTCGGTCGTGCGCCGCAAGCGCACCCATGGCTTCCTGGTCCGTTCGCGCACCAAGGGCGGCCGTGCCGTCCTCGCTGCCCGCCGTGCCAAGGGCCGCAAGCGTCTGGCCGTTTAATACCGGACTATCGGCGAGGTGGCTGCAAGCTTCGCCAGACGCTATCGCCTGACCAAAACGGATGAATATTCATCCGTTTTTGGTTTCCGGAAGGCCATTCGCGGCAACTGGCTGATGCTGCATTACCTGCCGCGCCCGGAAGGCGATATCGATGCCCGGCTCGGTCTGGTCATCGGCAAGAAACTGCTCAAGCGGGCGGTCGACCGCAACCGGGTGAAACGCATCGTGCGCGAACAGTTTCGCCTGCGGCGGTCAGCACTGCCGGTCTGCGACCTGATCGTCAGGCTGGCGACCAAGCCATTACCACTCGACGGCAAGGCCATCGCCGCCGACATCAATGTGCTTTTCGACCGCTTGTGCCGGCCGCGTGCCAAAAAGGAAAGTGCATGAAGCTGGTCCTCATCGCCCTGGTTCGCTTCTACCAGTACGCCATCAGTCCGCTGTTCGGACGGCGTTGCCGCTACTTTCCCACCTGTTCCGAATATACGGTCGATGCGATCCGCAAGTACGGCGCCGTCAAGGGCGGCTGGCTCGGCATCAAACGTATTTTCCGTTGTCACCCCTGGCATCCGGGCGGGTATGATCCCGTACCCTGAATCCCCAACAAATCACGTAGGCAGCCCATGGATACTCGACGCCTGATACTGGTCATGATCTTCGCCTTCTCCAGCTTCATGCTGTGGGAAAACTGGCAGCAGTACAAGCAGCCGAAACCCGCCACCACCGCACCGGCAGCAAGCGCTCCGGCGACCGGCGGCAGCGCTGCGCCGACGCCCTCGGTCAACCTGCAGGCGAGCGCTGCGGCGGTGGCTACCGCACCGGCGGCAGCAGCGCTCAACCCCGCCGAAACCTTCATCATCGAAACCGACCTGATCAAGGCAACCGTTTCGACCCAGGGCGGCGATCTGCTCGGTCTGGAACTGACCAAGTACAAGGAAAGCGACAACAAGGAAAGCAATTTCCACCTATTCGACGCCAAGCATCAGTACGCCGCCCAGAGCGGGCTGATCGGCGACGGCCTGCCCAACCACCGTAGCCAGTTCCGGCGGGTCGATGGTCCGCTGCAGCTGGCCGAGGGCAGCAACGAACTGAAGGTTCGCCTCGAAGCCGAAGCCCAGCAAGGCGTCCGCGTCGCAAAGATCCTGACCTTCAAGCGCGCTTCCTATCAGATCGACGTCGCCTGGGAAATCACCAACGGTTCCGACAAGCCGCTGGCTCCGCACGCCTATTTTCAGCTCCAGCGCGACGATGTCGATCCCGCTGGCGGCAATCGCATGATGCAGACCTTCACCGGTCCCGCCGTCTACACCGATGCCGACAAGTACCAGAAGGTGAAGTTCGGCGATATCTCCGACAACACGGCCAAGTTTGCCAAAACCGCCGACAACGGCTGGCTGGCAATGGTCCAGCATTACTTCGTCGCCGCCTGGGTGCCGGCCCAGGGTGCGCAACGCGAGTACTACATGCGCAAGATCGATGGCAGCAACCTCTACCAGACCGGCATCATCCTGCCGGTCAGCGCGATCGGCCCGGGCACCAGCACCGTGGTCAACACCACGCTATTTGCCGGCCCGCAGGAACAGGCGGCGCTCAAGGCCGTCGCCCCGGGGCTGGATCTGGTCGTCGATTACGGCTGGCTGACGGTGATCGCCGCGCCGATCTTCTGGGCACTGCAATTCATCCATGGCCTGGTCGGTAACTGGGGCTGGGCCATCGTCCTCCTGACGGTGGCGATCAAGGCTGCCTTCTTCCCGCTGTCGGCCGCGTCGTACAAGTCGATGGCCAAGATGCGCGTGGTCACGCCGCGCCTGATGCAGCTGAAGGAACGCTACGGCGACGACAAGGCGCGCCTGAACCAGGAAATGATGAAGCTTTACCAGTCGGAGAAGATCAATCCGCTCGGCGGCTGCTTGCCGATCCTGGTCCAGATTCCGGTCTTCATCGCCCTCTACTGGGTACTGCTCGGTGCCGTCGAGATGCGCGACGCGCCGTGGATCGGCTGGATCACCGACCTCGCGTCGGCCGACCCCTATTACATCCTGCCGGTGATCATGATCGTCTCGATGATCATCCAGATGAAACTCAACCCGACGCCGCCGGACCCCATCCAGGCCAAGGTGATGATGGCCATGCCCTTCATCTTCGGCATCATGTTCCTCTGGTTCCCGGCCGGTCTGGTCCTCTACTGGGTGGTCAACAACATCCTGTCGATTGCCCAGCAGTGGCAGATCACGCGCATGATGGAAGCCGGCGGCAAGGCGGCCAACGACGCGAAAGCCTGAGGTGTGAAACAGGACACCATCGCCGCCATCGCCACGGCCCCCGGCCGTGGCGGAGTGGGCGTCATCCGCATTTCGGGCAGCAACTTGCTGCCCTTTGCTTTTGCGCTGAGCGGCAAGACGCCGAAGGCGCGCTACGCGACCCTGGCCAATTTCCGGGCAGCCGATGGCGCAACCCTCGACAGCGGCCTGCTGCTCTACTTCCCTGCCCCGCATTCCTTCACCGGTGAGGATGTTCTGGAACTGCAGGGCCATGGCGGCCCGGTCGTCATGCAGATGCTGCTCGGCCGTTGCCTCGACCTCGGCGCGCGGCTCGCCGAACCGGGCGAATTCAGCCGCCGTGCCTTCCTCAACGGCAAGATCGACCTCGCCCAGGCCGAAGCCGTCGCCGACCTGATCGACGCCGCCACGGCGAGCGCCGCGCGTTCCGCGGTGCGTTCGCTGCAGGGCGAATTCTCGCGGGCGATCGGCCAATTGAACGCCGAACTGATCAATCTGCGCATGCTGGTCGAAGCGACGCTCGATTTTCCGGAAGAGGAAATCGATTTCCTCAAGGCCGCCGATGCTTTCGGTCGCCTCCATCGCCTGCAGGGCAAGCTGGCGGAAATCTTCGACCGTGCCGGTCAGGGCAAGCTACTGCAGAGCGGCCTGCACGTCGTCCTGGTCGGTCAGCCGAACGTCGGCAAGTCTTCGCTGCTCAACCGCCTGGCCGGCGACGAACTGGCCATCGTCACGCCTATAGCCGGCACCACGCGCGACGCGCTGCGTTCGACCATCCAGATCGAAGGCATCCCGCTGCACATCATCGATACCGCCGGCCTGCGCGATACCGAAGACGAAGTGGAGAAAATCGGCATCGCCCGCACCTGGCAGGAGATCGAGCGCGCCGACGTGGTGCTGCTGCTGGTCGACGCCCGCGCCGGCATCGCCGATGCCGACCGCGCCATCCTGGCCGGCATGCCGGAACGCCTGCAGCGAATCACCGTGCACAACAAGATCGACCTGCTGGCGCAAGCCCCGGAACGCCATCCGGAGAGCGACGGCGTCGCCATCTCCTTATCGGCCAAGGCCAATCTCGGCATCGACCTGTTGCGCCAGGAGCTGCTGCGCATCGCCGGCTGGCACCAGACGGAGGATGTCTTCATCGCCCGCGAACGCCATCTGCGGGCGCTCGCCAGCGCCCAAGATCACGTTGCCGCGGCTCGTGCCATCGTCGAAGGCAGTTTTCCGGCACTCGAGCTGTTTGCCGAAGAGCTGCGCCTGGCACAGCAGGCATTGGGCGAAATCACCGGCGAATTCAGCGCCGACGACCTGCTGGGCGTGATTTTCAGCCGTTTCTGCATCGGCAAGTAGGGCTGTCGATAAGACTGTGCACAAGCCCTGTGCGGGATGTGCACGACTGGCGGTATTTCCCCAAATGCCGATTCTGTCCCCATTTCATCCACAGGCTGCGCAGGTACTTGCCCGCAACTGAAAATCTGTCTCAATTGACTGATTTATTTTGGTAAACCAAAGTTATCCACAGAGTTGTCAACGCTGTAGTTAACATAGTCTTTTTATTTAAGGTATTTATTGGTAAACCAAAAGCCGAGGTCAGCGCTGCTCGCCGACGATGCGCGAGAGGCGTCTTTCGATCGCGGCGGCGCCTTCGGCATCGCCGCCACGCTGGCGCCGTTCGCGTTCCAGCGTCAGCCAGGCGAGCAAGGGACGACGCCAGCCCTGAGTACTGGCTGTATCGATGGCCAGTACAATGCCTTCCGGTGGCAGACGATTGCTCCTGAACAGCACGGCAGCGGCCAGCAGCCGTGACAAGGGGTCGGCAAGCTCCTTCAGGGCGGCAGGATTACGCCAGGCTAGCGCCTGCGCTTCCGGCAGCAGGCCGATATCGACGTTGTCCAGATGGCCGGCAAGGTAAGCGCCATAGACTTGTTCGCGGCGACCGGCATCACCGGCCAGTGCGGCAAAAGCCGGACAATCGGCAGCGCCCAGCGCCGCCATGCGCACGGCACAGGCGTGCAATTCGATGCGCGCCATGGCGCTGGCGTCACCGGTCTGGCGAACGGCGTCACGGGCCAGGGCGAGTTGGCCGTCAGCCAGCTTGTCGTGACCTTCCAACCAGAAGCGGGCGTGCGCCTCGCGCGCCGCGTCGGCCCGGAGCAGCCAGTCCGGCGGTGGGGTGTGGCTGGCGCAGGCAGCGAGCAGGGAAACGGTGAAGATCAGGAAGGCGCGTTTCATGGCAGCTCCAGCTTGCGTTCGCGGGCAAAGGGCCATTTGCGGTTGAGATCGTCGATCAGGCCGGAAACCTTGCGCAGGTTGAGATCGACTTCGCTGCGCAGGGCATCGAGGTCTTCGGTGGCGGCGCGGGTATTGCCGGTGATCGCCTTGACGTCGACCAGTGCCGCATCGACTTTCTGCAGGCTGGCGCGGGCATCGGTCAGTAGCTGCCGGCTCTGTTCCAGTGCGGCGATGACGCGACCGACATCCTTTTCGTTGCCGAGCAGCGCGCCGAGTGCGCCATGCCGGCCGTTGAGGGCGGCGGTGAACTGGCGCAGATTGTCGAGGGTCACGGAAAGCGCGGCATCTTCCGCGGTCAGCCGTTCGACGTTGGCGACCAGGCGGTGCATCGTGCTGACCAGCTCGGGAACGCCGGAAGAGGCGTCGCCGATCAGTACTTCGCGCTTCGCCCCGTCTTCCAGCGCCGGATCGTCGAGAAGGCCGCTGTAGGCGCGCAGGCGGGCGCCGCCCACCACCCCCCGTTCCAGGGTGAAGACGGAGCTGCTGCGCAGCCAGCGTGCGTCGCGGCGGGGGATATTGAGGTGAATGTGGGCCTTGCCGTCGTCGCCGAGCTCGATGCGGGTCACCCGACCGATCGGGAAGCCGGAAAAAGTCAGGTCCATGCCGACTGCGACGCCTTCCGAATTCTCGGCCACCAGCAGCAGATGCTGGTTGTCTTCGAAAACGCCGCGCGCGTTCATGACATAGACGACGAATGCCGTCACCAGAACGAGGGTGAGCAGGAGCAGGCCGATTGCCTTGGCTTCGGGATGGGCGATCGGGGAAACAGGCGGCGGTGTCGACATGAGTTCAAAATCCTCTCAACATCAGGAAGCTGGCTTCGATCAGGACCAGGACCAGCAACAGGCGGACCATGACGCGCATTTCGCGCAGACCGGGGTCGCGCTGCCGCGGGTCGAGCGCGACCGTCGTCGGGGCAATGCCGACGGCGACACCGAAGAGCGCGATCTTGGCGGCAAAGCCGATGGCCAGGACGGGATCGAAGACCTGGCCGATCAGCCGGCCATAGGCCGGCAAGGCCCAGGGACTGAAGCCATGGACGACCGGGTAGGCCACCAACAGCGTGACGAAGCCGCCGATCACGGCAAGGATGACGACGGCAGCAGCATTGCCGATGGCGTAGGGCAAGGCGGCGCGCAACACCGCATCGTGGTGACCGGCGTGAGCACACAGGCATTGCATCGCCATCGGCACTACGCGCATGGCGACGAACAAGGTGGACGCCAGCGGCAGAACCTCGACGACGAAGACGCGCAGGATGGCTTCCAGCGCCAGGTGGGTCAGGCCGTAGCTGTCGGCGGTGACGGCGACGATGCGGGTCAGTACCGCACTGATCAGCAGGCTGGCGAGCAGGTAGCCGAGCAGCGGCTGCCAGGCGGCGGCGCAGAGCACGCGGGCGGTGTGGTTGCGGGTGGCGCGGTCATGAATGCGCGGCGAGCAGGCGGCGATGAACAGCAGGGCCGCAAAGCGCAGATACCGGTATTGTCCGTGTATCCAGACGGCAGTCTGGCGCAGGAGTTTCGGCGTTGGCACGGACCCGGCCAGGATCAGGCGCGCTCGGCCTCCAGCCGTTTGCGGCGCAGGATGGCGTCGGCGATCTCACGGCTGATGGTATCGGCTTCCGGCAGCTTGTTGGGACGGAAGACGATCAGCGGAACGCCCAGGCTCTGCAGCGCGACACGCTTCACTTCTTCCGAATTGTCGGTCTCCTGGGCGCTGGTCGGCCAGGCCAGCTCGATGGCGGCGACGATCGAGAAATCCTCGTCGCAGATCACGAAATCGACGCCGCGGCCGGCCATCCGGTTCAGGCGCTGCGCTTCCTGACGGCCGCGCGCCAGCGCCAGCTGGGCAACGCCGACCTGAGCGAAGACGCGCAGGTTGGGCACGGCTTCGCACAAGCGGTGGTAGAGTTCCTGCTCGCTGTCGTTGAGCAGGCGGTATTGCTTGCGTTTCGGCGATTCGATGAAGCGGGTTTCCGGATCGGCGTTTCTTGCCGGTCGCGGTTCGAGGCGCTCGGCGGCTTCCTGGCGGGGCGACGGCAAATCGGCCGGGCTGGCGGCCTTGCCGCGACGTGCGACAATCAGCAGAAAGCCGGCAATGATGGCGGCGGCGATCAGGATGCCCAGAGTCAGAGAGTCCATGCAACGTATCCTTGGTTCGATGCCGCATTATAACGAGATGGCATCCAGCCTGATCACCTTGGGCTCAGCTCACTCCCCTTTCGCAGAATCTTCATGGAACTGATTTTTTCCCCGCTCGGCTGGCTCATCCTGGCCGCTTTTGTCGCTGGCCTGGTCGATGCCGTGGTTGGCGGCGGTGGCTTGATCCAGATTCCGGCGTTGTTTGCCGCCCAGCCCGGCGTGGCGCCAGCGACGCTGTTCGGCACCAACAAGTTTGCCAGCGTCTTCGGTACGACTAATGCCGCCTGGCGCTACGCCCGTCGCGTCGACATGCCGTGGCGCACCATCCTGCCGGCGGCGGCCGCCGCCTTCGTCTTTTCCTACGCTGGCGCGGCCGCGGTCGCCTGGCTGCCCAAGGAAGCGGTGCGGCCGCTGATCCTGGCGCTGCTGATCTTTTCTGCCGCCTACACCCTGTGGAAAAAGGATTTCGGCCAGTTGCACCGGCCGGCCCACAGCGGTCACCGCGAACTGCTCTACGCGGTCCTGCTCGGCGGCGTGATCGGTTTCTACGACGGGTTTTTCGGACCGGGAACCGGCAGTTTCCTGATTTTTCTGTTCATCCGTTTCTTTGGCTTCGATTTTCTGCACGCCTCGGCCGGCGCCAAGGTGGTCAATGTAGCTACCAACGTTGCTGCCCTCGCTTTCTTCGTGCCGGCCGGTCACCTCCTGCTCGGGCTGGCGGTCGGCATGGCGCTCGCCAACGTCGCCGGCTCGGCGACCGGGACCTGGCTGGCGCTGCGCCATGGCAGCGGCTTCATCCGCGTCGTCTTCCTGCTCGTGGTCGGCGTGCTGATTGCCCGCTTCGCGTGGGATACCGTCGTCGCCGTCAGCGGATGACGAGCTGGCCGTCCTCGCGGTGGACCGGCAGCGCGAAGTCGTAGCGGTCGACGCTGGCGCACAGTTCGAGGTCGGCCAGCGGCAGGTTCGGCCAGTTGGGATCGCCGAAGCGGCGGCCGAAATCCGATTCGCGGACGCGCCGGGCGTAGATGGCGGGTTCCGGCTGCCCGCCGTCGAGCAGGGTTTCGATGTAGTCGGCGCAGGCAATGTCCTCGTCACCGTCGCGGTCTACCCATTCGCCGGTGATGACGAAGCAGACTTCCTGGGCGGCGCTGGCGCGGATAGCCGCTGCGGTGGCCGCGGCGCACACCAGGCTGGCGGCGAACAGGCGGCTGGCGCCGTGAAAGCGCTGCAAGCCACGCACCCCGGCGGCGGTGCTCATCACTACCGGACGGCCAGCGAAGCGAGCGGCAGCGAGGCGCGACGGCGAATTACCGAAATCGAAACCGGGAATCGGATCGCCGCCGCCGACGGCACCGATCGACAGCGCGCCGGGCAGGCGTGCCGCCAGCGCGGCGGCAGCCGCCGCCCCGTCGACCGGGTGGATTGCCGCTGCGCCGTTGGCCAGGGCGACCGCCGCCGAAGTGAAGGAACGCAGCACGTCGATGACGACGACGGTATCGGCGTGCGCTGGCGGTGTTAGCAGGCGGTTCAGGTAGAGCCGGGAAAAGCGCATGGCGGTGAGCGTCGCGGGTAACCGGATGCGGCCGATTCTAGCCCGCGTAGCCGCCCTGCTCTAGTTCGGCGATCACCTGGGCGCCGAGCAGCAGCAGGATGGCGGCGACTTCGAGGCTGAAGAGAAGGACGACGGTGCTGGTCAGCGAACCGTAGACGACGCCGATGCGCGATGCCGAGGCAAAGTACCAGGCCAGCCCGTGGCGGACGATTTCCCACAGCAGGGCGCCGGCGAAGCCGCCGATGAAAGCGTGCGCCAGGCGGGTGCGACCGACCGGCACGATCAGGTAGAGCAGGCCGAGCACACAGCCGACGAGGACAATGCCGGGCAGCGGCAACAGGGTGTCGGCGACGCTGGCGAGCGAGCGGCTGTCGCCGAACAGGAACAACTCGCGGTCGCCCAGCGCCTGCAGCGCGCTGACGCCGAGGGTGAGCGGCAGCACGGTCAGTACCAGCATCAGGACCAGCAGGTAGGGCAGCACCGCTGAAACGAGGAAATGGCGCGGCCGGCGCTCGCCGCGATGGGCGAAAATCACCGCCAGCGCCTTCTCCAGCACCGAGAAGGCGGAAGCGCTGAAGAACAGGAGGGTGCCGAACATGGTCGCGCCGATCGTGCCGCGATGGTCGAGGAAGGCGCTGACGTCGGCGAGCAGCAGGCCGGCCTGGTTGGGCAGCAGCCAGTCGAGGTTGCGGCCGATGGCGTCGAGCAGGAGGCCGGGCTCGACCAGTTGCGAGAGGCCGATGATGCTGAGGATCAGTAGCGGCAGCAGCGAGAGCAGCGCGTAGTAGGCGAGTGCGCCGGCCATCAGGAAGCCCTGGTTGCGGTAGAAGGCGACGGCGACCCGGCGCAGGAAGGCGAACAGGGTGGCGCCGGGCATCGCCGGGTCAGCGCTGGAAACGCCGGCCGCGGCCGAGGCAGCCGAGGTAGCGGTTTTCGACCCGCTTGGCGAACCAGCCGGTGGTCAGTTTGCGGGTGATCTTCGGACTCTTCAGCTGGATTTCCGGCAGTAGCTGGCGCGGCAGCGTCTTGCCGGCCTCGGCTTCGGCCAGTTCGAAGATCTTGAGGAAAAGCGGGCTGCGCGAGAAGGTCTCGCTCTTTTCCTGCAGCAGGTCGCGGCGAATCTGCGGCCGGCTCATGTCGAGCCGGTCGGCGAGTTCGAGGGTCAGCGTCTCCACCTCGCTCGGCGTGGCGGATGGCTTGCCGTCATCGTAGCGCAGCAGGTCGCCGTCGAGCCCGAGCTTGCGGCCGGTCAACCCGCCCAGCGCCGCCTGGAAGGCGGCGTTGCGGCTGCTGTAGCGGCCGGCGTTGAAATCGGCGAAGCGATAGACGATGTGGTCGTAAGGCACCGCGTAATCGAGCAGGATGGCGGCGCCAAAATAAACGCCGCCGCGCCGGGTGAACACCTCGTTGCGCAGCTTGCCCTCGTAGGCATACGGGTACTTGCGCTGGCGCACGTGCTGTTCGGCGAATTCGATCGATACCTGCATCGGTCCGCCGGTACGTACCGGGTTGAAGCCGCCGAGCAGCTTTCGGCCGAAGGGCAGTTCGCCGATCATGTCCTCGAACAGCGCGTTGAGCTGGGTCTCGGTCTTCAAGGCGGCGATCCGCGCCTCGTAGGTCCGGCCGTCGGGCGAGGTCTTGCGCAGCGCCGTGTCGACCACCAGCTTCGGGATACGGTAGCGCTCCTCGCGTTCGGCCAGCTCGCGGCGAACGATGCGCGGCAGGCCGGGTACCGGCGGATCGGCCTGGAAACTCGACTCCTGGTCGATGATGGCGATCGCCGCGCAATAGGTCTGGGTGGCGTGCGGTACGCCCAGATGCTCGTAAGCGGTGTGCAGCTCTTCCGCCCAACCCTGGCGATCTTTGGCGCGGGCGGGAATCAGGCGGACGATGCGGCGCAGCCGTTCGTCGCGGTCCAGGGTTTCCGGCCAGGCCGACGCGGTCTTGCCCTTGGCCTGGTGCGCCATGTCCGGCGGCAGTGCCGGGCCTTCCTTCTCGCTGTCGAACAGCGAGCAGCCGCCGAGCGCGGCAAGCAGGACGAACGGCAGCCAGCGACGCACGATGCGCTTTAGCCGTTTACGCGGTTAAGGCTGGCGAGGAAATGTTCGGCGTCCTGGAAGCCGACCACGCGCACGCCCTTGATTTCCTGACCCGCCGGATCGAAGAAGATGATGCCGGGCGGTCCGAACAGGCCGAAGCGGGCAAGCAGCGCCTTGTCGTCGGGACTGTTGGCGGTGACGTCGGCCTTCAGCAGCAGGAAACCGCCAAGCTTCTGGCGTACCGCCGGGTCGCTGAAGGTGAATTTCTCCATTTCCTTGCACGAGACGCACCAGTCGGCGTAGAAATCGAGCATCACCGGCCGGTCGGCGCTCGCCAGGCGGGCGTCGAGCTCGGCCAGCGAGCTGACTTTCTGGAACGGCAGGGCCGGCGTTTCGGCGGCGATCGCGCTGCCGCGCAGGCCGGCCAGTGGTTGCAGCGGGTCGCGGCCGCCGGCCAGGGCGCCGATCAACAGTGCCGCGCCGGTAAGCAGCATGAGGATGCCGATGCCCTTCCAGAAGCGCTGCCAGCCGCGCGCGTGCGGCGGTAGCGGATCGAGCGCGTGCAGGTAGATGGCCGGCACGATCAGCAGCACCGCCCAGCCGAGCATGCTGGCCAGCGCCGGGATCACCGGCGACAGCAGCCACAGTGCGGTGGCCAGCAGCAGCACGCCGAAGGCCCGCCGCACGCCTTCCATCCACGGCCCGGCCTTGGGCAGCAGCGAACCGCCGGCGACGCCGACGGCGATCAACGGGGCGCCCATGCCGAGCGCCATGACGAAGAGCGCGACGCCGCCGAACAGCGCGTCGCCGGTCTGGCCGATGTAGAGCAGCGCGCCGGCGAGCGGCGCGGCGACGCAGGGACCGACGATCAGCGCCGACAGCGCGCCCATCAGGAAGACGCCGATGCCGCGCCCGCCCTGCAGGTGGCCGGTTTCTTCCGAAAGTTTGCTCTGCAGCGCGCTTGGCAACTGCAGTTCGTAGAAGCCGAACATCGAGAACGAGAGGATCACGAAGACCAGCGCGAAACCACCCAGCACCCAGACGTTCTGCAGCGCCGCCGAGAGCAGCGTGCCGGTTAGGCCGGCGGCGACGCCAGCGGCGGCGTAGGTGACCGCCATGCCCAGCACGTAGGCGAGCGACAGCGCCAATCCCCTGCCCTTCGACGCGCGGTGGCCCTGGCCGGCGATGATGCCGGAGAGGATGGGGATCATCGGAAAGACGCAAGGGGTCAGCGACAGACCAAGGCCGGCGACGAAGAAGAGCGCCAGGCTGGTCCACAAACCGGCGTTCTTCAGCGTTTCGGCGATCATGCCACTCTCGTCGCCGGTCGTTGCTGGCGCCGTATCGCCCAGCGCCGGCGCGGCCGGCGTGCTATCCGGGTCGGGCAGCTTGAGCGTTACCGTCTGCGTTTGCGGCGGGTAGCAGATGCCGGCGTCGGCGCAGCCCTGCGAGACGAGGTCAAGGGTCAGCGGCAATTCCCCGGAACTGTTGCGCTCGACCGGTACGCGAAACGCCACTGCCTTGTAGAAGACCTCGACCCGGCCGAAGTTCTCGTCCTGTTTCTCCTTGCCCGGCGGCAGCTGCAGCGGGCCGAGGCCGATCGTTTCGTCGGCGGCGCGGACGCGGAATTTGTCCTTGTACAGGTAGTAGTCGGGGGCAATTTCGTAACTGACCTCGACCGTCCGGCCATCGAGCGCCCGCGCCGTGGCCTTGAAGGCGACGGCAGGATCGAGGAATTCCTGGGCGTGGACCAGGGAAGTCAGGAAGGCGAAGAGGAGGAACAGGAGGCGCATGGTCATTGGACGGGTTTTTCCGCCAGCCAGTTCAGATAGGCCGGCAAGCCCCGCGTGATGGGCAGGGCGATGATTTCGGGAAGCTCGTAGGGATGCAGTTCGGCGATCCGTTGTTCGAGCGCCGGGTAGTTCGCCGCACTCGCCTTGATCAGCAGCGGGACTTCCGACGCCGACTCGACGGCGCCCTGCCAGCGATAGATCGACTGCACGCGCGGCAGCAGGTTGACGCAGGCGGCGAGTCCTTCCTCGACGACGGCCAGGGCGATCGCGTTGGCGACGGCGTCATCGGGGCAGTTGGTCAGGATCAGCAGGTTGTCCATCAGCGAATTCTACTTGAGCAGGCGGCGCCGGGTCAGGCGCAGGGCGATGGCGAAGGCGAGCGCGCTGGTCGCCAGCAGCACGCCGACATGCAGCGCCGGGTCGGCCGGCCACTGGCCGGCGAGCAGCGGGCGGATCAGGGCGACGCCCTGGGCCAGCGGCAGCCAGCCGCCGACGGCGGCGAGCCAGGCCGGCAACTGGTCGGTCGGGAAGAAGACGCCGGAAATCAGCGTCATCGGCGTGATGAACAGCGTGAAGTAGTACATGAAGAAATCGTAGGACGGCGCCAGCGCGTTCCAGATCAGGCCGAGCGCGGCGAAGGCCAGCCCGGTGAGGACGATGGCCGGCAGGATGAGGAGCGCCAGCGGCCCGTGGGTAAGGCCCATGACGGTGACGACGACGAGGATGGCGCAGCCGGAGAAGAAGGATTTGGTCGCCGCCCAGAACAGCTCGCCGGCGACGACGTCGGCGAGGCCGAGCGGCGTGTTGAGGATGGCGTCCCAGGTCTTCTGCACATGCATGCGCGAGAACGACGAATACAGCGCCTCGAAGGTCGCCGCGTTCATCGTCGAGGCGCAGATCGTGCCGGCGGCAAGGAAGGCGATGTAGGGCTGGCCGCCGATTTCCGGGAGCATGGCGCCCAGGCCATAGCCGAGACCGAGCATGTAGATCAGCGGATCGGCCAGGTTGCCGAGGATGGAAGGCAGTGCGAGCTTGCGCCAGACCAGGAAGTTGCGCTGCCAGACGGGGAACCAGCCGGTGACGGCGAGGGAGGATGCAGACATGGTGCGGGCCGGGAGGGCGGAATGCGCATTCTACCGCGCCGCGCGGCAAACTTTTCGCGCTTGCCGCGGTCATCGCCTATGATGCATTTTCACGCCGCGCGGGAGAAGACGATGCCATTGCCGAGCCATCCGAAGGCGGTTCTGATCGACCTGGCCGGGGTCCTGCATACCGGCGACGCTGCCCTGCCCGGCGCCGTGGCGGCGCTGGCCCGATTGCGTGGCAGCGGTCTGGCGCTGCGTTTCCTGACCAACACGACGCGCACGCCGGGGAGCGTGCTGTTCACCAAGCTGTGCCGGATGGGTTTCACGCTCGCTGCCGGCGAGATTCAGACCGCCGCGCTGGCCGCCCGCACCCTGGTTCGTGAGCGCGGCCTGCGCCCGCACTGGATGGTGCATCCGAACATCGCCGAGGAGATGGGCGCCAGCCATCCCGAGCCGGATGTCGTCGTTCTTGGCGACATGGGTGAACACTTCAGCTACGCCGGTCTCAACCATGCCTTCCGCCTGCTGATGCAGGGCGTGCCGCTGCTGGCCATGGCGCGCAACCGCTATTTCATGGAGGCGGACGCATTGGCGCTGGACATGGGCGCCTTCGTCGCCGGGCTGGAGTATTCCGCTGGCGTCCGCGCCGAGGTTGTCGGCAAGCCGGCGCCGGCCTTCTTTGCCGCGGCGCTCGCCGAGCTTGGTGTGGCCGCCGAGGCTGCCGTGCTGATCGGCGACGACCTCGCCGACGACATCGGCGGCGCGCAGGACTCCGGCATTGCCGGCATCCTGGTGCGCAGCGGCAAGTTCCGTCCGGGTGACGATGCGCATCCGGAGATCCGGCCGGCACTCACCGTGGATGATTTTGCGGCGGCGGTCGAGGTGCTGATCGGCTAGGGCGTGTTTACAGTAATCTGCGGGACGGCGTTTGCCGTGGCGGGATGGGCGCCAAGGCGCGAGGCGCTGGGAATGGTTGTTCCATTCCCGAGCCGAGCAACGCCGGCGACCGCCCGCCACGGCAAACCCGAAGGGCAAGGGGTTGGCGGGGCGCATTGCCGCGTTGCCGCTCGCTGGTGCAGATCACTGCACGACGCGACCGGCGCCTTGCACTGCCTCCCCGCCAACCCCTTGCGCCGCCCGCTGCTTACTGTGAACACGCCCTAATCGCGCAGTTCGCGGCCGGTCAGCTTGATGAAGACGTCTTCCAGGTTGGCGGCGCGGTGCAGGTAGCGCAGGCCGTCGGCGCCGGCCAGTGCGGCGAGCAGCGGCTGGGCATCGCGGCAGTAGAAGAAGGCGGTCTCGCCGCTCGCCTCGACACGCTCGGCGCGCTGGCGATGGGCGTCGACGAAGGCCGGCAGCTTGCCGGCGGCTTCGTCGAAAACTTCGATCACCTGCGGTTCGATGTGCGTGGCGATCAGTTCGCGCGGGCTACCTTCGGCAATCTTGCGCCCGTGGTCGATGACGATCATACGATCGCACAGGCGCTCGGCCTCGTCCATGAAATGGGTGGTCAGGATCAGCGTCTTGCCGGCCGACTTCAGTTGCTTGAGGCGTTCCCAGATCAGGTGGCGGGCCTGCGGGTCGAGGCCGGTGGTCGGCTCGTCGAGGAAGACGATGTCGGGGTCGGCGACCAGCGCCCGGGCCAGGGTCAGGCGCCGTTTCATGCCGCCCGACAAGGTGGCGATTTTCGCGTCGGCCTTGCTCGCCAGGCTGGCGAAATCGAGCAGCGTCGGGATGCGGGCGCGCACGTCGGCGTCCTTGAGCCCGAAATAGCGACCGAAGACGCGCAGGTTTTCGGCGCAGGTGAAGTCCGGGTCGAGGTTGTCGAACTGTGGCACGACGCCGACCTTGGCCCGCGCCAGTTGCGCTTCGGCTGGAATCGGCCGGCCGGCCAGGGTGATCGTGCCGCCGTCCGGCGCGGTGAGGCCGAGGCAGAGGCGCAGCGTCGTCGTCTTGCCGGCGCCGTTTGGCCCGAGCAGGCCGAAGCAGGTGCCGGGTTCGACGGCGAACGACAGCCCGGCGACAACCTCGTTGTCGCCGTAGCGCTTGCGCAGTCCGGAAACGTCTAGTGCCGCCATGCGCGGGTGACGATGTCGCGGATCTGGTGCAGCCGCCGGTGGAAGAAATGGTCGGCGCCGGGGACGACGACGACCGGCAGGTCGAGCGGTTGGGCCCAGGCGAAAACGTTCGCCAGCGGCACCGTCTCGTCGGCTGAGCCGTGGATGACGATGCTGTCGTGCGGTACCGCCTCGGTGTCGTACTGGCGCGTGCCTTCGACGTAGCCGGCGGCGGTGCCGACCAGGACCAGGCGCTGCGCCGGATGGCCGCTTTCCTCCAGGCGCTTGGCGAGACGCGTCTGGCAGTAGGCGCCGAACGAGAAACCGGCCAGGGCGACCGGGATGTCGCCGCAACGCAGTTGGGCGTCGCGCAGCACGGCGAGCAGGTCGTCGGTCTCTCCCCTGCCCTCGTCGTGCACGCCCTCGCTGCCGCCGACGCCGCGGAAATTCGGGCGGAAGGCGGCGTAGCCAAGGCTGACGAAGGTTCGCGCCAGCGTGTAGGCCACCTTGTTGGTATTGGCGCCGCCGCCGATCGGGTGCGGATGGGCAATCAGCGCGATGCCGCGCGGCGCGTCCGGGCGCTCCATGATGACTTCGATGTTGCCGGCCGGACCGGCGACGTTGATCTTTTCTTCGGGGGCTCTCATAGCTTCAGGCGTTCGACGACGCGTCCGTTGATCAGGTGTTCCTGGATGATTTCCTCGACGTCCTCGTTATCGACGAAGCCGTACCAGGTCTCTTCGGGATAGACGACCATCACCGGCCCCTGGTCGCAGCGGCCGAGACAGCCGGCCTTGTTGATGCGCACGGCGCCGGGGCCGTTCTTCTTCAGTGCGCCGATGCGGTCCTTGGCGTAGGCGAAAGCCGCGCTGCCGCCAACGTTGTTGCAGCAGGCCTCACCGTTTTCGCGCTGGTTGGTGCAGATGAATACGTGTTGCTGGAAATAACTCATGGGGGAACCTCCTTGTTGTTGGATTATAAAGAGCGGCGCCAGTTTCACATGGAACGACCCGCTCCGTTGCGCCAGGCCAGCACCAGGAAGGGAAGCGTCAGGATCGGCCAGGAGCTCGCTACCAGCCGGGTCAAGCCGTTGAAATTGAGAAAGTGGCCCTGCCGCCAGGCGGCGAGCGCCGCTTCTGAATACGGGTTGGCCGGCGCCGCGTTGACCAGCAGCATGCCCCCCAGCAGGGCGACGACGGCCAGCGGCAGGCTGAACCTTGGCGGCAGCCACAAGCTCACGGCCAGGCTGGCGGCGGCGATCAGCAAGCCCTGGCGGGCGCCCGGGGTGAGCCAGGCCATGGCTTCTTCCGGGCCGATCAGGATCGCCGCGCCGAGCATGCGGACGACCAGGCCGCAGAGCAGGAACAGCGGCACCAGCAGGTAGGCGGTCGATGCCCGGGCCAGCAGGCGGCGCAGGATGAGACCGACGGCAAGCGCATTGCAGGCGACGACACCGGTTTCGACGACGGTGTGGTGATCGGCGGAAAACGGCAATAGAGGCTCGAAAGCAAACCACTGGCGAAGATCGCCGGCGCCGAACAGCAGGGTTTCCGGCGATAGCGGCACCATCAGCCAGAGACCGAGCAGGGTCAGCCCGAGTTCGCCGTGCGCCGCCGGCGCCAGCAGGCGATGGGCGGCGGCGTCGAGGCGGGCGAAGACCCGCGGGCCGACATGGTGCGCCCAGATGGCGCCGAACAGACCGCCCAGCGTGTTGCAGGCGAGGTCTAGATTCGACGGAATTCGGCTGGGCAACCAGTTCTGCAGCGTTTCGAGGCCGAGGCTGAGCGTGCCGCTCAAGAGTACGGCGCAGCAGAGCGCGGTGAAGCGGCCGGGCAGACGGTGCAGCGCGAGGGCGACGAAGAAGCCGAGCGGCAGGTAAACCGCGACGTTGGCGGCGAGATCGAAGACCGTCCAGTAACGCGGCCAGTCGCCTTCGAGGAAGATCCATGGCGAAACGCCGTTGTCCCGCCAGCCCGAAAAAGGATGCAGGCTGCCGTAAACGATCAGCCCGCACCAGGCGAGTGCCAGGTAGCGGGCCAGGATGAGCGGTCGTCGGCCATGTTGGAACATGGCTGAATTCTAGGCGCAGTCGGCGATTACGTCAGCCTTGCGCGGCTTCCTCCGTCCCCGGACGGGGAGCGAGCCAGGCGCCGAGCAGCATGCCGATGGCACTGGCGATCAGGCCGTACAGTTGCGGTTCGATGTCACCTTCCGGAACGAAGAGTTCCAGGGACAGCCAGGTACCGATGCCGAGAACGATCGCCAGGCCGGCGCCGAGATTGTTGGCCCGTTTCCAGAAAAGACCGGCAAACAGCGGCACGAAGGCGCCGGACAGGGTGATCCGGTAGGCACTCTCGACCATGTGGTGGATGGTGGCGTTGGTCGAAATGGCGTAGGTGGCGACCATGCAGGTGAAGACGATGACGGCGGCACGCGTCGCGAGCAGCAGCTGGCGGTCGGTCATCTGCGGGTAATGACCGCGCAGGATGTTTTCCGAGAAGGTGACGGCCGGCGCCAGCAGCGTGCCGGAGGCGGTACTCATGATCACCGAGAGCAAGGCGCCGAAGAAGATGATCTGGGCGCCGAGCGGCATGTACTGGATGATCAGTTGCGGCAGGATCAGTTGCGAATCCTCGGCCATCAGCCGCGTCACCAGTGCCGGATCGATCAGCGTCGCCGAATAGGCGAGGAAGAGCGGGACGGCGGCAAAGAAGAAATAGGAGGCGCCGCCCAGCGTGGTGCCCCAGACCGCGACCCATTCGTTCTTCGACGCGTTGACCCGCTGGAAGACGTCCTGCTGCGGGATCGAGCCGAGCGCCATGGTGAGCAGGGCGGCGATCCAGGAAATGATGTCGAGCAGGTCGGCGCTGGGCAGGAAATTCAGCTTGCCGTCGGCCGCCGCCTTGCCGACGACGGCCGAGAAACCGCCGGCCATGTCGCCAGCCAGCCAGGTGACGTAAAGCAGGCCGAGGACGATGACGATCATCTGCACGAAGGTGGTCATCGCCACCGACCACATGCCGCCGAACAGCGTGTACAGCAGGACGACGCCGGCGCCGATCAGGGTGCCCTGGGTGAGCGAGATGCCGCCGTCGCTGAGGACGTTGAAAACCAGGCCGAGGGCGGCCATCTGGGCGCCGACCCAGCCGAGATAGGAAATGATGATGGCGGTCGACAACGCGACCTCGACCTTGCGGTTGAAGCGGACCCGGAAGAAGTCGCCAAGGGTCAGCAGGTTCAGCCGGTAAAGCCGTTTGGCGAAGACCAGCCCGAACAGCATCAGGCAGATCGACGCGCCGAGCGGGTCGGAAATCAGGCCGCGGAATCCCTCGTCGATGAAGGTCGCGGAAATGCCGAGTACCGTTTCGGCGCCGAACCAGGTGGCAAAGACCATGGCCAGCACGATGGGAAACGGCAGGTTGCGGCCGGCGACGATGTAGTCGCGGGCATTGTGTACCCGGGTTGCGGCGTAGAGGCCGATGCCGATCGAAACGGCAAGATAGATGACGACGAACCAGATCAGCATGATGGCGGGTCGACTACGGCAAGGGGTTGAAAATGCGCGGAATTATAAGGTTATTGCGGCTTTTTCCAGCGGGATAAATGGCGCCGGGCAGTGAAAATTTATCAGTCGCCCATGCGCTGGGTGGGGGAAGGCAATTTCTGCCGCGTGCAGCAGCAGTCGTGCCGCCCGGCCGGCGGCGCTGCCGGCGTACAGATCGTCGCCGAGGATGGGGTGGCCGAGGGCGGCCAGATGGACGCGCAACTGGTGCGAGCGGCCGGTGAGCGGTTCCAGTTCGACCACCGTTGCATTCCGCGCCGGATCGCGGGAGAGGACGCGGAAACGCGTCAGCGACGGTTTGCCCAGTTCGTGGCTGACCATCTGCCGGGGCCGGTTCGGCCAGTCGCAGATCAGCGGCAGGTCGATTTCGCCCACATCGTCGGCGATCAGGCCGGCGACCGCGGCGACGTAGCGCTTGTCCACCGCCCGCTCGCGGAACAGGCGATACATTTCGCGTTGCATGGCTTCACCGCGGGCGACGACGAGCAGGCCGGAGGTGGACATGTCGAGCCGGTGGGCGATCATTGCTTCCGGCCAGTTGCGTTGCAGGCGGCTGATCACGCAGTCCTGCTTGTCGGCGCCGCGACCGGGCACGGAGAGCAGTCCGCTCGGTTTGTCGACGACCAGTAGCTGGTCGTCGACATGGACGACGCTGGGACCTTCGATGGGCGGGTGGTAAGCCTGCATGCTCAGGAGCGGCGGTCCGGAATGCTGCAGCGGGCGTCGCGGAACGGCCCCCCGCCATAAGTCCAGCCGGCACCAGGCGAGGTCTGCAGGCAGACTGTCGTCCCGTCGATCTTGCTGAACCAGCGGTGCCAGCTTGCCGGACGAGCCTGGGCGGCGAGGATGGAAAGACCGAGCAAGGTCGGGACCAGGTAGCGGAGAAGTCGATATTTCATGATCAAAAATACTGTATAGTTGTACAGTAAATGCTGTCCTTCAAGCAGGGGCGCAAAGCATACACCCCTGGTTGCGGCATTCCGCAGCAATTCGATTTGCCATTGGCATGTTCGCCGCCGATGGCGCATCATGATGCAGCCAGCAATTTTTGTTCCATCCCTGGCCCCTGTGCCATAATCCGCTCAACGTTTCGAGGTAAGAACATGGACGACAACAAGGCAAAGGCGCTCGCCGCAGCGCTGCAACAAATCGAAAAGCAGTTCGGCAAGGGTTCCATCATGAAGATGGGCGATGCCGAAATCGACGAAGGGCTGCAGGTTGTATCGACCGGTTCGCTCGGGCTTGATCTTGCGCTCGGCGTCGGCGGCTTGCCGCGTGGCCGTGTCGTCGAGATCTACGGCCCGGAGTCGTCGGGCAAGACCACACTCTGTCTGCAGGTCGTCGCCGAGATGCAGAAGCTGGGCGGCACCGCTGCCTTCATCGATGCCGAGCACGCGCTCGATCCGCAATATGCACAGAAACTTGGCGTCAATGTCGGCGACCTGCTGATCTCGCAGCCCGATACCGGTGAGCAGGCGCTGGAGATCGCCGACATGCTGGTGCGTTCCGGTTCCGTGGACATCATCGTCATCGACTCGGTCGCCGCCCTCACCCCGCGCGCCGAAATCGAGGGCGAGATGGGCGACCAGATGGTCGGCCTGCACGCCCGCCTGATGTCGCAGGCGCTGCGCAAGTTGACCGCCAACATCAAGAAGACCAATACCCTGGTCATCTTCATCAACCAGATCCGGATGAAGATCGGTGTCATGTTCGGCTCGCCGGAAACCACCACCGGTGGCAACGCGCTCAAGTTCTACGCCTCGGTACGCATGGACATTCGCCGCATCGGCGGGATCAAGAAGGGCGACGAGGTGATCGGCAACGAGACCAAGGTCAAAGTGGTCAAGAACAAGGTGTCGCCGCCCTTCCGTGAGGCCATCTTCGACATCCTCTACGGCGAGGGTATTTCCCGCGAGGGCGAGATTGTCGAGATGGGAGTCGCCCACAAGCTGATCGACAAGTCCGGCGCCTGGTATGCCTACCAGGGCGAGAAGATCGGCCAGGGCAAGGACAACGCACGCGAGTTCCTGCGCAGCCATCCGGAAACCGCCCGGGAAATCGAGGCCAAGATCCGCGAGGCCGCCGCCGCCAAGGTGCTCAAGCCGACCCGTTCCGCCGCTGGAGATGACTGAACTGCGCAATCGCGCCCTGCAACTTCTGGCCCGGCGGGAACACAGCCGGGCCGAACTGCATGCCCGACTGGCCTCCCAGGCCGAGTCCGGCGAGGCGTTGTTGGCGGTGCTCGATGCCCTGGAACAGCAGGGGCTGCTGTCCGACGACCGTTATGCCCGGCAACGCGTCGTCGCCCGTGCCGGTCGCTACGGCAATGCCCGTCTGCGCCAGGAACTGAAGCAGCGCGGCATCGGCGAGAGCGAGATCGAAGCGGCGCTGCCGGAGGCGGGCGACGAGCTGGAGCGCTGCCGGACAATCTGGGCCAGGAAGTTCGGTCAGCCGCCGGAAACACCGGAAGCGCGTGCAAAACAGACGCGTTTCCTGCAGTATCGCGGCTTTTCCCATGAAGCGATCCGCCATGTCCTGCGTGGAGTCGAAGACGAATGAGCCTGCCGTCAGCCACCCTGTCCGCCCATAACCTGAAAAAGCGCTACAAGGCGCGGACCGTCGTCGAGGATGTTTCCTTCGAAGTCAGGTCGGGTGAAGTGGTCGGTCTGCTTGGTCCGAACGGTGCCGGCAAGACCACCTGCTTCTACATGGTGGTCGGGCTGGTGGTCGCCGACGGCGGCGAGGTCTATATCGACGAGGAGCGTCTGACCCATCAGGCGATGCATGCCCGGGCCAGGCTCGGGCTCTCCTATTTGCCGCAGGAGGCGTCGGTCTTCCGCAAACTGAACGTCGAGGAAAACATCCAGGCGGTGCTCGAGTTGCAGAAGCTGACGCCGGCCGAAATCGAGGCGCGTCTTGAGGAATTGCTGAGCGAACTGCATATCGGCCACGTCCGCCACGTCAATGCGGCGGCGCTTTCCGGTGGCGAGCGGCGGCGCGTCGAGATTGCCCGGGCGCTGGCGACCAACCCGCGCTTCATCCTGCTCGACGAACCTTTCGCCGGCGTTGACCCGATCGCCGTGCTGGAAATCCAGAAAATCATCCGCTTCCTCAAGGAGCGCGGTATCGGCGTCCTGATTACCGACCATAATGTCCGTGAAACCCTTGGCATCTGCGATCACGCGGTGATCATCAACGCCGGCCATGTCCTGGCTTCCGGGCGACCGGAAGAAATTGTCGACAATGAAAGCGTGCGCAAGGTATACCTTGGCGAACATTTCCGGCTTTGATTCCTAAGTGGCCAGACCCTTCCTGCAATGAAACCGGCTCTCCAGCTCAAACTCTCGCAACATCTCGCCCTGACGCCGCAACTGCAGCAGTCGATCAAGCTGCTGCAATTGTCGACGGTCGAGATGCAGCAGGAGATCGAACGCTACCTGCTGGAAAATCCGATGCTGGAACGCGACGACGATGGCCCGGCGGAATCGTACGCGGCCGCCCAGCAATTCGATTCGCCGGACAAGGCAAGCTCGGCAGAGACGACAAGCGCACCGGAAAGCCACGAGGATGCCCAGGGCGAGCCGCCGATGACGCCGGACGACGTCGATGACGACCGCTGGTCGAGCGATGCCGGCACCTTTACCGGCGCCGGCCGCGACGAGGACGATGACAGCGATCCGCAGGACAGTCACGCCGCCAATGTCAGCCTGCGCGAGCATCTTGGCTGGCAATTGGGGATGACCCAGATGTCGGAGCGCGACCGCAGCCTGGTCCGTTTCCTGATCGAGGCCCTCGACGACGACGGTTATCTGGCGACGCCGCTTGAGGAACTCTGGGAGACCCTGCCCGTCGAGTACGAAGTCGAACTCGAAGAGCTCGATATCGCCCTGCATCACATTCAGAACTTCGATCCGACCGGCGTCGGTGCCCGCGATCTGCGCGAATGTCTGCTGCTGCAACTCAAGGTCGAGGAAGATTGCGCTGAACGCACCCTGGCCATGGCCATCGTCGACAAGCACCTGGAACTTCTGGCCGCCCGCGATTTCGCACGGATCCGCCGGCTCACCGGCTGCGACGACGAAATCCTCAAGGGCGCCCACGAGCTGATCACCAGCCTCAATCCGCGACCAGCCGCCGGCTATTCGCAGATCGAAGCCCGTTACATCACGCCCGACGTCATCGTCAAGAAACTCAAGGGCAAGTGGACCGCCTACATCAACCCGGATGCCTACCCTCGCTTGCGCATCAACCGCCTGTACGCTGAAATTCTCGCCAAACAGCGGCGTGGCAACGGCAACCTGAGCGGTCAGTTGCAGGAAGCGCGCTGGCTGATCAAGAACGTCCAGCAGCGTTTCGAAACCATCCACCGCGTCACCCAGGCGATTGTCGACCGCCAGCGTCAGTTCTTCGAGCACGGCGAAGTCGCCATGCGGCCGTTGGTCCTGCGCGAGATCGCTGACCTGCTCGGCCTCCACGAATCGACCATTTCCCGGGTGACCAGCCAGAAATACATGGCGACGCCGCGGGGAATTTTCGAGCTCAAATACTTCTTTGGCAGTCACGTATCCACTGATACTGGTGGTGCCTGTTCTGCCACCGCCATTCGTGCCCTGATCAAGCAGTTGATTTCGGCCGAGGATGGCAAGAAGCCCTTGTCGGATAGTCAATTATCCGAAATACTAGGCCAGCAGGGAATCGTCGTTGCCCGACGCACGGTCGCCAAATACCGCGAATCGTTGAACATCCCGCCGGTCAATTTACGAAAGACCCTGTAAGAGAGGAGAAAAAATGAATCTGCAAATCAGCGGTCATCACATTGAAGTTACCCCGGCCCTGCGCGAATACGTCGAGAACAAGCTCGAACCGGTCCTGCGTCATTTCGACAAGGTAACCGGCGTCAGCGTCGTGCTCTCGGTCGAGAAGCTCAAGCAGCAGGCGGAAGTCACGCTGCACGTGCCGGGCAAGGACATCCATGTCGAGGAAGGCGGCGACGATCTCTACGCAGCGATCGACGCCATGTTCGACAAGCTCGACCGCCAGGTCCAGAAGTACAAGCATAAGGTGCAGGATCACCACCGTGGTGAAAAGCCGTCGCAGCACCTTGAAGGCGAATAAGCCAGCCCTGACCGCAGCCACTTCCGGCTGCGGTCTTTTTGCTTCAACACTCTCCCATGAACCCCTTAGACAACATTCTGACTGCCGACCAGGTCCTGCTTGATTTGGATGCGAGCAGCAAGAAACGTGTTTTCGAACAGGCCGGGATGCTCTTCGAAGGTCGGCTCGGCATGGCCCGCACGCAGATTTTCGACAGCCTGTTTGCCCGCGAGAAGCTGGGCTCCACCGGCCTCGGCCAGGGCATTGCGATCCCCCATGGCCGTATCAAGGGTCTCAAACAGGCGGCTGGCGCGCTGATCCGCTTGGCCAACCCGATTCCTTTCGATTCGCCGGACGGTCGGCCGGTCACCCTGCTTTTCGTCCTGCTGGTGCCGGAACAGGCAACCGAGGAACATCTGCAGATCCTGTCCGAACTGGCGCAACGCTTTTCCGATCGCGCTTTCCGTGAAGCCCTGCTGGCGGCACCCGATGTCGCCACCGTTCTCGCCCTGTTCAAGAAGTCCTGATTCCGCGCCGTGCGCCACATCAGCCTCGAGCAGCTGTATCAGGACAACCGTGAGCAGTTGCTGTTCAACTGGGTGGTCGGTCAGCGTGCCGACCGCCGGATCGAACTGAAGGCGGCCAGCAATTACGGCGCCGACGTTGTCGGTCATATCAACATCATCCACCCGGAACGCCTGCAGGTCATGGGGCAAGCCGAATACGACTGGGCGATGCGGATCGGCGAGCGCCGTTTCGGCCAGTTGTTCAGCGATCTGTTGTCGGCGAGGACGCCGGCAATGATCGTCGCCGACGGACTGAAGCCGCCCGATTTCGTCCTCGAAGCCTGCCGCCAGGCCGATGTGCCGCTGATTCTGTCGCCCAAGCACTGTTCGGCAGTGATTGACCACTTGCGCATCTATCTTGCCGCCCGCCTTGCCGATACGGTCAGCCTGCACGGCGTGTTCATGGACGTGCTCGGCATGGGGGTGCTGATCACTGGCGATTCCGGGGTTGGCAAGTCGGAACTCGCGCTCGAACTGATTTCCCGCGGCCATGGCCTGGTGGCCGACGATGTCGTCGAAATGGCGCGGATCGCGCCAACCACGATCGAGGGGCGCTGCCCCGGCATGCTGCGCGATTTTCTCGAGGTGCGCGGGCTAGGCCTGCTCAACATCCGCACCATCTTCGGCGAAACCGCATCGCGCCGGAAAATGAAGCTGAAGCTGATCGTTCATCTGCAGCGGACGATTGCCGCCGAAGATGCGCCACGTCTGCCGCTCGATGCGCAGACTCAGGAGGTGCTGGGGGTTCCGGTGCGCAAGGTGGTGATTCCGGTCGCTGCCGGGCGCAACCTGGCAGTCTTGCTGGAGGCCGCGGTGCGTAACACCATCCTGCAGTACCGGGGAATCGATTCAATGCAGGATTTCATCGACCGGCAGAGCCGGGTGATGAACGACGAAACGCTGTAAACTGCGGCGCTGCCGCGGTTATTAAAGATGTTCGAACTCGATGCGCTCGGCGGCGGTGTCGTTCGCCGAACTGCCGAAGCAGATGACGCCCTTGCCGTCGAGCAGGGCCTCGTGCTTGCGCACCATGACTTCCCGTTTCCCCGGCAAGGTCAGGAAACTGCCATTGGTGCTGGTATCGACCAGATAGTAACCATCGTCACGGCGTTCGATGCGTGCGTGCTGGCGAGAGACGCGGCGGTTTTCCACCAGCAGCTTGCATGAGGGGTCGCGGCCGAGGCTGATCATCGGTGCCTTCGCATCGATCAGGTAGGCTTGTCCGCGGTAACGCACACAGAGCCGTTCGGCGAGCCGCGGAGCGTTGTGCGGGCCGAACATCGAATGATGCGGCGGAGCGGCAAGCGTTTTTGCCGGCCAGTTGATTTCGAAGACCAGAATCTGGTTATCCGCTTCCGACAAGCCATTGACGTCCGGTCGGGCGCGGGTGGTGATTACGCTGCTCGGCGGCAGCGCGGCAACGATGGCGCTGCTGCACAGGATTTGGTCGCCGTGCGCATGGCCGCCGATGCGCATCAGGTTGGCCAGCGTTTCTGGGCTTGTTACCTGCTCGGCTTCGTTGCCCTTGTCGTGCAAGGCGACGCGGATGCTCAACTTGTGTCCGGATACCGGCGGCAGATCGGCAATCCGTTGATGCATGTCGACTGCCGCGTGGCAGGCATCTTCCGGGCTCGAGAAGGAAACCAGGATTTCGTCACCCACTTGCTGCAGCAGTTGTCCGTTGTAAGCCTCGATGGCGCGCTGCATGCGCTTGATGCAGCGATCAATCGCCCGCTCTGCTTCCTGTTCATCCAGGCGCTGATGAAGCGAAGCGCTGCCGGTGATGTCGGCGACCATGATGACGGGGATCGGACACTGCGCGTTCATAGCTGGACTGGAGGGAAAGGACGTCCGATTATATGACGGCTTACATTTCCTGGCATCAGGCAAGCGGCGAAATCGGGATCGTGCGAGTGAATTCCAGGGGTTCGCTGTCGAAGGCGATGTCGCCCTCGTCGACTGGCGTATCCAGCGTCAGGCCGCGGAAATCGAACAGCGTGTTGTCGGCGAGATGCGACGGCACGACGTTCTGCATCGCAGTGAACACGGATTCGGTGCGTCCCGGATAGCGGCGGTCCCAGTCCCGCATCATTTCCTTGATCTTCTGCCGTTGCAGGTTTTCCTGCGAGCCGCAGAGGTTGCAGGGAATGATCGGAAAAGCCATGCCGCGGGCGAACTTGGCAATATCGTTCTCGCTGCAGTAGGCAAGCGGCCGGATCACGACATGGGCCTGGTCGTCGGTGACAAGCTTCGGTGGCATCGCCTTCATCTTGCCGCCGAACAGCATGTTGAGGAACAGGGTGTGAACCATGTCATCGCGGTGATGGCCGAGGGCAATCTTGTTCGCGCCGAGTTCCTTGGCAGTCCGGTAGATGATGCCGCGGCGCAGACGCGAACATAGCGAGCAGGTGGTTTTGCCCTCGGGAATCTTGTCCTTGACGATCGAATAGGTATCGGCCTCGACGATGCGGTGCTCGATACCGATCGATTCGAAGTAAGCGGGCAGCACGTCGGCCGGAAAGCCGGGCTGCTTCTGGTCGAGGTTCATCGCGATCAGGCGGAACTTAACCGGCGCCCGCTTTTGCAGCGCCATCAGCATGGCGAGCAGGGTGTAGGAATCCTTGCCGCCGGAACAGCAGACCAGCACGGTGTCGCCGTCGGCGATCATGTTGTAGTCCATGATCGCCTTGCCGGTACGACCTTCGAGGAATTTGCGGAGCTTTTGCAGGTTGGCGGAGACGACGGTGTCCATGATCAGCGATCTTTACTGGTGGGAGTGGCGGTTGTTGCGGCCGCAAGTTTACACGGATCGCCCGCGAACGCGTCGCTGGCCGTTAGAATGCGCCTATTTGCCCCGCCATGAGCCAGCTTCCCGCGCCCTCTCCCGAGGCGCTCGCGCACAGCGCCCGCCTGCAAGCCGAAATCCACCGCGCCATAGTCCAGCAAGGCGGCTGGCTGCCGTTCGCGAATTTCATGGAAATGCTGCTCTACGCGCCGGGTCTCGGCTATTACACGGCGGGTGCGCGCAAGTTTGGCAGTGCCGGCGATTTCGTCACCGCACCGGAAATGACGCCGCTGTTTGGCCAGGCACTGGCGCGCCAGGTGGCGCAGATCATGGCACTGTCTGCACCCCGGGTGCTGGAGGTCGGCGCCGGTTCCGGGCGTCTGGCCGCCGATCTTCTGCTGGCGCTGGAGCGCCTCGGGCAATTGCCTGAACGTTACGCGATCCTGGATCTCTCTGCCGATCTGCGCCAACGCCAGCAGCAGACGCTGGCCGACGCGGCACCACACCTGCTGGCCCGCGTCGAATGGCTCGATCACCTGCCCGACGAGTTCAGCGGTGTCGTGCTGGCCAACGAACTGCTCGATGCCTTGCCGGCCCATCTGGTGCGCTGGGATGGTGAGGAAATCCGCGAATGTGGCGTGGTCGGCGACGCCGCTGGCGGTTTCATGTGGAACGAGCGAGCTGCCGGCGGAAGCCTGCTTGCCGCGGCCCGCGAAATCGCCGACAGCTGCGACCTGGAACCCGGCTATCTGAGCGAAATCAGCCTTGCGGCGCGGGCCTGGGCGGCGGAATGGGGGCATCGCCTGCAGCGTGGCGCCCTGCTCCTGATCGACTACGGATTTCCCCGCCACGAGTATTACCATCCGCAGCGCAGCGCCGGTACCCTGATGTGTCACTACCGCCACCATGCCCATGGCGATCCCTTCTACCTGCCCGGCTTGCAGGATGTGACGGTGCATGTCGATTTCACGGCGATCATCGCCGCTGCCCACGCTGCCGGACTCGATCTGCTCGGCTACGCGAGCCAGGGGCAGTTCCTGCTCAATTGCGGCATGCTCGACCTGCTGGCGGAAATTACTCGCGACACCCCGGATTACGTCCGGGCCGCCTCGGCTGTGGGCAAATTGCTGATGCCTCACGAGATGGGCGAGTTGTTCAAGGTGATGGCGATCGGTCGCGGCATCGACGGCGGGCTGTCAGGTTTCGCCGAGGGCGATCAAAGTCGCCGATTGTGAGAAAGTGGTCTAAACTGAAAGCGCTTAATAGAAGCTAGCGGGAGCAGAATCATGGACACTTCGGGAATCGGCAGTTTGAATACGGCGATGAGCGCTGAGCAGACCAGCATGGCCGTGTCTACGGCCGTTCTGAAGAAGGCGATCGACATCGAAGCGCAGAACTCGATGCAGTTGCTGCAGGCCCTGCCGCCGACCTACAGCAACCCGCCGAATCTCGGTAATTCGGTCGATATCAAGGCCTGAGCGTTTCTAGCCAGTTCAGGATCAGCGCCGCACCCTTTTGCCAGTCCTTTTCGTGGGTGATCGCGTGGCCCATGTCGCGCAGGATGTGACAGGGCTCGCCGTAGGTCTGGGCTGTCGTCTGGGCGAGGAAGGCGGGAACCAACGCGTCCATTTCGGCGCCGACGACGAGCATCGGCGGCTTCTGCATGCGGTAGAGGTTAGGCAGGTTGAACATCGACATGTCCCAGATCGCCCGTTGCGACTCGTTCTGCATCCGGCCCAGCCAGACTTCCAGCATCTTCTGGTCGACCTCGCCGGCGAACAGGGCTTCCTTCAGCGTATCGGTCTCGGTGTAGTTGCCGGCCAGGATGCGGTTGATTTCCAGGTAGAGCTGGGGTTTCTGCAACAGCAGATGAAACTGGGCAGCGATCAAGCCTTGCGGTGGTACTGAGCAAAGCAGCGCAACCGCCGGTGCGGCGTGGTGTTCCAGATATTTCTGGACCACGAAGCCGCCCATCGAATGGCCCAGCAGCACAGGATCAATGGCAAGAGCTTCGACCACGGTGCGGACGTCCTCGACATAATCGGCGACCGCCAGCCAGTTGATGCGTTCGTGACCGTCGCTGCCACCATGGCCACGCAGCGACAGCGCGTGGCAGGGATAGCCGGCAGCCGCGAAGTAAGGCATGTAGGTTTCGGTCCACATCCAGGCGCCGGCAAAGGCGCCGTGGATGAACAGCAGGTCGGGCCGGGAAGCCGGGGTGTCGGGGAGGCAGGAAAAGATTTCAAGGCCTGCGATATTCTGTCGTTTTATCATCGTTCTACCATGGGTTCATGGGGTGGCCTGAAGCGTTGGCCGCGGGAGGGTCGGGTTGATGCTGAAGTGGTTGTTGACGCTGGTGGTTGCGATTTTCCTGCTTGGGCTGGTAACGCCGCATCTCGCGCGCTTCATCCGCTTCGGGCAACTGCCCGGCGATATCGCGCTGCGCTGGCGGGGCAGGGTTTACCACTTTCCTTTCGTCAGCATCCTGCTCTTCTCATTGCTGCTCTGGCTGATCGGGCGCCTCCTCTAGGGCCTGGCGGACGGCAGCGATGCGGGCGCGGCGGATGCGCTCGGCAATGGTGCTGGGGTCAGGACAGCTAGCGGCGATCTCACCGGCGTTGACGCTGTTGACCGCGGAAAGCGCCTTGTACAGTCTGGCCGGCGCCGTGTATGGCCGCTCTTCCCAGCCGCCACGGCCGGTGTAGTCACACAGGCAGGTATCGAGCAACTGATCGAAACGGGCGGGACGGCGCAAGGCGTCGCACTTTTCGAACAGCTCGACGATGGTCGCTGCCCGTAGTTCGCCTGCCCGGTGAATGCTGCCGTGGTGGCGGGCCATCAACAACGCCAGGTCGCGGCAATCCGTCGGGACCCGCAGGCGTTCGCCGAGCACCTGGCAGAGCTCGACGCTACGGGCTTCGTGACCGATGTGCCGGGGCAGGATGTCGGCGGGGGTGAGCGCCTTGCCCAGATCGTGGCAGAGTGCGGCATAGCGGACCGCTAACGGGAAGCCTCGGCGCGCCGCCTGATCGATGACCATCATGGTGTGGATGCCGGCGTCGATTTCCGGATGGTAGTCGGCGCGTTGCGGCACGCCGAACAAGGCATCGACCTCGGGCAACAAGCGGGCGAGCGCACCGCACTGGCGCAGGACTTCGAACATCCGCGACGGCTTGTCTTCCATTAGCCCCTTGGCCAGTTCCTGCCAGACGCGTTCGGCGACGAGGTGATCGACTTCGCCGCCAGCGACCATGTCCTGCATCAGGGCGACTGTTTCGGAGGCCACCGAGAAATCGGCGAAACGCGCCGCAAAACGGGCCAGACGCAGGATGCGCACGGGATCTTCGGCGAAGGCCGGACCGACGTGGCGCAGCACCCGGGCGGCAAGGTCGCCTTGACCGTTGAAGGGGTCGATCACCCTGCCCGCCGTATCGCGCGCCATCGCGTTGATGGTCAGATCGCGGCGCGCGAGGTCTTCTTCCAGCGTCACCTCGGGGGCGGTGTGAAAAGTGAAGCCGTGGTAGCCTGGGGCCGTCTTGCGCTCGGTACGGGCCAGCGCGTACTCCTCGTGCGTCTCGGGGTGCAGGAAGACCGGGAAGTCCTTGCCGACCGGCTTGAACCCCTGGGCGAGCATGGCTTCCGGGGTGCTGCCGACGACCACGTGATCGTGGTCGTCGCTGGGCCGTCCGAGCAAGGCATCACGAACGGCACCGCCGACGACGTAGACCTGCACGGCGTCGGTCGCCGGCTCAGCGGCCCGCGCGGAAGCGGAAGCTGTCGAGCTTGCCCTTCGGCGTATTGAGGGCGATATAGGTTGGCGCAACCGCTTCCAGCGCGGTTGGTTGCCAACCCTCGGGCAGGCGGCAATCGCCGGTGCAGACGCTGTCGACCTGCATCGAGCGCAGGTTGTCGGGCGACATCAGCGGCTTCGGCGCCAGCCACATCAGGCCGGCCTGCAGATAGGCGAGGCCTTCCGGCAAGGCGATGATGCGTGCCCGGCTACCGGTGAGTTGCGCGGTGTAGTCGACCAGTTCGCGCAGGGTGTAGGTCTTCGGGCCGACCAGATCGTAGGCCTGGCCGAAGGTGCTGGCATCGTCCAGCGCATCGACGAAGGCATCGGCGACATCGGCAGCCCAGACCGGCTGGAAGCGGGCGTGACCGAAACCGAGCGGGAAAATGGGGGCGATTTTCAGAATTCCGGCAAACATGGTCAGGAAACTGTCGCCCAGACCGAAGATCACCGAGGGTCGGAAAACGCTGACGTCGAGTTCGCCGGCCGCTGCCATGACGATGGCTTCGCCGGCCCCTTTCGAGGCCAGATATTCGGACGGCGCATCGGCAGCCGCTTTCAGCGCGCTCATGTGCACCAGGCGGCGGACTCCGGCGGCCTTGCAGGCAGCAACGATCTTTCTCGGCAGTTCGACGTGTGCCTGTGCGAAATCGTCGCTGTAGGGAAACTTGACGTCCCGGCTGTGCAGGATGCCGACCAGATTGATCACCGCATCTTGTCCCTGCATCAGCGACGCCAGCGTTGCCGGGCAATGGATGTTGGCTTCCGGCATTTCGACGCCCGGCTGCATGATCAACGCCTTGGTCCGTTCGCGTCGCCGGGTCGGTACAGTGACCTGGATGCCGCGCTGGGAGAGGCGGTTGACGATGTAAGTGCCGATGAAACCACTGCCCCCCAGCAGCAAGACCTTCTTGATACCCATCTGGAACCCCGCAATATTGTTCTGAGTAGCGCGATTTTAAGGCAAAGCCGCGCCGGCCGGGCAGCAGATGATCGATCAAGTCCCCGATATTCGCGCCAGCAGCGTGGCGAACAGGCCGGGTTGGCCCAGATGCCGGGAACTGCCCTTCTTCAGTTGCTCGGCCAGCAGTTGGGGATGGATGGCCAGGGCAAGGTTGTTTTCCGGATTGAAGAACAGGCAGCGGCCAGTGTTGGCGCTCTGCAGGCACAGGCAGAGTTGCTGATCGACATCCTCAACCTTGATCTCCATCCATTCACCGGCACTGTAAACCGGATTGCGTCCTTCCGTCGCCGGCGGCAGCAGGTAATCCATGGTGTGCAGGGCGCGGTTGCCGGCTTCCAGCCAGCCAATGCTGAGCTGGCGGATGCCGTGCCCCTGATGCACTTCCGCCAGCGCGACGCTTGCTCCGACCTGGGGCGGCGCTTCACTGCCGTTGGGGCGCATGGCGCGGGTCTGCAGTTCGAAACAGGTGTCGAGGATGCGGGTCTGCGTTTCGGCAGCAATGCCGAGCGTTTCCATGCCCTCCTTGACCGCCTGCAGCACGCCCGGCAGCTTTTGTGCCAGGCTCCGGCGCTGTTCGCCATCGGCTTTCGGGCGGAAACTCCAGACCAGCGCATTCAGCGTTTCGGTACGTTCCCGCCACGCCGGACCATCCTGGCCCTGCTCGAACCAGGCACGTTCGAGCAGGCGTTTCCAGTCCTGCAGGATGAAATTGCGCAGCAACTCGGGCAGCGTATCCAGATGCATCCGCGCGTAATACTCGGCGATCTCGCGGTCCGCCTGTTCGCGGCGGTCAAGCTGGCGCAGGAAAGGATGATAGGGCGCTGCTGCGTCGAAAATCTTCTGGTGCCGGGCATTGATCTGCGCTTCCAGTTCGGCGGCGGCGGCGGCGAAAGCGGCCGCATCGCCGGTGGTGTCCTGGCGCAGGCGGTCGCAGGTTTCGAGCATTTTCTGGCATACCGGGTGGCTGGCCGAAACGGTCAGCGGCAGACCGTACAGCAGTTTTGCCAGGCGGTCGATGAACTGGCGACAGGGGTGGTCGGTGTGACTGAACAGGTTGCGGTCGCGGACCGCAATGCGAGCGACGCGAACCTGCAGCTTGGCGACCGTTTCCTTGAGAATGTCGGGAATCGTCGGGTCGTTGAACAGGCTGTTGAAGAAGCGGCCGGTCAGGTCGATCGCCTGGCCTTCAAGGCTGTTGGCGGGAATGCCGAGGGCGTCCGATTGCAGGACCAGCGGTACGATTTCCGAAGTGCTGCTGCCGGCTTCGCCGAAGAGTTCGGGGATCAGTGACTCCAGATTGGGTGAGGTGGCGGTCAGGAAGTCGAGACTGTTTTGCTGGCTGCGTTCCATCTGGTCGAGGCGGAACATCAGGTTTTCAAGTGCGCCCTGGCTGAGCAGGGGATGCGTGGCGCTGGCCGGCCGCTCGCTGCCCGCAGGTGCGGTGCTGACGGCGACCTGGGGTTCCGGTTTGTGGGCTGCTGTGTGCGATGGGGGCTGGGTTGAGGCAATCGGCGGTTGCGTGACCTCGACGCCGATGCTTTGCAGGAAATCGTCCAGCTGGCCATAGATGCCGGGAAGGCTGGTGAGCAGCGCGACTTCGATTCTGTCCAGGAGTTCGAACTTCTTCTCGAGCGAACTGGCGCCGGCGGCACTGAACAGATCGTGCAGTCCCTGGGTCACGCCGCGTGGGCCGACCGGGTTGTCGTTCTTGGGCAGATCGGGGCGGCCGAGTATGGTGGCAAAACGCAGGTGCGTTTTCCAGAGCGGGACGCTGGTGCTTTCGATCAGCCGGCTGCACAGGTGGTCGAGGCGGATGTCCAGTTCCAGATCATCATCGCCGACCAGCGAGATGCGCGACGAGGTCAGGCCCCGGGCTTCTTCCTCGAAGCTGCCCAGGCGGCGCTTGTTCATCATTTCATCGAAATATTTTCCGCAGCCGCCGATCATCGCCGCGATCGCGGACTCCGAAATCAGTCGGCTGTCGCGCAACAGTTCGCTGAGATGATCGAGAAAAAACTTCCGGGCAGCTTGCGAGGACTGGAAGCGATCGATGTGGCTGGCGTTAGGCGCAGTATTCACGGACGCAGATTTCCAAGAAAAGGTTGAGAGATCGGAGTACGGACATGCTGAAGCGTTATTGTGTCAGCAAATTAACAATGCAATGCAGATTTTATGGTAGATCGGCATTTTTGGGGTTTTGTCCGGATGCCGGGGTGATGACGCCCAGGCGGGTTTTCAGCGAATCAGGCTTGCCGTTGAACAGGAAAGCGTAATAAACGGCGTTGCTCATGACCTTTTTCACGTAATCGCGGGTTTCCGAGAAGGGGATGGTTTCCGCATAGATCGCCCCTTCCAGCGCCTTTTCACCGCGCCAGCGCTGGGCCCGGCCGGGGCCAGCGTTGTAGGCGGCGGAGGCGAGCACCGGGTGATTGTCGAGGTTTTCCATGACGATGCGCATGTATGAGGTGCCGAGCAGGACATTGACGTCGGCATCGTGCACCTGGCTCGGGTTGAAATTGTTGAGGCCGATCTTTTTTGCCACCCAGCGGGCGGTGGCGGGCATCAACTGCATCAGGCCGGCGGCGCCGACGTTCGAGCGGGCGCTGGTGATGAAGCGGCTTTCCTGGCGCATCAGGCCGTACACCCAGGCATCGTCAAGCGCCTGCTGACGGGTGACCGGGCGGATGCTGTCGGCGAATGGCGAGAGGAAGCGCAGGCTGTAGTCGTGCTCGTGGCGGGTACGGTCGGCGGTGTTGATCGCCCGGTCCCAGAGCTGGTTACGGCGGGCGAGTTCGGCGGCGGCCAGCAACTGGCGGTCGTTCATCTCACGCAGCGCCCAGTTCCACTCGCGAACGGCTTCGGTGCGCATGTCCAGACGGAACAGGAGCAAGGCCCGCTGCAGGTTGGGATTGTCCCGGGCTGCTGCGATCTCCTCGGCGGAAGGCGGCGTGGTTGGCGCCGGGGCGCGCACCTGACGGCCCAGTTCCTCGTCGGCCAGATTGCCGTAGAAATGCGCCTGGCCGGCGATTTTGGCGAACAGGGCGTCGGCATCCGCGGTCCGCCCGCCGGATTTGTAGGCTCGCCCCAGCCAGTAGATCCACTCCGGTCGGGCGGCGAGTTCGGGCGGCATGGCCTGGATGGCGTCGCGGACCTGACCCCAGTTCAGGGCGCGCAGCGCGGCACGCACCCGCCACTGGTGATTTTCTTCGGTCAGCGGTGCATCGCCGGCACGGGCATACCAGATGCTCGCTTCTGCCAGATGTCGGCGCGCGCCGAGCAGCGCAATCTGGCTCCAGGCCCAGCTGGCCGCCGGGCGTTCGAGTTGTGCTTCGCGTTTCTCCAGTTCCACGGCGGCGATCAACGGGTCGTTGATCGCCACATAGCGGATCGCGATCGCCGCCAGCTCGCGGTTGCTGCGCTGGCGCTGCCAGTTGGCCCCCTGGCGGGCCAGGTAGGACATCGATTTTTTCGTCGCCGCGTCGAAATCGGTGGTGCCAGGAACCTGGCTGTCGGGAAGATAGGCAAGCGTCTGCTGGGCGGCGCTCGGGCGGTTGATCTCGATTTGCCGGCGGGCGCGCTGCCAGGCGGCATCGACATTGATGCGACCGGCAGCGACCAGCGCATCGAGCAAGGGTTTGCAGGCCTCGCCGGGTTCTAGCATGCTCAGCCAGTAAGCGGCAGCCTCGTCGAGGACGCGGCGATCGCCGCGCTGCAGGCGGGCTTGCTGCTGCAGGCAGGTGCGTTCGGTATCGGGGGCGAGTAGTTTGGCGTATTCGTTTTCGACGCGTGGCCAGTCGCCCTGTTTGGCAAGCCAGGTCAGCCAGTCGCTGCGCAGGCGTTCGGCGACGTTGTTGCCCTCGTTGCGGGCCAGGAAAGCCGGGATGCCGTCGGCGTCATTGCGCGCCAGGCGGTTGCGCAGGAAATAGTTTTCGGCGTAAATGGCTAGCGGATGGCCGCGGGTTTCGCCGACGGCGCTGGCCAGCCGGGCGGCATCGCCCTTGCGGAAGGCTTCGCGGGCGGCGATGAAGGCGCTGTCGTCGGCGCTCTGGGCAAAGGCGGAAACGCCCCAGACAAGCAGGGCGATGATGGGGGAAAACTTCATGCTGGATTCGGGTGATGACGGGTCGTTTTGAGGATAGCACGCTATGGCGTCGTGATTTGCGGCGCGACATGGTTGCCCGGCGCGAGATGCTGGGCGAGACGGCGCGTGCCCGCCTGTCGGCGGCAATCGTCGGCTGGTTGCGGGTCAGTTTCGCGGCGCCGGCGAGCTGTGCCTTCTGCTGGCCGATCAAGCACGAACCGGATGTCCGCGCCATCATTGACGAGTGGACCAGTCGCGGTACGCGGGCGGCGCTGCCGGTGGTGGTGGCCGAGGCGACGCCGCTGCAGTTTCGCGAATGGCGGGTCGGCGACCGCCTGCAGGGCGATCGTTACGGGATTCCGACGCCGGTCGCTGGCGACTGGCTGCAGCCCGAGCTGATCCTGCTGCCGCTCAACGGCTTCGATGCCGCCGGTTACCGTCTTGGCTACGGCGGTGGCTATTTCGACCGCACGCTGGCAGCGCTGACGCCACGGCCGCTGACGGTTGGCGTCGGTTTCGAGATCAACCGTCTCGCTGACATCCGTCCGCAAGCGCACGATCAGCGTCTCGACTGGATCGTCACCGAAGCCGGGGCTTTCAGGGTCGCCGGCTGAGGCCGCCGACGGCGATCGCCGAGAGCAGGCCGGCCGCGCCGATGAGCAAGGCCTGGCGCAGATCGTAAAGGCCGCTGCGTACCGCCAGCTCCAGCGCCTGAGTGTGGGCCAGCGCGAGCAGCAAGGCGGCGCCGGCGAGCGCCAGCCAGAGGCGGCGGCCGGCCGCCGCCCGCAGGCAGCGTTCGGCGGCCAATCCACTGGCGATGGCCTGGCCGACGAAGCCGACGATCAGCGCCAGCACGGCGATCTGGTAGCTGCTCATGCGGCGTGGCAGGCTTGCGCCAGACGTTGTAGGGCGTTGTCGAGCAGGCTCGCCGGGCAGCCGAAGTTTAGACGCAGCCAGCCCGGCGCGCCGAAATCGCGGCCGTCGGAAAGGCCGAGACCGTGAGCCTCGAAATGCGCGGCCGGATCGGCCCGGCCGAGACCGCGGACGTCGAGCCAGGCCAGGTAGGTGGCTTCGACGTGCGTCATGCGGATGCCCGGCAGATCGGCGACGGCGGCTTCCAGTCGGTCGCGGTTGCTGCGCAGCGCGGCGAGCAGCTGCCGGTGCCAGTCGGCGCAATCCCGGTAGGCGGCTTCGCAGGCGGCGAGGCCGAGCACATTGACGTGCGGCACGATGCCGTCCATCGCCTGCCGGAAGCGGCGGCGCAGCGCGGCATCGGGAATCACCGCGAAAGCGCAGCCGAGGCCCGGGATGTTGAAGGTCTTGGATGGTGCCATCAGCGTGATGCTGCGTCGGGCGGCGTCCTCCGACAGGCTGGCGAAGGGAAGGTGTTTCCTGTTTTCGTCGAGGATCAGGCCGCAGTGGATTTCATCCGAACAGACGATCAGGTCGCGGCTTTCGGCAAACTCGGCCAGCGCCAGCAGTTCGTCGCGGCTCCAGCAGCGGCCGACCGGGTTGTGCGGGTGGCAGAGCAGGAAGAGCCGCGTTTCCGGCGTCGCCGCCGCGTGCAGCGCCGGCCAGTCCCATTGCCAGCGGCCGTCGGCGCAGCGCAGGTCGGCGGTACGCAGGCGGCGTCCGGAATACTTCGGTGCCGACAGGAAAGGCGGATAGATCGGTGTCGCTGTCAGCACCTCGCCGTCGACCGCACGGCAGGCGAGATTGAGGCCACTGACCAGTCCCGGCAACCAGAGCAGCCAGTCGGCATCGATTTCCCACGTGTACTCGTCTTTCAGGTGAGCGAGTACTGACTCCGTCAGCGCCGGCCAGGGCTGGCCGTAACCGAAAACGCCGTGTTCGATGCGCCGGTGCAGCGCTTCGATGACGGCGGGCGGCGCCGCGAAATCCATGTCGGCGACCCATAGCGGCAGGATGTCGCGACCGGCGTACTTGCCCCACTTGATCGAATCGGAGTGGCGCCGGTCGGGGGCGGAGGCGAAGTCGTTCAAACGGCCAGGTGTTCGTAAAGGGCGGTGGATAGGTAGCGCTCGCCGAACGACGGGATGATGACGACGATCAGCTTGCCGGCGTTTTCCGGGCGTTTGGCGAGTTCGAGCGCGGCCCAGGTGGCGGCGCCCGACGAGATGCCGACCAGCAGCCCCTCTTCCGTTGCCATGCGGCGGGCGGTGGCGAAAGCGTCGTCGTTCTTCACCCGGATCACTTCGTCGTAGACGCCGGTGTTGAGGACGCCCGGCACGAAGCCGGCGCCGATGCCCTGGATCGGGTGCGGGCCCTTCTGGCCGCCGGAAAGCACCGGCGAGGCGTCGGGTTCGACGGCGACGATCTGCACGCCCGGCTTTTTCGCTTTCAGCACTTCGCCGACGCCGGTGACGGTGCCGCCGGTGCCGACGCCGGAGACGAAGATGTCCACTTCGCCGTCGGTGTCACGCCAGATTTCCTCGGCCGTCGTGTGGCGGTGGATTTCAGGGTTGGCCGGGTTCTCGAACTGCTGCGGGATGAAGTACTTCGGGTCGGCTTCGGCCAGCGCCTTGGCCTTGGCGATCGCGCCGCCCATGCCCTCCGGTCCCGGGGTCAGGATCAGGTCGGCGCCGTAGGCCTTCAACAGCAGCTTGCGTTCGCGGCTCATGGTTTCCGGCATCACGAACGCCGCCTTGATGCCGCGTGCGGCGCAGACCATGGCGAGGCCGATGCCGGTGTTGCCGGAGGTCGGCTCCAGCACCACGGTGTCCGGACCGATCTTGCCGGCAGCGATGGCGGCGTCGAGCATGGCGACCGCGATGCGGTCCTTGACGCTGTGCCCGGGGTTGAAGAACTCCAGCTTGGCGACGACGCGGGCGCCGGCGCCATGGGTGACGCGGTTGAGCTGGACCAGCGGCGTGTTGCCGACCAGTTCGGTGACGTTGTTGGCGATTTTCATGGCGGATACTCCGGAAGGGTTGATGGCTAGCAGTCTAGAGCTTGGGCTACCTTACCGGAAAGAATGAAATCGCAAATTCTTATGACGAATTTGCATTAGCCAAGAAAGAGCTTGTAGATCGGGTTTTCGCTTTCATCCCAGTGCGCGTAGCCGAGGTTTTTGAGGAATTCCCGGAATTGCGCCATCTCGGCCGGTGGTACCTGCATGCCGACGAGGACGCGGCCGTAATCGGCGCCATGGTTGCGGTAGTGGAACAGGCTGATGTTCCAGCCGGCGCTCATCTGGCTCAGGAAGTTCATCAACGCGCCCGGCCGCTCCGGGAATTCGAAGCGGTAGAGCAGTTCGCGCATCCCCTTCTCGCAGACCTGCGGCGCATGGCCGCCGACCATGTGGCGGATGTGGTTCTTCGCCATCTCGTCGTCGCTCAGATCGAGCGTCGGGTAGCCATGCTTCTGCAGGCTGTCGACCAGTTTCAGCGATTCCTTGCGGTCGCTGACCTGGACGCCGACGAAGACATGCGCTTCGTTGGCCGAGTGATAGCGGTAGTTGAACTCGGTGACGTTGCGCTTGCCGATCAGAGCCAGGAACTTCTTGTAGGCGCCGGGCTTCTCCGGCAGCGTGACGGCAAACACCGCCTCGCGCTGTTCGCCGAACTCGGCGCGCTCGGCGACGAAGCGCAGGCGGTCGAAGTTCATGTTGGCGCCGGAAGTCACGGCCACCAGGTTCTTCTCCTTCAGCTTGTGCTGACGGGCGTATTCCTTGGCGCCAGCGACGGCGAGCGCGCCTGACGGTTCGAGAATCGAGCGGGTGTCCTCGAAGACATCCTTGATCGCCGCGCAGATGGCGTCGGTGTCGACCAGCACGATGTCGTCGAGGTGTTCCTTGCACAGGCGGAAGGTTTCCTCGCCGACGAACTTCACCGCCGTGCCGTCGGCGAACAGCCCGACCTGCGACAGGCGGACGCGGTGGCCCTTGGCGATCGACTGCTTCATCGCGTCGGCGTCAAAGGTTTCGACGCCGATCACCTTGATCTCCGGGCGCAGGCGCTTGATGTAGGCGGCGACCCCGGCAGCCAGCCCGCCGCCGCCGATGGCGCAGAAGACGGCGTGGATCGGCCCGTTGTGACGCGAGTGCTGGCGCAGGATTTCCAGCGCCACGGTGCCCTGGCCGGCGATCACTTCCGGATCGTCGAAGGGGTGGACGAAGGTCAGCCTTTCGGATTTCTCCAGCTCCAGTGCATGGGCGTAGGCTTCGTCGAAGGATTCGCCGTGCAGCACGACCTCGCCGCCGCGCTGGCGGACGGCGTCGATCTTGATCCCTGGCGTCGAGGTTGGCATGACGATCACTGCCCGGCAACCGAGCTTGGCCGCCGACAGCGCGACGCCCTGGGCATGATTGCCGGCCGAGGCGCAGATGACGCCGCGTTTGAGTTTTTCGGCAGAGAGGCTGGCGATCTTGTTGTAAGCGCCGCGCAGCTTGAACGAGAACACCGGCTGCATGTCCTCGCGCTTCAACCAGATTCGGTTATGGACCCGGATGGAAAGATTGTCGGCCTGCTCCAGCGGGGTTTCGATGGCGACATCGTAAACCTGGGCGTTGAGGACTTTTTCGAGATAATCCGGGTGCATGATCGGTTTCGGTTTTGGGCAAAAGGGGAATTCTACGGGTGGAGTGGGTAAACGTCACGGCGGAACAAGGGCTTGCCGGCCTTTTCCTGAGCAGTTTTCTGGCTGCAACCCTGCTGCCAGGTGGTTCGGAAGCGGTGTTGTGGGGCGTTTTGCAGCTGCATCCGGAACAGGCGGTGGCGGCGCTGGCGCTGGCGACGCTCGGCAATACGCTGGGCGGCATGACGTCGTGGGCCTGCGGCCGTTTCCTGCCGCGCTGGCAGCGCCTGGAACGCTTGCCGCAGATGCACCACCTGCAACGCTGGGGCAGCTCCGCCCTGCTCTTCTCCTGGCTACCGCTGGTCGGCGATGCGCTGTGCGTCGCCGCCGGCTGGCTGCGTCTGCACTGGCTGCCGTGCACGCTGTTCATGGCCGCCGGCAAGTTCTTCCGCTACTGGCTGATCGCGCAGGCTGCGCTGGCAAATTGAAGCGATAGCTTGAACCGACAGGCCTTTTCCCGGTCTACCTGCGCCGCGTGTTGCGCCGCAATACGCTAAAATCCTGTTTTTGACAGATACCGGTTTGATCATGACCGCCCGCCTGCGCGAAATTCCGTACAACTACACCTCGTTTTCCGACCGCGAAATCGTCATCCGTCTGCTCGGTGCGGACAACTGGGCGATTCTTGACGAACTGCGCGGCGAGCGCGTCACCGGCCGCTCGGCGCGCATGCTTTACGAGGTGCTGGGCGACATCTGGGTGGTGCAGCGCAATCCCTACCTGGAAGACGATCTGCTCGACAACCGCGAGCGCCGCGATGCGCTGGTCAGCGCCCTGCGTCACCGTCTGAAGGAAGTCGAGAAGCGTCGCGCCGAGAGTGCGGCCGAGGATCCGGAACGCTCGGAAAAGGTCCGTCGTCTGGTTGTTGCCGCGCATGAGGCGGTGAACCGTTTCGAGGCCCGTTTCGGCGAGACCATCGACTTGCGCCGCAAGGTGCTCAAGGTCCTGGGCAAGCACACGCGCCGCGACAACATTGCTTTCGACGGCCTGGCCCGCGTCTCGCATGTCACCGACGCCACCGACTGGCGCGTCGAATACCCCTTTGTCGTCCTCTACCCGGACACCGAGGAAGAAATCGCCCACCTCGTGCGTGGCTGTTTCGAAGCCGGCCTGACCATCATCCCGCGCGGCGGCGGTACCGGCTATACCGGCGGCGCCGTGCCGCTGACGCCGCATTCAGCGGTGATCAACACCGAAAAGCTGATCGACATCGGTCCGGTCGAGGAACTGGTGCTGGCCGGCCATGAAACACCATACGCCACCATCCGCACCGGCGCCGGCGTCGTCACCGAGCGCGTTGCCGAAGCTGCCAGCGCGGCCGGGCGCGTCTTCGCCGTCGATCCGACTTCGGCCTCGGCCTCCTGCATCGGCGGCAACATCGCCATGAACGCCGGCGGCAAGAAGGCTGTGCTGTGGGGCACCGCGCTCGACAACCTGGCCTGGTGGAAGATGGTCGATCCGGACGGCAACTGGCTGGAAGTCGAACGCGTCAACCATAACTACGGCAAGATTCACGAGCAGGAAAACGTCGAATTCCGCGTCAAGCGCTTCGACCCCAGCGGCAAGAAGCTGCTCGGCGAGGAAGTCCTGGTCATGCCGGGTGCCGCTTGCCGCAAGACCGGCCTGGGCAAGGACGTTACCGACAAGTTCCTCGGCGGCATTCCCGGCGTGCAGAAGGAAGGCACCGACGGCATCATCGTCGCCGCCCGCTGGGTGCTGCACAAGATGCCGCCGGTGACGCGCACCGTCTGCCTCGAATTTTTCGGCCAAGTGCGCGAGGCAGTGCCGGCCATCGTCGAGATCACCGACTACTTCAAGCCGGGTGGCGCCGGTAACGCCGCTGGCGTGCAGCTGGCCGGCCTCGAACACCTCGACGAGCGCTATGTGAAGGCGGTCGGTTACGCGACCAAGGCCAAGCGCCACGGTCGGCCGAAGATGGTGTTGATCGGCGACATCGTCGGCCACGATGAGAAGGCCGTCATGGCTGCCGCCTCGGAAGTCGTGCGCATGTGCAACCTGCGCGCCGCCGAAGGCTTCATCGCCGTCGACGCCGAGACGCGCAAGAAATTCTGGCTAGACCGTTCGCGCACTGCCGCCATCTCGCGCCATACCAACGCCTTCAAGGTCAACGAGGACGTCGTTATCCCGCTGCCGCGCATGGGCGAGTACTGCGACGGCATCGAGCGCATCAACATTGAGTTGTCGACGCAGAACAAGCTGGCGCTGTGTGACGCGCTGGCCGAATTCCTCAAGGGCGATCTGCCGCTGCACTCAGGCGACGCCAACCTCGACAAGGACGTGCTGATCGGCGACCGCCGGCAGGCTGCGCTCGATTACGTCGAGGCCGTCCGCCTGCGCTGGGAATGGCTGCTGGAGAACCTCGATCTGCCGCTGGCCGAGGCCGAGTCGCGCTTCGCATCCTACGGCGTGGTCGCTGGCGAACTGAGCAACAAGGCGGCCAACCCTACCCTCTTCCACCGGCTGCAGGACTACTCCGTGCGTACCTCGTGGAAGCAGGAGCTGAAGGCGCGCCTGGCCAAGATATTTGACGGCACGGTCTATCGGCCGGTCCTCGAACGGATCGAGGCGATCCACAAGGAAGTCCTGCGCGGCCGCGTCTTCGTCGCCTTGCACATGCACGCCGGCGACGGCAACGTGCACACCAATATCCCGGTCAATTCAGACAACTACGCGATGCTGCAGACCGCCAACAAGGCGGTCGAGCGCATCATGCACCTGGCACGTGGTCTGGACGGCGTGATTTCCGGTGAACACGGGATCGGCATCACCAAGCTGGAGTTCCTGACCGACGACGAGATTGGCCCGTTCCGCGCCTACAAGCAGAAGGTTGATCCGGAAGGACGCTTCAACAAGGGCAAGTTGATGCATGGCGGCGACCTGAGCAACGCCTACACGCCGTCGTTCAGCCTGCTCGGCACCGAATCGCTGATCATGGAGCAATCCGAGATCGGCAAGATTTCGGATATGGTCAAGGACTGCCTGCGCTGCGGCAAATGCAAACCGGTCTGTTCGACCCACGTACCGCGGGCCAACCTTCTGTATTCACCGCGCAACAAGATTCTCGCCACCTCGTTGCTAGTCGAAGCCTTCCTCTACGAGGAACAGACCCGGCGCGGCATTTCGTTGAAGCACTTCGATGAATTCAACGATGTCGCCGATCACTGCACGGTCTGCCACCGCTGTTTCAAGCCTTGTCCGGTCGACATCGATTTCGGCGATGTTTCGGTGGCGATGCGAAATTTCCTCAGGAAGCAGGACAAGAAGCGCTTCAGCCCGGGCACCGCGGCAGCGATGACCTACCTGAACCTGAAGGATCCGGCGACGATCAAGCTGATGCGCGGCGTCATGATGGACTTCGGCTTCAAGGCCCAGCGCCTGGCGCACAAGGCGGCCAAGGCGTTGCATCTGGTGCAGGACACGCGCAAGCATCCGCCGGCCTCGCTCGGTGCGCCGACGGTCAAGACCCAGGTCATCCACTTCCTCAACCGGCCGATGCCGGGCAACCTGCCCAAGCGCACCTCGCGAGCGCTACTCGACATCGAGGACGACAAGGTCATCCCGGTGATCCGCAATCCGCAGAAGACGACCGAGGAGTCGGATGCCGTCTTCTATTTCCCAGGCTGTGGCTCCGAGCGCCTGTTCTCGCAGGTTGGTCTGGCGACGCAGGCGATGCTTTACGACATTGGCGTCACCACCGTGCTGCCGCCGGGCTACCTGTGCTGCGGCTATCCACAGAACGCTTCGGGCGACGCCGACAAGGACCAGAAGATCACCACCGACAACCGCGTGCTCTTCCACCGCGTCGCCAACACCCTGAATTATCTCGATATCAGGACGGTGATCGTTTCATGTGGAACCTGCATGGATCAATTGCAGAAGTACCAGTTCGAGAAGATCTTCCCCGGTTGCCGGCTGCTCGACATTCACGAGTACCTGATGGAAAAGGGCGTCAGGCTGGAAGGGGTGCAAGGTACCCGCTACATGTACCACGACCCCTGCCACACGCCGATGAAGGCCTACAACCCGCTTGCCGTGACCAAGGCGCTGGTTGGCCAGGAGGTGCCGCTGAACGACCGCTGTTGTGGCGATTCGGGCTCTTTCGCCTACGCTCGGCCGGATATCGCGACGCAGGTGAAGTTCCGCAAGCAGGAAGAAATCGAGAAGGGGGCGGAAAAATTGCGCGCCGACGGTTTCCAGGGCGAGGTCAAGATACTGACCTCCTGTCCGGCCTGTCTGCAGGGTCTTTCCCGCTACGACGACGATGCCGGCACGCAGGCCGACTACATTGTGGTCGAGGTGGCCAAGCACCTGCTCGGTGAAAACTGGATGGCGGATTACGTCGGCAAGGCCAATAACGGGGGCATCGAGCGCGTGTTGCTCTGATCCCGGATTTCCGTTCGCCTGGCCGTCATGACCGGTAAATGATCGCCGCCACTTGCAGGAAGTGGCGGCGGATGCAATCCTATGCAAAACGACGGGAATCAATGCGGTTATGGCAAGCGCTTGCGTACTATGTAGCGAACCAGGGGGGCGGCTGCTTTGGCAGTCGGCGCACTGTCGCGTCGTGCGCGTCGATGAGCCTGCCCTGCCCGGCTTCTGCCGGGTCATCTGGAATCATCATGTCGCAGAAATGACCGACCTTGACGTCGCCTCGCGGCAGTTGCTGATGCGCGTCGTTTTCGCCGTGGAAGCGGCGGTTCGTCAATGTTTTTCGCCGGACAAGGTCAACCTCGCCAGTTTCGGGAACGTCGTGCCGCATCTGCATTGGCACGTCATTCCCCGTTGGCGTGACGACCGCCATTTCCCCGAGCCGATCTGGGGCCGGCAACAGCGCGAGTCGACGCCGGCTCGTGCAATCGTCGAGGATGCCGCGCTGACGGCCATCATCACCGCCGAGTTGGCGCGAGAGGAAAATCGCCATGAGCAATGAGCAGAGCGCGCAGTTGTCGATCGTCGATCTGAACGACGGCATGAACTATCTGGCCAAGCTGATGCTGGCCAATCCGGGAACCGCCGAACGGCAGTTGATGGATTTCCTTGATGCGCTGCTGACGGCGCCGCCCGACCCCGGCATCCTCTTCGCCCTGCTTGAACAGACGCGAGCGCCGCTCTGTTTCGTCGAAGAGGAGATGGCCCGTCTTTATCACAACAAGCCAGTGCCGCTGAGCCACGACGAGGAGTCGGCTTTCCGCGCTGCCGTCGACGCCTGGCGCAAGATGGGCAAGGCCTACGCGCTGTGTGCCCGCCTCGAAGAGCCGGCCGTTGAGGCGCCCGGTTACAAGGAAATGATGGCGACCCTGCTGCACCGCTGTGTCTATTACACCGGGATGGTCATCATCGAGCATTATCGTGCCCACCGCGAACTGCCGCCCGGCATCTGGCTCGATCTGCATGGTTATTTTGAAACTGCCGAAGAATGGGGGATCGTGTTCACCCCGGTCAGCGATCCGCTGGAAAGCAGTACGCATGCGACCCATTGCGCCGCCGCTTACGTTGCCCTGCTGCTGATCGACGTGGCCAGTCCCTACAGCCACAGCGTGCGCAACCTCAACCTGATCCGCCGCTGGGCGGTGATGTGGGCGCCGCTGGTCGGCGTCAGTCCGCTCGAGAGCGATCTCGAGCTGCCACCTTATGTCATCGAGTTGATGAAGGATCAGCCCCTGCATCTGAGCGCTTCGGTCGAGGGGGCGGCCAATGATGTGCGGCGTCTGGATACGGCGCGGCTCGGCTTGCAGATCGATCATGCGATCAACCAGTTGCGCATGCGCTACACCCCGTCGCAACTCGGTCTCGGCGAAGAAACCAGCAGCCATGTGCTGAAACTGCTCGAGCAGCTCGTGCGCCCCTGGTCGCAATCGTCGTCGGCCCGGCGTTTCCGGCGTTTTGTCAGCGAGGGGACGGCGCGCGTCGCTACCGGCTTCAACCCGATGTTCTTTCACGTGAGCGGCGTGCCGTTCGAACAGCCGGACTCTGCCGCCGCCTATTCCCGGGGCGATTTCGAGCAGTTGTTCACCTTCCGTGACCGGGCCGATCCCGGCCAGACCCTGGTCATTCGTCCGCATGCCGACTATCCGGTCGAATACTGGTCGGTGATCAACCATTCGGCCAACGGTTTCCGGCTGGGCCGCAGTGGTGCCGGGCAACGCATCCAGCACGGGCAGCTGATGGCAGTCTGTCCGCATGACGGCGAGCATTTCCTGCTTGGCTACGCGACCTGGCTGATGCAGGAAGAGTCGGGTGGTTTGGTGGTCGGTCTGGCTACCCTGCCGGGGATGCCCCAAGGGGTCAGCTTCCGCTCGCTTGATGCCAAAAGCGCCAGCAGCGAACGTTACCTGGCAGGGTTCCTGTTGCCGGCGCTCGCAGCAATCGGCGAGGAACAGTCACTGATCCTGCCGCCGGGCAATTACCACGCCGGCCGCGATCTGGAAATCGTCATCGGGGAAGACAAGCGCAAGTTGCGCCTCAACCACATCCTGTTGCGGCAAGCCGATTTCGAGCGGATCAGCGTTGTCGAGCTGTAAGCTGCCGTTGCCGGCGGCTTCGGGGTAAACTAGCCGACCTGGCAAGGAGACCACAGATGGCCGGCATGGAAAAAGATACCCCGATCCCCGAGGCGATTCGTCTGCACACGAAAAGCCGGGTGCTGGAACTCGTCTATGGCGAAACGGTGTTTCGTCTGCCTTTCGAATACCTGCGGGTGATGACGCCGTCGGCCGAAGCCCGTGGCCACGGGCCGGGTCAGGAGACGCTGCAGGTCGGCAAGCGCGACGTCGAATTGCTGGCGGTCGAACCCTCCGGAACCTATGCACTGAAGCTGGTGTTTTCCGACGGTCACGACAGCGGTTTGTATACCTGGGATCTGCTTTACAACCTCGGCGTGCACCACGACGAACTGTGGGCGGAATACCTCCGTCTGCTCGAGGCGCAGGGCGCCTCCCGCGACAGCGACGACAGCCCCGCAGCCGTTGCGCGATCCTGTAGCCACCACCACTGAGAGCCATGAACAAGGAAACAACCCATTTCGGTTTCGAAACCGTAGCCGAGCAGGAAAAGGCGCGTCGCGTGCGCAGCGTTTTCGATTCGGTGGCAGGTCGTTACGACCTGATGAATGACCTGATGTCGGGCGGCATGCACCGGCTGTGGAAGGCCTTCACCATCGAGCGTAGTGGTGTCCGCGAAGGATCGCGGGTGCTCGACGTAGCGGGCGGGACGGGTGACCTGTCGCTGGCTTTCGCCAAACGTGTCGGCAAGACCGGCCAGGTCTGGCTGACCGACATCAACAACGCGATGCTGGCGCGCGGCCGCGACCGCCTGACCGACAAGGGCTACATGCTGCCGGTCGCCCAGTGCGACGCCGAGAAACTGCCCTTCCCCGACGACTGGTTCGACTGCGTGACGGTCGCCTTCGGTCTACGCAACATGACGCACAAGGAGCAGGCGCTGGCCGAGATGCGCCGCGTGCTGCGCCCCGGCGGTCGTCTGCTGGTGCTGGAGTTCTCGCAGATCTGGAAGCCGCTGGCGCCGGTTTACGACTTCTATTCCTTCCAGGTGATCCCGCGCATCGGCCAGCTGGTGACGCAGGATTCCGACAGCTACCGCTATCTCTCCGAGTCGATTCGCGTCCATCCGGACCAGGAAACGCTGAAGGCCATGATGGAAGGCGTCGGTCTGGAACGGGTCGAGTATTTCAACATGGCGCTCGGTGTCGTCGCGCTGCACCGCGGTTTCAAGTTCTGAGCGGAGCCGCCGATGTCCCTGTCCGACCGGCTGCTGCTCGTTCCTCTCAACCACCTGATCGCGCAGGCGCCCTGGGCGGCAGAGCGCCTGAGCCGGCATGCCGGGGCGCGGGTGGCGATTGTCGCCGGACCGCTGACCCTGCGCCTGACGATCGACGGCAGTGGCTTGCTGCAGGCGGCTGACGCGCTTGCCGAACCTGATGTTCGCGTCGAACTGCCGAACGATTTTGCGGTGCGTGCGCTGACCGATCGCAGCAAGCTGATGAGTGGTGCCCGCCTGAGCGGCGCCGCCGATGTCGCGGAGACGCTGGCCTTCGTTTTCCGCAACCTGCGCTGGGACGCCGAGGGCGACCTGGCGGCGCTGATCGGTGACATTCCGGCCCGCCGCCTGAGCCTGGCCGCCGGCGCCCTGGCCGGCAATGCCCGCGACGGACTGGCGCGGCTGGGGGCCAATTTTGCCGAATACGCCAGCAATGAAGGGGAGCTGCTCGCCGCTCCGACCGACGTCAAGGACTTCGTTGCCGCCGTCGATGCCTTGCGCGACGATCTGGCGCGCCTCGACAAGAGGGTCGAACGCCTGGGCGGTTGAGCAGGCTACGGTGCCGGAAATGGAAAAGGCCGCGATCGCGGCCTTTTCTCATTGCGGGTCGAATTCCCGTCACACCTTGCGATAGAGCTCAGCGCCGGTCTGCACGAACTCGACGGCCTTGGCTTCCATGCCTTTAGTGAGCGCTTCCTCTTCCTGCAAGCCCTGCGCTGCGGCGAAATCGCGCACATCCTGAGTGATCTTCATTGAACAGAAGTGCGGCCCGCACATCGAGCAGAAGTGGGCGACCTTGGCCGATTCCTTGGGCAGGGTTTCGTCGTGGAAGGACTTGGCCTTGTCCGGATCGAGGCCGAGGTTGAACTGGTCGTCCCAGCGGAACTCGTAGCGTGCCTTGGACAGCGCGTTGTCGCGGATCTGCGCGCCGGGATGGCCCTTGGCGAGGTCGGCGGCGTGGGCGGCGAGCTTGTAGGTGATGATGCCTTCCTTGACGTCGTCCTTGTCGGGCAGGCCGAGGTGTTCCTTGGGCGTCACGTAGCAGAGCATGGCGGTGCCGTACCAGCCGATCATGGCGGCGCCGATGCCACTGGTGATGTGGTCGTAGCCCGGCGCGATGTCGGTGGTCAGGGGGCCGAGGGTGTAGAACGGGGCTTCCTTGCAGTATTCGAGCTGCAGGTCCATGTTCTCCTTGATCAGGTGCATCGGCACGTGACCCGGGCCTTCGATGATGGTCTGCACGTCGTGCTTCCAGGCGATCTCGGTGAGTTCGCCCAGCGTCTTCAGTTCGCCCAGTTGCGCTTCGTCGTTGGCGTCGTAGATCGAGCCCGGGCGCAGGCCGTCGCCGAGGCTGAAGGCGACGTCGTAGGCCTTCATGATTTCGCAGATTTCCTCGAAATGCGTGTAGAGGAAGCTTTCCTTGTGGTGCGCCAGACACCACTTGGCCATGATCGAGCCGCCGCGGCTGACGATGCCGGTCATCCGGTTGGCAGTCATCGGGATGTAGCGCAGCAGCACGCCAGCGTGGATGGTGAAGTAATCGACGCCCTGCTCGGCCTGTTCGATCAGCGTGTCGCGGAAGATTTCCCAGGTCAGGTCCTCGGCCTTGCCGTTGACCTTCTCCAGTGCCTGGTAGATCGGCACGGTGCCGATCGGCACCGGGCTGTTGCGGATGATCCACTCGCGCGTTTCGTGGATGTTCTTGCCGGTGGACAGATCCATCACCGTATCGCCGCCCCAGCGGATCGACCAGGTCATCTTCTCGACTTCTTCCTGGATGCTGGAGCCGAGCGCCGAGTTGCCGATGTTGGCGTTGATCTTGGTGAGGAAGTTGCGGCCGATGATCATCGGCTCGCTTTCCGGGTGGTTGATGTTGTTCGGGATGATGGCGCGGCCGCGGGCGACCTCGCTGCGCACGAATTCCGGCGTGATCTCGGCCGGAATCGAAGCGCCGAAGCTCTGGCCCGGATGCTGGCGGGTGAGCAGCTTGGCCATCTTCTCGCCGGTCGGACCGGTGGCTTTCAGCGACTCGATGTAGGCGGCGCGATTGAGGTTCTCGCGGATCGCCACGTATTCCATTTCCGGCGTGATGATGCCTTTCCGGGCGTAATGCATCTGCGACACATTGGCACCGGCCTTGGCGCGGCGCGGTTTGCGGTGCAGGCCGGGGAAGCGCAGTTCGTCGAGCGCCTTGTCGGCGGCACGCTGGCGGCCGAATTCGGAGGACAGGTCGGGCAGTTCCTCGGTGTCGCCGCGTTCTTCGATCCACTTGGCGCGCAGCGCCGGCAGGCCGGAGCGGATGTCGATCTTCGCCGCCGGGTCGGAATACGGGCCGGAACAGTCATAAACGAAGATCGGCGGATTCCTCTCGCCGCCGAAGCCGGTCGGCGTGTCGGCCTGGGAGATTTCGCGCATCGGCACGTGCAGATCCGGGCGCGAGCCCTTGACGTAAACCTTGCGCGAATTGGGCAGGGGCTGGATCGCAGCCTCGTCGACGTGGGCGTTGGCGGCGATGAATTGTTCGTTGGCGTTCATGAGTGCTCCGTGCGGATGTTCAGCGGGGTAAGACGGGCAAGGAGCGAGACGGTTCCGCTGGCGGATTTCGTTTCCCTACGTCGGCATGACCCGATCAGGTTCGAAGGGTATTTCTCAGTCGAGCGCTGTATCGTCGACACCCCTAACGAGAGTGCTGCAAGGTACTGGAAACACAGGCAAAATGCAAGAAAGCACGGTGCTCGCTCAAGATTCCCGGAAAATGGTCGAAATATCTCCGACAAGCCCGTGAAAATTCGAAGAAAACAGACAGGAAATCACCCATGCGTTCGACGACCATCGCCATTTTGCTGGCCAGCCTGCCCTGCCTGGCCTGGGCCGCGCCCACCTGGCAGAACATTTCCAGCGAAGCCGGGCGCAGCATCGAACTTGACCGCACCACCCTCAAACGTACCGGCAACGTCGTCGAGGCGCTGAGTCGGGTGACGCTGGATCGCCCCTTGTCCGATACGCGGACCGGGACGCCTTATCGGATCATTGAAGCGACCACTCGCTATGACTGCGCGACGCGCAGTGCAAAAACCATCAAGCGCATCTACCGGCAGACCGAAAATGATGTCATCCGTGAGGAGGAGATTGCTGGCGCTGAATTGCCGGTGCGTACCGGCACCCTTGACGATCGCGTGTTGCGCGAGGTCTGTCGGCCGCCCAAGGAAGATCCGGCGGAACTCGCCAAGCGTGCCAATGAGGCGGCGAGCAAGCTGCAGGAAGCGAATGCAGCGCTATTGAAGAAGGAGCTGGCGAAGGAGCCGGCGCCGGTCGTGAAAACTGTCGACAAGCCCGACTCGCCGATTCCGTCGATCCGTCCGAATCTCAAGGCGGCAATGGAGGCGTCGCGCGGCGAGGCTGCAGCGCCGGTGGAAACCCGGCCGAAGGCTGAAGAAGCGCCGCCGCCTGCCAAGCCGAAACCAAGCCTCAGCGTTTCACATGGAACGACCCAGGTCGTTCATAACACCGCGCCGACGCCGCGTCCGGTCAAGCCAACCAGCGGGCGCAGCAGTGCCGGCTACATGCTCGAGCTGGTGACGCCGCACAAAGCGGTGACCTGGGGTTACGAGGGTGACGGTGCGCCCGAGAACTGGGTCAAGCTCGATTCGCGTAACGTCCTCTGTGCTGCCGGCAAGCGCCAGTCGCCGATCGACATCCGGGATGGCATCAAGGTCGATCTCGAACCGATCCGTTTCGATTACCGGCCGTCCACTTTCCGCATCGTCGATAACGGCCATACCGTTTCGGTCGCCGTTGGCGACAGCAGCTTCACCTTGACCGGCAAGACCTACGATCTGGTCGACATTCACTTCCACCGCCCTGGCGAGACGCGGATCAACGGCCAGCGTTACGACATGTCCGCCCATTTCGTGCATCGTTCCGTCGACGGGCAGCGGGCAGTGATCGAGGTGCTGATGACGCGCGGCAAAGAGCATCCGCAGGTGCAGACCCTGTGGAATCATTTGCCGCTTGAAAAGCATGTTCCGGTCGAGCCGCCGACCGCCGTTTTCGAGCCGGCCGCGCTTCTGCCTGGCAGCAAGCAGTATTACACCTTCATGGGGTCGCTGACGACGCCGCCCTGCACCGAAGATATCCTGTGGATCGTCTTCAAGCAGCCGATCGAGATTTCCGACGAGCAAGTGCGGATTTTCGGCCGTCTCTATCGCAACAATGCCCGTCCCGTGCAGCCGATCGGCGAGCGGCTCATCAAGGAGAGCCGTTGACCCCTGGCGCTGTGGGGTGTTAGCTTGATGACCCATTAGTCATTAAGCGACCATGAGCACTGCCAAACCCGTCCGTAAACGACGCAAGGAAGCCCGCCCCGGCGAGTTGCTGGCGGCGGCGCTGGCGCTCTTCGTCGAGAAGGGCTACGCCGCCACCCGGCTCGACGACGTTGCCGCCCGTGCCGGCGTCTCCAAAGGCACGCTCTACCTCTACTACGCCAGCAAGGAAGCCCTGTTCAAGGCGGTAATCCAGGAAGGCATCGTGCCGGTCCTGGCGGAGAACGAGGCGATTGCCGCCAGTCACGAAGGCAGCAGCTTTTCCCTGCTGGAAAAGCTGCTCGATCACTGGTGGACGCGTATCGGCTGCACGGCGTTTGCCGGCATTCCCAAGTTGATCGTCGCCGAAGCGCAGAACTTCCCCGAGATTGCCAGCTACTACACGACCAACGTGATCGCCCGCGGTCGCGCCCTGGTCGGCGCCGCGCTAAGCCGTGGCGTGAGCAGTGGTGAATTTCGCCCCTGCGATGTCGAGCAGACGATCGACGTCATCATCGCGCCACTGCTGATGCTGCTGATCTGGGAACATTCGTTGGTGCACTGTGGCCAGCCGGCGCTACAACCGCGCGCCTATCTGGCGACGCACCTGGCGCTGTTGCAGCGGGGCCTGTGCGCGGCTCGGGTATAATCAGGCTTTGTCAGAACCGATATATTAGAGTATTCTAATATTTAGTTTGCGGAGAATTTCATGAACATCGAACAAGCGCGTTTCAACATGGTCGAGCAACAGATCCGTCCCTGGGATGTCCTAGACCAGAAAATTCTCGACCTGCTCTTCATCGTCAAGCGCGAAGATTTTGTGCCGGCGGCGTACCGCAACCTGGCCTTTGCCGATATGGAAATTCCGCTCGGCGAAGGTCAGAGCATGCTGGCGCCGCGTGTTGAAGCCCGCCTGCTGCAGGAGCTCGGCATCCGCAATTCCGACCGCGTGCTCGAAATCGGCACCGGCAGTGGCTACATGGCGGCCTTGCTGGCGGCGCGCGCCGAGCATGTGATCACCCTTGAGTCGCGGCCGGAACTGGCAGCGATTGCCCGCGACAACCTGCAGCGTGCCGGTGTCGCCAACGTCACGGTCGAATCTGCCGATGGCAGCCTTGGCTGGGCGCAACGGGCGCCGTACGACGTCATCGTCATTTCCGGTGCCGTTCCCCGGATCCCGGCCGCGCTGCTCAAGCAGCTGCGGGTTGGCGGCCGCCTTGCCGCCATCGTCGGTGATGCACCGGTGATGGAAGCGCAGATGATCACCTGCGTTGCCGATGGCACCTATAACACCGTGAATCTGTTCGAGACGGTGGTGCCGTCGCTCGACAATTTCGCGCCGGCGCGCGAGTTCAGCCTGTGATGCGACAGATTCGGGCATCGCAACTGGCGGAATGGCTGGCCGACGGGAATCGCCAGCCGCCCTTGTTGCTTGATGTCCGCGAGCCCTGGGAACTGGCCTACTGTCAGATCGAGGGTTCGCTGCACGTGCCGATGCACCTGATTCCGCTGCGTTGCGCCGAATTCGATCCGCAACGTGAAATCGTCGTCATCTGCCACCACGGCGGTCGCAGCATGCAGGTCTGCATGTTTCTCGAACGCAAGGGTTACGGCACCGTGTTCAACCTTCTCGGCGGCATCGAAGGCTGGGCCTGTGAGGTCGATCCTGGAATGAACCGTTACTGAGGTCCGCATGAAACAAATCGCCTGGCTTTTGGCCACTTCCCTGACTGCTGCGCCGCTGCATGCGGCTGATCTTGCCCGGATTTACCGCGACGCCCAGGATAACGACCCGGTATATGCCGCGGCCCGGGCAACGCGCGATGCCGGACGCGAAAAAGCGCCGCAGGGGCTGGCCGGCTTGTTGCCGACGGTGAGCGTTTCCGGCAACACAGTGTGGAACGATGTCGATTCGGAGCCGCGTAACGCCCCGACGGCCGCCAGCAATGCCCAGTACAACACCAATGCCTACCAGTTGACCTTGTCGCAGCCGCTGTTCCGCTGGCAGAACTGGGTCGCCTACGGTCAGGCGAAGCAGCAGGTGGCGCAGGCCGAAGCCACCTTCCAGCAGGCCAGCCAGGATCTGATTCTGCGGGTGGCGCAGGCCTACTTCGACGTCCTCTACGCCAGCGAGAACCTGACCGCAGTGCGCGCCAACAAGGAAGCGATTGCCCAGCAGCTTGAACTGGCGAAGAAGAGCTTTGAGGTCGGTACCTCGACGATAACCGATACCCATGAAGCACAGGCCCGTTTCGACCTCGTTCAGGCGCAGGAAATCGCCGCCGAGAGCGAGCTTGAAGTGCGCCGCCAGGCCTTGCAGACGCTGATCGGCCAGGATGCCGGCAAGCTCGCTCCGCCGCGCAAGGATGCGGTGCTGGCGCCGCCCGAGCCGAACCGTCTGGCCGATTGGGTCGCCGCCGCGGAAAAGGACGCGCTGGCGGTGCAGATCCAGCAAGCGCAAGCCGAGATTGCCGCCCGCGAAGTCGACAAGCAGCGAGCCGGCCACTATCCGACGCTCGATCTGGTGGCCAACCGTGGCAAGTCGAAGGCCTATTCAAGTGCCGCGCTGGGCGCGGTTGATACCGACTTCGCGAATTACGGGCTGCAACTGAACATTCCATTGTTCCAGGGCGGCTCGACCACCTCGCGCCAGCGCGAGGCCGCCGCCAACAGCACAGCTGCCCGCTTCGGTCTGGAAGCGGCGCGCCGCAACGCGGCGCTGGCGGCACGTCAGTACTACCTCGGCGTCACCAACGGCCTGGCCCAGGTCAATGCGCTGAAAGCGGCGCTGGTGTCGTCGCAGTCGGCGCTGGAATCGAACAAGCTGGGTTACGAGGTCGGCGTGCGCATCAACATCGACGTGCTGAACGCCGAAAACCAGGTCTACGTGACACGGCGCGACCTCGCCAAGGCCACCTTCGACACGCTGATGGCGCAGTTGCGCCTGAAGGCGGCGGTCGGTGCGCTCGGCGAAGATGACGTGACGAAGATCAACGCGCTGCTCGACGACAGCGCCGCGCAATAAGCGCCAGCGTGCGCTGCGTTGCCCCGCGGTGAGCGGTGGCGAACGCGGCGCAGGCGGCGCGCATCGCCGCCAGTTCCCCGCTTTCCCGAAACAGCCGGTGCACGGTATCGACCAGCGCATCGGCATCGGCCACCCGCAGCGCGGCGCCGGCGGCGATGGCGTCCTCGGTGGCGCGCAGGAAATTGAAGGTGTGCGGGCCGACGATCACCGGGCAGCCGCAAGCCGCTGCCTCGATCAGGTTCTGCCCGCCAAGCGGTGCCAGGCTGCCGCCGATGAAGGCAAAATCGGCCAGCGCATAGTAAGCCGCCATTTCGCCCATACTGTCGCCGAGCCAGACCTGCGTTTCGGCCGTCGGCTGGGCGACGCTGCGGCGTTGCCAGCGCAGGCCGCGCTGTTCGAGCAGCGCGGCAACTTCCCCGAAGCGCTGCGGATGCCGCGGCACCAGGACCAGCAAGGCACCGTCCACGGGACGACGCAGCCAGGCATCGAGCAAGGGCCCCTCCTCGCCTTCGCGCGTGCTGGCGGCCAGCCAGACAGGGCGCGGCCCCAAGCCGGCGCGCCAGGCGCGGCCGGTGGCGAGACGTTCGGCGGGCGGTTCGACGTCGAATTTCAGGTTGCCGCAGACTTCGACCTGCGGCGCCGTCAGCGCGGCGAGCCGTTCGCCGTCGCCGGCGGTCTGTGCGGCGACCGCGGCGAGACGGGCGAAAGCCGGCCGGGTAAGGCCGCCGAAACGGGCGTAGCCGCGCGCCGAGCGCTCGGACAGGCGGGCGTTGACCAGCACGACGGGAATTTCGTGGCGCTCGGCAGCGGCCAGCAGGTTGGGCCAGATCTCGGTTTCCATCAGGATGCCGAAGTCCGGCTTGAAATGCCGGAAAAAGCGGCCGACCGCGTCCGGCAGATCGTAAGGCAGGTAGGCCTGGATCACGCGCTCGCCGAACACTTCGCGGCCGGCGGCACGACCGGTCGGCGTCATGCCGGTGAGCAGGACGCGGTGCGTCGGCCAGGCTGCCTGTAAGGCTTCTACCAGCGGCTGGGCGGCGCGGGTTTCGCCGACCGAGACGGCATGCACCCAGAGCAGCGGCGCCTCCCCGGCGGCGCGGCCGTGACCGTAGAAGCCGAAGCGCTCGCCGATGTTAGCCAGGTATTCCGGCTGTTTTCTCGCCCGCCAGGCGAGGCGAAGGAAGATCGCCGGGCTCAGCAGGTAGAGGCAGAGCGAGTAAAGCAGGCGCAGCATCAGCCCAGACCCTGTGCCAGTTCGGCCAGGACCGCGTCAACCTCGGGGCATTGCCCGCAGCCGCCCAGGTTGCGGTGGAAGGCGCTGCCGTAAACGCCGGTCAGGCCGGGTTCGGTGGCGGTGTACAGGGCGACGGTGGGCACCTTGAGCGCCACCGCCAGGTGGGTCAGGCCGGTGTCCACGCCGACTACACCGCGGGCGCCGGCGAGCAGCGCGGCCAGCGCTTCGATGCTCAGCGGCGGCGCGGCGACCGCCTGCGGCATGGCGGCGGCCAGGCGTGCCGCGCGCTCGCGTTCGGGGGCGCTGCCGGCCGGCAGCACGGTACTCAAGCCCTGATCGGCCAGCCGATGGCCCAGCTCGATCCAGCGCTCTTCCGGCCACAGCTTGTCGTCGCGGCTGGTTGCGGTGAGCAGGACGACGTGGTCGCCGGCCGGCAGCCAGTCGCAGCTGACGGCCGGCGCGGCAATCCCGTAATCGACCGTGGCGTCGGCCAGGTAACCGAGCGCCGCCGCCGCCAGTTGGCGGTTGCGCACCACCGCGTGCAGGTCGCGCGGGACGCTGTAATGGCGTCCGTAGAAAATTGCCGCCAGCGGTTCGCGGGCGGCGTCGAAGCTGTAGCCGGCGCGCGGCCCACGGGCCTGGATGGTGCACAGCCCGCTTTTGATCAGCCCCTGAGTGTCGATCACCAGGTCGTAGGCTTTGGCCCGCAGCGCCTGCCGGCTGGCGCCAATCTCGCGCCAGGTGGCGCCTTGCAGCAGGGACTTGCGCCAGCGCCGGATGGCCACCGGGATGACGCGATCAACATCGGGATGCAGGCGGGGAATCGCCGCAAAGACGTTTTCCACACACCAGTCGATGGTCGCCTGCGGAAAGTGTCGCCGGATGTCGCTGACGACCGGCAGATTGTGGATGACATCGCCGAGCGACGAGGTTTTGACGAGCAGGATGCGCATCGGCGCGGGACCGCAAAAACGAAAGCGCGATTATAGATCGCCCGGCGTGCGTGACGTGCATCGGCGGCGGCAGCACGCTCGCATGCGTTAAAATGCGCCCATATCGTTTTGCGGATTCCATCATGTGCGGCATCGTCGCGGCAGCAGCCGGCAGCAACATCGTTCCCGTCCTCGTCGAAGGGCTGAAGAAACTTGAATACCGCGGTTACGATTCGGCCGGGCTGGCCGTCGTTGGCGCCACCGGCATCGAACGCGTCCGCTCGGTCGGCCGGGTCGCCGAACTGGAAGCCGCCGCGGCCGGCACCAGCGCGCCGACCGGCATCGCCCACACCCGCTGGGCAACGCACGGCATCCCTTGCGAGCGCAACGCCCACCCGCATGTCTCGGGCGGCATCGCCGTCGTCCATAACGGCATCATCGAGAACTACGAAAGCCTGCGCCGCGAACTGACCGACCTCGGTTACGTGTTCACCTCGGATACCGACACCGAGACCATCGCCCACCTCGTCGAACACCTGCTGCGCGCCGAACCCGACCTCTTTCGCGCCGTCCAGCTCGCCTGCCGCCGCCTGGTCGGCGCCTACGCCATCGCCGTCATCGACCAGCGCCAGCCGGGCAAGGTCGTCGTCTCCCGGGAAGGCTCGCCGCTCCTGCTCGGCCGCGGCGAAACCGGCAACTACGCCGCCTCCGACGCCTCGGCCCTGCTCCAGGTGACGCGCAACATGGTTTACCTGGAAAACGGCGACATCGCCGAGCTGACCGCAGCCGGTGTGCGCATCGAACGCCTCGACGGCACGCCGGTCGAGCGCCCGGTGCATGTTTCCGAACTTTCCGCCGCCGCCGTCGAACTCGGTCAGTACCGCCACTACATGCAGAAGGAAATCTTCGAGCAGCCGGAAGCGCTGGCCAACACGCTGGAAATCGTCGGCGGCGCGAAAAGCATCCAGCCCGGCATTTTCGGCGCCGATGCCGGCAATCTGCTGCACGATGTCGACCAGGTGCTGATCCTCGCCTGCGGCACCAGCGCCCATTCCGGGATGACCGCCCGCTACTGGCTCGAAGCCATCGCCGGCGTCCCCTGCACGGTCGAGATCGCCAGCGAATACCGCTACCGGACTTCGGTCCCCGATCCGCGTCAGCTAGTCGTCGCCATCTCGCAATCCGGCGAAACCGCCGACACCCTGGCCGCGCTGCGCCACGCCAAGTCGCTTGGGCAGCAAAAGACGCTGGCCATCTGCAACGTGCCGGAATCGGCGATCGTCCGCGAATCGGCGCTGCGCTTCATCACCCGCGCCGGCCCGGAAATCGGCGTCGCCTCGACCAAGGCCTTCACCACCCAGCTCGCCGCCCTCTTCCTGCTCACCCTGGTCATGGCCAAGGTCCGCGGCCAGCTAAGCGAAGTGGACGAAGCCGCCTACATCGACCAGCTCCGCCACCTGCCGGTCGCGGTGAACAAGGTGCTAACGCTGGAAAACGAGATCGAAGCCTGGGCCCGCCGTTTCGCCGACAAGCACCACGCCCTCTTCCTCGGTCGCGGCCGCCACTACCCGATCGCCCTCGAAGGCGCGCTGAAGCTCAAGGAAATTTCCTACATCCACGCCGAAGCCTACCCCGCCGGCGAACTCAAGCACGGCCCGCTGGCCCTGGTCGATGCCGCCATGCCGGTCATCTCGGTAGCGCCGAACGACGAGCTGCTGGAAAAGCTCAAGTCCAACCTCCAGGAAGTCCGCGCCCGCGGCGGCGAACTCTACGTCTTCGCCGACGCCGACGCCGAAATTCCCAGCACCGAAGGCGTACACATGCTGCGCCTGCCCGAACACTACGGCCAGCTCTCGCCCATCCTGCACGTCATCCCGCTACAACTGCTCTCCTACCACGCCGCCCTGGTCAAGGGCACTGACGTCGATAAGCCGCGCAACCTGGCGAAGTCGGTGACGGTGGAGTGAAGGCCGGCGGAGCTTAGTGGTTGCGCTGTTGATTACGACAGGTTTTGGTGGGTGCCGCCAACGCGTACGGTGAGTTTCGGCTTTCGACCCATTGCCGCCGGTCGTGCCTTGGAAAAGCGGACGTTCAACGTTTGAATTCACCAGCCTTGCGCGGCTTTATGCGCAAGGCTGGTGAAATGATGGGTTGGGCATCGTCAGGTTCCCAGTGGGGCTTCCGCATCAAGCCACGCTTGATACGCCAAAGATGCAGGAGGCGGACTCGAAGTCATTGGCGTTTCCGAAGTATCGATGCCAGAGATAGAAAAACCCAGTAACTCAGCGAAAAGATCTCTCCGTTGCTCAGATGGTATGTGAGCGCGCTGGCATGCAATGAGATAGGCGCATGCAATATGCTCCCAAGCGGCAACTTCAGACGTGGGGTTGGCGTCGCGCTGAAAGTTCGTAATCATCTCAGTGAGATTCATGGGGACGGCATCACTGAGCACCGCATGAACTAACCGAATTCTGACAAGCAACGATATCGGTAGCGTTTCGTGACGAATTGGACTCGGTTTCAGATCGGCGATTGGCATTACTGTGGGGGTAGCCTTCTTTATGGCTTCCCGCCACAGCAACCAGCGTTGAAGATTCGCGAAAATTTCTGGACGGGCAACTTTGACAATTCGCAAACCGATTTGCTCGATTGACAGCGCGTCCGTGGCAACGGCCACTTTGTCGGCAAGCGTTGGGCTGACTTGACGAATATCGTCGGCAGCAACTTTGTGCCATACAGGAAGAATTGTCTTTCCGTAGGCAACCTCCTTCGATACAAGACCGGCAAGCTCGTGCTGAGGCCAGCCCTTCAAAAAGAAGGATGGGCTAAGAATCACGACTCCGAAACGGGAAGCTGCAAGCCCCTTGTCTATCGAGCGCGAGAGGCTATCTCCCATATCGAGAGTGAATTCGTCATACCAAACATCGACACCAAGAGATCGAAGGAATTCACTGAGCGGGCGAGCAACCTCTGCTTTATCTTCGGAGGCGTGAGAGATGAATACGTCGTATGGAGTCATGGGAGTGTAGATGCCCAACAGTGTTTACACGGACGCATGGGTCCGTATGACAATTGATGTTGTTGACGTGGGATTGGCTGCTCAAATCGCATTGTTGTCAGTGGGTTAGAGTTCTTGCGGTCAGTATAACAAAGCAATATACCGAACGGGTCCAAGAGGCGCTACGGCAGCTTTCTGGCAGCATCTTCGAAAGGCCGCTTCTGGCCGATTGCAGTCGTCAGTTTTTCTGAATGAACTCTGTGCTCCCCGACCGGCGGCAATGCGCCTCCCCGAGGCATCGGCTCACTCGCTACTGTATCGGTCAAGATTCCGCCAGGCAGCCTTTCCCGGCCATCCCGAAGTCATTTTCCGGTAGAGTTTGGCCCCATGACTTTTGAGGGGCGGCTTCGCTCCGGATCGGGGATGGCATGAAAACCGGATTTTCCTTTTCCTGGCGCGGCCTGCTGGTCGTCGTTCTGGCTTTGCTGGCGATTGCGCTTGGCGCGTATCTGCAGTTCGGATCGGGAGCGTCCGGCGATGAGGCGGCGGATGAAGGCGGTGCTTTCGAGGTCGTCGATGCGGCGCATCGCGAGTTCGATGGTTCGCCGGCGCTGGCCCTTTCCTTCAGCTTGCCGCTCGATCCCCGGGGCAATCCCGGCAAGTTCGTCGAAGTGCTCGAGATGCCGCCGCGCAAGGGTGAGCCGGTGGTCGGCGAGAACGACGAGGACAGCGCCGAGGCCAGCGAAGCGATGGAAAGCACGGTCAGCAGCAGCGAGGCGGATACCGTGCTCGACGGCGGCAAGCCGGTGGCCGGGGCCTGGGTGGTGGGCGAGAATCCGCGCCTGCTCTTCTTCCCGAACGTCAAGCCGCAGACCCGCTACATCATCCGCGTCCAGCCCGGCTTGCCGGCGCGCAACGGCAGCACGCTGGGCGGCGAGGTGCGTTATTCGATCCGCACCGCGGCGGTGGCGCCGGCCTTCTATTTTGCCAGCCGCGGCATGGTGCTGCCGGCCGGCCAGAACGGCGGCCTGCCGGTGAGCACGGTGAATGTGCCAGAGGTGGACATCCAGTTCCTCAAGGTCAAGCCGGAAGCCCTGCCCACCTTCCTCGACAAGGTGATCGCCGGGGCGCCGCTGCCGCGCAGCGAGTCGGCCGACGACGAGGATGAGGAGTCGTACTACGACTACGAGAACCGGACGACCAAGCTGCAGGGCGCCATCGACACCTGGACGCTGGACAACCTGAACAAGCTGACCACCAGCGCCTTCGTCGGCCGTTTTGTCACCGAGCAGAAGGCCAACCGGCGCAGCGTCACCTTCATTCCGGTCGAGAACATTCCGACCCTGCGCGAGCCGGGCGTCTATATCGCGGTGATGTCGCAGCCCAACCGTTTCCGCCAGGAATACCAGACCACCTACTTCTACGTCAGCGATCTCGGCCTCCACGTGCGCCGCCATGTTTCCGGCAGCGCCGACGCCTTCGTCAGTTCGCTGGTCGACGGCAAGGCGGTCGGCGGCGTCGAGGTTTCCTGGCTGTCCACCGACGGCAAGGTGCTGGCCCGCGCCACCAGCGATGGCGACGGTCGCGCCGCTTTTGCCGAGCAGCCGGCCGAGGCGCGGGTGATCGTCGCCCGCAAGGGTGAGCAGTTGTCGCTGATCGCGCTCAAGGAGCCGGCGCTCGACCTCTCGGAATTCGATGTCGGCGGTCTGACCTCGGCGCCGGTGCGGCTGTTCGCCTACAGCGGGCGCAATCTTTACCGACCGGGCGAGAGTTTCGACGTCTCGGTGCTGGCGCGCGATGCCGACGGCCGCCCGGTGCCGGCGCAGCCGGTCCAGGCCATCCTGCGCCGGCCGGACGGCAAGGCGCAATGGACGGCGAGCTGGACGCCGGACGCCAAGTTCCCCGGCTACTACCGGCGGCGCATCGAACTGCCGGCCGATGCCGCGACCGGCAACTGGTATCTCGAACTGCGCGGCGACCCGGCGGCGGCGCAGGCCAGCACGACGCTCGACTTCAACGTCGAGGAATTCCTGCCCGAGCGCATGAAGCTCGATCTCGGCGCCGACAAGACGCCGCTCAAGCCCGGCGATAGCTGGCAACTGGCGGTCACCGGCAATTACCTGTACGGCGCGCCGGCCGCCGGCAACCGCCTGCTCGGCGTGGTCAACACGGCGCGCAGCGCCAGCCCGCTCGCCGCCCTGCCCGGCTTTGTCTTCGGCGATGCCGATGAGGACAGCACGCGCAGCCGCCAGGAACTGGCCGAAAGCCAGCTCGACGACGCCGGCAAGGCGGCGGTCGACATCGATTTCTCCAGCCTCGAAGGCCGCCGCTCGCCGTTCTCCGTGCGCGCCACGCTGAGCCTGCTGGAAAGCGGCGGCCGGCCGGTGATCCGCAGCATCGAGCGGACCTGGTGGCCAGCGCCGGAAATGGTCGGCGTGCGGCCGCTGTTTAGCGGTGCCTACGCCCGCGAAGGCTCGCGTGCCGAATTCGAGGTGGTGCTGGCCGACAACGCCGGCAAGCTCAAGGCCGGCAAGGCGCTGCCGGTCCGCATGTTCCGCGAGAACCGCGACTGGTACTGGCGTTTCGACGACCAGCGCGGCTGGCATTCCGGCTACACCGAGAGCGACGAGCTGGTCGCCTCGACCCAGGTCAGCATGCCGGCCGGCGGTCGCGGCAAGCTGTCGCTGCCGGTCAGGTACGGCCGTTACCGGATCGAGATCGTCAATCCGGAAACCCAGATGCTCACCCGCTACCGCTTCTACGCCGGCTGGTCGGCGCAGGACGACGAAAGCCAGGGCGTGCGCCCGGACCGCGTCGGCCTCAAGCTCGACAAGGCCGCCTACAAGGAAGGCGAAACCGCCCGCCTGACGATCACCCCGCCGCATGCCGGCGAGGCGCTGATCACCGTCGAGGGCGACAAGCTGCTGTGGTCGAAGCGGATCAGCCTGGGCAGCGACGCCACCACCATCGACCTGCCGATTGCCGCCGAATGGAAGCGCCACGACCTTTACGTGACGGCGCTCGTGCTGCGCCCCGGCAACGCCGGCGCCAGCGTGACGCCGGCGCGGGCGCTGGGCATCGCCCACCTGCCGCTGGCGCGCGACGAGCGCAAGCTGGCGGTCAGCCTGGAAGCGCCGAAGAAGATGGAGCCGGACCGGCCGCTCAAGGTCAAGGTCAAGGTGCCGGGCGCCAAGGGGCAGAACGCGCTGGTGACGCTGTCGGCGGTCGATGTCGGTATCCTCAACATCACCAGTTTCAAGAGCCCCGATCCTTTCGCCTTCTACTTCGCCAAGCTGCGCTACGGCCAGGATTTGAACGACGTCTACGGGCGCCTGATCGAGAAGATGGGCGGCCGCAAGGGCAAGCTCAAGTGGGGCGGTGACGCGGCGCCGAAGGCGACGCGCAGCCTGCCGAAGAAGGTGCGGCTGGTCGACCTGTTCAGCGGTCCGGTCGCGCTCGACGCCAACGGCGAGGCGGAAATCAGCCTGCCGGTGCCCGACTTCAACGGCAGCCTGCGGCTGATGGCGGTGGCCAGCGCCGGTGAGCGCTTCGGCATGCAGGAGGCCGAGGTCACGGTGGCGGCGCCGCTCGTCGTCGAACTGGCGACGCCGCGCTTCCTCTCGGTCGGCGATTCGGCCCTGCTCGCCCTCGACGTGCACAACCTGGCCGGCAGCGAGCAGGAAGTGAAGATCCATGTCAGCAACGACGCCGGCCTGGTGATCCGCAACGGCGAGCAGAAGTTCTCGCTCAAGGACCAGCAGAAGCGCATCCTGCGCATTCCGCTGGAAGCCGGTACGGCGCACGGCCTGACCGAGGTGCGGGTGCACATCGAAAGCCCGCGCAGCAAGCTGGAGCGTACCTTCCCGCTCCAGGTCCAGGCGCCTACGCCGCGCCAGACGGTGATACGCCGTTACATCGTCAATCCGGGCGAGACGCTGGAAGTGCGCGACGCCGAGCTCGGTGGCTTCCTGCCGCAGACGGTCGGCGCTACGCTGGCGGTCTCGGACAAGGCGCCGATCGACGTGCGCAGCGTGGTCAAGGGCCTGCTCACCTACCCCTACGGTTGCGCCGAGCAGACCACCAGCACCGCCTATCCGCACGTCTTCATCGACGAGGCGGCGGCCCGCCAGTTCGGCCTCAAACCCTACACCCAGGCCCAGCGCGCCGAGACGCTCGACAAGGCGATCGGCCGCCTGGCCGGCATGCAGGCGCCGAACGGCGGTTTCAGCCTGTGGGGCAACTACTCCGAGTACCAGTACTGGCTCTCGGCCTACGTCGCCAACTTCCTGGTCGATGCTCGTGAACAAGGCTTCGCGGTGCCGCCGGAGATGGAGAAGAAGGCGCTCGACTTCCTGCTCAAGGGCCTGCAGGAAGGCGTCGCCGGCCTGCCGCGCGGGCCGCTCGCCTACAACGAGAACAGCGTCTGGAACGACTGGCGCTACGCCGGCTCCGGGCGCTTCGCGGTACTCGCCTACGGCGCCTACGTGCTTGCCACGCAGGGCAAGGCGCCGCTGGCGACGCTGCGCCAGCTGGCGGAGGCCAGTGAGCGCTCGCACTCCGGTCTGGCCTTGATCCACCTCGGCATCGCCCTCAAGCTGATGGGCGACGAGCCGCGCAGCAAGGCGGCGCTCGAGGCCGGCCTCAAGAAGCCGCGCGACAACCGCTACTGGTGGGGCGACTACGGCAGCAACCTGCGCGACTGGGCGCTCAACTACGTGCTGTTGCAGAAGCACGGCCTGGCGCCGGAAGGCCGCGACAACCTGGTCACCCTGGTCGCTGCCGAAATGGAGAAGCAGCATTACCTGAGCACCCAGGAGAAACTCGCCGTCTTCCTGCTCGGGCGCAGTTTTGCGACCCAGCCGAGCGGAGCCTGGCAGGCCGAGTTCGTCCACGGCAGCCTGCCGCCGGCGATCGGCGGCAAGGGCACCCAGTTCCGGCCACTCGACGGCGGCGAACTGGCGGCCGGGGTCAAGCTGAAGAACACGCACGGCGAACGCCTCTTCGTCGAACTCAACTTCAGCGGCAACCCGATCAAGGCGCCGGCTGCCAAACGCGACGTCTTCGACCTCGAACGCGAGTGGTACACCGCCGACGGCAAGCCGCTCGCCAAGCGTCCGCTGCGCGTCGGCGAAAGCCTGATCGTCCGCCTCAAGGTGAAGACGCGCGGCCGTTACGCCAACGCGCTGGTCGTCGATTACGTGCCGGCCGGATTCGAGATCGAGAACGCCAACATCGTCCAGGGCGAGCAGAACGAAACGGCGATCGGCGGCATCTACGCCAGCCAGGCGATGCAGGACGCGCGGATCAAGCACGTCGAGTTCCGCGACGACCGCTTCGTCGTCGCCGCCCGTCTCGAGGGCGACATGAGTTTCTTCTACCGCGTGCGGGTGGTGACGCCGGGCCGCTTCGTCGTCCCGCCGACCTACGCCGAGGACATGTACCAGCCGATGATTTACGGCTTGAGCAACGGCGGCGAGCCGATCAGCATCGGCGATGGTCAGGCGCAGTAAGCCGGCGCGCCGCGGCGGGGGGCGATGAAGCTATCCCGGCGCGGTCTGCGCTGGGCGCTGGCGGCCTTGCTCGGCGCCCTGCTGCTCGCCGATCAGCTGGCGCCGCCGCCGCTGCCCGGGCGCGACACGGCGCGCGCCCAGGTGGTGCTGGCGCGCGACGGCACGCCGCTGCGCGCCTTCCCCGACCGCACCCACATCTGGCGCCACCCGCTGCGCCTCGACGAGGTGTCGCCGCGTTACGTCGACGCCGTGCTCGCCTACGAGGACCGTTTCTTCTACTGGCACTTCGGCATCAACCCGGTGGCCCTGCTGCGCGCCGCCGGGCAGTGGCTGTGGCACGGCCACATCGTCTCCGGCGGCTCGACGCTGACCATGCAGGTGGCGCGCCTGCTCGAACCGGTGCCGCGCACGCCGGCTGGCAAGCTGCGCCAGATGCTGCGCGCCGTGCAGCTCGAACTGCGCCTGTCGAAGCGCGAAATCCTCGAGCTTTACCTGAGCTACGCGCCGATGGGCGGCGTCCTCGAAGGCGTCGAGGCGGCCAGCCGTGCCTACCTGGGCAAGCCGGCGTCGTCGCTGTCGCATGGCGACGCCGCCCTGCTCGCGGTGCTGCCGCAGGCGCCGTCGCGGCTACGCCCGGACCGCTACCCGGCGGCGGCGCGCGCCGCCCGCGACAAGGTGCTCGACCGCCTGATCCCGCGCTGGGGCGAGGCGGTCGTCGCCGACGCCCGGCAGGAGGCGGTGATCGCCCAGACCGTGCGCGAGCCGCTGCTCGCACCGCTGTTCGCCGAGCGCGTGCGCAAGCTGCATCCCGGCGTCGCCCGCATCGAAACGACCCTCGACGCCGCCACCCAGAGCAGCGTCGAGCAACTGCTCGGCAGCCGCCTCGGCGTGCTGCCGCCACGCGTTTCGATGGCCGCCCTGGTGGTCGATAACGCGACGCTGGAAGTTCGCGCCTACGCCGGTTCCGCCGATTTTTCCGACAACCAGCGTTTCGCCCACGTCGACATGGTGCTCGGTCGCCGCTCGCCGGGTTCGGCGCTCAAGCCTTTCCTGTACGGACTGGCGCTCGACGAGGGGCTGATCCATTCCGAATCCCTGCTCTCCGACGTGCCGCAGTCCTTCGGCGGCTACCAGCCGGGCAACTTCCAGGCGAGCTTTTCCGGGCCGGTCGGCGTCACCGAGGCCCTGCAGCGTTCGCTCAACGTGCCGGCGGTCGAAGTCCTCGACCGTCTCGGCCCGCAGCGCTTCGTCGGCCTGCTGCGGGCCGGCGGCCTCAAGCTCGATTTGCCGCGCGACGCCCAGCCCAATCTGTCGGTGATCCTCGGCGGCGTCGCCGTCAGCCTCGAAGACATGGTCGGCGCCTACACCGCGCTGGCCCGCGGCGGCATCGCCGGTCGGCCGCGCTACACGGCGGCGGCAGCGCTCGAGGAAAGGCGGATGCTGAGCGAAGGCGCCGCCTTCATCATCCGCGACCTGCTCGAAGCCGGCGGCCCGGTCGGCCGCCAGGTCGAGGCCGGCGTCGGCGTGCGCCGCGGAATCGCCTGGAAGACCGGCACCAGCTTCGGTTTCCGTGACGCCTGGGCGATCGGCGTCAGCGACCGCCACACGGTCGGCGTCTGGGTCGGCCGCCCGGACGGCACGCCCAATCCGGGTTTCTTCGGCGCCAACATCGCGGCGCCGCTGCTGGTCGATATTTTCTCGGCGATCGATGCGCTCGGCCGCGTCGACCGGCAGCCGCCGGCCAGCGTCAGCCAGGCCCGCATCTGCTGGCCGCTCGGCCTGCGCAGCACCGACACGCCGGCCGCACTCTGCCACCAGGAACGCACCGCCTGGCTGCTCAACGGCGCCGCGCCGCCGACCTTTCCCGACCGCCTGCGCAGTGGCGCCGCCCGCTACACCGATTACCGCGATGCCGACAGCGGTCTGCGCGTGCGTGCCGCCTGCGCCGCTGGCGAAATGCTCGCCGTCGACATGGCGCGCTGGCCGGCGGCGCTCGAACCCTGGCTCGACGCGACGACCCGCAGCCGCGCCCTGCCCCCGGCCTGGAGTCCGGCCTGTCAGCAGGCAGTGGCGCCGGGTGACGGCCTGAAAATCATCGGCATTAGCAGTGGCGAGACGATCCGCCGTGCCGCCAGCGGTGGCGCGCCGTTGCTGCGTCTCGAGGCGCGCGGCAGTCGGCAGCCGCTGATCTGGCTGGTCGACGGCCGGCAGGTCGGCCGCACGGTGCCCGGCAAGGCCCTGCCCTACCGCTTCGAAGAAGCGGGCCGGCACGCGATCACGGCGATGGACGACAGCGGTCGTTACGACCGGGTGGAAATCAGCGTCCAGTAGGCGTCTCGCCGACGAGCAAAAGCCGTCGGCATTTGTTATCGTTCGGGTAAAACACAACCCAGCCGCATGGCGGCCAGTTCAGCGATGAGTTCCTTCCTACAGCGCCGGCCGGAGTGCCGGTCATGAGCACCTACGCCATCGGCGACATCCAGGGCTGCCACGATTCCCTGCAACGCCTGCTCGATCTTTGCGCCTTCGACCCGGCGCTGGATCGCCTGTGGCTGGTCGGCGACCTGGTCAATCGCGGCCCGAAATCGCTGGAAACGCTGCGCCTGATCAAGTCCTTCGGCGAGGCGGCGGTGACCGTCCTCGGCAACCACGACCTCTACCTGCTGATGGTCGCCGAAGGCGGTGCCAAGTACCGCGGCAAGGACGATACGCTCGACGCCGTGCTCGGCGCGCCGGACCGCGACGAACTCCTCGACTGGCTGCGCCGGCAGCCGCTCTGCCATACCGAGGGCGATTTCTGCCTGGTGCATGCCGGCCTCTTGCCACAATGGACGGCCAAGCGCGCCCGCGAACTGGCGCGCGAGGTCGAGGCCAAACTGCAGGGCAAGGATTACCGCGATTTCATCCTCAACCTGTGGGGCAGCGAACCGGCGGCCTGGGACGATGACCTGAAGGGCTGGGCGCGGCTGCGGGTGATCGTCAACGCGATGACCCGGATGCGCTTCTGTACCAAGAAGGGGGTCATGGAGTTCAAGGTCAAGGGCAAGCTGAACAACGCCCCGGGCGGCTACCTGCCGTGGTTCGAGGTGGCGGGCCGCAAGAGCGCCGACAGCGTGCTGGTTACCGGCCACTGGTCGGCGCTTGGCCTGCGTATCACGCAGAATCTGCTGGCGCTTGATTCAGGCTGCCTGTGGGGCGGTCATCTGACCGCAGTGCGCCTGGAAGACCGCCGGGTATTTCAGGTGGATTGCTCGCCAGCGGAAGCCCTGCCGCTAAAGCAATAGCTTCGCGTGCGGCGGCGGCGACCTGCTTGCGGTCCTCGCCCCGGGTGCCGCGCAGCGGCGTCGTCACCAGGCGGGCGATGATGCGCGGCCGCTTGAGGATGGCGGTGGTGCATTGGCCAAGCGAGATCTCGCCGTCGTAGCGCGGCGCCAGACTGCGCTCGCCGTTCAGTTCCCAGTAGGAAATCGCCGCCGGCAGTACCGGCCGGCCGGCGGCCAGCGCCGGTTGCAGCAGCGCGGCGTGGAAATGCAGCAGGCTGCGGCCGTCGGTCGTCGTGCCTTCGGGAAAGACGGCGACCACCTTGCCCTGCCCCAGAATGCCGGCGATTTCCTCGTTGATCAGGCGGGCGTGGCCGCGGCTGCCACGGCGCAGGAAGACGGTGTCGTTCTTCCAGGCCAGCCAGCCGATCACCGGCCAGCGCCGGACTTCCTCCTTGGACACGAAGGCGGCCGGCACGGCGGCGTTGATGACGAAGATGTCGATCCAGGAAACGTGGTTGGCGACCAGCAGCACGCCGGGTGCCAAGTGGGTGAGGTCGGCTTCCACTTCGACGCCGAGCGCGTCGAGCAGCGCCGCCGACCAGCTCTGCTTGAGCCGCAGCCGGCGGAGGTCGCCGCAAATGCGGAAGACGGTCAACGACACCAGCGCGCCGGCCAGTACCAGCAGAAAAAGCCGGAACAGCCGGAAAGCGCGATGGAGGGCGGTGGTTTCTTTCAGTCTGCCTGTCCCAGGTAGTGTTTGGCGTAGCGGCTGGAGACCTTGGCCATCGGCATCAGGATGGGCAGGTCGGCCGTGTTGAAATCGGGATCCCAGGCCGGTTCGCCGCAGATCCAGGCACCGGCGCGCAGGTAGCCCTTGATCAGCGGCGGTACCTCGGCCGGGCGATCCTGCTGCAGCGCCGCCAGCGGCAGCGGGCAGCGCGGAAAGACGCGGTATTCCTGCGGTCCGAGATGATCGACGACCAGGCGATTATACAGGCTGGCCGCGGCGTGACCGCCGTCGGCCATGCTGATCGAGGCGCAGCCGATCAGGTAGTCGTGGCCGCGTTCGATCATGTACTGGGCAAGCCCCGACCAGAGCAGGGTGATCGTCGCGCCGGTGCGGTAGTCGGGATGGACGCAGGAGCGGCCGATTTCGACCAGACGCGAACGCAGGTGCTGGAGGCGGGTGAGGTCGAATTCGTTTTCCGAGTAGTAGCCGACCTGGCGGGCGTTTTCCGGCGGCAGGATGCGGTAGGTGCCGACGATTTCGCCGCTTTGCGTGTCGCGCACGACCAGGTGTTCGCAGTAGGGGTCGTAGATGTCGTGGTCGACGCCGGGGGTGCGGCTCGGCAGGTTGGCACCCATTTCGCCGGCGAAGACGCGGTGCCGCAGGCGCTGCGCGTCGAGGATGTCGCTGGCGCTGCGGGCGAAGCCGACGGCCAGGTGCTTGCGTTCGGGACGGCTGCGCTGCGCAGCGCGGTGCAGGTTTTCCATGTTGTTCTCCTTGTAGGCAGTGGAGAACAGCATGGAACAGGCGTGTTACACGCCGATTTCCCGCGGATGACGTCGCGGTTTCAGTCCTGCCAGGGCAGAACGCCGAAGGCCTGGCGGTAGCGTTCGCCGATTTCTTCGCGGCTCGGCTGGTGATTCTGGCCGCCGCGGTGGGCGATCTTGATCGATCCCAGCAGCGAGGCGAGGCGGCCGCAGCGCTCCCAGTCCCAGCCGTTGGCGATGCCGTAGAGCAGGCCGGCGCGGTAGGCATCGCCGCAGCCGGTCGGGTCGACGATGGCGTCGGGCGTGACGCAGGGGATGTCGTAGCGCCTGCGGTCGGCGTGGATGGTCGAACCTTCGCCGCCGCGGGTGACGATCAGCGCCTTCACCTCGTCGGCAAGTTGTTCGAGGCTGCGGCCGGTGCGGTCGCAGGCGAGCTTGGCCTCGTAGTCGTTGAAGCAGGCGTAGTCGGCAAGGCGCAGGAAGTCCATCAGGTCGTCGCCGTCGAACATCGGCAGGCCCTGGCCCGGATCGAAGATGAAGGGAACGCCGGCCGCCGCAAAGTCACGGGCGTGCTGGAGCATGCCTTCGCGGCCGTCGGGGGCGACGATGCCGAGCGTCGCGCCGGCCCGTTCGACCTTGTTCAGGTGCGAGAAGGCCATCGCGCCGGGGTGGAAGGCGGTGATCTGGTTGTCGTCGAGGTCGGTGGTGATGAAGGCCTGGGCGGTGAAGCTGCCGGGAATCGAACGGACCTGGGCGCGGTTCAGGCCGAGGCGGTCGAGGCGTTCCAGATACGGGGCGGCATCGTCGCCGACGGTGGCCATGATCGTCGCGTCGCCGCCGAGAAGCATCAGGTTGTAGGCGATGTTGCCGGCGCAACCGCCGAACTCGCGGCGCATTTCGGGAACCAGGAAGGCGACGTTGAGGATGTGGATCTGCTCGGGCAGGATATGGTTCTTGAAACGGTCTGGAAAGACCATGATGTTGTCGAAGGCCAGCGAGCCGCAGATCAGTGTCGTCATTTTTTCAGGGATAGAAGATGTACAGGCGATAGCCGGCGGCGCCGGTGTCTTTGGCATCTAGCCACAGCCGGACGGCGGTTTCGCCGTTGGCCGGGAAGGCGTTGCGGGGGGCGCCGGCGGACAGGAAATCGCGGGCGGCGATGACGCGCCGGGCGACCACCTGGTCGGCCGAATCGGTCAGCGTCAGTTCGAGGTCGGGCCAGGCCTGGGCGAAAGCGGCGCGGTTCTTCAGCGTCGCGTTGAGGACGAAGAGGCCGCGCGCCTGATCGGATTGCAGGTCCGAGGTTTCGATGGCGACCAGATGCTCCTGGCGCGGCAGCGGCACCGGTACGCCAAGCGTCGAGAAGACGGCGCCGGCGGCGGGCAGGCGCAGCACCAGCTCGCCGCGAAAGTGATAGGCCGCCTGCCAGGCGAGGGTCAGCAACAGCAGCAGCGTGGCCAGCCAGTACGGCCAGGTCAGCGGTCGCGCATCGTCGGCGAAGCCGGAGAGTCCGCCGTCGGCCAGGGGGCCAGCCGACCAGCGGTTGTAGGCCCGGCTGTCGGCGAGTTCGCGCACTGCCACCAGCCCCGCTTCACGGGCGGCCTGGGTGGTCTGTTCGGGGGTTTCCGGCGGTCCGGGCTGCGGCTCGGGTTCGTCGTCCAGCGCTTCGGCTTCCGGCCATGGCGGATCTTCTTCAAGGACCGGCATCGCCACGCTGTCCGGGCCCTCAGCAGCAGGCCTGTCGGCGGCTGCCGCCGCTTCTTCCACAGCTGGCAGTTCGGCGAGCGGCGGGCTGGGTGGTGCCGCCAGCTTGCCGGCATCGGGCTCGATGTCGGTAATGGCCGGCGTTTCCAGCGGCAACAACTGGTCGAAGGCGTTGAAGATGCCGTGGCAACTGCCGCAGCGGACCTTGCCCGCCTTCAGTCGCAACTGCTCGGACGTGACACGGAAGACCGTGCCGCATTCCGGGCAGCGGGTGCGGGTCAGGAGCGGACCCCGGCCAGGCATATCCAGTCCTCGCGGGTGTCGGCCACCTGCAGCGCAATCCAGGGGGCGTATACGCCAATGATCTCGTCAGCCTGCTCACGCAGGATGCCGGACAGGGCGAGCTTCCCGCCGCGCCGGACATGGGCGCAGATGGCGGGAGCGAGGACGCGCAAGGGATTGGACAGGATGTTGGCCACGACGACATCATACTCACCGGCGAGCGCCTGTCCAGAATCGCAGAAGCGCGCGGCAACGGCGTTGCGTTCGGCGTTGGCGACGGCGGCGCTGACCGCCTGCGGATCGATGTCGACGCCGGCAACATCGGCGGCACCGAGTTTGCCGGCGGCGATGGCGAGGATGCCGGAGCCGCAACCGTAGTCGAGCACGCTGTCGCCGGGGCGGACGGTGCGTTCCAGCCACTCCAGGCAGAGCCGCGTCGTCGGGTGCGAGCCGGTACCGAAGGCCATGCCCGGGTCGAGGATCAGGTTGATCGCCGCCGGATCGGGCGATTCGTGCCAGGAGGGGACGATCCACAGGCGGTCGGAGACGCGGATCGGGTCGAATTGCGACTGGGTCAGCTGCACCCAGTTCTGTTCCTCGACGGTTTCCGAGCAGTACTCGGCTGGCGCGCTCAGGCCGGCAGCGGCGGCGGCGGCGGCGAGCATGGCGTCAACGGCGGCGTCGGCCTCGAACAAGGCGACAATGCGCGAGCGGTCCCAGCCCGGCGTGGTCACCGAACCGGGTTCGCCGAATTGCGGCTTTTCCTCCGCGGTACCGGCGTCGGCGTCCTCGATCGACGCCGACAGCGCGCCGTTTTCGAGCAGCGCGTCGCAGAAGGGCTCGGCGCTGGCCGCATCGCTCGGGAAACTGACGCTCAGCCAGGCCATTTACTGCTTGACCTCGTTCATCGCCGCCAGCTTCTGCTCCAGATAGTGGATGCTGGAGCCGCCCTCGATGAAGCGGGCGTCGAGCATCAGTTCCTGGTGCAGCGCGATGTTGGTCTTGATGCCCTGGATGCTCATCTCGGACAGCGCGACGCGCATGCGGCGGATCGCCTGCTCGCGGGTGTCGCCGTAGGCGATTACCTTGGCGACCATCGAATCGTAGTGCGAGGGGACGCGGTAACCCTGGTAGATGTGCGAATCGACGCGGATGCCGGGGCCGCCGGGCGGGTGATAAAACTCGATCTTGCCGGGAGATGGCACGAACGTGAAGGGATCTTCGGCGTTGATGCGGCATTCGATGGCATGACCGCGGAAGCTGACATCCTTCTGGCGGTAGCGCAGCTTCTCGCCGGCGGCGATGCGGATCTGTTCCTGGACGATGTCGATGCCGGTGATCATCTCGGTCACCGGGTGTTCGACCTGGACGCGGGTGTTCATCTCGATGAAGTAGAACTCGCCGTTCTCGAACAGGAATTCGAAGGTGCCGGCGCCGCGGTAGCCGATCTTGCGGCAGGCTTCGGCGCAGCGTTCGCCGATGCGCGAGATCAGGCGGGCCGGAATCAGCGGCGCCGGCGCTTCCTCGATCACCTTCTGGTGGCGGCGCTGCATCGAGCAGTCGCGTTCGCCGAGGTAAATGGCGCTGCGGTACTGGTCGGCAAGGACCTGGATTTCCACGTGACGCGGATTTTCCAGGTACTTTTCCATGTAGACGGCAGGATTGCCGAAGAAGGTGCCGGCTTCCTGGCGGGTCATGCCGACCGCGTTGACCAGCGCTGCTTCGGTATGGACGACGCGCATGCCGCGCCCGCCGCCGCCGCCGGCCGCCTTGATGATCACCGGGTAGCCGATGGCGCGGGCGATGCGGACGATTTCCTTGGGATCATCGGGCAGCGCGCCTTCAGAACCGGGAACGCAGGGCACGCCGGCCGCCTTCATCGCGTCCTTGGCCGAGACCTTGTCGCCCATCAGGCGGATCGTTTCGGCGCGCGGGCCGATGAAGACGAAGCCCGAGGTTTCGACGCGTTCGGCGAAGTCGGCGTTCTCGGATAGGAAGCCGTAACCGGGGTGGATCGCCTGGGCGTCGGTGACTTCGGCGGCGGAAATGATCGCCGGCACGTTCAGGTAGCTCTGCGCCGAGGCCGCCGGGCCGATGCACACCGATTCGTCGGCGAGCTTGACGTACTTGGCCTCGCGGTCCGCCTCCGAGTGAACGACGACGGTCTTGATGCCCATCTCGCGACAGGCGCGCTGGATACGCAGGGCGATTTCGCCCCGGTTAGCGATCAGGATTTTCTCGAACATCGGCATGATCAGCCAATCACGAACAGGGGCTCGCCGAATTCGACCGGTTCGCCGTTGTCGAGCAGGATGGCCTTGATCGTGCCGTCGACCTCGGCTTCGATCTCGTTGAGCAGCTTCATCGCTTCGATGATGCACAGCGTGTCGCCCTTCTTGACGACGCTGCCGACCTGGACGAAAGCGTCGGCACCGGGCGATGGCGAGCGGTAGAAGGTGCCGACCATCGGCGACTTCATGACGTGGCCTTCCGGCAGCTCATCCTCGTCGTCGAGATTGACCGAGCTGGTCGCCGGGGCGCCGGCCGCGGGCATCGGCATCGGCATCGGGGCCGGCATGGCGTAGTGCTGGACGGGGGCGGCGACGGCACCGAAATGCTTGGCGATGCGGACCTTTTCCTCGCCCTCGGTGACTTCGAGTTCCGAAATGCCGGACTCCTGAACGAGGTCGATGAGTTTTTTCAGCTTGCGCAGATCCATGATGACTCCCTAAATTTTTCGCGCACGATGGGCGCATGATCACGACAGTTGTCGCTAGATTACTGATCCAGATTGATTCTGTTGAGGAGGAATTCGAGGGCGAAGCGGTAGCCCTCGTGACCCAGTCCGCAGATGACGCCGATGGCCAGGTCGGAGAAATACGAATGGTGCCGGAAGCTTTCCCGGGCGTGCACGTTGGACAGATGCACTTCGACGAAGGGAATGGCAACGGCGGCCAGTGCGTCGCGCAAGGCAACGCTGGTGTGCGTGTAGGCGGCGGGGTTGATGATGATGGCGCGCACGCCCTGCTCGCGGGCGGCGTGGATGCGTTCGATCAGCGCACCTTCGTGATTGCTCTGGAAGGCTTCCAGTTCGACGCCGACACTTTCCGCCAGGCGCGCCAGCGCCAGGTTGATGTCGGCCAGCGTCATGCGGCCGTAGTGTTCGGGTTCGCGCGTCCCAAGCAGGTTCAGATTCGGGCCATGAACGACCAGGATACGGGCCTTATCCGCCGGCTTGGAAGCAGTTTTTCGCTTCGTCATGGCGGCAAGTTTGCCGCAAATCGCTGCAACTTGTCCAGTCTATTCCTTAAGTAGGAGGTGTAGTTCGGCTGCCCGCATGCGCTCGCGCGGCCGGCCGTCGCGGTGCTTCAGGCTGACTCTTTCGAGGTGGGGCGGGAGGATGATCAGGTTGGCGTCCACGGTGTCGGTTTCCACCTGCAGCACGGCTTCGACCTTGTCGTTGCGGGGCTGGGCGTGGCTGACGTCGATCCCGCGATTGAGCAGGAAAATCTCCACTTCCTTGGCGCTGTCGGCGAACAGCAGGATGTCGATCGATGAGTGCTCGCCGGCCGTGCCGTCGAGCACCGAGCCGGTCAGCCAGGGATTGAAGGCGGTCAGCAATTCCATCAGTTCGAGCGCCGAGTGGCGCATCGCCGCCAGCATTTCCGGGTGGATGTCGCCCTGATAGAGCTCGCGGTAGGCGCGCAGTTCGGCCTCGACCTCGGCGTTGTCGGGAAAGCCGACATTGTCCGGCAGGCCGAGCTGGCGGGCCGCTTTCTTCTTGGCGTGGTGGTAGTCGCTGATGCCGTCTTCGGCCATCAGCCGGGCGGCGGCGGCGGCGATGGTGGACCGGACGCTGGAACCGTTTCGCAGCCTGTCGTGGCGGGGCATGGTGTCTCGCTCGGGGTAGAATCGGGTTCATTCTAACCACAGTCAGCGCCATGCACATTCACATTCTCGGCATCTGCGGCACCTTCATGGGCGGCATCGCCCAGCTTGCCGTTGCCTCCGGACACCGTGTCACCGGATGCGATGCCAACGTCTATCCGCCGATGAGCGATCAGTTGCGTCAGGCCGGTATCGAACTGATCGAGGGTTTTTCCAGCGAGCAACTGGCGCTGGCGCCGGACGTGTTTGTCGTCGGCAACGCGATCTCGCGCGGTAATCCGCTGCTCGAGGCCATCCTCGACCGCGGCCTGGCCTATGTTTCCGGGCCGCAATGGCTGGCCGAAAACGTTCTGCAGGGGCGCTGGGTGCTCGGCGTCGCCGGTACCCACGGCAAGACGACGACCAGCGCGATGCTGGCCTGGATTCTCGAGGACGCCGGCCTGGCGCCGGGTTTCCTGATCGGTGGCGTGCCGCTGGACTTCGGGGTCTCGGCGCGGCTCGGCGACACGCCTTTCTTCGTCATCGAGGCCGACGAATACGACACCGCGTTCTGCGACAAGCGTTCCAAGTTCATCCACTATCGGCCGCGGACGGCGATCCTGAACAACCTTGAATTCGATCATGCAGATATTTTCGCCGATCTGGCGGCGATCGAAACGCAGTTCCACCATCTGGTGCGGACCATGCCGGCTTCCGGGTTGATCGTCGCCAACGCTGGCGAAGCCAGCCTGGAACGCGTCCTGCAGCGCGGTTGCTGGACCCCGGTCGAGCGTTTCAACGCGCCCAACGGTTACCGCACGACCGGCGACGACGCCGACGGCAGCCTGATCCTGCATGACGCGAACGGCGAGATCGGCCGCTGCCAGTGGCAACTGACCGGCGACCATAACCGCGCCAACGCCTGCGCCGCCCTCCTGGCGGCGCGCCATGTCGGCGTGCCTTTCGCCAAAGGCTTGGAGGCGCTGGCGCGCTTTGCCAATGTCAAGCGGCGCATGGAAGTGCGCGGCGTGGTCAACGGCGTCACCGTCTACGACGATTTCGCGCATCACCCGACGGCGCTGGCGACGACACTCGCCGGCCTGCGCCGCAAGGTCGGCGCGGCGCGTATCCTGGCTGTCTTCGAGCCGCGTTCCAACACGATGAAGCTGGGGACGATGAAGGCGCTGCTGCCGGATAGCCTGCGCGACGCCGACCTCGCCTTCTGCTACGCCGGCAACCTGGGCTGGGACGCGGCGGCAGCGCTGGCGCCGCTGGGCGAACGTGCCATCGTCGAGGAAGACCTGGCGGCACTGGTTTCCGCCATCACCGCGGTTGCGCGGCCGGGCGATCATCTGCTGGTGATGAGCAACGGCGGCTTCGGTGGCATCCATCACAAACTGCTGGAGGAACTTGCCCGATGAATCGTCGTGACTTCATCACCCTGGCCGCTGCCTTGGCGCTGACCGCCTGCGGCGGCGAGGCACCTGGTTTCCGGAACACCGATCTGTCGTCGGGGCAGCTATTTCCCCGGGCGATGCTCTACGACGGTAAGGGCCGCGCCCGCAGTTTCGAGGAATTCCGTGGCAAGGCGGTGATCGTCTTCTTCGGTTACACCAGTTGTCCGGACATCTGCCCGAGCGCGCTGCGCAAGTACGCCAGCCTGCTGCGCACGCTGCGCGACCGCGATGCGGCGCGGGTCCAGGTGATTTTCATCTCGGTCGATCCGGAGCGCGATACCCCGGAGCGCACCGACACCTTCGTCAAGTGGTTCCATCCCGATTTTCTCGGGCTGTCCGGCACGGCCGAGCAGATCGCCGAAGTTGCTACCCAGTTCAAGGTGGTTTATGGCAAGAAGGAGATCGGTGGCGGCATGGGCTACGTCATCGACCATAGCGCCGCTGCCTACGTTCTCGATCCGGCCGGCCAGTTGCGCCTGATGCTGGCCGAGACGGCGCCGCTGGAACCGATCATCGCCGACCTGCAAACTTTGCTGACGGCACCATGAAAAAGGCCCCGCCGCTGGCGGGGCCTCGTCGTACAGCGATCCGGCGGTAGCCGACGCTCAGCGTTCCATCGATTCGACGACGGCCAGCGCGGTCATGTTGACCAGGCGGCGGACGGTTGCCGTCGAGGTCAGGACATGCACCGGGCGCGCCGCACCGAGCAGGATGGGGCCGATGGTGACGCCTTCGCCGCCGGTCATCTTCAACAGGTTGTAGGAGATGTTGGCGGCGTCGATGTTGGGCATCACCAGCAGGTTGGCTTCGCCCTTGAGCGGCGAATCCGGGTTGGCTTCGCGGCGGATTTCCTCGTTCAGTGCCGAGTCGCCATGCATTTCGCCATCGACTTCGAGTTCGCCGGACGACATCGCCGAGATCAGGCCGGCGGCAACGCCCATCTTGCGCGCCGATTCCGAGCTGCCGGAACCGAAGTTGGAATGCGAGAGCAGCGCGACCTTCGGCTGGCTGCCGAAGCGCTTGACCTGTTCGGCCGCCATCAGCGTCATTTCGGCGATTTCCTCGGCACTCGGGTTCTCGTTGACATGGGTGTCGCAGATGAACAGCGAGCGGCCCGGCAGCATCAGGTAGTTCATCGCGGCCAGCGTGTTGACGCCGCTGCGCTTGCCGATGATCTGGTTGATCACACCCAGGTGATGGCTGTACTGGCCGGTCATGCCGCAGATCATGCCGTCGGCGTAGCCGAGCTTGAGCAGCATGGCGCCGATCACCGTCGGCTTGCGGCGCAGCGATTCCTTGGCGATTGCCGGCGTCACGCCGCGGCGCGCCATCAGCTTGTGGTAGGCGGTCCAGCACTCGCGGTAGCGCTCGTCGGACTGCGGATTGACGATGTCGAAATCGACACCCGGCTTGATCCGCAGCTTGGCCTTGTCGAGGCGGTGTTCGATGATGTCGGGGCGGCCGATGAGGATAGGACGGGCGAATTTTTCCTCGATCACCACCTGAACGGCGCGCAACACGCGCTCTTCTTCACCTTCCGCGAAGATGATGCGCTTGCCCTTGGCCTGCCGGGCGGCCTGGAAGATGGCGCGCATGCCGACGCCGGTGTGATAGACGAATTCCGACAGCTTGGCGCGGTAGGCGTCCCAGTCGGTGATCGGCCGCGTCGCGACACCGGAATCGATCGCCGCCTGGGCGACGGCCGGGGCGATCTTGACGATCAGGCGCGGGTCGAAGGGCTTGGGAATCAGGTATTCCGGGCCAAAGGAGAGAACGGCGCCCGGGTAGGCCATGGCCACTTCGTCGGTGACTTCGGCTTCCGCCAGTTCGGCGATGGCCCGTACCGAAGCCATCTTCATCTCTTCGGTGATGCGGGTGGCGCCGACATCGAGCGCGCCGCGGAAGATGAAGGGGAAGCAGAGGACGTTATTGACCTGGTTCACGTAGTCGGAACGGCCGGTGGCGATGATCGCCTCCGGGCGGACTTCCTTGACCAGTTCCGGCATGATTTCCGGGGTCGGGTTGGCCAGGGCGAAGACCATCGGCTTTTCAGCCATGCTCTTGACCATGTCCTGCTTGACCACACCGGCTGCCGACAGACCAAGGAAGACGTCGGCACCGACCATCGCATCGGCGAGCGTGCGCTTGTCGGTATCCTGCGCGTAGCGGGCCTTGGTTTCGTCCATGCCGCCTGGGCGGCCGACGTAGATGACGCCCTTGGAGTCGCAGATGGTGATGTTCTCGCGCTTGACGCCAAGGTCACACCACAGGTTCACGCAGGAGATCGCGGCGGCGCCGGCACCCGAAACGACAACCTTGATTTCGTCGATCTTCTTGCCGACGACCTTGAGGCCGTTGAGCATGGCGGCGCCGGAGATGATCGCGGTGCCGTGCTGGTCGTCGTGGAAGACCGGGATGTTCATCCTTTCCTTCAGCTTCCGTTCGATGTAGAAGCATTCGGGGGCCTTGATGTCCTCCAGGTTGATGCCGCCGAGCGTCGGCTCGAGCGCGGCGATCATGTCGATCAGCTTGTCCGGGTCGTTCTCGGCCAGTTCGATGTCGAAGACGTCGATGCCGGCGAACTTCTTGAACAGGCAGCCCTTGCCTTCCATCACCGGCTTGGACGCCAGAGGCCCGATGTTGCCGAGGCCGAGCACGGCGGTGCCGTTGGTGACGACGCCGACCAGGTTGGCGCGCGAGGTGTACAGCGCGGCGGTTGCTTCGTCCTCGACGATGGCGTCACAGGCGGCGGCGACGCCCGGCGAGTAGGCCAGCGCGAGGTCGCGCTGGTTGGTCAGGCCCTTGGTCGGGCGGACGGAAATCTTGCCCGGGGTGGGCCAGCGGTGATATTCGAGTGCGGCTTCGCGCAAATCCTTTTCCACGGATAATCCTCGGCAAACGTGTTGGGGAAAACCCTGTAGGTTACTCCAAAGCTTGGTGACAGGGTGTGTAATTATGAATTATGGGGGAGCCCGCCGCTTTTGACTACTGGCGGAAAACGGGCGTCCGGATCACGAAGATTCCCAGTCATGCACGTGCAGATGGGCATGCGTTGCGCCGCCGTGGCGATGCCGGTGGCGGTGCGCCAGGCCTGCCGCCAGCAGCAGCGGCAGGTCGCCCAGCGCCGGTTCGAGCGGGCCGTCGTAGAGCAGGCGGCCGCTGCCGTCGAGAATCAGCGCGCGTTCGCCGAGTTCGGCGGCGAGGCCGAGGTTGTGCGTGCTGATCAGCAGGGTCCGCCCGGAATCGAGCAAGGTGTCGATCAACCAGCCGACCGTCGCCGGGTCGAGCGAGGCGCTCGGCTCGTCGAGGGCGAGGAATTGCGGGTCGAGGGCGAGCAGGCAGGCCAGCGCGACCTTCTGCTTCTGGCCACCGGAGAGCGTGAACGGCGCCGCATCGAGCAGCGTTTGCAGGCCAAGCTCGGCCGCCCAGCGGTCAACGCGGGCGGCGCTGTCGGCAAGGCCGAGCTGCTGCGGGCCGTAGGCGATTTCCTCGCGTACCGTCGGGTTGAACAGCATCGCTTCCGGGTGCTGGAAGAGCAGCACGTTGGCCTGCCGGAAGTCGCGCGCGAAATCGCGCTGGCGCAATAGCGACGGGCTGAGCGATCGACCCTGCCAGGCAACGCTGCCGCCGCTCGGGGGCAGCAGGCCGTTGGCGAGGCGCAGCAGCGTCGACTTGCCGGCGCCGTTGGCGCCCAGCAGGACCACCTTCTCGCCGGCGGCGATGCGAAAGCTCAGGTCGGCGAATACCGGCCGGCCGTCCGGCCAGGCATAGGCGACGTTGGTAAATTCGAGCAGCGCGTCAGGCATCGAAAGCTCCCCGGGAACGCATCGCCTGCGCTGCCTGCTCGGCGTCGTGCAGGGATTTGTCGAGCAAGCAGCCGGCTTGCGCGCCGGCATGCCGGAGCATGGCGGCGGCGCTAGGCGGTGCCGGGTTGCGGCTGCGGAAGGCGAGCCGGAAGTCGTCGAGCAGCCGGCGATAGACGGCGATCTGGCCGAGTGCCAGGGTGGCGATCATCGACAGCACGGGCCAGCCGGCCAGCGCGTCGAGCAGGCGCACGCGGTCGACCAGCCAGAAGCCAAGGAAAACCAGCAGCAATACGCGCAGGTTGATCAGCAGCAAGGCGTCGCCGAGCGGCCTCCCCTGCCACCAGGCAAGCCCGGCGTAGGCCAGGCTGACGCTGGCGTTGACCAGCAGCAGCGCCAGCGCCGCCCGCTTCAGCAAGCGCCAGCGCGCGCCGCCGGCGCCGACCAGGGCGACGGCCAGCCCGGCGGCGAGCGCCACCGGCTGGTGCACGCAGGTGATCGCCACCACGGCGCCAAGATAGGTGAGCAGCCAGGCGCGTGCCCGGTTCATCCGGCGACCCAGCCCTTGCGCTTGGCGTAGCGCCAGACGAGGACGGTCAGCGCCGCCTCGCCGATACCGATCAGCAGGTGCGGCAGCAGCACGGCCGGCACGGTGACGGCGAAGCCGAGGGGGAAGAACAGTGGGCTGCCGTCCTCGCGCTGGGCGATCAGCGGTTGCACGCCGAGCACCAGGGCGATCAGCAACGCCGACACCTGCAGCGAGACGAAGGCGGCCAGCGCCACCGCGACGTTGTCGCCGCAGCCGGCGAGCAGACGCCGAACACCGACCGCGACGGCGGCGCCGAGCAGGCCGAGGGCTAGCGCATTGACGCCGAGCGCGGTGATGCCGCCGGCGCCGAAGAGCAGCGCCTGCAGCAGCAGGACCCCGCTGTAGGCGAGAAAGGCCAGGCGGACGCCGAAGATCAATGCCAGCGCGGCGACGCCGATGGCGTGCCCGGAGGTTCCGCCGGGCAAGGGCAGCATGATCAGGCCGAGCGCATAGGCCAGCGCGGTGAGCATCGCCAGCCGCGGCACCAGGGTCTCGTCCAGCCGTTGCGCCAGGCCGCGGCCGGCCCAGGCCCAGGCCACCGTCGCCACGCCCCAGGCCGGCAGGTAGGTCTGCGGCGACAGGAATCCGTCGGGAATATGCATCGATCAGCCTTAGAACATCAGCGAAGCGGAGAAGATCAGGCGGTATTTCTCCTTGCCTTCGGCGCCTTGCTGGGTGCTCGATTCGTTGAGGTCGGTCCACACCGGCTTCTTGATGCCGAGCGCGAAGCTGGCATTGTGCCAGTAGGCGCGGACGCCGGGCACCAGATAGACCATGCGGCCGCCGGTACCGTCTTCGCCGACACCGTTGCTGCGATCGCGGCCGATGCTCAGGTACTGCACTTCGAGCACCGGGTCGAGGCGGAAGGATTTCTCAGGCACGGTCAGCGCCCGCCAGGCGAGCGCCGCGTTGAGGCGGTTTTCGGCGCCGAACTGCACACGTTCGCCGCTATCGTAGGTATAGGGCTGGAAGCGGAAAGTCGATGCTTCCAGGCTCAGGGTCAGCGTCCGGCTCAGCATCTTGCTGGCGGTGACGCCGAGCGTCCACGCCGGCTTGCCGAAGCCGAGCGATTTGCCGGCATCGATCGAGCCGTCGCTCAGGCGGTGGTTGGGGGCGCCGGTCGGCAGCGTGGCGCCGGCAAAGACGCTGAAGTGCCAGTCTTCGAGATCGTCGAGGCTTTCATTGGCTGGATTCAGGCGCCAGCCGTCCTGGTCGTATTTGAAGCCGACCTGGCCCATCAGCGACATGTCGGCCCAGCCGCGCGAATCGAGGCCACCGGATTCCTCGACCTTGGTGTTGTGCGGCACGAAGGCGTAGGCGGAGAACCACGGCGTGACGCCGTAGCCGAGGCCAAGCATGGTGAAGCGAGCGTAGTCGGCGTTCGGCGTTGCCCAGCCGTACTGCTTGAAGCGCGCCTGATCGACCTTCAGGTAGGCGAGCATGCCGCCTTCGGGGAGGACCGAGGAAGCCGCTGATTCGATCGGTGCTCCCGGTCCCTGCAGGCCGACGGCGCCGACACCGGCGACGCCGTGGTGGGCGAAAGCCGGTTGAGCGGCGCTCGCCGCAAGTAAACCCAAGCCATAGAAGTAGAATTGTTTCACCGTTTTTTCCTCCCCAGATAGAGTTGCAGCAGCCCGAACAGGCCGAAGATCGTTCCCAGACCGCCCAGCCAGAGCGCGCCACGCGGCGTTTCGGCGGCGGGCGCCGTGGCTGCCGCCGGGTCGCCGGCGAGCGCCGTGAGTTTGCGGTCGACGCCGTGGCCGTCGTCCGACCAGGCCTTCAGGCGCCATTCGCCGGCCGTGTCGGCAAGCAGCGCGATACGGCCCTTGCCGTCGGTGCGCCCGACCTGGCCCGGCGTTTCGCTGCCGGCCGGGTAGAGTTCGTAGGCCTCGAAGGCGAAGGGCTGGCCATCGGCGTAGTGCAGCGTGATCACGGTGGCACTGGCACCCGAGACATCGAGCCGGATCTCATGGGCTGGCGCCGCCGCTGCGGCGAACAGCGCGAGCAAGGGCAGCCACCTCATGGCGCGATCTCGAACTGCAGCGTCGCGCTGCGCAGCGCGCGGTCGGCCTTGCCGTCGGTGAGGGGCGTTTCCTGCGTCGTCGTGATCAACTGGGTGCCGCCGTGGCGCAGGCGGATGGCGATCTTGCCGTCGCTGTCGCTGACGCCGCGGGTGTCGTCGCCGTAGGCCACGGGCAGACCGGCCACCGGCTTGCCGTCGTCGCTGACCAGCACGGTGAGCTTGTCGCCCGCTTGCAGTGGCAGCGGATCGCGCAGTGGCGTGATCTCGAGGCCACGGCCAAGCGGTTTGCCGGCGGCGGGAATCCACTGGCCGATGCGCTTCACCGATTCGGCCGAATGCCAGCTGCGCAGCACGCCCGAAATCCCGGTTTTCGGGATGTTCTTCGTTTCCCAGGCCGTCTTGGTCCAGTAGCCGGAAACGTAATCGGCCTGCAGCACCGCGCAGGGACCGGCGAAGCGTACCGGGGCGCTGTTCGATGGCGCGGCCGGGCGCGCTTTGCCCGTGCCATCGAGGCACAGCGAACCGCTGACCTTGCGGCCATCGTAGTCGATGGTATCGGCACCGGCATGGCTGGAATGGCGGTGCCCCTGCAGCAGCAGGTAGTCGTTGCCCTCGGGGGCGAACCACAGGTCGTGGGCAAAGCAGGCCGAAGACGTCAGGCAGAGCAGCAGGGTGAGTGTGCGGCGCATGATGGGGTGGTTGTATGAAAGAAGTTAATATCTTCATACAAGTTCCGTGCCCAGACAATAAGTCATTGAACGTATTGCCCACTGGGGCGATTCCGGGGGGAGTTGCGGGCGGAAGTGGAAGCTCACTTTCCGTTCCTGTGGAAGATGGCTGTCCGCTGTCGTTTGTCGGGGCGAACCGGATCTCGCGCTCTGGTTTGCATCTTGCTTGATCATGAAGGCGGCAGGCGATCGGGCGGTGCCGCGATCGACCTCCTGGAAAATGCAATGAACAGCGTCCTGAGTTACCTGGCGGCCGCACGGCGCAGCGAAGAAAGCGAACTGGAAAACCTGGCGCGCACCTGTGACCTGGTTCTGGCGACGAGCGAACTGGTGCATCACCTGCAGCAGGAGCGCGGCAGTTCGAATCTCTTCCTGGCTTCGGGGGGGCGCCGCTTCGCCGAGCTACGGGCGCAGTGCATGGCCAGCAGCGACCAGGCGGTGCTGCAGCTCGATGCCTGGCTGGAGCGCCGTGAAACTCGGGATGGCATGAGCGGCGGCGCCCGTTTCTACACCCGGGTGGCGATCGCCCTGCAGGCGCTGGCCGGCCTGCCGGAAATCCGCCGTGGCGTCACCGCGCTGGCGCTGACACCGGCCCAGGCGAGCGAGCAGTACAGCCAGCTGGTCGCCACCCTGCTCGCCCTGGTTTTCGAAGCCGCCGACGTTGCCATTGATCCGGCCATCTCGCGCCTGCTGATCGCCCTCTTCCACCTGATGCAGGGCAAGGAGTCGGCCGGTCGCGAACGGGCGACCGGTGCCGCCGCCTTCGCCGCCGGCCGGATCGGCGAAGCCGACGTGCAGGCGATCGAGTACCTGATCGAGATGCAGGAAAACTCCTTCCGGCATTTCGTCGCCTTCTGCGACGAACTCGGTGCCGAGTGGCGCGCCCTGCAGTCCCTGCTGCCCCTCTCTTCGCTCGAACGGCTGCGCCGCAAGCTGCTGTCCGGGCTTGGGCGGCCGCTCGACAGCGCGTTGGCGGACGAATGGTATACCTGCTGCTCGGCGCGGATGGACGAACTGCATCGGGTCGAGAACCATCTCGCCGGCCTGCTGCAGGGGCTCTGCCGGCAGCGCATCGAGCAGTTGCAGCGCGATAGCGCCGACCAGCAGCAACGTTTGTCGGAACTTCGCGAATCGCTCCCGCTGCCGCCGCAGGCGGCGTTCGCCGCCGGCATCGGCGGGCCCGTCGCCGCTGCTGGCGACGGCATCGGGCCACACCTGACGCAGGCGGTGGTCGACATGCTGCAGTCGCAGTCGCAGCGTCTGCAAAGCCTGACCGACGAACTGGCGACGGTGCGCGCCAATCTCGAGGAGCGCAAGCTGATCGAGCGGGCCAAGGGCATCCTGATGGCGACGCAGGGCCTCGACGAGGCGGCCGCCTACCGCTTGCTGCGCCAGAACGCGATGAACCAGAACCGGCGCCTGGCCGACGTTGCCGAAGCGCTGCTCGGCGTCGCCGGCCTGCTGCCCGCTCCGACCGGGCTGGAGCGTTAGGCCGGCATTTTCGGCACCAATTTGGCGGGCGACGCACAGGCCTGGTGCAGAAAAATCCCGGACGGGACCGCCATCAAACCCGGAAGCCCTTGCCCAGTGGGCGACAGTCAGTTCTGGCATGCTAGCTGCTAATCACTCCCTGCCCGCGTGCAATGTTGCATCGGGCAACAGCCTCCGCCAATGACGGTGGAATCCGGCAGCCGCAACCCAAGTTGCGTCGGCCGTCATTTCAAACCGACATAACCGCCTAGTGCGGGGGCTTCCATGCAGGCGACGGGTTTCAGTGCCGTCGCCCGGGTATCACGGAGTCTCCGCCGAAGCGAGAGAGTGATACCGACATGAAGATCATCGTCATCGGCCACGGCATGGTTGGCCACAAGTTTCTCGAGGAACTGCATCAGCTTGGCCTGTCCGGCGCGGAAGTCAGCGTGCTCGGCGAGGAAAGCCGCGCCGCCTACGACCGCGTCCACCTGTCCGAATTCTTTGCCGGCAAGAGTGCGGAAGACCTGTCGCTGGTCGCCCCCGGCTTCTTCCAGGCCAGCGGTTTCACGCTGCGACTGGGCAGCCGGGCCGTCGCCATCGACCGCCGGGCGCGCACGGTCACCACGGCGGACGGCCAGACCCTCGCCTACGACAAGCTGGTGCTGGCCACCGGCTCCTATCCCTTCGTTCCGCTGCTCAAGGGCAACGACCGCCCCCACAGCTTCGTCTACCGGACGCTCGACGACCTTGAGGCGATGCGCGCCTCGGGCGCCGTCTCGCGCAGCGGCATCGCCGTCGGCGGCGGCCTGCTCGGCCTAGAATGCGCCAAGGCGCTGCGCGACCTCGGCCTGCAGACGCATGTCGTCGAATACGCGCCGCGCCTGATGGCGGTGCAGGTGGACGATGACGGCGGACGCATCCTGCGCGCCAAGATCGAGGCGCTAGGGGTCAAGGTCCATACCGAGCGCAACACGGTCGACATCCGCGACGGCGCGACGGCGCGCCACCGCATGGTGTTCAGTGACGGCACCCACCTCGAGGCCGACATGATCGTCTTCTCGGCGGGCATCCGGCCGCGCGACGAACTGGCGCGCAATAACGCGCTGGCGGTCGGCGCGCGCGGCGGCATCGCCATCGACGACCACTGCCGGACCAGCGATCCCGACATCTACGCGATCGGCGAATGCGCTGCCTGGCAGGATCAGTTGTTCGGTCTGGTCGCGCCAGGTTACGAGATGGCCCGTGTCGCCGCCCGCCATCTGGCCGGTGAGGCGAGCGCCGCCTTTGCCGGCGCCGACATGAGCACCAAGCTCAAGCTGATGGGCGTCGACGTCGCCAGCATCGGCGATGCCCAGGGGCGCAGCGCCGGCTGCCGCAGCTTCCGCTACATCGACGAGGCCAAGCAGATCTACAAGAAGATCGTCGTCAGTGGCGACGGCAAGCGCCTGCTCGGCGCCGTGCTGGTCGGCAACGCCGACGAATACGGCACGCTGCTGCAGATGGCGCTGAACGCCATCGCCCTGCCCGCCGATCCCGAGTTCCTGATCCTGCCGGCCAGCGATGGCAAGGCCAAGCCTGGCCTGGGCGCGGACGCGCTGCCCGACAGCGCGCAGATCTGTTCCTGCAACAACGTCAGCAAGGGGCAGATTGCCGCCGCCGTTGCCGACGGAGCGACGACGATCGGCCAGATCAAGGCCTGCACCAAGGCCGGCGCCACCTGCGGCGGCTGCGTGCCGCTGGTGACGCAGATCATGAAGGCGGAAATGGCGCGCCGCGGCATGACGGTCAACAACCACCTGTGCGAGCACTTCCCCTACTCCCGTCAGGAGTTGTTCCACCTGATCCGCGTCGGCAACATCCGCAGCTTCGCCGACTTGCTGGAAAAGCACGGCCAGGGTCTCGGCTGCGACATCTGCAAGCCGACCGCGGCGTCGATCTTCGCCTCGTGCTGGAACGACTTCGTGCTGCAGGGCGAACTGGCCAGCCTGCAGGACAGCAACGACTACTTCCTCGGCAACATCCAGAAGAACGGCACCTACTCCGTGGTGCCGCGCATGCCGGGCGGCGAAGTGACGCCCGACGGGCTGATCGCGGTCGGCCAGGTGGCCAAGAAATACGGCCTCTACACCAAGGTCACCGGCGGCCAGCGCGTCGACCTGTTCGGCGCCCGCGTCGAGCAGTTGCCGTTGATCTGGGAAGAGCTGATCGCCGCCGGCTTCGAATCCGGTCACGCCTACGGCAAGTCGCTGCGTACCGTGAAGTCCTGCGTCGGCAGTACCTGGTGCCGCTACGGCGTCGATGACTCGGTCGGCCTTGCCGTCGAACTGGAACATCGCTACAAGGGCCTGCGCGCGCCGCACAAGATCAAGTTCGGCGTCTCGGGTTGCACCCGCGAGTGCGCCGAGGCACAGGGCAAGGATATCGGCATCATTGCCACCGAACGCGGCTGGAACCTCTACGTCTGTGGCAACGGCGGCATGAAGCCGCGCCACGCCGAACTGCTCGCCGCCGACCTCGACAAGGCGACGCTGATCCGCCTGATCGACCGCTTCCTGATGTTCTACGTGCGCACCGCCGACCGCCTGCAGCGCACCAGCACCTGGCGCGAAAGCCTGGAAGGCGGGCTCGACTACCTGAAGTCGGTGCTGCTCGACGACACGCTCGACCTCTGTGGCGAACTGGAAGGGCAGATGCAGCACGTGGTCGATACCTACCAGTGCGAGTGGAAGACGGCGGTCAGCGACCCCGACGTCCGCAAGCGCTTCCGTACCTTCATCAACGACGAGCAGGCCGACGCCGGCATCGTCTTCGTCGACGAGCGCGGCCAGAAGCGGCCGGCGCGCGCCGACGAATGCGCCGTGTCGCTCGCCTGAACTGCCCGGAGAACCCCGCCATGAAAGCTCACGAACCACTCTGGCTGCCGGTCTGCGGCATCGCCGACATCCTGCCCGGCACCGGCGTCTGCGCCCTGCTCGACGCGCGTCACATTGCCGTCTTCCGCATCGGCGATGAGCAGCTTTTCGCCATCGACAACATCGACCCGCGATCCGGGGCGAGCGTCCTGTCGCGCGGCCTGACCGGCAACCTCGGCGAGCGCCTGGTCGTCGCCTCGCCGCTCTACAAGAACCACTTCGACCTGCGCACCGGCGAATGCCTGGAATCCCCCGAGCATTCGGTCGGCACCTACCCGGTGCGAGTCTGCGACGGCGTCGTCTCCCTTTCCCTTTCCTGATCCACCCCACCTGAGAGGTATTCACCATGGCCTACCTAGCTCCCGCCGAATTCGTCACCAAAATGATCGACGCTGGCGAATCCAAGCTCCTGATGTCCACCCGCGACACCCTGATCCGTTCCTACATGGCTGGCGCCATCCTCGCGCTGGCCGCGGCCTTCGCCGTGTCGATCACGGTCAACACCGGCAATCCGCTGATTGGCGCCCTGCTCTTCCCGGTCGGCTTCTGCATGCTCTACCTGCTCGGTTTCGACCTGCTCACCGGCGTCTTCACGCTGGCTCCGCTGGCGGTACTGGACAAGCGCCCGGGTGCTACCTGGGGCGGCGTGATGCGCAACTGGTCGCTGGTCTTCTGCGGCAACTTCGCTGGCGCGCTGACCGTTGCCGTGTTCATGGCGATCATCTTCACCAATGGCTTCACCGGCGATCCGAACGCCATCGGCCAGAAGATCGGCCATATTGGTGAAGGCCGTACCGTCGGTTATGCCGCCCTCGGCGCGGCCGGCATGCTGACCCTGTTCGTGCGCGCGGTGATGTGCAACTGGATGGTGTCGACCGGCGTCGTCGCGGCGATGATGTCGACCTCGGTGTCGGGCAAGGTGATCGCCATGTGGATGCCGATCCTGGTCTTCTTCTACATGGGCTTCGAGCACAGCATCGTGAACATGTACCTGTTCCCGTCCGGCTTGATGATGGGTGGCAACTTCACGATCATGGACTACCTGATCTGGAACGAGATCCCGACCGTGCTCGGCAACCTGGTCGGCGGCCTGACCTTCGTCGGCGCCACGCTCTACTCGACGCACTACAAGACGGCGCCGAAGCGTGCCATCGCCTGATTCCGGAACGCAGGTTTCGCTCGGCCAGCACTCGCTGGCCGGCGAGCATCCGGTCAACCAGGATTTTTACGGCGCGCTGCTGCCCGGCGGCCACCTGCTGGCCGCCAAGGGCATCGCCCTCGCCATCGCCGACGGCATCAGTTCGAGCCAGGTCGGCCATATCGCCAGCCAGACGGCGGTGCGCAGTTTCCTCGACGACTACTACGCCACCGCCGAGGCGTGGACCGTCCGCCGCTCGGCGCAGCGCGTGCTCGACGCCGTCAATGCCTGGCTGTACAGCCAGACCATGCACGGCGACGGCCGCTTCGACCGCGACAGCGGTTACGTCTGCACCTTCAGCGCGCTGATCCTGAAAGGCCGCCAACTGCATCTGCTGCACGTCGGCGATGCGCGCATCTACCGCTTGCATGCGCAGGCGCTGGAACAACTGAGCGAAGACCATCGCGTCCGCCATTCGCCCGACGAGAGTTACCTGGCGCGCGCGCTCGGCATCGGCAGCCATGTCGAGATCGACTACCGCTGCTGGGACGCCGAGCCGGGCGAGATCTACCTGCTGGCCACCGACGGGGCGCACGAATTCCTCGATGCCGCCAGCGTGCACGCCGCGCTGGATCGGCATGGCGACGCGCTCGACGCCGTCGCCGCCAGCCTGGTCGAAGCGGCGCGCGCCGCCGGCAGCCGCGACGACGCCAGCGTGCAACTGCTGCGCATCGACGCCCTGCCGGCAGCGGAGGCCGACCAGTTGCGCGCGCAACGGCAGGCCTTGCCGTTGCCGCCGCCGCTGCGGCCGGGAATGCATTTCGAGGGCTTCAGCATCGTCCGCGAGCTGCAGGTCAGCGCGCGCAGCCATGTCTATCTGGCCGAGGACGAAGCCAGCCGGATGCCGGTCGTGCTCAAGCTGCCGTCCACCGATCTGCGGGAAAACGCCGCCTATCTCGACGGCTTCGTGCTCGAAGAGTGGGTGGCGCGGCGCGTCGACAACCCGCACGTGATCAAGGCCTGGCCAGGCACGCGGCCGCGCCATTCGCTCTATGTGGCGATGGAGTACATCGCCGGCCAGACGCTGGCGCAGTGGATGATCGACCATCCGCAGCCGCCGCTCGACGCGGTGCGTGGCATTGTCGCCCAGCTGGCGCAGGGCCTCCAGGCGCTGCACCGGCGCGACATGCTGCACCGCGACCTGCGCCCGGAAAACGTCATGATCGACGCCAGCGGCACGGTCCGCCTGATCGACCTGGCCAGTGTCCAGGTCGGCGGCCTGGCCGAAGCCGGGCAGGCCAATGAGGCCGCGCCGCCGGGCACGCTGCAGTATCTGGCGCCGGAATGCCTGACCGGCGAGCCGGCGAGTCCGGCCGCCGACCTCTACGCGCTGGCCGCCATTGCCTACCGCATGCTGAGCGGCGAACTGCCTTACGGGCTGGCCGCGGCACGCGTCCGCACGCTGCCCGAGGCACGCCGTCTGCGCCGGCTGCCGCTGGCCACCTTCCGCCCCGATCTGCCGGCCTGGGGCGACGCCGTGTTGGGCAAGGCGCTGCAGGTCGATCCGCGACGGCGCCAGGAGGCGTTGAGCGAGTTCGTCCGCGACCTGCAGCAACCCGGGCCGCAATTTCTCAGCACGCGCCGCCTGCCCCTGCTCGAACGCGATCCGCTGCGTTTCTGGAAACTGCTCAGCGCCGGGCTGGGCCTGCTGGTTTTCGTCCTGCTCTGGCGCTGCTGCTTGGGTGGCTGAGGCGGTGGCGCCTCAGAGTGGCAGGCGCAGGACGAATTCGGCACCCCCCTGCGAGCGGTTGCCAGCGCTCAGGCTGCCGCCGTGGCGTTCGACGATGCCGTAGCTGATCGACAGGCCGAGGCCGGTGCCCTGGCCGACCGGCTTGGTCGTGAAGAAGGGTTCGAAGATGTGCGCCAGGTTCGTCTCCGGTATCCCCGGCCCGTTGTCGGCGAAACGCAGGACGATCTGCTGTTCGGCGATCTCGCCGCTGATGCGCAGGCTGGCGTCGGCGCGCTCGGCGGTGGCGTCGCAGGCGTTCTGCACCAGGTTCATCACCACTTGCTGCAGTTGTCCCGACGAGCCGCGGCAACGCATGGCCGGCGGCAGGTCGAGATCGACCGCGAACAGCCCCGGACCGCTGCGCGTCACCCAGCGCACCGAGCGCTCGATCACTTCGTTGAGATCGACTTCTTCCGGCGCCGCCTTGTCCACCGCCGAGAAACGCTTCAGTGCGTCGACGATGTCGCGGGTGCGTTCGGCGCCTTCGATCATGCCGTCGATCAGGTTGGGCATGTCGGCCAGGATGCGGTCGATGCGCAACTCGTCGCGCAGCGCCGGCAGGCCGTCGTGCTCACCGGCGCCGCTGTCGTGCACGGCGTCGAGGTAGCGGCCGAGGCGGGTCGCGTAGCGCTGCAGCGAAAGCACGTTGCCGAGGACGAAGCTGATCGGATTGTTCAGTTCGTGGGCGACGCCGGCGACCAGGCGGCCCAGCGACACCATCTTCTCGGCGTGCAGCAGTTGCCCTTGCGTCCGCTTCAGGTCTTCGTGCGCCTGACGCAGCGCCTGGTAGGCCTTGCGCAGGTCGCCGACCGGCCGGCCGGTGACGACGACGCCCATCAGCTTGCCGGTCTGCGAGACGCGCGGCGTGCAGTTCATCGACACCGGCACCGTCGAACCGTCGCTGGCGCGCAGGAAGAACTCGCAGTCGTGCAGGCCGTCGCGGGCGTAACGCGCGAAGGCATCGCGCGCCTTGGCCTGCTCCGTTTCGTCGGCGAAGAGGTTGAACACCGGCGTGCTGACCAGTTCCTCCGAGGAGCGGCCGGCGAGGTGGCAGAGCGCCGGGTTGACCTCGACGATGCTGCCGTTGCGGTCGCAGACGATGAGGATGTCCGACATCGCCGCCAGCACGCTTTCGATGAACTGGTGCGATTCCTCGAGCGCGGCGTTCTTTTCCTCGAGCGCCACTTCGTACTGCAGGAGGTCGTTGTACACCTCGTCCATCTTCTGGATCACCTCGATCCAGGCCTGCTCGCCGGTGGCGGCGAGCAGCGGGTCAGCGGGTGGGATGGTAGTGGACATGGTCGCTGCCCTGCGCGTCGTGGGCGTGGTGGTATTCGGCCTCGAGGGCGATCACGTTGAGCTTGCCGTGGCGCACGCCGCGCTCGGCGATCATGGCGTCGGCGAATTGTCGGACAGCGGCGGTCGATCCTTTGAGAATGACGGATTCCAGACAATGGTTGTGGTCGAGGTGGGCGTGCATCGCCGCCACGGTCAGGTCGTGGTGGTCGTGCTGCAGGCCGGTCAGGCGCTCGCTCAGTTCGCGTTCGTGGTGGTTGTACACGTAGGACAGGTTGGCGACGCACTGGCCGGTCGGCTCGCCCTGCTGGCGGTCGTGCTCGATGGCGCCGCGGATCAGGTCGCGCACCGCTTCCGAGCGGTTGACGTAGCCGCGGGCGGCGATCAGTTCGTCGAACTGGCGGGCCAGCGATTCATCGAGCGAAATGGTGAAGCGTTCCATGGCGTTCCTGCGGTCGGGGGCGATGCAACGCATTATTTCCCAAACCGGCTGGAACGGGAAATGCTTGTTGAAACCGGGGTGGCCGGATTCAACCCCGGCCATCGTCCACCCGTTAAGGCAGTCAACTGCAGTCGCGTCAGGAGGAAGTCATCATGGCAAGCACCGACATCCGTCTCACCGTCGCCGAAGAGCGCACCATCTACGACGTCGCGGCGATCGACCGCGCCCTCGAGGACGCCGCCGGCAACCGCAACGAAGCGCTGGCCGCCCTCTACGAGAAGATGAAGCAGCGCGGCGGCGGCCGTTTCCTGATCCGGCCGAGCGGCACCGACATGCTCGACGAGCTCTACGATAGCTGCCCGAACTTCGGCGAGGTCGTCGACGACCTGCGCAAATACCTGGCGCTATCGGTCGCCGGCAACGAACCGATGCATTTCACCCCCATCCTGCTGCTCGGCGAGCCGGGCATCGGCAAGACCCACTTCGCCCGCGAACTGGCGGCCCGCCTGGGGACCGGCCACGAATTCGTGTCGATGAGTTCGCTCACCGCCGGCTGGGTGCTGTCCGGCGCCTCGGCGCGGTGGAACAACGCCCGCCCGGGCAAGGTGGCGCACACCTTGGTGCATGGCGACTACGCCAACCCCATCGTGGTGCTCGACGAGATCGACAAGGCCGGCGGCGATTCCCGCTACGACCCGATGGGCGCCCTCTACAGCCTGCTCGAACACGACACGGCGAAGGCCTTCAAGGACGAGTTCGTCGATATCGACATCGACGCCTCGCACATCCTCTGGGTGACGACGGCCAACGACGAACGCGGCATTCCCGAACCGATCCTCAACCGGATGAACGTCTACGAAGTGCCGCGTCCCGACGCCGACGCCTCGCTGGCCATTGCCCGGACGCTGTACCGCGACTGCATCGCCGAACACGACTGGGGTTTCCCGGCGCAGGCCGAAGACGAGGTGCTCGAACGGCTGGCCAGCCTGCCGCCACGCGACATGAAGAAGCGTCTGCTGGCCGCTTTCGGCACCGCCAAACTGGCCGGCCGCAGTTGGCTGGAAGCCGGCGATTTCGAGCAGGCACGCAGCGGGCGCACGCGCAAGATCGGATTTTAGTGCGCGCCCGCCGCGGCTGGCGCGGCATGCCGGAGAGGAGTAACCTGAGACGCTGAAGAGCAAGGACTCAGGGGGGTCTCGTGTCGCCTAGCAAGCATTCCGTCAGCCGGCCTGCCGTGCCCGCCACCCGCCTGCCGCTGGCGGGCTGGTTGCTGGCCGGCATCCTGCTGATCAATGCGTTGGTGATCACGCTGGGCGCGCTGAACCTGCTCGACAGTTACCAGCACAAGTTAGAAGCGGTGCGTGGCAATACCGCCAACATCGCCCGCCTGCTTGAGAGCAATCTCGCCGAATCGGTTCACCGCATCGATCTCGGGCTGCTCAACGTGGTTGATTATCTGGAGCACGAATTGCGCCGCGGCAGCCTGGACGGTGCCGAACTGGAGGCCTTGCTGCGCCGCCAGGCGGCGCGCATGGATTCGGTCGATGCGATGCGCGTCACCGACCCCCTGGGGGGCGTGCGCTGGGGTGGCAAGCCGGGGGCCGGCGTCTCCTTTGGCGACCGGGACTTCTTCAAGCAGCACCAGCAGTCGGCGACGTCGGCGCTGGTCATTTCCTCGCCGCTCGCCGGTCGCCTCGAGGCGCGGCCACTGGTCGCCTTCAGCCGCCCTTACTACCTGCCCGACGGCCGCTTTGGCGGTGTCGTCACGGCGGCCGTGCCGATTGCCTGGTACCAGAACCTGCTCTCCAGGCTCAATCTCGGCCCGCACGGGTCGGCCGTGATCCGCGGCCTCGACTTCGCTCTCATCACCCGCTACCCGCCGGTCGCCGGCAAGGCGGGAGAAACCGGCAACAAGGGGGTGTCGCCGGAATTCAGGGCGCTGTTCGACAGCGGCACCGAAGCGGGGTATTTCCACACCCCGCAGGCCCCGGACGGCTATGCGCGGACCTATGCCTTTCAGCGCATCCGCAACATGCCGGCCCTGCTCACCGTCGGCATGGCGCCCGAGGACTATCTCGAGCCGTGGTGGCGGGAGGTCTGGAAGACGGTTTCCCTGCTCGCCGTCTTTGCCGCGGTCACCTTGTTTGCCGGCTGGCTGGTCTGGCGCTCCTGGCGCCGCCACGAGGCCGACACGCGCAAGCTGCAAGCTAACGAGGCGCTGCTCGAGCAGATTTACCAGGCTTCTAGCGTCGCCATCTTCCTGGTCGACCCGGCCGGCCGCATCACCCGTGCCAACCAGCGGATGGCCGACATGTTTGGCGTTTCCCTGGGCGAGCTTTGCGGCGCCGAGTACGTTTCGCTGATCGATCCCAGCGAGCGCGAGCTGGGTCGGGGCCGGATGCTCGCCCTGCTGGCCAGCCAGACCGACGCGGTTGACCTCGAACGGCTCTACTGGCGCAGCGACCGCACGCAGTTCTGGGGGCATCTCACCGGCCGCCGCCTGCTGGCGCCGGATGGCAGCCTGCAGGGGCTGGTCGGCGTGATCGCCGACATCAACGAGCGCAAGCTGGCCGAAGCGGCGTTGCGCGAGAGCGAACAATACTTCCGCACCCTGGCCGACGGCGGCTCGGCGCTGATCTGGACTTCCGGACTGGACAAGGGCTGCGATTACTTCAACCAGCCCTGGCTCGAATTCACCGGCCGCGCCCTGCGCCAGGAACTCGGCAACGGCTGGGCGGAAGGCGTGCATGCCGACGATTTCGCACGCTGCCTGGAGATCTACGTTGGCCATTTCGATCGCCGCCAGGCGTTCTCGATGGAATACCGCTTGCGTCACCACAGCGGCGAATACCGCTGGATCCGCGACGACGGCAACCCGCGCTACGACAGCAAGGGCAACTTCCTCGGCTTCATCGGTTTCTGCTACGACATCACCCGGGAAAAGGCAGCGGCCGAGGTGCTGGCACTGCACCACCAGCAACTCGAACAACTGGTCGAGCAGCGCACCCAGGACCTGCGCCAGGCCAAGGAGGCAGCCGAGGCCGCCAACGTCGCCAAGAGCTCCTTCCTGGCCAACATGTCGCACGAAATCCGGACACCGCTCAACGCCATCACCGGCATGGCCTACATGCTGCGCAAGAGCGGCCTCGACGCGCGGCAGTGCGATCGCCTGGACAAGCTGGAAGCGGCCAGTCATCACCTGCTCGACATCATCAACGCGGTGCTCGACCTGTCGAAGATCGAGGCCGGCAAGTTCGCCCTCGATGAGATCAGCCTCGACGTCCGTTCGCTGGTCGCCAATCTTCTTTCCATCATGCAGGGCAAGGCAGCGGAAAAGGGCTTGGTCGTGCACAGCGAGGTGCCTGCCGATCTGCCGGCTTTTCTCGGTGACCCGGTCCGTCTGCAGCAGGCCTTGCTCAATTTCCTGGCCAACGCGGTCAAGTTCACCGATCAGGGGGCGATCGCCATCGCGGTCGAAGTGCTCGAACAAACACCGGAGAGCATGCTGCTGCGTTTCTCCGTCAGCGATACCGGCATCGGCATCGCCGCAAGCGACCTGCCCCGCCTGTTCCAGGCTTTCGAGCAGGCCGACAACTCGCTGACCCGACGTTATGGCGGCACCGGGCTGGGCCTGGCGATCACCCGCAAGATTGCCGAAATGATGGGCGGCACCACCGGCGTCGAAACCCAGCCCGGCGTCGGCAGCCGCTTCTGGATGACGGTGCGGCTGCGCCTGGCCGGCGCAAGCAGCGCCCGCTGCAGCCGCCAGGGCGATGCCGGCGCCACGCCGCTCTTTGCCGGCCAGCGCTTGTTGCTGGTCGATGACGAGCCGGTCAATCGCGAAATCACGCTGCAGATTCTCGAGGACAGTCAGCTCGACATCAGCCTTGCCGAAGATGGCGAAGCCGCCGTCGCCGCCGTTGCCAAAGACGATTACGCGCTGATCCTGATGGACCTGCAGATGCCGAAGATGAATGGCCTCGACGCGACGCGGGCGATCCGCGCGCTCGGCGCGCGCGGCGCCATGCCGATCATCGCCATGACCGCCAACGCCTTTGCCGAGGACCGGGAACAATGCCTGGCCGCCGGCATGGACGATTTCATTGCCAAGCCGGTGGCGCCGGACGAACTGCTGGCCAAGCTGCAGCAGTGGCTGGCGCAGCGCGCCCAGCCTTAGGCCGGGCCTTTACTTGCCGCGGGCGCGCAGGTATTCCGGCTGGAAGATCGCCATCCGCAGCACGTCGCGATACTCGCCGCCGACGAAGAACTCGTGGCGCAGCCGCCCTTCCTCGCAGAAACCGAGCTTCTGATAGACGCGGGTCGCCCGCTCGTTGTCGCAATCGACGATCAGGTAGAGCTTGTACAGGTTGAGCACGGTGAAGGCGTAATCCATTGCCAGTTGCGTGGCGAGCGTGGCGTAACCCTTGCCCTGGTGGGATGGCGCGATGATGATCTGGAACTCGGCACGGCGGTGGATATGGTTGATCTCGACCAGTTCGACCAGGCCGACCCGCTCGCCGCCGACTTCGGCGATGAAGCGGCGCTCGCTCTGGTCGTGGATGTGGCGGTCGTAGAGATCGGCCAGTTCGACGAAAGCCTCGTAAGGCTCCTCGAACCAGTAGTGCATGACCGTCTCGTTGTTGTCCAGCTCATGGACGAAGCGCAGGTCTTCGCGCTCCAGCGGGCGCAGGATCAGGGATTCCGGCATGGGGGCTCCAGGTGGTGGAAGACCTCCCGGATTCTACGCTGCAGGCTCGGTGGACCGTACACACCATGCGCAGCCCGGCCGGATGTCGTTTTCCGCCCAGGGAGGTGGGTTTGAGTGCCTTTGCAGGGTCTCACGGGCACGGCAAAAACGCCCAGTTCAGGAGACTACGAAACAATGGGTTAGCTTCAGGTTTCCTGAACAAAACGGCCTGCCAAGCGCGAAATGCGGAGCCTTCCGCGGATTACGTGTGGGTTTTCACGAACAATTATTTCTTGCATGGTAAATTACGTCGTCAAAAATAATTCAACGTAATCGGGGGTTCCAATGACCATCCTGAATTCGCAATTCATCTACCACCGCAAGGAGCTGGCAGAGGAATACTGCCGGATCCTCTCGGGTCGCAGTCCCGCCAACAATGCGACAAGCGGCCTGTTTCTTGCAGCTCCCCGGCGGACCGGCAAATCCACTTTTCTCCGCCAAGACCTGGTTCCCGAAGCGGAAAACCTGGATTGGCTTCCGATATACGTCGACCTCTGGGCAGACAAGGCTCGCAACCCGGCCGAACTGATAGCGGAAGCGATTGCGGTCGAACTCGACAACCACGCTCCTGCGGCCAAACGCGTATTGCGGGCGGTGGGTATCTCAAAAGTGGGGGCGGCCGGGACAATGATCGACATCGGCGACGGCAAGACCCAAGGCGGAATCAGCATCGGCGCCGCACTCAAAAAGCTTTGGGAGAAATTGCTGAAACCGATCATGCTGGTGATCGATGAAGCCCAGCATGCCCTGACGAGCCCTGAAGGGGAAAAAGCCCTCTTCGCCCTCAAAGCTGCGCGCGACGAACTCAACCAGGAAGCCGGCAAGGGAATTCGCTTGCTTCTCGTGATGACAGGGTCCAGCAGGGACAAACTGACGTTCATGGTTGCGCACCGGAAACAGGCCTTCTATGGCGCTGAGATCACGCGCTTCCCATTGCTCGACGACAAGTTCGTGGAAGCCTACGCGAAAGACTTCAACCGACAGTTCAACACTGCGCACCAATTCCACCTGGACGCCATGAAAAAGGCCTTCGAACTGGTCGGCTGTCGCCCCGAGAAGTTCAGAGCGGCCGTTTCGGAGGCGGTTGCCAACTGCCTGGGGCCGGATGGCCTCGCGGAAATGGTTACCACCGGCGCCGAAAAATTGCAGAAGGCTGCCTGGGACGAATTCTCGAATTCCTATGCACGCCTGACGCCGCCGCAGAAGGCGGTACTGGACGCGATCGCTCGTTTGACGCCAAATTACGAACCGTATGGCGCCAAGGCCATGGAGGCTTACCAGAAGGTGCTTGGATCGGAGCCGAAAAGCTCGACGATACAGGGTGCAATCAAAGCACTGCAGGTCCGGGAATTGGTCTGGCAGTCAGCGCGCGGAAGCTATGCCTTTGATGACGAACTGCTTCGGGATTACTACTTGAAACAGATCTATCCCGAACCACCGAATCTCGCGCTTGCAGGACAATCTGCCAGTCGTTCGGGATTACGAAGCAAAAAATAATTTGACGTAATCAAACAACAATCAACGATTTACACCTAATGCACCGTACACACCATGCACGGATCGAAGCTGCGCACCACGTGCTGCACGGTCGGTGGAGCGTCGTCGCCGGCGGGCAGGCCGACCAGGGCCTGTTCGAGGGCGCCGGGGGTGCCGGCGGCGTCGCGCGGGGAGAAGTTCCAGGTGGTTGGGGCGATGATCTGGTAGCGCTCGATGCGTCCACGCCGGACGCTCAGCCAGTGGCCGAGGCTGCCGCGCGCGGCTTCGACCAGGCCGACGGCGTGGCCGCTGTCGGGCAGTGGCGCCGGCAGGCAGAAGGGGGCACCGGGTTCGATGGCGCGCAGCCAGTCCTCCATCGCCGGCAGGACGCGGGCGACTTCGATCAGGCGGGCGACGATGCGGGCGACGACGTTGCCGCCGTGGCGGGCGACCAGCGAGTGCAGCAGCGGCTGGCCGGCGACTAGCTGGCGGGCGAGCGCGCCGGTCTCGACGACTTCGCCGCCGTAGCGCGGCGCCTTGCACCAGGTGTAGGCGCCGGCCTTGTCGGCTTCGACGCGGGTTTCGCCCTGCGCCGGCGGCAGCGGCGCGTCGCCGTAGAGCCAGGTGTGGCTGACATCTTCGGCGATCCTGCCGGTATCGAGGGCGGATGCTTCACCGCCGGGCTGCCAGACGCCGGCCGGGAACAGTTCGTAGGCGCCGTAGGAAAGGAAGCGCTCGCTACCGCGACCGATGGCATCGAGGCCGAGGTCGGCGGCGGCGCGCAGGAACAGCGCGGCGTCGCTGTTGCGAGCAGCGGCCCAGGCCTGCAGGGCGTCGGCGTCGGGTAGCGCGGCGAAGGCTTCGAGGCGGTCGCCGAGCAGTCGCTCCTCGACGAAGGCGCGGAATTCGCGCAGCAGCGCCTGGATGCGGATGCGCTCGCCGGCGCCGATCGCCTTGGTGCTGCCGCCGGCCTGCAGCGCCAGCGTGTGCGGCCAGCGGCCGGCGAGGAAACCGGCCAGGTTGAACAAGCGGGCGCGCGCTTGCAGCCAGGGGGCGACGGCGCTGCCGGTCTGCGCCGTGAAGCGTTCGGCGGTGGCGGCGTGCCAGGGCCGGTCGCCATAGGCCGGACGGCAGAAATCCGGCATGAAGAAGAGGTAGAAATGGGTCAGGTGGTCGGCCAGGTTCTCGGCCGCCAGCACCAGGCGGCCGGCGAGTTCGCCGTTCGGCGGCGGCGCGACGCCGGCCAGCCGGCTCAGCGCGTTGGCGGCGGCGGCCGACTGGGCGACCGAGCAGATGCCGCAGATGCGCGGCACGACGGCCAGCGCGTCGGCCGGATGGCGACCGACCAGGACCTGCTCGAAACCGCGGAACAGCGGCGAATTGACGCGCGCGGCGACGACCCGGCCGGCGTCGACGTCGAGGCCGATCTCGAGGTCGCCCTCGACGCGGTTGAAGGGGCCGACCTGGATCCGCTTCACTTGCCGCCCTTCTTGACGCCCGGACGGACCACGGTGTGGTCGACGACGGCGTTGTCGCGCACCCGTTTCGGCGTCGCCGACTTGGACAGCGCGGCGAGCGCGACGAACCAGGCCTTCGGCATGTCGGCCGGCAGGCCGATCGGGATGCCGGCCAGCTTGGGCGTTTCCTGGAAGGCGTGGCCGGGCGATTCGAAGCCCGGCTCGGTGCAGGCGATGCAGGCGTAGCCGCCTTTCAGGCAGGAGCCGGCGCCGTTCCACGGCCGCGTGTTGCAGTCGGCGTGCGCCTGGGTGCCCTTGCAGCCGAGGTTTTCCATCATGCAGCCGAGGTCGGAGTGTTTTTCGGCGCTCGCCTTGAATTCGTAGAACTCGTTGCGTGGACAGCCGTGGTGCACCAGTTGCTCGGCGTAGAGCAGCGGGCGGCCGAGCTCGTCGAGATCGGCGGCGCTCAGCCCTTCGAGCGCCAGCTTTTCCAGGGTATCGACGATCCAGCCCGGATGCGTCGGACAGCCGGCGAGATTGACCACCGGCAGGCCGCCGGCCGAGCGGAAGGTCTTGCCGAGCAGGCCGCCCGGCGTGTCTGTGTCGTACTGCAGGCCGCAGGCTTCCAGCGGATTGCCCGGCGTATTCGCCGAAAAGCCGCCCCAGGCGGAGCAGGAGCCAATCGCGAACACCCATTTGGCGCGTTCGGCGAGGCGCTGCACCCATTCGGTCAGCGGCCGGCCGCTGCCGGCCATCAGGTGGAATTTGCCGCTGCCGTTGGGGCCGCGCAGCATGGCGCCTTCGATGCAGAGGACGTCGAAATCGCGGCGACCGGCGGCGCAGTCGTCGAGGATGGCCAGCGCTTCCTCGCCGCTGGCTTCCGACAGCGCCGGATGCCAGACGAACTCGATGCCGGCGCCGCGCAGCTCGTCGAACAGCGGGCGTGGCTCGTGGCAGAGCAGCGACTGGGTGCAGCCGCCGCAGCCGCCGCTTTGCAGCCAGAGCACTTTCATTCGTCGCCGCTCCCGTCGTCGGCGATGCCGTGGCGGACCAGCTTGGCACGCAGGCCGACGCGCGACAGGCCGAGTTCGTTGGCAGCGCGCGACTTGTTGCCGTGGTGGCGCTGCATTGCCGCCAGCAGCACGCGGCGTTCGAGCTGGTCCATGCGTTCGCGCAGGTTGCCGGCGACGTCCTCGGTCCACGCCGTGGCTGCCGGCGCCGGCACTGTCGGCCCGTGCAACAGGCGCGGCGAGAGCAATTCAGGGCCGAGCAGGTCGTCGTCGGCAAGCGCCACCAGGCGCAGGATCTCGTTCTGCAGTTCGCGCACGTTGCCCGGCCAGGCGTAGGCGGCGAGCCGGGCCAGCGTTGCGTCGGCGAAACCGCGCACGCGCTTGCCTAGCGTCGCGCAGCTCTGTTCGAGCAGGCGGGCGGCGAGCAGCGGCAGGTCCATCGGCCGCTGGCGCAGCGGCGGCACATGCACCGGGATGGTCGCCAGCCGGTAATAGAGGTCCTCGCGGAAGCGGCCGGTACGGACGTCTTCTTCGAGGTCGCGGTTGGTGGCGGCGATCACCCGCACATCGACCGAGACCACCTTGTTGCTGCCGAGCGGACGGAACTCGCCTTCCTGCAGGGCGCGCAGCAGCTTGACCTGGAAGGCCGGGCTGGTTTCGCCGATCTCGTCGAGGAAGAGCGTGCCGCCGTCGGCCTGCTGGAACAGGCCGATGCGGTCGTCGACGGCGCCGGTGAAGGCACCGCGCTTGTAGCCGAAGAGCTCGGATTCGAGCAGGGTGTCGGGGACGGCGCCGCAGTTCTCGGTGATGAAAGGCTTGTCGGCGCGGCTGCTCTCGTAGTGGATGGCGCGGGCGACCATTTCCTTGCCGGTGCCGGATTCGCCGGTGACCATCACCGACAGGTCGTAGGGCGCGATGCGCGCGACCAGCGCGCAGACCGGCTCGATCGGGCTGCCCTCGGTACGTACCAGGCCGGCCAGCCCGAAGGCGCTGCGCAGCTTTTCCTGCTTGCCTTCGACCCGGCGGCGCAGCGTCGGTTCGGCGGTGCGCAGGTCGAGCGATAGGCGTTGGTTTTCCTGCTGCAGGCGCCAGAGTTCCGAAGCGCGCTGCAGCGTCAGCAGCAACTGCTCGGGCTGCCAGGGCTTGAGCAGGTATTGCCAGATACCGGCTTCGTTCACACCGCTGATGATGTCCTCGGCGTCGGTGTAGCCGGAAAGGATGATGCGCACCATGTCCGGCCAGCGTTGGCGGACTTCCTTGAGGAACTGGACGCCGGTGGTGCCGGGCATGCGCTGGTCGCAGAGGACGACGCGGATGCCGGCGGTGGCTTCTTCCATCTCCAGGATTTCCCAGCCTTCGGCGGCGCTGGACGCGCAGAACACCTCGAAATCCTCTTCCAGCGTGCGGCGCAACGCTTCCTGCGAGCGCAGCTCGTCGTCGACGACGAGGACGGCAGGCAGGCGGCGCAACACGGGTGAATTCATGCGGGGATGTTCCAGTCGAGATCGCGGTGCCGGGCGAGATGGCGCGGCGTCCACGAATGCGGGCTCTTATGGACGAAATGATAACGCGCGACGTGGTAGGCCGGATCGAAGCCGTAAAAATTGCGCCGCATCGCCGCCAGCTCCTCTTCCCGGTACTGCGCCAGCGGCTTCACCGCCTCGTCGGCGGCGCGCCGTGCCGCCTTGTTCGCCAGTTGCGTGGCGAAATCCGGCGCCTGCGCCATTTCCAGCGCCCGCCGCGCGACATCGACGGCAAAGCCGGGCGAAGGCAGGCAGGCATCGTAGAAGCCGCTGGCGACCGCTTCAGCGGCAGGCATCGGCAGGCGGTGCTGCATGATCGCCCGGGCGCCGTCGGCGCCGACGCGCGGCGGCAGGAGGTAGGTCCAGAACTCGGAACCGTAGAGGTTGCCCATGTTCTTGTAGTGCGGGTTGAGGACGACGCCGTCGCGCACCCAGACCTGATCGCAGGCGCGTGCCAGGAAACAGCCGCCGGCCCCGGCGTTGCCGCCGACGGCGGCGACGGTCAACTGCGTCTCGCAGCGCAGGATGGCCTCGGCCAGGTCGTCGATGGCGTTGATGTTGGCCCAGGATTCATCGGCCGGGCTGTCGGCGGCCTCGATCAGGTTGAGGTGGATGCCGTTCGACCAGAAATCGCTGCCGCCGTCGAGGACGATCACCCGCACTGGCCGCGTCGTCGCCCAGCGGAAAGCCTCGGCCAGCCGGCGACACTGTTCCGTACCCATCGCCCCGTTGTAGAAGCGAAAGGACAGGAAACCGACACCGTCGGCCTCGCGCCAGGCGATGTCCTGCCAGGTCGGGTAATCGGCGTGCCACCAGCCGGTCAGAGGCGCCTCGGGCAACTCAGCCGCTTCCGGGAAGGCGACGCTGGTCGGCAGCTTGATCCCGCCTCGTTTCTTGACGTGGCCGATCCATACCGCACCGTCGGCGGTCGCCCGGCACAATGCCGTCTCGCGGCGCGCCAGCAGCGTCCCCGGCGTACCGCGTAGCTGCCCTTCCGGCCAGGCGTCGAACAGATGGCAAGGCTCGCCGAACAGTTCGTCGGCGACGCCGGGGAAACCGTCGGCGGCGCGCAGCCTAGCGAGGACGTCGGCGGTCGATTGCGTCGTCCAGTCGATCTTGCGGTCGGCCTGGCGGATCGCTGGATGCGCCACACCGGGCACGCGCTGCGGCTGGAAATTGCCGGCGGCGAAACGCTCGACCGCAAGCAATACGGCGCGCACCGCCGCTTCGGTGACCTCGTTGCGGTAGAGCGAGCCCTTGCTCGCCGGGCGCATGGCGAACTCCGCCGAGGCCCACACCGGGCCGGCATCCATTTCCGCCTCGGCCTGCAGCACGGTAACGCCCCAGCGCGCCTCGCCGCGCTGGATCGCCCAGTCGAGCGCGGCCGGACCGCGGTCGCCGGGAATGCCCGGATGGACGATGAGGCAGGGCACGGTCGACCACACCGATTCGGGAATCGCCCGTTTCAGGAAGGGCGCCAGCATCAGATCGGGACGGAAACGGGCGACGGCTTCCTCGGTGACCGAATCGGCGATGTCCAGTTCGATGCTGATTTCGTGGTCGCGCGCAGTCAGTTCGCTGAAAAGGCGTTGCGTCAGGCTATTAAAACTATGCGTAACGAATAATGCGCGAATGCTGCAAGAATTTTTATTCATCATGTTTTTGTCATGGATGGTTTGCTGGCGCGGGTTTGCCGCGGTGAGCAGGAATCAAAACGCTAGCTTTATGACTTTCGCGCTATTTTTCAGTGCATTGGCTTTGGTTAGGATGCGAAAAAATGTTACAGGGAGCTTGTCATTATGGTTGCTACACAACGGAAACAGTCTCGTCCCCGGACCCGGCCCGTCGCCCGCAAGACCGTCGAATACATCGCGGCCGTCCGTTACCTCGACGGTAGACGCGAACTGTTCTACGTACGCAACGCCGACAATCTGGCCGATGCCCGCGAGTTGGTGATGCTCGAAGTCGATGATGTCAGCAGCCTGATGATCGCCGAACGACACTGAATTCCTGCCTCAGCAGATTCTTGGCAGTTGCTCGCCGGACAGCCAGTCCACGATGCGGCGGCCACCGAAAGCGGTGGTCATCTGGACAAAATGGTGATCGTCTGCGTGCACCTCGCCGATGATCGCGGCATCCCTGCCCAGAGGGTGCAGGCGCATGACGTTTAACAATGTTGCGGCATCCGCCGCTGCGCAGATCGCGATCAGTTTCCCTTCGTTGGCCACATAAAGCGGGTCCAGCCCGAGCAGTTCGCAAGCCGCATTGACCGCCGGCTTCACCGGCAGCGCCTTTTCCTGCAGCATCATGCCGACGCCCGACTGGCGGGCGATCTCGTTCAGTGTCGTGGCCAGCCCGCCGCGCGTCGGGTCGCGCAGCACGCGCAGGTCGGCGCCCGTCGCCAGCAGCGTTTCGATCAGCCCGTGCAGCGCCGCCGTGTCGGAAACGATCGGTGATTCGAAGCCGAGGCTCTCGCGTTCGGCCATGATCGCCATGCCATGGTCGCCCAGCGTGCCGGAAACCAGGATGACATCGCCCGGCCGCGCCTGCCGCCCGGACAGCTCGCGCCCCGGCGGCACGACACCGACGCCGGTGGTGGTGATGAACACCCCGTCGCCCTTGCCACGCTCGACCACCTTGGTATCGCCGGTCACCACCGGCACGCCGGCGGCACTCGCCGCCGCCGCCATGCTCTGCACTATGCGGGCGAGATCGCCGAGCGGAAAGCCTTCTTCGAGGATGAAACTGGCCGCCAGGTAAAGCGGCTTGGCGCCCATCACCGCGACGTCGTTGACCGTGCCATGCACCGACAGGCAGCCGATGTCGCCGCCCGGAAAGAACAGCGGCGAGACGACGTGGGCGTCGGTCGCCATCACCAGCCGGCCGTCGCCCGGCAGCGGTAGCACGGCGCCGTCGTCGCCCTGACCGAGGTATTCGTTGCCGAGGTGGCGGGCGAAAAGTTCGTCGATCAGCTGCGCCATCGCCCGGCCGCCGGAACCATGGGCCATATCGACCTGGCCGTGTTTTAGGTCGAGGGGGCGGATGTAGGGTTTACGGGAGGTGCTCATGGTTTTGAGTTTGGCTGTGGGTTTTTTGGGGCGCTCACCGGGGGTGGTCCGTTGATTTCCGCGGTTTCCGGCGGGCGGCTTTGGTTTTGTTAACGCTGTGTTCCGCGCCTGACGCGCGGGCGTACTTTTTCTTGTTTGGCCAAGAAAAAGTAGCCAAAAAGAAGGCCACCCCTAGGTCGGCGCCCGCTGCGCGGGTACCCTGCGCTACTCGTCGTTGGCGGGGGCTGCGCAACTCGGGGCTGCGCCCCTCAGACAGTGCTCGCCCTTTTTCCGCCAACGCCTGCGTTGCTCGGCGCCTCCCAAGGGGCCCGGCAAACCGATCGCTGCTGAAAGCACAACGCTCTTTCAACCGTAAGCCGTCGCATACCGCTGGTTTTCGGGGCCCCCCTGAGAGGCGCTGAGCAACGCAGGCGTGCCGGGGGAAGTCGGCGAGGACTGTCTGAGGCCCGCAGGGCCGAGTTCCGCAGCCGCCCGGCGCGCCGAGTAGCGCAAGGGACCGGGCGTAGCCCGGCGCCGACCTGGGGGTGGCTTTTTGCCTTCGGCAGCGATACACCCCGCCTTTGGCTACTTTCTTTTTTCCATAAAAAAGAAAGTACGCCCGCGCGTCAGGCGCGGAAAGCTGCGCATCAGAACAGCAGGACGTCGGCAGGGCGGCAGCGGAAGCCAGCGCATCAAACATCCTTATACCGCCCATAAGTGTAATGCGCCGCACAAGCCCCCTCCGACGACACCATGCACGACCCCACCGGATTCTCCGGCGTACAAACCGTCCCGAAGATCTTGCAGTCCTGCGGCCGCTTCACCCCGCGCAAAATCGCTCCGCATTCACAGGCCTTGTGATCCGCCACGGATGTATAGCGAACCTGAAAGCGCTTCTCCGCGTCAAATTCGGCGAACGCACCGCGAATGCGCAAGGCCGAGTACGGCAAAACATTCAAACCCCGCCATTCGAAGTGCTTGCGCATCTCGAAGACCTCGGCGACCAAGGCCTGCGCTTTCAGGTTGCCGTCACGGTCGACGGCGCGCGAGAACTCGTTTTCGACTTCAGCGCGGCCGTCGTTCACTTGGCGAATCAGCATGCGGATCGCCTGCATCACGTCGAGCGGCTCAAACCCGGCGATGACTACCGGCTTTCGGTATTCCTCGGCGAAGAATTCGTAGGGGCGGCTGCCGATGATCGTCGACACGTGCGCCGGGCCGACGAAGCCGTCGAGCGGCACGGTGCCCCACTGGCGCACCTCCGGCGATTCGAGGATGCTGGAAATCGCCGACGGCGTCAGCACGTGGCAGCAGAGCACCGAGAAATTCTTCAGGCCGAGCGCCGCTGCCTGCTTGATCGCCACCGCCGTGGGCGGCGTCGTCGTTTCGAAGCCGATGGCGAAGAAGACGACCTGTTTGTCCGGGTTCTTCTGCGCTAATGTCACGGCGTCGGCGCTCGAATAGACCATGCGGATGTCGCCGCCCCGGGCCTTGGCTTTGAGCAGCGACAGGCTGTCGGAGGCCGGCACGCGCAGGCAGTCGCCGTAGGTGCACAGCGTCACACCCTCGTCGAGGGCCAGGCGAATGGCCTGGTCGACGCGGCCGATCGGCAACACACAGACAGGGCAGCCGGGGCCGTGGATCATGCGCACGTTGGCCGGCAGCAGGTCGGAGACGCCGTAGCGCGAGATGGCGTGGGTGTGGCCGCCGCAGAATTCCATGAAATGGTAATCGCGGTTCGGGTCGGCCTCGGCGCGGATGCTGGCGGCGATCTTCTGCGCCACCTCGCCGTCGCGGAATTCGGCTATGTACTTCATCAGTGCAGCGTCAGTCCGTCGCCATCGGCGGTCAACTGGCCCATTTCGGCGAAGAGCTTGAGCGTCTGCTCGGCTTCTTCCGGGTCGAGCTTGTTCAGCGCAAAGCCGACATGGACGATGACGTAGTCGCCGACGGCGACGCCTTCGACCAGCGACAGCGAGATTTCCTTGCGCACGCCGGCAAGATCGACGACGGCGTTGTCGCCGTCACGCAGTTCGACGACCTGGGCGGGAATCGCGAGACACATGGGGCTTCCTTTCGGGGGAGTTCAACCGCGCCCGGCCAGGCGGCGGAAGAAGCCGCGCCGGTCGACCGGTTGCGGCTCGGGGTTCGTGGGCGTCGGCGCGGCGGCCGGCGGTTCGAAAAGCAGGTGCAGCGCGTCCATCGCGGTGCGCAATGCGGCGTCCTGGTCGGCGAGTTCGTCGACCGGCGCCAGGATGGGGACGAAGAAGCTCGCCGGCAGGTCGGCGTCGTCGCTGCGTTCGCTGATCAGGTCGAGATCGCCGGCCGGGAAGCCGACGCGCAGGGTCTGTTCGACCGGCAGTTCGCGCCACAGTTCGCCGCCGCCGGGGAGCAGCAGCAGATGGATGAACCACGGGGTGACGACGGCGCCGATCCAGTCGCCGCGATAGCGCCGGAAACCGGCGATGTCGACCGAGAGGCCGGGATGACCGCCGCTCAGCGCTACCTGCCAGCGCCGGTAGCGGGCGAGCACGCGCGGCGCCGGGTTGTCGGTGTGGATGGCGGCGCTGGCTGGTGCGTTCATGCGTTGTCTCCGTGCATTCGCCGCGCGATCCAGGCCTGGCCCAGCGCCAGGCCGCCGTCGCCGGCGGGGACGGCGCGCGCTTCGAGGACTTCGATGCCGGCCGCTGTCAAACGGCGGCGCAGCGCGTCGAGGAGGATCGCGTTCGCCGTGCAGCCGCCGCCGACCGCCATTTTCGCAAGTTTTTCGCGGTCGACCGCAAACATCGCCCACTCGGCAAGGCCAGCGGCGACGGTGGCGTGGAACAGCGCGGCGCCTTGTCCGGCATCCGTGCAGTCGAGCAGCGCCGGCAGCAGCGGCGAGAAGTCGAGCACCTCGCCGGCTATCCGCCAGCCGTCGGCCAAGGGTTCGACCGGGCCGTGCGCCGCCGCCCGGCCTTCGAGTTCCATCGCCGCCTGCCCTTCGTAGCGCGAAACGTCGCGCACGCCGAGCAGGCCGGCGGCGGCGTCGAACCAGCGGCCGAGGCTGGAGGTCGGCGGGCAGCGCAGTTGGCGGTCGAGCAGCGTGAGCAGCGGGCCGGCCTCGCGTTCCGGCCAGGTCTGTGCCAGCCAGCCGGCGATCTGGTCGCCGAGGCCGGCACCGTGCAGCGCGGCAATCGCCATCCGCCACGGCTCGCGCGCCGCGCGGTCGCCGCCGGGTAGCGCCAGTGGGCGCAGATGGCCGAGGCGGCGGCAGGTGGCGCCGTCGACGCGCAACAGTTCGCCGCCCCAGGCGCTGCCGTCGGGACCGAGGCCGACGCCGTCGAGCGCCAGCCCGAGCAGCGGGCCGTTGACGCCATGTTCGGCGCAGATCGCGCCAATATGCGCATGATGATGGCCGACGGCGAGTGCCGGCAGGCCGAGTTCGCCGGCCAGACGCAGGGCCAGCGCGGTCGACGCGTAATCCGGATGTAAATCGTGGGCGATCAGCGCCGGTTTGACGTCGAGCACGGCGAGCAGATGGGCGACGGTTTCTTCCAGGAAAGCCAGCGTCGCCGCGTTGTCGAGGCTGCCGATGTGCTGCGAGACGAAGGCCTCGCGCCCGCGCAGCACGCAGACGGCGTTCTTCAGGTGAGCGCCGAGCGCCAGTACCGGCGGGCCGTCGTCGGCGAGCGGAATCGGCAGCGGCACGTAACCGCGAGCCCGGCGCAGGAAGGCCGGCGCAAAGCCCGAATGGCCTGCTGCTGCCGGTGAGCCGGGCGGCACGGTGCTTGGCGCTACGCCGGGAAGCTTGGCGCCAACCGCCGGGTTTTTTGGCGGCGGCTCTGCTGGCGTGTCGTCAGCGCCGGTCGGTGCCGGAAACACCGCGCGCACCACCGAATCGTCGCAGCGGACAACGATATCGCGGTCGTGCACAAGAAAGGCGTCGGCGATGCCGTTCAGCCGTTGCAGCGCTTCGGCGTTGCCGGTGACCAGCGGTTCGCCCTGCGGGTTGGCGCTGGTCATCACCAGCAGCAGCTCACTGGGTTCGGCGAGCCAGTCTGTGCCGGCGGGACGGCCGGCGGCTTCGTGCCAGAGCAGCAGGTGCAAGGGCGTTGCCGGGCGCATGACGCCGAGCCAGGGCAGGCCGGGGGCGACGCCGGCCAGTTCCTCGCCGCCCTTGCGGCAGAGAACGATGGGCGCGGCGAGGTCGGCGAACAGCGCCCGTTCGCCATCGCCGAACTGCGCGTAGGCGGCGAGTGCGGCGGGGTTGAGGCCCATCACCGCGAAGGGCTTGGCCTCGCGCGCCTTGCGCCGGCGCAGTTCTGCGATGGCCGCCGGGTTGCGCGCATCGCAGGCGAGGTGGAAGCCGCCCAGGCCCTTGATCGCGACGATGCGGCCGGCGCGCAGCAGGGCGAGCGTGGCCGATATCGGGTCGGATGCGAGGCCGGATGTGGGGTCGGCTAACGCGGCGGATGGCGGCGTGCCACCTATTTCCGGGTTCCTGGAGTCGGGCGCTAGATCGCTACCCGTTCCGTCGAGCAGCCGCAACTGCGGGCCGCAATCCGGACAGCAGGTGGTTTCGGCGTGGAAGCGGCGGTCGGCGGGATCGGTGTATTCGCTCGTGCACGGCGCGCACAGCGGGAAAGCGGCCAGGCTGGTACGGGCGCGGTCGTAGGGAATGCCGGCGCTGACGGTATAGCGCGGGCCGCAGTGGGTGCAGGTGGTGAAGGCGTAGCGCCAGCGGCGGCCGCTCAGGTCGCAGAGGTCGGCGATGCAGTCCGGGCAGATCGCCGCATCGGGGCCGATGGCGGTGCGCACCGCGCCGGCGACGCTGTCGCGGATGACGAAGCCGGGCGCCGGGCGCTCGTCGCTGGCCGCGCTGTCGATGGCGTCGATGCGGGCGAGCGGCGGGATTTCGCGCGGCAGGCGGGCGAGGAAATCGTCCAGTCGCGCGCCGGCGGCGAGCAGCGTGACGCCGGCGCCGTCGTTGCGCACCCAGCCGGCGATGCCGAGTTCACCAGCCAGCCGCCAGACGTAGGGGCGGAAACCGACGCCCTGGACGAGGCCGCGAATGTGCAGCAGGCGAGCGCTCACTTTGCCGCCAGTTGTCGCTCCAGGTCGGCGATGCGCGCCTTCAGCGCGGCGACATTGTCGACCAGGCGGGCGCGCTGGGCGGCGACACCGGCTTCGATCCAGGCCAGCCAGTCGGCCATGCCCTCGCCCGTGGTGGCCGAGACGCGGAACACGGTCAGCCTGGGATTGACGCGGCGGGCGTTGGTTTCGGCGAGGTCGGCGTCGAACTGCAGGTAGGGCAGCAGGTCGCACTTGTTGAGCAGCATCACGTCGGCGGCGGCGAACATGTCCGGGTACTTGAGCGGCTTGTCCTCGCCCTCGGTGACCGAGAGGATTGCCACCTTGTGCTGCTCGCCGAGGTCGAAGGCGGCCGGGCAGACGAGGTTGCCGACGTTCTCGATGAGGAACAGCGAGCCGTCGGCCGGCTGCAGGCGTTCCATGGCGTGGCCGACCATGTGCGCGTCGAGGTGGCAGCCCTTGCCGGTGTTGATCTGTAGCGCCGGGGCGCCGGTGGCGCGGATGCGCTCGGCGTCGTTGGTGGTCTGCTGGTCGCCTTCGACGACGGCGATGGCCAGCCGCGCCTGCAGCGCCTCGATGGTCTTGACCAGCAGCGTCGTCTTGCCCGAACCGGGGCTGGACACCAGGTTGAGCGCGAAGACGCCGTGCTCGTCGAACCAGGCGCGGTTCCTGGCAGCGTAGCCGTCGTTCTTCGAGAGGATGTCGCGCTCGATCTGCACCATGCGCGCCTGGCTCATGCCGGGCACGTGGGCGCGCGCCGGGCCGCTGCCGTAGTCGAGGTCGCCGTGGTGGTGATGGTGGTCGTGCTCGTGACTGTGCGCATGACCGTGGTCGTGGGTGTGCTCGCCGTGATGGACGTGCTCATGCACATGCGTCGTGCCGTCGGCGTGCGTGTGCGGGTGGCCGTGGGCGTCGGCGATCTCGCCGTCGTGGCTGTGCGCATGCTCGTGATCGTGCGCGTGGCCGTGTTCATGCACCGTTCCGTCGGCATGGACATGACGGTGCGCGTGCGCCCCGCCTTCGATTTTCACTTCGCCGTCACCGCAGCCGCAAACTGTACACATTCCTGTCCCCTTGTTATCTAGTCGATGGCGATTTCCCGCACCCGCATCTCGGTGCCGGCCGTGGGTTGGACCTGGTGGCTGCCGCAGACAGGGCAGGCACCGTAAAGCTCGCTGATCGGCACCGTTGCCCCACACGGCATGCACCAGCCGGCGCCGGGCACGGCGACGATCTCCAGCGCCGCGCCGTCGGCGATGCCGCCTTTGGTGACAACGTCGAAGCAGAAGCGCAGTGCTTCCGGTTCGACCGACGCCAGTTGGCCGATCTCCAGCACGACCAGGCCGACCCGGGCGGCGTTTTCGCGCCGCGCGGTGTCCTCGACCAGTTCGATGATGCCTTCGGCCAGCGACATTTCATGCATCTTGCCACTCCACTTGGTAAGGCAGGCAGGGATCGAGCGCCAGGATGGCTGCCTCCAGTCCCTGACGGGCCGCATCGGCTGTCGCATAACGACGGTCGACGAGCAGCGCCGCGAGCTTATCCGGCCGGGCGAAACACGCATCGGTCGGTGCTTCGAGATGATACCGCGCGACCTTGCCGTCGCGCAGCGCGATCGCGTGCGTCAGGACGCCGCGCGCGGTCAAGGTCTGGGCGACGCCGAGGCCGTCGCCGCCAGCAGCGGCGAGCGGAAAGGCGGCGTTCGATTCGAGCGCGGCGGCAGCGCGGGCCACGTCGGCGACGCGGGCCAGGTAGGCGGCGGCAATGTCGGTCGTGCTCACCATCGCCGGTCGTTCGCCGGCCGCCTTGTGCCACCAGTCGAGCCAGGCAGCGACGTCAAGTTGTGGCCAGGTCGGCGCGACGCCCCGGTCGTCGAGGACGATCCGGCAGCGCTCGACCAGCGGGCACAGCGTTGCCTCGATCAGGTGGCGGGTGGCGCCGTTACCGTCGACGCCGAGACGGGCAGTACGCCAGGCGGCGAATTCCTCGCGCGCCGCCGGCAGGCCGCAGGCCACCGGCCAGTCGAGGAGCAGCCGCCACAGGTTTTCGTGCAGCACTTCCAGCCACAGCAGACGGGTGTCGATTGCGTCGCAGGCGGCGCTGCGCCCTTCGGCGGCGGCCAGGGCGGCGCGCGCGGTGACGCGCTGCGCCTCGCTGCAAAGTGCGTAGAGATGCGGTACCAGTCGTACTGCCGCATCCGGATTCTGGCCGACGAAGAGGCGCGTCATCGCCGGCCGTTCGAGGACGACGCCGTCGATGCGCACGCTGTTGCCCGTGAAACCGGCACGGACGGTCAGGCTGCCGGCCGGGTTCATCCGCGCAGGCCGAGGAAGGCGCGCCGGCTGGCGGGCGGCGTGGCGGCCGCCGCTGGCGCCGCCAGCGGGTCGTTGAACAGCGCGGTGATCGCCGCCAGCGCGGTAAGCCGCGCCTGTTCGTGACTGGCGAAATCGCCGGCCGGCGAGAACAGCGAGCAGAGGTGATAGCGGCCGAGCCGGTCCTCGTCGGCGACGATGAACTCATAGACGCCGGACGGAAAGTGCCAGTCGCAATGGCTGCCGGCCGCGGCGGCCGGCCAGTCGTCGGTGCCGGGCAGGCACAACAGGTTGATCGCCCACGGCGTGACCAGCGCGCCGACCCAATGACCGGATTCGGCGCGCCGGAAGCCGAGCGCTTCGACCTGCAGCGCCGGGTTGCAGATCGGCAGGCCGGCCATGCGCGTCGCCGCGATGTCGGCGAAGACGTCTGCGATGTCGGCCGTCGGATCTTCCGCCCAGGGTTTCACGCAGCAATCACCATGAACTTGTGCTTCGGCGCGTCGCAACCCGGGCAGCACCAGTCGTCGGGCAATTTGGCGAAGGGGGTGCCGGGGGCGATGCCGCGCACGTCATCGCCCTGCGCCGGGTCGTACACCCACCAGCAGACGCCGCATTCGAGGCGGTCGTCGGCTTGCACGGCGCGGAAGCTGCCTTCGAAGATCACAGCGGCTCCGCCATCATGTCGAGGTATTCGCGCAGGCGTTCCAGCGAATCGGCGAAGTCGTCGTCGGCGGCCAGCGCCACTTCCGGCATGCCGACGATCTCGATCGAATTGAGGATCAGCGCGTCCATGCTGTTGAAGTATTGCACCCACCAGACGTTTTTCAGTCGCGTGCTGGTGATCCGGCAGTTGCCGTAACCGCGCGACAGGATCGACACCTCGCGGTGGCCGAGCCAGCCGTAGAGCGCGTCGAGGTCGCCTTCGCTGACCGGCAGCAGGCTCAGGTTGATGACGTGAGCGGCGTCGCCCGGCTGCCAGGCGGCGGCCTGCATGCGGATTTCCTCGACCAGGGCCGGTGCGTTCATGCAATCGGCGGCGTATTCCGGCGCGGCGAGGACGCTGCTGGCGCATTCCTGCATCGCGTCGACGAGGACGGCGGGAATGCTGGCGGTTTCCAGGCGGTCGGCGAGGATGGCGCCGTCGTCGGCGATTTCCAGCACGCGCCAGACGCCGGCGAAGGCGGTTTCCTGGACCCGCCAGTGGCGCGGCGCGGTGGTGAAGGCGCTGACTTCGCCGAAACCGAGCGACTGGGTGATCACGTCGCGCACGCCGGCCGGCAGTCCGGCGAGGTCGGCCGTCGCGCCGCCGTCGAGACCGGCCTCGGTGGCGCGGACGACGAAATCGCCGAGCAGCTGCATCACGGCGGCGACGGTTTCGGGTGCCACGTTTTCCGGCAGGTAGGGCGCCGCGAAGGTCTGCATGTCCTTCGGCATCGGCAGGTAGTCGGGCGCTTCATCGCCCTGGGAGCCGGGCCCCATGGCGACGACGGAAATCGGGAAGGGACGCAGGGTGGACGGGTTCATGCGCAGGCTCCGGGTTGGCCGGCGCCGAGCACCGGGATGGAAATCGGGCGCGGCCGGGCCGGGCCGGCGGCGAGACGGGCGACTTCGTCGCGGTATTCCTGCCAGTTGCGGATGCCGTTCAGGCTGCCGAGATAGTCGCCGTCGCGCAGGAAGACGACGGCCGGCGCGCGCGCCACGGCAAAGCGCTGCAGCAGCGCGGCGGCGGCATCCGGGCCGGCGACCAGGCGGGCGACGTCGGCGCCCAGTGCGAGCAGCGCTTCCGGCAGGATGACGCAGGCGTCGAGCACTTCCAGGTTGCGTTGCGGGTCGTCGGTCAGCAACAGCGCCGCCAGACCGGCCGGGAAAGCCGGCTGGTCGGCGCTGACGCGGACGAAGCCATGCTTCTGCTGCATGCGGGCGATGGCGGTTTCCAGGCGTTCGAGCGAGGTCGGGCCGGCTTTCAGTTCGAAACTCATGGGTGCGTCGTCCTCAGGAAGTCGGGCAGTTGGGGTTCGCGGTCGAGGTCGGCGAAGAAGGCGGAAAGATCGGTCTCTCCCGCGTTGACTGCGGCGAGTGCGGAAAGTGCAGCGGTGATGGCGGCGGCGCGTTCGGCGTCGATCACCTCGCGCGCCGCGTCGAGAAAGCAGAGCAGCCAGGTGCCCGGCGCCTGGGCGCCGACCAGGCGGATGTCGATGCGCAGTTCCTCGCCTCGGCTGCGGCAGCGCGCGTAGTGCTCACCGCACTCGACGACCTGCGCCGGAATACCGAGGCACATCAGGCGGCCTCCAGGTTGAGGAAGCGGGCGTCGCCCAGGCGGTAGGCCTGGTCGGCGGGCGGCCGTTCGCCTTCGTAGACGTCGATGGCCAGCGCCGCGTCGGTGATCGGTTCGGCTTCGCTGTCGCGCAGGCGGCCGGCGGCACCCCAGCGCTCCAGCCAGTCGAGGGCGAGGTTGAGCGCCGGCGCCATCTGCGCCTTGACCACGTCGCGCAGGCTGCCGCCGTAGTCTTCCAGTTCTTCCGGCTGGACGCCGATCAGCACCAGTTCGGCCGGCAGCTTGCCGGTCAGTTCGGCGGCCATCAGCACTTCCTGGAAGCCGGTCTGGTGCAGGCTCATCTTCTTGGCGCCCATGAAACGCGGCACCTGGTCGCCGACCACTTCGCGCAGGTCGCCCGGCGTGTCGCCGTAATCGACCGCGTCGAAGACCAGCAGGCAGTCGGCTTCCTGGACGTAGGGCAGGAGATAAAGGCCCTGCGTGCCGCCGTCCATCAGCGTCACCTGCGGCGGAAACTGCCAACTGGCGTTGAGCGCCTCGACGCAGCGCACGCCGAAGCCTTCGTCGGCCCACAGCAGGTTGCCGATGCCGAGTACGAGTATGCGTTTTTCCATCTCTCTTCCTCTGGGGGAAAAAGCCCCGGGCACCAGAGTGCGCCGGGGCAAGCCTACGCAAGGTGAAGCCTGCTCCGCTCAGTCCTTGAACATCCGCCAGCCCGACACCATGGTCGAGATCAGCGACTGCCGGCTCATGATGTCTTCGCGGACCGCCGCGTAGATATGGACGACGGCGAAGGTCATCATGATCCACATGCCCAGCCGATGCAGGTTATGCACCTGCAGCGAACCACCGAGCGCCGGGATCACCCAGCCGAACAGCGTGTCCTGCCAGCTGCCCAGCCCGGCGCCTTCGCTGTACAGCGCGAAGCCGGTGAACACCATGCCGACGGCCAGCACCGTGAAGAAGAAGAACATCATCAACTGTGCCATCGGGTTGTGGCCGACGTACTTCTTCGGCGTCTTTTCCAGGAAGAGATACCAGCGCAGTTCGAAGAAGACTTCGCTCCACCATTGCGGGTTGGTGATCGGCAGCTTGAAGATCTGCCGCGCGTGGTGGTTGCCGACTGCCGCCCAGTAGATGCGACCGAGCAGGCCGACGGCGAAGATGTAGGCGGCGGCAAAATGGGCGAAACGGATGTAACCCATGACGAAGTTCTCGGCCGCTTCGCCGGGGACTGTCGGCAGGGGTTTGCCGATGAAGTAGCCGGTCACCGCCAGCACCACCATCGCCAGCGCGTTGATCCAGTGCCAGAGGCGCACCGGCGCCTCGTACACATAGATCGAACGCACCTGCCGACCGTGCCGTTCGGCCTCCAGCATGTCCTGTTGAGAGAGCATGATTGCCTCCTTTCCGGACCGCTTAGCGGACCTTGACCGACGTCATTTCCTGACCGTCCGGGCTCATCACGTGCGTCGAGCAGGCCAGGCAGGGATCGAAGGAATGCAGCGTGCGCAGGATTTCCAGCGGCTCGTCGGCCTTGGCCACCGGCGTGTCCATCAGCGATGCTTCGAAGGCGCCGATCTGCCCCTTGTGGTCGCGCGGACCGCCGTTCCAGGTGGTCGGCACGACGCACTGGTAGTTGTCGATCTTGGTGTCCTTGATCTTGATCCAGTGGCCGAGCGCGCCGCGCGGGGCTTCGGTGAAGCCGGCGCCCATGGCCTCCTTCGGCCAGGTGGCGGGTTCCCATTTCTCGATGTTGGCGGTGTTGAGATCGCCGGCCTTCAGGTTGGCCATCAGCTTGGCGAACTGTTCCTGCTGGAGTTTGACGCAGTACGCCGTTTCCAGGCCGCGGGCGGCGGTTCGGCCGAGCGTCGAGAACAGCGCGGTGACCGGCACGTCGAGATGCTTCAGGGCGCCGTCGACCAGACCATGGATTTCCGGATACGCCTTCGGTTGCAGGTAGCCGAGCACCATCCGGGCGAGCGGGCCGACTTCCATGGCGTGGCCGCGCCAGCGCGGGGCCTTGATCCACGAATACTTGGCGCCTTCGTCGAGTTCCTTGATGTTGGTCTTGGTCCCCTTGGTATTCGGGCCGAGCACGAAGTTGGGCTCGGTGACGCCGTCGAAGGGGTGCAGGCCCTTGGTTTCGTCCGGGTACTTGTACCAGCTATGGGCGACGAATTCCTGGATCTGCTCGGGGTCCTTGAGGTCGACCGGGTGAATTTCGTCGAGCTTGCCGTTGATGATGGCGCCGCGCGGCAGCAGCAGGTTGGCGGCTGAATAGTCGTTGGCAATCTGCGGGATGTCGCCGTAGGAGAGCAGGTTCTTCGACGACAGGCCGCCGCCGTGCAGCCAGCCCTTGTAGAAGGAACCGATAGCGAGCAGGTCGGGAATGTAGACCTGTTCGACGAATTCGGTGCAGCGGTCGATGATGCTCTTGACCAGGTTCAGGCGCTCCATGTTTACCGCGCCGACGGCGCCGGTGCCTTCGAGGTTGATGGCGCAGGGCACGCCGCCGACCAGCCAGTTCGGGTGCGGGTTCTTGCCGCCGAAGATGGTGTGCACCTTGACGATTTCCTTCTGGAAATCGAGCGCTTCGAGGTAGTGGGCGACCGCCATCAGATTGGCTTCCGGCGGCAGCTTGTACGCCGGGTTGCCCCAGTAGCCGTTCATGAAGGGGCCGAGCTGGCCGGATTCGACGAACTTCTTCAGGCGGTTCTGGATGTCGCGGAAATAGCCCGGCGATGACAGCGGCCACGACGAGATGCTCTGGGCCAGCGTCGAGGTCGCCTTCGGATCAGCCTGCAGCGCCGAGACGACGTCAACCCAGTCGAGCGCGTGCAGGTGGTAGAAGTGCACCAGATGGTCATGAATGTAGAGGTTCAATTGCATCAGGTTGCGGATGGTGTTGGCGTTCTCCGGAATCTTGATCGCCAGCGCATCCTCGACGGCGCGCACCGAGGTCAGCGCGTGGGTGCCGGTACACACGCCGCAGATACGCTCGGTGAAGGCCCAGGCGTCGCGCGGATCGCGGCCCTTGAGGATGACTTCCAGACCGCGCCACATGGTGCCGGTGGACACCGCGTTGCGGATGACGTTCTGGTCGTCGAGGTTCACTTCCACCCGCAGGTGGCCCTCGATGCGGCAGACCGGGTCGACGACGACGCGTTTGCCGGTGTTGTCGAGCTTGAAGCCCTGGGTTTCGTACACGCCCATCTCAGTTTTCTCCCTGTTGTTCGGTTGCGGACTCGCCGGCCTTCTGGCGGGCGCGGGCCAGCGCGGTCACCGCGGCATGGGCGGCGATCGCAGCGCCGACGGTGCCGGCGGCGGCCTTGCCGATGGTGTCGGCGTTGGATTCGGCGCCGAACGGCGTGATCGAGGTGACCCGGTCGTAGAAGCTGCCCTTGTCCCAGAAGCCCTCTTCCGAGCAGCCGATGCAGCCGTGGCCGGACTGCACCGGCCAGCTGACGCCGCCGTTCCAGCGCATCGACGAGCAGGCGTTGTAGGTGGTCGGGCCCTTGCAGCCCATCTTGTACAGGCAGTAGCCCTTGCGCGAACCTTCGTCGTCCCAGGCTTCGGCAAACTGGCCGGCGTCGAAGTGGCCGCGGCGGTAGCACTTGTCGTGGATGCGCTGGCCGTAGAACATCTTCGGCCGGCCCTGGCGGTCGAGCTCGGGAATGCGGTCGAAGGTCAGCATGTAGGTGACGACGCCGGTCATCACTTCGGCGATCGGCGGGCAGCCCGGGACGTTGATGATCGGCTTGCCGGAAATCACCTTGTGCACTGGCGTGGCGCGCGTCGGGTTCGGCTTGGCCGCCTGCACGCAACCGTACGAGGCGCAGGCGCCCCAGCTGATGATGGCCTTGGCGTCGGCGCAGGTTTCCTTCAGCACTTCGACGAAGGGTCGGCCACCGTGGATGCAGAACATGCCGTCCTCGTTGAGCGGCGGGTTGCCTTCGACGGCGACGATGTAGTTGCCCTTGTACTTCTTCTTGACCTCTTCGATGATCGCTTCGGCCTGGTGGCCGGCGGCGGCCATCAGCGTGTCGTCGTAGTCGAGCGACAGCATCGACAGCACGACGTCCTTGGTCAGCGGATGCGCCGAGCGGATGAACGACTCCGAGCAGCAGGTGCATTCGAGGCCATGCAGCCAGATCACCGGCGTGCGTGGTTTGGTCTCCATCGCGTGGGCGATGCGCGGCGCGGCGGCGCTGCCCAGCCCGAGCGAGGTTGCGGTCAGGCTGCAGAATTTCAGGAAGCTGCGCCGGGTGATCCCCTGGCGACGCAGCACTTCATAGAATGTTTCAGTCACTTTGCTCCCCCCGTGGTCGGACTTGCGGTGATGAACTTCTGCAAGGGGCGTGCCATGCCGGATGCTGCTGTGATTAGTCTTGAAAACCAAAGCTTTGCCGAAATGTTGTGGTTGCGGCCGGAATCCCCGGAGAACGGGGGGTGAAAGTATTTTTGCCGCTTGTGGAAACTTTCCTTGCACTTGTTGCTGGTGCCCCGAGAATCTTGCATCGGATCAACACAAGCCGGCTGCGCCTGAATAGAATCGGGGAATGCCGACCGTAGCCGACCTGATGACCCTGCACGCCGACAGCGTGCCTCCTTCCGCAACGCTTGCCGAAGCGGCGGCGCTGATGGTCGAGGCAAGGATTTCGTCGGTGGTGGTCGTTGATGGCGAGCAGGTGGTCGGCATCCTGACCGAGCGCGACATGCTGCACGCAATGCGCCGGCACGAGGATCATGGTCGGCCGGTGGCGCATTTCATGACCGCGCCGGTGCATACGGTAAGTCACGATACCGAGGTACGTAGCGCCGTTCGACTGGCGGCGCGGCTGGCGATTCGCCATCTGGTGGTGATCGGCCATGACGGGCGCCTGCTCGGCATCGTCAGCGAGACCGACTTCCGCCGCTTCTTCGGGCTCGATTTCTATCGTCAGCTCAATACCGTCGAAGGCCTGATGGACCGGGTCTTCCCCCGCCTGCCGCGGCAGGCGACGCTGGATGAGGCGCTGGCGGCGATGGAGACGGCGCGGGCGACCAGCGTGGTCGTCATCGATGGCGGCGCTGCCTGTGGCATCGTCACCGAGCGCGATGTCGTCCGCCTTTACCTGCAGACGTCGGGAAATCCGACCCTGGGCGAGGTGATGACGCAGCCGCTGACCAGCGTCCTGCCCGAGACTTCGGCCGCCGAAGCGGCGGCGCTGATGCTGGAAAGCCGCATCCGTCACCTCACCGTGGTCGACCGCGAAGGTCGGTTGCTCGGCCTGCTCACCGAGCACAGCCTGATCCGGCCGCTGGAAATGGACCTGCTCGACGAGACGATCAGCGAGCAGCGCGGCCTGCAGACCCGCTACGACGAGGCGCTGCTGATCCGCAACGCGGCGATGACCGGCATGCTGCGCGGCGAACGGCTCGCCGGCCTGCTCGAACTGATCGCCCTCTCCGCCGAGCACGAGGTGCCCGGCATCATCTGTTCGATCATGCTGGCCGATGCCGACGGCGCCCACCTGCACATTGCCGCCGCCCCCGGCCTGGCCGAGGAGGTGCGCGCCCTGCTGGCGAAGATGCCGGTCGCCGAAGGGATCGGCGTTTCCGGGACGGCGGCCTGGCGGCGCGGTGAAGCCTACATCGAGAACATCCACGAGCATCCCGGCCCTGTCGACTATCGCGATTTCGCCCGCCGGATCGGCGTCACCTCCGGCTGGGCGGAAGCCCTGCTCGGTCCCGACGGCCGCCTGCTCGGCACCTTTGCCGTCTACCGCGAGCAGGCCGGTCGCCTGCCCGACGGCAGCCGTGAAACGATCCGCCAGGCCAGCCGCCTGGCAGCCCTGATGATTGCCCACCAGCAGCAGGCCGATGAGCTCGGGCGCAGCCAGCAGACTTTCCGTGATCTGTTCGAATCGGCGGGCGACGCGCTCTTCGTCCTTGATGTCGAGGGGCGCTGCCTCGACGCCAACCCGGCGGCCGAGCGGATGACCGGCTACCGGCGCGAGGAACTGCGCGGTCATGCGCCGGATTTCCTGGCCGCCCAGGGCTTGAACGACCTGGCACAGACTGCTGCGGCGATCCGTGCGGCGGCCGAGGGGGTGCCGCAGGAACTGGAGTTCTGGGGCCGGGATCATGACGGACGCCTGCTGCTGGTCCGTCTGCAGATCTCCGCCACACAGTACGGCGGCAAGCCGGCACTGATCGTCACCGCGATCGACATCAGTGTCAGCCGCGCCGAGCAGTTGCGTCTCGGCATCGAGCGCGATCTGGCCAACGCCCTGAATGCCGAGGCCGACCCCGAGGCGCTGCTGGCGACGATGCTCGACCTCGCCTTGCGCTATCCGGAATTCGACAGCGGCGGTTTCTACTGGCAGAACGCCGGCGGTGACTACGAATTGCGCGTACACAAGGGGCTGTCGCCAGCGTTCGTCGCTGCCGCCCGCTGCTGCATGGCGAACTCCCGGCAGGCCGACCTGATCCGCAGCGGCAAGGTGGTTTGCAGTTGTCATTCCTGCTGTCAGCAACTCGACCACTGCCGTTTGCTTGATCCCGGGCAATACGCCAGCGAAGGCCTGCGTTGCCTGATCGCCCTGCCGATCATCGTCAACGGCCGGGCAGTTGCCTGCCTCAACCTGGCCGGGCACCGCACGGCGCAGATTTCCGTCGCCACTTGCCAGGCGGTGCAGCATCTGGTCAGCCAGTACGCGATGGCGCTCGAACGCATCGAGGCCCGTGAGGCGGCGCGGCAGTCGCGGGACAACCTGGGTGGCTTGTTCGCCTCGCTCGACGACTTGATCTTCGTCATCGACGCCGGTCGGCGCATCGTCCATTACAACCCGGCGGTCGATCAGGCGCTCGGCTACGCACCGGGCATGCTGCATGGCGAGCCCGCTACCCGGCTTTATCCGGCAGCCTGGCGAGAACAGGCGCAACGTGACCTCGACGAGATGTTTGCCGGTCGCCTGAGCGCCTGTCCGGCGCCCTTGCTGGCGGCCGACGGGCGCCTGGTGCAGACCGAATTGCGGGTCGTGCACGGGCACTGGAACGGCAAGACGGCGCTGATCGCCGTCGCCCGCGACGTCGGCGAACGGCTGGCGGCGGAAGAGCGGCTGCGTCTGGCGGCCAGCGTCTTCGCCAACGCCCACGAAGGGATCATGATCACCGATGTTGCCGGGCACATCGTCGAAGTCAATCCGACCTTCAGCGAACTGACCGGCTACAGCCGCGACGAGGCGATCGGCCAGAACGCCGGCATGCTCAATTCCGGCCATCACGATGCCGCCTTCTATCGCAACATGTGGGAGGCGATCCGCGACCACGGCCACTGGCGCGGCGAAGTCTGGAACCGCAAGAAATCCGGCGAGATCTTCGTCGAGTTGCTGACCATCTCGGCGGTGCGCGACGCGCAGCGGACGATCACCCACTTCGTCGGCATATTTTCCGACATCACGCTGCTCAAGGAGCACCAGCAGCGTCTCGAACGTCTCGCCCATTTCGACGCCCTGACCCAGTTGCCCAACCGCATGCTGCTCGCCGACCGGCTGCAACTGGCGATGGCCAATGCCGCCCGCAACCGCGGCCTGCTGGCGGTCTGCTATCTCGACCTCGACGGTTTCAAGCCGGTCAACGACCGCTTCGGCCATGCTGCCGGCGACCGTTTGCTGGTCGAAGTCGCCCAGCGTCTGCGCAACTGCGTGCGCGGTGGCGACACCGTGGCCCGGCTGGGGGGTGACGAGTTCGTGCTGCTGCTGTCCACGCTCAACGACCTCAATGAGTGCGATCAGGCGCTGAACCGGATTTCCGGGTCGCTGACCCAGCCTTTCGCGGTGGCCGGCGAGAACGTGACGATTTCGGCCAGCATCGGCGTCACCCTCTACCCGCACGACGGCTCGGACGCCGATACCCTGCTCCGCCACGCCGACCAGGCGATGTACGTTGCCAAGCAGGCGGGGCGCAACCGCCACCACCTGTTCGATCCCGAGAAGGACCGCCGGGCGCGGCGGCGTCGCGAGGACATCACCCGCATCGGGCAGGGGCTGGCGGCCGGCGAGTTCGTCCTGCATTACCAGCCCAAGGTCGATATGCGGCAGGGGCGCGTGGTCGGCGCCGAAGCCCTGATCCGCTGGCAGCATCCGCAACGCGGTTTGCTGCTGCCGCAGGAGTTCCTGCCGGCGATCGAAGGCAGCGAAACGGCGATCGATGTCGGCAACTGGGTCATTGCCACGGCGCTTGACCAGCTGTCAGCCTGGACCGCAGCTGGCATCGACCTCAAGCTGAGCATCAACATCGCCGGTGAGCATCTGCAGCATCCCGGCTTTGCCGCCGAACTCGGCCGGCAACTGGCGGCGCATCCGGAGCTCGATCCGTCGCGGCTTGAACTGGAAGTGCTGGAAACCGCGGCGATCGAGGATGTCGGCCGCGTCGCCCAGTTGTTCAGCAAATGCCGCCAGCTCGGGGTCAGTTTCGCCCTCGACGATTTCGGCACCGGCTATTCGTCGCTCACCTATTTCCGTCGCCTGCCGGCGGAAATCCTGAAGATCGACCAGTCCTTCGTGCGCGACATGCTCGACGACCCGGAAGATCTGGCCATCGTCGAAGGGGTGATCGGCCTGACCCGCGCCTTCCACCGTCAGGTGATCGCCGAGGGTGTCGAATCGATCGAACACGGTCTGGTCCTGCTGCTGCTCGGCTGCGACCTGGCGCAGGGCTTCGGCATTGCCCGGCCGATGCCGGCGGCGAGTCTGCCGCAATGGATGGCGGAGTTTCGTCCGGACGAACTGTGGTCCTCAGCTTCCGCCTTCACCTGGGCGCGCGAGGATCTGCCGATGCTGATCGCCGAAGTCGATCACCGGCGCTGGATGAAGCAGCTCGAAGCCAGCCTGGCGGTGCCGCCGGGGGAAGACGCGGCAGTCGAGCTCGATCATCTGGCTTGCGGTTTCGGGCGCTGGTATCAGGGCTTGGGCCGGAAACGCTACGGCGGGATGCCGACCTTTGCCGCAATCGATCCGATCCACCAGCGCCTGCACATGCTTGCCCGGCAGATGCTCGATCAGCATCAGGCTGGCAGCGAGGAATCGCTGGCCGATTGCTGGGAGATGCTGCATGCGGCCAGCCGGGAAATGAGCGAACTGCTGCAGCAACTGCAGGCCGAAATCCTGATCGGCAATCAGACCAGCAAGCGGTAGGCCGGCGAATCCAGGCCACGGACGGCGGCGAGCAAGGCATCGATTGCCTTTGGCCGGACGAAGCAGCTGCGCCAGGCGAGCGCGACGCGTCGCGACGGTTGCGGGGCGAGGAAGGGAATGACGCTGATCATGTCGTTGCTGTAAGGCTCCTGCAGCGCACTTTCCGGCAACACCGAAATGCTCAGGCCGGAGGCCACCATGCAGCGGATGGTTTCGATCGAATGGCCGAGGCGGATGTCGGTCTCCGGGCTGCTCACTTGTGGACAGGCGCCCAGCACCTGGTCGCGGAAGCAGTTGCCGGCCTTGAGCAGCAGTACCTCGTCGCCGGCCACTTCCTCGGGGGCGATGGCGCTGCGCTTTTCCCAGGGGTGGCCGCGCGGCACGATGACCTTGAAATGCTCGTCGTAGAGGGGGCGGGTCAGCACCCCCGGCAGGTCGAAAGGCAGCGCGATGATGGCGATGTCGATGTCGTTGTCGCGCAGCATGTCGGCCAGGTTGGCGGTCATGTTTTCTTCGATCGCCAGCGGCATGTTCGGCGCGATCGTCTTCAGCGAGTGGATCAGCTGCGGCAGCAGGTAGGGGCCGATGGTATGGATGACGCCCAGGCGCAGATGACCGTCGAGTTGATCGCGGCCGCGCTGGGCGATCTGCCGCACCTTTTCCGCCTCGCTGAGCGCCAGTTGCGCCTGTTCGACTACCTTGCTGCCGACCAGGCTGGGGCTGACGAAGCCTTTGCCGCGCTCGAACAGTTGCACACCAAGCTCGTCCTCGAGACGCGCGATGGCGACGCTCAGCGTCGGCTGGCTGACCGAGCAGCGCTCGGCGGCACGGCTGAAATTCTTCTCCTGGGCAAGCGCCACGATGTAACGCAGTTCGGTCAGGGTCATGCCTGTTTCCTCCTCAGACCGGGGATCATACCCGTGTGATTTATAGGGGATACCTATGGTTAGTATAGGGAAATCCCATAAAAACCATTGATTTGGATCAAACTTACAAATCTCTCAAGGGTGAGAATGGTCCGGCAAATTTCACAACGAGGGAGATCAATAATGAAACGTACCGTCCTTTCCGCAGCCATCGTCCTGCTGTCCGGTATGGCCGTCCAGGGTGCCGTGCAGGCCGCCAGCGATGAGCCAATCCAGCCGATCAAGCCGCCCGCCAGCATCAACGTCGGCATGGTCGAACTGGGCAAGAAGCTGTATTTCGATCCGCGCCTGTCGAAGTCCGGCATCATGTCCTGCAACACCTGCCACAACCTGTCGATGGGCGGTACCGACAACATCCCGACCTCGGTCGGCGACAAGTGGCAGCAAGGCCCGATCAATTCGCCGACCGTCCTCAATTCCAGCCTCAACGTCGCCCAGTTCTGGGACGGCCGCGCCGCCGACCTCAAGGCGCAGGCCGGCGGTCCGATCGCCAACCCGGGTGAAATGGCGTTCACGCACACCCTGGCGGTCAATGTGCTGCAGTCGATTCCGGGCTATGTCCGCGAATTCAAGATGGTCTTCGGCAAGGACAAGATCGACATCGATCAGGTGACGCAGGCCATCGCCGAATTCGAGAAGACCCTGGTCACGCCGAATTCGCGCTTCGACCAGTGGCTGCTCGGCAAGAAGGACGCGCTGAGCAAGGACGAACTGGAAGGTTACGCGCTGTTCAAGGATAGTGGCTGTGTTGCCTGCCACAATGGCGAAGCCGTCGGCGGCAATTCCTTCCAGAAGATGGGCATCGTCGAGCCGTACAAGGGCAAGATGACCGACGGTCGTGCCGCCGTCACCGGCAAGGATGAAGACCGCTTCAACTTCAAGGTGCCGACCTTGCGCAACGTCGAAATGACCTATCCGTACTTCCATGACGGTGCCGCCAACACGCTGACCGAAGCGGTCGATGTGATGGGTCGTCTGCAACTGGGCAAAAAGTTCACCAAGGAGGAAAACGCCAAGGTCGTCGCCTTCCTGAAGACCCTGACCGGCGACCAGCCGAACTTCACGATGCCGATCCTGCCGCCGTCTTCCGACGCGACGCCGCGTCCGACGCCGTTCAAATAAGCAGCAGTACCGCCTCTCAATTTTCGGGGGCTGCGGCCCCCGTTTTTTTCGATTTGATTCACCGCAAACTGCCGGTACACTGGCGCGTCCATAATACCTACCGGATAGATCCCGGGCCCTGACCATGCTGGAAGCTGACAATCTGGAATGCGTGCGCGGCGAGCGTCGCCTGTTCGCAGGCCTGAGTTTCAAGCTGGAAGCCGGAGAATTGCTTTATCTGCAGGGCCGTAACGGTGCCGGCAAGACCAGCCTGTTGCGCATGCTGATCGGCCTGCTGCCGCCGGAAGCCGGCGCCATCCGCTGGCAGGGCGAAGCAATTGCTCGCCGCCGCGACGACTACCACGCCGCCCTTTGCTATCTCGGCCACCTCAACGCGATCAAGGAAGAACTGACGCCACTCGAGAACCTGCTGGCCGGCGCCCGCCTGGCCGGTGAGACCTTGTCCGAAGATGACGCGATCGACGCCCTGGAACAGGTCGGCCTCGCCGGACGCGAGGATCTTGCCTGCAAGTACCTGTCGCAGGGACAGAAGCGGCGCGTTGCGCTGGCCCGCCTGGTGATCGACCGGCGGCCGCTGTGGATCCTTGACGAACCCTTCGTCGCCCTCGATGTCGGCGCGGTCGACTGGCTGGCCGGGTTGATCTCGGCGCACCTGCAGCGCGGCGGCATGGCGGTAATGACGACGCACCAGCCGGTGGCGATTCCCGCCGGCACGGTGCGCGAACTGCGCATCGGTTGAGGCTGGCAGATGTTCGATATCGTTTTCACCGTCATCGCCCGCGACCTCAAACTGGCCATGCGTCGCCAGGCCGACATCGTCTCGGCGCTCTTTTTCTTCATCATCGTCGTCAGCCTCTTCCCGCTCGGCATCGGCCCGGAACTCGACCTGCTGCGCCAGCTGGCGCCCGGTGTGCTGTGGGTGGCCGCTCTGCTGGCGACGATGCTCTCGCTGCCCCGCCTGTTCGCCGACGACCTGCGTGACGGCACGCTGGAGCAGCTGGCCCTGTCGCCGCACCCGCTGGGCCTCGTGGTGACCGGCAAGGTGATCGCCCACTGGCTGGTGTCCGGCCTGCCGCTGGCGCTGATCGCGCCGGTGCTCGGCATCCAGTTCGATCTCTCCAGCGACGCCCTGTTCGTGCTCACCGCCGCCATCCTGCTCGGCACCCCGGCGCTCTCCGGCATCGGTGCCATCGGTGCAGCGCTGACCCTGGGGCTGCGCGGCGGCGGTGTACTTTTATCGTTACTGGTTCTCCCGCTCTATATTCCAGTGCTAATATTCGGCGCTGGCGCAGTTGATGCGACGGTGTCCGGTCTCGGGGGGGAAGGACACCTGTCACTGCTCGCTGCCATGACCATCGCTGCAATCGGTTTCGCCCCCTGGGCGTCGGCTGCGGCCCTGAAGATCGCCCTCGAATGAACGACCGCTTCAATCTTTACCGTTTCGCGTCGCCAGCCACTTTCTACCCGCTGGCCGGCAAGATGATTCCCTGGTTCGTCGTCCTCGCCATCCTGTTCGGGATCGCCGGGCTATATGTCGGCATGCTGGTGGCGCCGACCGACTTCCAGCAGGGCGAGGGTTACCGGATCATCTTCATCCACGTGCCGGCTTCCTGGATGAGCATGTTCATCTATCTGGTGATGGCTTTCTGGGCGGCGATCGGCCTGGCCTTCAATACCCGCCTGTCGGGGATGATGGCGCGGGCGCTGGCGCCGACCGGTGCACTGATGGCCTTCCTCTCGTTGTGGACCGGCGCCTTGTGGGGCAAGCCGATGTGGGGCGCGTGGTGGGTCTGGGATGCGCGCCTGACCTCGGAACTGATCCTGCTCTTCCTCTACATCGGCTATCTGGCGCTGGTTGCCGCGATCGACGATGCGCGCCGCGCTGACAAGGCCGGCGGCATCCTGCTGCTGGTCGGCGTGGTCAATGTGCCGATCATCTATTTTTCGGTGAAATGGTGGAACACCCTGCACCAGGGCTCCAGCATCAACCTCGCCAAGTCGTCGATGGCCGAGGTCATGTTGTGGGGCATGCTGCTGATGGCGCTGTCGTTCTGGATGTACAGCATCGCTGTCGCACTGGCCCGGGTGCGGACCCTGATGCTCGAACGCGAGCGCAACACCGACTGGGTCAGGGCGGAACTGATGCGGACCGGGGAAATGCAATGATCTACTGGAACAGTTTCGCCGATTTTATTGCCATGGGTGGCTACGGACTTTATGTCTGGGGCTCCTTTGGCGTTACCGCGCTGGTCATGCTGATCGAACCGATCGCCGTCGGACGCTCGCGCAAGACGACCATCGCCCGCCTGAAGCGCCAGTTGCGCGCAGAATCCCGGAGCAAGGAAGCATGAAATCCCGCCACAAGAAACTGGCCCTGATCGTCGGGGCGCTGGCGCTCGTCGGTGCCATTTCCGCCTTGGTGCTGAACGCCCTGAACAGCAACATCGCCCTCTATATTTCGCCGACCGATGTCGCCCAGGGCAAGGCCCCGCAGAACAAGTTGTTCCGCATCGGCGGCCTGGTCAAGGAGGCGAGCATCAAGCGCCAGGGCGATGGCGTGACCATCCGCTTCGTGGTCACCGATACCGAGAATGACATCGTCGTCGACTACGTCGGCATCCTTCCCGACCTGTTCATGGAAGGCAAGGGCGCCGTTGCCCAGGGGCGGATGATGCCGGACGGAACGTTCAAGGCGCAGGAAGTCCTGGCCAAGCACGACGAGAACTACATGCCGCCGGAAGCTGCGCAGGCGCTCAACGATGCGCACGAGCGCGGGGTCCAGAAAGCGGCCACCCAGGCAGCGCCGGCACCGGCTACGCAAGCGGCGGGTAACTGAGCATGATTCCTGAACTTGGTCATTTCGCCCTGATCCTGGCGGCGCTGGTTGCGCTACTGCTGGGCAGCCTTCCCCTGATCGGAGCCCACCAGGGGCATCAGCCCTGGATCGCGCTGTCGCGGCCGGCGGCTACCGCCTTCTCGCTGCTGGTGACGATCTCCTTCGCCTGCCTGACCTGGGCCTTCGTCGCCAACGACTTTTCCGTCGCCTATGTCGCCCAGCATTCCAATTCCCTGCTGCCGCTGGCCTATCGCGTGGCGGCAGTGTGGGGCGGGCACGAGGGCTCGCTGCTGCTGTGGATGCTGATGCTTGCCTGGTGGCTGCTGGCGGTCCGCTTCTTCTCCCGGCAACTGCCGGAAGTGATGCTGGCCCGCGTGCTCGGCACCCTCGGTCTGGTTTCCTTCGGTTTCCTGCTTTTCATCCTGATTACCTCGAATCCCTTCGAGCGCCTGCTGCCGGGTGTTGCCGAAGGGCGTGACCTGAATCCGCTGCTCCAGGATCCGGGCATGGTCATCCACCCGCCGCTGCTCTACATGGGCTACGTCGGTTTCTCGGTGGCCTACGCCTTTGCCATCGCCGCCCTCCTCTCCGGCAAACTCGATGCCGCCTGGGCGCGCTGGTCGCGGCCGTGGACGACGGGGGCGTGGATCTTCCTCACCCTCGGCATCGCCATGGGTTCCTGGTGGGCCTATTACGAACTGGGCTGGGGCGGCTGGTGGTTCTGGGATCCGGTCGAGAACGCTTCCTTCATGCCCTGGCTGGTCGGCACGGCGCTGATTCACAGCCTGGCGGTCACCGAAAAGCGCGGCAGTTTCAAGAACTGGACCGTGCTGCTGGCGATTTCGGCGTTCTCGCTGTCGCTGCTCGGCACCTTCCTGGTCCGTTCCGGCGTCCTGACCTCGGTGCATGCTTTCGCCACCGATCCGACACGCGGCGTCTTCATCCTGGTCTTCCTGGTTGCCGTGATCGGCACCTCGCTCGCCCTGTTCGCCTGGCGCGCGCCGTCGGTCGGCCTGGGCGGTCGCTTCGGCCTGATTTCGCGCGAGTCGCTGCTGCTCACCAACAACGTGCTGCTGGTCGTCGCCTGCGCCACCGTCCTGCTCGGCACACTTTACCCCCTGCTGATTGACGCCCTAGGCATCGGCAAGATTTCGGTCGGCCCGCCGTATTTCGACACGGTCTTCTTCCCGGTCATGGTGCCGGTGCTGTTCCTGATGGGGATCGGCCCCTTCGCCCGCTGGAAGGAAGCATCGCTGGGCGAGATCGCGCGCCTCCTGCGCTGGGCCTTTGCCGTTGCCGTCATCGTCGCGATCGCCCTGCCCCTGCTCTATGGGGAATGGAAGGCACTGACCGCGCTCGGCCTGCTGCTGGCGGCGTGGATCGTCGTCACGGCAGGCATCCATTTCGTCCGCCGCGTCAACCAGACCCGCGGCGGCCGCGGTTTCGTCGCTGCCGCACTGGACCAGCCTGCCAGTTTCGTCGGCATGCATGTCGCGCACATCGGGATTGCCGTCTTTGTCGTCGGCGTCGGCATGGTCAGCAGCTACGAGCAGGAAAAGGACGTCAAGATGGCGCCGGGCGATGTCGTCGACGTCGGTGGCTACCAGTTCCGCTTCAATGGCGTGCAGTCGCTGCAGGGGCCGAACTACCAGGCGGCGCAGGGCGATTTCGACCTGCTCCTGAACGGTAAGCTGGAGCGCAAGCTGTTCCCGGAAAAGCGCAACTACTTCTCGTCGTCGATGCCGATGACCGAAGCGGCGATCGACGCCGGCCTGATGCGTGATGTTTACGTGTCACTCGGTGAGCCGATCAATCCCGATCAGCCGCAGGCGGAATGGGCGGTTCGCGTTTATTACAAGCCCTATGTGGACTGGATCTGGGGCGGTTGCGTGATCATGGCCCTGGGGGGGCTGCTGGCCATCCTCGACCGCCGCTACCGCAAGCGGCGCAAGGTCACCGGTGAAGTTGCCGCAAACGCGGCAGGGGGAAGTCAGGGATGAATCGTTATTACTGGATACTCGGCGCCTTTGCCGCGCTGGTCGTGCTGCTTGCCGTCGGCCTCAACCTGAACCCGCGCGAAGTACCGTCGCCGCTGGTCGGCAAGCCGGCACCGGCGTTCCGTCTGGCAGTGCTGGGCAAGGAAGGCGCGACGATGGGGCCGGAAGACATGAAGGGCAAGGTCTGGCTACTCAACGTCTGGTCCACCTGGTGCGTCTCCTGCCGCCAGGAACACCCGGTGCTGGTCGAGTTCTCGCGCAACGGCCAGGTGCCGGTGGTCGGCCTGAACTACAAGGAACTGCGCGGCGACGGCGAGATCGACATGCGCCGCGTGCCGCCCGAGCAGGAAGTGCCGCTGGCCCTCAAACGGGCGCAGGGCTGGCTGACCGAGCACGGTAATCCCTACCTGCTGACGGTGATGGACATCGACGGCCGGGTCGGCATCGACTACGGCGTCTATGGCGTTCCGGAAACCTATGTCATCGACAAGACGGGCGTGATCCGCATGAAGCATACCGGGCCGATCAGTCCGCAGGTCCTGAGCGAAAAGATCCTGCCCCTGGTGACGGAGCTGAATCGATGAACTACGCCCGTATCCTGTTCCTGGTCCTCAGCCTGCTGTCGACGGCGGCCTACGCCTCGCGCACCAACGAAGCGGCGGTGGCCGACGACCCGGTGGCCGAGAAGCGCCTGCAGGAGCTGTCCAAGGAGTTGCGTTGCCTGGTCTGCCAGAACGAGACGATTGCTGATTCCAATGCCGAACTGGCGGTGGATCTGCGGCGGGAAATCCGCGGCATGATCCATGACGGCAAATCCAACGCCGAGATTCTCGATTTCATGGTCAGCCGTTACGGCGATTTCGTGCTCTATCGGCCGCCGGTCAAGGGCATCACGATGCTGCTCTGGGGCGGTCCGCTCGTCCTGCTGCTGATTGGCATCCTGGCCATGCGCTCCTATCTGAAACGGCGCAGCCAGCAGACCGCCGCGCTCGCCAAGCCGCTCTCGGTCGAGGAAACCCGCCGCGCCGAGGCGCTGCTCAAGGAAATCGAAGATAAATGACCCAGTTTGCCCTTTTTGCCACCCTGCTCGTCGTCATCACGGCGGCGTTGATCCTGCCCGGTCTCTGGTTCGGCCGCCGCCGTTCGAGCGCCGATGCCGACCGCAAGGCCGCCAACCTGGCGATCTTCCGCGACCAACTGGGTGATCTCGAACGCGAGCGTAACGAAGGCAACCTCGGCGAGGCCGATTTTGTCCAGGCCAAGGCCGAACTGCAGAAGCGCCTCCTCGAGGAGGTGGACGATGGTCAGGCGGCCAATGCCGGGCCGGCGACCAGTCGTCGCACCGCCGTGCTGCTGCTGCTGCTCCTGCCGCTCCTGACCGTCGGCGCTTACCTTCTGCTCGGCAATCCGCAGGCGCTCGATCCGGTAGCGACAGCGCCGCAAAAGCAGATGACCGCCGCAGATATCGACGCCATGGTCGCCAAGCTGGCGGCCCGCATGCAGGAGAACCCGGACGACATGAACGGCTGGCTGATGCTGGCCCGGTCGTACAAAATGCTGGGCCGCTATGGCGAGGCGGTCGACGCCTATGCCAAGGCCGAGCCGGCCATCGAGAAGGATCCGGAATTGCTGGCGAGCTATGCCGAGACGCTGGCGATGGCGAACGGCAAGGGATTGACCGGTAAGGCCAAGGAGCTGATCGACCAGGCGCTCAAGCTCGATCCCAAGCATGCCCACACCCTGTTCCTGGCCGGTGCCGCAGCGATGGAAGCCGGCGACCGCAAGAACGGCATCGCCTACTGGGAAGCGCTGCTGCCGCAGGTCGAGGCCGGTTCCGAACTCGATCAGATGCTGCGCAAGGGCATCGAGGAAATGAAGAAGGGCGGCTGAGCGGCGCTCAGCTTTCGGTCGCCACCGGCAGCAAGGGAGGTGGCGACATGCCCTGCTCGATCATCTCTGCTTCCACCTTGATGCGCAGGATGAGCAGGCCGCGCAGCGACTCCCGGGCCTTGTCGTCGGCCCAGGTAGCGTGATGCTCGGCCAGGCAGGCGTCGATCTCGTGCCGCTTGCTGAGGTCGACACCACAGAGCATCGCGTATTTGTGGATCTCATGGTCCAGACTGGCAATTTCCTGCTGGTAGTGTTCGAAACCGCTCATCGTCGTTATCCCTGAAAAGAAAAGGGCCTGTTCGCGAACAGGCCCTTTTGCTGCTTGACCGCAAGCGGCAGTTTATTCGAACTCGATGATCACCTGGTCGACCGACAGGCTTTCGCCGACGGCGGCGGACACCTTCTTGACCTTGCAGTCCTGCTCGGCCTTGAGAATGTTTTCCATCTTCATCGCTTCGATCACTGCCAGCTTCTCGCCGGCCTTCACTTCCTGGCCAACCGAGACGGCAATTTCGCGCAGCAGGCCGGGCATCGGCGAGAGCAGGAACTTCGACAGGTCGGGCGCCGGCTTCTCCGGCATCAGCGCCAGCAGTTCAGCGGCACGGGCGCTCATGACCATGAAGTCGGCGCGCGTGCCCCAGTGGAACAGCGAGTACTTGGTCTTGTGACGCTCGACCTGCAGCGTGAATTCCTGACCGTTGCAGGTGCCGGTAAACAGCGACTCGCCGAGTTTCCAGTCAGACAGGATCTCGTAGGGCTGGCCGTTGTATTCGACGTGATAGCCGCCGGGGATCGGCCGTGCCGTGACCGGATGATTTTCCTTCTGCTCGCCATTCAGGCGCACCACCATCCAGTGGTCGCCGACGATGCGCTCATGGCCTTGCAACTGGCCGGTGATCGACGCCGAGCGGTCGGTGAAGGCGCGGTAGACGTAGGCGGCGACCGAAACCAGCAGCGCCGGATCATCGTGCGGCACCATCGAGGCGTCGAAGCCGGTCGGGTAATGCTTGGGGATGAAGCCGGTGTCGAAGATGCCGGAATGGAACACCGGGTGCTGCATCAGCGCGGCCTGGAACGGGATGTTCGACGAAATGCCGCGGATCACGAAGCCGTTCAGCGCGTCGCGCATGCGGGCGATGGCGGCGTTGCGGTCCTTGCCGTGCACGATCAGCTTGGCGATCATCGAGTCGTAGAACATCGAAATCTCGCCGCCGTCGTAGACGCCGGTGTCGACGCGGGTGGTGCCTTGGGCGTCGGTCGATTCAGCCGGCGGCAGAAACTTGACCAGGCGGCCGGTGGAAGGCAGGAAGCCACGGAAGGGGTCTTCGGCGTTGATCCGGCATTCCATCGCCCAGCCGTCGATCTTGACGTCGGCCTGGGTCAGCGGCAGCTTTTCGCCGTAGGCGACGCGGATCATCTGCTCGACCAGGTCAAGGCCGGTGATCAGTTCGGTAACCGGGTGTTCGACCTGCAGGCGGGTGTTCATTTCCAGGAAGTAGAACTCCTTGGTCGCGCCGGAGACGACGAACTCGACCGTACCGGCCGACTCGTAGTTCACCGCACGGGCCAGGGCCACGGCCTGCTCGCCCATCGCCTTGCGCATTTCCGGATCGACGAAGGGGCTCGGTGCCTCTTCGATGACCTTCTGGTGGCGACGCTGGATCGAGCAGTCACGCTCGTTCAGGTACACGTAGTTGCCGTGGCTGTCGCCGAGCACCTGGATTTCGATGTGGCGCGGTTCGAGCACGTACTTTTCGATGAAGACGCGGTCGTCGCCGAAGGAGTTGCGCGCTTCGTTGACGCAGGAGGAGAAGCCTTCGTGCGCTTCGGCGTCGTTGTAGGCGACGCGCAGGCCCTTGCCGCCGCCGCCGGCGGAGGCCTTGATCATCACCGGGTAGCCGATCTTCCTGGCGATTTCCACGGCGGCGTCGGGGCCGTCGATGGCATCGTTGTGACCGGGGATGGTGTTGACCTTGGCTTCGATGGCCAGCTTCTTCGATTCGATCTTGTCGCCCATCTTGGCGATCGAGTAGTGCTTGGGACCGATGAACTTGATGCCTTGTTCTTCCAGGCGACGCGAGAATTCGGCGTTCTCCGACAGGAAGCCGTAGCCCGGGTGCACCGCTTCGGCACCGGTCTGCTTGCAGGCAGCGATGATCTTGTCGGCAACCAGGTAGGATTCCTTGGAGGCGGCCGGGCCGATGCAGACGGCTTCGTCGGCCAGGTCGACGAACAGGGCGTCCTTGTCGGCCTCGGAATAAACGGCGACGGTGGCGATGCCCATCTTGCGGGCAGTCTTGATGACGCGGCAGGCGATTTCACCGCGGTTGGCAATCAGAATTTTCTTAAACATGGATTCAAACCCTTTCACCGCAAAGACGCCAAGTCGCAAAGGAAACGCAAAGTTTTTTCTTTGCGGAACCTTGGCGTCTTTGCGCCTTGGCGGTGGATGTTATGCATTTTGATCAGAGTGGAATGTTGCCGTGCTTGCGCCACGGATTTTCCAGTTTCTTGTCGCGCAGCATGGCCAGCGAGCGGGCGATCCGCTTGCGCGTGGCGTGCGGCATGATGACGTCGTCGATGAAGCCGCGGGCGCCAGCGACGAACGGATTGGCGAACTTTTCCTTGTACTCGGCTTCGCGCTGGGCGAGTTTGGCCGGATCGTTCTTTTCCTCGCGGAAGATGATCTCGACCGCACCCTTCGGGCCCATGACGGCGATTTCCGCCGACGGCCAGGCGAGGTTCACGTCGCCGCGCAGGTGCTTGGACGACATCACGTCATAAGCGCCGCCGTAGGCCTTGCGGGTGATGATGGTGACCTTGGGCACGGTACATTCGGCGTAGGCGTAGAGCAGCTTGGCGCCGTGCTTGATGATGCCGCCGTATTCCTGCTGCGTGCCCGGCATGAAGCCCGGGACGTCGACGAAGGTGACGACCGGAATGTTGAAGGCGTCGCAGAAGCGGACGAAACGGGCGGCCTTGATCGACGACTTGATGTCCAGGCAACCGGCCAGCACCAGCGGCTGGTTGGCGACGATGCCGACCGGGTGGCCGTCCATGCGGCCGAAGCCGATGATGATGTTCTTGGCGTAATCGGCCTGCAGTTCGAAGAAATCGTTGTCATCGACGACCTTGATGATCAATTCCTTCATGTCGTACGGCTTGTTCGCGTTGTCCGGCACCAGGGTGTCGAGCGAATAGTCGAAGCGGTCGACCGGGTCGTTGGTCGGGGTGACCGGCGGCTTTTCCTTGTTGTTGGCCGGGATGAAGTTCATGAAGCGGCGCAGCATGGAGAGTGCTTCGACGTCGTTTTCGAAGGCCAGGTCGGCAACGCCGGATTTGCTGGTGTGGGTCACGGCGCCACCCAGTTCTTCGGCGGTCACGTCTTCGTGGGTCACGGTCTTGACCACTTCCGGACCGGTCACGAACATGTAGGACGAATCCTTGACCATGAAGATGAAGTCGGTCATCGACGGCGAATACACCGCGCCGCCGGCGCAGGGGCCCATGATCATGGAGATCTGCGGCACGACGCCGGAGGCCATGACGTTACGCTGGAAGACGTCGGCGTAGCCGCCGAGCGAGGCAACGCCTTCCTGGATGCGGGCGCCGCCCGAATCGTTGAGGCCGATCACCGGGGCGCCGACCTTCATCGCCTGGTCCATGACCTTGCAGATCTTCTCGGCGTGAGTTTCCGACAGCGAGCCGCCGAAGACGGTGAAGTCCTGCGAGAAGACGAAGACGAGACGGCCGTTGATCGTGCCGTAGCCGACGACGACGCCGTCACCCGGGGTCTTCTCGGCCTGGTCCATGCCGAAGTCAACGCAGCGGTGTTCCTTGAACATGTCCCATTCTTCGAAGGACTCCGGGTCAAGCAGCAGTTCGATGCGTTCGCGGGCGGTCAGCTTGCCCTTCTTGTGCTGGCTGTCGATGCGCTTCTGGCCACCGCCTAGGCGGGCCAGTTCGCGCTTCTTCTCAAGCTGGCGGATGATGTCATGCATGGAAAAACTCCCTCAATGGAACGGGTGATCAGTGTTTCAGATAGTCGAGCAGCGCATACGCGGCGGCGGCCGGGGTCGTATATCCTGCTTCGACGGAACGGGTCAGCGCGGGCAGGTTTTCCTGCACGCGCGGATGATTACGGAAATGCTGGCGCAGGCCGGCATCGATCAACTGCCACATCCAGGCCAGCGACTGGTGCTGGCGTTTGGCGGCGAATTCACCGGTTGGCTTCAGGGCAGCCTGGTATTTCTCGACTTCGCCCCAGAACTCGGCGATGCCCTGCTTGTGCAGCGCCGACAGCGCGATCACCGGTGGTGCCCAGTTGGGCGAGGCCGGACGCAGCATGTGCAACGCATTGCGCCACTGGGCACGGACAACGGCGGTAGCCTGCTTGTCGATGTCGGCCTTGTTGATGACCACCATGTCGGCGATCTCGACGATGCCCTTCTTGATCGCCTGCAGGTCGTCGCCGGCATTCGGCAACTGCAGCAGGCAGAACATGTCGACCATGCCGGCGACCGTCGTTTCCGACTGGCCGACCCCCACGGTCTCGATGATGATTACGTCGTAGCCGGCCGCTTCGCAGAGCAGCATGGCTTCGCGCGTCTTCTCGGCGACGCCGCCGAGCGAACCGGCCGACGGACTGGGCCGGATGAAGGCTTCCTCGCGCTGCGAAAGCTGCTCCATGCGCGTCTTGTCGCCGAGGATGGAACCGCCGGAGACCGATGACGACGGATCGACGGCGAGTACGGCGAGCTTCTTGCCCTGCCCGATCAGCCAGACACCGAGGGCTTCGATGAAAGTGGACTTGCCGGCCCCGGGCACGCCCGAGATGCCGACCCGGATCGCGCCGCCGGTCTTCGGCAGCAGCGCGGTCAGCACCTGCTGGGCGCGCTGCTGGTGATCGGCGCGGGTCGATTCGATCAGCGTGATCGCCTTGGCCAGCGCCCGGCGCTGACCCTGGCTCACGCCATCGACCAGCTGCCGGTCGGCATCCGAGAGGAGATTTGCCTTCACCGGCGCCTCGTCCAGTTTCATCCCGGCCTTAGCCGCGCGCCTTGCGGATTTCTTCAAGCACGCGCTTGGCCGAATCCTCGATCCGGGTGCCCGGGCCGAAGATCGCCTTGGCACCGGCCGCGTACAGCGCATCGTAATCCTGCGCCGGGATCACACCACCGGCGAAGACGATGATGTCGTCGGCGCCCTGGTCCTTCAGGCACTGGATGATCTGCGGCACCAGGGTCTTGTGACCGGCGGCCAGCGACGAGCAGCCGATGGCGTGCACGTCGTTCTCGATGGCCTGGCGGGCGGCTTCTTCCGGGGTCTGGAAGAGCGGACCCATGTCGATGTCGAAGCCGAGGTCGGCGTAGGCCGTGGCAACGACCTTGGCGCCGCGGTCATGGCCGTCCTGGCCGAGCTTGGCGATCATGATGCGCGGGCGACGACCTTCTTCTTCGGCGAACTTGGCGACGTCGGCCTTGATCTGCTCCCAGCTTTCCTGGCCTTCGACGACACCACCATAAACGCCGGAAATGGTCTGGTTGTTGGCACGGAACCGGCCGAAGACCTTCTCCAGCGCATCCGAGACTTCGCCGACCGTGGCGCGCAGGCGGATCGCCTTGACCGTCAGGTCGAGCAGGTTGCCTTCGCCGCTTTCGGCGGCCTTCGTCAGCGCGTCGAGCGCGGCATTGACGGCGGCGCTGTCGCGGCTGGCGCGAATGCTCTTGAGGCGGGCGATCTGTGCTTCGCGGACGGCGTGGTTGTCGATGTCAAGGATGTCGATCGCGTCTTCCTTGGCCAGCTTGTACTTGTTGACGCCGACGATGACGTCCTTGCCGGAGTCGATGCGCGCCTGCTTGTCGGCGGCGCAGGTCTCGACCTGCATCTTGGCCCAGCCGGATTCGACGGCCTTGGTCATGCCGCCCATGGCTTCGATTTCCTGGATGATGCCCCAGGCCTTGTCGGCCATGTCCTGGGTCAGCTTTTCCATCATGTAGGAACCGGCCCACGGATCGATGACGTTGGTGATGTGCGTCTCTTCCTGGATGATCAGCTGGGTGTTGCGGGCGATGCGGGCCGAGAACTCGGTCGGCAGCGCGATGGCTTCGTCGAGCGCGTTGGTGTGCAGCGACTGGGTGCCGCCGAAGACCGCCGCCATCGCTTCGATGGTGGTACGGACGACGTTGTTGTACGGGTCTTGCTCGGTCAGCGACCAGCCGGAAGTCTGGCTGTGCGTGCGCAGCATCATCGACTTCGGGCTCTTGGCATTGAAGCCGGACATGATGCGGTGCCACAGCAGACGCGCCGCGCGCATCTTGGCGATTTCGAGATAGAAGTTCATGCCGACCGCCCAGAAGAAGGACAGGCGGCCGGCGAAGGTGTCGACGTCCATGCCGGAAGCGATGCCGGTGCGCACGTATTCCATGCCATCGGCGAGCGTGAAGGCCAGTTCGATGGCCTGGTTGGCGCCGGCTTCCTGGATGTGATAACCGGAAATCGAGATGGAGTTGAACTTCGGCATGTTCTGCGCCGTGTAGGCGAAGATGTCGGCGATGATCTTCATCGACGGCTTGGGCGGATAGATGTAGGTGTTCCGCACCATGAATTCCTTGAGGATGTCGTTCTGGATCGTGCCAGACAACTGCTCCTGCTTCACGCCCTGTTCCTCGGCGGCGACGATGTAGCCGGCGAGGATGGGCAGCACGGCGCCGTTCATCGTCATCGACACGGAAATCTTGTCGAGCGGGATGCCGTCGAAGAGGATCTTCATGTCCTCGACCGAGTCGATGGCTACGCCGGCCTTGCCGACGTCGCCGGTGACGCGGGCATTGTCCGAGTCATAGCCGCGGTGTGTGGCCAGGTCGAAAGCGACGGAAACGCCCTGGCCGCCGGCGGCGAGCGCCTTGCGATAGAAGGCGTTGGAGGCTTCGGCGGTGGAGAAGCCGGCGTACTGGCGGATGGTCCACGGCTTGACCGCGTACATCGTCGGCTGCGGGCCGCGCAGGTAGGGCGCAACGCCCGGCAGGGTGTCGGCGAACGCGAGGTTGTCGACGTCCTTTTTCGTGTACAGGGCCTTGACGGCAAGGCCTTCGGGGGTATTCCACACCAGATTGTTGACGTCGCCACCCGGGGACTGCTTGGCCGCAGCTTTTTCCCAGACATCCAGGTTATTGGAATCAAAGAACTTTTCAGACATGAAACACCTCCGCCGATTCGATTTTTTCGGGCCGATGATGCAGAATGCAAAATTCTACGCTTTCAGGGCCCAGCTTGACATGGTCAGCCCTACATAATACTTTATCCATAATTACAGAGGCAAGCCGGCGACGTACCGGCCTGTCCGGCTCACAACTCTCGAGACAATGAACCGCATCGCTCCCACCGCGCTTTACCAGGAAGTCGCCGAACGTCTGCGACAACGCATCTACGCTCACGAATTGCCACCCGGTACCTGGATCGACGAACAGAAGCTGGCCGAACAGTATGGCATCTCCCGCACGCCGCTGCGCGAAGCCCTGAAAGTGCTGGCTTCGGAAGGTCTGGTCGAATTGAAGCCGCGCCGTGGCTGCTACGTTACCGAAATTTCCCGCCAGGATCTCGACGAGATTTTTCCGTTGATCGCCCTGCTCGAAGGCCGTTGCGCGGCGGAGGCCGTGAAGCGAGCCAAGGCGGCGGACCTGACGGCGCTCCGGGCGATCCACGACAAACTCGAAGCGGCGGCGCGCGAGGCGCGCGTCGATGCCTTCTTCGAGGCCAATCAGGAATTCCACCGCAAGATCCAGGAGTTGTCCGGCAACCGCTGGCTGCTGTCGGTGATTCAGGATTTGCGCAAGGTGCTGAAGCGTTCCCGTCTGCATTCCCTGTCGCTGGAAGGCCGCCTGCAGCAGTCGCTGGAAGAGCACCGGGCAATTCTCGCCTGCATGCTGGCCGATGATGCGAACGGCGCCGAGCGGCAGATGTACGAGCACCTGCTATCCGGGCGCGAGGCACTGGCCCGGATCGACGAGCAACCCGGGGGAAGCAAGGCCGCCTGAGCCGGAGGCGGCGGTCAGCCGCCCAACTGGCGCCAGAGTTTCTCGAACTGCGCCGAGAATTCCCCGAGCAGTTGGCGGTCGTTGCTGAGCACCAGGTTCTCCTCGTTGTACTGGCCGGCGCTGCGCGTCCAGTTGTAGCTGCCGTTGAGCAGCCTGGTGCCGTCGAAAATGGCGAACTTGTGGTGCATGTGGGCGTCGGTGCGGTCGACGACGACGGCGATGCCGGCATCGCGCAGGCGGGCGATGTCGCTGCCGGCGTCGTATTCCTTGTCGTTGTCGGTGATGATGCGGACCGCGACGCCGCGCCGGTGGGCGGCCAGGACTTCTTCGGCGATGCGGTCGTCGGACAGCGTGAACACGCAGATGTCGATGCGCTGGCGGGCGTGGCGCAGGCAGCGCTGGATCGTCTGCAGGCAGTCGCTGCCCGGGCTGAAGCTGGCTTCCTGGGTGATCGGCGCGACCGGTAAACGTTGCCCGTCCAGGCTGCGGACGACGTCTTCCAGCCATTTCAGCAGGGCCAGTTGCAGGGGATCGGCGAGGCGTTCGCGGACCAGATCGAAAGCGTTGTTACGTAGCCGGCGCAGGTCCTCGTCGCGTAGCGATGCGGCATCCAGGGCGGTGGCCAGTTCGTGTTTTTCTTCGTCGCTCAGCCGGCCGTCGGCGATGCCGCCGGCGAGCAGGGCGAGGATGTCTTCGATGCTGATTGCGGTGCTGCTCATGCTTTGCTCCGGGGCTTGGGTTTTTCCGGCGGCGGGTTGTTGCCGGCTTCTTTCTCGAGCTTGTCGAGGTAGCTGCTGACCCGCTTCATCTCGTCCCACATCGAGTGGTCGAGGCGGATTTTGTGATAGGTCGCGGTGACCAGCGGCAGCAGCACCTTTTCGTAGGCCTTGACCATGTCGCCGACGACGCCGGCGAATTGCGAGAGGTCACCGGCCTCGACATGGACGCTCGGCTTGACCGCGCGCAGCCCGGCCTCGATGCGCTCGAGACCATCACCTAGGCGGTCGGCCAGCGCGTTGTCGGGCTTCAGGCCGTCGACGGCGCGGGCGACATCGAGCAGCGAGGCGGCGATGCGGGTACCGGGATCGCTGTCGTCGCCACCCAGTTTGCGCTGGCGGACGAAGGCTTCCTTGATCGCGGTCCACCGTGCCTGCTCGTCGGCACCTGGCGTGCCGAGCAGTTCGGCCAGCTTGAGCAGGTTTTCCTCGGCGCCGGTGGTCAGCGTCTGCGCTTCGCCGCGGTAATGGTCGCGCAGCAGGGCGTCGATCTCCCCGTCGCGCATGATTGCCGTGACCTTGCCGGCGAGCTTGGTCATGTTGCGGTAACTGCCCTGCAGCTTGAATGGGGGTTCGCTGCGGTAAGCGTCCTTCTGCGCCGCCGACTCGATGTAGGCCAGGTTGACCTTGAGCAGCAGGTCGCGGATGCGGAACAGGCGCCGCATCAGGGCGACCAGTTCCTCCTGTTCGAGGGCGCTGTACGGATGGCTGAAGGCGCTGCCCGGGATTTCCTCGCCTTCGGCCAGCCGGACTAGTAGCTGGACATCCTTGGGGTCGCGCGAGGCGAGCGGCAGCAGCGCCGGGTTGGCGGTTAGGCTGTTCTCGATGTAGGAGAGCGCGAACAGCGCTTCGCGCCCGTCCAGCACGTCGCCCAGGTTGTAGATGTCGGCGCGGTTGGCCAGCATGTCGGGAATCTTGAAGACGTCGCCGGACTCGGTGTAGGGGTTGCCGGCCATGACCACCGCGAAGCGCTTGCCGCGCATGTCGTAGGTGCGCGCCTCGCCCTTCCAGACGCCTTCGATGCGGCGCGTGCCGTCGGCCAGGGCGATGAACTTCTGCAGGAATTCCGGGCTGGTGTGCTGGATGTCGTCGAGATAGAGCATCACGTTGCTGCCCATGGCCAGGCCGAGGTTGAGCTTCTCCAGCTCCTGGCGCGCGGCGCCGTGGGCGGCCGCGGCGGGGTCGAGGGCGGTGACGTCGTGGCCGAGCACCGGGCAGTTGATGCGCACGAAAACCAGGCCGAGGCGGTCGGCGACGTATTCCATCAGCGTCGTCTTGCCGTAGCCGGGCGGCGAGATCAGCAGCAGCAGGCCCATGCGGTCGGTGCGGTTGCCGGCGCCGGCGGTGCCGAGCTGCTTGGCCAGGTTGTCGCCGAGCAGCGGCAGGTAAACCTCGTCGATCAGCCGGTTGCGGACGAAGGTCGACAAGGGTTTGGCCTGGAACTGGGCGAGCCCCAGCCGGGCCTTCTCGGCGCCGAGCAATTCGTGGCGCAATTGGTGGAACTGCTCGAAAGCGGGAACGATGCGGCTGCGATGGTCGTGGAAGCGTTGCCAGAAATCGTTGAGGTTGAGCCCCAGACGACCGTCGATGATGCGCGGATGCTCGCTGCGCAGGCCGTCGATGCTGAGCGCCAGGTCGGCGTTGATGCGCTGGCGCGGCAGGGCGACGGCGAGGCGGCCGGCGGCGTCGTCGATCCAGTCGGCGGCGCCGGCATGCTGCGCAGCGGCAAAGGCCGCCACCCAGGCGCGTGCCAGTTGCCAGCGTTCGGCCGGTTCGGCGCTGTCGAGGTCGCGCTGCCAGTCGGTCAGTTGCTGCGTGCGTTCGAGTTCCTTGACCAGGGCGTCGGCGAGGTCGTCGGCGGCGCCGGCGATGACCCAGCCGGCGTCGGTGCGTGCGCTGGCGAGCTGCCGGATCAGGTAGGCCGCCGCCTGCGCGCAGCGTACCGTCAGTTGTTCGCTGGCCGTTTCCTCCGATGCGGGCAGGAAGTCCCGGGCGAAGCGCAGCAGCGCCTCGGCGGTGGCGGCTTCGAGCCGGCTCAGGGCGTCGCCGGCGGCGAAGCGCTGTTGCAGTTGCAGGGCGCTGCGCGCCTGACGCAACAGCGCCTCGCGTTCGCCGACGAAGCAGCCGTGCTGCCAGTAGAGCAATGCCAGCACGCGCTGTTGCGGACTCCAGGCGAGCAGGCCGGCTTCATCCTGCATGCGGATCAGCGCGCCGAGCAGGCGGGCCGCGTCGTCGTCGTGGATGCCTTTCTGGTAACCCTCGCGGTAACGCGTCGCGGCGTGCTGGCGGACCAGGGCCGGCAGCGTCGGCGGGTCGCCTGCCGCGGCCTGCTGCAGTTCCGTCCAGGCCGGTCCGTCGGGCAGGCCGTTGAGGGCGGCGTACAGCAGGCTGCCGGCCAGGTATTCGGCACGCGCCAGCGCCGGCGTTTCGGAGACCAGCGGCTGTTCCCAGAAGGCGCGGTAGGCGGCGAGCCGGCTGTCGTCGACCGCGTCGTAGTAGTCGGTGCCGGTCAGGTGCCAGGCCAGCGCGTTGTCGCGCGGTACCAGCGTCAGGTCGAGCGCCTGCTGGCTGACGGTGAAGGCGTGGCGGCCGAAGCGCAGCGTGTTGCCGTCGTCGCTGAGCAGTTCGCGGCGGTCGCGGACGCTGCGCAGGGCCTGGTCGCGGGCGGTCTTGATGCGCGTGTCGAGGTCGTCGGCGGCGACGCCGTCGCCCAGCGCGCGCAGATCGTCGACCAGCTTCTGCAACTTGCCGATCAGTGGATCGGCGGCGAAATAGGCATGAACTTCGGCGATTTCCTGGAACTTGGCGACGCGCCGGGGGATGCCGTCGAGGATGCGGGCGCCAGCTTCGTTGAGCGAGCGGACGCGGCGCTGGCGGGCGTCGAGCAGGCTCTGCCGGCGCGCCGACAGCGCTTCATAGACGGCTTCGCGCTGGCTGGCGATGTCGGCGAGGAAGTTGTCCTGTTCGGCAAAGCGCCCTTCCAGTTCCTCCAGGCGGGCGAGCAGGCGGGTCAGCGCCTCGTCGCATTTCTCCGGCGTGTCGGCGAATTCCAGCGCGCTTTCGACGGTCTGGCCGAAGAGTTTGAACTGGGCGCCGAATTCGGCGGCGGCTTCGGCGCTGCCCAGGTTGCGCCGGCGGTTGCGGGCTTCGGCGCGCAGGCGGTTGGTTTCGGCGTAGAGCGCCGAGATGCGGTCGAGGATGTCGGTACGCAGCACGGCGTCGCCGCCGGGCAGGCCGCCCAGTTGTTCGCTCAGCAGGTCAAGGCCGGCGGCGATGCTGTCAAGTTCGCCGAGGATCTGCTCGAGCGCCTGGGCGCTTGCCGCCTGCGGGATGCGGGCGGCGAGGCCGTCGAGCAGCTGGCGCTGGCCGGCGAAGGCATCGGCGGCGGCGAGGAACTGCATGGCGCGCTGGCCGACCCGGTGCTGCTCGTCGGCCAGTGCCTGATCCATCGCCTCGATCCGCGGCAGGTCGGCGTAGCGCAGTTCCTTCAGCGTCTGCAAGTGGCCGCGCCGTTCCCGCAGCAAGTTGAGGGCGCTGACGAATTCGTCGGAACTGCGCCACAGCATGCCGGCGATGCGGTTCACCAGTTCGCGCTGTTCGGCTTCGGCAGCGGCCAGCGCCTGCGCCGTCTCGCGGCGGATGCTGTCGACCTTCTCGAATTCGGCCAGGGTCAGGCGGGCGCCGTCGGCGATTGCCCGCAGTTCGTCGCCGAGACCGCCGGCTTCCGGCTCGGCGATCCAGAAATAGGCGTCCTGGGCACGGCCGCACTGGCGGATCAGGTCTTCGTAGGCGGTGCGCGTCGGCACCTGTTCGCGCACGGCGCGGGCGATTGCGTTCAGTTCGGAGATGCCGCGCACCAGGTCGGCATTGCCGATGCGGCCAAAAAAGCCCTGGCCGGCGGCCTGCTTGCCGGCATGTTCGTCGCTGCTGAAGGGCGTTTGCCACAACTGCATCGGATGGACCCGGGTCGGCTCGCCGCCGTCGGCCTGGAAAACCAGGATGCGGCCGTCGGGGAAACGGGCGTAGCCGTTGCCGAGGATGGGGGCACCGAGGGTCTTGTCGATCAGGTTGTAGGTGAACAGCGCGTAATGGCCGAGGCCGGGCTGGTAGAAGATGTAGAGCACGTCTTCGCCGTTCGGCGAGCGCAGGACGCGCTTGAAGCGCAGCTTGTCGAGCATCGCTTCCGGCAGGTCGAAACGCTTGTGCTCGCCGGACTGCAGGTAATAGCCGCCGGGGAAGATGATGCCGTGGTCTTCCGGCAACTGGATGCAGGAGACGCCGATGGCGTCGATGCGGGTGACGCTCTGCGTGCGCGTGTTGTAGACCAGATAGCGTACCGTCTGCTCGCGGTAGGGCTTGATGCGCAGCAGGATCAGCAGGCCGAGCCGGGCGTAGGCGATTTCGGCGTCGGCCAGCGACTGCGTCTTGTCCTCGACCGGCTCGCTGTAGATGCCGAGACCGCTCTCGGTGTTATTTTCGATCTTCACCGTCAGGTCGCCGCCGACGGTCTCGACGAAGACGGTGTCGAGAATGTTGATGTGCGGATGACGGCCGCCGACCTGGTCTTCGCGCCGGGTCGGCGTCCATTCGAAGTCGTGGGACGGCGGCAGCGCCATGTCGCGCTCGCCGCGATTGTCGATGTAGCGCAGTTCGCCGTCGTTTTCCAGGCTCCAGCGGAAGACGCGCAGGTCGTGCAGTTGTTGGCCGATCTGGAAGGCGGCGAGCAACTTGTCCTGGGTGACGCGCAACTGGATCAGCGTCGCCTGCTTGTAATAGGCGTGCAGCTCGCGGAAATCGGAAACGAAGCGCTGGTCCTCGAGGAAGCTGCCGGCCAGCGGCAGCGCTTCGAGTTCGTCGCCGGCGCCGGATTCGGCCAGCCGGTAGAGGGCGAAGACGTCGCCGACCGCGGTTTCCTTGCGCAGGCCGATGAAGACGTTGTAGCCGAAGAGCAGGCGGTCGCCGATGCGGACGATGTCGCGGGCGACGCAATTGTTCTCGGTGCGGGCGCGGGTGCGCAGGATCAGCGACTGTTCGTTGCGCCCGAATTCGGCGACGCGCGCCGCGTTCAGCGCCTGGGTCCGGGACAGCAGCGCGTCGCCGTGGGCGGCGAGGCGCTTTTTCAGCAGCTCGTAACTGCCGCTACCGCCGACCATTTCGTCGGTCTGCTGCTCGGCCGGCGTGTCGGGCACGGAGGTGTTCGTGGAAACCATGGCTGGGCTTGCCCCCTGGATTTGTTTCAAATGGGCTCGCCGCTGAGGAGCGCGAGCAATTCGCCACTATTTGGCCGTTGCTGCAGCCAGGACTGGATGCGTTGCAGTTCGTCGACCACCTCGTCACCGAGCCGTTGGCGCAGGGTCGTTTCCCGTCGTTGCCGCGTTTCCTCGGCCTGGATGCGTTTCTGCCAGGCGTCGGCCAGGATGCTGTCGAGCCGATCGATCAGGCCGGACTCGACCAGCGCCGGCCATTCGCCGCCATCGAACCAGACGAGCTGGCAACGAGCGCAGCGATCGAGCCGGAAGCTGCTGCCCGGCGCCACCCGGTAGCGGGCCATCGGCGCGCCGCAGGCCGGGCAGCGGCGTGCCTTGCCCGTATCTTCGGGCAGTTCCGGCAGCGCCGTGGTCGGCCCGGCGGCGGGCAGGCTAGCCGACTGGCGCCAGAGACGATATTCGTCGAGCGCCAGCAGCGTGCCGCCACAGGCCGAGCAGGTCCTGGCCGGCAGGCCGGGAGCCAGTTCGCGGGTAAACAGCGCCGCGCCGCAAGCGCAAGCCAGCGACTTGGGTAGCATCGCGTCAGGCGCCGCCGGACTTGCCGACGCCCGCCAGCAGCGTGCGCAGGGCGGCCTGTTGTTCGGCGCTGCCGTCGCGCATGACCTTGCTCAGCAAGGCGGCGACCGAGAGGTTCTGCAGCTCGCCGGCCGACCCGCCGAGCGCGCCGACGATGTCGCGGACGTCGCCGACCAGGTCGCGGTCGCCGCTCAGGTGATCCTTGAGCGCCACCTGCAGCGTGCTGCTCTTGCCGATCGTCGCGTCGATACCCTTGCCGATCGACAGCGCATTGACGAAGCGATCGAAGTAGTCGCCCTCGCCACCGACGATGTCGATCTTCGCGTTGGCCAGCGCGGTGCCGAGCACTTCGGCTTGCTGGCGGGCGATCGAGGTCTGTGCGTCGATCGCCTTCAGGGTGGCGATCTGCGCGTTGTCGAGGCGCATGCGGAACTCTTCGTGTTCGCGGGTGGCCGGGTTCATCGCCTGCATCGCTTCGAACTTCTCGCGCAGGCCCTTGGCTTCGGCCTGGAAGCGGGCTTCGACGACTTCCGCCTCGGCGTGGCCGGTCTTGGCGATGACTTCGGCGTCGGCGGCACGCACCGTGACCTCTGCCAGGCCGAGCTTTTCCTTGCCCTGGGCTTCGGCTTCCAGCTTGGCGCGCAGCGCCTCGGCCTCGGCCAGGCCGAACTTGCTGACCGCGTCGGCGTCGGCCATCTTGACCTTGGCGGCGACCATGCCCTGCTTTTCCTCGGCGTCGGCGGTGACCATCATCACCTTGGCCTGGGCCAGGCCGGTGGCGGCGGCCAATGCCTCGACGCCTTCGGCCTCGCGCTTCTTGGCTTCGGCTTCCTTCTCGGCGACCTTGAGGTGGGCTTCGGCCAGCGTCTGCTCCTCGGCCGCCTTGTGCCGGGCCTTGCGCTCCTGCGCCTCGGCCGCCTTGACTTCGAGCACCAGTTTTTCTTCCGCCTGGCCCTCGGCCAGGATGACGACCGATTTCTTGGTGCGGTCGGCTTCGGCGACGATGCGCACTTCCTTGATCGCCTCTTCCTGTTCGGCGACCGTGCGCTCAACGATCACCCGTTCGCGGATGACGTCGGCGATCGCCTTCTTCTGCACTTCGACGGCACGGTCCTTGTCGATGCGCTGCAGGGTGACTTCCTTCTCGCGGTCGACGATTTCCAGTTCGCGGGCGCGGGTGACCTTTTCTTCCTCGACGGCGACTGCCCGCTTGCGGTTGTTCTCCGCCACTTCCTTTTCGCGCTGCACGTTTTCCTGCTGCACGGCGATCGCCTGTTCGGCGAGCAGGCGGGCGAGTTCGGCCTTGGTGTGTTCCTCGGCCTGGATCTTGGCCGTTTCCGCCTGTTCGCGGGCACGTACCGACGCGACCTCGCGCTGCTGGCGCGACTGGGCGTCGGCCTGCTGGCGTTCGAGTTCGAGCAGCGCTTCCTGGGTTTCGACGTCCTTCTTCTTGATCTGCATTTCCTCGTTGCGGCGCAGCTCGTTGGTGCGCACGTGCTCGACGGCGGTCAGTTCGGTGATCTTCTTGATCCCCTGGGCGTCGAGGATGTTGTTGGTATCCAGCTTCTGGAGCGGGGTTTGTTCCAGGTAGTCGATGGCGGCATCTTCGAGCACGTAACCGGAAAGATCATCGCCGATCTGGCGCACGATCTCGTCGCGGAAACGGTCGCGTGCCTGGTAGAGCTCGATGAAATCCATCGCCTTGCCGACCGTCTTCAGCGCTTCGGAAAACTTCGCCGAGAACAGGTCTTCGAGGATTTCCGGGCTCGAGGCGCGATCACAACCGATCCCCTGCGCTACCTTCAGGACGTCCTCGGCGGTCTTGTTGACGCGGACGAAGAATTTGACCTTGATGTCGGCGCGGATGTTGTCCTGGCAGATCAGGCCTTCGCTACCGGAGCGGTCGATCTCGATGGTCTTCAGCGAGATTTCCATCAGCTCGGCCTTGTGGATGATCGGATAGACCATGCGGCCGGTGAAGGTGACTTCGGGTTCGGCGCGCAGCGTGTTGACGATCATTGCGTAACCCTGTTCGACCTTGTGATAGAACTTGGCGAACAGCGCAATCATGCCGAGGCTGAGCAATACCAGCACCGCGACGGCGATTATTACCGGCTCCATGGATTTCCCCTTGCTTGAGTTTGAATGAATTGAAAAAAGGTCAGTCGCTGCTGTCGTCGGCGGCGATCAGGTAGCGGGCGCCGTCCGCGTCGTAGTCGAGAATGCGGGCGCTCGCGCCCTTGCCCAGAGTGTTCGGCGTTTCCGCCCAGACCCGGATGTTGACCGGGGCGCCACGGGTGGCGACTTCGGCGCGGCCGAACTTCTCGTCCACCGTTGCCGTCAGTACCTTGCACGACTGGCCGACCAGCGCCGCGTTGGAGATTGCGGTGTGGGTCACGAAGAGGCCGCGCAGCGGGCGGATCAGGCGGGCGGTGACGGGAATTGCCAGGGCCAGCGCGACGAGCATGACGGCCAGTCCGGCGACACCGCGCAGCAGGCTGGTCGGGACCAGCGGCAGCAACCACATCGCGGCCAGGCAGGTGACGGTCCACGAGACCAGCACGAGCAGGCTGAGGACGACCGAGAACGGCACGCCGTTCAGTCCCAGGCCGACCAGATAGCTGGCGAGATCGCCGATCTCGTCGACATCGGCGTCGGTGTGCAACTCGGCCTCGATCACCGGCCCCGAATCGATATCGACGATGCCGACCAGCGACAGCAGCCAATACACCAGGACGACGCCAAGCAGCACCGTGTAGATGACGCTGGGAAAGGAGGTTGCTGCGTCGAGGAAACCGATCATGGTGTCTGTCTTTCTGTCCTGGCGTTGGCAAAGTCGATCAGTACGCGGGTCACTCGTTCCTTGATCGCCAGCCGGTCATCCGTCGCCAGCCCGTAGCGTTCGGCCAGCAACGCGTAGTCGGCGGCGGTCAGCGAGACGGTCAGGCGGGGACGCTTCGGCCGGCTGGCGGTGGGCAGGCCGAGCAGGTGGCGGATCTGGTCGGAGGTCGAGCGGTTGGCCTCGAAAGCGGTGCGGCGCACCGTTTCGAGCACCTTCTCCTCGACGTCGAAGGCCACCTGGACGGCCTTGATCGCCGCGTCCGAGCTTTGCCAGCGTGCCGGTTTGCGGGTGACGCTCATGCCTCGCCGGTCGGTTTTGCCTGGCGGGCGCGGATGCGCTCCATGACCTTGCGCTGGCGGTCGGCATCCTGGCCGATGCCGGCTTCGGCGAGCTTGGTCGCCAGCGCCTTCTCGCCCAGTTCGCGGTCGAGCTGGTCGGCCGCCTGCATGCGGTCGGCCAGGTGCTCGTGGCGCTGCTTGATGCGCTCCAGCGATTCGCGAGCGCTGGCCAGCCGCGAGCCGCTGCTGCCAATGTTGTCGGAAATCGACTGGGTCGCCTTGTAGACGCTTTCGGTGGTCTTGGCGATGGCGATTTCCCGCTCATGTTCGCGGATCTTCGTTTCCGACGCCTTGATCAGTTCCTTCAGCTTGCTCACCTGGGCGGCGAACGAGGTCTGCGCCTTGCGCTGTTCCTCAAGCTCCAGTTCGATTGCAGCCACCTTGCCGGCGACTTCCTCGGCCAGCGCTTCCTGGGACTTCTCCAGGGCTTCCAGGGCCAGACCTTCGTAGCGCGTCATCTCGCCTTCCAGGCGGGTGACCGCACGGCCGCTCTGCATTTCCTTGGCCATCACGTCGGCCAGGCTGCTGCGTGCTTCGAGGATGCTCTGCTTGGCGTCGATGATTTCCTGCTCGTAGATGCGCGTGGCGTTGGCATCGACAACGTTTTCAGCCAGTTCGCGGGCGCTGCCGCGCAACAGGGTCACCACTTTCTTGATCACGGACATGTTCGTCTCCTTCAGTGCAGAAATTCGGACAGGGCGTCCAGTGCATCGAGCGCGTTGTCGCTCAGGGCGGCGACGTCCTGCGCGATGTCCTCGCCGCGCGCGTCGCGCGCCAGGGCGCCGGACAGCACGTAGCGCTCGCCGATGCGGCCGAACGCGGAAAGCGGCACCGACGGGTTGAGGTCGAGCAGCGTTTCGAGCAGTTCGGTGCGGCGTTCCGGCAAGACTTCGCTGTCGCTCCACAGGTAGCAGAGGCACAGGATTTGTGAATCGGAACAGGTGATGAAGATCGGTAGTTCCTCGCGCGTCTCGATGCTGACCTGGACCACCGGCACCGGTCCGGCAATCGGATGCAACTGCACGGCGAGGCCGCCCATCAGGCCGCCGACCAGCTTGTCCAGCCCATCCAGCTTTTCCTTCAGTGTGTTTTCCATGTTGTCCTCGTTATGGTTCGTGTGGCATCCAGACTAGAAGCTACGACATAAGATGTCAAGACATTTTATGTCGGGTGACGCATGTCGCTATGATATGACATTTGCCGATGGTTCATGGCGCGGGTGTGAGGCGCAGGCAATAAAAAACCCCGACCGGCGAACCGGTCGGGGTTTCGGGTGAAAGCCGCAGCGGGTTTAGTGCTTGGCTGCGCCAGCAGCGCCGTAGCCGGTCTGGGCACGGACGTACTGGTCTTCGAAGGCTTCGATTTCGCTCTTGGCGCGGACGCTCGTGTCGCTCTTCGAGAAAATGAAGGCGAGCAGGAAGGCGACCGGCATCGCGAACAGCGCCGGCTGGGTGTAGGGGAAGAGCGGGGCGGCATTGCCCAGCACGTCGACCCACACCGACTTCGAGAACAGCACGAACAGCACCGCCGAAATCAGGCCGCCGTAACCGCCCCACAGCGCGCCGCGGGTGGTCAGGCCCTTCCAGTACATGGAGAGGATCAGCACCGGGAAGTTGGCGGCGGCAGCGACGCCGAAGGCGAGGCCGACCATGAAGGCGATGTTCTGCTTCTCGAAGGCGATGCCGAGGATGATGGCGACGAAGCCGAGGGCGATGGTGGCCATCTTGGAGACGCGGATTTCCGCAGCTTCGGAAGCCGTACCCTTCTTGATCACGCGAGCGTAGATGTCGTGCGAGATCGCCGAGGCACCGGCCAGAGCGAGACCGGAAACGACCGCCAGGATGGTGGCGAAGGCAACCGCAGCGAGGAAGCCGAGCAGCATGTCGCCGCCGACCGCCTTGGCCAGGTGCATGGCAACCATGTTGCCGCCGCCGATCAGCTTCTTGCCAATCTCGCCACCTTCGAAGAACTCGGGGTTCTGGCCGACGATGATGATGCCGGCAAGGCCCATCAGGAAGATGACGTTGAAGAAGTAGGCAACGAAACCGGAAGCGTAAAGCACCGACTTGCGGGCTTCCTTGGCGTCGGTGACGGTGAAGAAGCGCATCAGGATGTGCGGCAGGCCAGCGGTACCGAACATCAGGCCGAGGCCGAGCGAGATCGCGGTGACCGGATCGGCGAGCAGGCTGCCCGGGTGCATCAGCTTTTCGCCCAGGGTATGGACCGACATTGCCTGATCGACCAGCGCGCCGAACGAAAAGCCGAACTGGCTCATCGCCAGCACCATGACCAGCGTGCCACCGGCCAGCAGCATGCAGGCCTTGATGATCTGCACCCAGGTCGTGGCAACCATGCCGCCGAAGGTGACGTAAACCATCATCAGGATGCCGACGGCGAAGATCGCGACGTTGTACTCGAGACCGAAGAGCAGCTTGATCAGCTGACCGGCGCCGACCATCTGGGCGATCAGGTAGAAACAGACGACGACCAGCGAGGATACCGCGGCCATCGTCCGCACCTTGCCCTGATCCAGGCGGTAGGCGGTGATGTCGGAGAAGGTGAACTTGCCCAGGTTGCGCAGGCGTTCGGCCATCAGGAAGAGGATGATCGGCCAGCCGGCGAAGAAGCACAGCATGTAGATGTAGCCGTCGTAGCCCTTGCTGTACACCATGGCGGTCAGACCGAGCAGGGTGGCGGCGGACATGTAGTCACCGGCGATCGCCAGGCCGTTCTGGAAACCGGTGATGCCACCGCCGGCGGTGTAGAAGTCGGACGTCGACTTGGTGCGGCTGGCCGCCCAGTAGGTGATGCCCATGGTCATCGCGACGAACAGGCAGAACATGATGATGGCGTGCCAGTTGGTCGCTTGCTTTTCGGTCGGGCCGAGGGCGTCGCCGGCGGCAAAAGCCAGAGTGCTCAGGCCGAGCAGGCCCAGCGCGGGAATGATCTTGCGCAGCATTATTTGTTCTCCTTCCAGGCGTCACGCACCACTTCCTGGGAAAGGGCGTCGAATTCGGTATTGGCGCGGCGGACATAGACCGCGGTCAGCACCCAGAAGAAAATGAACATGAAAAGTTCGGCGACGACGCCAATGGTCCATCGCGAACCTTCGGCAATCGGCTGGCCCAGCGACGCGGGCGCGAACGCCACGATCATCACGAAGCCGTAGAACATGGTCAAAACGATCGCGGCCAGGGTCCAGGCAAAGCGTCCCCTTTTTGCAACCAGTTCCTGGAATTTGGGATTGACCCGCATCCTCTCGTACATCACGCTGCTCATATCTGTTCTCCTTATTAATAATTACCGCTGCACGGCGAGTGCATTGTATCTTATATAAGACCCAACAACCTTACAGCGTATGTAAGTTTACGCATGCGTAATTCAGGACCCGAAGATGAGCAGCATCGACCTCAAGATTGACGGCGAAATCGCCACCCTGACCCTGAACAACCCCGGCAAGCTGAACGCCATCGACCTGGCGATGTGGCGTGCCTTGAGCGGCCACATGGCGACCCTCGCCGCCGATTCCGCCGTGCGCTGCATCGTCCTGCGCGGTGCCGGCGAAGCCGCCTTTGCCGCCGGTGGCGATCTCGAGGAATTCGTCAGCGCCCGGACCACGCTCGAGCAGGCGCTGCTCTACCACGGTGAGGTCGCCGCGGCGCTCAACGCCATCGCCGACTCGCCGCACCCGACGGTGGCGCTGATCCAGGGCGCGTGCATCGGCGGCGGCCTGGAAATCGCCGGCGCCTGTGACCTGCGCATCGCTGGCGAAGGCGCCAAGTTCGGCGCACCGATCAACAAGCTCGGCTTCTCGATGTATCCCGGCGAAATGGAAGGCCTGCTGCGCCTCGCCGGCGCCGCCGTGGTCAAGGAAATCCTGCTCGAAGGGCGCATCCTCGGCGCCCGCGAGGCCTACGAGAAAGGCCTGCTGACGCGCGTTGTGCCCGACGTCCAGGTCTGCGACGAAGCCTATGCCAGCGCCCGCCGCATCTGCCAGGGGGCGCCGCTGGTTGCCGGCTGGCACAAGCAGTGGATCCGCCGCCTGCAGGACGGTCGGCCACTGAGCGACGCGGAAAAGGCCGCCTCCTTCGCCTTTCTCGACACCGAGGATTACCGCGAGGGACTCGCCGCTTTCCTCGAGAAGCGCAAGCCGCAGTTCAAGGCGCGCTGATCAGCCGCCAAAAACCGTGTGCAGCATTTTCGTCGACAGCAGGACCAGGACGGCGGCGAAGATCTTCTTCAAGGTTGCCACCGGCAGTCGGTGGGCAAGCCGGGCGCCGAGCGGCGCGGTGAAGGTGGACACCAGGCTGACCGCGACCAGCGCCGGCAGATAGACGAAGCCGACTGAGCCTTCCGGCAAGCCATCGCTGCCCCAGCCGTTGATCAGGTAGCCGGCGGCGCCGGCCAGTGCGATCGGCAGGCCGATTGCCGCCGAGGTGCCGATGGCGTTCTGCATCCTGACGTTGCACCAGGTCATGAACGGCACCGACAGCGAGCCGCCGCCGATGGCGACCAGCGCCGAGACGATGCCGATGCCGCCGCCGACGCCGGCCAGCCCCAGCGGGCCCGGCAGTTCGCGGGAAGGCTTGGGCTTGACGTTGAGGATCATCTGCAGCGCGACGTAGGCCATGAAGCAGCCGAAGAAGATGGCGAGCGGCGCGCTCGCTACCCGCGACGCGACGAAGGTGCCGCCGAAAGTACCGAGCAGCACGCCCGGCGCGATGCCGCGCACGATGTCCCAGCGCACGGCGCCGTGCGCGTGGTGGGCGCGCAGGCTGGAAATCGAGGTGATGACGATCGCTGCCATCGAGGTGCCGAGCGCGACATGGACCAGGTGTTCGGGGGGGAAGCCCTGGGCCGCGAACATCGTCGTCAGCACCGGCACCATGATGCCGCCGCCGCCGACACCGAGCAGTCCGGCGAAAAAGCCGACGAAGGCGCCGAGGGCCAGGTAGGCCAGTATCCATTCCGGGGTCATGTGTGTTATTCTTGGTCGGGAGGGGCAAGCAGTTGCCCGGTGATGAACTGCCATTCCGCCTCTGTCACCGGCGTGATCGACAGCCGGTTGCCGCGTGCCAGCACGCGCATGCCGGCCAGTTCCGGATGGCGGCGCATCTCGCCGAGGCCGAGCAGTCGGGTGCGGCGGACGAAACGCACGTCGCGCAGCCACCAGCGCGGCTGCTCCAGGCTCGATTTCGGGTCGTGATATTTGTCGGTGGCGGAAAACTGGGTCGGGTCTGGATAGCAGTCCGAGCAGATCTCGCAAATGCCGGCGATGCCCGGCGTGGCGCAGCCGGAATGGTAGAAGAAGGCGAGGTCGCCGGGCTGCATGGCGTCGCGCATGAAGTTGCGGGCCTGGTAGTTGCGCACCCCGGTCCACGGAAAGGCGCGCTGCGGCGCGGCCGCCAGGTCGTCGATCGAAACCTCGTCGGGTTCCGATTTCATCAGCCAGTACTGCATCTTCCGGTCACAAAATGAAAACAGGTGGCAGACCAGCTGCCACCTGTCAAAAAAAGCCCCCGCGAGTGCCGTCAGGCCGGCATCCTGAACCTGGGTTCAGAGTGGCTGCTTTCCTTCCGCATCAGGCACGTTCGACGAAGAGCGCGCACAACAGCGGGTTACTGGTCCGCAACCGATGCCAATCAGCATTGGTTCAAGGAATATATGGCCTTAACAAACACCGCAGGGGACACTCGGCGGGCCACCCCGCAACCGGTCAGAAGTCCAGTTGCTGCTGGGGTGCCAGCACGGCATCCAACCGTGCTCCCATGGCTTCGATTCTACGCTTCGTTTCCGGCGACGCAACCGTTTCTTGGTTGTCTTCCGCCACGGGTTGGCCCAGGTGTTCGTGGGCGATGTTGAGCGCCGCCATCACCGCGACGCGTTCGGCGATCGTGCTGCGCGTCCGCTGGGCGATGTCGCGCATCTTGCCGTCGACCATGTCGACCGCCGCCAGCAGGGCATCACGCTCTTCAGGCAGACAGGCGACGCGGTACTCGCGGCCCATGATCTTGACGTCGAGAAAATTCTGCTCGCCGCTCATCAGGCATCCTCGGGAATCTGTTCGATCAGGCCTTCGAGGCGTTCGCGGGCGGCCGTCATGGTCGAGCGCAAATGCAGGCGTTCCGCTTCGGCAGCGGCGATCTGGTTTTTCAAGACTTCGTTTTCGGCGCGCAACTGGTGTACCAGGGCGACGACCTGATCGATCTTGGCTTCGAGCGCTTCGAGTTCGCTATTCATGGGCCGCACTATAGAGGGATAAATGTAGTCTGGTCAAGGACTAAGCGGCTATTTTCAAAGTGATTTATCGCTTTTGCGTGGGTGCCTGCTCGCGCTGCTCGAAGCGGCGATGTAGAATGCGCGGCTTGTCAGGTGCCGTACGCGGAATTCATTCCATACGGTTAAACGGGAAAGCGGTGCGTCTCCAACGAGACCAAGCCGCTGCTGCCCCCGCAACGGTAAGCAAGTGCGGGCGTATCACGAGGCCACTGGGGAAACCTGGGAAGGCGATGCGTCAAGACTTGCGAGCCCGGATACCGGCCTGCCATGCCTCACGGAAATGCCACGGGGTGGTGGCGCCGGTTTCCCGACCTGCGCCCTGCCCCCGCGTTTCCTTTTCAACGCATTCCGGCATGCGGGGACGCCTGCCGGGAAAGGGAAAACCATGTCCATCCGTTTCCGGCCCCTGCTGGGCCTGGCGCCGGCCGCTTGCATCGCGCTCGCCAGCGCCGCCGAAACCGTCAAGCTCGACGACGTTGTCGTCACCGCCACCCGTCAGGCGATGCGCGCCGACGAAGTGATCACCGATACGACCGTCCTCGAACGCGCCGAGATCGAGGCTGCCGGTCATTCCAGCCTGGAAGAGATCCTCGCCGCGCAGCCCGGCATCCAGATGGCGGCCAACGGCAGTCCGGGCGCGGCGTCCTACCTGTACATCCGCGGCACCAATCCGAAGCACGTCCTGCTGCTGGTCGATGGCATGCGCGTCGGCTCGGCAACTTCCGGCGAGCCGACCTGGTCGCGCCTGCCAGCGGCGCAGATCGAGCGCATCGAGATCGTCCGCGGCCCGGCGTCGTCGCTTTACGGGAGCGACGCGATCGGTGGCGTGATCCAGGTGTTTACCCGGCGCGGCAGCGGGCCGCTGAAATTTTCCGCCGCCGCTGGCGGCGGTAGCGATGGCGCCCGCTCGGCCAGCGCCGGGCTGGCCGGCAGCCAGGGCGGCTGGCGTTACGCGCTGAATCTGAGCGAGGACGCGAGCGACGGCTTCAACAGCAAGCCGAAGGACCCGAAAGCCAATCCCGACCGCGATGGTTTCCGCAACCGGGCGGCGGCCGGCAGCCTCGGCTACCGGTTCGCGCCCGGCCACGAACTGGGCCTGAGCATCCTGCATGCCGAGGGGCGCAGTCGCTATGACGGTTCCGGCGCCAAGGTGAACTGGGTCAACAGCACGCGCAATGGCGCGGCCAGCTTGGTCCTGCAGAATGCCCTGAGCGATCACTGGACCAGTCGCCTGAGTGTCGGCCACAGCATCGACGATTCCAGCAACCTCAAGGATGGCATCCGTAACAGCCGCTTCAATACCGAACAGCGGCAATACGCCTGGCAGCACGACATTCAGGGCCGCCTCGGTAATTTCCTGTTCGGTGTCGAGCGTCTCGAACAGGAAATCGACACCAGCGGCAACTATGCCCGCGACGAACGCCACAACGACGCCGTTCAGCTCGGCTGGAACCGGGGTTTCGGTGCGCACCGGCTGCAGGCCTCGGTTCGCCACGACGACGATTCGCTGTTCGGCGACAAGACTTCCGGCTCGCTCGCCTACGGCTACCGCTTCTCGCCCAACTGGCGGGCCAGCCTGAGCGCCGGCACCGCCTTCAAGGCGCCGACCTTCAACGAACTCTACTATCCGGCGAGCGGCAGCTACGTCGGCAACCCGGACCTGCGCCCGGAATCGTCGCGCAACCGGGAAGCGGCGCTGCATTACGAAACCGGTACCCAGCACGTCTCGCTGACCTGGTACCTCAACCGGATCGAGGACATGATCGTGTGGACCAAGGTCGGCGCGCTGAATCAGCCGACCAACGTCGAAAACGCCCGCATCGAGGGCACGACGCTCGCCTGGCAGGGGCGGCTGGCCGGTTTCGACCTGCAGGCCAGCCACGACTGGCTGGACGCAGAAGATCGCAGCAACCATCGCCAGTTGCCGCGCCGCGCCCGGCACACGCTGGCGGCGGCGGTCGCCCGCAGCGTCGGCGACTGGGATTGGCGGGTCGAGCTGACGGCGAGCGGCAAGCGCTACGAGTACAAATCGAATGCGCGCGTCGGCCTGAGCGGCTACACTCTCGCCAACCTCTACGCCGCCTACCGTTTCTCGCCGGACTGGGCCGTCTTCGCCCGCGTCAACAACCTGTTCGACCGCGACTACACGCTCGCCGACGGCTATGCGACGGCGGGACGCAACGCCTTCATCGGCATCCGCTACAGTCCTAAGTAATCCCGCATGCCGACCCGTCGCCGCGCCTTCCTGATCCTTGCCTCGCTCGCCCTGCTCAGCCTGGCCAGTTTCGCGCTGGCGCTGGCAGCCGGCAGCCTGCGCGTGGCGCCGGCGGAAATCGTCGCCGCCCTGTTTGGCCAGGGCGACGGGACCGCTGCCATGGTCGTCCAGTTGCGCCTGCCGCGCGCCCTTGCCGGCTTTGCCTGTGGTGGGCTGCTGGCGCTGGCCGGCGCGCTGATGCAGGTGCTGCTGCGCAATCCGCTGGCCGATCCCTACGTGCTGGGAATTTCCGGCGGCGCCGGGGTTGGCGCGATGTTCGCGATGCTGCTCGGGCTGCCGCTGCTCGCCGTCGACGGACTGGCCTTTGCCGGTGCCTTCGGCGCGATGTTCCTGGTTTTCGGGCTGGCGCACGGCGACGGCAGCTGGACGCAGACCCGCCTGCTGCTCACCGGCGTCATCGTCGCCGCCGGCTGCGGCGCGCTGATCGCGCTGATGCTGTCGATCGCCGAAGAGAGCAAGCTGCACGGCATGCTCTTCTGGCTGATGGGCGATCTCGGCCAGACCTACACCTGGTGGCCGGCGCTGCTGGTGCTGATCCTGGCCCTGGCGGCGGCGATGCCTTTTGCGCGCGAGCTCAACCTGCTGTCGCGCGGACTGATGCAGGCGCAGGCGCTCGGGGTGGCGATCGACCGCCTGCGCGTCGCCATTTACCTGCTCGCTTCGCTGGCCACCGCCGCTTCGGTGACCACCGCCGGCTCGATCGGCTTCGTCGGCCTGGTCGTGCCGCACCTGGTGCGGCTGGCGCTCGGCAACGACCAGCGCCTGCTGCTGCCAGCGTCGGTGCTGGCTGGCGGTTCCTTGCTGGTCTTCGCAGATACTGCGGCGCGTACCGTGATTGCCCCGCAGCAACTGCCGGTCGGCGTCCTGACCGCGCTGATCGGCGTGCCGGTCTTCCTCTTCCTGTTGTCGAGGCAACCGAAGTGAGCGCTCCCTTGCTCGAAGCTCGCCAACTGAGCGTCGATATCGGCGGCAAGACCGTTGTCGACCGCCTGAACCTGAGCCTGCAGCCGGGCGAGCGTCTGGCCATCCTCGGCCGTAACGGCGCCGGCAAGTCGACCTTGCTGTCCACGCTGGCCGGCCTGCGTCCGCCGCAAGCTGGCGCCGTGCTGCTCGACGGCGAGGATTGCGCCCTGCTGCCGCCGCGTCAGGCGGCCTTGCGCCGGGCCTGGCTCGGTCAGTTCCAGAACGACCCGTTCGGTTCGACCGTGCTCGAAACCGCCCTTACCGGCCGTCATCCGCATCTCGGCCGCTGGGACTGGGAAAGCAGCCGCGACGCCGAACTGGCGCGCGGCGCGCTCAAGGCGCTCGGCCTGGCCGGCATGGAAGCGCGCCAGGTGCACACGCTGTCCGGCGGCGAACGCCAGCGCCTCTCCATCGCCACCCTGCTGACCCAGGCGCCGCCGCTCTACCTGCTCGACGAACCCTTGTCGCATCTCGACCTCAACCATCAGATGGCCGTCCTCGAACTGTTCGCCGGCGCCGCCCGTGATTGCGGCGCCGCCGTCGTCATGGTCCTGCACGACCCGGCGCTGGCCCACCGCTACTGCGACCGGGCGCTGCTGGTCTACGGCGATGGCCGCTGCGAACAGGGTACGGTCGATACCGTCCTGACGGCGGCAACGCTGTCCGGACTTTACGGCTACGGCCTGCGCCAGATCGAAGACCGCGGCCAGCGCTGTTTCATCCCGGAGTAAGCCCATGGCGATCAGCCACGAACAACGCATGCAGAAGAAAAAAGCCGTGATCGACGGCAAGATCGACGCCGCCCAGGAGGAACGCGGCGTGCTGGTGATCAATACCGGCAACGGCAAGGGCAAGTCGTCGGCCGCTTTTGGCGTCGTCGCCCGGGCGCTCGGCCACGGTCTCAAGGTCGGCGTCGTCCAGTTCGTCAAGGGCCGTTCGGATACCGGCGAGGAAGCCTTCTTCCGCCGCCAGCCGGATGTCGCCTGGCACGTCGGCGGCGAAGGCTTCACCTGGGAAACCCAGGACAAGGAGCGCGACGCCCAGGCCGCCCAGGCCGCCTGGGAAGTCGCCTGCCAGCACCTGCAAAATCCGGAGATCGGCCTCGTCGTCCTCGACGAAATGACCTACGCCTTCAAGTACGGTTGGCTCGACCTCGACGCGGTGATCGCCAAGCTGCGCTCGCGCCCGGCCCTGCAGCACGTCATCGTCACCGGCCGCGCCGCGCCGCAGGCCTTGCGCGACGCTGCCGACACGGTGAGCGAGATCGGCATGGAAAAGCACGCCTTCCAGGCCGGCGTGAAAGCCATGCCCGGGCTCGAGTACTGATGCCCGCCTGTCCCGCCCTGCTCGTTGCCGCCCCCGCTTCCGGCCAGGGCAAGACTACCGTCACCGCCGCGCTGGCCCGGCTGCATGCGCGGCAGGGGCGGCGTGTCACCGTGTTCAAGTGCGGGCCGGATTTCCTTGATCCGCAGATTCATGCCTTCGCCAGCGGTCGACCGTGCCAGAACCTTGACCTCGGCATGTGCGGCGAAGCCGATGCGCGCTGGCGACTGGCGCGGGCGGCGGCGGAATCCGACCTGATCCTGGTCGAAGGCGTGATGGGCCTGTTCGACGGCCAGCCGTCGGCGGCTGACATCGCCGAACGCTTCGCCATCCCGGTGCTGGCGCTGATCGACGCCGGTTCGATGGCCCAGACTTTCGGCGCCGTCGCCCACGGGCTGGCGACTTACCGGCCCGGCCTGCCGTTTGCCGGGGTGCTGGCCAACCGCGTCGCCAGCCCGCGCCACGCCGCCATGCTCCAGGAAAGCCTGAAGCCCGGCATGGGCTGGTTCGGCGCCTTGCCGAAAAGCGGCGACAGCCTGCCCGAACGTCATCTCGGCCTGCTCCAGGCGACCGAGATCGACGACCTGGAGAGCCGTCTCGACCGCCTGGCCGACGCACTCGCCGACAGTGCCACGGTCGACCTGCCTGCGCCGGTGAATTTCACCGCCGCGCCGCCGCCGGTTCTGCCGCCGCTGCTTGCCGGCCGGCGCATCGCGATCGCCTGCGACGCGGCCTACGGTTTCATCTACCCGGCCAACCTGGAAACCCTGCAGGGGCTGGGCGCCGAACTGCGCTTCTTCTCGCCGGTTGCCGGCGCTGCGCTGCCTGAGTGCGACGCCGTCTGGCTGCCCGGCGGCTATCCGGAACTGCACGCTACCGCGCTGAGCGCCAATGTCGGGCTGTGGCAGGCGCTGCGCGCCCATGTGGATGCGGGCAAGCCGCTGCTTGCCGAATGCGGCGGCATGATGAGCCTGTTCGAGGAAGTCGTGGACAAGGCCGGCCAGTCCCACCGCTTCGCCGGCCTGCTGCCCGGTCGGGCCGTGATGCAACCGCGCCTGACTGCGCTCGGCACGCAGTTTGCCGATTTGCCGGAAGGCCGGTTGGCTGGCCACACCTTCCATTACTCGAAGAGCGAGACGCCCTTGCCGCCGTTGTGCCGCGCCTTGACCGCCGAAGGCCGTGAGGGCGAGGCGATCTACCGTCGGCAGCGGTTGACCGCCTCTTACGTGCATTTTTACTTCCCGTCGCAAGCGCAGGCGGCGGCAGCGCTGTTCGGTGCCTGAGATTCCGGTTTTTTCGGACCGTAAATTAGTGTCACCCTGTTTTTTTGGAAGGCGTTGGCTGCGTACAATGCCCTCACTTGTTCCCCAAAGGAGACATTCATGAACAAATTCATCGCCATGGCGGCGGCCGTCATTCTCGGCCTGACGCTCAACATCAACGATGCCGAAGCCAAGCGCCTGGGCGGTGGCAGCTCCCTGGGCATGCAGCGCCAGGCCACGCCGCCGAGCCGTAATGTTCAGCAGGCGCCGCCCCAGGCGCCCGCCGCGGCGCCGCAAGCCCAGCCCAAGCGTTCGTGGATGGGGCCGATCGCCGGCCTCGCCGCCGGTCTAGGTCTGGCCGCGCTGGCCTCGCACTTCGGCTTCGGCGAAGGACTGGCCAACTTCATGATGATCGCCCTGCTGGCTTTCGCCGTGATCGCCGCCATCGGCTTCTTCATGCGCAAGAAGGCAGGCGCGCCGGCTCAGGGCATGCAGTACGCGGGCGCTGGCGCCAATTACGGCGGTCAGCCGGGCAAGGTTGCGCGACCGGACTTCGCCCCGGCGGGTGGTTCGTCCTTCACGCCGGCGGCGCAGGCCGTTGAATCGACTGGCGGCAACATCCCGGCCGATTTCGATGTCGAAGGCTTCGTGCGCAACGCCAAGGTCAATTTCATCCGCCTGCAGGCTGCCAACGATGCTGGCAACCTGGATGATCTGCGTGAATTCACTTCGCCGGAAATGTTCGCCGAGATCAAGATGGCGATCAGCGAGCGCAACGGTGCCAGCCAGGAAACCGATGTCGTTCATCTCGACGCCCAGGTCATCGACGTGGTCGAGGAAACCAACCGCTATATCGTCAGCGTCCATTTCAGCGGTCAGGTCCGCGAGGAACGCAACGGTCCGGTCGAGAACTTCTCGGAAATCTGGCACATGAGCAAGCCGCTCAGCGGCGATCGCGGCTGGGTCATCGCCGGCATCCAGCAGGTCCAGTAATTTCCGGCAGCAGCCGATGGCAGGCCGGCGGGGAAACCCGCCGGCCTTTTTTCAATCGTCGAGCAGGCGCTCGCACTCGACCATCAGCGTCCGGGCGAGCTCGGAATGGTAGTTGGGATCGAGCGCCTGCATCATTTCGTGGGCGGTGAATAGCCCGGCCTCGCGGGAGAGCGTGCTGCGCATCGTGCTGGCCATGTCCTCGCTCAAGCGTGAAAGGTGAAGACGCTCTTCCTGCGCCAGGCTACGCCCGCTGCGGGCGAGCCAGTCGGCGGCAAGGGCGGCGCCCTGGGCCGGCGTGAGCTCCCGGCCGTGTTCGTAGAAGCTGTCCAGGCGCTGGGCGAGCAGCGCAAACAGCAGGGCGATGCGGGTTCCCCGGTCGGTGGCCGCCGGGGGCTGGCGTTGCGGGCGCTGCATTGTTACTTGTCTTTGTCGAGCAGTGATTTCAGCGCCGCGAACGGCGAATGGGTGGCCATCGGGGCGTTGTTGCGGCTGTCGGTATAGCCGCGGTCGGCCTCGATCTGCTTCTGGTGTTCGTTGTCGTGGCAATACAGGCAAAGGAGTTCCCAGTTGCTGCCGTCGGCCGGGTTGTTGTCGTGGTTGTGGTCGCGGTGATGGACGGTCAGTTCGCGCAGGTTGGTGTGCGTGAATTCGCGGGCGCAGCGGCCGCAGATCCACGGGTAAAGCTTCAGCGCCCGCTCGCGGTAGCCCTTGGCGCGCTCGTCGGCGGCCTTGCGGGCGTCGGCGACGACTTTATCGAGGCGCTGGTGGTTGATCTCTTTCATGCGTCTTTCCAGTTCAGAAGGCGGCCGCTTCGGCTTCCAGGTAGGCGAGACTGACGTACTTGCCGATGTTGTTGTCGAAGCCCTTGGTTTCCTTGGCCCGGCTGGCGACGCGCGGGTCGCGCAGGACCAGCGCCTTGGCTTCTTCCATCGGCTGACCGGCCTGCACGGCCTTGACGCAGCTTTCGTAGATGCCGGCGAACAGTTCGCGGTTCCATTGCAGGACGCCGGAACCGGCTTCGCCGTGGCCGGGCAGCCAGATTTTCGTTTTGGTGTTCTTTTCCAGCGCCTCGTAGGCTTTCAGCGTGCCCTGGTAGGAACCGTCGTCCATGTTGGCGATGCGCCCGTTCATCGCCACGTCGCCGACGCAGGTGAGGCCGTCGCCGACGACTTCGACGCAGATGTCGGACGGTGTATGCGCCTTGCCGTAGTGATGCAGGCGCAGGACGACGTCGCCGAATTTGAGTTCCTGGCCGTGGTCGACCGCAATGGTCGGTGGCACGACCTTGGTGCCCATCGTCGCCTGGTTGGTCCATTGCTCCATCAGGCGGCGCCAGGTGTTGCCTTCCATGCCCTTGATCTGTTCGATGGTGCCGGCGTGGGCGTGGATCGGCATGTCGCCGTAGGCTTCGACGAAGGCCTGGTTACCGAGGAAATGATCGCCGTGGTAATGGGTGTTGATGATCGCGACGACTGGTTTCTTCAAGGTCTTCTTCAACTGGCGGACGGCCATTTCGCCGATCTGCACCGAGGCGCCGGTATCGACGGCGACCAGGCCCTTCGGCGTGTCGATGAAGGTCAGGTTGCACATCATCCCCTGATTTTCCGGGGTCGGGAAACCGTCGGGCGAGAAGATCATCCACACGTGCTTGGACACTTGGCGCAGCGGGTGATCCTTGACCGCCGGGCCGCGCACGAAGTTGTCGAGTTCCTGGGCAAAGGCGCTGACGGCATGCCAGGGGGTGAATTCGGCGGCGCCAGCGGCGCCCAGTACGGCCAGCGTGCGGAGGAATTGGCGGCGCTTCATCATTGTCTCCTGAATTATTAAAATGCCCGGCTATCTTCGCGCCGAAGCCCGCGCTCGTCTACACTTGCCGCATGCGACGTTACCCGACTTCCTTCTTGCTGCTTTCGGCGCTCGGCGCGCTTTGTGCGCTGATTGGCGCGATCAGCGTTGCCGGCTTTGGCGCCCTGCTGCACCCGGTGCTCGACGACCCGATGGCCGGCCTCGCCTTCCTGGTTTCCGCGGTCGCCCTGATCGGCTCCGGCGCCTTCCCGCTGGTCATCGAAAAACTCAAGGAAGGCGACGGCGCTTCGGGTTAGTCGCGCATCAGCCGCCAGTACTGGACCTTGAGCGCAATCACCGAGCCGGCGATGATCGCCGCCAGCGCGATGAAGGAGCCGAGCGCCAGCGTGGAGACGCCGGTGATGCCCTGGCCGACCGTACAGCCAAAAGCGGTGACGCCACCGAAACCCATCAGCGCGGCGCCGATCAGGTGGCTGGCAGTATCTTCGACGCTGGCGAAGCCTTCCCAGCGGAAGTTGCGGGTGGCCAGCGACCAGGCGGCCGAGCCGGCGATGACGCCGAGCACCGAGACGATGGCGACGGTCAGGACGCGGCTGGTATCTGACCAGAGCATGAACAATTCAAGCGTGTAACCGACCGAGGCGACGAAGGTCAGCGATTCCATGCGCCCGCTGTTGGTGGCGAGGAAGGCTTCTTCCAGGGTGTCCGGATGTTCCGGCAGATAGCCGAGATGGCCGCTGACGTACCAGACCAGCACCACCAGCAGCCCGGTGCCGAGACCGCCGAGCAGGTTGTCCAGGGTCCAGAAGTCGCGGCGCAGCAGGCAGAAGGCGAGCAGGCCGCCGCCGATGGCGAGGACGGCCAGGGTGGCGCCAGTCGTTTCGGCGATGCCGAAGCCGGCGAGCAGCGAGGGAATGTCCTGGCCTTGCGGCAGGTTCACCGCCACCGGGTCGAGATAGGTGACGCGGAAGACGCCGAAGACGCCGCGCATCGTCATGTAGGCGAAAAGGCCGAGGACGAGGAAGACGACCAGCGACTTCAGGTTGCCGCTGCCGATGCGGATCAGCGTCTTCGAGCCGCAGCCGGAGGCGAGCACCATGCCGACGCCGAAACAGAAGCCGCCGACCAGATAGGATAGCCAGGTCAGGCTGGTGCTGCGGTAGATCGACTTGTCGAGGTCGATCAGGCCGCTTGCGTGCAGCGCGCCGGCACCGAGGATGGCGACGGCGATGGCGAGCAGCCACATGCGCATGCGGCTCCAGTCGCCCATGTTGAGGATGTCGGAAACCGCGCCCATGGTGCAGAAATGGGTTTTCTGGCCGATCGCCCCGAAGATGAAAGAGATCGCGAAAGTCAGCCAGAGTACGGTATTGGGGGAAACGTCGACGTCCATGTCAGGTCCGGTAAGGCGTGGGATCGGGAAGGCCGGCGGCGGCGAAACCTTCGGCGCGCAGCCGGCAGGAGTCACAGACAGCACAGGCGCGTCCGAGTTCATCGGCCTGGTAGCAGGAAACGGTGAGCCCGTAGTCGACGCCCAGCGCATGGCCGGTGCGGATGATGTCGGCCTTGGAAAGGTCGATCAGCGGCGCGTGAATGTGCAGTTTCTGCCCTTCGACGCCGGCCCGGGTCGCCAGGTTGGCCATTTTCTCGAAAGCGGCGATGTATTCCGGGCGGCAATCCGGGTAGCCGGAGTAGTCGACCGCGTTGACGCCGACGAAGATGTCGCGGCTGCCCAGCACCTCGGCCCAGGCCAGGGCCAGCGAAAGCATGATGGTGTTGCGCGCCGGCACGTAGGTGACCGGAATGCCCGGCTGCACGCCGGCGGTCGGCACGGCGATCGAGGTGTCGGTGAGCGCCGATCCGCCGAACTGGGCGAGGCCGAAATTGATCACCCGGTGCTCGGCGGCACCGAGCGCCTTGACCACGCGGTCGGCCGCCTGCAACTCGGCGCTGTGCCGCTGCCCGTAGTCGAAGGACAGGCAGTAGCAGTCGAAACCCTGGCTGCGGGCGATGGCGAGGCAGGTGGCGGAGTCCAGGCCGCCGGACAGAAGGACTACGGCTTTTTCTTTCATGGGGCGCGAATATACCCGAATTTGCCCGTCGACCGGGACGGTATCTGCTTGTTCCTGCGCTACAATTTGCCGCTTGTCACCCTTGCCACGGAGAACAAGATGCCGATCCGCCTGACCGCCCTCGCCGCCGCCCTGATGCTGGCCGGCGCCGTCCACGCCGCCGACCAGATCAAGGTCGGTTTCGTTTCCACCCTGTCCGGTCCCGGGGCCGGTCTCGGCGTCGATATCCGCGACGGTTTCCAGTTGGCGATGAAGCAACTGAACGGCAAGCTCGGCGGCCTGCCGGCTGAAGTCCTGGTCGCCGACGACCAGCAGAACCCGGATGTCGCCAAGCAGGCGACCGACAAGCTGCTGAAGAAGGACAAGGTCGATTTCATGACCGGCATCGTCTTCTCCAACCTGATGCTCGCCGTCGGCCCCGCCGTCTTCCAGAACCAGACCTTCTACATCTCGGCCAATGCCGGCCCGTCGCAGTACGCGGGCGAGCAGTGCAACCCCTTCTTCTTCAACGTCGCCTGGCAGAACGACAACCTGCACGAGGCGGTTGGCAAGGTCGTGCAGGACAAGGGTTTCAAGAATGTCGTCATCGTCACCCCGAACTACCCGGGCGGCAAGGACGCGGTGTCGGGTTTCAAGCGTTATTACAAGGGTCAGGTCAGCGAGGAGATCTACACCAAGCTCGGCCAGCTCGATTACGCCGCCGAACTGGCCAAGGTCCGCGCCGGCAAGCCGGACGCGCTGTTCTTCTTCCTGCCGGGCGGCATGGGCATCAACTTCGTCAAGCAGTTCGTCGCCGCCGGCCTGTCGCGCGACACCCAGTTGTTCGCGCCGGGCTTCTCGGCCGACGAGGACGTGATCAAGGCGGTCGGTGCGCCGATGATGGGCATGTTCAACTCGTCGCACTGGGCGCACGACATGGACAATGCCGAGAACAAGCGCTTCGTCGCCGCCTTCGAGAAGGAATACGGCCGCCTGCCGTCGCTCTACGCCTCGCAGGGCTACGACGCGGCGCTGATGATGGACGCCGCGGTGCGCGACGTGAAGGGCAACGTCGCCGACAAGAAGGCGCTGCAGAAGGCGCTGGAAGCCAAGCGCTTCAAGTCGGTGCGCGGCGACTTCAGGTTCAACAGCAACCACTACCCGGTGCAGAACTACTACCTGCGCGTGATCGGCAAGGATGCCCAGGGGCGGGTCACCAACAAGACGATGGGCAGCATCTTCACCAATCATGCCGATGCCTACGTGGCGCAGTGCAAGATGAAGTGATGGCCGCCGGGGAAACGACTGGAAACCCTGCTCGCGCCCTTCCTCCTTGTCATTCCGCTGGCGCTGGCGGGGACTGTCTGGCGTCTCTGGCAATGGTGGCGGGGCGATCTGCCGCGACGGCCGGGGTGCCGGCTGCTGCGGCGCGGGCTGACGGCGGTGCACGCGGTGGTCGCCGGCTGGCTGCTCTGGATGGCGGCCAGCTGCATCTGGCCCGGGCAATGCGGCGAGAGCTTCGGCGCCGGTTTCGCAGCCGGTGCGGTGGCGCTCTTCGCCGCACTGTGGGCGGCAATCTGGCTGCTCAGCGAGGGACTGATGCTGATCTGCCGGGAGCCGGCATCGCCGCCTTCGTCTGACCGATGACGCAACTGATCCTCGAACAGGCCCTCAACGGCCTGCAGTTCGGCCTCATGCTGTTCCTGCTTGCTGCCGGGCTGACGCTGGTGTTCGGCATCATGGACTGCATCAACCTGGCGCACGGCTCGCTGTACATGGTCGGCGCCTATTTCGTCGCCGCCGCGGCGCAGGCTGCCGATTCGTTCTGGCTCGGGCTGGGCGTCGGTGTCGCCGCCACCGCCGGGCTCGGCCTGCTGCTCGAACTGACGCTGTTTCGCCAGCTCTACCGGCGCGACCACCTGTCGCAGGTGCTGGCGACCTTTGCCCTGATCCTGATCGCCAACGAGGCGGTGCGCCTGATCTGGGGGCCGGCGCCGCTCATGCTCAATCCGCCGGAAGCACTCGCCGGGCCGGTCGAGATCGGCGGCTTCTTCTATCCGGCCTACCGACTGCTGATCATCGGCTGCGGCCTGGCGGTTGCCGCCCTGCTCTACCTGCTGGTGGCGAAGAGCCGGGTCGGCATGTGGGTGCGCGCTGGCGCCGCCAACCGGGAGATCACCGAAGCCCTCGGCATCAACGTGCGGGCGCTGTTCACCGCCGTCTTCGTTTTTGGCGCCGCCCTCTGCGCGCTCGCCGGCGGCCTGCTCGGGCCGCTGCTGGCGGTGCAGGTCGGCATGGGCGAGAGCGTGCTGATCCTCGCCTTCGTCGTCATCATCATCGGCGGCATCGGTTCGATCCGTGGCGCCCTGGTTGGCGCGCTGATCGTCGGTGCGGTCGACACCCTCGGCCGGGCCTTGCTGCCCACCCTGCTCGGCGCCGTCCTGCCGGCCGACGCGGCGGCAACGCTGGGGCCGGCGCTGGCGTCGATCCTGATCTACCTGCTCATGGCCGGTATCCTCTTCTTCAAGCCGCAAGGCCTTTTCCCGGCGCGCGCCTAGATGGCTTTCCACCGTTCCGCTCCCTGGCAGCCCGTCGCTGCCCTCGTCGCCCTGCTGGCGCTGGGCGCCCTGCCCCCATTGCTCGATGCCTTCGAGCAGAGTTACTACCTCGGCCTGGCGACGCGGATGCTGATCTTCGCGCTGGCCGCCAGCAGCCTCAACCTGGTGCTCGGCTTCGGCGGCATGGTGTCGCTCGGGCACGCCGCCTTCCTCGGTATCGGCGCCTACGTCGCGGCGATCTGCCACCAGGCCGGCATCCAGCAGGGGCTGCTGGTGTTGCCGCTGGCGATGGCGGTGGCCGGGCTGTTCGCGCTGCTGGTCGGGGCGATCAGCCTGCGCACGCGCGGCGTTTACTTCATCATGATCACCCTGGCCTTCGCCCAGATGGTCTATTACCTGTTCGTTTCCGCCAGCGCTTGGGGCGGCGACGACGGGCTGCCGATCTATGAGCGCCTGCAGTTCGGCAGCTTCAGTCTGGCCGGCGACGCGGCGCTCTACTACACCGCGCTCGGCGCGCTGGCGCTCGCCATGTTCCTTTTCGGGCGCCTGGCCGAGGCCCGTTTCGGGCGCACCGTGCAGGCGATCCGCGAGAACGAGACGCGCATGGAGGCGCTTGGCTACCCGGTGTTCCGCTACCGCCTGGTCTGTTTCGCGCTCGGCGGCGCCTGCGCCGGTCTGGCCGGGGCGCTGCTCGCCAACCAGAGCGGGCTGGCCAGCCCCAGCCTGCTGCAATGGACGCAGTCGGGTACGCTGCTGGTGATGGTGATCATCGGCGGCGTCGGCTACCTCTACGGCGGCGTCGTCGGTGCCATCGTCCTGCTCGGTCTGGAGGAGCTGCTGCTGAGCTGGTTTGCGCACTGGCACATGGTGCTTGGCGGCCTGCTGCTCGGTATCGTGCTGTTCGCGCCCAAGGGGGTCGCCGCGCTGTTCGGGAGCTCGCGTGACTGAGAACCTGCTCGAAGTTGCCGGGCTGACGCGCCGCTTTGCCGCGGTCGAGGCGCTGAAGGCGGTCGATTTCGCGGTCGCCGCCGGCGAGGTGCATGCGCTGATCGGCCCCAACGGCGCCGGCAAGACGACCTTCATCCACCACCTGTCGGGGGCGCTGTTCCCGGACGCCGGCTGCGTCCGCTTCGCCGGCCGCGACGTCACCCGGCTGGCGATGCACGATCGGGTGCGTGCCGGCATGGCGCGTTCCTACCAGATTACCAACGTCTTCCTTGGCCTGTCGGCGCTCGACAACGTCGCGCTGGCCGTCCAGGGGCGGCCGGATGCCGGCAGCAGCTTCCGCTTCTGGCGGCCGGTGCGGCGCGAGGCCCGGCTGTTCGACGAAGCCCGGGAATTCCTCGGCCAGGTCGGCCTCGCTGACAAGGCAACAACGCTTGCCGGCAATCTCTCGCACGGCGAGCAGCGGGCGCTCGAACTGGCGATGGCGCTGGCGACCAAGCCGCAACTGCTGCTCCTCGACGAGCCGATGGCCGGCACCGGCCCCGAGGAATCGGCGCGCATGGTCGAGCTGATCGAACACCTCGCCCGTCACGTCACCATCCTGCTCGTCGAACACGACATGGACGCCGTGTTCCGCCTGGCCGACCGCATCTCGGTGCTGGTCAACGGCCAGTTGATCTGTACCGGCACGCCGGACGCAGTGCGCAACGACGCCGATGTCCGCCGCGCCTACCTGGGAGACCACCTGTGAGCGCGCTGCTCGAAATCGTTGGCCTGGAAGTCGCCTACGGGCCGAGCCAGGTGCTGTTCGGGATCGACCTGACGATGGCCGAGGGCGAGGCGGCGACCTTGCTCGGCCGCAACGGCATGGGCAAGACGACGACACTGCGCGCGCTGTGCGGCCTGCAGCCGGTACGCGCCGGCAGCATCCGCTTCGCTGGCGAACGGATCGACGGCTGGCGCCCTGACCGCATCGGCCGTGCCGGCATCGCGCTGGTGCCGGAAGGCCGCCAGTGTTTCCCGAACCTGACGGTGGACGAGCATCTGGTGGCGTTCCAGGCCAACCGGCGCCGTGTTGCCGGGCCGTGGACGCCAGCCCGCGTCTACGAACTCTTCCCGCGCCTCGCCGAACGTCGCAGGAACCTCGGCAACCAGCTCTCCGGCGGCGAGCAGCAGATGCTGGCGATCGGTCGGGCGCTCGTCACCAACCCGCGCCTGCTCGTCCTCGACGAGGCGACCGAGGGTCTGGCGCCGCTGATCCGCGACGAGATCTGGGCCTGCCTCGACCGCCTGCGCGGCGCGGGACAGAGCGTCCTGGTCGTCGACAAGTACGTGGAAAAGCTGATCGCGCTGGCCGACCGCCACACCATCGTCGAACGCGGTCGCGTCGTCTGGGCGGGCAGTTCGGCCGAGCTCGATGCCGATCACGCGATCTGGCATCGCTACCTGGGGATTTAGGGCGCCGCTTCGAAGTCCGTCAGCGGTACCGGCCGGCCGAACAGGTAGCCCTGGAAGGCGCGGCAGCCGTGTTCGGTGAGGTAGGCGTACTGGGCCTCGTTTTCGACCCCCTCGGCGACGACATCAAGGCGCAGCGCGTCGCCCATGGCGACGATGGCGCGGACGATCGCCGCATCGTCGGGGTCGCTGGTGATGTCGCGGATGAACGAGCGGTCGATCTTCAATTGCTCGAAGGGGAAGCGCTTCAGGTAGGCGAGCGAGGCGTAGCCGGTGCCGAAGTCGTCGAGCGAGAAACGCACGCCGAGCGCGTGCAGCGCCCGCATCTTGGCCACCACCTCGTCGACCTTGTCGAGCAGCAGGCTTTCGGTCAGTTCGAGCTTCAGGCGTTGCGGCGCAATGCCGTGGCGGGCCAGTGCGCCGGCCACCTGTTCGACGAAGTCGGGCTGGCGGAACTGCCGGGCGCTGACGTTGACCGCCAGCGCCAGCCCGGCGCGTCGCGGGTCGGCGGCCCAGCGGCGCAGCGTGGCGCAGGCGCTGTGCAGCACCCAGAGGCCGATCGGCACGATCAGGCCGCTTTCCTCGGCGAGCGGGATGAAATCGTTGGGCAGCACCAGCGGTCGATCCGGCGGCTGCCAGCGCAGTAGCAGTTCGGCGCCGCTCAGGGCGCCCTCGGCGTTGACCTGCGGCTGGGCGTAGAGGACGAATTCGTCGCGCGCCAGCGCGTGGCGCAGGCCGGCTTCGAGGCCGGCGCGGTGGTCGAGCGTCGTCTGCATCGCCTGGTCGAAGAAGCGGGTCGCGTTGCGGCCGGCTTCCTTAGCCTTGTACATGGCAATGTCGGCTTGCTTGAGCAGGGTGTCGACCGATTTCTCGCGGCCGCGGAACAGGGTGACGCCGATGCTCGCCGTGCAGTAATGCTCATGACCTTCGGCCAGCGGGACCGGATGGGAAAGCACTTCGCGGATCTTTTCGGCGATCGCTCCGGCACTGACCGCCGCCGATTGCGGGTGGGGATCGAGGTCTTCCAGCATTACCGCGAACTCGTCGCCCCCCTGGCGGGCAGCGGTGTCGCATTGCCGGATGCACTGCCGCAGGCGGCAGGCGATTTCAATCAACAGGTGGTCGCCGATGTCGTGGCCGAGGGTGTCGTTGAGGATCTTGAAGTTGTCGATGTCGATGATTAGCAGCGCCCCGTGCTCGCCCCGCCGCTTGCCGACCATGCAGGCCTGCTGCAGGCGGTCGCGCAGCAGGCGGCGGTTGGGCAGCGCGGTCAGTGGGTCGTAGAAGGCGAGGTGCTGGACTTCCGATTCGGCATGTTTCAGCTTGCTGATGTCGGAGAAAGTCGCGACGTAGCCGGAGAGATCGCCGGCTGCATCATCGCAGCGATTGATGATCAGCCATTCCGGGTAGATTTCGCCGTTCTTGCGCCGGTTCCAGATTTCGCCTTCCCAGTGTCCGGTGCTGTCGAGCGCCTGCCACATGCGCGTATAGAAGATCGCCGACTGGCGGCCGGAAGCGAGTATTTTCGGGGTCTGGCCGACGATTTCCTCCGGCCGGTAACCGGTCAGACGGGTGAAGGCGTCGTTGGTCCAGACGATGCGCTCGTCGGCATCGGTGAACATGACGGCAGCACCAATCTGGTTAAGGATGGCATGCTGATCCCCCGCAGCGAGGGGATTATCAGCAGGTGCCTCCGGAAACTCGAAGTCCGACATGACACTCCCTCATGTCTACGGTTCTGAAGTTATATTCCATCTCTAAAGGATGGCTAATCGCAGTATGCCTTAAGTGATAGTGGCGCAGCAAGAACGCTTCTCATCAACCGCGGGAGAGCAGGCCGATTTCGCGTTCGAGAATGGATTCGTCGCCGAGGTTCAGTTCGACCAGGCGGCGCAGGTGAGTCACGCTGTCGAGGTCGATTTCATGGCAGGCCAGGCCGTAGGCGTCGCCTTGATGATGGACGACGGTGACCGCCATGCGGATGTCGGTTTCACCGCCGTCGAGGCGCAGATGGAGCACACCCTGGCCACCGATGCGGGTGTACATCGCGGCAGTAGGACGGATCAGTGCGCCCTTCAGGGAGAGGTCGAGCACTTCGACCGGATGTTCGCCATCGGCCAGGAACAGGCGGGCCGGCCCGGAAAACCCGATGCGGGTGAATTGCCTGCGATTCTCGGCCATGCTTGTCTCCAGGGGCTATTTGCCCTGAATGTTACCCCAAAGCAGCTTGTGCAACTGCAACTGGAAGCGCACCGGCAGGCCGTCTTCGAGGATCCAGCCGGCCAGTGCCACCGGCTCGACGCTGCCCTGCGCCGGCGAAAAGAGGACCGGGCAGCGGCTGTCGAGGGCGTGCGCGTGCACGACTTCGCGCGCCCATTCGTAATCCTCGCGCGAGGCGATGACGATCTTGATCTCGTCTTTTGCCTGCAGATGCGCCAGGTTGGCCCACAGATTCTTCGCTGCTTCGCCGGAATCGGGTGCCTTGATGTCCATGATGCAGGAAACCCGCGGGTCGACCGGGGCGATGTCGAAGGCGCCCGAGGTCTCCAGCGAGACGTCGTAGCCGGCGTCGCACAAGGCCGTCAGTAGTGGCAGGCATTCCTTCTGGGCCAGCGGCTCGCCGCCGGTGACGCAGACCTGATGCGCCGGGTGCCGGGCGACGGCGGCCAGGATCTCGGCGATTTCCATGATCTCGCCGCCGCTGAAGCTGTAGGTGGTGTCGCACCAGGTGCAGCGCAGCGGGCAGCCGGTGAGGCGGACGAAGACGGTCGGCAGGCCGACCCGCGAGGCCTCGCCTTGCAGCGAGTAAAAGATTTCGGTGATGCGCAGCGCCACTTAGTTCTTCTTCAGACGTTCCCTGGCCTTGTCGGCGGCCGGTGAGGCAGGGTATTTCTGGAGCAGGGTTTCCAGCGATTGCGCGGCGCCCTTGCGGTTGCCGAGTTCCTGTTGGCAGGTCGAGATCGCCAGCAGCGCGTCTGGCGCCTTGTCGCTGTCCGGGTAGCGGGTGATGACCTGGCTCTGCGCTTCGATCGCCTTGTTGCAGTTGCGCTGCGCGAACCAGGCATTGCCCAGCCAGTACTGCGCGTTGGGCGCCAGCGTGGCAGTCGGATGCTGTTGCACGAAGCTGGCGAAAGCGGCCGCCGCTTCCGCGTATTTCGCCGCCTTGAACAGGTCGAGGGCAGCGTCGTAGCTGCGGGTTTCCGTGCCCTGGTCACCGGCCACCGCCGCCTGCGGGCCGCCAGCGCTGGCGGCCGTTGGGGCGGCCTCGAAGCGGCGCAGCCGGCTGTCGAGGTCGAGATAGAAGTCCTGCTGCCGCTGCTTGGCCTGCTCCAGTTCATGGCTCAGGGTTTCGACCTGGCCGCGCAGGCGGGCGATTTCTTCCGCCTGGCGCTGGATCTGCGCCGAGAGTTCGAGTTGGGCCCGGGCCTGCTGATCGAAGCGCGCCTCGCTGGCGATCTTCAGGTCAGCGATCTGGCGCCGGGCCTCGTTGTCGTCGAACAGCGCCCAGGCAGGCTGGCTGCCCAGGAGCCCGACCAGCATCAGCAGCGGCAGGCGGCGCATGATCAGAACTCGCCGCGGCCGTCAGGGGCGCGATAGAGGATGTCGGCGCGACGGTTTTCGGCGAAGGCGGTTTCGTCATGGCCCGGGTTGCGCGGCTTTTCTTCGCCGAGGCTGACCGATTCGACCTGATCTTCGCGGGCGCCGAGCAGGACCAGGGCACGCTTCACCGCGTCGGCACGCTTCTGGCCGAGCGACAGGTTGTATTCGCGGCTACCGCGTTCGTCGGTGTTGCCTTGCAGCAGCACCTTGAAGTCGCGGTTGGCGACCAGGAATTTGGCGTGGGCGGCGACCAGCGCCTGGTATTCGCTCTTCACTTCGTACTTGTCGAGATCGAAGTAGATGCTGCGTTGCGAGAGCTGGCTCTTCGGGTCGGTCAGGACGCGCGGCAGGCCGCTGGCGTCGAGGCCGTCGGCAACCACCGGGGTGACGTCTGACTGCTGGCTGCCGGTGCGGCTTTCAACCGGGGCGCCAGCGTTTTCGTCCGGGGTGGGGGTGGTGCTGCAACCAGCGATCAGGGCGAGCAGCAGGGAAATCGACAACAGTTTCTTCATGAGTTTCTCCGACGAGGTTCTATTTCAGGAATGGCCCCCAAGCCGGCTCGCGGACGTCGCCAGCGGCAATGGTGAGGCGTTGTTTTATGCGACCGTCGGCGGAGACGGCGGAAAGTACGCCGCGCCCGCCAGTTTCCGTGGCGATCAGGATCATCCGGCCGTTCGGGGCAAAGCTCGGCGACTCATCCTTGGTCGAATCGGTGAGTACCTGCACCTGGCGGCTGGCGAGGTCCATGACCGCCAGCTGGAAACGTCCCTCGCGCCGGGAGATGAAGGCCAGCGTGCGGCCGTCCGGCGAGGGACGGGGCGAAACGTTGTAGCTGCCTTCAAAGGTGACGCGCTGGGCGGAGCCCCCATTGGCGTCGATCCGGTAGATCTGCGGACTGCCGCCGCGATCCGAGGTGAAATAGATGCTCGAACCATCCGCTGCGTAGCGCGGTTCGGTGTCGATGCCGGCGGACTGGCTCAGGCGCTGCAGGCCACCACCGTCGGCGTTGACCGTGTACAGCTGGGAATTGCCGTCCTTGGAGAGGACGACGGCGAGCTTGCGGCCGTCCGGCGACCACGCCGGTGCCGAGTTGGAACCCTTGAAGTTGGCGACGATGCGGCGCTGGCCGGAAGCCAGCGAATGCACGTAGATCATCGGTTTCTTCTTCTCGAAGGAGACGTAGGAGAGGCGGCTGCCATCCGGCGACCAGACCGGCGAGATGATCGGTTCGGCCGAGGTCAGCGCGGTGGCGGCGCCCTGACCATCGGCATCGGCGACCTGCAGCAGGTACTGACCGCGCGACTTGACGACGTAAGCGATGCGCGTCGAGAAGACGCCGCGTTCGCCGGTCAGCTTCTCGTAGATGAAATCGGCGATGCGGTGGCCGGCCATGCGCATCTGCGCCTTGCCGGTGACGTAGACGGCGCCGCCCAGCGGCTCGCCCTTCTGTGTGTCGTAGAGGCGGAAGCGTGCCTCGATGCGGCCGTCGGCCGCGCGCAGCACGCTGCCGGCGGCCAGTGCATCAGCGCCACGGGCTTTCCAGGCGGCATAATCGACTGGCGCGTTCTCGTCCATCGTCCCGCTGGGCGGCACGATGCGGAACAGGCCGCTGCGTTCGAGATCGGCGCGGACGACGCTGGTGATGTCGTGCGACAACGCGGCATCGCCGGCAAATTCGGCGATGCTGACGGGAATCCGGCTGGCGCCGGCGCCGGTGATCTCGATCGACAGCTGGGCCTGGGCCAGGCCGGCGCCGAGCAGGCCGAAAATCAGGAAGATGCGACGGGAAATTCTGGACATTGTGATGTCGGCTTCATGGAATGGGTTGCGATTCTACTCTTCAAACGGCTTGTATTTGATTTCGAGCGTGCGCTGAAACTGGCTGGGGTCGTCGGGCTTCGGCAGTGGCGAGGATTTGCGGATCGCCCTTTCGATCGCTTCGTCGAGCGCCGGCACGCCGCTCGAGCGCTTGAGGCGGATCGATAGAACGTCGCCGCCAGGCAACTGGTTGACCTCGAACACGGCTTCCGGGTTGCCCGGCAGGTTGGGCGGCAGCACGATGTTGCCGCGCACCTTGGTGCGGATCTTCGCCGCGTAGCCTTCCAGCCCGCGCCGGTTGGCCGCTGCTTTCTGCGCCTGGTCGGCCAGTTCGGCGAGGTGGTCCTGTTCGGCGACGACCTGGCGTTGCCGGTTTTCGCGTTCGAGCATTTCCTTGAACGGATCGTTCTTCGGCTTCGCTACCGGTTTGGCTTCGGGTTTCGGCGCCGGTTTGGGCGGCTCGGGCTTGGGTTCCGGCTTCTTCTTTTCTTCCTTGACGACGATCGCCGGCGGCTTTGGCGTTTCCAGTTTTTTCGGCGGTTCGGGCTTCGGTTCCGGTTTGGGCTTGGGTTCTGGCGCCGGTGCCGGTTCCGGCGGGGCGACGCGTGTCGCCTTCTGCGGTGTTGGCGACCATAGCTCGACCTGCATCGCCTCCGGTTCGCTGCGTTTCCACTGCACGCCGAGGAAAAGGGCGCCGATCAGTGCCAGGTGGACCAGCAGCGTGAAGGTCAGCGCCTTCTTGCGGCCAGGTTCGGCGGGGGCTTCCGGGCGCATTGCCTTACTTGACCGCAGTTTCCAGCGCGACGCGGGAGAAGCCGGCCTTCTTGACCTCGTCCAGCACGCGGATCACTTCCTTGTACGGCGCTTCGCCGTCGCCAGCCACCAGTACCGCCGTCTCACGGGCTTCCTGGCGACCGGCGAGCTGCTCGCGCAGCTCGCGCATGCCGGCCAGCGGGCGCTCCTTGCCGTCAAGGTCGAAGAGGACCAGGGCGCCGTCCTTGTCGACCTGCACCTTCAGGTACTTGTCGGGTTTCTGCGGCGCCGTGCCGGCGCTCGGCAGCTCGACCGAGCCGGTCGTCATCATCGGCGTCGCCACCATGAAGATGACGAGCAGCACCAGCATCACGTCGATGTAGGGGACGACGTTGATTTCGTTCTTGAGTCGGCGCTGGCGCATGGTTTAACGCATCTGCCGCTGCAGGATGTTGGAGAACTCTTCCATGAACGACTCGTAGCGCACCGCCAGGCGGTCGATGTCGTGCGAGAAGCGGTTGTAGGCAAGCACCGCCGGGATCGCCGCGAAGAGGCCGATCGCCGTCGCCACCAGGGCTTCGGCGATGCCGGGGGCAACCGAGGCGAGGGTTGCCTGGCCAACGTTGGAGAGGCCGCGGAAGGCGTGCATGATCCCCCAGACGGTGCCGAACAGGCCGATGTAGGGCGACACCGAGCCGACCGAGGCGAGGAAGGCGAGGTGCGCTTCGAGGGCATCCATCTCACGCTGGTAGGTGGCGCGCATGGCGCGCCGCGAACCGTCGACCACGTCTTTCGAATCGAGGTGCTTCTGGCCGCGCAGCTTGGTGAATTCGCGGAAGCCGGCTTCGAAGATGCGTTCCATCGAACCGGTCTGGTGACGGCCTTCGACCGCGCTCTGGTAAAGGTTGCTGAGGTCGCCGCCGGACCAGAAGTCGCGTTCGAAATCCTCGGTCTTGGCGCGTGCCTGGCGTACCGCGAACCATTTCATCGCGATGTAGTACCAGGACATGAAGGAGACGCCGGCAAGCAGCGCCATGACGATCTGGACGACGGCCGAAGCCTCGAGGATCAGATGGAGGATGGAGAGGTCCTGGGTGACGTTCATTTGAGTTGTTCGAGCCGGGTATGCAGGAAATCGGGAATCGGGGCGGGGGTCATGGTCGCCATGTTGACGCAGGCGATTTCAACCTCGCCGGTGACTAGCTCCTCGTCGCCACGGCGTACCGACTGGCGGAAAACGACGCGGACGCGGGTGAGCTTCTCGACGCTCAGGCCGACCTCGATCAGATCGTCGAGGCGCGCCGGTTTCAGGTATTCGCAACTTGCCTTGCGGGCAACGAAGCCGATGCCGGCTTCGGCGGCGAGCTGGGCCTGGCCGTAACCGGCGTTGCGCATCCATTCGGTGCGGCAGCGTTCGAAGAAGCGCAGGTAATTGGCGTAGTAGACGACGCCGCCGGCATCCGTATCCTCGTAGTAAACGCGGACCGGGATCGAGAAGCTGGGCTGGTGGGGCTGGGATGACATCCGGCGATTTTATCTTGTGCTGGAACATCCTATTGTAACGGCTTGTTTCCACGAAAATATCGCCATTTTGAACTGTCATCAGGGAGGCTGGTCTTCTGGCGGTCCCTTGCGCATAATGCCCCCATGCCCGGAAAACTCCGCCTCATCGATCGCCGCAGCCTGATTCTGCTGCTCGGCCTGCTGCTCAGCGTCGGCTTCTTCGCCACCACGCTGTTCGGCTACTTCGTCTCGCGCGAGGCGATCCGCAGCGCGATCATCGGCCAGGACCTGCCGCTGACGGCGAGCAACATCTATTCGGAAATCCAGAAGGATCTGGTGCGACCGGTACTGATCTCGTCAACCATGGCGCACGACACCTTCCTGCGCGACTGGGTGCTCGGCGGCGAACGCGACGTCCGGGCGATGACCCGTTACCTGCATGAGATCAAGCTCAGGCACAAGGCTTTCAGCAGCTTCTTCGTCTCGGAAAAAACCGCCATCTACTACACCGGCGACGGCATCCTGAAGCAGGTGTCGCCGAGCGAGCCGCGCGATGTCTGGTATTACCGGGTGCGCAAGATGAGCGAGGATTACGAGATCAACGTCGATCCCGACCTGGCCAACCGCGACGCGCTGACCATCTTCATCAATTACCGGGTCTTCGATTTCGACAACCGCTACATTGGTGCCACCGGCATCGGCCTCACCGTCGACTCGGTGCGCCGCTTGATCCGCGAGTACCAGGCGCGCTTCAAGCGCACCATCTACTTCACCGACGCCAGTGGTCGCGTCGTCGTCCAGGGCGATCAGGTGCCGCTACCCAACCTGCGCCAGCGGCCGGGGCTGGCGGCGCAGCTCGACGCCATCCTCAAGCAGGGCGGCGGCATTTACCAGTTCGTCGATGAGGGCGACAACCACATCCTCAACGTCAATTACCTGCCCGAGCTGCAGTGGTACCTGTTCGTCGAGCAGAACGAGGACGTCGCGCTCGCTGGCGTCCGCCAGACCCTGTACATCAACCTGGCGATCAGCCTGCTGGTGACGCTGATCGTCACCTGGCTCTGTTACATCACGCTCGGTCATTACCAGTCGCGGATCGAGAAGATGGCGTCGACCGACAAGCTGACCGGACTGCTCAACCGCCACGCCTTCGGCATCCTGATCGACAAGCTGATCGCCAGCTACCGGCGCAGCCCGCGGCCGATCAGCTTCCTCCTCGCCGACATCGACCACTTCAAGGCGGTCAATGACGGTTACGGGCATCGCGTCGGCGATCGCGTTCTGGTCCAGGTTGCCGCCGCACTGCGTACCCAGTTGCGCGAGGCTGACTTTGCCGTGCGCTGGGGCGGTGAGGAATTCCTGCTGGTCCTGCCCGGCTGCGCTGCCGGGGAAGCACGCGCCGTCGCCGAGAAGTTGCGTCAGGCGGTTGCCGAGTCGATTCCCTGCGCCGAATGGCAGGAACTGCGGGTGACGATCAGCATCGGCGTCAGCGAATTCGACGGCGAGGAAACCCCGGATCAGGCGATCGGCCGCGCCGACAACGCGCTTTACGCAGCCAAGCACGCGGGGCGCAATACCATCATGCTGTCCCAGCCGGGGGCCGCCCAGGGCGTCTGCGTGGCCGGCTGAAGCTGCCGCTAAGCTGGCTCAACAGGAAATGGCTGCTTGGGGTCGGGCAACCGCGTACGCATTTTTTCCGCTGCCCTTGACGTGATACATGGCGACATCAGCGGCATCAAGCAGCTGACGACTGTTTTCGCCATGCTCCGGGAACCTGGCGATGCCAACACTGGCTCCGACCGAGACAGTGCAGTCTTTGCCCACGGTAATCGGCGCAGAGAGTAGTGAGACAAGCTCCCCGGCCAGGCCTTCCAGCATTCTGATGCCGGCATTGCCTGGTCCGATGATGATGACGAATTCGTCTCCGCCCAGTCGGCTGACCAGGTCGTGGTTCCGCCGCAAAATGCTGCCCAGGCGTTCGCCGACAACCTTGAGCACGCAATCGCCAACCAAATGGCCGTGAGTGTCGTTGATCTCCTTGAAACCATCCAGATCGATCAACATCAGGCCAAGGTCATTCCTGTGGGTATGGGCGTAGGACACGGCGTTCTCGAGAAACAACTCCATGGCCCGGCGATTAGGCAGGCCGGTTAGTGGATCGACCTCGGCTGCGCGCTGCGCTTCCTGTTCGCGCATTCTTCGTACCGTGACATCGTAGAGCACTCCTTCGATCAATTCGATATCACCCTGCGCATCGACGGTGACCGAAATCATGCAGTGGGCCCAGCGTTCACTGCCATCGTGACTGCGCAACTGCAGGTCACTGGCAACCGACTGGCCGCAGTCGTGCGCTTGCCAGACCATCAGCCAGGCCTGCTCAGGCAAACAGAAGATGGTCCCGATCAAATCGGCATTTCCGTCAGCGCTGGCGGTGTCGAAGCTGATGCCGACAATGCGCGTCATCAACGTGGAATTGCAGTTCAGCAATCTGCCGTCTGGTTTGAGGATCATGATGCCGACGTTGGTCGTCTCGAAAATCCGCCGGTAATGGGCTTCCATTTCCGCAACTTCCGCCTGCAGACGGCGCTCTTCGAGAATGGCGGCCTCCACGGCGGAGAGCAGGGTATTCCCACTGCGCACCAGCAAGCCGATTTCATTGCGTTCATGGCCGGCGGGGACCGGAATCCGTCGACTGCTTCCCGGTCGAATTGCTTCAAGCTCGCGGGCGACCCGGGTCAAGGGGTGCCCGACAACGCGTCCGAAGAGGATCATCAGCAAGCCTGCGGAAATCAGCACCTGCAACATCAGCAGCATGGCATAACGCAGGGCTGACGCCCGAGCCTGCCGATTGACCTCTGCCTCGGTCTGCCAGACCAGCAGGCGACCGATAGGGTCCTGTTGGTCGACAGGCGACAGCAGGGGGTACTCAACCGGCAGACCGCGGCTTTCATCTCGCTGCTGCTCGTGCACGAAACCCCGCGACGATTCAATACGCACCCCCTGGATGATCGGGTTGGCCAGCAGACCTTCGGCTACTTCGGCAGATATTTCCCGATTGCCGACAAAGGCGCCGACTGCAGCAGAAGCCTGAACTGTGGCAACCAGTTGGTCCTGCAGCGTTCGCGCCTGCGTATGCTGGGAACGGTATTCGAGCACAAAGGAAATCAGGCCTACCGCTGCGGCAAATGCCAGAGAGCCCACGGCGACAGACAGCGCCAGTCGTTTGTGGATACTTTGGAAGGGGGGCAAGGGCTTCAATCCTTGAGGTGCAGAACTGTCCTGACCCCGGCGTCCTGAGGCACGAATCCGATATAGCCGATCGCCCCGGAATTGCGCCGGACGATGTCGATTACCGCTTGTTCATTCGGCAAGGGTTGTGGCGGAATTTCCTGTCCGGAGAACATCAGGCGTGACCAGTAAGTATTCACCTGGCTGATGCCCATGCTGGCTACCGCCCTGAAGAAGCGCTGGCGCAGTTGGTTGTCGCGGGGGAGGTCGAAGACCAGGGCGTACTCCCCGGATGGGAAGGTTCGGGTTCGCGCCAGATAAAGCGCGGCGACCTCTTCTGCACTCAGGCTTTTCACCGGATTTCCGGCATTGACGATAATTGCAATGTCGGCCATCAGGGGCAGGGGCAGGGCCAGACAGAGAACGAGGAGCAATCGTTTCATTGCCGCCTCAGAAGACAAAGTCCAGCGTGGTGGTCAGCACATTGACTTGGTCTGCTGCCGGGTCCGAGGTCGCCTGTGGCGACCACAAGCCCCAGCCATGATTGCGCACGCGGACATGGTCCCATTGCAACTTGAAGGCAGCCTGACTATGGAAGTCCCAACGCAAGCCGAGCGAGGTCGTCGTTTGCGCCGAACGTTGAGCGTTGAGTAGTCTGAGCGTCCAGGATTGCAGCAACGGCCCCTGGGGGATTCCCGACCAGTCGGCCTTGACCCGCTTGAGCGGCTCGGCTCGCGAACCGCTGAACATCACGTAGGGAAGGAAATTGCCAAAGCGATAACCGGCACTCAGGTAGGCCTGTTCGCCACGAGGGAAGAGGATGGTTTCAGAAGAAAGCTTGCTGACTTCTCCTTGCAGCATCCAGCGGCCATTGTCGTAGGCAAAACCGGCCGAGGCAAAACTGACCCGGGCGCCCTTCATTTGCAGTTCGTCGCGCAATTCCCTGGCCTCGGCGATGGCCGCCGGGAACAGAAGACCGGCCAGCGGATTGCTGATCAGTAAGTTGAGCGAGGGCTCGACGAGCAAGGCCCCTGTACTCTCCTTTTCGAGGTGGAAACTGGTGTAGCCGACGCGGACCTTCAATGGCCCCTGTTCGTGAATCAGCGCCAGGCCCCACAGATCCTTGCCTTCCAGGGGATAATCCTGAATTGGTGTGCCCTGGGGAATCGTGGCCTTGATCCTGCCGCCCATCGCCTTGAGTCGCCAGACTCCGCCGGCCTGCGGCAGACTGTAGGTAACATCAAGTCCATCGTAGTAGTGCATGGCGATGAAGCCGTACGACTCAAGCGGCGGACGCACCCAGGGGAAGGCATACCCGACCTCAAGGTAGTCCGACATCAGGAAAGTGGCGTCGGCCATCCGCCCCAGGCGGAAATGCAGGTTGGGATCGGGACGATAGCCCACGAAAGCGCGCGACACCGAGTTGGCGAGCGAGTTATCGGCCTGCTCGCGTGCGCGCACTTGCCCGATGAACTGCCACTGGGGACTCAGGGTATAGGAAAGCTGCAGCCCCAGCATGCTGTCCGTATGAAACGAAGTGTTTTTCCCGGGTTCGCCGTTTTGCCCGATATCGCGAACAAACCCGTGCTCATCATTCGGGTTGTGCACCAGCCCCACGGTACCGAAGCCGCTGAGCACCAAATTACTGGACTCGGGCTCCGCTTGCGCGCACAGCGGCAAGGTCAGGAGGCCAGAACACAACAGGAGGGCGCGAAAACGCTTCATTCACTGACCTGGGAAGTTGCCGGATTAGCGGCCTCGGTCGAATCGTCAAAAACTGCAAAATCAACAAGCACAAGGCTTTATTAGACTACACCATGACGTTTAAATCAATTCTCCGACAGCAAGTCTTTCGTCATGGTGGCAGCGGGTTCCTGCAGGCCGAGGTGGCGGTAGATAGCCGGCGTCGCGATGCGCCCGCGCAGCGTGCGCTGCAGGTAGCCCTGCTGGATCAGGTAGGGTTCGAGCACATCCTCGATCGTGTCGCGCGCCTCGCCGATCGCCGCCGCCAGGTTGTCGACGCCGACCGGGCCGCCGCCGAACTTGTCGATCACCGCCGACAGCAGCTTCCTGTCCATCAGGTCGAGGCCGGCCGGGTCCACGTCGAGCATGTGCAGGGCGCGGTCGGCGATGTCGCGGCCGATGCTGCCGTCGCCCTTCACTTCCGCGTAGTCGCGCACCCGGCGCAGCAGGCGGTTGGCGATGCGCGGCGTGCCGCGCGAGCGCTTGGCGATTTCCAGCGCGCCGTCAGGGTCGATCGGCGCGTTCAGCAGCGATGCCGAGCGGCTGACAATGCTGCGCAACTCTTCCGCGTTGTAGAACTCGAGGCGGGCGACGATGCCGAAGCGGTCGCGCAGCGGGTTGGTCAGCATGCCGGCGCGGGTGGTCGCGCCGACCAGCGTGAACGGCGGCAAATCCAGTTTCACCGAGCGCGCCGCCGGGCCTTCACCGATCATGATGTCGATCTGGAAATCTTCCAGCGCCGGGTAGAGGATTTCCTCGACCACCGGGCTCAAACGGTGGATTTCGTCGATGAACAGCACGTCGTGCGGTTCGAGGTTGGTCAGGATGGCAGCCAGGTCGCCGGCGCGTTCGAGCACCGGGCCGGAAGTCTGGCGCAGGTTCACCCCCATTTCGGCGGCGACGATGTGGGCCAGCGTCGTCTTGCCCAGGCCGGGCGGGCCGAACAGCAGCACGTGGTCGAGCGATTCGCCGCGCTTCTTCGCCGCCTGGATGAAGATTTCTAGCTGTTCGCGGATCTTCTGCTGGCCGGTGTAGTCGGCCAGGCGCTTCGGGCGCAGGGCGCGTTCGAGCGCTTCTTCCTGGGCGGATTTGGCGGTCGGCGCGATGATCCGCTCGAGCGGCGCCAGCTTGTCGGTTTCGATCATGATGTTGGTTCCTCGCGCAGCCAGCGCGTCAGGAGCAGTTGACCGAGCGCCAGCAGCACCGGGCCGAGGAAAATGCCGATGAAGCCGAACACCAGCACGCCGCCGAACACGCCGAGAGCGACGATAAGCACCGACAGGCCGGCACCGCGTGCCATCAGCAGCGGCTTGACGACATTGTCGATGCTGCTGATGATGAGCAGGCCGTAGAGCGCCATGAAGATCGCCCAGCCGGTCTGGCCGTCGCTGTAGAGCCACAATGCGGCGCCGCCCCAGACCAGCGGCGGGCCGACCGGGATCATCGACAGGAAGAAGGTGGCGAAGCCGAGCAGCACCGGCGCCGGCGCGCCGGCGACGAAGAAGCCGAGCATTGCCACCGAGCCCTGCGCGGCGGCGGTGCCGACGATGCCGAGCATGACGCCGAATACGGTGCCGCGCGCCTTGTCGACCAGGCCGGCGCCGAGTTCGCCGCCGAGCTTGCGGGCGCCGCCGTAGAGCGCGGCGGCAACGACTTCGCCGTCGCGGTAGAGGAAGAAGACGACGAACAGGACCAGCGCCAGTTGCAACAGACCGTTGGCGACGACGCCGCCGGCGGCGATCAGGAACTGGCGGGCCGGCGCCACGCCCTGCGCGAGAAGGGTGTTGAGCGCTTCCCGGCTGCTCGCCACTTCATGCCAGAAGTCGATCATCCGCTGGCCGAACAGCGGCACCTCGGCGAACCAGGCCGGCGCTTCGGTCGGCAGGCCCTGGTCGACGTAGGGCTTGATCAGGTCGATCAGGTGATCGGCGCCGCTGGCCAGCGCGCCGGCCAGAAAAATGGTCGGCACCAGCAGGATCAGCACCAGCAGCACGACCATCAGCGCGGCGCCCACGGTATCGCGTCCGCGCAGTCGCGGCAGCACGCGCTCGCGGTAGCTCTCCCAGGTGCACACCCAGATCACCAGCGCGAACAGCAGGGCGCCGACGAAGGGCAGCAGCACGGCGATGCAGCCGACGATGATCAGCACCACCAGCGCGATCTGCGCCAGCCGTTTGGGTTCGTCGTCGAGCAGCATCAGCCCTTGGACAACAGCTTGAGTGCCTGGCGGATGCCGTCGGAGGTGCCGACGTCAGCCGGCAACTGCTTCAGCGCGGCGGCGGCTTCCTTCTCGTTGTAGCCAAGCGCCAGCAAGGCATTGGAAATGTCGGCGCGGGCATCGTCGGCCGCGACATTGAGCGATACGCCGCCGACCTGGGCAAGCTTGCCCTTGAGTTCGAGCAGCAGGCGTTCGGCGGTCTTCTTGCCGATCCCGGGAATCTTCACCAGGCGGCCGAGTTCCTGCTGCGCCACGGCCGCCGCCAGGTCATTGACCGACAGCCCGGAGAGCACCGACAGCGCGGTGCGCGCGCCGATCCCCGAAACCTTGAGCAACTGGCGGAAGGCGAAACGCTCAGCCTCACCGAGGAAACCGTAGAGGAAATGCCCGTCCTCGCGCACCGCGAAGTGGGTGAGCAGGGTCACTTTCTCGCCGACCGAGGGCAAGTTGTAGAAGGTGCTCATCGGCACGTCGAGCTCGTAGCCGACGCCGTTCACGTCAAGCACGATCTGCGGCGGGTTCTTTTCGACGACGAGGCCGGTGAGTCTTCCGATCATGGGGCAATCCGATACTGTATGTCCAAACAGGTTCTCATCCTATCAGCCGCCCGCCGCGAACGCGATACCCCGCCGTCGCCAGCGCCCCCAGACCCTGCCCGCCGTGCGCGTGACAGATCGCGCAGGCCAGCGCGTCGGCGGCATCCGCCGTTGGCGCACCGGGCAGGTTGAGTAGGCGGACAACCATCTCCTGCACCTGCTCCTTGGCCGCCTTGCCGTGCCCGACCACCGCCTGCTTGACCTGCAGCGCGGTGTATTCGGCCACCGGCAGCCCGCCATGGACCAGCGCCGACATCGCCGCCCCGCGCGCCTGGCCGAGCAGCAGCGTCGATTGCGGATTGACGTTGACGAAGACCTTCTCGATCGCCGACTGATCCGGCCGATAGGTCGCGATCACCTCGCCGATGCCGGCGAACAAGGTGCCGATGCGCTCGGGCAGCGATTCCTTGTCGTTCGACTTGATGCAGCCGCTGGCGACGTAGACCAACTGGTTGCCGTGCTTCTCGATGACGCCAAAGCCGGTCACGCGCAAACCGGGGTCGATGCCGAGGATACGGGGCGCGCTCATCGCAGCGTCCTCCTGTATCGCGCGTGGTCGGCTTCAGCGCAGGCTGACCGGCGCCGCCGGTCAAGCGGGCGAAGCCCGCGGCCGCAGCTAAACCTGGGCACGCGCAGGCCGGGGTCGATGCCGAGAATGCACACGCCGCTCACTTCGCCGGCCTCGCCACCAGATACACGCCACCGACCGCCACTGCCATGCCGAGCACCGCGACCGGCGTCAACGTCTCGCCGAACACCGCCCAGGCGATCAGCGCCGTCGTTGGCGGCGTCAGGTAGAAGAGGCTGGCGACATTGACCGCGCTGCCGTTGCGAATCAGCAGATTGAGCAGGCTGATTGCACCAAGCGACAGGACCAGCACCAGCCAGCCCAGCGCAAACAGGAATTCGCCGCGCCAGTCGATGCGGTAATCCTCGAACAGCGCAACGGCGATGGCCGTCACGATGGCTGTCGGCACGAACTGAATGACCGAACCGGTGCGCAGGTCGAAGCGGGCGCAGAAGCGCTTCTGGTAGAGCGTGCCGGCGGTGATGGCGAGCAGCGCTACCAGCGCCGGCCACAGCATGGGGCCGAGCGCGCCGTCACCGAGCTTGCCGGACACGACCAGGCCAACGCCGACGAAACCCATGGCCAGCCCGCCCCATTGGCGAGCGCTTACTTTCTCGCCGAGTAGCCAGCCGGCAATGCAGGCGGTCAGCAGCGGTTGCATGCCAACGACCAGGGCGGTGATCCCGGCCGGCAGGCCGTGGCCGATGGCGACAAAGACGCCGCCCAGGTAAAAGGCATGGACGAGCACGCCAGAGACGCCGATGTGCAGCCACTGCGCCGGGTCTTTCGGCCACGGCGCGCGGGTCAGCAGGGCAATCGCCAGCATCAGCACGATCACCAGCCCGTAGCGGGTGAGCAGGAAGGACAGGGGTTCAGCGTAAGGCAGGCCGAACTTGGCACCGATGAAACCGGTGCTCCACAGGAAGACGAAGAGCAGGGGGTAGGCGCGTTGCATGGCCTAAGCTCCCCGTGCCCTGTCGCTCCCCGCAGTTGCGATCACTCCTCGATGACCGCCGTGGTGTAGATTTCCTGAACGTCGTCCAGGCCTTCCAGCGCGTCGAGCAGCTTCTGCATCTTCACTGCATCCTCGCCGGTAAACACGTTCTCGCCTTCCGGCTTCATCGTCACTTCCGAGAATTCCGGCGTGAAACCGGCCGCTTCCAGCGCGTCCTTGACGGCGATGTAATCGGCAGCGGTGGTGATGACTTCGATCGACCCGTCTTCATCGGTCGCCACATCCTCGGCGCCGGCCTCGATGGCGGCATCCATCAGCGCCGCCTCGTCAGTGCCCGGGGCGAAGATCATCTGGCCACAGTGCTTGAACTGGAAAGCCACGCAGCCGTCGGTGCCCATGTTGCCGCCGTACTTGTTGAAAGCGTGGCGGACTTCGGCCACCGTGCGGGTCTTGTTGTCGGTCAGGCAGTCGACCATGATCGCTGCGCCGCCGATGCCATAGCCTTCATAGCGGATCTCGATGTACTCGACGCCTTCCAGCTCGCCGGTACCCTTCTTGATCGCCGTGTCGATCTTGTCCTTGGGCATGTTGACGCCCTTGGCCTTGTCGACCGCCACGCGCAAGCGCGGGTTGAAGCTGGGATCGCCGCCGCCCATCTTGGCCGCGACGGTGATTTCCTTGGCGATCTTGGAGAAAGCCGCACCGCGCTTTTCGTCCTGACGACCCTTGCGGTGCTGGATATTTGCCCATTTCGAATGACCGGCCATGCTGTTTTCCTGAATGCAAATAACGAAGAAGCGGCGATTTTACCCGTCCGGCGTTTTCCCGTCAGGCCGCCGCACTGCTTTTTGGGTGCGCTTGTTGCTTGCTCAGGCGATCTCCCTTACGGAACCCGCCCGCATCATGAAGAAACCCACCCTCAGTCAGAGCCTCAAAGCGCGGCGCCGCAGCCGGCAGATGGTCATCGGCGTCACCTGGTACACCCCGGAAACCTGGGCCCGCGTCAAAGCCACGGCGACCGATCCGGCATGCTTCGAAGACAGCTTCGACAAGTGGAAAGCCATGGCCGTCGCGGCCCGCCGCAATTTTCAGCGCTCCGGCGTGATGGCCCTGGAATGCCAGATCGACCCCGACGAATTCGCCGCTTGGTGCGCCGCCAACCAGCAGGAGAACAACTCGACCTCGCGTGGCGAGTTCGTCTCGGTCGTGCTCAGCGCTGCGCACGAGAAAACCGGCTGAAGCCGTCATGCTTGTCGCAAAGGAGACAAGGGGGCGCAGTCGCGCTGCTGCCTGCCGTCTGCAAGCTTCCGGTGTGGCGACGTGTTCATCTTGCGAGGTGATGAGCGATGCAGTCATGCTTCTGACTTGCAGCGGCTAATTCGGCCAGCCCGGCCAGAGAAGTTCGGGGCAATTTACTGCAAGGTGCTGCTTGCCCCGTACGAGTCCCGTTCGCCGCTTTACCCTCCTTCACCCCAGCCCGCCGCCCCGGCGCTAGAATGCCGGCATCTGATCCTGCCCGGAGTTTTTCCCCATGTCCGAACCGCTCTACCTCGCCAAGTCCGCCGACGGCTACCCCGCCCTGCTGCCGCAGATGACCAATCGCCACGGGCTGATCACCGGGGCGACCGGGACCGGCAAGACGGTGACCCTGCAGACGCTGGCCGAGCGGCTGTCCTACATCGGCGTGCCGGTCTTCATGGCCGACGTCAAGGGCGACCTGTCCGGCATGGGGGCGGTCGGTACGCCCAGTTCCAAGCTGTTGAAGCGCGTCGAGGAACTGGGGCTGGAGGGCTATGCCAATTACGCCAATACCGTTGCCTTCTGGGATGTCTTCGGCGAAAACGGCGTGCCGGTGCGGGCCACGGTGTCCGACATGGGGCCGCTGCTGCTGGCCCGCCTGCTCAACCTCAACGACACCCAGTCCGGCGTGCTGCAACTGGTGTTCAAGATCGCCGACGACCAGGGCCTGTTGTTGCTCGACCTCAAGGACCTGCGGGCGATGGTCCAGCACGTCGGCGACAACGCGGCGCAGTTCAAGACCGAGTACGGCAACGTGTCGACGGCGTCGATCGGCGCCATCCAGCGCGGCCTGCTGACGCTCGAGGAGCAGGGCGGCGACGTTTTCTTCGGCGAGCCGATGCTCGACATCGCTGACCTGATGCAGGTCGACAGCAACGGCCGCGGCGTTATCAACGTGCTCGCCGCCGAGAAGCTGATCCATGCGCCGGCGCTCTACTCGACCTTCCTGCTCTGGCTGCTCGCCGAACTGTTCGAACAGTTGCCGGAAGCCGGCGACCTCGACCAGCCGAAGCTGGTCTTCTTCTTCGACGAGGCGCATCTGCTCTTCGACGGCGCGCCGGCGGCGCTGGTGGACAAGGTCGAGCAGGTGGTGCGGCTGATCCGCTCGAAGGGCGTCGGCGTCTTCTTCGTCACCCAGAACCCGCTCGACGTCCCGGAAAAAATCCTCGGCCAGCTCGGCAACCGCGTTCAGCACGCGCTGCGTGCCTTCACGCCGCGCGACCAGAAGGCGGTGCAGTCGGCCGCCGAGACGATGCGCGCCAACCCCAAGTTCAACGCCGCCGAAGTGATCACCGAACTCGGCGTTGGCGAGGCGCTGGTTTCCTTCCTCGATGAGAAGGGGCGGCCCAACATCGTCGACCGCGCCTTCATTTTCCCGCCCGCTTCGCGCCTCGGCCCGCTGAGCGTCGATGAGCGGCGCGCCAGCATCGAGGCTTCGCCGCTGCTCGCCACCTACGGGACGACGATCGACCGCGAATCGGCCTACGAAATCCTGCGCGGCCAGCCGGCGGCGCCGAAGAAGGCCGGCCCCGGCGCCATTCCGGCGCCGGCCGCGCCCGGCGGCCCGGCGCGGCCGACGGCGATGCCACGGCCGCAGCCGGCGCCGGAGCCGGCATCCTCGGGCGGCGGTTTCCTGGGCGGCCTGGGCGACATGCTGACCGGTACCACCGGCCCGCGTGGCGGCCGCCGCGAAGGCGTGCTCGAAGCCGCCGCCAAGAGCGCCGCGCGCAGCGTCGCCGGTACGGTCGGTCGCGAGATCGGCAAGCAGATCCTGCGTGGCGTGCTCGGCTCCATCCTCGGCGGTCGGCGCTGAGCGCGGTCCCGGCCTACGGATGGCGCCGCAATGGTAAAACCTCGCTACTCGCTGCAAGAGGTGGTGCGCCGAGCCGGCGAGGCCATGCTGGGCGTCGATCGGGCGGTGAGTGCGGCGGCGGCCGGCAAGGATCGCCCGCCCGGCGAAATGATCGAGCTCTGGCTGGACAGCAAGCTGCTGCAGGCGTCGGGTCTGGCGCCGCAGCGCCAGCCGGCGGCGTCGGCGACGCAGATCGCGGCGGCCGAAGCGCGGCTGGGCTGGCCGCTGCCGGCGCAGTTGTGCGATTTCTATCGGGCCAGTAACGGCATCGCCTGGTCCGCCGTGGGCGAAATCGGCGGTTATTTTCCGGCACTCGACCAGTTGGCCACCGGTGGTGAGCTTGTCCCGCCGTTGTCGGCGCGCCAGGAGGCGCACTGGCGCAAACATCGGGCAAAAACTGGCGAAGGCCGGCGAATTGGCCTCTATCCGCCGGGGGTTTTCAGCGTTCTCGGGGAGCCGGAGTGCTGGCTCGACTTCGCCGAACTCGACCCTTTCCTTGCCCTGCAGCAGGTGAGCACTTCCTGTTGTCTGCTGATCGCGCAGCGTCCCGGTCTGGCCGTGCCGGTCGGCCATGTGCTTGACGTCGAGAACCTGATGGCGACCCATTTCGAGAGTCTCGCCCACTGGTTGTCGGTGCAACTTTGTCTGGGGGAGTGAAGAAATGCGGATCGTCCTGCTGCTGCTGTTTCTGGCCCTGTTGTTTGCCGCCTATCGCCTGCTGCGCCGCTCGCGTTCCGGTTTTGACGCAGCGTTAGAGGATTACGCCAGACAGCGTGCCGCCGAAGACGCGACGCAGGAAAGCGCTCCCTGGTTCGGTCGCACCGGCCTGCCGGACGCCGACGAGCGCGAGCTGCCCCGCTACCTGCGCCGGGAATTCGGCGAGCTGCTCGCCGCGCCCGGCGCCTTGCAGGCCGCCGATCTGGTCTATCTTGGGCAGTTCGCCGATGGCGCGGGCAGCGTTCATTTCTGGCGCATTCCCCGGCGCGACGGAGAAACCGACTACTACGCCTACATCGAGGTCGATGCCGGCGGTGAGACTGCTGCCTTCGGCTGGGGCGACCGCAGCCCCGAGCCACTGCCGCCGCAATGACCGAGCTGCCGCCCCTGCACACGCTGCCTGCTTTCGAGGCGGCGGCGCGCCTAGGCAGTTTCCAGGCGGCGGCGCAGGCGCTGCACCTGACACCGTCGGCGATCAGTCATCGCATCCGGCTGCTCGAGGAACACCTCGGCCAGCCCTTGTTCGAACGCCGCCACCGGGCGGTGGCGCTGACTCCGGTTGGTCGCCGCTACCTCGCGGTGGTACGCGATGCGCTGTTACGTCTCGACGAAGCAAGCGCTCACCTGCGCTCGCCGCGCCAGGAGCGCCTGCGCATTTCGGCGGCGCCGGCGCTCGGCAGCCAGTGGCTGGTCGGTCGTGTCGCCGCTTACCAGGCGCGTCACCCGGCGCTGGAATTCGCGCTTGCCACCGCCACCGGGCTGGGGCCGCTGCTCGCCGGCGAGGCCGACATCGGCCTGCGTTATGGCGAGGAGGAATGGCCCGGCCTGCTCGCCTGGAAGCTGTTCGAAGAGCGCGTCTTCCCGGTGTGCAGCCCGGCGCTGGCCGCCGGCCTGAGTACTCCAGGCGATCTCGACGCCTGTCGCCTGTTGCGCCATCCGTTGTTGTCGTGGGCGCGCTGGTTCGCCGCCGCCGGCTTGCAGCGGCCGGAGCCGGCGAGCGGGCCGTGGTACGAGGACGCGCTGCTGATGCTCGAAGGTGCTGTCGCCGGGCACGGCGTGGCGTTGATGGCCGGCAGCCTGGCTGCGCCCTATCTGGCCGACGGGCGCTTGTGCCGCCCATTTGCCGCCGATTGTCCGGATCGCAGCTTCTACGTCGTGGCGCCGCCAGCGATCCAGGAGCGGCCGGCGGCGATGGCCTTCATCCGCTGGCTGGTGCGCGGCGCGCACGACGCCGTTCAGGCGCTGGCGAATTCGCCGAGCGCGGCGGCGACGGCGGCGATCACCGGCGACCAGCCGCCGCCCGCCGGCTGACGGAAGAGCCGGACGACGCCCGGATACCACGGCGTATCGTCGCGCCCGTCCAGCCAGCGCCAGTCGGTCTTGTAATCCGGCAGCAACACCCAGCACGGCTTGCCGAGCGCGCCGACAAGATGGGCGACGGCGGTGTCGACGGTAATCACCAGGTCGAGGTTGGCGACGATCGCCGCCGTATCGGCAAAGTCGCCGATGTCCGGCGCCAGGTCGGTGAGCGGGAAGGGCGGTGCGGCTGCCTCGTCCTCACCGGCGCCTTTCTGCAGGCTGAAGAAACGCAGGCCGGGAAGGTCGGCCAGTGGTGCCAGCGTATTCAGCGACGGTAGCGAGCGCTCGCGGTCGTTTTCGAAGCGCGGGTTGCCCTTCCACACCAGGCCGACGCGGCGTCCTTCGCCAGCGCCCAGGCGGGCGGCCCAGGCAGCGACGGTGGCAGGCTCGGCGCTCAGATAGGGGAGTTCGCCGGGGATCGAGTCGAGCCGGGTGGCAAAGCGGTAGGGCAGGCTCAAGGGCGGCGTCCAGAAATCCCAGTGCGGGTCGGCGACGCCGTCACCGAGCGCGATGCTGTCGTCCACCCCGGGCAGGCGGCGCAGCAGGCGCGCCAGTGGCGGGTGGCAGAGGATCGAGACGCGCCGCGCGCCGGCCGCCTTCAACTGCGCGGTGTAGCGGCAGAACTGGATCATGTCGCCGTGGCCGGCTTCGAGGCCGATCAGGATCGCCTTGCCGGCGAGCGGCTCGCCCTGCCAGCGCGGCAGCGCCAGCGCCCGGTCGAGCGCCGCGTAGCGGTCGCGCGCTTCCAGTCGCTGCCAGCCCTCCTCGTAATGCCCCTGGCGCAGCAGCACATAGGCCAGGTTGAAGGCGGCGCTGGCGTGCCCGGGGTTCAGCGCCAGCGCGGTGCGGTAGCACTGTTCGGCCTCGGCTTCCCGTTTGTGGCTGGCGTAAAGCACGCCCAGGTGGTTCCAGGCATCCACCGACTGCGGATCGTCCTGCAGGGCGCGCAGGTGGCAGGCCTCGGCTTCGGCAAAACGCTTCTGCGTGGCGAGCAGCAGGCCGAAATTGAGGCGCGCCTGCAGCAAGCCCGGGGCCAGTGCCAGTACCCGTCGGTAAGTGGCTTCGGCCAGCTCGGCGCGCCCCTGCCGGTCATAGAGCAGGGCCAGGTTGGCCTGCGCTTCGACCAGGTCGGGGGCTTCGTGCAGGATGTCGTGTAGCAGCACCTCGGCGGCGGCGAGTTCGCCGCTGGCAAGCAGGCGGCTGGCACACTCGAAACTGGCGGCGAGATCGCTCATCGGACGGCGGCGCGGGCGTGGTTCATGGGGTCTCCTCGGCGGCGGGGGGGCGGCCCGCCAAGCATACTGGAAAGGGAGGTCCGGCAGTTAATGCACGAATTGTATTCATCTGAAGCGCGCTCAATTCGTTTGAACGTGATCCAGCGCGCCGGCATTCTGCCTGCTCCGACCATTGATCAGGAGCATCACCATGCAGGACCGCGACGGATTCATCTGGCTTGACGGCGACTGGCTCCCCTGGCGCGAGGCCAGGGTGCATGTGCTGACCCACACCCTGCACTACGGCTACGGCTGCTTCGAGGGCCTGCGCGCCTACGCGACGCCGGCCGGCCCGGCGATCTTCCGGCTGGCCGAGCACCTCAAGCGCCTCGAAGACTCGGCGCACATCCTGGCCATCGACCTGCCATTCGAGCGGGCGACGCTGGCCACCGCCTGCCGGGAAGCGGTGACGCGCAACGGCCTCAAGAGCGGCTACATCCGGCCGCTGATTTTTCTCGGTGCCGAGAAGACCGGTGTGGACCCGGCCGGCGCCGCGACCCACGCCATGGTCGCCGCCTGGGACTGGGGCGCCTACCTTGGCCGGACGGCGCTGGAGAACGGCATCCGCGTGCGTGTTTCGTCCTACGCGCGGCACCATCCGAACGTGCAGATGTGCCGGGCCAAGGCGATTTCGATGTACGCCAATTCCATCCTCGCCGTGCGCGAAGCACGCCGCGACGGCTACGACGAGGCGCTCCTGCTCGACACCGAGGGCTACGTCGCCGAAGGGTCGAGCGAGAACCTCTTCCTGGTCCGCGACGGCGAATTGCTGCAGCCGGAAACGACGTCGGCGCTTGACGGCATCACCCGTCGCACGGTGTGCACGCTGGCCGGCGAACTCGGCCTGGCGTTGCGCAGCAAGCGCATCACCCGCGACGAGCTGTACTGTGCCGACGAGGTCTTCCTGACCGGCACCGCCGCCGAAATCACGCCGGTGATCGAGGTCGACCGGCGGAAAATCGGCGACGGCCGTCCCGGCCCGCTGACCCGCCAACTGCAACAGGCCTTCTTCGCCTGCGTGCGCGGCGAGGATGCGCGCCACGCCGACTGGCTGACACCGGTCTGAGTCCTCAGCCGCCCATCGCCGCCAGATGGTCGAACAGCGCGCGCGCCGCCGGACTGAGCGCGCTGCGCTCGCGAATGCATAGGTGGAGGTCGCGCGGTGCCCAGGCGTCGGCGATTTCCACCGTCTGCAGGCGCTCGTCGGCGGCGACCGACGAGCGCGGCACCATGCCGATGCCGACCCCGGCGCCGACCATGCGGCAGACGGCGGCGAAGCTGCGCACCTGGATGCGTACGTCTAGCCGCCCGCCAAGCCGCGCCGCGTGATTCATCATGAAGGTGTGGATGGCGCTGCCGGCGTGCAGGCAGACGAAGGCCTCGCTGAGCACGTCGGCGAAGGCGATTTCGGGCTTGCCGGCCAGCGGATGGCTGGCGGGAACGATCAGCACCAGCCGGTCGCGCCGGTAGGGCGTGACTGCCAGGCCGCCGAAATCGCCCTCGGCGGCAACCACGCCGATATCGACCTGGCCGGCGGCGACGGCGCCGACGATCGCCGGGCTCGGCTGCTCTTCGAGGCTGACGCGAATCTGCGGGTGCTCGCGCAGGAAATCGCCGAGGTCCTCGGGCAGGAAGCAGTTGATCGCGTTGGTGTTGGCAAACACGGTGACCTGGGCGTTCAGGCCACTGGCGTAGGGGGCGAGGTCGGCGTGCATCTGTTCGAGCTGGGCGAACACCTGGCGGGCATGACGCAACAACGACTCGCCGGCGACGGTTGGCGTCAGACCGCGCGCGTGGCGTTCGAAGAGAGCCACGCCAAGGCTCGCCTCAAGCTGGCTCAAACGATGGCTGGCCGACGACGGCGCCAGGTGCACGCGCTCGGCGGCACGGCTCAGGGCGCCACAGTCGGCGATCGCGGCGACGAGCCGGAGGTCGGGAAGGTCGTAATGCAAGGTTTCGTCCACATCGAAGGCTCGCTTGCGATAATACCAATTGCCGAAGGCGTCGGCCCGGCGTTCAATCGATCCCCTGAACCTTGTCGGGAAACGCCTTGTCTTCGCCTCTTTCGTTCCGCATCACGCTGGCCCTGTCGCTGGCTGGATTTTCCTGCTTCCTGCTGCTCTACGGCACGCAGCCGTTGCTGCCGCAACTGACGGTCGCTTTCGGCGTCACGCCGGGCAACGCCAGCCTGGCGGTGACTGCTGGCACCGGTGCGATGGCCTTGCTGTTGATTCCGCTCAGCCTGATCGCCGACCGCTGGGGGCGCGAACGGCTGATGCGCCTCGGCCTTGCCGGCGCTGCCGTCTTCTCGCTGGCCTCCGCCTGGGCGCCCGATTTCTGGCTGCTGGTGCTGGCCCGCGCCGGGCTCGGTATCTGCATCGCCGGCGTGCCGGCGGCGGCGATGGCGCATCTCGGGGAAGAACTGCCAGCCGCCGAACGGACGCGGGCGATGGGTCTCTACATCGGTGCCAACGCGCTCGGCGGCATGGCCGGCCGCCTGCTCGCCGCCGCCGTCAGCGACTGGGCCGGCAACTGGCATGACGGCCTGCTCGCCGTCAGCCTGCTCGGTCTTCTGGTCGCCGTCGCCTTCTGGCGCCTGCTGCCGCCGGCCGAGCATTTCCAGCCGCATTCCCTGCAGCCGCGCCAGTTGTTCGCCGACGTCCGCCGCATCTATGCCGATCCCGGCCTGCCCTGGCTGTTTTGCACCGCCTTCCTGAGCATGGGGACGCTGGTTGCGCTTTACAACTTCCTGCCCTTCCGTCTCGGCCAGGCGCCGTACGAACTGGGGCCGGCGGCGATCGGCAGCATCTTCCTGCTCTACGCGGTGGGTAGCTGGTCGTCGGCCTGGGCCGGCCGCCAGGTCGCCCGCCACGGCCGTCAGCGCATGCAGCTACTGATGGCGCTGCTGATGACCGCCGGTATCGCGCTGACGCTGGCGATGCCGCTGTGGCTGATCATTGGCGCGCTGGCGCTGTACACCTTCGGTTTCTTTGCCGTCCATTCGGTCGCCAGCGCCTGGGTCGGCCACCGCGCCGGGCCGCGCCGCGGTCTCGTTTCGGCGCTCTATCTGTCGAGTTACTACCTCGGCGGCAGTGTCGTCGGCACCGCCACCGGCTGGGCCTGGAGCCACGCCGGCTGGCCGGGCGTCACGGCGGCGGCGCTGCTCTGCGGCGGGGCGGTGATCGGCATCGCCTGGCATTTGCGGCGGCTCGCGCAATGAGCGGCAAGGGCAGTGCCGAACGCCTCGGTCTCCTGCTGGCGCTGGTCGGGGCGCTCGGCTTTTCGCTGAAGGCGATCTTCATCAAGCTCGCCTATCCTTACGGCGTCGACGCGATCACGCTGCTCGCGCTGCGCATGGGCTTCTCGCTGCCGGTCTTCCTGTGGGCCGGCCTGTTGCGCCGCCACGGCGGTGTGCCGCTCGGTGCCGGCGACGCCTGGCGCCTGTTGCTGCTCGGCGTACTCGGTTACTACGGCGCCAGCATCCTCGATTTCTGGGGGTTGCAGTACATCTCGGCGGGCCTGGAGCGGCTGATCCTGTTCACCTACCCGACGCTGACCCTGCTCATCGGCGTCCTCTTCCAGGGGCGTCCGTTCACCCGCCGCGAACTGCTTGCCGTCGTCCTCTGCTACGCCGGCATCGGTTTCGCATTCGCCCACGATCTGGCCTTCGCCGACGCCCGCAGCGTGTTGATCGGCGGCGGCCTGGTGTTCGCGTCGAGCGTTGCCTATGCCCTCTACCTGGCCGGCAGCGGGGCGATGATCCAGCGCCTCGGGGCGATGCGCTTCTCGGCGCTGGCGATGCTGATGTCGACCGGCGTCACCCTGCTCCACTTCGTCGTCGCCCAGCCGCTGTCCGCGCTCGTCCAGCCGCTGCCGGTCTATGGCTGGGCGCTGGCGATGGCGGTGCTGGCGACGGTGATCCCGGTCTTCGCGCTGGCCGGGGCGATCCACCGCCTTGGCGCCGGGCGCGCCGCGCTTTACGGCATGGTCGGGCCGATCCTGACCATCGGCTTCGGCTGGTGGCTGCTTGCCGAGCCAGTTTCGGCGGCGCAACTGGCCGGCGCGGCGCTGGTTGTCGCCGGGGTTTTCGTCGTTGGCCGGGGGCGCAACAAATAGGGCTCGCGGGTTAGAATGGCCCGCATGATTGGCATCCTCCTCATCACCCACGGTTGTTACGGCGAAGCGCTGGTGCAGGACGTCTGCAACGTCCTCAACCAGCGGCCGCCGCTGCTGGCCCAGCTCGGCGTTGCGCCGCAGGACGATCCGCTCGACCTGCTGCCGGCGGCGCGCGAGCTGCTGGCCACGGTCGATCGCGGTCGTGGCGCGCTGGTGCTGAGCGATCTGTTCGGCGCGACGCCGGCCAATCTTGCCCTCAAACTCCTGCAGCCCGGCCGCGTCGTCGGTCTGGCCGGGGTCAACCTGCCGATGCTGCTGTCGGCGCTGACCCACCGCGACAAGGACCTCGAAACCCTGCTCGTGCGCGCCCGCGACGGCGGCCGCAACGGCATCCTCAACCTGCTCGACCACTGAACCATGCTCACCCGGGAAACCCAGATCATCAACAAGCTCGGCCTGCACGCCCGGGCTTCCGCCAAACTCACCCAACTCGCCGGCAAGTTCGCCTGTGAAGTCTGGATGAGCAAGGGCAGCCGCCGCATCAACGCCAAGAGCATCATGGGCGTCATGATGCTGGCCGCCGGCAAGGGCTCGACGGTCACCATCGAAACCGACGGCAAGGACGAAGCCGAGGCGATGGAAGCCCTGCTGGCGCTGATCGCCGACTATTTCGGCGAGGGAGAATAGGCGCGATGAGCTTCATCCTGCACGGACTTGGCGTTTCCACCGGTATTGCCATCGGTCGTGCGATGCTGATGTCGCACGCGACGCTGGAGGTGTCGCACCTGACGCTGGCGCCGCGTCTGGTGGACAAGGAAATCGCCCGTTTCGACGCCGCCGTCGCGGCGGTCAAGCAGGAACTGGTGCAGATGCGTGAGCACGCCGAACACGCGCCGGCCGAACTGGGTGCCTTCATCGACATCCACACGATGTTCCTCGAGGACAATGAACTGGTCGGCAAGCCGCGCGAGATCATCCGCGAGCGGCGTTGCAACGCCGAATGGGCGCTGGTCCAGCAGATGGAGCATCTGGTCGGGCAGTTCGAGGAGTTCGACGATCCCTACCTGCGCGAACGCCGTTTCGACGTCATCCAGGTGGTCGAGCGGGTGATCAAGGAACTGCTTGGCCATCCCGGGCGCGCTTCGCTGAAGGCCGGCAAGCAGACCAAGGAAGAATCGCTGATCGTCGTCGCCCACGACCTGTCGCCGGCCGACACCATCGCCTTCAAGGACCACCGCTTCGCTTCCTTCATCACCGATGTCGGCGGCGCCACATCGCACACGGCGATCCTCGCCCGCAGCATGGCAATTCCCGCCGTGCTCGGCCTGGAGAACGCGCGCGCGCTGATCCGCGACGGCGAGCAACTGATCGTCGACGGCTTGCGCGGCGTCGTCATCGTCAATCCCGATGCGCGCGTACTTGACGAATACCGGCTGCGCGCCGAGCAGATCGAACTCGAGCGAACCAAGCTGCGGCAACTGCGCAGTGCGTCTACGCAGACCATCGACGGCGTCGAGATCGCCCTGCACGCCAACATCGAACTGCCCGGCGACGTGCCCGACGCGCTCGACGACGGTGCCGAGGGCATCGGCCTGTTCCGTACCGAATTCCTCTTCCTCAACCGCGGCGACATGCCCGACGAGCAGGAGCAGTTCGAAGCCTACAAGAAGGTGGTCAAGGGCATGGCCGGCCGGCCGGTGACCATCCGCACTTTCGACCTCGGCGCCGACAAGGACCTCAAGCCGGAAGCCACCGCCGGCGACCGCGTCAAGACCAATCCGGCGCTCGGACGGCGGGCGATCCGCCTGTCGCTGGCCGAACCGAAGATGTTCCAGACGCAGTTGCGCGCCATCCTGCGCGCCTCGCGCTTCGGGCCGATCAAGCTGCTGATTCCGATGCTGGCGCACGCGCACGAGATCGACCAGACGCTGGCCGCCGTCGAGCAAGCGAAGTCCAGCCTGCGCGGCGAAAAGATCGCCTTCGACGAGCACATCCAGATTGGCGGCATGATCGAGATTCCGGCCGCCGCGCTGGCCGTCGGCATCTTCCTGCGCCGCCTCGACTTCCTGTCGATCGGCACCAACGACCTGATCCAGTACACGCTGGCGATCGACCGTTCCGACGAGCAGGTTGCCGCGCTCTACGACCCGCTGCACCCGGCGGTGCTGATGCTGCTGGCGCACACCATCTCCAGCGCCGAGAAGGCCGGCGTGCCGGTCTCGGTATGCGGCGAAATGGCCGGCGACCCCAAGCTGACCCGTCTGCTGCTCGGCATGGGGCTGCGCATCTTCTCGATGCATCCGTCGCAGATCCTCAAGGTCAAGAGCCGCGTCCTCAAATCGGAACTCGCCGAACTGGCGCCCAATGTGCGCAAGATGCTGCGCCTGGACGAGCCGGCCCGTCTGCGCGAGGCGCTGGAAAAGCTCAACGCCTGAAGCGGTGGCGTGATGCTCGCTGCCGCAGGGCTGCGACGATTTGTCACATTCCCGTGGACAGCTTCCTTGCCGACAATCGCCCCCTTGTCGTCAATCAAAATAAAAATCGGGGGTTCCATGTCCTTTTTTGTCCGGCCGCTGGCAGCGGCCATCGGCTTAGCCTTTTCTTCCTTCGTCCTGAGCACGCCGGCAACGGCGCAGACCCTCGGGGAAATCACTGTCAGCGCCGAGCGCGACAAGAGTGCCGGCAGCACTACCCAGCTCGATGCGGCTGAATTGCGCCAGCGCGGCGCCCGCAACAGCGATGCCGCCTCGCTGCTGCAGGATGTTCCCGGCGTCAGCTTCTACGGCGCCGGTGCCGTCTCCAGCCTGCCGGCGATCCACGGCCTGGCCGACGACCGCCTGCGCATCAAGGTTGACGGCATGGACTTCATCGCCGCCTGCCCCAACCACATGAACCCGGCGCTCTCCTATCTCGATCCGAGCCAGGTCGGCGCGCTCACCGTCTATGCCGGGATCAGCCCGGTCAGCGTCGGCGGCGACAGCATCGGCGGCAGCATCGTCGCCGAGACGCGGGCGCCGGAATTCGCTGCGCCCGGTGAGCGCCTGGTCAAGGGCGAAGTCGGCGCCTTCTACCGCAGCAACAACGACGCCAAAGGTATCAACGCCAGCGCCACGGTCGCCAGCGAGAACCTCAGCCTGAGCTATACCGGCGCCTACAGTGCCGCCGATAACTACAGCGCCGGCGGCAATTTCAAGAACTACACCGCCACCGGCCGTGCCGGCCACCGCCTCGACCGCGACGAAGTCGGCTCGACCGCCTACCAGACCGGCAACCATACCCTCGGTCTGGCCTTCCGCAACGCCAACCACCTGTTCGAAGCCAAGCTCGGCTACCAGGACATGCCGGAGCAGCTCTACCCGAACCAGCGCATGGACCTGCTCGACAACGAGCAGAAGCGCATCAACCTGCGCTGGCTCGGCGACTACGACTGGGGCAAGCTGGAAGCCCGCGTCTATCACGAGACCGTCGATCACTTCATGGACTTCGGCGACGACAAGCGCTGGTGGTACGGCATGGCTTCCGGCGGCGGCGCGGCGATCGATCCGCTGGCCTGCGGAGCGATGAGCAATACCTGCGCCCAGGGCATGCCGATGTATACCGAAAGCAAGACCACCGGCGCCAGCCTGAAGGCCGACGTCAAGTTGGGTAGCAAGGATCTGCTGCGCCTCGGCGGCGAACTGCAGAAATACCGCCTCGACGACTGGTGGCCGGCTTCCGGCAGCGGCATGTGGCCGGGCACCTTCGTCAATATCAACGACGGCGAACGCGATCGCCAGGCCTTGTTTGCCGAATGGGAAAGCCGGCCGAATGCGCAATGGACGACCCTGCTCGGCCTGCGCTACGAGCGCGTCAGCATGGATGCCGGTGATGTGCGTGGCTACGACGTCGACCCGGCGCCACCGGGAAGTTTTGCCATGACCAACGCTGATGCCACGCGCTTCAACGCCAGCGACCGTTCGCGTCACGACAACAACTGGGATTTCACCGCCCTCGCCCGCTACGCCGCCAACACCGGGCTGGACATCGAATTCGGCCTCGCCCGCAAGACCCGTTCGCCCAGCCTGTACGAAGCCTATCCCTGGTCCACCTGGCAGATGGCGGCGCTGATGAACAACTTCGTCGGTGATGGCAACGGCTATGTCGGCAACCCGGACCTCGATCCGGAAAAGGCCTATACCCTGTCCGCTACCTTCGACTGGCACGACGCGACGCGGCAGCGTGAGTTCAAGCTGACGCCGCATTACACCCATGTCAGTGACTACATCGACGCCATCCAGTGGGATGGTGCTGCCAACTTGCCGCGTGCTGTCCCGTTGCGCGATCAGTTCACGGTGCTGCGTTACAGCAATGCCTCAGCCCGCCTCTATGGTCTTGATGTTTCCGGCAAAATGCCGCTGGCCAAAACCGCCGCCGGCGAACTCGGCGTGCAGGGGATGCTCAGCTACACGCGCGGCAAGAACCGCGACAGCGGCGATGACCTCTACAACATCATGCCGCTCAATGCGAAGCTGACGCTGACCCACAAGCTCGGCGCTTGGGATAATGCGCTGGAAGTGCTCGGCGTGGCGGGCAAGCGCAAGGTGTCGGATGCGCGCAACGAAATGAAGACGGCCGGCTACGGGCTGGTCAATCTGCGCTTGAGCCACAGCTGGAAGCAGGTGCGCCTCGATTTCGGGGTCGAGAACCTTTTCGATCGCCATTACGAGATGCCACTGGGCGGTGCTTACCTCGGTCAGGGGACGACCATGATGGCGACCGCCAACAATGTACCGATGGGCGTCGTTTCCCTGTGGGGAACGCCGGTGCCCGGCATGGGACGCTCTTTGTATGCCGGCATCAACATCAAGTTCTAAAGTAGTCATTGCCTGAAATGACCCCGGTCGATTCCGACCGGGGTCTTGTCGTTTGTGGAGGAGTGGAAGATGGGTTTGTTCAGGATCAATCGCCAGACGCCAACCGTTACCGGGCCGCGGCGTCTCGACTGCGGCGCCAGCCTCTACCGTGCTGGCGACGAAGGGCAGGCCTGGCGCCTGCGTCGCGGCGTGCTCCGTCTCGACACTCCGCAGCCGGGCGGCGAGCGTTTTGCCAGTCTGGCCATTGCCAACGACATCGTCGGTTGCGAGACCCTGCTGTTCGGTGTTTATACCTTCTCGGCGAGCGCCCTGACCGATTGCGAGCTGATTCCCTGGCCGGAGGGCGAGGCCGGGCTGGCTGGCGATTCCCTGCTTGCCACGCTGGCCCGTGTCCAGCAGCGGGCGGCCGAGGTGGTGGCGCTGCGCGGCGGCCAGGCGGTCGATCGCATCCTGGCGCTGGTCCGACTTCTGGTCGAAGGCGACGGGCAGGTGGTGCTGCCGACGCGGCAGGCGATCGCCGACATCACCGACCTGCGCTTCGAGACGGTGTCGCGGGTGATCAAGCAACTGGAGCGTAGCGGCGTCCTCAACCCGGCGCGCGTCGTCGGCGTGCACGCGACGCGCAGCTTCCATTACGCCGGCTGAATCGCCGGCCGTAAACGTGACGACGGGGACCGAAGTCCCCGCCGGCTGTCTTTGGTAACAAGGCTTCAGCAGCCCCGGCTATCCGTTTTTAGGCGGCAATAGCGAATTGCTCATCGTTGGCAATTATGGATTTGCGCGGATTACGTCCGTCGCCTTTCGAGTTGCCTGCGCACCTTTGTCCGCCCTGTCGAAACCAGTACACCCCCATCGCAAGGACACTCCTCGAATGTCCTTGGGTGGAGGTGAGGGGAATCGAACCCCTGTCCAGAACGCCTCCAGATTGCCGGAATTACAACCATGCTCTGGATTATGGGGGCGGCCCCTGGCTTTTTCAAGGGCGCTGCGAAAATCGTTTCAGTGGCTGCACCAGCCGCGGAAATCGCCGAACCCGTTGAGGCCGCGCAGATCCTCGGAGGCGGCATAAGTCGAGCGGACGCGCCGGGTACGGCCGTCGAACATGACGTCGAAGCGGGCGGGTTCGTTCCAGTCGTCGCAATAGCGCCACTCCCAGACCAGTTCGTCGCGCGCTTCGAAGTAGGTGGTCCACTGTGGGACCGGCGGGCCGAGCAGGCGGAGGACTTCCTCTTCGCTCATCTGCGGCCGGATTTTCGCGAACTGCGCGGCGACCAGCACGTTGTCGCGGGCGATGACGCGGCCGTCGGCATCGCTGCGCACGAACCAGGTTCGATAGCCCGGCGGCCCTTCCGGGTAGGCCAGGGTTTCGCTGCCGTCCGCCGCGGTCCAGCGCATGGCGGGGGCGCCGAGACGCTGTTCGAGCTGGGCGACGGTGGCACTTCCGCTGAACGTTCCGCTGCCGGCGCAGCCGGCGAGCAGGACGGCCGCCAGCAGACTTGCGGCACCGCGCACCGGGTTCAGCCCTCGCGGTCGGCGCTGAGCAGGCGCTCGCAGTAGCGGGCGATCAGGTCCACCTCGAGATTGACCTTGCTGCCCGGTTGCAGGCGGTTGAGCGTGGTGTTTTCCAGCGTGTGCGGGATCAGGTTGATCGTGAAGTCGGTGCCCTTGACCTCGTTGGTGGTCAGGCTGGTGCCGTCGACGGCGACCGATCCCTTGCGCGCGATGTACTTGGCGATCTCCCGTGGCGCGCGGATTTCGAGCAGGCGGTTGTCGCCGACCGCGTCAAAGCGCAGCACTTCGCCGACGCCGTCGACGTGGCCGGAGACCAGGTGGCCGCCGATGACGTCGGCCAGGCGCAGCGCCTTTTCCAGGTTGACCGGGCCGGGGGCGTCGAGGCCGACGGTGCAGGACAGGGTTTCCGGCGAGACATCGACCATGAAACTGTTGCCTTCCTTGCCGACGACGGTGAGGCAGACGCCGTTGTGCGCCATCGAATCGCCGATGGCGAGGTCGCTGATGTCGAGTTTGCCGGCGTCTACGGTCAGGCGGTAGCCGACTTCGCGCGGTGTGAGTTGGGTGATGCGGCCGACGGCCGCGACGATTCCAGAGAACATGGCAGGGTCCGTGGTGGGAAAGAGGGCGACTTTATCACGCCGATTCCGGCCCGGGATGCCTCAGGTGTCGGGCCCGACACCGTATTTTTTGGCCACCGCCAGTTGCATCTGCTTGGCCGACGCCACTTTCGGACTCTTGCGGTCCTTCTGCTGGGCGCGCGCCAGATATTCACCGGCGCGTTGCGCCAGTTCGTCGTTCCAGCCGCGCTTGTCGAGCAGGGTGTAGATCGCCTTCGCCGCGTTGACCAGGAACTGCAGGTTGGGCATCTGGTCGGCGGCCTGCATCAGCAATCTGACCGATTCTTCGAAATTGCCGGCGCGGGCGCCCATCACGCCCTCGTTGTTGAGGCGGATGATCTCCTTGCTGACTTCGGCGAGCAGCGCCTTGCCGGCCTCGGCCTGGCCGGTCTTTTCGAACACGTTGTGGATGTGGCCAAGCAGGTGGTCGTCGTCGTTGTTCTCGGCGGCGACCTGGCGCATGATGCGTTCAGCCTCAGTCTGCTTGCCGGTGGCGATGCAGGCGTGGGCGAGATCGATGGCGAGGCGCTGGGAGACCGGGCGGCCCTTCTCGGCGGCTTCGGCAGCCAGTTCCTGCTGCATCTCCAGCGCCTGATCGATCAGTTGCGTGGCCTTGGCCGGTGCTCCCTCACGTTCGAGGCAGAGGCTTTCGACAACCAGGGCGGCGAGTGCTGCCTGCTTGTCGCCGCGCAGTTCGCGCTTCATTTCGCCGACGATGCGCCGTGAGGCTTCGACGTCGCCACGTTCGACGAGGACGCGCGACAGGTTGGCGAAATCGTCCACGCTGCGCAGCGTCGATCCGCGGCTGCGCTCCATGACCTTGCCGTAGGCCTTCTCGGCGACCAGGAAGTCCTTGTTGCGGGCGGCGACATCGCCCACCAGGCGCTGCCGAACGGTGTTGTGCGGCGAGGCGTCGGCGGCCCGCTGCAGAATCTGCTGTGCTTCGTGCAGGCGCCCCTGGGCTTCGTGGACTGAGGCCAGGAAGTCGTAGGCGGAGAGAAACTCCGGGGCTTCGAGCAGGACCTGCTCGGCGAGCTGCTTCGCTTCGTCGAGGGCGTTGCGGTCGCGCAGCGCGCCGGCCAGGCCCATCTTCGCCCAGGGCACGACGCGGCCTTCGAGAACGCGCCGATAGACCGCCTCGGCCTCCTGGGTGCGCCCCAGCTGGTGCAGCAGTTCGCCCTTGAAACGCAGCGCGTCGTACATGTACAGCGGTTGCTGCTGGATCACGCGGTCGCAGGCGGCGATCGCCTCCAGCAGTTCGCTGGCTTCGATGTGCTCGTAAATCTTGCGCAGCACATGTTTCTTGTAGATGGCACGAACCAGGCGACCCTGTAGTTGCTCGGCGGTGAAAGGCTTGATCAGGTAATCGTCGGGGGCCAGCTCGGCGAGGGCGACGACGTTGGTGTAGGCGCGTTCGCTGGTGATGATCATGTACACCGTAGACAACGGGATCAGGTGGGCGTGGCGCAGTTCCTCGAGCAGTTGCTGGCCGTCGCGGCCATCGTCGAGGACGAAATCGGAAAGGATGATGTCGAAGCGGTTGGCCTTGACCTGGCGGATCACTTCGGCCGAATTGCCGGCGCCATGCACGGCGGTGACGCCGAGCGCGCCGAGCATCAGGCGCAGGGCATCGCGTGCCGGCGGGTGGCGGTCGATGAGCAGGACACGTTTCTTGGTCAGCGAATGCTGGAGGACGAGGAGCATTTCCTCGTCGTCGAGCGGGCTGCTGTTGCCAGCGGTTTTTCGATTCATTTCCGGAAAATTACTGGAGAAGCGGGCCGACGGCAAGTTGCAAGCCGGTGTGGCGGCTGCCTGGGGGCTGCTTAAGTCTGTGATTTTCCAGCCGCCTGACGTAAAATCGCCGGTCCCATACTGCGCCGCAACAAGACCTTTTCCCATGCTTTATCCCACCCGTTTCGATGTCATCGTCGTCGGCGGCGGTCACGCCGGCACCGAGGCTGCGCTTGCCGCGGCGCGGGCCGGCGCGGCCACGTTGTTGCTGACGCACAATCTCGAAACCCTGGGGGCGATGAGTTGCAACCCGTCGATTGGCGGCATCGGCAAGGGCCATCTGGTGCGCGAGGTCGATGCGCTGGGCGGGGCGATGGCGGCGGCGACCGACGAAGCTGGCATCCAGTTCCGCATTCTCAATGCGTCGAAAGGCCCGGCGGTGCGCGCGACGCGCGCCCAGGCCGACCGCGTTCTGTACCGCCAGGCGATCCGTGCGCGCCTGGAAAATCAGCCCAACCTGACACTCTTCGCGCAGGCTGTCGACGACTTGATCGTCGACGGCGACCGCGTCTGCGGCGCCATCACCCAGCTCGGCATCCGTTTCATGGCCGACGCCGTCGTGCTCACCGCCGGCACCTTCCTCAACGGCAAGATCCACGTCGGGCTGGAGAACTACACTGGCGGGCGCATGGGCGACCCGGCGGCGGTCTCGCTGGCCCATCGCCTGCAGGAGCTGCAGTTGCCGCAGGGGCGCCTGAAGACCGGCACACCAGCGCGCCTGGACGGCAAGACCATCGATTTCTCGGTGATGGAAGAGCAGCACTCGGACGACCCGCTGCCGGCCTTCTCCTTCCTCGGCAACGCCGCCCAGCATCCGCGCCAGTTGCCGTGCTGGATCACCGAGACCAACGAGCGCACGCACGAGATCATCCGCGGCGGCCTCGACCGCTCGCCGATGTACACCGGGGTCATCGAGGGGGTCGGTCCGCGCTACTGCCCGTCGATCGAGGACAAGATCCACCGCTTCGCCGACAAGACCAGCCACCACGTCTTCCTCGAACCGGAAGGCCTGGGGACGCACGAAATCTACCCGAACGGGATTTCCACCAGCCTGCCCTTCGACATCCAGCTGGCGCTGGTGCGCTCGATCCGTGGCCTGGAAAACTGCCACATCTTGCGTCCCGGCTACGCCATCGAATACGACTTCTACGATCCGCGTGGGCTCAAGGACACGCTGGAGAGCAAGGCGATCGGCGGCCTCTTCTTCGCCGGCCAGATCAACGGCACCACCGGTTACGAGGAAGCGGCGGCGCAGGGGCTGCTCGCCGGCATCAACGCGGTACGTCACGGGCGCGGCGAGGCCGGCTGGTGTCCGAAGCGCAACGAGGCCTACCTCGGCGTGATGGTCGATGACCTGGTGACGCGCGGCGTCGCCGACCCGTACCGGATGTTCACCAGTCGCGCCGAGTACCGGCTGAGCCTGCGCGAGGACAACGCCGACCTGCGCTTGACCGAGCAGGGGCGCGCTCTTGGCCTGGTCGACGACGTGCGCTGGGCGGTTTTCTGCCGCAAGCGCGACGCGATCGCCGCTGAGCAGGAGCGGCTGAAGGCGACCTGGGTCAATCCGAAGATCGTTGCCGCCGACGACTGTCAGCGCGTGCTGGGCAAGCCGATCGAGCACGAATACAGCCTCTTCGAGCTGCTCCGGCGGCCGGAGGTGGCCTGGCGCGAGCTGGTCTCGCTGCCGATCGACGGCGTCTTGCCGGCGGCGCCGGAAATCGACGCGGCGGTGATCGAGCAGCTGGAGATTGCCGCCAAGTACCAGGGCTACATCGACCGCCAGGCCGAGGAAGTGGCGAAGTCGGCCAGCTACGAAAACACCGAGCTGCCGGCCGATCTTGATTACGCGGCAGTCGCCGGTCTGTCCAACGAGGTTCGCCAGAAGCTGCAGCAGCACCGGCCGCAGACCATCGGCCAGGCTTCGCGCATCCAGGGCATCACGCCGGCGGCGATCTCGCTGCTGCTGATCCACCTGAAGCGCCTCAACCTGTCGCGGGCGGCATGAGCGCGATCACCCTCCCGGCAGGTCTCGCCGCGCTCGGCATCGACCTGCCCGACGCCACACAGCAGCAACTGCTCGCCTTCCGCGACCTGCTGCTGAAGTGGAACAAGACCTACAACCTGACGGCGCTGCGCGATCCGGCGCAGGCGATTTCGCATCACTTGCTCGATTCGCTGGCGATCCTGCCCTACGTCGGCGACGGCGCGCTGCTCGACGTCGGTTCCGGCGGTGGCCTGCCCGGCATCCCGCTGGCCATCGCCCGTCCGCAACTCTCGGTGCGCATGGTCGATACCGTGCAGAAGAAGGCGACCTTCCTGCTGCAGGCGGCCATCCAGCTCGGCCTGAAGAACGTCGCGGTTGATCATGCCCGGGTCGAGGAACTGAGCGGCCAGTATGCGCAGATCAGTTCGCGCGCCTTCGCCGAACTCAAGCTCTTCGTTGAACTCACCCGTCACCTGCTGGCCCCCGACGGCCGCTGGCTGGCGATGAAGGGCGTTCGCCCCGATGATGAAATCGCCGCTTTGCCGGCCAACATCGTCGTCGACCGCATCGTTCCCTTGTCCGTTCCCGGGCTGGACGCCGAAAGACACCTGATCATCCTGAAAGCGGGCCAATGAAAGTACTCGCCATCACCAACCAGAAGGGTGGCGTCGGCAAGACGACGACCGCCGTCAATCTCGCCGCCTCGCTCGGCGCCGAAGGTCAGCGTGTGCTGCTGATCGACATGGATCCGCAGGGCAACGCAACGACCGGTTCCGGCATCACCAAGAAGGAGGCGCTGCCGACCGTTTATCAGCTACTGATCGGCGCCGCGACGCTGACTGAGGTCTGCATCAAGACCGATTTCGCCTTTGACGTGCTGCCCGCCAACCGCGAGCTGGCCGGCGCCGAAGTCGAGCTGATCGAACTCGATCAGCGCGAATACCGGCTGAAGAACGCGCTGCAGCAGAACCACGACGAGTACGACTTCGTCCTCATCGACTGCCCGCCGGCGCTCAACATGCTGACGGTCAACGCGCTGGTCGCCGCCGATTCGGTGTTGATCCCGATGCAGTGCGAGTACTACGCGCTGGAAGGTCTGTCCGACCTTGTCGAGACACTGCGCAAGGTGCGCCACCACCTCAATTCCCGGCTCGAAATCGAGGGCCTGCTGCGCACCATGTACAACGGCCAGAGCACGCTGACCCAGCAGGTTTCGAACGAACTCGAAAGCCACTTCGGGCGCAAGGTCTACCAGACCATCGTGCCGCGCAACGTCCGTCTCGCCGAGGCGCCGTCCTACGGCAAGCCGGTCAATGCTTTTGACAAAAACTCCAAGGGGGCGCAGGCCTATACCTCGCTTGCCCGCGAAATTCTCGAAAGGGTCGCCAAATGATCAAGATGAAGGGACTCGGCCGCGGCCTCGACGCGCTGCTCGCCGGCAGCGATGCGAAACCCGAGGAGGAATTGCGCAACCTGCCGGTTGACCGTCTGAAGCCAGGCAAGTACCAGCCACGCACGCAGATGGACCCGGAGTCGCTCGCCGAACTGGCGAGTTCGATCAAGGCCCAGGGTGTGATGCAGCCGATCCTGGTGCGCGCCGTCGACAAGACGCCGGGCGCCGAACGCTACGAGATCGTCGCCGGTGAACGCCGCTGGCGTGCGGCGCAGCAGGCCGGGCTGAGCGAAGTGCCGGTGCTGGTGCGGGTGATTCCCGACGAGCAGGCGCTGGCGATGGCGCTGATCGAGAACATCCAGCGCGAAAACCTCAATCCGCTCGAAGAAGCGCAGGGCTTGCAGCGCCTGATCCAGGAATTCGGCCTGACTCACCAGCAGGCGGCGGACGCCGTCGGCCGTTCGCGTCCGGCAGCTTCCAACCTGATGCGCCTGCTGCAGTTGTCGGCGCCGGTGCAGGAGTTGCTGATGAGCGGCAAGCTCGACATGGGCCACGCCCGCGCCCTGTTGCCGCTGCCCGGCGCGCAGCAGGTGGCGGTGGCGCAGCGGGTGGTGCAGAAGGAACTGACGGTGCGCGAGACCGAGCGCCTGGTGCAGCAGATCGTCAATCCGCCCAAGAAAGCGGCGACACCAGCCGTCGATCGCGACCTGGTGCGCCTCCAGGAAGAGCTCTCGGATGCTGTCGGGGCGGCCGTCGCCATCCGCAGCAACAAGAAGGGGGCGGGCAAGGTGACGATCGAATTCGGCAATCTCGACCAGCTCGAAGGCATCCTCGGCAGGTTGCGTCAAGGAACTTAGATTGCGGTAAACCCTTATTTTTCATTGACGCTATTTTTTGAAGTCTTGTATCATTTAGGTCTGTGTGGCTAAGCCGGTCAGCGATTGCGTGACACCATGTTGAAAGCGATATACCTACAACTTGGTGCAGCATTGATAACAGCGATCGCGGCTGGTGCTATCGTGGGAACCCGGGGGCTGGTTTCGGTTGGGATTGCGGCATTCGCCGCCATCGTGCCCAACCTGTTCTTTGCTGTCCGGCTGACGATGTTGAAGAATCGCGCGGGGGCGTCCTACGCAGCGAACTTCTTTGTCGGCGAATTCCTCAAGATCGGCGCCACCATAGGAATACTGGCAATCGCCATCAAGGGGTATCCCGGGATGCACTGGCCCAGCTTGCTGATTGGTCTGGCGATTGTTCTACATGCTGGTTTTATTGCGTTTTGGAAGAAATCCTGATCATGTCTACAGCAGGCCACGAAGCAGCAGCGAACGCGCCCACCGCCGGCGAATATATCGTTCACCACCTGACCCATCTCAACAGTACGGGTCATGCGCAGAAGAGCATCATCGACTTCAGCGTCATCAACCTCGATACGGTGGTTTTCTCCGTTCTGATGGGCGTTCTCGGCCTGTTTGTCATGTGGCGAGTCGCCAAGAGCGTGACCTCCGGTGTGCCGGGTCGCATGCAGGCCGCCGTAGAAATCGTTCTCGAGATGGTCAATGAGCAGGCCAAGGGCATCGTTCATAGCGCCGAGTCGCGCAAGGCCGTTGGCCCGCTGGCGCTGACCGTGTTCATCTGGATCTTCCTGATGAACTCGATGGACTTCCTGCCGCTCGACCTGCTGCCGACGATCTGGCAGACCGTCACCGGCGATCATCACGCCTACCTGCGCGTGGTGCCGACCGCTGACCTGAATGGCACGCTGGGCATGTCGATCGGCGTCCTGCTCGTCTGTCTCTACTACAACGTCAAGATCAAGGGCTTTGGCGGCTGGATGCACGAACTCTTCACCGCGCCCTTCGGCAGCCATCCGCTGCTCTACCCGATCAACTTCGCGATGCAGATGATCGAGTTCCTAGCCAAGACGGTTTCGCACGGCATGCGGTTGTTCGGCAACATGTACGCCGGCGAACTGGTGTTCATGCTGATTGCCCTCATGGGTGCTGCCTGGGCGGGTACGACCACCGGCGTCTTCCTGTTCATCGGTCACATCCTGTCGGGTTCGATCTGGGCTATCTTCCACATCCTGATCGTCGCCCTGCAGGCCTTCATCTTCATGATGCTGACCCTGGTCTACATCGGTCAGGCTCACGAAGCACACTAAGACTCACCCAACAGATTTTCCTGTAGTAACCCTGTTTTCGCTTTACCTTTTCATTACTTAAACTAGCAAGGAGTTGTCATGGAACACGTTCTCGGTTTTGTTGCTCTGGCTGCCGGCCTGATCATTGGTCTGGGTGCTATCGGCGCCTGTATCGGTATCGGCCTGATGGGCGGCAAGTACATTGAAGCTTCGGCTCGTCAGCCGGAACTGATGAACGCCCTGCAGACCAAGATGTTCCTGCTGGCCGGTCTGATCGATGCCGCCTTCCTGATCGGCGTTGGTATCGCCATGATGTTCGCCTTTGCCAACCCGTTCCAACTGGTCGCAGGTTAATTACTCCTCTTCCGATCAACCCTTTAGAAGAGGACTAACACCGTGAATCTGAACGCAACGTTGTTTGCACAGCTCGTTGTGTTCTTCATTCTGGCGTGGTTCACGATGCAATTCGTGTGGCCCCCCATTGTGAAGGCGCTCGACGAGCGTGCGAAGAAGATCGCGGATGGTCTGGCTGCTGCTGAACGCGGCAAGCAGGATCTTGAACTGGCCACCAAGCGTTCGACGGATGCTCTCCGCGAAGGCAAGGAAAAGGCTGCAGAACTGATCGCCAACGCTGAAAAGCGCGGCGCCCAACTGATCGAAGAAGCCAAGGCGAACGCCAAGGTTGAAGCTGACCGCATCGTCGCCGGTGCCAAGGCTGAAATCGAACAGGAGGCCGTCCGTGCCAAGGAACAGCTGCGCGAACAGGTCGCTGCCCTGGTGGTCACCGGCGCCGAACAGATTCTGCGCCGCGAGATCAATGCCCAGGCTCATTCCGACATTCTGGCCACGATCAAACAGGATCTGTAACGCTTATGGCTGAATCCGTCACCATCGCTCGCCCCTACGCCGACGCCGCTTTCAAGCTGGCCAAGGAAGGCGGGGCCCAGGGCATCTGGTCGCAGCGCCTGCAAAGGCTGGCGCTGATCGCCCAGGACGGGGACATGGCTCAGGTCATGGGCAATCCCCGGCTCTCCGCTGAACAGATTGCAGAATTGTTCATTTCGCTGTCCGACGACAGCGACCCGATTCTCGCCAATTTTGTTCGTACCCTCGCAGAAAACCGGCGTCTCGCACTCCTGCCGGAGATTTCCCGGCTTTTCGATCTGGCCCGCAGCCAGGAAGAAGGGGTCCAGGAGGCGGTGGTGTATTCCGCATTTCCGATTGACGACGCCCAGGTCGCTGCTCTGCTGCAGCAGCTGGAGCCGCGTTTCGGAACCCGCCTGACCGCCCGCGTCGAAGTCGATGCGAGCCTGATCGGTGGTGTGCGGGTTACCGTCGGTGACCAGATGCTGGATGCTTCAGTCCGCGGCAAGCTTGACGCGATGGCCGTGGCACTGAACAACTAGGAGATTTTCATGCAGTTGAATCCTTCCGAAATTTCTGAACTGATCAAGAGCAAGATCCAGAACCTGCAAGGCGCATCGGAAGTGCGTACGCAGGGCACCGTGGTTTCCGTCACCGACGGTATCTGCCGCGTGCATGGCTTGCAGGACGTCATGCAAGGTGAAATGCTGGAATTCCCCGGCAACACCATCGGCATGGCGCTCAACCTCGAACGCGACTCCGTCGGCGCTGTTATCCTGGGCGAATACGAGCACATCTCCGAAGGCGACACGGTCAAGACGACCGGCCGCATTCTGGAAGTGCCGGTTGGTCCGGAACTGCTCGGCCGCGTGGTCAACACCCTCGGCCAGCCGATCGACGGCAAGGGCCCGATCAATGCCAAGGAAACCGACAAGCTGGAAAAGGTCGCCCCTGGCGTCATCTGGCGTAAGTCGGTTTCGCAGCCGGTGCAGACTGGTCTGAAGTGCGTCGACTCGATGGTTCCGGTTGGCCGTGGCCAGCGCGAACTGATCATCGGCGACCGCCAGACCGGCAAGACCGCCGTTGCTGTCGATGCGATCATCAACCAGAAGGGCAAGAACCTGTTCTGCGTTTATGTCGCCGTCGGCCAGAAGGCTTCCACCATCGCCAACGTCGTGCGCAAGCTCGAAGAGCACGGCGCCATGGAATACACCATCGTCGTCGCCGCCTCCGCTTCGGAATCGGCCGCGCTGCAGTACCTGGCCCCGTACGCCGGCTGCTCGATGGGTGAATACTTCCGTGACCGTGGTCAAGATGCCCTGATCATTTACGACGATTTGACCAAGCAGGCTTGGGGCTATCGTCAGGTTTCCCTGCTGCTGCGCCGTCCGCCGGGCCGTGAAGCCTACCCAGGCGACGTCTTCTACCTCCACTCCCGCCTGCTGGAACGTGCTGCCCGCGTTTCCGAAGCCTGGGTCGAGCGTTTCACCAACGGCGCCGTGACGGGCAAGAGCGGTTCGCTGACCGCACTGCCGGTCATCGAAACGCAAGCTGGTGACGTTTCCGCCTTCGTTCCGACCAACGTGATTTCGATCACCGACGGTCAGATCTTCCTGGAAACCGACCTCTTCAACGCCGGTATTCGTCCCGCGATCAACGCCGGTATCTCGGTGTCGCGCGTCGGTGGCGCTGCCCAGACCAAGCTGATCAAGAAGCTCGGCGGCGGTGTCCGTCTGGCCCTGGCCCAGTACCGCGAACTCGCGGCCTTCGCCCAGTTCGCCTCCGACCTCGACGAAGCGACCCGCAAGCAGCTGGAACGCGGCCGTCTGGTCACGGAACTGATGAAGCAGCCGCAGTACGCCCCGATGAGCATCTCCGACATGGCCGTCACGCTGTACGCAGCCGACAAGGGCTACTTCGACGACGTCGAAGTCAAGCGCGCGCTCGAATGCGAAAAGGCCATGATCAGCTACCTCAAGGCCAATCACGCCGAAGTCATGAACACCATGGAATCGTCGGCCGATCTGAGCGGTGATACCGAAAAGGCGCTGGCTGCCGGCATCCAGGCTTTCAAGAGCACCTGGGCCTGATCTTAGGAGAACGCCATGCCTAGCGGCAAGGAAATTCGCAACAAGATCAAGAGCGTAGAAAACACGCGCAAGATCACCAAGGCCATGGAGATGGTGGCCGCATCCAAAATGCGCAAGGCGCAGGACCGGATGCGGGCTGCCCGCCCCTACGGCGAGAAGATCCGGCGCGTGGCCAGCAACTTGTCGCATGCGCTGACCGAGTACAAGCACCCCTTCCTCGAAAAGCGCGAGCAGAAGGCGATCGGGATTGTCCTCGTCACCTCCGACAAGGGTCTTTGCGGCGGTTTGAACTCCAACGTCCTGCGCCTGGTTCTGGGCAAGATGAAGGAGTTGGACAGCCAGCAGATCAAGTTCCAGGCAACCTGCATCGGCAACAAGGGTCTGGGTTTCATGCAACGCGCCGGCGCGAAGGTTGTTTCGCACGTCGTCGCGCTGGGTGATACCCCGCACCTGGAAAAGCTGATCGGCCCGCTCAAGATCCAGCTCGACGCCTACATGAAGGGCGAAATCGACGCGCTGTACATCGGCTACACCCGCTTCATCAACACGATGAAGCAGGAACCGGTTTTCGAAAGGCTGCTCCCGCTCGCTGACGACGTCGTCAAGACCGATCATCAGCCGGGTTGGGATTATGTCTACGAGCCGGAAGCCCAGCCAGTTATCGACGATCTGTTGATCCGCTATGTCGAAGCTTTGATTTACCAGGCCGTGGCTGAAAACATGGCCTCCGAGCAGTCTGCCCGGATGGTCGCCATGAAGTCTGCTTCCGATAACGCCAAGAACGTCATCGGTGAATTGAAGCTGGTCTATAACAAGGCCCGTCAGGCCGCGATTACCAAGGAACTCTCGGAAATCGTCAGCGGCGCCGCCGCAGTCTGACGCCAGCGCGCAGCTATTAATTATTGGGGATTTGAATATGAGTCAAGGTTCCATCGTTCAGTGTATCGGCGCAGTTGTGGACATCCACTTCCCGCGCGACGCGATGCCGAAGGTCTACGACGCACTCAAGCTCGACGCCTCCGAAGAAAACGGCATGGTTGAAACCGGCCTGACCTTCGAAGTGCAGCAGCAACTGGGTGACGGCGTCGTCCGTACCATCGCCATGGGTTCATCCGACGGCCTGCGCCGCGGCATGAAGGTTAACAACACCGGTGCCGGCATCTCGGTGCCGGTCGGCATGGGCACGCTGGGTCGCATCATGGACGTGCTCGGCCGTCCGATCGACGAAGCTGGTCCGATCGACAGCGACGAACTGCGTGAAATCCACGCCGCTGCGCCGAAGTTCGACGAACTGTCGTCCTCCGTCGATCTGCTCGAAACCGGCATCAAGGTTATCGATCTGATCTGCCCGTTCGCCAAGGGCGGCAAGGTCGGTCTGTTCGGTGGCGCCGGCGTCGGCAAGACCGTCAACATGATGGAGCTGATCAACAACATCGCCAAGCAACACTCGGGTCTGTCCGTGTTTGCCGGTGTTGGTGAGCGTACCCGCGAAGGTAACGACTTCTATCATGAAATGAAGGACTCCAACGTTCTCGACAAGGTCGCGATGGTGTTCGGTCAGATGAACGAACCCCCGGGCAACCGTCTGCGCGTCGCGCTGACCGGTCTGACCATGGCCGAGCGTTTCCGCGACGACGGTCGTGACATCCTGTTCTTCGTCGACAACATCTATCGCTACACGCTGGCCGGTACCGAAGTGTCCGCACTGCTCGGCCGCATGCCTTCCGCGGTGGGCTACCAGCCGACGCTGGCCGAAGAAATGGGCCGTCTGCAAGAGCGCATCACCTCGACCAAGGTTGGCTCGATCACCTCGATCCAGGCCGTCTACGTGCCTGCCGATGACTTGACCGACCCGTCCCCGGCCACCACCTTCCTGCACTTGGACTCGACGGTCGTGCTGTCGCGTGACATCGCCTCGCTGGGTATCTACCCGGCCGTCGATCCGCTCGACTCCACCTCCCGCCAGCTCGACCCGCAAGTCGTCGGCGAAGAGCACTACGGTGTTGCCCGTGCCGTGCAGATGACGCTGCAGCGCTACAAGGAACTGCGCGACATCATCGCGATTCTGGGTATGGACGAACTGTCGCCGGAAGACAAACTGGCCGTCAGCCGCGCCCGCAAGATCCAGCGCTTCCTGTCGCAGCCCTTCCACGTTGCCGAAGTGTTCACCGGTTCCCCGGGCAAGTTCGTTCCGCTCAAGGAAACCATCAAGGGCTTCAAGGGCATCGTCAGCGGCGAGTACGATCACCTGCCGGAACAGGCCTTCTACATGGTCGGCGGCATCGAAGAAGCTGTCGAAAAGGCGAAGACGCTGCAGTAATGCGGCCTCAGCATAGGAGCCAGTAATGGTTATGACCGTTCATTGTGATGTCGTCAGTGCCGAAGAATCGATTTTCTCCGGCCTGGTGGAAATCGCAGTGTTCCCCGGCGAAGCCGGGGAACTCGGCATCCTGCCGCAACATACCCCGTTGCTGACCCGTATCAAGCCCGGCACCATTCGTCTCAAGGTGCCGGAGCAGAGCGAGTTCGAACTGGTGTATGTCTCCGGCGGCATGCTGGAAGTCCAGCCCAACATGATCACCGTGTTGGCGGATACCGCGATTCGTGCCCATGACCTCGACGAGGCCAAGGCAATGGAAGCCAAGAAGCACGCCGAGGAAGCGCTGGCCAATCGTCAGGCGGAGATGGATTACGCCGCGGCGGAAGCCGAACTGGCGCAAGCCATTGCCCAGTTGCAGGCGATTCAGCGTCTGCGCAAGCACACCCACTGATCCGGGTCGTGTCCTGCATAAAGAGCAGCCTGCGGGCTGCTTTTTCATTTTCCCGATCTCCGTTCGACTGCCGGGATGGCCCTGGCGGGCTGTGTCCGCCTGGAGAATCCTGTCAGAATGGCGCCATGGACCGTTCGTCATTTCGTGCCAGTTGCCTGATCTTCCTTCAGGAGACGGAGCCTTGCCGTGGCTGAGGCAGGCGATGAAGTGATGGGCCTGGCCGGAAAGCTTCGCCGTCTCTTGCTGGAGAAGTTTGCCCAAGGGCAAACCTACGTCCGCGCCAACCAGAATTATCTGCTCGCGCAACTGCGGATCTGGCTTGGGCGGATGGTGTTCTGGGGGTGCGGCATTGTTGTCGGACTCGCAGCGGTCGCCTTTGCCCTGCTCAGCGATGCTGCGGCAGAAGGATTCGCCCACTGGGCGGCACTTCATCCCTGGTTGCCCTTCGTCATAACGCCGTTGGCTGGCGCCGCCCTGCTCTGGCTGACCCGTAACCTCTTTCCCGGCGCCCAGGGCAGCGGCATTCCCCAGGTCATCGCCGAACTGAAGCGACCCGCCGTGACGCAATGGAAGCCGCTGGTGTCGTTGCGCATCGCCTGCGGCAAGATCCTGCTCGGTGTTGCCGCGGTCGGTGCCGGCTTCTCTTTCGGGCGCGAAGGGCCGACGGTGCAGATCGGCGCCAGCCTGATGGCCGCCGCCGGGCGTTACATTCCGGCGACCCTGCGCATCCACCGTCAACACCTGCTGGTTGCTGGCGGCGCCGCCGGGATCGCTGCCGCCTTCAACGCCCCGCTGGCGGGGATCGTTTTTGCCATCGAGGAGTTGTCGCGCTCCGTCGAGTCCCGCCTGAGCGGCGTCGTCATTGCGGCGATCGTGCTGGCCGGGGTGATCGCCCAGCATTTCCTCGGCAGTGACAACTATTTCGGGCGCGTCGTGGTGTTCGGTGAAAGTGGCGAATTGCTGACGACCATCCTCACCTGCGCCGTCGTCACCGGTGTCGCCGGCGGGCTTTTCGCCCGCATGCTGATCGTTTCGGCCACCGCCTGGAAGGGCTCGCTGGCGACTTTGCGGCAGCGTTATCCCTACGTGTTCGTCGCCTGCTGTGGTTTGCTGCTGGCCGCCCTCGGCTGGGTGACGGGCGGTGTCACCTGGGGCAGTGGCTTTGCCGAAACCAAGGCCTTGCTGATTGGCCAGGCCGACATGCCCTGGTATTTCGGACCGGCGAAATTCGTCGCCACCGTGGTTTCCTATCTGAGCGGCCTGCCCGGCGGAATTTTCGCGCCCTCGCTGGCCATTGGTGCCGGCATCGGCCAGGACCTGGTTCCCGTGCTCGACGGCCAGGCCTTCCCGACCACCATCATCGTCCTCTGCATGGTCGGTTTTCTGGCGGCGGCGACCCAGGCGCCGATCACCGCATTCATCATCGTCATGGAAATGGTCGATGGCTATTCGCTGGTGATCGGCCTGATGGCGACCGCGCTGATCGCCTCGGCCGTCTCCCGGATGTTTTCGAAGTCGCTGTATACGACCCTGGCTGAACACATGCTGCGCCAGCAGTTGCCGGCTGAGCCGCCGCCGCGATGACGAACATCTGTCGTTCCGGTTGTGGCGCCTGCTGCATCGCGCCGTCGATTTCCTCGCTCGCCAAGCCGGCTGGCCTGCCCTGCCCGCATCTCGACAACGCGATGCGCTGCCGCATCTTTGGCCGCCCGGAGCGTCCGGGGTGTTGCAGCGGTCTGCAGCCTTCGCTGGAAATGTGCGGAGAGACCCGGGAGCAGGCATTGCGCTGGCTGGCCGATTTGGAGGCGGTGACGCGTCCACCGGGGTAAAATGCGCGCTCTTGTCATAGCGCCGCCCAAATGGATCCGATTCTTCTCCTGAAAGCCCTGTTCCTCGGCATTGTCGAAGGGCTGACCGAATTCCTGCCGATTTCCTCGACCGGCCACCTGATCATCGTCGGCAGCCTGCTTGATTACACCAACGAGCAAAGCAAGGTGTTCAAGATCGTCATCCAGCTTGGCGCCATCCTCGCGGTCTGCTGGGACTTCCGTGAACGGATCGGCAAGGCCCTGGGCGGGCTTGGCAGCGATCCGGTGCAGCAGCGTTTCGCTGGCCTGTTGCTGACCGGTTTCTTGCCCGCCGCCGTCCTCGGCCTGCTTTTCCACAGCACGATCAAGACCTACCTGTTCAACCCGCTGAGCGTTGCCGGCGCGCTGATCGTCGGCGGTTTCCTGATCCTCTACATCGAACGCAAGGCCTACCATCCGCGCGTCAACAGTATCGACGACATGCGCTGGCCAGATGCCCTGAAAGTCGGCTTCGCGCAGGCGATGGCGATGTTTCCCGGGACTTCGCGTTCCGGCGCGACGATCATGGGCGGCCTGATCTTCGGCCTGTCGCGCAAGACGGCGACCGAGTTCTCCTTCTTCCTCGCCATCCCGACCATGTTCGCGGCCACCGTGTACGACGTCTACAAGAACTGGTCCTTGCTGCACATGGCCGACCTGCCGGTCTTCGCCATCGGCTTCGTGGCTTCGTTCGTCGCCGCGATGCTGACCGTCAAGGCCTTGCTGCGCTATGTGTCGAACCATGACTTCACGGTGTTCGCCTGGTACCGAATCGTCTTCGGTGTGGTTGTGCTGCTGACGGCGGAGATGGGCTGGGTCGAATGGACGGCCTGATCCTCTACCTGCACGGTTTCTGTTCGTCGCCGGCGTCCTGGAAGGCCCGCCTGCTCGGCGAGGAAATGGCCCGCCGCGGGCTGGCGGCGCAGTTCGTCTGTCCAGCCTTGTCGCCGGTTCCTGCGCAGGCGATTGCCGACCTGTCGCGCTTCCTGGAAAGCGTCGGGCGGCCGGTGACCCTGATCGGCTCATCGCTGGGCGGTCACTACGCCAGTTATCTGGCGGCGCAGTTCGGCCTGCCGGCGGTACTGATCAATCCGGCGGTGGTCAGCGCATTGTCGGCTGAGCTGTTCATCGGCGAGCACAACAATTTTCACAGTGGTGAGCGCTTCGTGTTCACTGCCGAACACGCGGCGCAGCTTGCTGCCCAGGTGGCTCGGCCCGATCTGGCGCGGCTCTGGTTGCTGCTGGAAACCGGTGACGAGGTGCTCGACTACCGCGCCGCCCAGACGCACTGGTTCGGTTGCCGGCAGAGCGTCTTTGAGGGCGGCGACCACAGCTTCACGCGGTTTCCCGAATTGATGCCGCAACTCATTGAATTTGCCGGGTTATAATCCGCCGATGAATGTATTGTTTGAAGAAGACGGCGGTTTCAAGGCGGGCAGCATCCTGGCCGACAACGACAGTTCGTTGCAGGTCGAAATGCCCTCGGGCAAACGCAGCAAGATCAAGGCGGCCAGCGTTCTGCTGCGCTTTGCCCAGCCGGCCTCGGGAGCCTTGCTCGAACAGGCGACGCCGCTTGCCGCAGAAATCGAGGCGGATTTCCTCTGGGAGTGTGTCAGCGATGGCGAATTTTCGTTTCTGGATTTTGCCCGTGATTACTACGGACACGATCCCGTGCCGGTCGAAGCGACGGCGGTGCTGCTTGCCCTGCACGCCGCGCCCGTCTATTTCCACCGCAAGGGCAAGGGCCGCTTCCGCAAGGCGCCCGCCGACATTCTCGCAGCTGCTCTGGCCAATCTTGAAAAAAAGCGTCAGCAAGCGCTGGCGATGGAAGCCTGGCTCGCCGAGCTGAAGGAATTCCGCCTGCCGCCGGAGATTGCCGCGCTGACCGACGCGCTGCTCTATGCCCCGGATCGCAACAAGCCGGAAACCAAGGCCTTCGAGACCGCTTGCGGCGAAACCGGCCTGTCCGCCGCCCAACTCCTGTTCAAGTGTGGCGCCATCAAGTCGGCCTACCACCTGCACTACAAGCGCTTCCTGCACGAGCAGTTCCCGCGCGGCACCGCTTTCCCGGCGCTCGATGCGCCGGCGCTGCCGGTTGACCTGCCGCGCGCCGAAGTGCGCGCCTTCTCGATCGACGACGCCCACACCACCGAGATCGACGACGCCTTGTCGGTTACCTGGCTGCCCGGTATCGGCAGTCGTATCGGCATCCACATCGCGGCGCCCGGGCTGGCCATCGAACACGGTTCGCCGCTCGACGGCGTCGCCCGCGCCCGCTTGTCTACGGTGTACATGCCGGGCAACAAGATCACCATGCTGCCCGAAGCCGTGGTTCAGAACTACACGCTGGCTGGCGGCGTCGATTGTCCGGCGGTGTCGCTCTACCTGACGGTCAATGAGCAGTACGAAGTGCTGTCGCACGAGTCCTGCATCGAACGCGTGCACATTGCCGAGAACCTGCGCCACCACGATGTCGAGCCCTGGTTCAACAGTGAGACGGTCGGCGCCGTGCTGCCGGACGAGCCCTTCGCCCGCGAACTTCTCCATCTCTGGCACTTCGCCAACGCCTGCGAAGGCCGGCGCGGCAAGCCGTCGGCGATGCAGGGCGTGAACGACTACAACTTCGCGATCAGCGGCGACCTCGCCGACCCGGAAAGCTGCAGCGTCGACATCAGCGAACGCAAGCGTGGCAGCCCGCTCGACAAGCTGGTTGCCGAGTTGATGATCGTCGCCAATTCGACCTGGGGCGGCCTGCTCGCCGAGCGCAACATCGCCTGCCTGTACCGCGCCCAGACCCAGGGCAAGGTGCGCATGACCACCTCGCCGCTGCCGCACGAAGGCCTGGGCGTGCCGCAATACGCCTGGATGACCTCGCCGCTGCGCCGCTACTGCGACCTGGTCAATCAATGGCAGCTAATCGCCTGCCTGCGGGAAACGCCGCCGCCCTTCCCGCAGAAGTCGGCCGAGCTGTTCGCGGCAATGCGCGATTTCGAACTGACCTACGCCGCCTACGCCGAATTCCAGCGCCTGATGGAGCGCTACTGGTGTCTGCGCTGGCTGCAGCAGCACGGCATTGTCGAGATCGACGCCACGCTGCGCCGCGAGCAGACGGTCAAGCTCGATCATCTGCCGCTGCTGGCGCGCGTCGCTTCGGTACCCGCCGACCTGCAGCCTGGCCAGCGCATGCATCTGGCGATCGAGAGCATCGATCTGCTGCAGCCCGAAGTCGCCCTGCGTTTCGTTGCCCTGCTTGACGCCGACGAGCCCGCCTGCGACCTGGAGGAGGACGCCGCGTGACGCGCCAGATCCGCCCGCTGATCAGCACGCCGAGCGATCGTCGCCTGTGGCTGGCGATTGGCGTTTCCCTATTGCTGCATGGCCTGCTGCTCAGCCTGCATTTCGCCTTTCCGGAAGCCTCGCGGGTGGCCCGCGAGAAGGCTCTCGACATCATTCTGGTCAACGCCCGCGCCCAGCGCCCGCCGGCCGATGCTCAGGCCTTGGCGCAGGCCAATCTCGACGGTGGTGGTAACACCGACGAGAACCTGCGCGCCAAGACGCCGCTGCCAGCGACCGAGCAGCAGTCCAGTGGTGAAGAAATGCAGCAGATGCGGCGTCGGGTGCGCGAACTCGAGGCGGCGCAGCACAAGATGCTGACCCAGGCGGCCAATCTCGCGCGTGTCGCGGCTGCCGAAACGCGCAGTGAACAACCCGAGCCCTCGCCACAGCTGACCGGTACCGACCTCGCCGATACGGCACGGGCGATGGCCCGCCTCGAAGGCGAGATCGCCAAGTCGATCGAGGAATACAACAAGCGCCCGCAGAAGAAATTCATTGGCGCGCGTACCAAGGAATACCGCCTGGCACCGTATTTCGACGCCTGGAAGCAGAAAATCGAGCGCATCGGCACGCTCAATTACCCGGAGGCGGCGCGCGGCAAGCTCTACGGCAAGGTGGTGATCTTCGTCGAATTGCGGGTCGAGGACGGCAGCCTGTACAACGTCGAGATTTCCCGCTCGTCCGGGCACAAGCTGCTCGACGAAGCGGCCCTGCGCATCCTGCGCATGGCAGCGCCGTTCGGGCCGATCCCGCGCGAGGCGATGGACGGTGCAACGGTGCTGTCGTTTGCCCGGGAATGGAATTTCGTCCCCGGCGACACCCTGGCCACCCGCAACAGCAATTAAGCCTTCCCATGCCCGACCTCTACGCCGTTTTCGGCAACCCGATCGCCCATTCCCGATCGCCGTTCATCCATGCCGCCTTCGCCGCGCAGACTGGCGCCGACCTGATTTACCAGGCGCGTCTGGCGCCCGTCGATGATTTTTCCGGCGCTTTGCGCGACTTCGTCGCCGAGGGCGGACGCGGCGCCAACGTCACCGTGCCGTTCAAGGAAGAGGCGTTTCGTCTGTGCGACGAGCTGACGCCACGGGCAGCGCGCGCCGGCGCGGTCAATACGCTGAGTTTTGCCGATGGCAGGATGCGCGGCGACAACACCGACGGCGCCGGTCTGGTCGTCGACATCGAGGGTAATCTCGGCATTGCGCTGGCTGGCAAGCGGGTGCTGTTGCTTGGCGCTGGCGGCGCCGCGCGCGGCGTCATCGAGCCCTTGCTGGCGGCCGGTGTCGGCGAGCTGGCGGTCGCCAACCGCAGTGCCGACAAGGCGCTCGCCCTGGCGGCGGCCTTTGCCGATCTGGCGCCGGTCGGCGGCGGCGGGTTCGGCGACCTGGCCGGGCGTCGCTTCGACGTCGTCATCAACGCCACCTCGGCGAGCCTGGCCGGCGACCGCCTGCCCTTGCCGGAAGGGCTTTTTGCCGCTGGCGCGCTGGCCTACGACATGATGTACGGCAAGGGCGAGACGCCCTTCCTGGCGCAGGCCCGGGAAGCGGGTGCGGCGCAGCGGGCCGACGGTCTCGGCATGCTGGTCGGCCAGGCGGCCGAGGCCTTCGCGGTCTGGCGCGGCGTCCGTCCCGCTAGCGCGCCGGTGCTGCAGGCGCTGCGCGCGCAACTCGCGGCATGAAACGTTTCGGCCGCTGGCTGCGCTGGGGGCTACTGGCGCCCTTTGCGCTCGCCATTCTCTGGCTGCTCTGGCTGTTCCTGTGGGTCGTCTATTGGGGGCAGTTCAACCCGGGAACCACCCGCTTCATGGAAATTCGCCTCGCCGAACTGCGCGAGAAGAATCCGGAAGCCGTGCTGCGCCAGCAGTGGGTGCCCTACGCACAAATCTCGATACACCTGAAGCGGGCGATCATCGCCGCCGAGGACGCCAAGTTCGTCGATCATGAAGGCTTCGACTGGGAAGGCATCCAGAAAGCGATGGAAAAAAACCAGAAGAAGGGGCGTTTCGTTGCCGGCGGGTCGACGATCAGCCAGCAACTCGCCAAGAACTTGTTCCTGACGCCGACCAAATCCTATTTCCGCAAGGCCGAGGAGGCAGTGATCACGCTGATGCTGGAAAACCTGTGGAGCAAGCGCCGCATCTTCGAGGTCTATCTCAACGTGATCGAATGGGGTAACGGCGTCTTCGGCGCCGAAGCGGCGGCGCGCCATTACTTCGCCGTCGGTGCCCGTCAGCTCGGCCCGGCGCAGGCGGCTCGCCTGGCCGGCATGGTGCCCAATCCGCGTTTCTACGACCGAAATCGCAACGCGCCGGGGCTAGGCCGCAAGACGGCGATCATCCTGGCCCGCATGCCCTCGGCCGAAGTGCCCTGAGTCGCTCGCGAAAGCGCCGGCCTAAGGGAAATCCGCAGCAATTCGGCGGCTGGCCGGCACCATCTCGGTGCTAAAATGGCGCACCTATTGCGGCGCTGCACCATGAGCGAAGAAAACCAGCTGACCGATGCCGAAGACCTGCAGGAGCGCCTCGCCGAGGTGCAAACCCTGCTCGCCCGGCACAAGCTGGTCGAGGAAATCGTACACCGGCAGGAAGGCCCGCGCCACGACCTGGTCGAAGGCATCGTGCACAAGCAGCATTTGCAGGAACTCCAGCAAAAACTGGAGCCGATGCACCCGGCCGACGTCGCCTACATCCTCGAAGCACTGCCGCCCGACGAACGCCTGATCGTCTGGGACCTGGTCAAGGCCGAACACGACGGCGAAATCCTGCTTGAAGTCTCGGACGCGGTCCGCGAGAGCCTGATCGAGTCGATGGCCCGCAACGAGCTGGTCGCCGCCGCCGAAACCCTGGACGCCGACGAGCTCGCCGACCTCGCCCCCGACCTGCCACAGGGCGTCATCGACGACGTCTTCCGCAGCCTGCCGGCCGAAGAGCGCGAGCACCTGCGGGCGGCGATGTCCTATCCGGAGGATTCGGTCGGCTCGATCATGGACTTTGACATGGTCACCGTGCGCGAGGACGTCACGCTCGAAGTCGTGCTGCGTTACCTGCGCCGCTTCGACGAGTTGCCCGACCACACCGACCAGCTTTTCGTCGTCGACCGTGACGAACACCTGAAAGGCGTACTGCCGCTCAACATCCTGCTGGTCAATGAAGTCGAGGTCGAGGTCGGCAGCCTGATGCACACCGAATTCGTCGAGTTCGAGCCCGACGACGACGCCGAAGATGCCGCCAAGGCCTTCGAGCGCTACGACCTGGTGTCGGCGCCGGTGGTCGATGCCGACGGCAAGCTGCTCGGCCGGGTCACCGTCAACGACGTGGTCGACTTCATCCGCGAGGAAGCCGAGCAGGAACAACTGGCCAACGCCGGTCTGGCCGAAGAGGAAGATATCTTCGCCTCGGTCTGGGATTCGGTGCGTAACCGCTGGGCCTGGCTGGCAGTCAATCTGGTCACCGCCTTCGTTGCTTCACGCGTCATCGGCGCCTTCGAGGATTCGATCGAGAAGCTGGTGGCACTCGCCGCGCTGATGCCCATCGTTGCCGGCATCGGCGGCAATTCCGGCAACCAGACGATCACCATGATCGTCCGCGCGATTGCCATGGGCCAGGTTCAACCGGATGCGATGCGCCGACTGCTGCGCAAGGAACTCGGCGTCGCCAGCATCAACGGCCTGATCTGGGGTGGTCTACTCGGGGTTGCGGCCTGGTGGCTGTACGGCAGTTACCAGCTTGGCCTGGTGATGACCGCGGCAATGACGCTCAACCTGCTGCTGGCCGCGCTGGCCGGGGTCGGCATTCCGCTGATGCGGCAGAAGTTCGGCGCCGACCCGGCGATCGGTGGCTCGGTGATGATCACCGCACTCACCGACTCCGGTGGCTTCTTCATCTTCCTCGGCCTGGCGACACTGTTCCTGATGTGATCAGTGGCTGTCGGGCGTCAGCAGCTTGAGTCCGACGATGCCGGCGACGATCAGGGCGATGCTGGCCAGGCGCAGCGCCTCGCGCGATTCACCGAACAGCAGCATGCCGCAGATCGCCGTGCCAACGGCGCCAATACCGGTCCACACCGCGTAGGCTGTGCCCAGCGGCAGCACTTTCAGCGACCAGCCGAGCAGGACGACGCTGACCACCATGGCGATGATCGTTCCGACGCTGGGCCACAGGCGGGAAAATCCTTCAGTGTATTTCAGCCCGACCGCCCAGCCGACTTCACACAGGCCGGCGAAGAAGAGAACGATCCAGGCGCTTGCAGTGCTCATTGCGCTTGCCCGAACCAGGCATCCGCGGCGGCAACGGTCGCGGCGATATCGGCATCACTGTGCGCTGCCGAGACGAAACCAGCCTCGAAGGCCGACGGCGCGAAGTAGTGGCCGGCGCCGATCATGGCATGGAAGAAACGGTTGAAGGCTTCCTTGTCGCAGGCCAGCACTTCGTCGTAGGTACCCGGGCAGCGCTCGGCGAAATAGAGGCCGAACATGCCGCCGACGTTCTGGGCGGCGCAGGCGACGCCATGCTTTTGCGCGGCGGCGACGAGGCCGTCACACAGAGCTTTGGTTTTCGCCGTCAGCGTTTCGTAGAAACCCGGCGCCTGGATCAGCTTCAGCGTGGCCAGGCCGGCTGCCGTGGCAATCGGGTTGCCAGACAATGTGCCGGCCTGGTAGACCGGGCCGAGCGGCGCGATCTTTTCCATGATCTCGCGCCGGCCGCCAAAGGCGCCCATGGGCATGCCGCCGCCGACGACCTTGCCGAAGGTGGACAGGTCCGGGGTGATGCCGAACAGACCCTGCGCGCTCTTCAGGCCAACGCGGAAGCCGGTCATCACTTCGTCGAAAATGAGCACGGCGCCGTATTGTGCGGTGAGGTCGCGCATGGCCTTGAGGAACTCCGGCGTCGGCGCGATCAGGTTCATGTTGCCGACCACCGGCTCGACGATCACCGCGGCGATCTTGTCGCCATGCGCCTTGAACGCTTCGGCCAGACCCTGCGGGTCGTTGTAGGTGAGCACCATGGTCGTTTCGGCGGTACCGGCCGGGACGCCGCCGGAGGACGGATTGCCGAAGGTGAGCAGGCCGGAGCCGGCCTTGACCAGCAGGTGGTCGGCGTGACCGTGGTAGCAGCCCTCGAACTTGACCAGAATGTCGCGGCCGGTGAAACCACGCGCCAGGCGGATGGCGCTCATCGTCGCCTCGGTGCCGGAAGAAACCAGGCGGACCATGTCGAGCGACGGCACCATCTCGCACAGCAGGTCGGCGATCTCCACTTCGCGCTCGGTCGGCGCGCCGAACGAGAGGCCGTCGACGACGGCTTCCTGGACAGCGGCGATCACTTCCGGGTGAGCGTGGCCGAGGATCATCGGGCCCCAGGAGCCGACGTAGTCGGTGTACCACTTGCCGTCGGCATCCTGCACCTGACTGCCGCTACCCTTCTGGAAGAACAGCGGCGTGCCGCCGACCGAGCGGAAGGCGCGCACCGGCGAATTGACGCCGCCGGGGATGTGTTTCTGGGCACGGGCAAAGAGTTCTTCGTTACGTGAGGTCATGGCAGGCTTTCTCGAAAAGACGTTGATACTGGGCGGCGCGGGCGGCGATGTCCGGCGCCGAAAAGAGATCGGTGATGACGGCCAGCAGGTCGACGCCGGCGGCAAGCAGCGGTGGGGCGTTTTCTGCCGTGATGCCGCCGATGGCGCAGACGGCAACCGGCAGTTCGGCGTGCGCCCGGGCATAGAGTTCGGGCGCGGCGCGGACGGCGTCCGGTTTGGTTGGCGAGGGGAAGGCGGTGCCGAAGGCGACATAGTCGACGCCGGCCGCGACGGCGCCACGGGCCGCCTCGAGGTCGGCGTAGCAGGAGGCGCCGAGGATGCGGTCGGGGCCGAGGATGGCGCGGGCGACGCGGAGGTCGCCGTCGTCGCGGCCGAGATGCAGGCCGTCGGCATCGACCAGTTGGCAGAGGGCGAGGTCATCGTTGATGATCAGCCGGGCGCCGTGCTCGCGGGTCAGTTGGCGCAGCGCGTGGGCGCGGGCGAGACGTTCCGGCATCGGGCCCGTCTTGTCGCGCAGCTGGACGATGCGGCAGCCGCCGGCCAGGGCGGCGGCGACGCCGGCGAGCAGCGTTTCCCGCGGCAGGTCGTCGGGGGTGACCGCGTACAGGCCGCGCAATTCAGTTTGCGCCATCGCTGGCCTCCTTGGCGTCGTCGTCTTCACGGGCCCAGAACAGGCGGTCCGGGATGAACTGGCCCATGCCGCCGCGGAAACCGTGGCGGAGCGCCTGCCAGGTGTAGTCCTGGGCGTCGCGTACCGCTTCCTCGACGCTGGCGCCGCCAGCGAGGCAGCCGGCAATCGCCGAGGCCAGCGTGCAGCCCGAACCGTGGTAGCTGCCGGGCAGGCGTTCCCAGCGGTCGTGGCGGATCACGCCATCGGGCCCGTACAGGGTGTTGATCACCTCGGGCGTGCTCTCGTGGGTGCCGGTGATCAGCACGTACTGCGCGCCCATCTCGATCAGGCGGGCGGCGCAGACGTCGAGCGCCGGTTCGTTCTCGTCCTCGTCGCTCTCGGCGAGGCGACGTGCCTCGGGCGCGTTGGGGGTGATGATCGTCGTCTGCGGCAGCAGCATCTCGCGCATGGCGGCGATGATTTCCTCGCCGGACAGGGCGTCGCCGCGCCCCGAAGCGAGTACCGGGTCGAAGACGAGCGGAATTTCCGGGTAGTCGCCGACGATTTCGGCGATCGCCAGCACGTTCTCGACGCTGCCGATCAGGCCGATCTTGAAGGCGGCCACCGGCATGTCCTCAAGCACGGTGCGCGCCTGCTGTTCGAGCAGTTCGGCGGCGACCGGCTGCATGGCGACGACCCCCGAGGTGTCCTGCACGGTCAGCGCGGTGAGCGTGCTCAGCGGGTGGCAGCCGAGGCTGGCCAGGGTCAGCAGGTCGGCCTGGATGCCGGCACCGCCGGTCGGGTCGCTGGCGGCGAAAACGAGAACTTGCGGCAGATTGGCGGAAACAATGGGCATGGGCGGGTGTGGCGCGGATGTCCGGGCGTGGGCTGGAAAGCGCGATTTTATCCGAATACGCTGTACTACCGCGGGATTCTGGGCTTATGCTTGGCGACTTCCGGTTGGCGATTGTTATCCGTTCCGTAGTAATATGTTCGCCATATGCTAAGTGCGCCAAGAGACACTCGGGGAGCTGGGAATTGACTGATTTATCGAGACTGCGCGGTATCCGTGTCATGGTCATCGACGACAGCAACACGATACGCCGCAGTGCCGAGATTTTTCTCGTCCAGGCCGGTTGCCAGGTCGTTCTTGCCGAGGATGGTTTCGACGCCCTGGCCAAGATCGCCGATCATCAACCGGCGGTTATTTTTTGCGACATCATGATGCCGCGCCTTGACGGTTATCAGACCTGCGCGCTGATCAAGAAGAATCCTCGTTTCAAGGCGACGCCGGTGATCATGCTTTCCTCCAAGGATGGCCTGTTCGACCGGGCGCGCGGTCGCATGGTCGGTTCCGACCAATACCTCACCAAACCTTTCACCAAGGATAGCCTGCTGCAGACTGTCGCCAGTTTCGCACTGCCGGCCGAACCGGAAATCAAACCGTAGTCCAGGGAGCAACAATGCCCGTGAAGAACATTCTCGTTGTCGACGACTCTCCGACAGAGCGTTTTTTCGCCGTCGACCTGCTGACCAGGGCAGGTTATCTGGTGGCCACCGCTGAGAACGGTGAAGAAGGGATCGCCAAGGCCAAGGCGACCAAGCCCGATCTGATCCTGATGGACGTCGTGATGCCCGGCCTCAACGGCTACCAGGCGACGCGCACGCTGACCCGCGACGAGGAAACCAAGCACATCCCGATCATCGTCTGTACCTCGAAGGGCCAGGAAACCGACAAGATCTGGGGGCTGCGCCAGGGAGCGGTGGATTATCTGGTCAAGCCGCTCAATCCGGAAGAACTCCTGCAACGCATCGCCGCGCTGCCTTAAGCGATATGGCCCGCAAGAGCAGCCTGCGCGATTTCCAGACCTACCTGGCCGGCCGTCTCAGCGACGCGGCGCAGGGACATGGCGGCGCCTCATGGCTCGGCCTGGAAATTGGCGATGACGGCTGGCTGATCGATCTCGCCGATGGCGGGGAAATCGTCCAGGCGCCGCAACTGGCGGGCGTGCCGCTGGTTCGTCCGTGGTTTTCCGGGATCGCCAACGTGCGCGGCAATCTGTATGCCGTCACCGATTTTGCCGCCTTCCTCGGTGCCCGGCCGACGCCAAGGAATGCCAATGCCCGGCTGCTGCTGGTCGGTGTCCGCCACGGCTCGAACGCGGCGCTGCTGGTGCCGCGCATGCTGGGCCTGAAGAAGCCGGAAAACTTTGCCGAACAGGCTGCCGACGAGGCGTTCCCGGCATGGGGGCGGCGCCGCTTCGTCGATGAAGAAGGGCGCCTCTGGCGCAAATTATCGGTGCGCGAGCTGCTTGCCGATCCGGATTTCATGAATATCGGACTATGAAAAGGGGTCCCGCCGGGGCGGGGTCGAGTGGAGGTAAGACATGGCTTTAGGCTTCAAACTCCCGAAAATCGGGGCATCCAGGAAAAACGAGGCGCCGCTCACGGTGACCGGCGATGAAACGCCGCTGCCGACTGCACGGGCGGCGGCTGCTCCGCCGCTGCTGGCGGGCAAGTCGGCCAACCAGCAGATGAAGGTGCTGGGTGGGGTGTTCGTGCTGATCCTGGTGCTGGCCGCCATTCTCATCGTTCGCGATGGTCGGGATTCCTCCAATACCACGGCCTATGTTGCCGCCGCTGGCGAAATGCGCATGCACTCGCAACGCCTGGCCAAGGCCTCGTCGCTGGCGCTGCAGGGCAACTCGGCGGCCTTCGTGCAACTGCGCGAGTCGCGTTCGACCTTCAGCGACCTGATGCAGAAACTGGCGGCCGGCGGTGAAATCGGCCAGGTCAGCGTGCCAGCCTCGCCGGCGTCGGTGCAGGCGCAGCTCGACGCCCTGAGCCAGCGTTGGGCGCAGGTCGACAAGGATGCGACGAGCGTGCTCGGTCAGGAAAAGCAGCTGATCGAACTGGGCAAGAGCGTTGCCCTGATCGACAGCAAGAACCCCGCCCTGCTGGAGCTGGCGGAAAGCGTTGCCGCCGCCAAGCTGCAAGGCGGTGCGGCGCGCGAGATCGGCGCCGCCAACCATCTGGTGGTGTTGACCCAGCGCATCGCCAAGAACGCGTCGGCGCTGCTGGTCGGTGGCGAGATCGATCCGCAGATTGCCTTCACGCTGGGCAAGGACGCCAAGAGCTTCCACGAACTGCTGCAGGTGCTGGGCCGCGGCGGCGATGCCGGCAAGGTCGAAGCACTGGAAGCCGCTTTCAAGGAATACGACGGGGCGATCAGCGGCATCCTCGCCAACATGCAACCGCTGGTGCTGGCCAAGCAGGCCGGTTCGCGCATCTTCCGCGACAGCGAGGAACTGCTGGCGGCGACCGATGCGCTGGCCCAGGGTTATCAGGAGTCGCGTGGCAGCAAGCTGCTGTTCGTCCTCTTCATGTTCATTCTGGCCGCCGCCGCGCTTGCCGTGCTGGTGATGCTGGTGCGCGCCTATCTGGAAGATGCCAAACGCCAGACCCAGGAAGTCGACAAACAGCGCCAGGTGTCGGAACACACCAACCGCGAAAACCAGGAAGCCATCCTGCGCCTGATGAACGAACTGGGCGACCTCGCCGACGGCGACCTGACGGTGACGGCAACGGTGTCCGAGAACATCACCGGCGCCATCGCCGACTCGATCAACTACACCATCGAAGAACTGCGCGTGCTGGTCGGCCGCATCAACGACGCGGCGAACCGAGTCACCGCGGCCACCGAGATCGCCCGTCGCACGTCGGCCGAACTGCTCGACGCGGCGGGCCGCCAGTCGAGCGAAATTCAGGAAGCCGGTCAGTCGGCACTGGACATGGCACGCTCGATGAACGAGGTGTCGGGCAACGCCGCCCAGTCGGCGCAGGTTGCGAACCAGTCGCTGGCCGCCGCCGAGAAGGGTACCCAGGCGGTGCAGGACTCGATCAAGGGCATGAATGAAATCCGCAACCAGATCCAGGAAACCTCGAAGCGCATCAAACGCCTTGGTGAAAGCTCGCAGGAGATCGGCGAAATCGTTGAACTGATTTCCGACATTACCGAACAGACCAACGTACTGGCGCTGAACGCCGCCATCCAGGCGGCTTCCGCCGGTGACGCCGGGCGCGGCTTCACGGTGGTTGCCGAGGAAGTGCAGCGGCTGGCCGAACGCTCCGGCGAGGCGACCAAGCAGATCGCGGCGATCGTCAAGACGATTCAGACCGATACCCAGGACGCGGTGTCCGCGATGGAACAATCGACCCAGGGCGTGGTCGAGGGCGCCAAGCTGTCCGACGCCGCCGGGCAGGCGCTGGCCGAGATCGGTCAGGTGTCGCGCAACCTGGCCGAACTGATCGACCGCATTTCCAGTTCGACGCAGAGCCAGGCTGATTCGGCGACCAACGTGGCCCGCTTGATGCAGGATATCCTGCGCGTCAACGAGCAGACCACGGCAGGTACCCAGCGGACCGCCCAGGCGGTGGATGAACTGTCGGCACTGGCCTCCGAACTCAAGGGGTCGGTGGCAGGCTTCAAGGTCGACTGACCGGCGAACGAGAGAGCATGAACGCGGCAACGGAATTCGATTTGGGCCCGCTGACGTGGGTCAAGGGCGAGATCGACCAGGCGCTGGGACGCGCCGACGAAGCGCTGGGCTTGTTCGCCGAAAAAGGTGACCGGACGCAGCTGAAGTTCTGCCGCACCCATGTCCACCAGGTCCATGGCGCGCTCGACATCGTCGGTCTCAACGGCATCACCGAACTCACCGAGTCGCTCGAGGAAGTCCTCAAGGCGCTCGAGGAAGAACGCCTGGCGACCGGTGACGGCGCCCTGCCTGTGGTGCGCGAGGCGATCGCCGCGCTGCGCCAGTACCTCGACGACCTGATGGCCGGCGAACCGCACCAGCCCTTGCGCATGTTGCCGGTATGCAGCCGGTTGGCCGAACTGCGTGGCCTGCCGCCGGTGCACCCGGGCGATCTTTTCTACCCCGACCTCAGCCTGCGCCCGCCGCGTTCCGGCGTGGTGCCGCCGGTCCTGCCGCCGGAACAGATGCAGGCCGTGCTGCGCAAGCAGCGCATGCGTTTCCAGAAGGGCCTGCTCAACTGGTTGACCCGCCCCGAACAGCGCGCCAGCGGCAAGGAGGCGATGGCCGAAGCGCTGGCCGCGATCGAGGCATTGCAGCCGACGCCTGGTGCCCGTTCGTTCTGGTGGGTGTCGCAGGCCTTCCTCGAAGCGCTCGACGATCCCGAGGTTTCCGCCGATCAGTTGGCGCGTCAGCTGTGCGCCCGCATCGACCTGCAGATTCGCCGTCTGCTCGAAGGCTCCGGCAACCTCGCCGAGCGGGTGATGCGCGAGGCCTTGTACTACGTCGCCCGCACCCCGGCCACCCCCGACTCGCTGGTCGCCCAGGCGCAGCAGATCTATGCCCTGCCGGCGCAACTGCCCAGCCTGGCCGCGGTGCAGACCTTGCCCAAGTCCCAGGAACAGGCCCTGCGGCGATTGCGCGAACTGCTCGCCGGGGTCGAGGAAGTCTGGAACAAGTACTGCGCCGGCAGCCCGGCCAGCCTCAACACTTTCTGCGATCAGGCGCGGGCCTGCGCCCAGGTTACCGCCGACCTCGGCCACACCGATCTCAAGCGGCTCGGTCAGGCGCTGGCAGCGATCGCCGGCTGGCTGCAGGAAGACGCCAAGCGCTTCAGCGACGGCGTAGCCATGGAAGTGGCGACGACCATCCTGCTGCTGCAGAACGCGCAAGAGAATTTCCGCCATCTCGGCAGCGACTTCGCCCAGCAGGTCGACCTGATGGTCGACCGCATCCATGCCTGCATTGCCGGTCGCCCGGCGGCCGGCGGCGATCTGCCGTTGCTCGACGAGATGACGCGGCGGGCCCAGGAGAAGCTGCTGATCGCCCAGGTCGGGCGCGAGATTCAGAGCAACCTGGCGCAGATCGAACAGACCCTTGACGCCTTCTTCCGGGCGCCGGCCAAGGGCTTCTCGATGGCGCAGGTGGAAGGTCCGCTCAAGCAGGTCAGCGGCGCGCTGGCCATGCTCGGCCACTTCCCGGCAGTGAGCAGCCTGAAGAACAGCATCGCCCACATCACCACCTTCGCCGCCGCCGACTATCAGCCGCAGGAAAGCGATTTCCAGCGCGTCGCCGACGAACTTTCGGTCCTTGGTTTCTTCGTTGATGCCCTGCAGCACGGCGAAAGCAGTTTCGACGCCTTTGTCCGCCGCCTGAACGGCGAGACCGTCGTCGTCGCCGAGGAAGCGCCGACGCCGACCGTCGAGGCCGAAGTCGCCGCCCAGACCCGGCAGGCCCGCGCGCTGGCCGAAGCCCTGCGCGAAGCGCCGGACGATCGCCGCCTGCAGGACGAGCTGAAGCAGAACCTGGAAAGCCTGCAGAAGGATGCCGACTTGGTCGCCGACCGCGAACTCGGCGAATCGACGAAGGCCGCGCTGGCCGCGCTGGAATCCGGTACCGCGGTCGACGCGCTCGCCGACCTGCTGACGCCGCAGGTCGAGGCGCCGCAGCCGTCGGCGGAAACCCTGCTGCTCGCCGAGTCGAGCCACGAGGAAATTGACGCCGAACTGCTCGCCATCTTCATCGAGGAAGGTCACGAGGTGCTGGCCGAAATGGCGACGCAGAAGGCGGCGCTGCTCGCCGACCCGCTCGATCGCGAAGCGCTGACGACGATCCGCCGCTGCACGCACACGCTGAAGGGCTCCGGGCGCATGGTCGGCCTGACCGATTTCGGCGAGACCGCCTGGGCCGTCGAGCAGACGCTGAACCTGTGGCTGCGCCAGGACATGGCGGTGAGCCCGGAACTGCTGGCAATGGTCGACGAGGAACAGCGCGTCTTCGCGGTGTGGATCGAGCATCTGGCGCAAGGCAGCGGTATGGCCCCCGACCCTTCGGGGCTGGTGGCGCAAGCGGTTGCGCTGCGCGGCGGCACGGGCGATGCCCTGCCGGCGGTGCCAACGCCGGTGGCCCCGCTGCCGCTTGCCGTCGACACGGCGCCTGTCGAAGTGCCCGCAGCACCGGAAGCGCCGGCAGAACCGGCAAGCGAACCGCTGCTCGATGCCTTCGAAATCGACCTGCCGGAAGCCAGCGAGATCGCCGAGGAACTGGCCGAGGTCGAAGCCGAGGTTGTCAGCACCGCCGCCGCACCGGCTGCCGACAGCGCGCAGACGCTGTACGACATTTTCCGCGCCGAAGCGCAGGAGCACCTGCAGTCGCTGGCCGAATTCTTCGCCGTCCTCGAAGCCGAACCGGCGACGCCGACCAATTCCGAAATGACAAGGGCGGCCCATACGCTCGGCGGGATCGCCGCCATCGTCGGCCTGAAACCGCTCAACCACCTGTCGATCGCCCTCGAACACGCCTTGCTGCGGCGCGATGCGGCGCTCCAGCCGGACAGTCTGGAAGGCCTGGAAGCGATGCGTCAGGCGATCCTGATGCTGCACGAAATGTACGCCGGGCTGGCCGAAGAACGGGCGCCGGTCGAACAGCCGGCGCTGGTCGCGGCACTGGAGGACAGTTACCCGCCCGCCCCGGCCGCGGAAGTCGACGACAGTGGCGCTCGGGTCATCCCGCTGCCCGGCCTGAGCGGTGAATTCACCCTCGACCGCCCCGTCGAAGCCGCACCGCCACCGCCGGCCGAGCCAGTCCGCCAGCTGGTCGATGAACTTGACGAACAACTGCTGCCGATCTTCCTTGAGGAAGCCGCCGACCAGGTTCGCGAACTGACCGAACAGCTGCGCGCCTGGCGCGCGGCGCCCGCTGATGGCGCACCGCCGCAGGCGATTGCCCGCCTCTTGCACACCTTCAAGGGCAATTCGCGGATGGCCGGGGCGATGAACCTCGGCGAAGCCACTCACCTGCTCGAAACCCGTGTCCAGGAAGCGATCCGCGCCGGTAGCGCGAGCCCGCAACTGATCGATGAAATCGAAGCCGGTTGCGACGCCCTGGCGCTTGCTGCCGATGAACTGCGCAACGGACCGGCGCCGGCCGTCGAAGCGGCGCCTGCCGCCGACAGCCCGGCCACGGCAACCCCCGCCACCCCGACCGTGCCGACCACGCCAGCGGCCGATGCCGAAGGCGAGGGCGACAGCGGCGGCCAGCGGGCGATGCTGCGGGTGCGCGCCGACCTGGTCGACCGCCTGGTCAACGAAGCCGGCGAACTGTCGATCGCCCGGGCGCGGATCGAAGGCGAAATGCGCAGCCTGAAGACCTCGCTGCTCGACCTCACGGAAAACGTCATCCGCCTGCGTCGTCAGTTGCGCGAGATCGAAATCCAGGCGGAAAGCCAGATCCAGGCGCGGGTCGCCCAGGCGCACGACGGCCAGGCCGATTTCGACCCGCTCGAACTCGACCGCTTCACCCGCTTCCAGGAACTGACCCGCTTCATGGCCGAGTCGGTCAACGACGTGGCGACGGTGCAGCAGAACCTGTTCAAGAACCTCGACGACGCCAACGCGGCGATCCTCGCCCAGGCGCGCCTCAACCGTGGCCTGCAGCAGGAGTTGATGGGCGTGCGCATGCTGCCCTTCGCCAGCCAGGCCGAGCGTCTCTACCGCATCGTCCGGCAGACCGCCAAGGAAGTCGGCAAGCGCGCCAACTTCGACATCGTCGGTGGTCAGGTCGAAATCGACCGCTCGGTGCTGGAAAAGATGATGGCGCCGATCGAACACATGCTGCGCAACTCGGTGACCCACGGCATCGAGACGCGCGAGCAGCGTGCAGCGGCTAACAAGCCGGAAACCGGCGAAGTGACGCTGAAGCTGGCTCAGGAAGCCAACGAAATCGTCCTCAGCCTGAGCGACGACGGCCGTGGCCTCGACCGCCAGCGCATCCGCGCCCGCGCCGAGGAGATGGGCCTGTTGCAGCCGGGCCAGGAGGTCGCTGATGGCGCCCTGTTCGACTTCATTTTCCGGCCGGGCTTCTCGACCGCCAGTGAAGTGACTCAGGTCGCCGGCCGCGGCGTCGGCATGGACGTGGTCAGGAATGCCGTGATCGAACTTGGCGGGCGCATCGAAATCGTTTCCGAAGCCGGTCGCGGCAGTACCTTCCGCCTCTATCTGCCGCTCACCCTGGCCGTCACTCAGACCCTGCTGGTGCGTGCCGGCAGCACCGTGTATGCCGTGCCGTCGACGATGATCGAGCAGGTGCTTGAGGTCAAGGAAAAGGGCCTCGCCGAAATCCGCGACGCCGGTGCCGCCGATTGGCAGGGTCATCACTATCCCTTCCATTTCCTGCCCCGCCTGCTGGGCGATGCCGAAGCCCTGCCGGAAACCCGCCGCCGCTACTGGATCCTGTTGCTGCGCGCCGGTTCGCAACGGATCGCCCTGCTCGTCGATGAGCTGCAGGGCAACCAGGAAGTCGTCGTCAAGAACATCGGCAGCCAGCTCGCCCGCGTCGCCGGCATTGCCGGTGCCACGGTGCTCGGCGACGGCCGCGTCGTGCTGATCCTCAACCCGGTGGCGCTCGCCGCCCGGGCGCCGCTGATCGCCGTGGCCGAAGTCGCCGCGCCGGTCGCCGCCGCCCCACTGCCGATTGCCGCGCCGCACCTGCCGACGGTGATGGTGGTCGACGATTCGCTGACCGTGCGCAAGATCACCAGCCGCCTGCTGCTGCGCGAGGGTTATCAGGTGGTCGTCGCCAAGGACGGGGTCGATGCGCTCGAGCAATTGATCGACGCGCTGCCCGACGTCATCCTCTCCGACATCGAGATGCCGCGCATGGACGGCTTCGATTTCGTCCGCAACCTGCGTGCCGACGAGCGCCTGCGCGACATTCCGGTGGTCATGATCACTTCGCGTACCGCCGACAAGCATCGCAACTACGCGCTCGAGATCGGTGCCAATCACTACCTCGGCAAGCCTTACGACGAAGACGAGCTGCTCGGTCTGCTCGCCGGCTACTGCGGGAAATCCGCGTAAAGCGACGGTCGATCACGGCGTTTCCCGCGATCGACCGTTTCACCCCGTCTTCTTCACCACCGCGTAGCGTGCCAGCGTCTGCTCGCGCGACGCCGCGTGGTCGACGATCGGCCCCGGATAGTCGCGGCCGATGACGACGCCGAGCGCTTCCTGTTCCAGGCGGCCCATGGTCCACGGGGCGTGGATGTACTTGTCCGGCACCCGGGCCAGCTCCGGGACGTAGCGGCGGATGAATTTGCCTTCGGGGTCGAACTTCTCCGACTGCGTCACCGGGTTGAAGATGCGGAAGTAAGGCTGCGCGTCGCAGCCGCTCGACGCCGCCCACTGCCAGCCACCGTTGTTGGCCGACAGGTCGAAGTCGTTGAGCTGCTCGGCGAAGTAGCGTTCGCCAAGCCGCCAGTCGAGGCCGAGGTCCTTGCACAGGAAAGAGGCGACGACCATGCGCAGGCGGTTGTGCATCCAGCCGCTGTGGTTCAACTGGCGCATCGCCGCGTCGACCAGCGGGTAGCCGGTCTGTCCCTGCTGCCAGGCGGCCAGCCCGGCCGGCCAGTCAGCCCAGCGGATGGCGTCGTATTCCGGCTTGAAGGCGCGGTCGACGACCTGCGGGAAGCGGTCGAGGATCATGAAGTAGAAATCACGCCAGATCAGTTCGTTGAGCCAGGCGTCGGCCTGCTCGGCGAGCGCCGCGCTGACCAGTTCGCGGATTGAAATGGTGCCGAAGCGCAGGTGCACCGACAGATAGCTGACGCCCTTGAGCGCGGGGAAGTCGCGCAGCGCGCCATAACGGCGGATGCGGCCGGCGCGGAATTCGTCCCACAACTGGCGGGCACCGGCCATCCCGGGAACGATGCCGAGTTCGCCGAGATTGGTCGGCATGAAGCCAAGCTCGGCGAGCGTCGGCAGGTTTTCCGGCACTGGCGCGAAGCAACCCGCTGCCGAGAACGGCGCATGGTCGGCGGCGCTCAGGCGCTTCAGCCAGGTGTTCTTGTACGGGGTGAATACCGTGTACGGGCGGCCGGCGCCGGTGAGCAACTCGTCGCGCTCGAAGATCGTCTGGTCCTTGAATAGCTGCAATCTCCCGCCGGCCGCCGCCAGTTGGCGGTCCACGGCAGCGTCGCGGGTCTGCGCCGCCGGTTCGTAGTCGCGGTTGGCGTAGACCTTGGTGACGCCGAGTTCGCCGGCGAGCCGGGGAATTGCCTCGACGGCACGGCCATGGCGGACGATCAGGCCGCCGCCGCGTTGGCGTAGCGCGGCGTCGAGCTGCAGCAGACTGGCGTGGATGAACTCGACGCGGCGGTCGGCGCGCGTCGGCAGGGCGTCGAGAATGTCGGTATCGAAGACGAAGGCGCAATACACCGGGCGGCCACTGGCCAGCGCGGCGGCGAGGGCGGCGTGGTCGTGGTCGCGCAGGTCGCGGCGGAACCAGACGAGGGCGGGAGCGTTTTCCATCGGCCGATTATAGTGGCCGGCGCATCTCCAAGAAAAAGGCCACCCCGCGCGGGGTGGCCGAAAGTGATCCGCTCTGCTGGCGGCTTCAGTTCATCGTGTAGCTGCTCAAGGCTTGCGGCAGCTTCAGCAACCACAGCCGGGTCGGCCGTTCGGTGGCCTTGCCGCGGGTGACGCGGGCGCCAGTGGCAGCGTTCGGGCAGTTGCTCAGCGCACCGGTCGAGGCGTCGAGCGTGCAGTCTTCCGGGCTGCCATCGACCTCGTTGCCGGCGGCGTCGACCAGGATCGAGCGCAGGCCGAAGTCGTTGTCGTTGATCAGTGCGATTGTCTGCCCGTCGACCAGGGTCAGCCCCTCGGCCTTCTCGGCCTTCCAGCCGAGCGCGTTGAGGTCGACCAGCAGGCGCTTGCGCAGCGGCACGACGCTGGCCCAGCTACGCGTGGTGTCGGTCAGCGTGCTGCCGTCGATGCTGTTCATTTCCAGACCGTAGCCGTCGCCGGCGATGTCGGTCGCGTTGGCCGGCAGTTCGACCAGCATCAGGAAGTTGCGGACCACACCGTTGGCGTCGGCGCCCTGTTCGATGACCAGGAAGCGGTTGTTGCCCAGGGCCACGACATCGCCTAGCTTGGCGCTGCCGCTCCGGTTCTTGGACCACTTTTCGCCAGCAATCGCGTAATCGAGCGGGTAGGCGTAGAGATGGGAAGTGCCGGTCGCCGGGTCGAAGGCGAGCCAGCGGGCGAAGCGCGCGAAGTCCTTGACCTTGACCTTGTCGCTGGTCTTGCCGTCTTCGTCGAGGTCGCTGACGTCGACCGCTTCGATCGACTTGCCCTTGGCGTCGAAGGGCTCGATCGGGCTCTGCAGGAAACCGTGCAGGACGCCGCCGCTCATGGTCAGGCCTTCCATGCCGCGGTTGGCGCGACGATGGGCGAGCACCGCCGGCAGGTCGCCGGCGGCAGTGCCCGGCTGGTATTTCTGGACGATCTTGCCGGTCGCCGCGTCGATCTTGGCGATGAAGGGGCCGTACTCGTCGGAGGTCCAGAAGACGCCGTTGGCGCTGTCGTAGATCAGGCTTTCCGGGTCGAGGCCGTTGCTGTCGTAGCCGGCGCGCGCGGCGTCGTAGGTGAAGGCGTCGGTGAGCGGGATTTCGCCCGAATTGCCGACCGCGCCGGCCGGTAGCGGGCGGCCGCTGATCGGTGTGCCGGCGGCGCTCTTCAGCGTCAGCAACTGGTCGATGCGGGCGCCGTCGCGGTCGATGACGATGGTCGCGATCGACGGCACGAAGTCGGGCGAGGGGAAGACCTTGCTCGCCTTGCCGTCCGGGTTGCTGACCGTGGCCGGCGCGTCACCGTTGGGGCCGCGGTCGGTGATGCCGTAGAAGCTCAGCGTGCCGTCGCTGGCCTTGCCCTTGAAGGCGAGACCGGAGCCGGCGGCGGGGAAGAAACCATGCGGGAAATCGGCGGCGATGGCGGCGTTGCTGCCCGGGTAGGCGACGTGCAGGGCGTCTGCCGCGGCGAGCGTGTACTTCGTGACGGCGATCGTGCCGCCGGCGCTGGCCTGTGTCTGCGACGAAGTTTCGCCCTGGCCGAGCGCGGTTGCCAGCGTGCCTTCGAAGTGCTCGCGGGCGAGCGCTTCGCGTTCGTCGTTCGGGACGCGGGCGGCGTAGGGCTGACCGAAGGCGTCATTGACGCCAGCCGGCAGCAGCGCGGCCAGCGCGGTCCGGAAATCGCTGGCGGCGAGGTTGAAGTCGATGGTTTTGCCGGCCAGCGCGGCGATCACCGCCGGCGTGATGCGGATGCCGTTGGCCGGGTTGTCGTCTTCGTCGAGAATCTGCAGCAACAGCAGGCGGTTGTTGACGCCCTGCGTGCTCTCGCTCCAGGCGGCGACGCCAGCCAGTTCCAGCGGGGTGACGGTGGTGGCGCAGGCGGCGCTGCCGAGTTCGATGTCAGCCAGCGAGAAGCTGACGGTGTCGCCCTTGCGGCATTCGAAGCGGCCGTCGTCGCCAGTCGTGCCGCTCTTGCCGGAGGGCGAGGCCGCCCAGTCGATGCCACTTACCGCGGCGTCGAGGAAACGGCCGCTGACGGTGCTCGAGCCGCCGTCGCTACCGAGGCAGCCGGCAAGGCCGAAGAGGAGGGCACAGGCGAGGGCGATGCGGGTTTTTTGCATGATTTTCTTCCCTTCTTGAAAAAAAAGCCCGCCGATGAGGCGGGCAGAAAGATATTGCCAGAGAGAATCAGGCGCCGACGATGCCGCCGTCGTCCTTGGTGATGACGACCGTGGTCGACCGCGGCCGGGCGTTGCCGCCTTCCGGCCAGTGACTCTGGAAGTTGGCCGGGGTGCCGATGTCGGCGGCGGCGGTGCGTTCGCCCGGATGCTGGATATTGACGAACAGCGTCTTGCCGTCCGGCGTTTCGGTGATGCCGGTGATCTCGCAGCCGGCCGGGCCGACCAGGAAGCGGCGCAGCGTCGCTGCGGTGGCGTCGGCACCAGCGTGGGTGGTGACCGTCTGATCGGCGTTGGCATTGCTTGGCACGGCGGTGCTGGTGACATTGACCGGTCCGCCATCGCCCTGCTGACCGGGCAGGGCCGCCAGCATCATGCAGTTGGTGACGTCGGTGTAGGCGCCGTCGTCGGTCTGCAGCCACATCAGGCCGGGTACCGCCTGGCTGAACCAGAGGCCGTCCGGGCTCGAGAAGTCGTTGTCGTCGGTAAGGCCGGAGATGTTGATCGAGGCGTTGCCGAACTGGTCGTTCTCGGCGCCGAACAGGTAGACGTCCCAGGCGAAGGTGGTCGCCGCGTGGTCGCTGCCGGTTTCGCGGATGCGCACGATGTGGCCGTTGGGGTTGCCCTTGCCGCCTTCACCGTCGTCATAGTAGCGCGGGTTGGCGGCGTCCAGGCCGTAGGACTTGCCGCCGGTGGTCAGGCCGGTCGAGCCGCGCTTGCTGTTGTTGGTCAGCGTGATGTAGATGTCGCCGGTGACCGGATGGACGCCAGTCCATTCCGGGCGGTCCATCGGCGTTGCGCCAACGGCGTCGGCGGCCAGGCGGCAGTTGATGCAGACGTCGGCCTGGTCGGCGAAGCCGTAGGCGGCCGCGGCAATCGCTGCGTTGGCGATGGAGAGTTCGGTCCACGTGCCCGAACCGTCGGCATTGAAGGTGGCGACGTAGAGTTTGCCGTCGTCCAGGTACTTGTTGCCGGCGGTCAGGCCGCCGTTGGCATCGGCGGCGTCCCAGTTGGCGTTGGAGACGTACTTGTAGATGTATTCGCCCTGGGCGTCGTCGCCCATGTAGTAGACCAGCGGCTTGCCGGCCACCGCCTTGGCCGGCATCGCGCCTTCGTGGCCGAAGCGGCCCATGGCGGTGCGCTTGCGCGGCGTGGCGCCGGGGGCGAAGGGGTCGATCTCGACCACCCAGCCCATGGTGTTGGCGGCGTTGCGGTAATCGGCGGCGGCAGTGGCGCCGGTCGGCGTAATGTTCCAGCGGTCGTACTGGCCAGTGCCGCTGGTATCACCGCCGGCCGGGTTGGCCCAGCCGTAGCTGCCGTTGTTGACGCCGCTGCCGATGTAGCGGTTCTGCGCGGCGGCGGCCTTGGCGCTCAGCGTGTTGCTCGCCGGGCGCTTGAAGTAGCCGGCCCAGTTTTCCTCGCAGGTCAGGTAGGTGCCCCACGGCGTGACGCCGTTGGCGCAGTTGTTCAGCGTGCCGCGGGTGGCGGCGCCGGTGGTCGAGTAGGCGGTGACCAGCAGGTCGTCGCCGGCGGCCGGGCCGCTGATTTCCATGTTGCTGAGCGCGGTGTAGCGGCGGTTGAAGCCGGAAAGCTGGTTGATCGAGAAATTCGTGCCCTTGAGCACTTCGATCACCGAGATGCCGTGTGCGTTGACTTCCTTGTCGATCTGCGCCGGAACGCGGGCGGTGTTGTCGAAGCCGGCGCCGACTTCGGCGGCGGTATGCAGGAAGATCTGCGTGATGTTTTCGTGGTTCATGCACAGCAGGCCACGCGCGTTGTTGCTCAGGTCCTTGGCCAGGCCGGCGGCGTTGAGGCCGAAATAGGCCATTCCGTCGTGGTGGTCGCCGGCGCGGAACTGGAAGCTGGCGGCGCTGTCCGTGCCGTCGTTGGCGTAGGCGGCGGTGGTGGAGTTGAGCGGGTCACCGAGACGGTAGAGGGCGCTGAAGCTGTAGCCGGTCGGGATGCGCAGCGCGTCTTCGATGCCCTTGGCGACGGCGGTGAAGCCAAGCTTGAACGCGTCGTCCTTCTTGCTGCCACCGCCACTGCTCAGGCAGCCGGTCAGGCCGAAGCTCATGAAGCTGCCGGCAGCCAGCCCGAAGCCGCCCTTGAGCAGGTTGCGCCTAGACAGGCGGGCGTTGAGGACGCTGGCAAATTCGGTGTTGCCGGAGTCGTTGTGGCAGACGTCGTCGCAGCCATTCGGCGACGCGGGGTGGTGCTTGGTCAGGGTGTCGGACATGAGTGTCATCTCGGAATGGAGTGGGAGGAAAACGCCGCTGATTATCGGTAGCGATGATGACGTGCCGATGACCGGGGTGTTTCAGTGCCAGCGGTAATCGACCGTGTAGCGGCCGTCTTCGTCATTTCCGGCAAGCCCGGGCAGCAGGCTCAGGTAAGGAGCCAGGAAGCGGCCGGCCTCGCCCTGCAGTTCGATCCCGCCATGCAGGCGCGGGGGATCGAGACGGCCGGCGACGCGGATTTCGCCGGGGCGGCCGCCGCTGATAGCGGCGTCAGCTGTCTCGCCGTCCCAATGCCAGTCGAAACGATAGTCGCCGAGCGGTCGCTCGCCAAGCAAGCCGCTCGCCGCGCCCAGCCAGTGCAGTTCGCCGTTCGCCCGGGTGGTCTTCGAGGTGAGTGCCCACTGCAGCCGGGTGGCCTTCAATTGCAGCGTTCCCTGCCAGCTACCGAGCGGCAGATCGAGTTCTGGCTGGGAGAGCAGTGCGGCTGCCGGCAGGCTGATGCCGTCGATGTCGATGCGCCCGGGGGCGGACCAGACGATCTGGCCCTGTTCCAGGCGGGCGCGGGCCAGCGCGTCGCCGGCCGGCAGTTGCCAGGCGAGCAGGCCGAGGGCGTGCCAGTCCTTGTCGCTGGCAATATACAACTGCCCCTGGCCGCGCCACAGCGTGCCGCTGGTTGTCGCCAGCCGGCAGCGCTCGGCGCAGGCAGCGGCGAGCAGGCGGCCGGCAAGGTGGGCTGGCAACTGGGCCAGGATCAGCGCCAGGCAAGCCAGCGTCAGCAGCAGGCGGCCGATCATGACGGCCGGCCGGCGGCCCGGTAGCTGGCCTCGATCTGCAGCGTTGCGCCGCTGCCGGTGACGCGGCAGCTTTCCAGGCGCAGCCGGTGTTCCTCGTGCACGGCGGCGGTCCAGCGCAGCCAGCCAGCCAGCCCGGTGCTGCCGCGCAGCGTCAGGCGGCCGTCGTCCTCCCAGTGCGCAGCGATGTCCGGCCCGAGTTCGCCCAGCCGCGTCTGCACGACGCTGCGCAGCGCCGCCGCGTCGACCGGCGCGACCGGCGTCGCCGCCAGACCTTGCCAGGCAGCGGCGAGTGCCGCCAACTGCGTCGCCTGCGCCGCGAGTTCCGGTAGCTGGCGCAGTTGCCGGCGGCGGGCGTCTTCGAGTTGCCACAGCAGTTGGCCGGCGATCGCCAGGCCGAGGACGATCGCAGCCAGGCGCAGGATGCCCTGTTCGCGCGGCGAGCGGGCGGCCCAGAAAATGGCGGCACGGCGCCGCCAGGCGGGGGCGAGATCGGCTTTCATCGGCGTTCTCCGGCACTCAGGGTGAATTCGGGCGGCGTTCCGGCCGGCGGGCTCAGCGTCAGGCCGCGCTGCCGGGCGGCGGCGGCCAGACGCTCGGTGGCGCCGGCGTCGAGGCGGGCGACGCTGACGTGCAGGCGACCGTCGGCGTAAGCCAGCGCCTGCAAGGGCAGTTGCTCCGGCGGCAGATCGGCGAGCGTATCGGCGAGCACCAGAAAGTCGTCGGCGGCCAGGGCGCCGCTGCTCTGCAAGCGACTGGCGAGCTGACGCCGTGCCTGCAGGATGGGATCGACCATTGGCGTCTGCGGCAGGATTGCGCCGAACTGGCGGGCGATCTCGCTGCGCAACTGACGCGCCTGCCAGGCGTGCCAGCCCCATTGGCCGGCCGCCGTCAGCACCAGCAGCGCGCCGAGGCCGGCGGCGAGGCGCAAGGCTGGCCGCAGGCGGCGTGCCCAGTCCACATGGGGGCGCGGCGGCGCCAGCTCGCCGACCAGGAAGCCGGGCCCGTCCGGGATGCGCAAGGGCGGCAGTTCTTCGGCCTGCAGGCGCTTGCCCGCCGCCGCCAGGGTGTGCGCGGCGTCGGCGTCGAGCGCGCTGGCGCGGAGCGGCGTGGCAGGTGCCAGCAGGTCCAGCCAGTCGGCCAGCGTGGCGTCGAGCGGCAGGGCGACGAAACCCTCGTCCTGGCGCAGGCTCAGCTCGCCACCGAGCGCCAGCGCCTGCCCGGACGGCAGCGCCAGCGCCAGCGGCCAGGCGGCGGCGGGCGGCCAGCCCAGTTCGCGCAGGCGCTGGCAAAGGGCGGCGAGGCGGGCGCGGCCGACGCTGGCGACGCAGCGCCGGCCGTCGGCCAGCGGCGTCGGGTCAAGCACGAACAGCAGGTGCTCGGCCGGTTCGAGCAGGCTGTCTTCGAGCGCGGCGGCGATCACCGCCTGGCGTTCGCCCTGCGGGGGCGGTGGCAGGCGGGCCGGCTGGGCGGCGACCTGGCGGCCGGCGAGGAGCAACCGGCAACGGTCGCCGTCGTCGGCGGCCGGCCATTGGCCGGGCTCGGCGCAGCCTTGCGCCAGCAGGCGGCCGTCGGCGGCGTGCAGTTGCCAGGGGCAGGCGCGGCTTTCCTGCGGCCAGCCGGAAGGGATGATCAGGGTCAGGATCTGGTTCATAGAAGGGTTTGCCAGACGATTTCCGGCAATCTGCCGTTGGCGTTGCGGCGGACCAGACTGGCGACGCGGCTGCGCGCCCGGTCGCGGTCGACCTCGATTTCGATCAGGAAGTGGCGGCTGGCGGCGGCGATCGGCAACAGGCTGCCGGGCAGACCGGGGTCGCCGAGGCGGTTGCGGAAATCGCCGCTGTCGCGGAAGGGCAGGCCGCGCCGGCCGCTGGCGAGACTGGCCGCGGCGGCCGGCGAAAGACCGGGTTGCAGCGCCGAAAGGACGGCGGCCGGCGCGGTATTGACGTTGACCGGCTGGCTGCCGGCGAGGACGCAGACCTGTCCGGCCAGGCGGGCGAGCACGCCAGCGTCGTAGCCGGCCAGGCCTTGCAGTTCGCCGAAGGCGAGCAATGGTCGTCCGCTCGCCGGGGCGCCATCGGCGGCGCCGTCAACGCTGCCGGTCAGGTGTTCGGCCAGCGCGTTGGCCAGCTTGTCGGGCAGGCCGAGGATGGCCAGCAGGCGGCGGTAGGCGGCGAAGGCCTGGGGGTCGAGGCGGCCGTCCTCGCGGCGCAGGTTGTTGAGGTTGAAGCGGCCCTGCAGGTCGACGATACGGCCGCCGATGCGGGCGCCTTCGTGGCGCAGCGGCGGCAGCTCGCGCGCCCAGTCCTCGTCCAGCGTGTCAATGGCGCTGCCGGCGGCGTCGGCAGCGAGCAGGGCGCGGGCGTAGGCGACGGCGTTGCGCGCCTGCTCGGTGGCCTGCGCCTTGTCGCGGGCGCTATCCACGTCGTCGATCCAGGCGTCGAGGTCGGTCAGCAGCGTCGCCATGGTCGCGCTGACCAGGGCCACGACGAGCAGCGCGGCGACCACGGCGGCGCCGCGCTGGCGCTCATTCGGCGGCGGCGACATCGAAGATCCTTTCGATCGTGCCGCCCTCGGCCAGACTCAGGCGCAGGCGCAGGGCGCGCGGTAGCGTCCGGCCTTCGCGCTGCGGCCAGATGGCCAGCCAGCGACTTTCGTGGTCGAGCACGCTCAGTTCGCAGCCGGTGATTCCGCCGAGCAGGCGGTGGCCGACTCGCGGCGCCGGCGCGTCGTAGGCCGGCCAGAGCAGCAGTTCGAGACCGCCGGCCTGACAGCGATAGGCCAGGCGGCGCAGCTCGCCGCCGGCGACGGCGCGGGTCAGCGTCAACTGGGCCGGCTGGCCGCCCAGTTGCCAGGTGGGAAGTTCGCGCCCGTCGGCGGCGCGACCGGCGACGGCGATCGCCTGCCGGCTGTCGTCGCCGACCCGGGCCAGGGCCAGCGCGATGTCCTGCCAGCGGCCGGCCTCGCCGCTGAGGTGGGCGGCGTTGCTGCTCGCCGCGGCGACGCCGCGGTAACCGAGGACGCTGAGCACCGCCAGCAGGCTGACGGCGACGAGGATCTCGATCAGCGTGAAACCGCGCTGCCTCACGGTTGCTCCAGATAGCCGGTGTAGCGCGCGGCGACGCTGTCGGGCGCGGCATCGGCGGCGCGGACAAGGATCTCGACGCGGCGGAACTGACCCTGGGCGGCGGCCGTCACCTGCATGCGCCAGGCGAAATCGCGCCCGGCCAGCCGGCTGCTGCCCAGGCTGCTGCCCGGGTCGGGCCAGGCGCGTTCGGCGTGCAGCAGGGCCAGTTGGTTTTCCGCCACCCAGCCGGCGAGCAGGCGTTCGCGCAGGCCGCCGGTCGTCTCCGTCGCCGTCCCGCCGGCGCGCGCCGCGGCGCCCAGGGCGAGGGCGAGGATGGCGAGGGCGACGAGGATCTCCAGCAGGGTGAAACCGCCGGCCCGGGGTTTCATCCTTGAAACCTCAGTTGAACGCGGCCGCTGGCGCGTTTGGACGGGATGGCCAGCGCGAAGCGACGACGCGGCAGGCTCATGCCTGCAAGGAGGAAGCGCCAAAGCTGGGCGCCCGTCCGGACGTGTCAACGGCCGCGTAGCGCCATCACCCAAAAGGTGTGCCATATCGTGGGCACTGAGGTCAGCATTCATGCGGCTGTACAAGGAAAGATAAGTGGTCAGCTGAGGTTTCAAGGATCATTGCAGTTGCTCCAGCGTCACCCGGCCGTTCGGCTGGCCGGCGATGCGCCAGCGGCGGCCGTCGCCCTGCAGGTCGACGCTGAAAATCGGCGGCACGGCGGCGAAAACGATGGCGCTACCGGGCGGCCGCTGGACGCCGTCGATTTCCGGCCCGTCGATGCTCAGGCCACTGCTGCTGACCGGCTTGCCGGCCGCTTGCCAGCGGCCATCTTCGGCGACCAGCAGGCGGCCGCCGTCGGCGTCGACCTGCCAGGCCCAGGGCTGCGCTTCGCTGCGCGCGTGACGGGCGGCGCTCGCCGCCTGCGCGTGCAGGGCCTGCGCCGTCGCCAGTTGGGCGGCGCGCGCCGGATCGGGCAAGGTCAGCGCGACACCGCCGGCGAGGATGGCGACGATGGCCAGCGCGACCAGGATCTCGACCAGCGTGAAGCCGGTCTGCCCGGCCTCACAGCGCCCAGTTGCCAATGTCCGCATCAGCGCCCTCGCCGCCGGCGACCCCGTCGGCACCGAAGCTGAAGACGTCGATCTCGCCGCGCAGGCCGGGGTTCAGGTACTGGTAGGGCTGGCCCCAGGGATCGAGCGGCAGGCGCTCGACGTAGCCGCCGGGTTTCCAGTTGTCGGGCAGCGGCGGTTGCGCCGGTTTCTCGACCAGGGCGCGCAGGCCCTGTTCGCTGCTCGGGTAGCGGCGGTTGTCGAGGCGGTAGAGCTTGAGCGCCTGCAGCAGGCCGCCGATGTCCTGGCGAGCGGCGACCTGGCGCGCCTCGTCGGGGCGGCTCATCACCTTGGGCACGACGAGGGCGGCGAGGATGCCGAGGATGACGACGACGACCATGACTTCGATCAGGGTGAAGCCGGTCTGGCGGGCGGGATGTTTGGGCATGGGCTCAGTGCAGCAGTTGGTTGATCTCGATGATCGGTTGCAGGATGGCGAGGACGATGACCAGGACGATGCCGCCCATGGCCAGGATGAGCAGCGGTTCGAGCAGCGCGGTGGCGGTGCCGAGGCGGGCGGCGACCTCGTCGCTTTGCTGGCGGGCGGCCTTTTCCAGCATTTCGCCGAGGCGCCCGGAGGCTTCGCCGCTACCGATCATGTGCACCAGCAGCGGCGGAAAACGGCCGGAGCGGGCGAGCGCGCGGTGCAGGCTGGCACCTTCGCGCACTTCGCCGCTCGCCGTCGCCAGCGCGCGGCGCAGCGGCAGCAGCCAGAGCACGGCGCAGCCGGCGTCGAGGGCGGCGAGCAAGGGCACGCCGCTGCTCACCAGGATGGCCAGGGTCTGCGCCAGGCGGGCGCTGTCGAGCGCCTGCAGCAGGCGGCCGAGGACCGGCAGGCGCAAGAGTTGCAACTGGCGGGCGTGGCGGAAATCCTCGTTGCGCCAGGCGCGGCGGAAGGCCCACAGGCCGCCGCCGAAAACGACGGCAAGCAGCGGCCAGGTGGCGCGCAGCAAGTCGCTGACGGCGATCAGCGCCCGGGTCAGGAAGGGCAGCGCGTGCTTGCCGCTAGTGAAGACGGCGACCACCTGCGGCACGACGTAGAGCATCAGGGCGCCGATCACGGCGCTGGCGACGATGACCACGAGCACCGGGTAGATGGTCGCCTGCAACACCTTCTGGCGCAGCGCGCCGCTGCTTTCCAGGCTGTCGGCGAGGCGCTGCATGACCTGGTCGAGCTGGCCGCTCTGCTCGCCGGCGGCGACCAGCGCGCAGTAGAGGCGGTTGAAGGTTTGCGGGAAGTTCTCCAGCGCGCGATGCAGCGGGTGGCCGGCCTGCAGTTCGTCGCGGATCGCGCCGAGCAGCGCGCGCGTCGGGGCGTCGTCGCTCTGTTCGGCGAGCGCCGCCAGTGCCCGCTCGACCGGGATGCCGGCGGCGAGCAGCGTCGACCACTGGCGGGTCAGCAGCATCAGCGCTGTGTTGCCGAGGCGCGGCAGCTTGCGCTGGGTGCCGGCGGCGCGCGCCGCTTTCAGGTCGACGGCGAGCAGGCCTTGCTCGCGCAAGCTGGCGCGCGCCTGGCGGCTGCTTTCGGCGTCGACGGTGCCGCTGCTTTCGCGGCCGTCGAGGGCAATGGCGCGGTAGTGGAAGGCGGGCATCGGCGGCTTTTCGTCAGGCGCGCGTCACGCGCAGCAGTTCTTCGAGCGAGGTCTCGCCAGCCGCCAGCCAGCGTAGCCCGTCCTCGTGCAGCAGGCGCAGGCCGGATGCCGCCGCCCGCAGCGCCGCTTCGCCGCTCTGCTGATGGAGCAGCGGGCGCAGCGCGTCGTCGATCTCGAGCAGTTCGTAGACGCCGAGTCGGCCGAGGTAACCGGTGTGGGCGCAGTGCGTACAGCCGGCGGCCTGCCAGAGGCGGCCGATCTCCGCCGGCAGGCCGGCGTCGCTGGCGGGCGGGCCGGGTTGCCGGCAATGCGGGCAGAGGCGGCGCACCAGGCGCTGGGCAAGGACGCCGAGCAGCGACGACGAGAGCAGGAAGGGTTCGATGCCCATGTCGGTCAGGCGGGTCGCCGCGCTCACCGCGTCGTTGGTGTGCAGCGTGGCCAGTACCAGGTGGCCGGTCAGGCTGGCCTGGACGGCGATCTGCGCGGTTTCGGCGTCGCGGATTTCGCCGATCATGACGACGTCCGGGTCCTGGCGCAGGATGGCGCGCAGGGCCTTGGCGAAATCGAGTTCGATGCGCGGATTGACCTGGGTCTGGCCGATTCCCGGCAGGTCGTATTCGACCGGGTCCTCGACCGTCATGATGTTCTGCCGACGGGCGTCGAGGCGCGACAGAGCGGCGTACAGCGTCGTCGTTTTGCCCGAGCCGGTTGGCCCGGTAACGAGCAGGATGCCGTGCGGCTGGCGGATCAGTCGGTCAACGCGGGACAGCGTATCGGCGGCCATGCCGAGGCGGGCGAGGTCGAGGCGTTGCGGGTCCTTGTCGAGCAGGCGCAGGACCACCCGTTCGCCGTGGCTGGCGGGCAGCGTCGAGACGCGCACGTCCATGCCGCGGCCGGCGATCCGCACGCTCAGCCGGCCGTCCTGCGGCAGGCGCTTCTCGGCGATGTCGAGGCCGGCCATGATCTTGATCCGCGATACCATCGCCGCGTGCAGCGCGCGCTTCGGCGCGACGACGTCGTGCAGCACGCCGTCGAGGCGGAAGCGGACGACCGATTGCCGCTCGTAGGCTTCGATGTGGATGTCGGAGGCGTTCTCGCGCGCCGCCTGGGTGAGCAGGGCGTTGATCATGCGGATGATCGGTGCGTCGTGGCGGGCGTCGAGCAGGTCCTCGACCGGCGGCAGTTCCTCGACCAGGCGGGCGAGGTCGAGGTCCTGGCCGATGTCGCTGGCGACTTCGGCGGCGCTCTGTTCGCCGCCGGCGTAGGCGCTGGCGAGGCGGCGCTCGAAGTCGTCGGTGGGCAGCGGCAGCGGGCGCAGCGGGCGGTCGGCGACCCGCGCCAGTTCGGCCAGCGCGGCCAGCGGCGGCGGGCCGTCGGCGCGGTAGAAGACGCTGTCCGCCTGCTCCCCGGGCAGGATGCCGGCGGCGCGGGCGAAGGCGTAGGGCAGGCGGGGCAGGCTCATGGCGTCGTCGCGGGCGCCGGCAGCGCCGGCAGGGTCGGCGTCGAGCGCTCGCCCCAGGGCGGCGGGTTGAGCGTGCGTTGCCGCGCCTGGACGTCGAGCAGTTCGCGGTAGCGGTCCTCGGTCAGGGCTTCGTAGTCGCGCGTGTCGCGGACGATGCTCGGGCGCAGGAAGACCATCAGGTTGGTTTTCTTGCGGCTGCGGTTCTCGTAGCGGAAGAGGTTGCGCAGCACCGGCACGTCGCCGAGCACCGGCACCTTTTCCTCGTCATTGCCCAGCTTGTCCTCGATCAGGCCGCCGAGGACGATCAGCCGGCCGTCATCGACCAGCACGCTGGATTCCAGCGAGCGCTTGTTGGTCACCGGGCCGGAGGCGTTGCTGGCGGTGCCGGTCTGCACCGACGAGGCTTCCTGGTAAATCTGCAGATGGACGACGCCGCCCTCGGTGATCTTCGGCTTGACCTTCAGCGTCAGCCCGACGTCGCGCCGTTCGTAGGTCTGGAAGGGCGTCACCGCGTTGCTGCCGCTGGTTGCGCTGTAGGAGCCGGTGATGAAGGGCAGGTTCTGGCCGATGACGATCTTCGCCTCTTCGTTGTCCAGCGTCATGATGCTCGGCGTGGACAGGATGTTGGCCTGCGCTTCGCTTTCCAGGAAGCGGGCGAGCAGGCCGAGGTTGGTGATGGTGCCGAGGCCGGGCACGTTGATGGTGCCGTTGACGATGCCGAAGTTGAGGCCGCGCCCGGCATTGGCGACGCTGGTCGCCGCCGAGACGATGTTCTGGCTGCTGTTGCCGAAGTTGGTGCCGCCGATGACGCTGACGCCGTTTTTCGATAGCCCGCTCAGATCCTGCCACTGGATGCCGAATTCAGCGGCGCGCTCAGCCGAGAGTTCGACGATCAGCGCCTCGATGTGCACCTGGGCGCGGCGCCGGTCGAGCATGCCGACGACGTTCTGCAGGTTGGCGAAGATGCTGTCGGGGGCGGTGATGAGCAGCGAGTTGCTGGCCGCGTCGGCCTGGATCATGCTGCCGGCGACCAATCCGTTGCCGCTGTTGCTGTTGCTACTGAAATTGTTGGTGGTTTCGGCGAGCTTGGTGCTCGAACTGTCGCCGCTGGTCTTGGCTGCGCCCGAGCTGGAAAGCGGCGTGCTGGTCGTGGCATTGCTCGTGCCACTGCCGCTCTCGGTGCCGAGCAGGGCGCGCAGGGTTTCGGCGATGCGCGTCGCGTCGGCATGACGCAGCGGGATGACGCGGATGTTGCCGAGGCCGGCTTCCGGCTTGTCCATCGCCACTGCGATGCCGACGGCGCGCAACAGCAAGGCGGGGTTGTCGGCGCGCAGGAAGAGCCGGTTGCCGCGCAGGTCGGCGCTGACCGCGAAGGCGCCGTTGCCGCCGGCGCCGAACAGCGTTTGCAGGTGGCGGGCCACTTCGAGCGCCGAGACGTGTTGCAGCGCCAGCGCCTGCGGTTCGTCGCCACGCGGCACGTCGATCGCGGCAAGGATGCGCTCGATGCGGCGCAGGTTGTCGGCCGATTCGGAAATGACCAGGGTGTTGCTGGCGGCGTTGGCGGTGATCGACTGGTTGGCGCCGACCAACGGTTTCAGCGCATTGACCAGTTGCGGCGCCGATTCGTAGCGCACCTGGAAAACGCGGGTGATGATCTCCTCGCCGCTGCCGGCGTTGCCGCGCACCGGGCCGGGCTGGCTGCGGGCATCGGCCTCGGGCAGGATGCGTGTGACGTTCCTGCCTTCGACGACCGCGAAGCCCTGCAGGCGCAGCGCGGCGACCAGGGTCTGGTAGGCGGTTTCCGGCGCCATCGGCCGGTTCGAGACGATGTTGATGCTGCCCTTGACGCGCGGGTCGATGACGAAGTTGCGCCCGGTTACCTGGCCGACCGCTTTCACCGCCGATTCGACATCGACGCCGACGAAGTTGATGGTCAGCGGTTCCTGCGGCGCGGCGTGGCCGGCCAGCGGCAGGCAGAGGCCGGCCAGCAGCCCGGCGAGGCGGCAGGCGTGGCGGATCGGGTCAGTCATCGGGGTCGGTGGTGGGCGTGAGTTTGGCGGGTTTGGGCAGGGTCAGCCGGCTGTCGCCGGCGGGACCGGCGAGGGTCACGGCATCGCTTTCGATGGCACGCAGGCGCAGGCCGTTGCCGATCTCGTCACCGATGGCGACAAGGCGCAGGCCGGCTTGCCCTTCGACGCGGATCAGCGCGCGTGCCACGCTGGCGTCGGCGGAGGCGCTGATGCCAGCCAGCGTCAGGTTGAGCGGCGCTGCCGCAGTGCTGGGTGTGCTGCCGGCGAAGGCGAGGCGGCCGGCCAGGCGTTCGGCGAGCGGCTGCGGGCGATGCTCGGCGATGTGCACCGGGGCGCTGGCCGGCAGCAGGAAGTCGCCGGCCAGGCCGCCGAACAGCCAGCTGCCGGCCAGTGCCACGAGCGCCGTCGCCGCCGGCGCGGCGAAGCGCAGCAGGGCGGCCGGGGTGGGCAGGTGGCGGGGAAGGGAAAGGCTGGGCATGCCGGAGGTCGGTGGGCGGTGAGTAGGGCAGATTAATGCAGCGTTGTTACCGTTCCGTGACGGCGATCGGCGCGGCAGCAGCCGGGTTTTCCTTTAAAATTGCCACCCATGGACAACGTCAACCTGACCGACAACTTCCTGATCGCCATGCCGGCGCTGGAAGACCCCTATTTCTCGAATGCGCTCGTCTATATCTGCGAGCACAACGAGAACGGCGCGCTGGGCATCATCGTCAACCGGCCGCTCGACATGAATCTCGCCGGCCTGTTCGAGAAGATCGACATCCAGCTCGAACAGCCGGGGCTGGCCGATCTGCCGGTGTATTTCGGCGGGCCGGTGCAGCTCGACCGCGGTTTCGTGCTGCATCGGCCGGTCGGTCACTGGCAGTCGACGCTGGCGATCAGCAGCGAGATCGGGCTCACCAGCTCGCGTGACATCCTCGCTGCCGTCGGCAAGGAGGGATTGCCGGCGGAAATCCTCGTCTCGCTCGGCTATTCCGGCTGGGACGCCGGCCAGCTCGAGGAAGAGCTGGCGCAGAATTCCTGGCTGACGGTGCCGGCAAAATCGGCGATCCTCTTCGACCTGCCGCCGGAAGAACGCCTGCCGGCGGCGATGCAGAAACTGGGCGTCAGTTTCTCGCAGCTTTCCGACGTCGCCGGTCACGCCTGACGTGGGGACGGTGCTCGCATTCGATTTCGGCGCCAAGCGGATCGGCGTCGCCACCGGCGAGACGCTGCTCGCTTCGGCGCATCCGCTGACGGTGATCCACGCCGAGTCGAACGATGACCGCTTCGCGGCGATCGGCAAGCTGATCGCCGAGTGGCAGCCGGAGCATCTGGTCGTCGGTCTGCCGACGCATGCCGACGGCACGCCGCACGAAATGACCCGTCTGGCGACGAAGTTCGCCGAACGTCTGCAAAAACGGTTCAATCTGCCGGTCGCCATGGCCGACGAGCGGCTCAGTTCGCTCGACGCCGAGGCGCGCCTGCGCGAGACCGGACGCAATGCCAAGTCGGCGAAGCCGCTGCTCGATGCGGTCGCCGCCCAACTGATTCTCCAAACCTGGTTCGAAAGTTCGTCGCATGCTAGCCAATGACCCCTTGCCCGATGCCGAAGCCCAGTGCCGGCAACTGGCCGAACTGATTCGCCCGCTGTTGCCGAAGAATCCCGCGCTGGTCGGCATCTACAGCGGCGGCGCCTGGATCGCCGAACGCCTGCGCGAACTGCTCGGCCTGACCGAGGAAATCGGCCTGATCGATGTTTCCTTCTACCGCGACGATTTTGCCGAGAAGGGCTTGCACCCGCAGGTCAAGCCGACGCTGATTCCCTTCGAGGTCGAAGGCCGCCACCTGGTCCTGGTCGACGACGTGCTCTACACCGGGCGGACGACGCGGGCGGCGATCAACGAATTGTTCGATTACGGGCGGCCGGCGGCGGTCGATCTCGCCGTCCTCGCCGACCGCGGTGGGCGCGAGCTGCCGGTGGCGGCGACCTGGCGGGTCTGGGACGTGGCGCTGGCGCCGGGGCAGAGCCTGGTCCTGGGCCGCGACGAAGGCGATCAACTGGCCTGGAGGCTGGAACATGCTTAATCCGCAGCTCAACGACAAGGGCGAACTGATCCACCTGCTGTCGACCGAAGGTCTGCCGCGCTCGATCATGACGCAGATCCTCGACACCGCCGAATCCTTCATGGAAATCTCCAGCCGCGAGGTGAAGAAGGTGCCGCTGCTGCGCGGCAAGAGCGTCTTCAACCTGTTCTTCGAGAATTCGACGCGCACCCGCACCACCTTCGAGATCGCCGCCAAGCGCCTGTCGGCCGACGTCATCAACCTCGACATCGGCCGTTCGTCGACGGCCAAGGGCGAGACCCTGCTCGACACCATCGACAACCTCTGCGCGATGGACGCCAACCTCTTCGTCGTCCGCCACGCCTCTTCCGGCGCGCCTTACCTGATCGCCGAGCACCTGCGGCGTATCGGCCGCGACGACATCCACGTCGTCAATGCCGGCGACGGCCGCCATGCCCACCCGACGCAGGGCATGCTCGACATGTACACGATCCGTCACTACAAGAAGGACTTCTCCAACCTGCGCGTGGCCATCGTCGGCGACCTCCTGCACTCGCGCGTCGCCCGCTCCGACATCCACGCGCTGACCACGCTCGGCGTCCCGGAAGTCCGCGCCATCGGCCCGGAAACCCTGCTCCCCAAGCACCTCGACAAGCTCGGCGTGCATGTCTTCCACGACATGGCGGCAGGCCTCAAGGACTGCGACGTGGTGATCATGCTGCGCCTGCAGAACGAACGCATGAACGGTGCCCTGCTGCCGTCGGCCGGCGAATACTTCCGCCATTACGGCCTGACGCCGCAGAAGCTGGCACTAGCCAAGCCGGACGCCATCGTCATGCACCCGGGGCCGATGAACCGCGGCGTCGAGATCCACTCGGCGGTCGCCGACGGTCCGCAGGCCGTCATCCTCAACCAGGTCACCTTCGGCATCGCCGTGCGCATGGCGGTGATGAGCATCGTCGCGGGGAACTGAAGCAATGAATATCGAAATCTGCAACGGCCGCGTCATCGACCCGAAATCCGGCCTCGACCGCAGCAACACCTCGCTTTTCATCGTCGACCGCAAGATCGCCGCACTCGGCGAAGCGCCCGCCGGCTTTGTCGCCGAGCGGACGATCGATGCCGCCGGCTGTGTCGTCTGTCCCGGCCTGATCGACCTCGGCGCCCGTCTCAACTCGATCGAAGCCGAACTGGCGGCGGCGGTTGCCGGCGGCGTGACTAGCGTCGTCGTGCCGCCGGACGCCGATCCGCCGCTCGACGAGCCGGAGCTCGCCGACCGTCTGGTGCATCGCGCCAAGGAAATCCGCAAGGCGCGCGTTTTGCCGCTCGGCGCGCTGACGCTCGGCCTGAAGGGTGAGCGCCTGTCCGAGCTGGCCGGCCTCAAGAAGGCCGGCTGCGTCGCCTTCTCGCAGGCCAAGGTGCCGGTGGTCGATACCGAGGCCCTGCTGCGCGCGCTCGAATACGCGGCCAGCTTCGACTTCCCGGTTTTCCTCCATCCGCAGGATTACTGGCTGTCGCGCAACGGCATCGCCCACGACGGCGAACTTTCCGCCCGCCTCGGCCTGGCCGGCATCCCGGTTGCCGCCGAAACCATCGCCATCGCCACCATCGTCCAGCTGGTGCGCGACACCGGCTGCCGCGTGCATCTGACGCGGCTGTCGTCGGCGGCCGGCGTCGCCCTGGTCAAGGCGGCGATCGGCGAAGGTCTGCCGGTCAGCTGCGACATCGGCGTCCATCACCTGCTGCTGACCGAGAACGACATCGGCTTCTTCAACACGCACGCCCGCTTCCTGCCGCCGCTGCGTACCCGGGACGATCGCGCCGCGCTGTCGGCGGCGGCTGCCGCCGGCCTGGCGGCGATCTGTTCGGATCACACGCCGGTCGGCGCCGACGACAAGCTGGTGCCCTTCGGCGAGGCGAAACCCGGTGCCACCGGGCTCGAAGTACTGCTGCCGCTGACCTTGAAATGGGCCGAGCAGGAAGGCGTCGCCCTGCCTGCCGCGCTGGCCCGCATTACCTGCGCGCCGGCGGAAATCCTCGGCCTGAGCGGCGGCACGCTGGCGATCGGGGCGGCCGCCGACCTCTGTATTTTCGACCCGGCGGCGAACTGGACGCTGACCCCGGAAGCCCTGAAGAGCCGCGGCAAGAATTCGCCCTGGCTGGGTTACCAGATGAGCGGCAAGGTCCGCCACACCCTGGTCGACGGCCGGCTCGTTTTCTGAGCCCCGGCCTTTCCCGATGCGGCCCGCGCGGCCGCATTATTTTGTTCACAAATACATTGTCATATTCATCTAGAATTAATTCGCGCACCGGATGGGCCGGCGCGCGTTACCCCGAAACATCCTTACTCCGGAGGAAATTCAGATGAAGCGTGTCACCACATTGCTGTTCGGAATGCTGGCCGGTATCGGCGCCGCGCTTGCCGCCGTCAACCTGAACACGGCGAGCGTCGCCGAACTCGACGCGGTCAAGGGCATCGGCCCGGGCAAGGCCAAGGCCATCGTCCAGTACCGGGAGAAGAACGGTCCCTTCAAGTCGGTCGATGACCTGAGCCAGGTCAAGGGCTTCGGCAAGAAGAGCGTGGACAAGCTGCGCGCCGAACTGACGGTGGGGCCGGCCAAAAAATAGGCTGGCCGGGCAGCCGTCGCCGGTCGGTTCAGCTAGCGAGACTGGCGACGGCCGCCGGTGTGCTGCCGCTCACTTCCAGCACCTTGCGCCGCGAGGTCTGCCCACTCTTCAGCCGTACCGCCGCCCGCGGCAGTCCGAGGTGCTCGGCGACGAATTCGGTCAGCGCGGCATTCGCCTTGCCATCCACCGGCGGCGCCGCTAGCCGGATCTTCAGCGCGTCGCCATGGCGGCCGGCGCATTCGCTCTTCTTCGCGCCGGGCTGGATGTGCAGGGTCAGCGTGATCTTGCCGTCGGCGGCGACCCGGTACCACTCGTCCATCAAACGAACATCAGGACAACCTGCAGCAGCAGGATGGCCACCAGCGGCGACAGGTCGATACCGGAGATGGGCGGCACGAAGCGGCGAATCGGCGCCAGGATCGGCCTCACCAACTGGTTGACCGTCGGCGCCACGGGCGAATACGGATTGACCCAGGACAGCACCGCCTGCAGGATCAGGGCGCCGATCAGGATGTAGACGGTGAGCTGGATCAGGCTGCGTACCGCCAGCATCAGGATCATCAGCAGCATGCCGACGGCGTCGGCAGCGAGCGGCAGCGGCGACAGCGCGAGGAGCAGGCCGGCCAGCATCAGCTGCAGCCAGAGGGCGGCAATCAGGCTCGCCCAATCGACGCCGGCGACACCCGGAACGATCCGGCGCAGCGGCTTGACCGCCCAGTTGGTGAGCTTGATCACGAAGTCGCCGATCTGGCCGGCAAACGAGACGCGCGCCAACTGCATCATGAAGCGCAGCAGGAAGAGCGTGCAGAAGAAGGCGGCGACGGCGTTGACCAGGAACAGGACGGCCTGCATCAGTCGCCTCCGAGCAGCTTGCCGAGCTCGCGGCCACGCGCCTCGGCGGCCAGGCAACCGGCGACGATACCGTCCTTGACGCCGCGCGCCAGCATCACCTGCAGCGCCGCTTCGGTGGTGCCGCCCTTCGAGGTCACCCGTTCGCGCAGCAGCGACGCCGGGTCGTTCGAGGCGGCGGCCAGTGCGGCCGCGCCGCGTACCGTCTCGATGGCGAGCTGACGGCCTTGTTCGGCGCTGAAGCCGAGTTCGCTGGCGGCCTGCTGCAGCGCCTCGATGAACAGGAAGACGTAAGCCGGACCGCTGCCGGAAAGCGCGGTGACGCCGTCCATCTGCGCTTCGTCGTCGATCCAGACGGTGCTGCCGACAGCCTGCAGAACGCGCTCGGCAAGCGCCCGGCCGGCCGCGTCAACTTCGGGCAGCGCGCACAGGCCGGTGATGCCGGCACCGACCAGGGCCGGCGTGTTCGGCATGCAGCGGACGATGCGCCGGTGGTCGCCGAGCCAGCGCGCCAGCGCCGCCATGCCGAGACCGGCGGCGATGCTGACGACCAGTGCCTCGCCAAGACGGCCAACGAGTGGCGCAACGGCCTCGCGCATCTGTTGCGGTTTGACCGCCAGGACCAGGACGTCCGGCGCCACCGGGGCGTCGCCGGCTGCGGCGTGGCAGCTGACGCCATAGCTCTCCGCCAGGCGTTGGCGCGCTTCGCTGCCGGGATCGATGATGTGGATGTCGGTAGCGGCAAAGCCCTGCTTGACCATGCCGCCAATCAGCGCGTTGGCCATGTTGCCACCGCCGAGGAAAAGGATTTTCATGCGTAGTTTCTTTCACCAAAAATGGCCGTGCCGATGCGCACCAGGGTGGCGCCTTCGGCGATCGCGGCCTCGAGATCGTGGGTCATGCCCATGGATAGCGTGTCGAGCGCCAGGCCTTCGGCACGCAATTGTTCCAGGAGTTCGCGCAACTGACGGAAGGGGCGGCGCTGGGCAGTGAACTCGTTGCTCGGCTCGGGGATGGTCATCAGGCCGCGCAGGCACAGGTTTGGCAGGGCGGCCACGGCGTGACAGAGTTCGCTCGCCGCGGCTGGCGCGCAGCCGCTCTTGCTCGCTGCGCCGGAGACATTGACCTGAACGCAGACCTGCAGCGGCGGTAGCCCGGCGGGGCGCTGCGCGGCAAGGCGTTGAGCGACCTTCAGGCGGTCGAGCGAATGAACCCAGGCGAAATTTTCGGCGACTGGCCGCGTCTTGTTGGTCTGCAGGGGGCCGATGAAATGCCAGGTCAGCCGAAGATCGCGGCTTGCCTGGCATTTGTCGACGCCTTCCTGGACGTAATTCTCGCCGAAGGCGGTTTGACCCGCCGCATGGGCGGCGAGGATGTCGGCCAGCGGTTTGGTTTTGCTCACCGCGAGCAGCTGGACACTGCCGGGGGGGCGGCCGTAACGTCGCTCGGCAGCGGCAATTCGTATGCGTACAGCTTGCAGGTTGTCGGCGATTGCGCTCATAATCCATTGGCAATTTTTGTCACCTCAGTATACACGGGCTCCGAGGACCGATCGCATGGACATCACCGAACTGCTGGCCTTCAGCGTCAAGAACAAGGCTTCCGACCTGCACCTCTCGTCCGGCTTGCCGCCGATGATCCGCGTCCACGGCGACGTCCGGCGCATCAACCTGCCGCCGATGGAGCACAAAGACGTGCACGGTATGGTGTACGACATCATGAACGACGCCCAGCGCAAGGTTTACGAGGAAACGCTGGAGTGCGACTTTTCGTTCGAGATTCCCAACCTGGCCCGTTTCCGGGTCAATGCCTTCAACCAGCAGCGCGGTGCGGCGGCGGTCTTCCGGACCATTCCGAGCAAGGTGCTGTCGCTTGAGGAACTGAACTGTCCGCGCATCTTCAAGGACATCGCCGAGTATCCGCGTGGCATCGTGCTGGTCACCGGACCGACCGGTTCCGGCAAGTCGACGACGCTGGCGGCGATGGTGAACCACGTCAATGAAAACGATTACGCGCACATCCTGACCATCGAGGACCCGATCGAATTCGTTCACGAGTCGAAGAAGTGCCTGATCAACCAGCGCGAAGTCGGGCCGCAGACACTGTCCTTCTCGAACGCGCTGCGCTCGGCGCTGCGCGAAGATCCGGACGTCATCCTGGTCGGCGAAATGCGCGACCTGGAAACCATCCGCCTGGCGCTGACCGCGGCCGAAACCGGCCACCTGGTGTTCGGCACGCTGCATACCTCGTCGGCGGCGAAGACGATTGACCGTATCGTCGACGTCTTCCCGGCCGACGAAAAGGAAATGGTCCGTGCCATGCTCTCCGAATCCTTGCGCGCGGTGATCGCCCAGACGCTGCTCAAGACCAAGGACGGTCAGGGCCGCGTCGCGGCGCACGAAATCATGATCGGCACGCCGGCGATCCGCAACCTGATCCGCGAGAACAAGGTGGCGCAGATGTACTCGGCGATCCAGACCGGCCAGGCACTGGGCATGCAGACGCTGGACCAGTGTCTGATCGACCTGGTGCGGCGCAATGTCGTTTCGAGCAGCGAGGCACGCGTGCGTGCCGCCAACAAGGAAGCCTTTCCGGCCTGAGGGGCGGAAGGACGCAATTAAGGGGAATACATGGAACGCGATCAGGCGATGAAATTCATGCACGATCTTCTGCGTTTGATGACGCAGAAGCGTGGCTCCGACCTATTCATCACCGCCGGCTTCCCGCCGGCGATCAAGATAGACGGCAAGATCACACCAGTGTCCAACCAGGTGCTGACTTCACAGCACACGGCGGAACTGGCGCGGGCGATCATGAACGACCGTCAGGCGGCGGAGTTTGAATCGACGCGCGAATGCAACTTCGCCATCTCGCCGACCGGCATCGGCCGCTTCCGGGTCAACGCGCTGGTCCAGCAGGGACGCGTCGCCGTCGTCTGCCGGACCATCAACATGACCATCCCGAGCCTTGACGAGCTGGGCTTGCCTGCAGTGCTCAAGGATCTGGCGATGACCAAGCGCGGCCTGATCATCTTCGTCGGTGGTACCGGTACCGGCAAGACGACTTCGCTGGCGGCGCTGGTCGATTACCGCAACGAAAACAGCTACGGTCACATCATCACGATCGAGGATCCGATCGAATACGTGCACGAGCACAAGAACTGCATCGTCACGCAGCGCGAAGTCGGTGTCGATACCGATGACTGGGGACCGGCGCTGAAGAACACCCTGCGTCAGGCACCGGATGTCATCCTGATGGGCGAAATCCGCGACCGCAACACCATGGACTACGCCATCGCCTTCGCCGAAACCGGCCACCTCGCGCTGGCGACGCTGCACGCCAACAGCACCAACCAGGCGATCGACCGGATCATCAACTTCTTCCCCGAAGAGCGGCGCCAGCAATTGCTGATGGACATGTCGCTGAACATCCGGGCGATGGTCTCGCAGCGCCTGCTGCCCAAGAGGGATGGCAAGGGGCGGGTGGCGGCAGTCGAAATCATGCTCAACTCGCCACTGATTTCCGACCTGATCTTCCGCGGTGAAGTCCAGGAGATCAAGGAAATTATGAAGAAGTCGCGCGAACTGGGCATGCAGACCTTCGACCAGGCGCTGTTCGATCTCTACGACGGCGGCAAGATCACCTACGAAGACGCGTTGCGCAACGCCGATTCGCTGAACGACCTGCGCCTGCAGATCAAGCTCAACGGCAAGGACTCCAAGGACCGTGACCTGACCAAGGGCATCGGCCATCTCGACATCGTCTGATCACCGAGGACGCACATCATGAACCACATTGCGAACCGCTGGCTGGCGCCGATCCTGGCGCTGTTCCTGGCTTTTGCTGCGCTGCCGGCGCAAGCCGGGGCGCTCGACGGCATCTCCAATGCCGATGCCGGTTCCGGGGTGCGTGAAGCGCTGGCCAAGGGCGCCGAGTTCGCCGTGTCGTCGCTGGGGCAGCAGAATGGCTTCCTCGGCAACAAGAAGGTCAAGATTCCGTTGCCAGGCTATCTCGATGACGCCGAATCGGCCTTGCGCATGTTTGGCATGGGCAAGCAGGCCGATCAGCTGGTCGAGACGATGAATCATGCGGCGGAGAATGCCGTTGCCGAAGCCCTGCCCATCCTCTCCGACGCCATCCGCCGGATGACGCTGCAGGACGCCAAGGCCATCCTGACCGGTGGTGACGACAGCGTCACCCAGTACTTCCGGCGCTCCACCAGCGACCAGCTGGTGACCCGCTTCCAGCCGATCGTCAAGGCGGCGACCAGCAAGCTGCAACTGGCCGAGCAGTACAACAACTTCGCCGGCAAGGCCGCCAATTTCGGCCTGATCGACAAGAAGGATGCGGACATCGACAGCTATGTCACGCACAAGGCGATGGACGGGCTGTTCCTGGTGATCGCCGAAGAAGAACGCAAGCTGCGCGCCAACCCGCTTGGCGCCGGCAGCGCTATCCTGAAGAAGGTGTTTGGCGCGCTGTAATGTCGTGCTGATTTGCCGCCGGCATTAAAGTTTTTTGCTGGCGTGCCGTAGATCGGGTCAGGAGCCCGATCATGAAGATGTCACGCCTGCCCTCGACCACGCAGCAAGCCTCGCCGGAAGCGGCGGAGCGGGCTGCGCTCGCCCAGGCCGGGACGGTACGGCGGGTCGAGCCGATGGAAGGCGTGGTCAACGAGCGCGAGCGCTCGCAGCAGCAGGACATGGCCGAAGTCGATCCGCGTGCGGTCGGTCCTTATCAGGGCGTTGAGCGACGCCGTCAGCAGGCGGACCAGCTTGCCCGACGCTTGGTTGGCATGGGTTCGGATGCCATGCAACTGCTGCGCTTCGATACGCGTGCCCGGCGCCCGGGCAAGATCGACGAGAAGGCCTGAGGGCGGCGCCTCCGGCATGGGGTAAAATGCGCGGCCGCAGCGGCGCCTCGCTTGCCGCGATTTTCCCTGGTTCCTGTACAGCATGTCCGGCCTCAATCCCCAGCAACGCGAAGCGATCTACTATCTCGACGGTCCCCTGCTCGTCCTGGCCGGTGCCGGCTCAGGCAAGACCCGCGTGATCACGCAGAAGATCGCCTACTTGGTTCAGGATTGCGGCTTCCAGCCGCGCAACATCGCTGCCATAACCTTCACCAACAAGGCAGCGAAGGAAATGCAGGAGCGCGTCGGCAAGCTGCTTTCCGCGTCGGTGGCCAACGAGCTGCAGATTTCGACCTTCCACTCGCTCGGCGTGCGCATCCTGCGTGAGGAAGCGAAGGCGCTCGGTTACAAGCCGCGCTTTTCGATTTTCGATTCGGCCGACTGCGCCGGCATCATTGGCGACTGCGCGAAGACCGTGGACAAGGCGAGCTTGCGTCGTCTGCAGTCGATCATCTCGAACTGGAAGAACGCGCTGGTCACGCCGGAGGCCGCCCGCCACCTGGCGGCCAACGAACACGAGGCGCTCGCTGCTGCTGCCTACCTGAGTTACGAGGCGACACTGAAGGCCTACCAGGCGGTCGATTTCGACGACCTGATCGGCTTGCCGGTGAAGCTGTTCAGCGAACATCCGCAGATCGCCGAGAAGTGGCAGAACCGCCTGCGCTACCTGCTGGTCGATGAATACCAGGACACCAACGCCTGCCAGTACCAGGTGCTCAAGCTGCTGACCGGGATCCGCGCCCAGTTCACGGCGGTGGGCGACGACGACCAGGCAATCTACGGCTGGCGCGGCGCCGACATCGACAACCTGAAGAAGCTGCCGGCAGAATTCCCGGCGCTCAAGGTGATCAAGCTCGAGCAGAACTACCGCTCGACGGTGCGCATCCTGAAGGCCGCCAACAACGTCATCGCCCACAACGAGAAGCTGTTCGACAAGACCTTGTGGTCGGAGCTGGGCCATGGCGACCCGATCCACGTCACCGCCTGCAAGGACAACGAGGCCGAAGCTGAAAGCGTGGTCATGAAGCTGCAGGCGCACCGTTTCGAGCATCGCGGCAAGTTCCGCGACTACGCCATCCTGTACCGCTCCAACCATCAGGCGCGCCTGCTCGAAACCCAGTTGCGCAATCAGAAAATCCCCTACCTGCTGTCCGGCGGCCAGTCCTTCTTCGACAAGGCCGAGATCAAGGACATCATCAGTTATCTGCGCCTGCTCGCCAACGAGGATGACGACCCCGCCTTCATCCGCGCCGCCACCACGCCGCGCCGCGGGATCGGTGCCGCTACCCTGCAGGCGCTCGGCACCTATGCCGGCGAGCGCCACGTCTCCCTCTTCCATGCCGCGTTCGAAGAGGGCTTTGTCCAGCGCGTGCAGGCTCGCCAGATAGAGCCGCTGCTCGAGTTCTGTCATTTCATCAACCGCATGCAGGCGCGGGCGACGCGCGAGCCGGCGCAGCAGGTGCTGCCCGATCTGCTCAAGGCGATCGATTACGAGGCTTACCTTTACGACAGCGAGGAACAGCGCACGGCGCAGACGCGCTGGGCCAATGTCGGCGAGTTTGCCGACTGGATCAACCGCAAGGGCGAGGAAGACGGCAAGACCTTGATCGACATGGTGCAGAGCATCGCCCTGATCAACATGCTCGACAAGCAGAACAGCGACGAGATCGACGCCGTCCAGCTATCGACGCTGCATGCGGCGAAAGGGCTGGAGTACAAGCATGTCTTCCTGGTCGGCGTCGAGGAAGGCATCCTGCCCCACCGCGAATCCCTCGATCCGGCCAAACTGCAGGAGGAGCGGCGGCTGATGTACGTTGGCATCACCCGCGCCCAGCGCTCGCTGCACATCAGTTATTGCGAGAAGCGCAAGCAGGCGCGTGAGCTGATTCCCTGCGAGCCGTCACGCTTCATCGCCGAGATGGGCCAGGACGATGTCCGCTTCAGCGGCGGCAAGCAGGCGGCGCCGCCGGACAAGGCGACCGGCAGTGCGCGCCTTGACGCGCTGAAGGCGATGCTTGCCGGCAAGCGCTGAGCGCGCCGCGGACATCGCGGTCAACGGAAAAGGGAGGCCGCAGCCTCCCTTGCAGGACTTCTTGCGTTGGTCTTACTTGACCTTGCCCAGGATGTAGTCGAGCGCGCCCTTGATTTCGTCGTCGGACAGCGCCGATGCGCCACCCTTCGGCGGCATTGCATTCTTGCCCTTGAGCACCGAGGTGAGCAGTGCATCGTTGCCGGTCGCCAGGCGCGGCGCCCAAGCGGCCTTGTCGTCGATCTTCGGCGCGCCGGCGGCGCCAGTGTTGTGGCAGGCGCCGCAGACGGTGTTGTATACCGTCGGGCCATCCTTCGGCGCGGCGCCTTCGGCCGGGGCGGCGTCGGCCTTGGCCAGCGCGAAACCGGCAACCGGCTGGATGCGTACTTCAGCCTCGTCGGCACCGGCGCTGGCGCCAGCATCCGCTGCAGACTTGTAGGAGCGGTCGGTTAGCGGATAAATGATAGCAATCAGAATGGCGGCGACGATGATCGACACCCACATGGTGCGCTTGGAGAAATTTTGTTCGGCCATGCTCAAGACCCCGTTTGTAAAATGGACTAAATGTCCAATTATAGCGATTCGCGTATCATTGGGCCAAAAAAAACCCCCGCCGATGGGCGGGGGGGAAGTGTCTCGAACGGGGGAATTCGAGAGGAGGGGTTCAATGCCCTTGCAGTTTATGACGATGACAGCTAGCGGTCTGTCGCTCTTTCGTGCCTCTTGTGTAACCAATTGTGGCGTCGGCAGCCGTGCCTTGATCCGGCGCTGCTGACGTGGACTGCGACATGAACGATCTTGAATGGCTGGCCGAGCGGCTTGGTGGCGTGCTGAGCGGGCGTGGCGAATGGCTGGCCTGTGCCGAATCCTGTACGGGCGGCTGGGTTGCCCAGTCGATAACGGCGATCGCCGGCAGTTCGGGCTGGTTCGACCGCGGTTTTGTCACTTATTCCAACGCCGCCAAGGTCGAGATGCTGGGCGTGCCCGAAGCGACGCTGGCCCGTCACGGCGCGGTGTCGGAAGCGGTGGCGCGGGCGATGGCGCAGGGGGCGCTGGCGCATAGCCGGGCTGACTGGACGCTGGCGATCACCGGCATTGCCGGTCCCGGCGGTGGCTCGCCGGAGAAACCGGTGGGTACCGTCTGTTTCGCCTGGGCTGGCCGGGAAGCTGGCTGTCTGGCGCAGACCCGGGTGTTTTCCGGGGAGCGGGCGGCGGTGCGCGAGCAGTCGGTCAGGCATGCCCTGGCCGGCCTGCTCGACCTCCTTGCGGGCGCCGACTGTCAGGCCTGAGTCAGTGCAGGGCTTCGGCGACGATGTCGGCGAGCATTTTTTCGATGGCGGCGGCCGATTGGCCGGCCTGTCTGCGGTAACCGACCCAGGTGGTCGCCGGTTGTCCGGCCAGCGTGTAGATGGCGATGGAGAACGGGCAATTGACGATGTCGTGCGGATTGGTTTCCATCATCTGGCGTGACAGCGCTGCCGAACAGAATTCGAGGATCTCCGCCTTCTCGTAAATGCGCCGCGATGTGCCAAGATCGCTGCCGGTGCGGTCGAGCATGTCACTGATGTGGCTGCTTGCGTTGATCACCAGACCACGGTTCTCGATCGCCGTGACAACCGCGTCGCGGGTGTCGGCGAAACTGCCTTGCACGGCTTCGCTGGCCCGCCAGTCGTCGGCGGCGGCGAGAAGCGGAGCGCAGAGCAGCAGGAGGGCGCTGAGAGCGATGCGCGGCATGGAGTTCTCCCTTGTCATGACGGTGGCCGATTGTAAGGGTAGCCGGCCGCTGCCGGATAGGGGGCGCTCAGCCGGGGAGTGGTTCGAACAGGGCGGCGAGATCGTCGTCGCCGAACTTGATGTCGACCTGGCGGTCCTCGGAGAGGATGCCGGCGGCGAGTTCGGCCTTGCGTTCCTGCAGGGCGAGGATCTTTTCCTCGATGCTGCCGCTGACGATCAGCTTGTAGACGAAGACCGGCTTGTCCTGGCCGAGGCGGTGCGCGCGGTCGGTGGCCTGGTTCTCGACCGCCGGGTTCCACCACGGGTCGTAGTGGATCACGGTATCGGCGGCGGTCAGGTTGAGGCCGACGCCGCCGGCCTTCAGGCTGATCAGGAAGATCGGTGCGCCACCTTCCTGGAAGCGGCGGATCGGCGTTTCGCGGTCGACCGTCTCGCCGGTCAGCTTGACGTAGGCGAGGCCGGCGGCCTGCAGTTCCTGCTCGATCAGCGCCAGCATGCTGGTGAATTGCGAGAAGACCAGGATGTGGCGGTTCTCGTCGACCAGTTCGGGGAGCATCGCCATCAGCAAGTCGAGCTTGGCCCGTTCGCTGACCTTGCGTGCCGAGCCGGCTTTCACCAGTCGCGGGTCGCAGCAGACCTGCCTGAGCTTGAGCAGTGCGTCGAGGATGACGATCTGGCTGCGCGCGAAGCCGCGCTGGGCGATCTCGTCGCGCACCTTGGCGTCCATCGCGGCGCGTACCGTCTCGTAAAGGTCGCGCTGGCCGCCTTCGAGTTCGACGCTGCGGACGATGATCGTCTTCGGCGGCAATTCCTGAGCGACATCCTCCTTCTTGCGGCGCAGGATGAAGGGGCGGATGCGGCGGGCCAGCAGGTCGCGGCGGTCGATGTCGCCCTGCTTTTCAATCGGCGTCCGCCAGTGACGGGTGAATTGCTTGTTGCTGCCGAGGAAGCCGGGGAGCAGGAAGTCGAACTGGCTCCACAGTTCGCCGAGGTGGTTTTCCAGCGGCGTGCCGGTCAGGCACAGGCGGTGCCGCGCGTCGATCTTGCGCACCGCCTCGGCGCTGCGGCTCTGCGCGTTCTTCACCGTCTGCGCCTCGTCGAGGATGAGCAGGTGGTAGCGGTGGCGCATCAACTCGTCGGCGTCGCGCCAGAGCAGCGGGTAGGTGGTGAGGACGACGTCGTGCTCGGCGATCTCGGCGAAGCGCTGCTTGCGCTCCGGGCCGTGCAGCGACAGGACGCGCAGGTCGGGGGCGAAGCGCGCCGCTTCGCTCTTCCAGTTGAAGATCAGCGAGGTCGGCAGGATCACCAGCGCCGGCCGGTCGAGGCGACCGCCTTCCTTTTCCAGCAGCAGGTGGGCCAGCGTCTGCGCCGTCTTGCCGAGGCCCATGTCGTCGGCCAGGATGCCGCACAGCTTTTGTTCACGCAGGAACTGCAGCCAGGCCAGGCCTTCCTTCTGGTAGGGGCGCAGTTCGAGGCGCAGACCCTGCGGCGGCGCGATGTCGATGATGCCCTGCGCCGCCTGCAGGCGTTCGGCCAGCGCCAGGACGTCGTTCTGGCCGCGGAATTCCCAGCGGCTGGTGTCGGTCAGTTCGGCCAGGCGCGGTGCGTCGAAGCGCGACAGGCGCAGCGTCGGGCCGCCGCCGAAGCCGTCGAAAAGATCGATCAGCGTCATCGCCAGCGGCTTGATGCGGCCGGCCGGGACGCGCAGGCGCTTGCCGGCCGGGGTCAGCAGTTCGATGCCCTCGTCGTCGGGAATGCGCGCCAGTTCGAAACCCTCCAGCCAGCGCGGGTCGCGGCGAAAGAGCGTGGCCAGCAACGGGGCCAGCGGCAGGCGTTCGCCTTCGACGAGGATGCCCATGTCGAGGTCGAACCAGCCGTCGTCGGTCTCGATCAGTTCGGCGTCCCAGGCGTCGACTTCGACGACATGGTGGCGGAAATCCTCGGGGAACTCGACCTGCCAGCCGCATTCGCGCAACTGCGGGACGCTGCGCTGCATGAAGTCATACCAGGCCGCTTCTTCGTCCAGGCCGTAGATGCTCTCCGGCGGGCTGCCGAAGGTGTTCAGCGTATTGGCCGGAATCTTCTGCAAGCCGCTGTCGGCGAGGCAGGCCAGGGCCTTCTTCTCCTCGTCGGGGCGGCGCCTGACGCGTACCGTTTCACCTTCCGGCAAGGTGACGAATTCGTTCTCGTGCTGCGGCTTGAGGTCGGCGTCGCCGTAGCGGAACAGGACATGGGCGACGTCGAAGAGGCCGCCGCCGAAACTGTAGGCGTATTTGCGCCAGGGTCGGTGGCCGTGCGTGCGCAGGGTTTCCAGTTGCAGCACCGGTTGCGGCGGGCTGTCGATCTGGCGCAGGCGGGCGCTCGCGTCTTCGGCCGGCAGCGGCAGCTCCGGCGCCAGTTCGGAGAGGGCGTCGGCGACCAGCGCCGCCTCCTTGGCCGACAGTGGCGGCAGCGAGAACAGTCGGCCGATCACCGCCGGGTTGCCGGTGACGCTCAGCGGTCCGGCTTCGCCTTCGGTGAGGTCGACGTACCAGGGCGGATCGACGGCGATCACCAGTTCGGTCGGCGGTTCCGACTTGAAATAGGGGCGCTGCAGGCCCTGGCCATCGATCTGCCAGCCGACGCTGGCCGCTCGCGCGGCGCCGGCGTGCAGCGGCAGGCCGAGATCGAGCGCCGGATAGAGGCGGTTCGTTGCCGCCATTCGTTCCAGGATTTCGGCGCCGTGTTTCGGTCCCAGGCCGTAGGCGCGCAGGCCGCTGTCGTGGCCGCGCTCGGCCCAGATCAGGCGCAGGATGCCGAGATCCTCTTCGCTGACGAACTGCGGCGGGGTGACCAGGGCGCGGTCGACCTTCCACCATTCCTCGGCGTTTTCCGGGTACTTGCCCTTGCGCAGTTCGATGCCGAAGCGGCGCCGGTCGGGCGACCATTTCAGGATGTAGTAGAGCTGCTGGCGGGCGCTCGCCGGCCGTGCCTTCTTCTTGGCGACGGCGATTGAGGCGCGGCGCAGGTCCTCGACCCAGGACAGGACGCTGCCGCTGACCCTTTCCTTCGGGTTGCGCTGTTCGATGGCCTTGAGCAGGACGGCGGCAACGTGCTTGCAGTTGCGCCCGACCGGGCAGGTGCAGCGGGCGATCAGCCGTCCGCTGCCGGTGTCCGGGGCGATCAGCGCCTCGACCCGGTAAGGCTGGCGCGCCGAACCGGGAACCACGGCGCGCATCTCGCCGTCGTCGATTTCCAGGTCGCGCACCAGGTCCACGTAGGGGCGGCCCTTGGCAATCTCGGCCTCGCCCAGCCAGTCGACGATGTCGTCCTCGGTGAAGCTGTCGGCGAGGTCGGCGGCGTTCTGCATCACAAGCTCAGGTACTGGCTGCCGAGCAGGGCGGCGAGCAGCAGGGCGATCAGCGTCAGCAACAGGTTCTGTCGGCGCTGCGCGGTAATCAGGCGCTCCAGTTGCGGCTGCGGGTCGGCGTGGCGCGGCGCCGCCAACGCCTGGTGCACGAGGCGCGGCAGTTGCGGCAGCGTGCGCGCCAGCTGCGGTGCTTCCTGCTTGAAGCTTTTCAGCAGGCCACGCCAGCCGATCTGCTCACTCATCCAGCGTTCGAGGAAGGGCTTGGCGGTCTTCCACAGGTCGAGGTCGGGGTCGAGCTGGCGGCCGAGGCCTTCGATGTTGAGCAGGGTCTTCTGCAGCATCACCAGTTGCGGCTGGATTTCGACGTTGAAGCGGCGCGAGGTCTGGAACAGGCGCAGCAGCACCTTGCCGAAGGAGATGTCGCGCAGTGGCCGGTCGAAGATCGGTTCGCAGACGGCACGGATCGCTGCTTCGAACTCGTCGACCCGGGTGTCGCGCGGCGCCCAGCCGGACTCGATGTGGGTTTCGGCGACGCGCTTGTAATCGCGGCGGAAGAAGGCGAGGAAGTTTTGCGCCAGGTAGTTCTTGTCGGTGTCGGTCAGCGTGCCGACGATGCCGAAATCGAGCGCAATGTAGCGGCCGTCGGCGGCGACGAAGATGTTGCCGGGGTGCATGTCGGCGTGGAAGAAACCGTCGCGGAAGACCTGGGTGAAGAAGATTTCGACGCCGGCTTCGGATAGTTTCTTCATGTCGATGCCGTCGGCGACCAGGCGCGCGGTCTGCGAGATCGGCGTGCCGTGCATGCGCTCCATGACCATCACCGTCGAGGTGCAGAAATCCCAGTAAACCTCGGGCACCAGCAACAGCTTCGAATCGGTGAAGTTGCGCCGCAGTTGCGAGGCGTTGGCCGCTTCGCGCATGAGGTCGAGTTCGTCGCGCAGGTACTTGGCGAATTCGGCGACGACTTCCCGCGGCTTCAGGCGTTTGCCGTCGGCCCAGAGCTTTTCCAGCAGCATGGCGCCGCTGTCCATCAGCGCCAGATCGTGCTCGATCACCGACAGCATGTTCGGACGCAGGATCTTGACCGCCACTTCGTGGCCGCCGTCGCGCTCGTGCAACCTGGCGAAATGCACCTGGGCGATCGACGCCGAGGCCACCGGCACCGGGTCGAATTCGGCGAAAACCTCGCTCGCCGGCCGGCCGTAAGCCTTCTCGACTTCGGCCAGGGCAAGCGCCGAAGCAAAGGGCGGTACCCGGTCCTGCAGCTTGGCCAGTTCGTCGGCGATGTCGGCCGGCATCAGGTCGCGGCGGGTGGACAACACCTGACCGAACTTGACGAAGATCGGCCCCAGTGTCTCCAGCGCCAGGCGCAGGCGTTCGGCGCGCGGCGCCGACAGGTTGCGCCAGAACTGCAGCGCGTTGGCCAGACGGACGAGACGGCCCGACGGCTCGTGCTCGAGCACCATTTCGTCAAGGCCGAAACGGCTGGCTACGGCAGCGATCTTGAGCAGGCGGAAAAGGCGCATCGGCAGTGCGGGCCAGATTGGTCAAACGGGCATGTTAACACGGCATCGCGGCTTGCGTTGTGCACTGCGGCGGGAAAAGCGAATCGCCGTCGACAGCCGGCCCGCTTCAGCTACACTTGTCGGACAAGACAGGTTGCCTGGTACAACCGCAACGCAGTTCCCCCTCTGGAAGTCGTCATGGCCGATGCACGCAGCAATCCCTCCGAAATCGCCCGCGAAGCCCTGAAGCGACTGGCGGAGCGTCGTGTCGCGCCGACCCCGGCCAACTACCAGGCCTGCTATTTCGAAATTGCCCGCTTGCCCAACGTCCTGCCGTTTCCGGAGCCGGCGCTGCGCCAGTTGGCTGGCGCCCTGTGTCCCCGCGGCGATGCCCAGGCGGCGCAGCTGACGCGGCTCGATGCGGCGATTGCCGGACGCAGCTGGCAGGGCGTGCAAGAGGCCCTGCTCGGCTACATCGCCGCCGGCCAGGCGAGTGCTGGCGCGGCGACTCTGCCGCACGAAGTGGCGCTGCTCCTGTTGCGGGTTTTCGAACCGCTGTTTGCTGCCTTCGGCAAGGAGGACCGGCGCTTTTCCCAGGTTGCCGACGAATTGCTTGCCGTGCTGCGGCTTGCTCCCTGCGACTTGAAACGCTTCGAGCAGGTGGCGCGGCGCCTCGTCGACATGCTGCCTTGCGTCGTCGAGGAAGAGGTCGAGATCCGCGAGTCGCTGCTCAAGCTGCTGCACATGATCATCGAAAACATCGGCGAACTCGGCATTGACGATGCCTGGTTCAAGGGGCAGATCGACGGGCTGCTCGCCGCCGTGGCGCCGCCCTTGACCTTGCGTCACCTCGACGAGATGGAGCGGCGTCTGCGCGACGTCATGGACAAACAGGCGCAGGCGCGGGCCCGCTCGCTCGAGGCGCAGCAGGAAATGCGCGAGATGCTGGCCGCCTTCATCGAACGTCTGGGCGGCATTAACCGCAGCAGCGAGGTTTTCCAGGCGCGGATCGAAAACAGCGCGCGGCAGATCGAAGCGGTCAGGCGAATCGAGGACCTGGCGCCCCTGCTGGCCGACGTCGTCGCCGCGACGCACGCGATGGCCGATGAAACGGCCGGCTCGCGCGAACAGTTGCGCGCCCTGCAGGAGCGCGTGCTGGCGACCGAGGCGGAACTGGTGCAACTGCACCGCGAACTCGATAACGCCAGCCTGCTGGCCCGCCACGATCCTCTGACCGAAGCGCTCAACCGCAAGGGGCTGGACGAGGCGCTCGAGCGCGAGATCGGCGCGGTGCGCCGGCGCAACACACCGCTCTCGCTGAGCATGCTCGACATCGACAACTTCAAGCGCCTCAACGACCAGCTCGGCCACGAAGCCGGCGACAAGGCGCTGATCCACCTGGTCAACCTGGCGCGCCGCAGCATGCGGCCGAGCGACACCCTGGCCCGTTATGGCGGCGAGGAGTTCGTCATCCTGATGCCGGATACCACGCAGGCTCAGGGGGTCGAAGCGATGACCCGGCTGCAGCGCGAGCTGACCAAGGCTTTTTTCCTGGCCGACGGGCAGAAGGTGTTGATCACTTTCAGCGCCGGCGTCGTTGAACTGCGCGAGGGCGAAAGCGGTCACGATGCGGTGTGTCGCGCCGACAAGGCAATGTACCTGGCCAAGCGCGCCGGCAAGAACCGCGTGGTCGGTGCCTGAAACGGGCGGCGTGGACGAGGTCGCCAGCTTTCCGCCGGCGGCGGCGGCCGATGCCCGCTTGCTGATCCTCGGCAGCATGCCCGGCGTCGCCTCGCTGCGGGCCGGTTGCTACTACGCCCATCCGCGCAATGCCTTCTGGCCGATCATGGGCGAACTGCTCGGCTTTTCGCCCGAGCTGCCCTATGCGGCGCGCCTTATTGCCCTGCAGGGCGCCGGCATTGCCTTGTGGGACGTCATCGCCGCTTGCCGGCGGCGCGGCAGCCTGGACGCCGACATCGTCGGCAGCAGCGTGCGGGCCAATGACTTTGCCGGTTTCTTCGCTGCCCATCCGGCGATTCGCCGCGTCTGCTTCAACGGCGCCGCCGCCGAGCAGGCCTTTCGCCGTCACGTCCTGCCCGGCATCGCTGGCGACGGCCTGCAACTGTGCCGGCTGCCGTCGACCAGTCCGGCCCACGCCGGGCTCTCCCGCGCCGACAAGCTGGCCGCCTGGTCGGCAATCCTCGACCTGCCGCAGGCGGCGGGCAGCGTATAATCCCGCCTTTACATTTTTTACCGCCAAAGCTCAATGGCCCAAGATGTCAAGAACCAGCTGACCGCCCTGTTGCAACAGGCCCTGGCCAGCGTCGCCCCGACCGCCACCGCCACGCCGATTCACCTCGAACGCCCGCGCGACCCGACGCACGGCGATTTCGCCACCAACCTGGCGATGTTGCTGGCCAAGGCGTTGAAGAAGAATCCGCGCGAGATCGCCCAGCAACTGGTCAACGAACTGCCGCCGTCGGCGCTGGTCACCGCCGCCGAAGTCGCCGGTGCCGGCTTCATCAATTTCCGCCTCGATGCCGGCAGCAAGACCGACGTGGTCAAGGCCGTGCTCGCCGAACAGGAAAACTTCGGCCGCTCCACCGCCGGTGGCTGGCAGAAGGTGCAGGTCGAGTTCGTCTCGGCCAACCCGACCGGCCCGCTGCACGTCGGCCACGGCCGCGGCGCCGCCTACGGCGCCTCGCTGTCCAGCCTGCTGACCTTCGCCGGCTGGGACGTCACCCGCGAGTACTACGTCAATGACGCCGGCCGGCAGATGGACATCCTCGGCCTGTCGACCTGGCTGCGCTACCTCGAACAACACGACGTGCTCGTGCCCTTCCCGCCCAACGCCTACCAGGGCGGCTACGTGCGCGACATGGCGACGCAGTTGAAGAACGCCCACGGCGACAAGTACGTGCGTGCCGCCGACGCGCTGCTCGCCGGCACCCCGGGCCTGCCCGAAGCCGGCCGCGCCGACGACGAAGCGAAGCAGCAGCGCGAACTGCATCTCGATGCGCTGATCGCCCGCGCCAAGGAACTGCTCGGCGGCGACTGGCACTACGTGCACCAGCATGCGCTCAACGAACAGCTCGAAGACTGCCGCGACGACCTCAAGGAATTCGGCGTCGAATTCGACGTCTGGTTCTCCGAGAAGGCGCTCTACGACACCGGCCTGGTCGCCCGCTGCGTCGACCTGCTGGAGAAGAAGGGCCACCTCTACCTGCAGAACGGCGCCCGCTGGTTCCGCTCGACCGCCTTCGGCGACGAGAAGGACCGCGTCGTCCAGCGCGAAAACGGCCTGTACACCTACTTCGCCTCCGACATCGCCTACCACCTGAACAAGTTCGAGCGCGGCTTCGACAAGGTCATCAACATCTGGGGCGCCGACCACCACGGCTACATCCCGCGCGTCACCGGCGCGATCAAGGCGCTCGACCTCGACAGCGACAAGCTGCAGGTGGCGCTGGTGCAGTTCGCCGTGCTCTACCGCAATGGCCAGAAGGCGTCGATGTCTACCCGTTCCGGCGAATTCGTCACCCTGCGCGAGCTGCGCGGCGAAGTCGGCAACGACGCCTGCCGCTTCTTCTACGCGCTGCGCAAATCCGACCAGCACCTCGATTTCGACCTCGACCTGGCCAAGAGCCAGACCAACGAGAACCCGGTGTACTACATCCAGTACGCCCACGCCCGCGTCTGCTCGGTGCTCAACCAGTGGAGCGGCGATCTCGCCGCGCTCGCCGACGCCGACCTGTCGTTGCTGGCCAACCCGCGCGAACTGGCGATCGCCAACCAGCTCGGCCAGTTCCGCGAAGTGATCGAAAGCGCGGCGCGCGACCTGGCGCCGCACATGATTGCCTTCTACCTCAAGGACCTGGCCGGTGAGTTCCACGGCTGGTACAACGCCGAGCGCATGCTGGTCGACGATGCCGCCCTGCGCGACGCCCGCGTCGCCCTGGCTGCTGCCGTGCGTCAGGTGATCCGCAACGGTCTCGCCATCCTCGGCGTCAGCTGCCCCGAATCGATGTAAGGAATGGCCATGAGTCGCGACATGAAATCCTCGAAGCGCCCGCCGGCAAAGAAAAAGTCGGGCGGCGGCACGCTGGTCGGCATGTTCATCGGGCTGGTGCTCGGTGTCTGCATTGCCGCCGGCATCGTCTGGTACATCAACAAGGCCCCGCTACCGTTCAATGGCAATGTGCAGCAGCCGCAGCAGGAACGGCCGGTGCCCGAGCAGCCGCTGGCGCTGCCCGGCAAACCGGGTGACCCGGTGCAGGAAAAGCGCTTCCAGTTCTACGACATCCTGCCCGGCAAGGCCGAGGTCGAACCGGAAAAGGCCGAGCCGCCGGCACCCCGGGTCGAGCCAGAGAAAGAAGCGGCCAAGGTCGCTGACAAGGAACCCGGCAAGGAGCCCGGCAGGGAATCCAAAGTGCCGCTGTTCCTCCAGGCCGGCTCGTTCAGCACCGCCCAGGATGCCGACAACCAGAAGGCCAAGCTGGCTTTCATGGGCATCGAATCGGCCGTCCAGCAGGTGATGATTGAAGAACGGACGCTGTACCGGGTGCGTATCGGACCCTATTTCAAGCTCGATGAATTGAACAAAGTTCGTGCCGAACTTGCCAAATCCGGGGTTGAAGCCCAGTTATCCAAGTAAAGGAGTTTTTGCATGGCCATTGATCGCCGCCGTTTTGTCTCCGCCGCGCTTGTTGTCGGCGCCTCGCTGTCGGTTCCGGTGGCAGGGATTGCCCAGACCGCCGGGCGCGAATTCATGGTGCTCAATCCGGCGCAGCTGACCGAAAATCCGGCGAAGATCGAAGTCCTCGAGTTCTTCAGCTACGGCTGCCCGCACTGTGGGGATTTCAATCCCTTGCTGACGCAGTGGGCGGCAAAGCTGCCGGCCGACGTCGTCCTGCGCAAGGTGCCGGTCAGTTTCGGCCGCGCCGCCTGGGGCAATGCTGCCCGCCTGTTCTACGCGCTGGAAGTGACCGGTGACCTGAAGCGCCTGGAAGCCGATGTGTTCAAGGCGATCCACCAGCAGCGCACCAATCTCTTCGACGAGAAGACGATCCGCGAATGGGTGACGGCACGCGGTGTCGATGCCAAGAAATTCAACGATGCCTTCGCCTCGTTCGGTGTGCAGAGCAAGGTAAGGCGCGGTGACCAGATGGCGCAGGCACATCGCATCGAAGGCGTGCCGGCGCTGATCATCGATGGCCGCTTCCAGATTGCCACCCTGGGTTTCGAGCAGCAACTGGCAGTTGCCGACAAGCTGATCGAGCGGGTACGTGCGGAAAAAGCCGGCAAAAAGTAATTGACGCAGCGGGTATTCATCACGGGCGCCTCGTCGGGAATCGGCGAGGCGCTTGCCGTTTACTACGCCGCCCAAGGCGCTCGTCTTGGTCTGGCGGGACGGCGCGGCGCCGCGCTGGCGGCGCTGAATGAGCGCCTGGGCGGCGGCCACGCCTGCTATGTGCTCGACGTCACCGACGCGGCGGCGCTGGAGGCGGCGGCCAGTGATTTCGGCGGGCGTTTCGGGCCGCCGGACATCGTCATTGCCAGCGCCGGCGTCTCGGTCGGTACGCTGAGCGAATGCGTCGAAGACCTTGCCGTTTTCCGGCGCGTCATGGACATCAACGTCTATGGCATGGCGGCCACCTTCGCCGCCTTCATTCCGGCCATGCGCGCCGCCAGTGGCGAGCGCCGGCTGGTCGGCATTGCCTCGGTGGCCGGTATCCGCGGCCTGCCGGGGGCGGAAGCCTATTCGGCGTCAAAAGCGGCGACCATCGCCTACCTGGAAAGCCTGCGCCTGGAAATGCGGCCGGCCGGGATCAAGGTGGTGAGCATCGTGCCGGGCTACATCGCAACGCCGATGACGGCGATCAATCCCTACCGGATGCCTTTCCTGATGCCGGTAGACCGGGCGGCCGCCCGCTTTGCCAGGGTCATCGCCGCCGGTAAATCCTACGCGGTGATTCCCTGGCCGATGGGCATCGTCGCCAAGCTGCTGCGCCTGCTGCCCAACGGGCTCTACGACCGCCTGTTCGTCAATGCGCCACGCAAGCCGCGTGGTCTGGCGCAGTAGAGGTCTCGCTCAGTGCAGGCGGGGCGCCTGCAGCAGGATTTCGCTGGCTTCCTCGCAGATGCCGCTATGTTCGGTAAAGCAGCCGTGCAGCGGGCACTCCCGGCCGGGCGGGCAACCGTGTTCGCAAGCGCATTCGCTTTCGGTTTCGTCGGTCAGCACCATTTCGTGGATGGCTTCGCAGCGGGAAATCGGGGCGTCGAAAATGGACATGGCGTAAGCTCCTTTGTCATCTGATTTCAATATAGACAGTTTGTTGGCGCTTGCCCGCAAAATCGAAGCGTTTGCACGACTCTGCTAGAATGCCCGGCATGCCTGAACTCAAGATCAACGGCGAAATCCGCCAGTTCCCCGACCCGCTGACCGTTGCCGGCCTGATCGAGCAACTGGGCTACGCGGGCAAGCGCATCGCCGTCGAAAGAAACGGCGAAATCGTCCCGAAGAGCCAGCACGGCGAAACCTCGCTGGTCTCGGGCGACCAACTTGAAATCGTTGTCGCCGTCGGCGGCGGCTGAAAGGGAGAAAACCATGCATCAACTGACCATCGCCGGCAAGGCGTACCGTTCCCGTTTACTCGTCGGCACCGGCAAGTACAAGGATTTTGCCGAGACCCGCGCCGCCATCGACGCCTCCGGCGCCGAGATCGTCACCGTCGCCGTACGCCGCGTGAACATCGGCCAGGACGCCAGCCAGCCGAGCCTGCTCGACGCCGTGCCGCCCTCGCAATTCACCATCCTGCCCAATACCGCCGGCTGCTACACCGCCGACGACGCCGTGCGTACCCTGCGCCTGGCGCGTGAGCTGCTCGACGGCCATCCGCTGTGCAAGCTCGAAGTCCTCGGCGACCCGACCAACCTCTTCCCGAACATGCCGGAAACGCTGAAGGCGGCGGAAACCCTGGTCAAGGAAGGTTTCCAGGTGATGGTCTACTGCGCCGACGATCCCATCCAGTGCAAGATGCTCGAAGAGATCGGCTGCGTCGCGGTGATGCCGCTCGCCTCGCTGATCGGTTCCGGCATGGGCATCGTCAATCCGTGGAACCTGCGCCTGATCATCGACAACGCCAAGGTGCCGATCATCGTCGATGCCGGCGTCGGCACCGCGTCGGACGCGACCATCGCCATGGAACTCGGCTGCGACGGCGTGCTGATGAACACCGCCATCGCCCACGCGAAGAACCCGGTGCTGATGGCCAGCGCCATGAAGAAGGGCATCGAGGCCGGGCGCGAAGCTTTCCTCGCCGGTCGCATGCCGCGCAAGTACTACTCGGCCGACCCGTCGTCGCCGACCAGCGGACTGATCGGCTCGTGAGTGCTGGCGAGCTGATTCAGGGCGCCAGCGAGGGCGTCTACGAAGCCGGCCGCGAAGGTCACGGCCACATCAAGAGCTTTGTCCGCCGCGCCGGCCGCATGTCGGAAGCGCAGCAGCGTTACTACGAGACGATGCTGCCCAAGATCGGCATTCCCTACCAGCCGGAAAACATCGATCTGGCGACCGCCTTCGGCCGCCAGGCGCCGAAGATCCTGGAAATCGGCTGCGGCATGGGCGAAACCACGGCGCGCATCGCCGAGGCGCACCCGGAAAACGACTACTTCGGGCTGGAAGTGCATGTCCCCGGCGTCGGCGCGCTGTGCAAGCTGATCGCCGAGAAGAACCTCGCCAACCTGCGCATCGGCAACCACGATGCGGTCGAGGTGGTGCGCGACATGCTGGCCGAAGGCGTGCTCGACGGCATTCACATCTTCTTCCCCGATCCCTGGCACAAGACGCGGCACAAGAAGCGCCGGCTGATCCAGCCGCCCTTCGTCGCGCTGCTCGCCTCGCGCCTGAAGCCGGGCGGCTACATCCACTGCGCCACCGACTGGGAAAACTACGCGCTGCAGATGCTAGAAGTCCTCGGCGCTGAAGCCAGTCTGGAAAACAGCGTCGCCAACCCTTCTCCGGAAGCCCTGGCGGCCGCGCTGGAAGCCGATTCCGCCGCCGGTCTCGCCGGCTTCGCCCCGCGCCCGGACTACCGGCCGCTGACCAAATTCGAGAACCGCGGCCTGCGTCTGGGCCACGGCGTCTGGGATCTCGTATTCAGGAAACGCTGACATGTGGTTCAAGAACCTGCAGATCTACCGCCTGCCGACGCCGTGGGCGGTCGACCTGGCCAAGCTCGACGAGCAACTGGCGCGCGGTGAATTCACCCGCTGCCCGTCCAATCAGCCGATGTCGCGTGGCTGGGTGTCGCCGCGCAAGGACGGCGCGCTGATCTACGCCAACAACCGCCAGTGGCTGATCGCGCTCGCTGTCGAGCAGCGCCTGCTGCCGTCGTCGGTGGTCAATGAAACGGCGCAGGAACGTGCCGAGCAGATCACCGACCAACAGGGCTACCCGCCCGGCCGCAAGCAGATGAAGGAAATCAAGGAGCGTGTCACCGAGGAGCTGATGCCGCGCGCCTTCACCCGCAAGCGCTCGACCTTCGTCTGGATCGACCCGACCAATGGCTGGTTCGTGGTCGACGCTGGCAGCCCGGCCAAGGCCGAGGAAGTCATCGAACACCTGCGCCACTGCCTCGACGAGTTCCCGCTGAAGGCGCTGCACACGCAGTTTTCGCCGCAATCGGCGATGGCCGACTGGCTGGCCGGCGGCGATGCGCCGCCCGGATTCACCGTCGACCGCGATTGCGAGCTGAAGTCTGTGGCAGAGGAAAAGGCGGCGGTGCGCTACGTCCGCCATCCGCTGGGCGACGAAGTCGGCGCCGAGATCAAGTCCCACCTCGCCGCCGGCAAACTGCCGACGCGCCTGGCGCTGACCTGGGATGACCGAATCAGTTTCGTGCTCACCGAAAAGCTGGAAATCAAGCGCCTCGCCTTCCTTGACCTGCTCAAGGAAGAGGCCGAGAAAAGCGCCGAACACGCCGACGAGCAGTTCGACGCCGATTTCGCGCTGATGACCGGCGAACTGGTGCGCTTCCTGCCACAACTGATCGAAGCGCTCGGCGGCGAACAGGTCGAAGCCGACGCGCCCGCTGCGGCCCCGGCCGCCGCCGGCACGCCGCCGTGGGAAGCCTGAAGCCAGCCGACGCCTGTTCCTGCGGCAGCGGCAAGCCTTACGCCGCCTGCTGCGGGCCGCTGCACGCCGGCGAAAAACCGGCGCCGACGGCCGAGGCGCTGATGCGTTCGCGCTACGCCGCCTACGTCCTCAAGCTCGAAGACTACCTGCTGGCGACCTGGCACGCGTCGACGCGGCCGAGCGAACTCGACCTCGCCGCCGACGACAGTAAATGGCTGGGCCTGGAAGTGTGCGCTCACATCGTGCAGGACGAAACGCACGCGACGGTCGACTTCGTCGCCCGCTACCGTATCGCCGGGCGCGGCCACCGACTGCACGAACTGTCCCGCTTCGTCCGCGAGGACGGGCGCTGGTACTACGTGGACGGCGAGTTCAAAGCCTGAGGGCGCGCCGCACTACCAAATACGGTCGGCAAGCTCGCGCAGCGATATCATGCGGCTTGTTCCGGATACCGATTTGCCGGCCGCATGCCTTCTCCTGATGGAGGAAACACCATGAGCCAATTCGCCCTTCGCCTGCCCGATTCCCTGCACGAACGCGCCCGCCTGCTCGCTCAGCGCGACAACACCTCATTGAACCAGTTCATCGCGCTGGCCGTTGCGGAGAAAGTTTCTGCGCTGGAAACTGCCAGTTTCTTCAGCGAACGCGCAGCCCGGGGGAACCTGGACGAACTGCGCGCGATCCTCGACAAAGTGCCCGACATCACGCCGCAGCCGGGCGACGAGCGCTGAGCCCGTCCCGGCGCCCGGCGCCGTCTCAGTCGCAAGCCGCGCGCACGATCCTTTCCGTCTTCGCTTCGTCGATCCCGGCGTGGCCGCCGAGCGTCATCTTGCCGTGGGCGCGCAGGCCGGCGAGCACCCGGTCGGCGGCGTCGGCGTCGCTGATACCGGCGTCGCGCAAATGCAGCGGCATGTTGACGCTGCGGTAGAAGGTTTCCATGGCGGCGATGGCGTCTTCGGCGCTTGGTGCGTCGAGGCCGAAGACTTCTCGGCCGAATTGCTCCAGTTTCTCGCGCTTGTATTCGATCAGCTCGCGCAGCAGCGCCGGCTGGATGATGGCCAGCGTGCGGCCGTGGTCGATACCCCACAGCGCGGTCAGTTCGACGGCGATGCGGTGCGTCGCCCAGTCCTGCGGCACGCCGACGCCGATGACGCCGCACAGTGCCTGGTTGGCGGCCCACATCAGGTTTTGCTGCCACTCGGGTTCGGCGTGCCGGTCGAAGCTCGCGCCCAGCTTGACCAGCGCCTTCATCACCGCCTCGGCGTAGCCGTCCTGGACCAGCGCGCCGACCGGGTAGGTCAGGTATTGCTCGCAGACATGGACGAAGGCATCGACGATGCCGTTTTCCAGCTGGCGCAGCGGCAGGCTGGCCATCACCATCGGGTTGAGCACGGCGAAGCGCGGCCGCGCCGGCGGCACGAAGAAGGCGCGCTTGTCCTGCGTTGCGGTGTTGGTGACCACCGAGCCGGCGTTCGATTCCGAACCGGTGGCCGGCAGCGTCAGCACGACGCCGACCGGCAGCGCCTGCTGCGGTACATGCTTGCCGATGACGATGTCCCAGCCGTCGCCGTCGTAAAGCGCGGCGCAGGCAACGTACTTGGCGCCGTCGGACACCGAACCGCCGCCGACGCCGAGGATGAAGCCGATTTTTTCGCGTCTGACCAGATCGACCGCAAGGTCGAGCGTGGCCAGTGTCGGGTTGGCCTCGACGCCGCCGAACTCGACCAGGTCACGCCCCGCCAGCGCAGCGCGGATGCCGTCGTAGACGCCGTTCTTCTTGATCGAGCCGCCGCCATAGAGGAGCAGCACGCGCGCGTCGGCCGGCAGCAGCGTCGGCAACTGGGCGAAGCTGTCGGGGCCGAAAACGATGCGCGTTGGGTTGTGGTAATCGAATGCGAACAGGTGGCTCATGCTTGTCTCCATTTTTGTCGGGTCATTGCGGTCGACCGCAGGATAGGCGGAAAAATCTCAGGCGCAAGCGGTGGCGGCGATGTCGAGCGCGCGCAGGCGCAGCGCCGGGTCGAAGATGTCGCAGACCAGCATCAGCTCGTCGGCCTGCGTCGCCTGGCGCAGCGCGCCCAGTCCTTCGCGCACGCGGTCTGGCCCGCCGATCACGGCGGCGCCGAGGAAATCGCCGATGCCGGCCTTCTCCTGCATCGACAGCCCGGCGAGGAAGCCGGCCACGGGCGGCGGCAGCGGCCGGCGGTCGCCGCGCAGGATGCCGAGCACGCGCTGGAAGATGCCGGTGGCGAGGAAATCGGCCTCGTCGTCGCTTGCGGCGGCGACCAGCGGCACGCCGACGATCACGTAAGGCTGGGCCAGCGTCGCCGACGGCCGGAAGTTGCCGCGATAGACGGCCAGCGCCTGATGCAGCAGGGCCGGCGCGAAGTGCGACGCGAAGGCATAAGGCAGGCCGCGCTCGGCGGCCAGCCGAGCGGAAAACAGGCTGGAGCCGAGCAGCCAGATCGGCACTTCGGTGCCGGCGCCGGGCATGGCGACCAGCGGCTGGCCGGGCTGCGCCGGGGCGAGCAGGCGTTGCAGTTCGGCGACCTCGCGCGGGAAATCGTCCTCGCGCTCGATACGGTCGCGGCGCAGCGCGTGCATGGTCAGGCGGTCGGTGCCGGGGGCGCGGCCAAGGCCGAGGTCGATCCGCCCGGGATACAGTTCGGCGAGAGTGCCGAAAGCCTCGGCAACGACCAGCGGCGCGTGGTTGGGCAGCATGACGCCGCCGGACCCGACCCGGATCGTCGTGGTCGCGCCGGCCATGTGGCCGACCAGCACGGCGGTGGCCGAACTGGCGATGCCCGGCATGTTGTGGTGCTCGGCCAGCCAGTAGCGGGCAAAGCCGAGCTTTTCGGCGTGGCGGGCGGCGTCGGTGGCGATCTGCAGCGCTTCGGCAACGCTGCCGCCCTGGCGCACGGCAACCAGATCGAGCAGGGAGAGTTTCACCTCGGCGAGCGGGTTCATGCGCTTTCCTCCTGTAAACGTTGCTGGATGTCGGCCACCGCCGGGCGTCGGCTGGCCAGCCAGCCGAGCAGCGAGAGCAGCGCCAGGCCGCCGCCGATGAGCAGGATGCCGGCCACTTCAATGCTCTTGAACGCCTCGCCGAAGGTCAGCCGCGACGACAGGATGGCGACCACCGGCGTGCCCAGCACCGACAGGCTGGCTTCCCAGGCCGGCACGCGGTCGAGGATGTAGATCCACAGCCACCAGCAGAGCGCCGTGCTGAACACCGCCATGAAGCCGAGGATGCCGGCGTAGCTCCAGGTCCAGTCGGTCGGCCGTTCCGGCACGAGCAGCGCCAGGATGAGCAGCGGAATCGAGCCGAGCGCCATCTGCCACGCGGTCAATGTCAGCAAATCGACTGGCGTCTGGCCGCGCAGGCGTTTGACCAGAATGGTGCCGATCGCCCAGCAGATGGCGGCGACGATGCCGAGCGCCGGGCTCAACAGGCCGCCGTGCATCTCCCACGGTTCGATGATCAGCAGCAGGCCGATCAGCGTGCACGCGGCGGCGATCCACTGCGTGCCGCGCACCCGCTCGCCGAGAATCGGCCAGGCCAGCAGCAAGGTCCAGATCGGCATGGTGAAGATGAGCACCGCCGTCTTGCCCGGTCCGCCTTCGACCAGTGCCCAGGTCTGGAAGATCATGAAGCCGGCGACCTGGGTCAGCGCGATGCCCAGCGTCGCACCGGGGGCGGTCAGCGTCAGCTTGCGGCCGGTCAGGCGCAGCGCGATGAACAGCGCCACGGCGCTGCCGATGCAGCGCTCGGCGGCGAAGGCGAAGGGCGGCGAATATTCCAGCCCGTGCTTGGCCAGCACCCAGGTGTAGCCCCAGATCGAGGAAAGGACGATCAGCGCTAGGATCGGGCGCCAGCGGTCGGAAGCGTTCATTGTTTTCTCTGTAAAGCAGCCTGCCAGGCTTAACCAAATCGGCTGCAAAATGTGCGGCATCGGTCCATATTTCCCCGCCTTTCGGCGCGAATAGAACAACTATTCGCTTGAAAGTCGTGAAAATCTGTCCTCGCGCCGCTCATTTTTCGCTTCGATTCATTAAGCCTGACAGGCTGCCAGCGCGGCGGCATCTGCGCACCGCCGCGCCGGGGGTTGGGTGAGTGCTTACGGTAGCGTCGGATAGTCGGTGTAACCCTCGGCCCCGCCGCCGTACAGCTTGTCGGCGCGCAGCTCGTTCCACGGCGCGCCTTCGCGCAGGCGGCGGACGAGGTCCGGGTTGGCGATGAAGCCACGGCCGAAGGCGACCAGGTCGGCGCCGCCGTCGGCGATCACCTGCTCGGCCAGCGCCTTGTCGTAGCCGTTGTTTACCAGCCACGGCCCCTTGAAGGCGCGGCGGGCGGCGGCGTAGTCGAAGCTGGCCGCCGGCGTGCGCGTGCCGCCGGTTTCGCCCTCGATGATGTGCAGGAAGGCCAGGCCGTAGCCGGCCAGCTTGTCGACGACGTAGCCGTACAGCGCCTGCGGGTTGCTGTCGAGCGGCGCGGTAAAGGTGGTCAGCGGACTCAGACGGATGCCGGTGCGGCCGGCGCCGATCTCGCCGACGATGGCCTCGACCACCTCGAACAACAGGCGGGCGCGGTTCTCGATGTTGCCGCCGTAGGGGCCGCTGCGGTCATTGACGCTGTCGCGCAGGAACTGCTCCAGCAGGTAGGTGTTGGCAGCGTGGATCTCGACGCCATCGAAGCCGGCGGCGATGGCGTTGCGCGCCGCCTTGCGGTAATCCTCGACCAGGCCGGGCAGCTCGTCGTCGCGCAAGGCGCGCGGCGCCGACACCGGCACGAAGCCGTCGCGGGTGAAGGTGCTGGCCTCGGCGGTGCGGGCGGTCGACGACACCGGCGCGGCGCCGTCCGGCAGCAGCGACACATGCGAAATGCGGCCGACGTGCCACAACTGCAGCACGATCTTGCCGCCTTCGGCATGCACCGCGTCGGTGACGGCGCGCCAGGCGGCGACCTGCTCGGTCGACCAGATGCCCGGGGTGTCGAGGTAGCCCTGCGCCATCGGCGAAATCGGGCTGGCCTCGGCGACGATCAGGCCGGCGGTCGCGCGCTGGCGGTAATACTCGACGGTCAGCGGTCCGGGGCAGTTGCCGGCAACGGCGCGATTGCGCGTCAGCGGCGCCATCACGATACGGTTGGCGAGGGCGATGTCGCCGATCTGGATCGGGTCGAACAAAGTGGTCATGTCGATTCTCCTGAGGGTTGATTAGACCGGTCGTCTAGTTTCTTGCGTCAAAAAAGGGCCGTCGGCGGACGGCCCGGATTTAAATCAACGGTTGATCAGCAACTGAGCAACCGCCGCGTGAACTGCAAGGCATTCTCCAGCGGCTGCGCCTGGCGCTGCAACTTGGCCAGCAGGCTGGCGCCCAGCCACAACTGGTACAGCGTCTGCGCCGTCGCGGCGGCATCGAGCGGCGGAATCGAACCGTCGGCCATGCCGGTTTCGAGCAGCCGGGCAATGCGGCTGACGATCTGCCCGGTGCCGTCGCGCAGCGTCTCGCGCATCGGATCGGACAAATCCGCCACCTCGCCGCCCAGCTTGACCACCAGGCACTGCTGCTCGGCGCACGCCGCCTGCTTGTCCAGCCAGCGCTGCCAGTAACACGCCAGCCGCTCCTGCGCACTCAGCGCCTCGGCCGCGAACAGCGCATCGAGATCGGCCAGGTAACGTGCGAAGTAATCCTCCAGCAAGGCCTGCCCGTACTGCTCCTTGGACTCGAAGTAATGGTAGAACGACCCCTTGGGCACCCCGGCCGCAGTCAGAATCTCGTTCAACCCGACACTGGCAAAGCCCTTGCCGGCAATGATGCGCTGGCCGGTTTCAAGGACATGCTGGCGGGTGTTGTCGTGACGGGTTTTCATGGGGTGGGATTGTGCGCTTGATTAGACCGGTCGTCTATTTTTTTCCGAGGGCTGTGGTTCGGCCATGGCTGACTTTCAGCCGTTACCCAGAATCCAGCCGCTACGTGTCGGGTAGCTACCGCTTAGCCAGTGTGTGCCCTGAACGGGCAGCTTTTCGCGCTTTTGGCACCGTGAATGACGCTCCCGACCATTCGCGGGCCTGCCGCTCATCGCACCGGCAGGTTGCGAAGTACAGCGAGCGCTCAGAGCATTTGCTAAATCCGAACTCTTACGCATAGAACAGCCCCAGAGTGACTCAGAATTTTGTCATTTCGCCAAGGGTGTTCAGGATTGACAAGTTACGTTTGAGGGCACCCACCTAGGGCAACCTAGCCCAAAGCTTTACACTCAAAGCAAAGTATGAAAGTATTGGAAGCGAAGGATCAGGCAAAATTCTGCCTGGCTTTTTTTCCCCTATCCTATATGACATTCGGATTAATTGCTGCTGAACCCTCCTCGAACTTGCTCCTTGATCGCTTGATGCTCCTTGAAAGAGGCAGGCATAACGATTTAGAAGTAAAGAGGATCACGCACGAAGCTGAGAAGCTTATCCGGGCGGGCGGGGATTTTGTTGCTCAAGGTTACGGTGTGTTAGGCGCCACGGCTGCATACCAACTTGACCCAGACAAAGTCAGAAGCTGCTTCAAGAATGCTCTTTGCTATTCCGACCCAGACAACGTGGTAACTTACCAATTGAATCGCTCAATCGCTCTTCACAGGGTTTATCAGCAAGCAGAAGCACTGAAATTTATCCTTGAGGCTATTGATAGCAACCGCGACCACCTTCAGCTCCTTCAAGAAGGAATGCGTCTTTCTGCTGCTGCGTTGCAACTAGATCAGTTGGCGAACTTGCGCGAATTGCTTTTACGACTAGGTGCAAGTATGCCTTCAGACTTAGGCGTTACTGAGTTTGAAGAGCAACGATTCAATAGCAGAAGACTCGAACTTGGAATCGAGTATTCAGAAATACTCAAGCGAATCGATACTGCTGGAGAAGTTTTGCTATCAAATAAAGTCCGCTTTGGGTCTGTGCATGCTTGCGTACTACCCAATGGCGAGTGCAATTACCGATTCAACGCAAAAACCACGCCTGACGAAGCTGCAGAGCTTACGTTTTTGATCACTGATCACCTTGTCGACCGCTTCGAAAACGCTTTCGAAGACCTGCTGACAATCACGGTATTCCCATTTGAGATCGAACATTTGCAAGAGGCAGCCTAATAATCTCAATATGTCGGTCAATTCTTCAGATTTTCTTGAGTTTGCTCAGCAGTCCGCTTCATTACAGACAGAGATAGGTAACCGTAACGCGATTAGTCGTGCTTACTACGCCGTATTTCATGAAGCTCTCTCGCTTGCCGATACTCACTTTCCAGACCCAAACGCTCATTTAGCCATGGGCGCCCATGAGCGGCTCAGTGAAAGATATAAGCATTGGGAGAAACTACCCAGTTATCGTAGTTTTGCCATAATGTTAGTAAACATGAAGTCACAAAGGCATCTTGCAGACTACGCCTTGCACGAGACTGTTAATAACAGTCAAGCGCTCACCCAACTCCAAACAGCTAGTAAATTCCTTGCTCGCTTAAAGGAAAGTTGCAACCAGTTGGCGGACACCATCCCTGTACGAAACAGCTAGCTTCTAGTTGCTCCTGCAATAGCATAGGAGCGCAATCTGGTGCCGAGCGCCCTCAAGAAGCGCTTTGCCAGCTCATTGGCACAGATAGGTTGCGTATCAACCACCTGTTTGGAATATACGCTCCAGTTGATTTCACACAGCATCGCTGGGAAACAGCCCTTTCAGGGTAACGGTGGCTGGTTCCGGCAGTCCTCCCATCACAATTATTACCCCCCTCCCCACCCCGGTACGATAGGGTCTTTCCCCCTCAGGAGCGAATCATGGGTCTTCTCGATCAGGTAGTCGGCGGGCTGGCCGCCAATGCCCTCGGTGGCAAGGGTAACGGGCTGGCCGAGATGGCCATGCAGCTGGTCAATCAGTATCCGGGCGGCCTTGGCGGCCTGATGCAGGCTTTCCAGCAGGGCGGGCTGGGCGAAATCGTCAATTCCTGGGTGTCGACCGGAAAGAATCTGCCGGTGTCGGGCGATCAGTTGAGTTCGGTGCTCGGTGGCGATCTTCTCGGCAAGCTGGCCGGGCAGGCCGGGGTGGCGCCGCAGGAAGCGGCGAACGGCTTGGCTGATTTTCTGCCCGGTCTGGTCGATCAACTGACGCCGAACGGCCAGTTGCCGGAAGGCGGCGACATGCTCAGCCAGGGGCTGGACATGCTGAAGAAGGGTGGCCTGTTCGGCTGAGGCCTTTTCGCCGGCAGCGCCTGTCGGTTTCGTTCAAGACGCGGGCGGCGGGCGCTGCGACAATGCCCACTCCATTCTTTTGCGGAGTACGGCAAGATGAAATTCGGTTACACCATCCTTTACGTCGATGACGTCCGCCGGACGCTCGACTTCTACGTTGCCGCCTTCGGGCTGAGCGTGCGTTTCCTGCATGAAAGCGGCGATTTCGGCGAGCTGGAGACCGGCGGCACGGCGCTCGCTTTTTCCTCGCGGGCGCTGATGCGCCAGCTGGGCAAGCAGCCGTCGGCGCCCGATAGCGGCGCGCCCTGTTTCGAGATTGCCTTCGTTTGCGACGATGTGGCGGTGGCGGTCGACCGCGCGGTGGCGGCCGGTGCGCGCCTGGTGCAGGCCGGAGCAAGTCAAGATAGTTGTCGCCTGATTCATGCAGCCAACCGTGTTTTATTTTCAGCCTGTAGTTGCTCACGTATGACGGCATCGCGCTCAGGATTGAGCGTGACGACGCCGATCGGTGACCAGTTGCGAGTATTTCCTGACCAACGGGCTGGATTGGCTTCGCGTGCTTGGAGATATGTCTGATGGCGTGCCTTCAGAATGGCGATATCTTCCCCTGCATGGCGCTGAGCGGGCGTGACATAGCGGATGCCGCTGTGGCGATGATCAAAGTTGTACCAGCGTACGAAGTCATGTCCCCAGGAACGAGCCGCTTCCAGATCGGCGAAGCCGCGCGCGGGGAATTCCGGGCGGTACTTGGCGGTCTTGAACAGCGATTCGACGAAGGCGTTGTCGTCGGAGACGCGCGGACGCGAGTACGAAGGCTTGACGCCCAGCCAGTGGAGCATGGCCAGCACCGTGGTGGCCTTGAGGGTGCTGCCGTTATCGCCATGCAGTACGGGCTTCTCCGGCATGGCATGGATGCCTTCCGCCAGCGCAGTACGCTTGAGCAGAGCGACGGCATGGTCGGCCTCATCGCTGTCATGAATTTCCCAGCCAACGATCATCCGGCTGTAGAGGTCCATGATCAGGTACAAGTAGAACCACTGCCCCTGCACTTGGGTTGGCAGGTAAGTCATGTCCCAGCACCACACCTGGCCGGGCGCAGTGGCGACATGCGTGGTCGGCGTCCGGGCCGGCTGTGGCGCCTGGCTACGGCCCCGGTGAGCGTTCTGCCCGTGAGCGCGCAATACCCGCTGGAAGCTCGATTCGCTGGCGATATAGACGCCTTCATCGGCCAGTGCCGGGACAATACGCGCCGGCGGCTGGTCGGCAAAGCGTGGCTCATTGGCAACGGCCAGAATCCGGGCTCTTTCCTCCTCGGTCAGCGCGTGGGCGGGCATGGGTCGCGTGGCGGCAGGACGCCGGTCACCAACCGCCAGGCCGCCGTTCGCCTGCCAACGCTCGAAAGTGCGCACGCTGATGCCGACCACCTCACAGGCAGGGCGCAAACGGGCACCGGCGGTATGCGCGGTCTTGATGTGCTGGACCCAGGTTTGGCGATCTTCCAGGCCGATCATTCGTCCTCGTCCTTGTCCTGTTGGAAGATCGCCTCGAGTTTTTTTGAGAGCACCAACAAGGCGGCTGTTTCGGCCAGTGCCTTGTCCTTCCTGCGTAACTCGCGCTCCAGTTCCTTGATGCGCCGCCGGTCGGCCTTGGTTTCGCGCCGCGAAACTCGTGCCTCCTCCGGCTCCGCCAAGGCTTGCGTGGCCGACTGTCGCCACTGTTCGAGCTCCTGCGGATATACGCCGTGCTCGCGGCACCAGGCGCTCTTGCCAGCCTCGTCCAGCGCCGCCGTCACCAGCACCGCCTCGAATCGGGCCGCCGCTGTCCATGCCCGCTCGCGAGCGGGCATGGACAGCGCCTGCGCACGCCAACGCTCCAGCGTCGTCACCGAAATGCTCAACTCCCGTGCCACCGTTTCGATCGGCGCACTTTCCGGCGGCAATAATCTCGCCACCGCTTTGTCTTTGAAGGCTTGTCCGTATCTCGCCACTTCGTTCTTCCACTATCGCCCCTCAATTCAAGATTCTATCGAGGCGACAACTATTCTGACTCAGGGGGAGGCGCCGGAGGCGATGCCCTGGGGGCAGACGGTGGCCTACGTGGCCGATCACGAGGGCTACCTCGTAGAACTGTGTACGCCGGTCGGCGCTTAGATCGGGGCGGTGGCCAATGGGCTGACGATTGCGGGGCGGATACGCCTCCTTCGCAGACAGCCCAAGCGAGGGGTGGGCTACCCTCTTTCCATTGACGCTGGCCCGGTGAGTGTTGTTATGGAATTTTTGAACAGCACAGCCGCCAAAGATGGCTTATTATAGTTTATGACGATTTTTTGAAATAACGGTCCGCTTCCAGGAGAGCACGATTGCAACCGGAGGGGGTGTTCGCTCTCAGGCTGTCGGAGAGGTCGTTAACTACGTCCGGGCAATGAATCATGGAATATCTCGCCTGCCCGACTTCCCGCTTTCGCTGCGGCTGATCAGGGAGGTTCACAGTGTTCTTCTAACAGGAGTCCGTGGCGAGCATAAAGATCCTGGCGAATTCCGTCGTTCGCAGAACTGGATCGGCCCTCAGGGATGTACGCTGGCCACCGCGACGTTCGTCCCTCCCCCGGTACCGGAGATGATGGATGCCCTGTCCGATCTGGAGAACTTTCTGCACGATCGGGATAGCCTGCCGCTGACCATCCAGTGTGCGTTGATTCATCTCCAGTTTGAAACGATTCACCCGTTTCTCGACGGCAATGGTCGTGTAGGCCGTCTGCTGATCGCGTTGCTCATGCACGAGCGCAGCGTGCTCAAGCAGCCGCTGCTCTATATCTCTCTCTACTTGAAGCGCAACCGTGTCGAGTACTACGACCGCCTGATGGACGTGCGCATCAACGGCAACTGGGAAGGCTGGGTGAAGTTTTTCCTCAGAGGCATCGCAGAAGTGGCACGAGAGTCCGCCCAGACCGCCCAGAATATCGTCGGGTTTCGTGACGAAGGCCTTGCTGCGGCACGCGCCAAAGGGAAACACGAGGCGGCCCTATTGGATATGTTGTTCGAGCATCCCATCATCGATGTTCGCGCTGCGGAAAAGATGCTGGGAACTTCGTACGTCACGGCCGCCCAGGCAGTATCCAATCTGGAAGAGCTTGGCTATCTGACGGAGATCACCGGTCAGAAGCGCAACAAGATTTACCGTTTCAGCCGTTACCTGGGGCTTTTTGAGGAGCCTGAACCGGCCACTGCCGAAGATGAGCCGTCCGCCTCCAATTGGCCATGACAATTTTTAACCCACTCCCCATCTTCCCCCGGTACGATGAGCTTTTCCCCCTCAGGAGCAAATCATGGGTCTTCTCGATCAGGTAGTTGGCGGGCTGGCCGCCAATGCACTCGGTGGCAAGGGTAACGGGCTGGCCGACATGGCCATGCAGTTGGTCAATCAGTATCCGGGCGGCCTTGGCGGGCTGATGCAGGCTTTCCAGCAGGGCGGGCTGGGCGAAATCGTCAATTCCTGGGTGTCGACCGGCAAGAACCTGCCGGTGTCGGGCGATCAGTTGAGTTCGGTGCTCGGCGGCGACTTCCTCGGCAAGCTGGCCGGGCAGGCCGGAATGGCGCCACAGGAGGCAGCGAACGGTTTGGCCGATTTCCTGCCCGGTCTGGTCGATCAACTGACGCCGAACGGCCAGTTGCCGGAAGGCGGCGACATGCTCAGCCAGGGGCTGGACATGCTGAAGAAGGGCGGCCTGTTCGGCTGAGGCCTTTTCGCCGGTAGCGCCTGTCGGTTTCGTTCAAGACGCGGGCGGCGGGCGCTGCGACAATGCCCACTCCATTCTTTTGCGGAGTACGGCAAGATGAAATTCGGTTACACCATCCTTTACGTCGACGACGTTCGCCGGACGCTCGACTTCTACGTTGCCGCCTTCGGGCTGAGCGTGCGTTTCCTGCATGAAAGCGGCGATTTCGGCGAGCTGGATACCGGCGGTACGGCGCTTGCCTTTTCCTCGCGGGCGCTGATGCGCCAGCTGGGCAAGCAGCCGTCGGCGCCGGTCAGCGGCGCGCCCTGTTTCGAGATTGCCTTCGTTTGTGACGATGTGGCGGCGGCGGTCGACCGCGCGGTGGCAGCCGGGGCGCGCCTGGTGCAGGCGCCGGAGGCGATGCCCTGGGGGCAGACGGTGGCTTACGTGGCCGATCACGAGGGTTATCTCGTCGAACTGTGTACGGCGGTCGGCGCTTAGATCGGGTCGGTGGCGAAGCCGCTGGCGCGGGCCTGCGACAGGAGTTGCGGCGAGCGCCGGAATTGCGCCGGCGAGGCGGCGAACCAACGGCGGAAGGCACGGTTCAGGTGGGCCTGGTCGGTGTAGCCGCAGAGGCCGGCGATGTCGGTTAGCGGCAGTTCGCTGTCGATGGCGACGGCGGCGCGGCGGACGCGCGCTAGTGCAATCCAGAAGCCGGCGGTTTGCCCGGTGTCGCGCCGGCACAGTCTTTCCAGCGTGCGTTCGCGGATGCCCAGGCGCTGCCGCGCGGCGGCCGGTGTGGCGACTTCGGCCAGGGTGGCGAGGATTTCCTGCGTTGCCGGATCGCGGCGGGTGAAATCGGCGAGCAGATTGCCGATTTCGCTGGCCGCGTCGGGCGCCCGGGTGGCGACTGCAGCGAGCAGGCCGCTGGTGTCGATGCGGGTGCCGGGGTGCAGGCGAAAGCCCAGGTAACGGCAGCCGCCCGGGCTGGCGACCTGTTCGGTGACGGTGGCCAATGGGCTGACGAACCAGTGCGGCGGCTGCCCGGCGTCGATCCGGCAGATCAGGTCCTGGCAGCCGTCGGGCAGCACCGGCGACAGTTCCGCCGCCGCGACTTCGTGCTGCCAGGCGGCGAGGACGGTGTCGGGCAGGCGGCTGGCCGCTTCATTGGCCATCGTCGAGGAAGCGTTCCAGCAACACGTTGAGGAAGCGCCGGCCCTTGGCGGTCGGCGCGATCTTTTCCGGGCCGAGGTCGAGCAGGCCGTCGGCCTGCGCCGCCTTGAGCTGCGGCAGGATCGCGGTCAGCGGCCGCGAAGTGCGCAGTTCGAACAGGCTGGGGGCGAAGCCGTCGGCCAGGCGCAGGGCGTTCATCATGAATTCGAAGGGCAGTTCGGCGGCGGCGACCGCGTGCTCGTTCTGAATCGGTCGGCCGGCGCGGACGTTTTCCAGGTAGGCCTTGGGGTGCTTGTGGCGCATCTGGCGCAGCACGCGGTCGTGCAGCGTCAGCTTGGAATGGGCGCCGGCGCCGATGCCGAGGTAGTCGCCGAAATGCCAGTAGTTGAGGTTGTGCAGGCACTGCCGGCCGGGCTGGGCGAAGGCCGAGGTCTCGTAGTTGGCATAGCCGGCGGCGGCCAGCCGGGCTTCGATGGCTTCCTGCATGTCGGCGCACAGGTCGCCTTCGGGCAGGTCGGGCGGGAAGGCGGCGAAGTGCGTGTTCGGCTCCAGCGTCAGCTGGTAGCAGGAGAGGTGCGGCGGCGCGAAGGATAGCGCGGTGTCGATGTCGGCGAGCGCTTGCTCCTGCGTTTGATAAGGCAGGCCGTACATCAGGTCGAGGTTGAAGCGCTCGAAGTGCTCGCCAGCCAGTTGCGCCGCGCGCCTGGCTTCGGCGCTGCCGTGGATGCGGCCGAGCGCCTTGAGGTGCTCGTCGTTGAAGCTCTGGATGCCGAGCGACAGCCGATTGACCCCGGCAGCGCGAAAGCCGGCGAACTTGCCGGCCTCAACCGTGCCGGGATTGGCTTCGAGCGTGATTTCGGCCTCCGGCGACAACATCGCCAGCGCCCGGAAGGCGCCGATCAGCTCGTCGATGGCGCCCGCCGACAGCAGGCTGGGCGTGCCGCCACCGAAAAACACCGTCTGCACCGGCCGCCCCCAGATCAGCGGCAGCGCCGACTGCAGATCGGCGATCAGCGCATCGACGTACTCCCGCTCGGGAAACTCGCCGCCGCTCTCGTGCGAGTTGAAGTCGCAGTACGGACACTTGCGCACGCACCACGGGATATGGACGTAGAGCGAGAGAACCGGGGATTTGCGGAATTCGAGCGGATTTTCGCTGGTCTTTGCGGTTGACCGTGAGGTTTCGGCAAAAATCGGGATGGTGCGGGTTGGGGTCATGGGGTTCAGTCGGTTTCGCCCTGGGAGAGCAGGTCGACCAGGGGAACGTTGATGAAATAGAGGTGCTTGCCCTGGCTGTGTTCGCGGACCAGGCCGGCGTCCGCCAGTTGGCGCAGATAGCGGGCGGCGGTCTGGCGGGTGACGTTGAGGTCGCGCTGCACGAACTCGATGCGCGTGTACGGGTGGCGGAAGAGGTTGTTGAGCAGGTCCTGCGAGTACAGCTTGGGCAGCTCGCGGCGCATGCGCTGCTTGGTTTCCGCCATCAGGCTGCGCATGTCGCCGACCAGGCGGACGGCACGGCGGGCGGTTTCGGCAACGCCCTGCAGCATGAAGCTGACCCAGGCCTGCCAGGCTTCGCCATTCGGCGTTTCGTCGCGCACGGCTTGCAGCAGGCGGTAATAGTCGCCCTTGTTGCGGTTGATGTAGCGCGACAGGTAGAGCACCGGCGAGTCGAGCAGGCCGGCCTGGACCAGATGCAGCACGCAGAGGATCCGCCCGATACGGCCGTTGCCGTCGCTGAACGGGTGGATGCTCTCGAACTGGTGATGGATCAGCGCCATCCTGACGATGGGGTCGAGATCGTCGCCCGCGTCGTCGTTGATAAAGCGCTCCAGCGCCTGCATGTGGGCTTGCACGCTGTCGCCGTCCTGCGGCGGGACGAAGACGGTTGCCCCGGTGCGCTCGTTCTTCAGCACCGTGCCGCCGCTGGTACGAAACGCCTCGCTGCTGTTCTTGAGCAACTGGAACATCGAAATCAGCGTGCCGTTGCCGAGGATGCCCTGCTGCTGGCGCATGCGCTCGTAACCGTGCATCAGCGCCTCGCGGTAGCGCGCGACTTCCTTGGCCGACGGCGAAATCCATTCGGCGATGTGGAGGTCGGCCTGGAACAGTTCGTCCTGCGTCGTTACGTAGCTTTCGACTTCTGAACTGGCCTTGGCTTCCTGCAGCGCCAGGGTGTTGATCAGGATCGCCTGGTTCGGGATGCTGGCAGCGCAGCCCTTGAGTTCCGCCAGGTGGCGATGCGCCGCAACCAGCGCCCGCAGCAGGTCCGGCGTCTGGAAATCGACGCCGGCCGGTGGCAGGTCCGGAATTTGATAGTGCGTTTGCAGACTCATGACGAGACTCTGAAATTCAGATGGCGAAATAACACGAGCGATTTATCGTGTTAAAAAAATGCGCTATTTTTAACACGACAGCGGGCTCATGTTAAAAAGTTGCGGAATCCAGTTGATCGGCTAGCGAGCTTCTTGGGCGAGCGCTCAATCATGGCGCAAGTCGGGCCCAGGACATTGCGCGACCAATTGTGCTCGATGGCTTTGGCGGCGTACCAGCGGCGGGTTTCGGGGTCGGGGAGTTTGTCCAGCAGCGCGATCTGGTGATAGCAAGGTAATTGTGCAAGCACCCCTTGCACAATTGCTTCGTCCGGCCAGGCTTCGGCAAAGGCGCGCATGTACTTGAGGTTGCGCGGCGAGAAGCCTTTCATGGCGGGGAAGGCCTGGCGCAAATCCTCGGCCAGGCGGTCGATGACCTTGGCGCCCCAGCCCTGTTCGCTTTGCCGGGCCAGGATGTCGCGGCCGATCTGCCAGTAGAGCAGCACCAGTTCGCGGTTGACCGCCAGCGTTGCGCGCTGCTGGGCCGTGTGGATGCGGGTTTTCAGGTCGGCCAGCCAGTCGGCGTGGCCGGCCGGCGGTTCAGTGAAGCGGAGGGGTGGTTCGCTCATGGCTGAATTCCGGATGACAAATGAATCAAATCTGCTGGGCGACCAGCATACCGGAAAGCGCGTCGAGGTAAGGGTCAGAGTTCCGGCAGCCGCTCGATCAGTTTCTGCATCGCCTGGCCGCGATGTGAGAGTTTGTTCTTGACCGCCGGGTCGAGTTCGGCGGCGGTGCATGCGTAGGTGGGAACGTAGAACAGCGGGTCGTAGCCGAAGCCGTCGGCGCCTTGCGGGGCGGCGAGGATTTCGCCGGGCCATTCGCCTTCGGCGATGATCGGCTGCGGGTCGTCGGCGCTGCGCACGAGGACCAGGACGCAGACGAAGTGCGCCTTGCGCTCGGTCATCTGCGGGAAGCCGGCGAGGTCGGCGAGCAGCTTTTCGTTGTTGCGCGCGTCCGATTTCGGTTCTCCAGCATAGCGGGCGGAGATCACGCCGGGGGCGCCGCCGAGTGCCTTGACGCACAGGCCGGAATCGTCGGCAAGCGCCGGCAGGCCGCTGTGCTGGGCGGCATGGCGGGCCTTGGCGAGGGCGTTTTCGACGAAGGTGCAGTGTGGTTCTTCGGCTTCCGGGATGGCGAGCTGGCCTTGCGGGATGACTTCGAAACCGAGCGGCGCCAGCAGCGCGTTCAGCTCCTTCATCTTCTTGGCGTTGTTCGAGGCGAGGACCAGCTTCTTCATGCGGCGAGCGCCCTTTGCTGTTCGGCGACCAGTTGGCGGATGCCCATCTGGGCGAGGTCCATCAGCACGTTCATCTGCTCACGGCTGAACGGTTCGCCTTCGGCCGTGCCCTGCACTTCGACGATGCCGCCGGTGCCGGTCATGATGACGTTCATGTCGGTGTCGCAGTTGGAGTCTTCCGGGTAGTCGAGGTCGAGCACCGGGCTACCGTTGTAGATGCCGACCGAGACGGCGGCGACGTGGTCCTTGACCGGGTTGGCCGGCAGCTTGCCGGCTTGCACCAGCTTTTCGCAGGCCTCGTAAAGGGCGATCCAGGCGCCGGTGATCGAGGCGCAGCGGGTGCCGCCGTCGGCTTGCAGGACGTCGCAGTCGAGGGTGATCTGGCGCTCGCCGAGCGCCTTGAGGTCGGTCACGGCGCGCAGGCTGCGGCCAATCAGGCGCTGGATTTCCTGGGTGCGGCCGGTCTGCTTGCCCTTGGCGGCTTCGCGGGAAGTCCGGGTGTGCGTCGAGCGCGGCAGCATGCCGTATTCGGCGGTGACCCAGCCCTGGCCCTTGCCGCGCAGGAAGGGCGGCAGGCTTTCTTCGACCGAGGCGGTGCACAGCACGCGGGTGTCGCCCATTTCGATCAGTACCGAACCTTCGGCGTGGCGGGTGAAGTTGCGGGTGATGCGGACGGCACGGAGCTGGTCCGGCTGGCGCTGGCTGGGACGCATGGGGATTCCTTTACTTCCTGGGATTGAACTTGTCGATGGCGGCGCGGATTTCATCGATCGCCGCTTCGATTTCGTCTTCGCTGAGGTCGCTCTTGTAGCTGGGGTTGCGGCCGAACTCTTCGAGCTTGGTGGTGACTTCGTCGAGCGGCATGGTCTGGGTCGAGATGGCGCTGCTCAGCGCTTCGACGTAGTTGTCTTCCCAGCAGACGGCGACCGCCGACAGGTTGTCGCCATGGGGGCCGGCCTTGGCTTCCGCCTGGTTGAGCAGCATCGGCAGGGCCTGCAGCAGGTTGGTGCCTTTCAGCGCGACCGCCATCATGTCGCCGGAGGTGACGCCCCACAGGCCGTCGGTGCACAGCAGCACGACGTCGCCGTGTTCGAGCGGCGTCTTGCGCGAGAAATCGATGTCCGGCAGGCTCGGCCCGCCCAGGCAGCTGTAGATCTTGTTGCGGTCGGGATGGCGGGCGGCCTGAGCTTCGGTGATCAGGCCTTCGTCGAGCAGCAGGCGGATGCGCGAGTGATCGCGCGTCTGAGCGATGACGCGGCCGTTGCGCATCAGGTAGAGACGGGAATCGCCGGCGTGCGCCCAGTAGGCAACGTTGTCCTGGATGACGCAGGCGACGCAGGTGGTGCGTGGCGAGTCATCGAGATCGTGGCGCGCGGTGTATTCGCGGATCGCGTGGTGGGCATGGGTCATGCCCCGGTGCAGGAAGTCGAAGGGATCGTCGAGCAGCGGCTTGGCGGCGTTCTGGAAGGCCGCGGCGAGCGTCTGTACCGCCAGCTGGGCGGCGATCTCGCCGTGGTGATGGCCGCCCATGCCGTCGGCGATCACCATCAGCAGGGCGTCGCGCGAATAGCAATAGGTGGTGCGGTCCTCGTTGTTGGCGCGTCCGCCCTGGCGGCATTCCTGGTAAATGGTGAATCTCATCGCGGCGAATTCCTGAGTTTGTCGACGAAGCGGCCGATCCAGCCGCTGTTGGCGCGGGCGTGCGGCGGATGGGTGTCGGCGACCAGCGCCTTCTGCAGGGCAAAGACGCTTTGCGGACGGTAGAGGTGGTTGAGGCTCAGGCACCAGTCGATGATTTCGAGCAGACGGTCGGAATACTGGCCTTCCCAGCGCACCATCGCTGGCGTCAGCGTGTCCTTGCGCAGGCGCTCGTCGGCGGCTTGCGGCGCGGCGCCGTCGAGGCAGGCGTACATCGAGGCGCCGACGCTGTAGATGTCACTCCACGGGCCGAGGTCCTGGCGGTTGCCGTAGTGCTCCGGCGAGGCGAAGCCGGGGGTGTACATCGGCTTGAGCATCGGCTGGTCGCTGACCAGCGTCTGGCGGGCGGCGCCGAAGTCGATCAGCACCGGTGTGTTGTCGCCACGCAGGTAGATGTTCGAGGGCTTGAGGTCGAGGTGCAGCAGCTTGTGCGAATGGACTTCGCGCAGGCCGTTGAGCATGCGGGTGAACACACCGCGGATGAAGCGCTCGGAAATATGCCCCTGGTGTTTGTGGATGAATTCCTGCAGCGTCCGGCCATGTTCGTATTCCATGACCATGTAAACGGTTTCGTTGGCGCGGAAGAAGTTCAGCACGCGGATCACGTTCGGGTGCGACAACCTGGCCAGGGCGCGGCCTTCCTCGAAGAAGCACTTCATCCCGTAGCGGAAGGCGCCGAGGTGGTCTTCGGTGATGATCGGGCAGATGTCGCCCTTGGCGCGCAGGGCCAGGCTGTTGGGCAGGTATTCCTTGATCGCGACCTGATTGTTGTCGGGGTCGCGGGCCAGATAGACGATGGAAAACCCGCCCAGCGACAACTGGCGCTCTATGGTGTACTCCTCCAGCTGGTGGCCGCCAGGTAGCGGGTGGTTGGCTTGTTGCGCCATCGATCTCGCGGTTATCATGCAATCGCAGGCATTGTCGGGCGTGTTGTCCGACCTGTAAAGCTGGAGAGCGAGCCCCGATGATTTGCAGCATGACCGGATATGCAGTGAAAACCCGCGATCTTGAGCGGGGAACGCTGCAATTGGAACTAAAAAGCGTCAATTCCCGCTATCTGGATTTTCATTTCCGGGTTGCGGAAGATTTGCGCAGCATGGAATTGCCGCTGCGCGAGCTGCTCGCCAGCCGTCTGTCGCGCGGCAAGGTCGAATGTCGCCTGTCGTTCAATGCGGCGGCGGCGCGCGGCGAGCAACTGACGCTCAACGGCGAACTGGTCGCTGCCCTGCGCGGCCTCGCCGATCAGGTGCGCGCGGCGATGCCGGAAGCGGCGCCGCTCTCGGTCAACGAGGTGCTGCGCTGGCCGGGCATGTTCGGCGACCAGGAAATCGATTTTGCCGCGCTCGGCCCGGTCGTCCTGGCGCTGGCTCGCGAAGCGCTCGACGATTTCACGGCGACCCGTGCCCGCGAGGGCGAAAAGCTGGCGGCGATGATCGTCGACCGGGTCAACGCCATGCGCGCCATCGTCGCCGCCGTCGCGCCGCGCATTCCCGAGGCGCAGGCCGTGTTCACCGACAAGCTGCGGCAACGGTTGCAGGAAGCCCTGGGTAACGCCAGCGACGACCGTATCCTGCAGGAAGTGGCGGTGTTTGCAACGCGCATCGATGTCGCCGAGGAACTGTCGCGCCTGACCGCCCACCTCGATGAGGTCGAGCGGGTGCTGAAGGCCGGCGGCGCCAGCGGCAAACGCCTCGATTTCCTGATGCAGGAGCTTAACCGGGAAGCCAACACGCTGGCGTCGAAGTCGGCGATCACCGAGGTTTCGCAGGCAGCGATGGAGCTCAAGCTGCTGATCGAGCAGATGCGCGAGCAGATCCAGAATCTGGAATAGTGCATCACGTCATTTCATGTGATCTCATGGCATCATGCCACCCTTCAAAAAGCCGCTATTCACGCGGCTTTTTTATTTTATGGCGTTGCAGGTTGTCGCATGAAAGCGCAGAATTTGTGTGCACCCCTCTGTGAACACTAGGGTGCACATCGGCGCAAAATAGGGGTGCACACGGAGAGAGATTCATGGGCAAGCTGACAGATGTACAGATCCGGTCTTGGATCAAGCTGGGGGAGCGCTTCGAGCAGCGCGGGGATGGGGATGGTTTGTACCTCTGTTACCGCGAGAGCTATGCCATCCCTGTCTGGAAATTCCGCTACCGCCTGGCAGGAAAGCAGCGGATCATGAATATTGGCAGCTATGGTCAGCTATCACTGGCGGATGCTCGAAAAACCGCAAAGGAAATGTCGGCGCGTGTCGCCCTTGGGTATGACGTGGCTGGCGAAAAGCAGGACCGCAAGCGTGAGGCCATCGCTAAAATTGAGGCGGAAAAGAACGCTTGGACTGTTGCGAAGCTGGCCGACGAGTATTTCGAGCGAGTCATCTTGGGGCGCTGGAAACACCCCAACATCGTGCGTTCTAGGATCGAGAACGACATCAAGCCGGTCCTCGGTAAGAAAAAAGCGGAAGATGTTCGGCCCCGTGACATTGACGAGATGCTTCAGATCATTATTAAGCGGGGGGCTCCGACCATAGCAAACGATGTTCTCCGGTGGTGCAAACGGATGTTTGACTTCGGGATCAAGCGACATGTCCTTGAGCACAATCCCGCTGCGGCGTTTGACCCATCAGATGCAGGCGGCAAGGAGGTTGCGCGTGACCGTTGGCTGAACCGTGAGGAGATTGCTGCTCTTTTCCAGGCCATGAGAGAAAAAGCAGGCGCTTTCACCATCGAGAACCACTATGCGGTGCGTCTTCTCTTGCTGCTTGCGGTACGAAAAGAAGAGTTGATTGCTGCGCCGTGGCGCGAATTTGATCTGGAGAAAGGGGTTTGGCATTTGCCGGAGGAGCGAACTAAAACGAGCGTGGGAATTGATATTCCTTTACCTCCGCTGGCATTGGAAACCTTGCATGAATTGAAGCGGTTGGCCGGTGGCAGTGCTTATGTATTCCCCGCGCGCAAAATGCAAAATCGGATGATTCCGCACATCGACCTGAACACACTTAACGCCGCTCTTTCCAAGCACATCAAACCGAAACTAAAGGATGTGCCGAACTTCACTATCCACGACTTTCGTCGGACTGCACGGACCCATCTTGCTGCATTGGGTGTTGATCCGTTTGTCGCCGAACGTTGTCTTAATCATAAGCTGAAGGGGGTAGAAGGGATCTATAACCGACATGACTATTTTGATGAGCGGAAGAAGGCCTTAGAAATGTGGGCGCGACTCCTGTCGGCTTTAGAGGATGGTCGCGCTGATTACAATGTTGTGCCTTTGAAGAAAGGGAGTGCTGCCGCCTGAAATGGGGAGGCTTTTGGCGGCAGGTTTTGAGAAAAGGATGTTGTGCTCCGAGGCTTAATCGTAGTGTCGGCTGCTTCTCAACCCTTTGACTGCCACCCCAACCACCTGAGCCACCCATTCAGCCAACTCCCCATAGCTCATGGCCGGCGTCATTATCATGTCCTCCTCGAAGTCGAGGCTGGCCGTGAAATGCGTATCATTGGCCGCTTCCCACCCTTGTTCAGCCAGGGTCTCCTTTAGCTGGCCAAATAGTGGCAACGGCAACGACGTGTCATGCCGAATCATCATTTCCAGTTCCAACCCTTCCGTCCAAACGGACTGACGTATCGTGGCTGTCGTGGTGCCAGGTACAGTTTCCCCGAACAAGGAACGATCTGGCCGAATGCTCATACCCGCTGATTCATACCGCAGCTTGTGCCGATCATCGATAATAAACTGCCAGTTGAAGTCACTCATCAACACTTCCTCGCGTAGCTTCTCCTCCAGCTTGGCTTTCAGCAGGTTCCACGCAATCAAGCGAAGCTCGGGGCAATCCTTGGTCGCCATCGCCATTTTTTCGTAGTACCAGATCGTCACATCGAGGGTGCTCAAAGACTCACCGGCCATCGGTGCGATCCGGCCAAACGTATCGACCAGCACCTTTTCCGAAAGGCGTTTGCCGACCACGCGCTTGGCAAAGTTGATGACCCAGACGTCGGGCTTCAGGGCATCAATGCCGCACCGAATTCTGAGCCATTCCCAGACGGCGATTCCCAGCCCTTTCACTTTTCCCTTGAAGTCGGCTTCAAACGTGGCAGTCTTGATCCAGGCATGAAGGGAGAGCTGGTCGGTCACGCCAATCGACTCGAAGAAATCGAGCAGTCGCCGCAGTAGCTCAATGCGCGTCCAGTGCCGGTTCGACCAAAGGAAAAGTGCGGCTGCCTCATTCCCATCCTTGTCGTTGGGAAACTTTGCAAGCAGAGCTTTCAACCGGTAGTGGTCATTGATACGGTGCTGCTGTTGCACCTGTAGCTGAAAGAAGTTGAGCGCATTGATGACCACTGGCTCCTGAATATGAAAATTCAGTACGGTGTGCATCACGTCTTCAAGGTAGTCAGTTTCCCATTTCGTTGGTCGTATGAACGGCAGCCCCGCAACGGCAATTGCCAGCTTGGTAAATTCATCGTCGGTCAGTTCGATTGGCTTTTTCATTTTTCAGATTCCAGATAAGGAAACGGCCAGCGCGATGGCTGGCCGAGTGGTTCAGGGGTTATTGAGAGGAATTGCTTGGTTAATCGAAAGTGCTTGCTGCTCCAATCGGCCTCGGTATCAAGCACAGGGCATCACACAGCAGCACTTTCATGGCCGCGTTGGCTGACTCGTACCGATGCCAGCCCCGTCGACTGGCATTGAGTGTGATGGTCGCGTTCCATGGCAGCATCGGCAGTGGTGGAATGGCTGGGTCGAGCAGCAACAGCTTTTCTTCCGTTTTGCCTTCCCGTTTGCCAATCCCAACGGCCAGCGCCCAGTGATCCAGGTCGAGTGCCGGGTTCTGGATGCCGACAATGCACAGGCCATCACCGTAAAGTGTCGCCGCCACATCGTTTGCCGGATGCTTGTCGATCACTGTGCAAGACACATGATCCTGATAGGGCGTCAGGAACGATGCCAGCCGGTGCGGTTTGCTGCCTTTAAAGTAGTAAGGCAATGCAGATCGCCAGAAGCTACCCAAGGCGTTTTTTCGATTGGCTTTACTGATACCCAAATCCTTGCGTTGAACCAGCCCCAAGATCATCAGGGCCATCATCATGCAGTGCTGACCACAAGCCCCATCAAGGTCGCTTTGCTGCAAATGTAAGGGGGCATCATCCACCATGGGGCCTTCCAAGGTGGCTTTGAGTCTCTTGTGCCATCGGTAAATGTGGCTCAATTTGATTTCTCCGGACAATAGAAGGCCTCGGCACCCGCGAATGGCACCTTGGCCTTCCGAATTGTTGAGGGATTGATGTTGCTACTTGATGGACAGCCGCCGACCACGCTCAAGGTGAGCGCCGGGAATGATTTCGCCATCGAGCATGGCTTTGCGTACTTCGTTCTTGCGAACGCTGATGATGGTTTCCTCGACTTTGAAGGCGTTGGGAATGGCGTCCTCATCATCGAGTACAGCACGTGGCGGACAGTCACATACTTTGACGACAAACTCAGGCGATGACACTTCCGAAATGCCGGTCGCCAGCAGATTCGACAACAAGTACTGCCGCATCCACTCGACGCGGTTTTCTAGGCTTTTGCGTCTGGCCGTCATGCGTTTTTCAGCAGCACGAACCATGTCGGTTTCCCCCTCGAACTGGAGAATCATGGCGGCAACGTTCCACGCTTTCTCTTCGATTTCACCGGAGGCACCTTCGAGCGTATCGGCAATGACTTCGTCGGGCAGCTCCTGGTCGACCATAGCTTTGGCAATTGCCAGGTATTCGTCGGCCAATTTGTAGAGGGGCTTATTCATCATTGCCTCCCTTGCCGTTGGCAAATGTCTTTTCGGCTTCTGCCCAACTATCGAGGCGCTTCAACAGCGTGTCGTATTGTTTGCCGGAAAGCTCATCAAGCTGAGTGACATTGCCTTTCGTGGTTTTGTACAACCAGGCCAGTACTCGTTTTTCAGTGAAGCCATACCGGGTAATACGTTGGCGCAATGCCGCCAGTTCTTCACGGCTGATGGTTGCATCCGTTGCAGCAGTTGCACTTGTTGCAGAGTTTGCAGTACTAGCTTGCAACGGTGGTGACGGTGCTTCGTCGACTACCGGCTTGTCTTCGATATCCTGTGTGAATACTTCCGATAGTCCGGCAAGTCGGAGGGTGGCGTCGATATGAGCACTTTTCTCGACCATCTTCAGAGACTTGTTCACGTCGCCGTAATCCTGGCTGAGATTTCGCGCACCGACGCCTTCAGCAACAACGCGACCTTGGGCATCCCTCAATTCGCAGCGCATGACGATAGTGCTGATTTCGGATTTGTTGAGTACCGCCTCCTCGTACTGCCGTAACGACGGAAAGTGAGTGGTCATGGCCAACATGCCAGTGATTTTCTCGGCACCCGGCTTGAACAGCGATGGTTTCGACCAGTGATTTGTGTCGCCACAATCCTTGACCCTGCCTTGCTTGGCAAAGGCACAACGATCCTTGCTGACCACATGAATCCGGCCATAGTCGACACCATCCACCAGTGCTGAGCGTAGCCATTCCATCAGCAGTTCCCGATTTTGTTTGCGCCGTTGCAACCCTGCGGAAAACTGTTCGGCAGGTAAATCGAGCGGCGACACCGTGATGGCGCTATGAGCAGTCGAGCGTGGCACAGAGGCCGGTGGTGGTAATTGCTCAATGACCACTGGCACCTGCTCGATGGCAATCGGTGTTTCACTATCATCGGCGAGGCGACGAATGACACGTCGGCCATTGCGACTGGCTTGTTGAGCGGCAGCGGCTTGACCATGGTTTTCACGAAGTTTGTCTGCAATCGCCATGTCTAATACTCCTCCGGAAGTAAAAGCGTTGTCGCTGACCGATCCGCTTCGGTGATGATCCAAAGCTTCTGGCCGGAACCGATTTCATAGCTGGACAGCAAGCGGTAGCCATATCGCAATGCTGCTACATTGGCTTGCACGTCCTCTGGGTCGAGATCGCCCCAATCTCCTTGCCAGTGACGCGCAATGAACTCGAAGGGGGATAGTTCCAGTTCCTGAAGTAAGGCTACTGCGCCGGGAGTGGCATATGTTTTACCGAGCGGGAAAAGTATTTTCTCGGGTCGGCGATTGATAAAGCTGGGATGGCAAATGGCGGCCATGGTAGCTTCTCCTTGTGGTGGAATTAAGCTTCATCACACGGTTCGCACGAACGACCGTCGCCAAACTGAAATTCGTGCGAACCACCAGCAAATGCTGCCCCTGCCGACGAGCGACAAACCGTTGAAGCGAAGGAATGAATCAAAACCAACCGGCGTGACTTGGCCTGAGCGGTATTGCTCATGGTTGCAGTCGGTGAATTGGCTTGTTTCGAGGGGGGGCCGACTGGTCGGCTAGGGGTGGAAAGCGCCTTTGCAAAGGCGTCCAGTGACAGCAATGTGCGTATTCAGCTTAGCGCCAGCGCACTCGAATTGTCAAATTCGTTAGAAAAATCAATCTATTATGTTCGCCATTCTCATCAAATGAGCTAGGGTTGATTCGCACGCCCCCCCGGATTTTCAGACCGGAGTGGCGGATTCTTTCGATCAATCTAAAGAATCGGCGTTTCCATGTTTTGCCCGCCACAGTCATCTGTCATTGATGGCTTGAAAATTTTGCACTATCCTGTCGAAGTTTGCCCTAAATTGGCCATTGCTATGTCTACAAGTCCCAGTGACGGTGAAATCCTCACCATCAAGCAGGTTGCCGACTACCTGAAGGTCACGGAGCGCACGATTTACCGCTTGGCGGGTGCCAAGAAGATCCCCGCTTTTAAGGTTGGAGGTACATGGCGTTTTTCCAAAGCGGACATTGACGCTTGGATCAAGCAGCAGTCGATGGAAGCATTGGGGGGCGATGTTTGATGTCTGAGCGATACCGGCTGTCTTTCACCACCGGAGGGCTTTTCCTGCGTGAGGCATCGACTGTTGTCGCCTGCTATCTTGCGGCAAGAGACTGGAAAAAAGCACGCGACAAAGTCCGCCAAGAAAACTTGCTCCAAGTGCGCACCGCCGCCGCTGCCACGCGCATCAGCAAGGAGGTGACCGCTCGCCTGGAACTGCTGGACGATGCCGAATTAGAAGCCCTTCAGGATCTAGGGCTCCTCGACCAAGCCTACCTGCTGTGGGTGGCTGCATGTCGTCGCTATACCTTCCTCCGGGAATTTGCCACAGAGGTATTGCGCGAACACCATTTGTCCATGCGCCGTGGGCTTTCATTTGGCGATTACGACAACTTCTACAACAGCAAAGCCCTCTGGCACCCCGAGTTGGATGAGATTGCCCCGTCAACTCAGCAAAAGTTGCGTCAAAACTTGTTTCGCATGCTGCGCGAAGCGGACCTTATTTCTGAGCAACACGTCATTCAACCCTCACTTCTGAGTCCGTTTGTTGCAGAGCTATTGGCCAGACATGGCGTTGGAGATTTGATGGTATTCCCTATCTCAGACACAGAAATAGAAAGGTGGCGGATATGAGCCAAAAAATCAGTCAACAGCCGCTGGCAAACCGTTTTGAACACCTCATCAATGTGATCAGTGCCGAACGATTCTTGCAAATGCGAGGGCTGAACAACGATCTCCCTTTTTATATCTGTGAGTTCAAAGCCGCAGAAGCATTGGACATGGAGCGGCTACGACGTCAGCTCAGCAATACCCTCGAAAGCACGCCTGTCAATTGCCTGGGTGGTCGAGGCGTCAAAGTGCTGGACATCAACCTATACGACCTCTGCATCGAGCTGCTTCAGACCCGCGAAGGCAGCACTGACGGCAGCCGGTTGTGGGATGAGATTTTGGTAGTAGAGAACGAAGTCGAAAAAGACGGCCTGTTGGAATTGCTGCAGAACGTGCTGGGCATCGAGGAGTACCTCATCCCAGCCATCGGCGAGCTGCTGCATCAAGCCGAGTTCGATGTACTGTTTCTGTCGGGTATCGGGGAGGTGTTCCCCTACATCCGCTCGCACAACGTGCTCAACAACCTGCAAAGCACTGCGAAGGACAAGCCCACCATCCTCTTCTTTCCCGGTGAGTACCGGCATTCGCTGGAACAGGGAGCATCTTTAGAGTTGTTCGGCTTGCTGCACGACGACAAGTATTACCGCGCATTCAACATTTACGAAATTCAGGCTTGAGGAAGCAGTCGATGGAACTCAATCGCATTTTTCGGCAACCGGTCAATCGCCCCATCGAAGGCGTCATCAAGGCTGACGACGAAACCAGCTTGTACGTTGAACTCAGCGAATACGTCCTGACCGATGAAGTCGCCAAACGGTTGGAGCATTTCCTCGATGCGTACAACGATTACCACGGTGCAAATGGCGTTTGGATATCGGGCTTTTTCGGCTCAGGTAAGTCGCACCTGCTGAAGATGCTGGCGTTGCTGTTGGAAAACCGTGTCATCGACGGTAGCTCCGCGCTCGACATTTTCCTGCCTAAGATTCCGAAGGAAGACGAGTTGCTACGCGCAGCACTCAAAAAAGCTGTCGCCATCCCGTCCAAGAGCATTCTGTTCAACATCGACCAGAAAGCCGACATCATCAGCAAGACCCAGATCGACGCCTTGCTGTCGGTGTTCGTCAAAGTCTTCAACGAGATGTGCGGCTACTTCGGCAAGCAGGGGTACATCGCCCAGTTCGAGCGAGACCTGGACAGTCGAAATCAACTCGAAGCGTTCAAACGGACGTACCAGCAACATGCCAACAAACCATGGGAACGTGGGCGCGAACAGGCTCTGCTGGAGTCAGGCAATATCGCCCGAGCTTATGCCGAAATCACAGGTGAAGATCCCGCCTTGGCCAAGGGCATTCTGGACAAGTACCGTGCTCAGTACAGCGTTTCCATCGAGGACTTCGGCAATCAGGTTAAGGCTTGGCTAGACAAAAAGCCCGCCAATTTCCGGCTCAACTTCTTCGTCGATGAAGTCGGTCAGTACATCGCTGAAAACACCAAGCTGATGACCAACCTGCAGACGGTGGCCGAAAGCTTGGCCACCAAATGCCAAGGTCGTGCCTGGATCATCGTCACCGCGCAGGAAGACATGAACTCCGTGCTCGGGGACATGAGCAAACAGCAGAGCAACGACTTTTCCAAGATCCAGGCCCGCTTTGCCAACCGCCTCAAACTCACCAGCGCCGACGTGGCAGAGGTGATTCAGAAGCGTTTGCTGACCAAAAACGAGATCGGTACCGAGCTGCTGAAGACCACCTACAGCCAGCAATTCAACAACTTCAAGACACTCTTTGAGTTTGCCGACGGCGGGCAGCAGTACACCAACTTCCGCGACGAAGACCACTTCGTCTACTGCTATCCCTTCGTGCCTTACCAATTTCCGTTGTTCCAGACGGCCATCCGTGGAATTTCGATGCATAACGGCTTTGAAGGCAAAGCCAACTCGGTGGGCGAACGCTCCATGCTGGGCGTCTTCCGCGAGGTGGCCATGGCCATCGACAACGAGCCTGTGGGGCAGCTGGCGACGTTTGATCGCATGTTTGAAGGCATTCGCGGTGCACTCAAGAGTGCCATTCAGAGTGCCATCAACAACGCCGAGCGGCACCTGGGCGACGAATACGCAGTTCGTGTCCTCAAGGCCCTGTTCCTAGTAAAGTACGTCAAAGAGTTCAAAGCCACGGTGCGCAACCTGAGTGTGCTGATGCTCGAACGTTTTGGAGAGGATCTGCCTGCCCAGCGCAAAAAGCTGGAAGCTGCACTTAATTTGCTGGAGCAGCAGACCTACATTCAGCGCAACGCCGACGTATATGAATACCTCACCGATGAAGAAAAAGACATCGAGGAGGAGATCAAGAACACCGAGGTTGAAGCCGCTGACATCCTGAAAGAGTTGGAAACGCTGCTGTTCGACGGCGTAATCAAGCAGCGCAAGATTCGGCATAGCAACGGACAGGACTATCCCTACACCCGCAAGATGGACGACCGTGCGCTCAGCCGAGAGCATGAGTTGGCCATCCACATCGTCACCCCGCTGTCGGATAACTTCGACAACATCACCTTGCAACGTATGCAGAGCATGGGGCGGGATGAGCTGCGTGTGGTGCTGCCCGCCGATGCGCGCTTCATGCAAGACCTGACGATGCACAAGCGCACCGAGAAGTACATCCGTCAGAACAGCAATACGCAGCAAGAAGCTGTCAAACGCATCCTCGACGCCAAAGGCTTCCAGAACACCGAGCGTCTGAATGATTTGCAAGTGCGTGCCCGTGCCTTGTTGGGCAAAGCCACCCTGGTTATCAACGCTGCCGATGTGGATGTCAGCAGCGAAGACGGCCAAACGCGCGTGCTCAAGGGCTTTGATCACCTGATCCAGACCACGTACCCCAACCTGCGCATGCTGCGCGATGTGCCCTTCAATGAAGCTGACATTGGCAAGCATCTCCGCATGGTGGAAGACGGTCTGTTGGCCAACGATGCCACCAGCCTCACCGAGCCCGAACAGGAATTATTAGCCTTCATTCAGAGCAACGCACGTAGCGGCGTGCGCACCACGGTCAAGAGCCTGATTGAGCGTTTTGAGCGCAAGAACTACGGTTGGTATTACGCCGCCATTCTGTGCAACCTGGCCTTGCTGTGTGCCCGTAGCAAGGTTGAGGTGCGCCAGGACAGCAATTCGCTGGAGCAGGATGCGCTGGAACGCGGCTTGCGCAACACCAATGCCCACGCCTCCCTGGTGCTTGAACCCCAGGTCGAGTTCAGTGCCTCTCAGGTTCGGACGTTGAAAGAGTTTTTTGCCGATTTCTTCGACAGGCCTGCCAGCAGCAACGAAGCGCGTGCCTTGGCCCGAGAAGCCATCGACGCACTGAAGGACATGGAAATTGAGCTGGTCGAGCTGCATGGCCAAAAAGGCTCGTACCCCTTCCTCAGTGTGCTCGACCCGGTGATTGCCACGCTGAAAGATGTTGCCAGCAAGAACGCCAACTGGTTCCTCACAGATTTGGCTCGTGCAGAGGATGCGCTGCTGGACACCAAGGAAAACATCATCGACCCAGTGCGGCGCTTCATGAGCAGCCCACAAAAGAACATTTACGACCAGGCACGCCTGTTGGTGGCTGAGCAGGAAGACAACTTTGCCTACGTCGCGCAGGCGGAGGTGGAATGTGTCCGCAACCTGCTGACAGACAACAAGCCATGGCAAGGCAACCGGTTGCAGCAGCTTAAACCTCAGGTGGATGCGTTGCAACAAGCCATCGCCAACCAATTGGCCACCGAAAAAGAAGCTGCCGCCAACCGCCTGGCCGAGTTGGAACGAAAGCTTCAGGCCGCTGATGAGTATGGTCGGCTCAGTCCTGTGCATCAATCACTGCTGAGCAAACCCTTTGGTGACGCCACCCAGGCACTACAAGGCCAAAAACGCATCGCCATGATCCGCGACCAGCTGCGGCACTTTGAAGATGAGCGGTTCCCGCAACTGCTGCTGCAACTGGATCAATTGGCAAAGCCTGCAGATGAGCGCCCAGTCTCGAACACTGTAGCTGAGCCTGTTCCGTCTTCGCCCGTGGTCACAACACCGGTCGGCGGTCCTGCCGTAAATTCAAAGCCCAAGCCCACTGAGCCAAAGCTCGTGCCAGCCCGTACCATCAAAGTCAGCTATGCCAAGCCATGGCTCACCAGTGAAGCCGAACTCGATGATTACCTGCAGAAGCAACGCGAAGCTTGGTTAAAGGAAATCCAAGCCGGCAACAGAGTACAAATCTAAAGGGAGAGCCAGGAGTATTTTCGTGGCGTCAGGAAAAAACTAATGGATACCAGCAAACTAAAAAAATTCGCACAATTCGCCCGTCGAACCCTGGGTGAGCAGGTCAGCGCCAAGTTGGCCTTGGTGCTGTCTGAGGGCAGCGCAGCGAGTCGTGAAAGCGCAGTGGCCGTCAAAAAGCTGGAAAACGCCATCAAGAGCCATGGCAAGGAACAGGTCATTGAGCGGGTGGCCTACACCTGGTTCAACCGTTTCTGCGCGCTGCGCTTCATGGATGTGAACCGCTACACGCGGATCGGCATCGTGTCCCCCGCCGAAGGCCAGTTTCAGCCCGAGATCCTGCTCGAAGCCAAGATGGGCCACCTCGACGAGGAAATGGTCCCCGCGAAGACACAGCAGCAGATTACCGATCTGCTGGCGGGCAAAGCCCCCAGTCACGACCCGCAGGGCGAGGCGTACCGCCTGCTGGTGGTGGCCGCGTGTAACGCCTGGCACCAGTCGATGCCCTTCCTGTTCGAGCGCATCGACGACTACACCGAGCTGCTCATGCCCGACGACCTGCTCTCGGGCAATTCCATCCTGGCCTACACCCGCGAGGCCATGACACCGGATGCTTGCAAGGATTCGGCTACTGGGGAGCCCATTGTCGAGGTCATCGGTTGGCTATACCAGTTCTATATCTCCGAGAAGAAGGATGCTGTCTTCGAGGGGCTGAAGAAAAACCAGAAGATCACCCCCGAGAACATTCCTGCCGCGACCCAGCTGTTTACCCCACATTGGATCGTGCGCTACCTGGTAGACAACTCCCTGGGCCGACTGTGGTTGCTCAACCGCCCAAACTCCAGGCTGGCAGAGCAAATGGAGTACTACATCCCGCCCGAGCAAGTCGAAACGGATTTCCTTACGGTCAACAGTCCTGAAGAGATAAAAATCTGCGACCCGGCCTGCGGCTCTGGTCACATGCTCACTTACGCATTCGACCTGCTGTATGCCATCTACGAAGAGGAAGGCTACGACGCCACCGAAATCCCGGAAAAGATCCTGACGCACAACCTCTACGGCATTGAGCTGGACGAGCGCGCGGGTGAGTTGGCAGCCTTCGCACTGACCATGAAGGCACGTGCTCGCCAGCGCCGCTTCTTCAACAAGCGTATCGAGCCCAATATCACTGTGCTGGAGAAGGTGAGCTTCAGCCGTGAAGAGCTGGACGAGTACATGGGCCACCTGGGCCGCGATCTGTTCTCCCATGGCCTGCGCGAAACGCTGTGGCAGTTCAGCGAGGCTGACAACTTCGGCTCGCTGATCGTGCCCAAGGTTGGCAACGTGGCCGATGTGCTGGCCACGCTGGAAGCCAAGGACATGGCCGGCAACCTCTTCCTGGCCGAGACCCACCAGCGCGTGCTCAGTGTACTGCGCATGGCTGAAGCTCTGACCCCGCGTTATGCCGTGGTGGTGGCCAATCCGCCCTACATGGGCGGCAAAGGCATGAACGGACGGCTGAGCACCTGGGCCAAGGAGAACTACCCGAACAGCAAGTCCGACCTGTTCGCGATGTTCATAGAGCGCGGCTTTGATCTGACGCCGAAGTATGGCTACAGCGCGATGGTCACCATGCAGAGCTGGATGTTTCTGTCGTCTTACGAGTCGCTACGGGAACGCATCTTGAGCGAAACATCCATTGAATGCATGGTACACATGGCCAACATGGTCATGGGTATTGCGTTTGGAACGGCAGCGACTGTACTCAAGAAGGGCGGCAGTCCTCAGAGCCGAGGCGCTTACTGTTACGTCGAATACGAGGACATTGGCGAAGGAAACAAGCCTGTTGAGTTTCCCCCAAGAAACGAGCGGAATCTAAAGGCTGCACAGAGGCAGGAGGCTGCATGATCACCAACCTGCAGCTAAAAAACTTTACTGCCTTCACAGAACTGACCATCGACTTCTCTCCGGGTATCAACATCGTTATCGGAGAGAACGGAACCGGCAAGACCCAGCTGCTCAAGGCCATTCTGACACTGAGCGGGCCGGACGCCTGGAGTGAGCAGGCCCATGAAAAGCTGGCGAATAAGTTGTGCCGGATCTATCAGCCCCTCAGCGACAAGGTTGGCGATTTGCGTCGTTCAGGCACTCGGGGTAATGCCGTGCTGGGAGCCTCGTTTGCATCAGGCCAGAAGATTACCGCCAAATTCAGCGGCAACGCCACTGCGGCCAAAGTAACTCCTGGCATTGGTGGAACCCCCGCTGCCGCACTTTTCATCCCAACGAAGGAAGTGCTGTCGCTGGTGCGTGGCCTTACTGCTGATGAATCCCACCAGCCCACCATCGAGCGCATTTTCGATGACGCTTACCTGGACCTGGCTCACCAGCTCATTAGAGAAGGTGCCGATGATTTGGATGCTAAGGTGCAACTCGACCCTCGTTTTGCCAGCATCGTGCCACGGCTCGCCAACCTGATCGGTGGTCGGTACGAGTTACACGGTGGTCGGTTTTGTTTCCAGCCCGGAGCTTACATTGAAAAACTGGGAGCAAGCAGCGCCGCCACCAAGGCAGCCCAAAACTTTCAGGACTCCGTTCAGAAGTTCGTGCCCACCAAGGCTCCTTTACTCTCCAGCGGCATGACGGCAGAGGGTTTCCGCAAGATCGGCGTACTGCAACGCCTGCTCAGCAATGGCAGCCTCAACCCCGGCACCACTGGCCCTCTGCTGTGGGATGAACCTGAATCCAACCTCAACCCCAAGCTGATGAGGGATCTGGTGCAGGCCCTGCTGGAACTCGCCCGCAACGGCCAGCAAGTCATCCTGGCCACGCACGACTACGTGCTGCTCAAGTGGTTTGACCTGCTGATGGACAAGGGCAAGGGTGATCAGCTGCGCTTCCATGTGCTCTCCCGCGATACCGGCACCAGTCAGGTGCGACGAGACAGCATGGACGACTACCGCGCCATTGACCCGAACGCCATTGCCGACACCTTCAACGAGCTGACCAAGGAGCAAGCCGCTCGCAAGATGGGGAGGCTGGGCAAATGAAGCTGCGCGAGCGCGACTTGGAAATCGATTTCACGAATGCGATCGACGCCATTGTTTTCGACCAGATGAAGGCCGACCAACCGGGCTACCACGGTATCGGGCAAATGCATCGCGTCGATTTCGTTGTCGAGCTTGAAGAGGCGATTCTCTTTGTTGAGGTGAAAGACCCGGGCAACCCCAAAGCACAGGCCGAGGGGCTGGCAAAGTTCCATGGCGAACTGCAAGACGGCACGCTGAGCGACACTTTTGCCGCCAAGTTCATCGATACTTTCCTGTATCGCTGGGCAGAGGAATCCCTGCACAAGCCTGTTTACTACATCAGCCTCGTCACGCTAGAAGACAGCGAACTGCTGCCCAACTTCTCGGACGAGATTGCCAGGAAACTGCCCCCCATGGGCAAGTCCGTACCGCGCTGGAAGCGTCAGTTGGTGGAGAACTGTCAGGTGTTCAACATCGAACTGTGGAACGCGAGCTTTCCGAAGTGGCCCGCAGCTCGTGTCGCGCATGCGTAACAAAAAACATTCCCAGGGGAGAGAAGAATGACTGTCAACACGCTCAAGATTCGCGATGACCATAAGCCGGTGGCGTTTGCGGCAGACGGTGATGCGTTCAAGCTGCAAGCTGGCTCGCAAGTCGCCTGGCTCACTGGTGAGACCTTCGGCCATAAAGAGCTTCGCAACCGCATTGAGCCGTGGCTGACGTCTCTATTCCAATCGGAACATCTGTCATTGCTGGTTGGGTCAGGAATAACCCACGCGATCCACCGGATCGCCACGGGGACAGGTGCTAGTGGTATGGATCGCTCTGGGTATGCCTTTGGCGAGATGGGTTCAAAGATATTCGCAGCAGCAGACAAGGAGGCCCCGCGAACGGGGCGTGCAACTGCAAATATTGAAGATGATCTTCGCGTGGCAAACGATCTACTTCGGGGCATGCAGATTGTCGAATCAGAAAAAGCCGACAGCTTGAAGGCGTGTATTGACGCCGTGCTTCAGGGGTTTTCTGCTTCAATACTAACAAACGAAACCTCCATAGCTCTTGCAGAAGAAGGCAAACGCGAGCAGGCCTTCAATACCCTCGTCACTTTCCTGATGAGCTTCGCCGGCCGAACCGGGGTGCGAGACCGGCTGAACATCTTCACCACCAACTACGACCGGCTGATCGAGGCCGGGGCCGAGTTGGCCGGGCTACATCTGCTGGATCGCTTCCTGGGCAAGCTGATGCCCATCTTCCGGTCGTCCAGGCTGGATCTGGACATGCACTACAACCCGCCGGGCATCCGTGGCGAACCTCGCTATCTGGAAGGCGTGGCCCGCTACACCAAGCTGCACGGCTCCGTGGACTGGGTGCAAACCGGCAAGGACATTCGTCGTATCGGTTTGCCATTTGGGGCTACCAGCGTTGAACCCTATTTGCAGGCACCCGGCTTGAGCGGAGCGACTGCGCATGAGCTGATGATCTATCCCAACGCCGCCAAGGACAGGGAGACTGCTGACTACCCCTACGTGGAGCTGTTTCGCGATCTCGCGGCAGCTGTGTGCCGACCGAACAGCACGCTGGTGACCTACGGCTATAGCTTTGGTGATGAGCACATCAACCGCGTCATCCGCGACATGCTCACCATCCCCTCGACGCATCTGGTGGTGATATCGTATGACGACCCATTGGGTCGGATCATGCAGACCTACCAAGAGCTGGGCCGGCCCTCCCAGATCAGCCTATTGATCGGCCCGGCCTTGGCAGACTTGACGACGCTGACCGAGCACTACCTGCCCAAGCCAGCTATCGACAAGACCACCTTCCGCATGAGCGAACTGCTCAAGCAGCGCATGGGGACGGAGCCGCAACCTGCCAAAGCTGCAGCCCCAGAAGTTGGCGCTTCTGACGGGAGTGGCCTTGTATGAGCATGTCCCCCCTGGCTTATGCCGACTCCTTGCGCATCGGCACCATCGACTTCGTCTCACCCGACGAGATCAAGGTGCTGCTCGACATCGAGGCACCCGATGGCGTGGCCCTCAATACCGGCACACCGCGCCCTTTTCCGCGCATCAACGGCTATGTGCTGATTCCCAGCGACGAAGGGCATCTGGTCGCCCAGGTCGAGTGGATCACCATCGAGCGTTCGCAATACCCCAAGCGCAAGGGCATGCAGGATTTCGGTCTGGTAGATTTGCCCTATCCCTTGCGCAAGATGAACCTCAACCCGCTGGGGGTGCTCGCTTACGAGAGAAAAAACGCGCACGGCCATGACGTGTATCGCTTCCGGCGCGGCGTCGAAAGCTACCCCACCGTCGGCGATGCAGTGCTACTGCCCACGCAAAACCAGCTACGCGCCATCGTCGAGTCTGGCGACAACAGGCATGTGCTGATCGGCACCAGCCCGCTGGCTGCAAATGCCGAGGTCAAGATTGACCCAGACCGCCTGTTCGGCCGTCATCTGGCCGTGCTGGGGAACACAGGCAGCGGCAAGTCATGCTCGGTTGCAGGCTTGATCCGCTGGTCAATGGACGAGGCTCGCAAGGCCCGAGGCGGCGCTGACCCCAACGCCCGCTTCATCGTGCTCGACCCCAATGGCGAGTATGCCAACACCTTCCGCGGCATGAGCAAGGTGCGGGTGTTTGCTGTCGAACCCAGCGAAGGCGTCGAGCAATTGCAGATCCCGCTGTGGTTCTGGAACAGCGCCGAATGGGGAGCCTTCACCCAGGCCAGTGCAAAGACTCAGCGCCCAACCTTGGTACAGGCGCTGCGGTCGGTTCGTGACGGCGTGTTTGGTACCATGGTGACGCCTAGCCATGAGATGCGCCGCTATCTGCGCACGCTCGTTTCGGCGATTCAAGTCGAAAGAAATTCGGGGAACCCGTGGAAAGGTGCCGGGCCAGCAAAAGGCTTCCGTGATCGATTGATCCGATGGAAAGAGGGCTTGGCCGACAACGCTTCTTTCGATGCGGCGGAAAGCTCTGCGTTCAATGGCTTGATTCAACACATCACCACGCTCTTGGCTGCACATGGAGGTGATTGGCCAGCAATTTTCACCCCTCAAGAGATCGGCGCACTGATCGGCGTGCTGAGCAGCACGCATTCTGTGTTTGGCGGGAGCGACACCGACATCCTGCCCATCGACGCCGATGTGCCGCGCCCCTTCACTGGCGAGCAGCTTCTCCGCAGCGTCGAGGCCACCGCCGAACTGCTCGGCGTCTCAGAGTACGTCGAGACCATGCAGATGCGCATTCGCACCCTGCTGTCGGACAGCCGCATGAAGATCGTTTCGGGCACCGCCCAAGACCTCACACTGGACGACTGGTTGCGCAACTACATCGGCGACAACCAGGCGTCGAACGGTTCGGTCACCGTCATCGACCTATCGCTGGTGCCTGCCGAGGTAGTGCACATCATTACTGCCGTGATCGCTCGCATGACGCTGGAGGCGCTGCAGCGCTACCGCAAGCTACATCATGGCAAGACCCTGCCTACCGTGCTGGTGATGGAAGAGGCGCACACCTTCATCAAGCGCTATCACGACGATGCGGAAAACCAGAACTCGGCCGCCATCTGCTGCCAGGTGTTCGAGAAGATCTCCCGCGAGGGTCGCAAGTTTGGGCTAGGCCTCGTGTTGTCCTCGCAGCGCCCCAGCGAGCTGTCGCCCACGGTTCTGTCCCAGTGCAACAGCTACTTGCTGCACCGCATCAGCAACGACCGGGACCAAGAGCTGGTCCACAAACTGGTGCCCGACAACTTGCGCGGCCTGCTGCGCGACTTGCCCTCTCTCCCTTCTCGACACGCCATCTTGCTCGGCTGGGCGTCGGAGCTACCCGTACTGGTGCAGATGAACGCGCTGCCCGAGCAGCATCGGCCTAAATCGGATGATCCGGATTTCTGGGCAGTGTGGTCAGGCAAGGATAGCAAAGGCCAGACGGTCGAGCGCACCTTGGATTGGAAATCGATTGCGGACGACTGGCAGCAGATCGGTGCCCGAGCGCAAGAGCAAGATTTGGAGAACAACGATGGGTAACAGCCAAGCAAACCAGACCGAGCAAGGCATGGAGAAATATTTTTTTCGGGCTTCCGCTGCGGATTTTAAGAAAATTCCGGGCAGCCCTGTCGCCTACTGGCTATCAGATGCGATTATCAGCTCCTTTGAGAAGGGAAATCTAATTTCCGATCACTGCGCCACTCGGAAGGGAATGGCAACCGGACTCAATGCAGTTTTCGTTCGCGCGTGGCATGAAGTTTCCATAAAAGGCATTGGATTCAATCTATCAAGGACCGAGGCAGAAAATTCTTGCCTCCGGTGGTTCCCGTATGCCAATGGGGGCGAATACAGAAAGTGGTACGGAAATTTTGATGATATTGTTAACTGGGAAAACGACGGCCATCGCCTACAGACTGAGGAGCATGAGAGTGGACGCATTCGTGCCGTCAACTTAAACCTAGACTTCATCTTCAAGCCTGGCCTGTCTTGGACCTCAATTACCAGCGGCGCTTTTTCGATAAGAAAGTTGCCCAAGGGATTCCTTTTTAGTTCCGCATCGAATGCTATGTTCTGCGAAGGAGATTCAAGCCTGTATGCAGGCCTATTAAACTCTAAGGCGCATGTCATTCTAGGAAAGGCAATCAATCCAACTTTGAATGCCAATCCAGGCGATATTGGGAAAATTCCTCTGCCTGATACGTCAATTGATGTCTCTAAGATCATCGACTCGATAACGGCTCATTCGCAGCGAGATTGGGACTCTTATGAAGTCTCATGGGACTTCACCAGCCTCCCACTGCTACACCCTGATCACCGCCAGCCCACGCTCAAAGCCAGCTACCAGAAGCTTCGTGCCGACTGGCGCGAAATGATGCTGGACATGCAGCGCCTGGAGCAGGAAAACAACCGCATCTTCATCGACGCCTATGGTCTGCAGGACGAGCTGACGCCCGAGGTGCGATTGAGCGAGATCACGCTCACCTGCAACCCGCACTACCGCTACGGCGGCGACAAGAGCGACGAAGAGCTGGAAGCGATGCTGCTGGCCGACACCATGCGCGAGCTGGTGAGCTACGCCGTGGGCTGCATGCTGGGCCGCTACAGCCTGGACAAACCAGGACTGATCCTGGCCAACCAGGGCGAAACGCTGGCCGACTATCTGGCCCAAGTACCTCAGCCGAGCTTTCCGGCGGACGACGACAACGTGATTCCAGTGCTGGATGACGACTGGTTCGCCGATGACATCACCCTGCGCTTCCGCCAGTTCCTGCGCGTGGCATTTGGTGAAGAGCACTACGAAGACAACCTGGCCTTCATCGAGCAGGCGCTGAACATCAAAGGCAAGCGCAATTACAGCTTGCGCGACTACTTCCTGGGCGAGTTCTATGCCGACCACGTGAAGCGTTACAAAAAGCGTCCCATCTACTGGCTGTTCAGCAGCCCCAAGGGGAGCTTCAACGCGCTGATCTACATGCACCGCTACCGCCCAGATACGGTGAGCGTGGTGCTGAAATACCTGCGCGACTACCGTGAAAAGCTCGTCACCGAGAAGGAGCGCCAAGCCTCGGTGAGTATCAACCCCGCAACCAGCCAAGGCGACAAGACGCGCGCACTGAAGGATGTGGATCGCCTGGCCAAGGTGCTGGCCGAGCTGGAAGACTACGAGCGCGATGTGCTCTACCCGCTGGCCACCGAGCAAATCGCCATCGACCTGGACGACGGGGTGAAAGTGAATTACCGCAAGTTCGGCTCGGCACTGAAGAAGATCATCGGGCTGGATGCCAAGGAAGAGGATTAAGCCCAGATGAGTAACGCCAAGATCCAGCAGGCGCTGGGCAACTTGTTCGAGAAGCAACGCATCGTCTTTTGGTACGACACGCGCCGTGAGTTTCGCGCCGACTTCGAGTCATTGACGTTGCCCAGCGTTGAAAAAATCGAACTGGCTAACAACGAATTCGGTGTGAAGTACCGCGTTCTGCGCGAGCAACCCGAGCAGAAATTCCTGCTGTTCAAGGATGGACCGGAGCCAGCACATCTTGAAAACTGGTTGCTGGATGTTCAGTTGGCCAGCGGTAGCACCTTCCGTACCGATCAGGTCGCACTATGGCTGGCCGAGCTGGAGCTTGGGCCGGATGCCTACCCTTTGCTGGAGGCTCATGTAGTCTTTTTTGAGGCCACCAAGCGGCGCGAAAAACTGAAGGAGTTGCTGGAGCCGGGAGATAGCCAGCATGCACTGCGCCAAAAAATGTTGGCCGTTTGCGTGGGCAGCGAGCCGCGCCTGGATGTCATGCTCGAAACCCTTTTAGGGGAGCTGGCCAACGGTTCCGATACGCGCTTCAAGCTAGTTGAACGCAGCGGTTTGAGCGCCCATTTTTGGGAGCTGATGAAGCGAGCCTACGGCTACAGCACTGAACAGCCGGGCCTGCGGGATTTCGTCATTGAATTGTTCAAGACCTGTTTCTTGACAGAGGTGGACGCTGAGTTCAAACCGCAGCTGTCCTCCGAGGTGAAAGTGTTCATCAAGCGATGGAAGGACAGCCGGTCACACGCCGAAGCGTTTGAAAGCCTGTCTTCCCAGTGTGCCGACATCCTGCAAGTCGAGGACAAGCTACAGACATTGGACTACCGCAAGTTGGCGGCAGTCGATGAGTTTGAGGCCGTTGACCGCAAGGTCTTGAGTGAGCTGGTGCGCGAGGTGGTGGCCCGCACGGTGTCCGCTCAAGATGTCGAGCAATGCGTGCGTCTTCGTCGGCAGGGGCATTGGTTTGAACGCTACAAGGACGTGTATCTGGCCCTTGAACACGGTGCGCAGTTCATTCAGCAGTTGGAGCTGGTGCAATTGGAGATGGATTCTCTGGCCGATGGTGTGCACAAGTACGCCAAAACTTGGTTCCAGCTGGATCAGCGTTATCGCAAATACATTCACCACGCCAGGGAGTCCGGCCAAGCCTCTTTGCTGATGGGTTTGAACCATCTGGTCGAAAACCTCTATACCAACAACTACCTGTCGCGTCTGAATGTGCGCTGGCAGCAGTTTGTCGATGCCTGCCAGCAATGGGAAGCAGCCCCTGTGGTCAGCCAGTCCCAGTTCTTTGCCCGCTTTGTGCAACCCTACCTGGAGCGCAAGAGCAAGGTGTGTGTGCTGATTTCGGACGCCTTCCGTTACGAGGTAGGTGAAGAGCTGCAAAGCTTGATCCGCCGTGAAGATCGCTTTGATGCTGAGCTAGTTCCAGCGCTGGCCTGCTTGCCCAGCTACACCCAACTGGGCATGGCCTCTTTGCTTCCCCATCAAACCCTGCAATTGGCAGAGGACGGCAGTGGCGAGGCTCTGGTTGATGGTAGCAGCGCGACGGGCTCAAGCAATCGCGCCCGCATTCTGGCGCAAACCGTGGCAGCATCGACCGTTGTACTGGCCAAAGACGTGCTGGCGATGGGCAAAGATGAATCACGGGCGTTAATACGCGACCACGATGTGGTTTACGTGTACCACAACCTGATCGACAAGACAGGGGACACACGAGACACCGAGGAGCGGGTGTTTGGGGCGGCAGAAGACACGCTGGACGAGTTGCTGCGCGTAATTAAGAAACTGGCGAATGCCAATGCCAGCAACCTGCTGGTGACGGCTGACCACGGTTTCATCTACCAAAACCACCCGCTGCAGGACAGCGACTTTGTGAGCAGTGAGCCTGGTGGAGCCGAAATCCTCTACACCGACCGGCGCTTTGTGCTGGGTCGTGGGCTGCGCGAAAGCACCAGCTTCAAGGCGTTTCAACCTGAGCAGCTGGGGTTGGCGGGCACGCTACAGGTTCAGATTCCGAAGTCCATCAACCGTATGCGTTTAAAGGGCTCTGGAAGTCGGTTCGTGCATGGCGGAGCCACATTGCAGGAGGTGGTGATTCCGGTCATCAGCATCAACAAGAAACGCCAGAGCGATGTAGGCAAGGTCGAGGTGGAGTTGATCGGTGGCGGTGGAAAAACCATCACGACCGGGCAGTTGGCAGTGGTGCTGTATCAAACCGAGCCGGTTACTGAAAAGCGGCAACCCCGAAGACTGAGGGCTGGCCTTTACTCGCTGGCGGGCGAGGCGATTTCAGATACGCACGACCTGACCTTTGATCACGCTTCTGACAATTCTCGTGAGCGCGAGGTATCCATACGATTCATCTTGAGTCGCAAGGCCGAAGCTTGCAATAACCAGCAAGTGGAATTGCGTTTGGATGAGCCGGTGGACGGCACATCGCACCACACGCGGTATTTGGCAGTGCGTTACACCATTCGCCGTTCGTTTACGAGTGAATTTGATTTTTGAAGAATTAGCTGAGGCACGACCGATGAGCCAATTGGACGAGAAGATCAATCAGCACTTTGCCGGTTTGGTGGTTCGCAAGGACCTCGTCAAAACCGTGAAGGGCAATGCCATTGTGCCCACCTACGTGCTGGAGTACCTGCTGGGGCAGTATTGCGCCACCAACGACGAAGCCACGATCCAGGCTGGCATCGACACCGTGCGCGAGATCCTGCGCAAGCATTATGTGCACCGCAACGAAGCGGGCCTGGTGCGATCCACCATCAAGGAAAAAGGTCGGCACAAGGTCATTGACCGCATCAGCGTGGCGCTGAACGATAAGTCTGATGCCTACGAGGCCGAGTTTGCCAACCTGGGTGTTAAAAAGGTGGTCATCGACTCTGCCACAGTAAAAGCGCACCCAAAGCTTTTGGTGGGTGGCGTGTGGTGCATCGCCGATCTGGAATACATGTTCACCGAGGACAAGAATGCCTCTCCATGGATATTGGCCTCCATCAAGCCGATCCAGCTGTCACATTTCGACTTTGATGGCTATGTGGAGGCGCGCAAGCAGTTCACCACCGAGGAGTGGATTGACCTGTTGATCCAGAGCGTGGGGTTCAACCCGCAGATGTTTGGCAAGCGCAACAAGCTCAGCCAACTGGTGCGGCTGATCCCGTTCTGTGAGCGCAACTACAACCTGATCGAGCTGGGGCCGAAGGGAACCGGTAAGTCGCATATCTACTCGGAGTTTTCACCGCACGGAATACTGATTTCGGGTGGCGAGGTCACGGTGCCTAAACTGTTTGTGAACAACAGTTCTGGCAAACTTGGACTGGTTGGCTATTGGGATGCGGTTGCCTTTGATGAGTTTGCCGGCAAGCAAAAGCGCGTAGACAAGGCGCTGGTGGACATCATGAAGAACTACATGGCCAACAAGTCGTTCTCGCGGGGTGTGGAAACCCTGGGTGCAGAGGCCAGCATGGTGTTTGTGGGCAACACCGACCACACGGTGCCGTACATGCTCAAGCATTCCGACCTGTTTGATCCGCTGCCAGAGAAGTTCCATGATTCGGCTTTCCTTGACCGGCTGCACAGCTACATCCCCGGCTGGGAAGTCGATGTCATTCGCGGGGAGATGTTCTCCAATGGCTATGGCTTCGTGGTCGATTACCTTGCGGAAATCCTGCGCTCGCTACGCAGCCATGATTTTTCCGACCGGTACAAAGCTCATTTCCGTCTGTCCGACGACATCTCGACGCGTGACCGGGACGGTATCAACAAGACGTTTTCGGGATTGATGAAGATCCTCTTTCCAAGTGGGGAAGCGACTCAAGCTGAGATTGAAGAGATCCTGCGTGTGGCAATTGAGGGGCGCAAGCGGGTGAAGGACCAGCTGCTGCGAATTGACTCGACCTACCCAGCTGTCCGCTTCTCCTACTTCAATCCAGCGGGCTCTGAGAGTTTGGTCTCGACCTTGGAAGAAGACGAGTATCCAAGTTCGTATCATCGGCGAGCCACAGCCGAAGGCTCGGTTGAAGCTGCAACTGTTCCAGACCAGGGCAGAATGACGCCAGAAGCGGCCCAGCCCGCAACACCATCAGCAACACCACTAGCGCCGGTACTCCCCCCCCTCCCGATGGAGCTGAAGGAACAGCATTTGGTTTTTCAGGAAAACCAGCGTGGCGTGAATTTCGACAAGCTTTTTGGCCCTTACCTGGTGGGAGCGCGTCGCATCGTCATTACTGACCCGTACCTGCGGATGTTCCATCAGCAGCGCAATTTGATGGAGTTGTTGGAGACCATCAGCAAAATCAGTGGCCCAGAGGACGAGGTTGCAGTACATGTGGTCACAGTCGAAGACGAGTTCAGCGGCGAACGTCAGACCGAAAACTTCCAGAAGATTACTGATGCTTGTACTGGAATTGGCATTCAGTTTTCTTGGGCCTACGACAAGAGCGGCACCAAACACGACCGCGACATCATGACCGACCACGGCTGGAAGATCGTGCTAAGCCGTGGTTTGGATGTCTTCCAGCGATTTGAACTCAACGATGCCTTCAGTTTCACAAACCGAATGCAGCAGCATCGGCAGTGTAAGGAGTTCAACGTAACCTTTGTCAAAATTGGTTAAAAGTGGCTGTCCCTGCCAGATATGAAACCTATTTGAAGGCGGGCAAGGAGCTTCGGGAATGTGTCGAGCAGCACCTGGGCGAAGTAGCCCAGCAATAATTTGACGCTGGCTGAGCAGCACAACGACACGAAACTACTCAGCCCCCTCCCTGTCTGCACGACGCTAACTATAAGTTTCAGGTGGGGAGGGCTCATCACTTTGGCATACAGTATTGATTGCCTCTAGTTGCTGTATAAAAATACAGTATTAAACGGAGGCTGCCATGATTCGTATCGTCTGCCCATTCTGTCACTCCCCGCTGAACGCCACCGATCTGGAAACGGCTACGTTCGGTGATCGCGTGTGCTTGGTTTGTCCCGAGTGCGAGCACGTCCTGTTGATGGATGGTGATACTTACGCTGAAACTGAATTGCCTATATCTGCCGAAGCGGTTGAAGCCCATGCTTGAGGCTGCCAATTCGAGCTTTGACTGGTTGCCAGCCCTCGACCCGCCACGTGTATTCATCCCGCTCGGTGCAGCCAAGGTCTCGGCAGGGTTTCCCAGCCCGGCGGCTGACTACGAAGACAAGCGGCTCGATATTAACGAGTACCTGATTCGCAACCCGGTCAGCACCTTCTTTTTCCCGGTGCAGGGTGACTCGATGCAAGGTGCGGAGATTTTCGACGGCGATATTTTGGTCGTGGATCGCAGCATCAAAGCCATGCACGGTCACATCGTCATTGCCTTCGTCGATGGCGAACGCCTGGTGAAACGCCTGCATCATCGTGATAGCCGTGTCGCACTGGTCGCTGAAAACCCGGCCTATCCGACCATCGACATACGCGGTGACATGGAGTTGGTCATCTGGGGCGTGGTGATCGGCAAGTTCAAGCGGCTAGGGTAGCGATGCCGGTATTCGCGTTGGTCGATTGCAACAACTTCTACGCCAGTTGCGAAAAGCTGTTCGACCCCAAACTGGCCTCGAAGCCGGTGGTGGTGCTGTCGAACAATGATGGCTGCGTGGTGGCGCGAAGTGCCGAAGTCAAAGCCTTGGGCATTCCGATGGGCGTCCCTTGGTTCAAAATCCAGAAGGAAGCCAAGCAGTACGGCATCGTGGCTTTCTCCTCGAATTACGCCCTGTACGCCGACATGAGCAACCGTGTCGTCGAAGTGCTCGGTCAGTTCACCCCGAACCTAGAGGTGTACAGCATCGACGAAAGCTTTCTCGACCTCAGCGGTTTCAATCGGGATCTGGTCGAGTACGGTCAGGCAATCCGGCAGCGTATTCAGCAGTGGCTGGGCCTGGCGGTATGTGTCGGCATTGCACCGAGCAAGACCTTGGCGAAGCTGGCGAACCACTGCGCGAAGAAAAGCCTGGCTGGCTCCGGTGGCGTATGTGATTTCACGACTATGAGCGAATCGCAACTCACTCAACTGTTTGCCGGTATCGACGTTGGTGAGGTCTGGGGTGTTGGCAGGAAGATCGAGGCTCGTCTTGCCAATATGGACATCACCACCGTATTGCAGCTTCGGGAAGCAGACCCTGACTTGATTCGCTCGAAGTTTTCAGTGGTGCTGGAGAGAACCGTTCGGGAATTACGCGGCGTGTCCTGCCTGGACCTGGAAGAGCTTGCCCCGGACAAGCAGCAAATCATGTGCAGCCGATCCTTCGGCCAATACGTTTATGACCGCGATCAGCTTGAGGAAGTCGTTGCGAGCTATGTGGCAAGGGCTGCTGAGAAACTGCGAAAGCAAGCCTCCTTGGCCGGTGCCTTGATGGTGTTCATTCGCACCAACCCGTTCAACCCCAAGGAGCCACAGTATCAACGCTCGATGACTATCCCTTTGCCCGAAGCCACTGCTGATACGCGAGTGATGGTCAATTGGGCATTGAAGGTTCTGCGGCGAATGTATCGCCCTGGCTTTGCCTATCAGAAGGCAGGGGTGATGCTGAGCGAACTGCGACCGAAGGCGATGGCGCAAGCATCGCTGTTTGTCGATCCTGAAACTGATCGAGGTCAGCGGCTGATGGCAACGCTTGATGTTATCAATCAGCGGTGGGGTCGAGGCACCTTACGGTCTGCGGCAGAGGGGATGGAGAAGCCTTGGCAGATGAAGCGGCAGCGGCTGTCACCGAGCTACACCACAGACTGGGAAGGGCTACCGATGGCTGTGGCTGGTTAGAGCCCCCAGTATACTTGCCCACCAATGCCATTGGAATGGAAGGTTCAGGTGGATTCTTCCATTCCGCCGGCTCCTAAATTTCTAATCGAATAAGGTTTTCGCCTTTGAAGGGCGTTGTCCCTGGCCCCATCCCCGACCACGAGGCTTCACAAAGTATTGGCTGCCATTTTTTGAAGCCTTTTCCCGTAATGCCTTAGCGATAGCCGGTGTAGCCATGGGCTGGGTGAGGCATGGAAACTGGAGTTTGGTGCCCTTGCTCATGCTTATGCCCCATCCTTCGAGTGGTTTGTACGTGCAGATGATGAGTTGATTTCAATGCTGATGATGCAGCGGGGGCTAACTGGTGCGCATTCCTTGACCTTCTTTGCCAGCGGCTTGAGGCCTTTGCGAGTGACCAAAAAGGTGGCGCAACGAGTGTGAAAGGTGGGCTTTTTATCCATGGAGTTTCTCCTGTTGTGAATGAGGCCCCATGTTGGGCTAGGGGGGGGAGTGGGGCGCAATACTGGGGGCTTCGGTTTTTTTCATCACGAGGAAGGAAATGAGATACGGCCCCGCACGGGGCCGTAGGGGAAGTTCACCTACCTTGGGCGGCGGGCGTACATATCATGCTCAGCCATACGAACGTACCTTCCGCAGATGGCCCTCCATGTCTCGGCGAATCCCCCCGGAGTGCACAGCTTCAGTTCTTGGGTTAAGTGTTTCTCAATTGCTTTTTTTCCACCCCAGGGGATGTTCATAGGATCGACACCCTTGGAGTTGAGGAAGTTGTGAATTGCCTGAGTGCGTACTTCATTCACCGAACAGCGCGGCACAGCAAAGGGGGAGATGCCGGTGTTGGCGGCAACGCCAAATCCATCGTGCGAGAAGTCGCCAGGGTAGAGGCCATAGTCATGGCCGTGCGATGCAAAATAAGTGTTCAAGTCTTCGATGCTGATGCATTCGACTGACAGATCGCACACGGGCGGCTGGTATTGAAATCCCGCTTGATTCCGAACAAGTAGATGCCCAGTTAGCAGAGCATGGGCGATTTCGTGTTTAACATCCACCTCCCGGATCAAGTATTTCTTCGCGATGAGATGAATCGCTGCCAGAACAGTAACCTTGCCAGCCATTTCAGAGACAGCTTCCCCAAGAGAGATTTCGATGTTTGTGGGGGCAATAATCAACATGGTGTAACTCCTTGTTCGTGTCAGGCCCAAGCTCTTTGGTTTGAGACCTGACACGCTTAACTGATATTGGTGATCGATTTGGCGTTTAGCCGTTAGTCGAAAAGATCAGAAATGTCGCTGGTGTCGTTGGCGTTTTCATCAGCACCCTCATAGAGGAAGGCCTTCGCCTGACCGAGATGCTTTGTTGCCGTCTTCGTCGAGGGTTGATTGGAGGTTGCAATCGGCATCTGCCTAGCAGCCAGGCGGGCATTGATCTGGCGCAACTGCTTCAGCTTGGCTTTGGCGGTTTCCCGGACAAAGCAGTGGTCAACCAAGTGACTCGGGGCCTGGTACTCATCGGGTAACTGCATCCAGACGGGCAAATCCGGGGAAATCTTCGTGCTGTGGATAGCCCAGGGGATGGTGATGTCAATCCGCAGTTCAGTCTCGATATGGCGCTTGATGCTCGAAAAGTACTGCGCGCTCTTGCCGATCATTGACGGGTGCGCCTTGGGATCAACGCCATTAAAGTAGTCGTGCAAGATGGCCTGTTCGGAAGGGGAGAGCCTGGCAATCTGGTCCGGCTTCGGGCGCTTGCTGCGCAGGTTCTCGCTGACGCGAAGGTAATCCTTGATTTGCTGGAAAGCCTTGGCAATTAGCTCTGCCGCCTTCGCCTTGTTCTTCCAGATCAGAGGCGAGTAACCATCATTGTTCAGCAGCCACTTTTCATTGGCATTGTGCTCAAGGCGAACCTTGCGGCGGCTTTCGCCATACACAGCCTCACGTACCTCAGATGAGTGGAAGGTCTCAAAGGACTTGGGCGTAGGTCCAACCTTCACATATGAATTGTCCTCAAAGTCACGAGGCTTGTAGATAGTGACGGTGGTTTGCCCCGCCGAACTGATGCTAGAAATCGGCTTCTTCTGCTTGGCGTTGGTGTGCTTGGTGTTCAGTGTTGCTTCACCGTATTCTTTAATCTTCGCATTGAAACTGTTCGCCTCAGCCTGATCCTTGCAGTCAAGCAGGTATGTCAGTGCAACCCCATTGATTGAGGCGTGTGCGAGATCAAGTTGGTTAACGATGGCGGGGCTGCAGCCTTCCTGTAGAAGGTGCATTTTCAAAAATTCGAGTGCAAATAAGCAGCACCCGTAAACGAGGATCTGCAATAGGGCGTTGTTGCCAACTACGCAGGCAGGGACGTTGATGCTGATTAAGTACCCCAGCAACTCGCCCTTCCGGGCAAACTTGTTGTCACGAAATACTGGCGTGACCACGAAAGTGGCACCCGTCAGTGGCGACTTAATCCACTGGGGCTTGGGAGATGAACTCAGGATCTCCCCGTGCTGATTAATGGTTGGGTCGACAAGAAATGGAAGCGTGTCCAGCTGCTCGTCAGAGGCCACAATATGTTCGATACTGATGAACAGTTTGATACTGTCAGTCATTGCTAGTACTCCATATGATTGAATACCAATCAGCATTGGTTATTAATGGTTGATTGATGCTTCAGTTATTAAGAAAGCGGCTATCTCGGTGTGTGTGGGTTTCTGCCAGCGAGGGTGTCCGGCACATCAAAAGCTGCTGAGGATTGGCTGTATCCCTCGATCTGAAAAAATCCACCAAGCTGATAACTCGCCAAGTTATGGCGTTGAAATCCACTTGATTTTTTACAGTTTTGGTTGTGTTGCTTTGCCGTTTCAGCACGATGCGCCGGCGTTTTCTGCTGGATTTCAAGCACTCAATGCCGTGCGTAATTCACCAACGTTCCAGGCGGTGACACGCGAACCAAACTTGTGCGGTGCCGGGACAATTCCCTTTTTGACATTGCGCCAAATCGTTGCGGCTGAGCACCCATACAGGTACTTCACAACATTCATGCGAACGTGCGCTTCGTTGGGGAGGTAGCTGAAGCGTTCCAGCTGTTGATGTGTGATTGCCTGTCGTGCGGCTTTCCGCAGACGAGCTGCAACCAGCTTTTCTTCCTCGGTGAGGAATTCTTCCTTTTTGACCACCATGGCCTACTCCTAAAAGAAGTTAGCCAGCGACCAGCGTTTTGCCTGTCGATCTAGCTGCTGGTTGTTCACAGCTAAAAAAATCGACGGGGCGGCGCTGGCGGCCAGATGTATCCAGCCCCTCAAAGGAATGCATTCGTGGGCCAAAAGTTTTCAAAATCGGGAGGAAACGGGAGGAAATTTATGTAAGATTTCAGGCGGTGCGATAGGCTTGTTTGATCGCTACACGGATGCGCTGGAAAGGTTGATTCGTGTGGGGTCCCACGTGACTGCTGCTTAAGCAACATGTGGGTACCTACGGGAAGGCGAGCCGGTTTAGCGGTGAATAAACGGCTGCTTCCTGTCCGGGTGACATAGGGGGGGTACAGGGCACTTACAACTGTTTTGACGGCGGCAGGGATGGCTCTATGGTGAAAAAATCAAAAGTATTTCCTCTCGATTTCGACGCGCAAGAATGGACTGTAGAAGCGGCTTTGCCGTGGGTTTTCTTTGGCGATGAAAGGGATACTGAAGTCTGGAAGGACAAGACCAAGTTCGCCGTGCGGTTTGTTGTCGGTGATGTTGATGAGCGGTCAAATAACATATACCTCAAGCCATACATTCGAGCGTTGCAAACGTACATCATCAGTGAACATCGTGAGGTGCGGAGTCACACAGCTTTCCCCCCTTTAGTTTGGTGTCGACTTGCGATTCAGTTTTGGCTAACGGTCGGTGGCCGTCAGGATTCGTTCATCTCCGCAATGACCAAGTGGGTTAGAAAGCAGAACAAAGGGGGAATGGCGTTCGTCGTTTATCGCTGTGCGAGTACTGACAAGAAAAGGAGGATGCCGATGGAGGCTTTCCTATTCGGGAGGGAGCTCCCCGACCTGATCTCAACCGAATGGGAGTACAAGCAGAAGGCCATCAGCTCCCCCAAGCTGAATGGGAAATCCTCGCGTAAGGGGGCGCGTATTGATGAGGATAAGGTTGGTGCCAACCTTCTTGGGGCACTGAGGTCTGCCGTCGCTGATTTGGCAAAGGGGAGAAGGAATAAATCTTCGCTTCTCCGTCGCCTTGATCCAGAGACAGGGAAGTATAGGTACCGAGGGGGACGTGAGGATTTGTTGGGTGAAGTCTGCCTTCAAGAAGGTGGAGCCAAAGGAAAGTGGAGGTTCAAGAATGGGGGGGGCGGTCCGTATTCGACAACGGCGCTGCTTAAAGCGGTATCGATGGTGGCTATATGCCGCAAGTCTTGGCCGTGACCCGGTTAGGTTTCTATATGCGGGCTACCCAGCAGGGCCTGATAGAATCCGAGACATTGTTGACCTTAGAAATTCACCCATGAAAAACGTGCACCTCTGCGTGAACCCCTTTCAAATGTCGAGTAATGAGAAATCAGTAGTGGGGGGGGGGGCTGGCCCCCCCGACGGGTTCAGATCCAGCGCGGGGGGGAGTTGGGGGGT
>NZ_JAYREB010000001.1:0-635201 GCF_041909095.1 Azonexus sp. | reverse complement strand
CTTCCAATGGTGGCTTCCTCTCAAATCTGTGGGGGGGGCCATCCCGCCCCCCCACTACTGATTCAGATCCAGAGCGGAGGGTAGATGGCGGGTGATCTCTACATCATTGCGGCGCCCTCGGGCGCCGGCAAGACGACGCTGGTCAGGATGCTGCTTGAACGCGAGCCGGCGATCCGCCTGTCGATTTCCCACACCACGCGCAGCCCGCGACCGGGCGAGGCGGACGGGCGCGAATACCATTTCGTCGCCGTCGACGCCTTCCGGGCGATGATCGCCCGCGACGAGTTTCTGGAATGGGCGGAAGTCCACGGCAACTTCTACGGCACCTCGAAACAGTGGATCGCCGACCAGCTTGCCGGCGGCCGCGATGTCCTGCTCGAAATCGACTGGCAGGGCGCGCAGCAGGTGCGCCGGCTGTTCCCGGAGGCGATCGGGGTGTTCATCCTGCCGCCGTCGCTCGACGAACTGACCCGCCGCCTGACCGGCCGCGGCACCGATGCACCCGACGTCATCGAGCGCCGTCTCGCCGCGGCTGAGGCGGAGATGCGCCATGTCGGGGAATTCGACTATGTTATTATTAACGACCAATTGGAGCAGGCACTGGACGATCTGCGCGCCATCGTGCGCGTCCCCCGCCTGCAGCCCGGTCGGCAGCGATTGCGCCATCCCGCGCTGTTCGCCCGGCTGATGTAAACAGATTTGAACTGAGGTTAGACATGGCTCGCGTTACCGTCGATGATTGCCTGAAAAGGATTCCCAACCGCTTCCAGATGACCCTGGCCGCCGCCCACCGGGCGCGCCAGATTGCCAACGGCGCGACGCCGCTGGTTGATGCCGAGAAGGACAAGCCGACCGTCGTCGCCCTGCGCGAGATGGCCATCGGCAAGGTCGGACTGGAAGTCCTCAATCGCGGTCAGGCCTGACCGCGCGGGGCGGTGAACCCGGATGGAGCCTGCGCCTCAACACCGCCCACCGGTTGTCGGAGACGAGGTCTACCGTCAGTTCATCGCTCGTCTCGACTACCTGCCGCCAGCTGATGTAGCACGCATCGAGGCGGCCTACGCCTACGCCGAGCAGGCGCATGCGCACCAGAAGCGCATGTCGGGCGAACCCTACATCACCCATCCGCTGGCGGTGGCCAGCGCCGTCGTCGAATGGTGCATGGACGCCGATGCGATCTGTGCCGCCCTCCTGCACGACACGATGGAGGACACCGGGGCGACCAAGCAGGAGCTGGCCGAGAAGTTCGGCAAGGAAGTCGCCGAAATGGTCGACGGCCTGTCCAAGCTGGACAAGATGGAATTCGCTTCCTACAAGGAGGCGCAGGCGGAAAACTTCCGCAAGATGCTGATGGCGATGGCGCGCGATCTGCGCGTCGTGCTGATCAAGCTGGCCGACCGCCAGCACAACATCCGGACGATGTCGGCGATGCGTGCCGACAAGCGCGTCCGCATCGCCCGCGAGACCCTGGAAATCTATGCGCCGATCGCGCTGCGCCTGGGGCTGAGCAAGCTCTACCGCGAGTTGCAGGACACCGCCTTCCGGCTGATTCACCCGCATCGCGCCGACGTTCTGGCGAAGGCGCTGAAGGCGGCGAAGGGCAACCGGCGCGAACTGCTGACCCGGATCCAGGAAAGCGTTTGCGACAAGCTGGCGCACGCCGGCCTGGAAGCGGAGGTGTTCGGGCGCGAGAAAAGTCTCTATTCGATCTTCTGCAAGATGAAGGAAAAGCGGCTTTCCTTCTCGCAGGTGCTCGACATCTACGGTTTCCGCGTCGTCGTCGACAAGGTGCCGAGCTGCTATCTGGCGCTGGGCGCGTTGCACAGCCTGTACAAGCCGGTGCCGGGCAAGTTCAAGGACTACATCGCGATCCCCAAGGCGAATGGCTACCAGTCCTTGCACACGACGCTGATCGGCCCTTACGGCACGCCGGTCGAAATCCAGATTCGCACGCGCGACATGCACCATGTTGCCCAGGACGGCGTTGCCTCGCACTGGCTGTACAAGGATGGCAGCGAAAGCAGCGCCGAACTGCAGATCAAGACGCACAAATGGCTGCAGTCGCTGCTCGAGTCGCAGACCGGGAATTCCGCCGAGTTCTTCGAGGACGTCAAGGTCGATCTCTTTCCGGACGAGGTCTACGTGTTCACGCCCAAGGGCAAGATCATGGCCTTGCCTTATGGCGCGACGGCGGTCGATTTCGCCTACGCGGTGCACACCGACGTCGGCAACCACTGCTCGGCGGCGCGCATCAACCATGAACTGGCGCCGCTGCGCACGGCGCTGAAGAATGGCGATCTGGTCGAGATCATCACCTCGCCCGACGCATCGCCGAACCCGGTGTGGCTCAATTACGTCAAGACCGGCCGCGCGCGCAGCAAGATCCGGCATTTCCTGCGCACGACGCAGAACGTCGAATCGGCCCGTCTCGGCGAGCGCCTGTTGCGTCAGGAACTGCTGTCGCTCGGCGTGGTGCCGATCTCGATCCCGACCACCGCCTGGGAGGCGCTGGTCAAGGCCGGCGGCCAGCAATCGATCGACGAGGTTTACGCCGACATCGGGCTCGGCAAGCGCCTGCCCTCGGTCGTCGCCCGCCGCCTGCTGGCGCGCGAGGACATGGCGGCAGCGGTGCCCGGGGGCTTGACGCTGGCGATCCACGGCAACGAGGGCATGGCCATCCAGCTGGCGCCGTGCTGCCAGCCGATTCCCGGCGATCCGATCATTGGCTCGATCCGCAAGGGCAGCGGCATGGTCATCCACACCCACGATTGCCCGGTGATCCGCAAATCGCGCTCGAGCGAGCCGCAGAAGTGGATCGACGTCGAGTGGGAGCCGGAAGAGGGCAAGCTGTTCGACCTGCGCATCCGGGTTGAGGCCAAGAACAAGCGCGGGGTGCTGGCCCAGGTCGCCTCGGCGATTTCGGTGGCTGGATCGAACATCGAGCATGTTTCGATGGAAGCTGACCCCGAGCGCCTGTTCACGACCCTGCATTTCACGATTCAGGTCGCCAATCGCAAGCACCTTGCCGCCGTCATGCGGGGCATCCGGCATCTCCCCGACGTCAGCCGGATTTCCCGTGAAAAGGGAGGCGAAGCTTGAGGGTTCTGATTCTGGGGGCCGGCGTCGTCGGGACGGCCAGCGCCTGGTATCTGCATGCTGCTGGCCACGAGGTGACGGTGGTCGATCGGCAGCCGGCTGCCGGTCTCGAAACCAGTTTCGCCAATGGCGGACAAATTTCGGTATCGCATGCCGAGCCCTGGGCCAATCCGCATGTCCTGCCCCGCCTGCTGAAATGGTTGGGGCGCCCGGATGCACCCTTGCGCTGGCATTGGCGGCCCGATCCGGCGCAATGGTTGTGGGGGCTCGATTTCCTGCGCCAGTGCCTGCCCGGCCGGACGCAGGCCAACATCGCGGCGATTCTGGCGCTGGCGCTGTACAGCCGCAGTCAGTTGCAGGGTTTGCGCGAGGCACTGGCGCTTGAGTACGACCAGTTGCAGCGCGGCATCCTGCACATCTACACCGATCCTGACGAGCTCAAGGCGGCGATGGGAACGGCCCGACTGATGGCGCGCCACGGGCTGGAGCGCGAGATGCTTGATGCCCGGGCCTGCGTGGCGCTCGAGCCGGCGCTGGCAGGTGCCGAGCAACTGCTGGTTGGTGGTGACTACACGGCCTCCGACGAGTCCGGCGATGCCCATCGCTTTACCCAGGCGCTGGCCGCCCGGGCGGCGGCGGCCGGCGTCGTCTTTCGACATGGCCTGAGCATCGAGCGTATCGCCACGGCCGGTGGGCGCGTTGCCGGCGTCGTCGTCCACGATGCGCAGGGCGAGTCTTCGTTGCTCACTGCCGATGCCTACGTCGTCGCCCTCGGCAGCTATTCACCGCTCCTTTTGCGCCCGCTCGGCATCCGGCTGGCGATCTGCCCGGCCAAAGGCTATTCGGCAACCCTGCCGCTGGTCGATGGAGAAGGTGCGCCGACCGTCAGCCTGACCGACGATGAGCACAAGCTGGTTTTTTCCCGGCTCGGCAATCGCCTGCGTGTGGCCGGCACTGCCGAGTTTGCGGGCTATGATCTGGCGCTCGACGAACTGCGTTGCCAGGCGCTGATCCAGCGCACCCGGCAGCTCTTCCCCGATCTGCGCCTGGCCGGCGAAGCGCAGTTCTGGTGCGGCTTGCGCCCGGCGACGCCATCCAATCTTCCCTACATCGGGCGTTCCCGCGTCTCCAACCTGTGGCTGAATACCGGCCACGGCACGCTCGGCTGGACGATGGCCTGCGGTTCGGCCGCCGCGCTGAGCGAGCTGATCGACGGTCGGCGTCCGGCGCCCGATTTCCCGTTCCGGCAAGGATGATCGATACCCACTGTCATCTCGACGCGGCGGAGTTCGACGCCGATCGGGGGGCGGTGCTGGCGGCCGCGCAGGCTGCCGGGGTGAGCCGGATCGTTGTCCCGGGCGTCGCCCTCGGCGCCTTTGCCAGACAGCAGCAGATTGTCGCCGACAACCCGTGGTGTGCCGCCGCTTACGGGATTCATCCGCTCTATGTCGATGCCGCCGACGATGCCGATCTCGAGCGTTTGCGCCGCTGGGTGGAAGCCGAGCAGCCGCTGGCGATCGGCGAAATCGGTCTCGATGGCTTCGTTCCCGGCAGTGACATCGACCGCCAGACGCGCTTTTTTGTCAGCCAGCTCAAGCTGGCGCGGGCGCTCGATTTGCCGGTGATCCTCCATGTCCGGCGCGCGGTCGATGCCGTGCTGCGCGAGTTGCGGCGGATGCGCGTGCGCGGCGGCATCGCCCACGCCTTCAACGGCAGCCCGCAGCAGGCCGCGGAATTTCTCAAGCTCGGTTTCAAGCTGGGGTTTGGCGGTGCGGCGACCTACCGCGGATCGACGCGCATCCGCGCGCTGGCCGCTGCCTTGCCGGTCGACGCGATCGTTCTTGAAACCGATGCGCCGGATATTCCCCCGGCCTGGCTGAATCGCGGCCGCAATGCGCCGGCTGAGTTGCCGCGCATTGCCGGAGAAATTGCCGCGCTGCGCCAGATGCCGGTGGCGGCGCTGATCGCCGAAGCCGACAAAAACGCCCAGGCGGTGCTGGGCGTTTTCTGAGGCCCACCGCGCGGCGCGCGGTGGGATGGCGGGTAGGCGATCAGAGATCGACCTTGAGGTTGGCTTTCAGCAACTCGTTGATGATCTGCGCATCGCTGGCCCCGGCACCGGCCAGGCTGTCGAGCGCAACCCCCTGCAGCAGGATCGTCTGGTCGGTGGTCGTGGCGTGGTTGCTGCCGGTGTAGGCGCCCTGGCTGCTGATCTGGATCAGGGTGTCGCTACCGCTGGCCGAGAAGTGCAGGTAGTTGGTCAGGTTGCCGCTGTTTTCACCCTGCAGCAGGTCGCGCAGGTCAAGCACATCGCCGCCGTTGCCGACGCTGAAATCCTTGATCACATCGCTCGCCGGCGTCTTCAGCGTCCCCTGGTCGCCGAGCGACCACTTGAACGTATCGACGCCGAGACCACCGGTCATGATGTCATCGCCATGGCCGCCGACGATCAGGTCGTTGCCTTCCTTGCCGTCGATGTAGTCGCCATAGACGCCGCCGTTCAGCGTGTCGTCGCCGCTGCCGCCGTAGATCTTGGCCGGCGGCGGGGTGACCGTCAGCGCCAGCGTCGAGGCTGCCTGATCGCCGTCGTTATCGACGATGGCGAAGCCGATCTGCTCGGTAGTGGCGTCGCTCTTGATCGGCGGCGTATAGGCGTATTCGCCGTTGAGCATATCGACCACCAGCTTGCCGCCGGCATCGGTGAAGACTGTCCATTTCTGGCCGTCGAACTTGTCGCTGGCACCGATCGCCGTGCCGCTGCTGCTGCCGTCGAGCAGATAGGTGGTGCCGTCGATGCTGAACGAGACCAGATGGCCGCCATCGGCACCCGCACCGGAACCCTGGTGCAGCGAGCTGTCGAGGAAGTTGCCCTTGAAGTTGGCATTGACGGTATCGCGCAGGATGGGCGCCAGTTCCTTCTCGTTGGCGACGATGATGGCGCTGGTGTCGGTTTTGGTGACGCCGTTGTAGGCGACCGGGTCCATGCTGCTCTGGGTCGTGTCGCTACCCATGCCGATGGCGAAGGCGTTGATCTGGTTGGTTTCCAGGAAGGATTTCCAGATCGCTTCTTCCTCCGGCTGGATGCCTTGCCGCGCCGGCAAGGGGCCGGAGCCGTCCCAGTCCTGGGACTGATTCGGTTCGCCGTCGGACAGGAAGTAGGCCACGTTGGTCGCCCCGGGGATCTTGCCGGCGGCCGCGAAGGCTTCCATCGCCTTGAGCAGCGCCGCGTCATAGTTGGTGGCGGCGCCCAGTCCGAGGCCATTGACATAGGCGATGGCGTCGGCGGCACTGACCCAGCCTTCGGTATAGGTCTTGGCCGTCGAGCTGTAGACGACGATGCGGACGGCGACGTCGCCGAGCATGTCGTAACTCTGAATCAGTTCGCGCACCGAACTGCGCAGGATCTCGATCCGGCTGCCGGACATGCTGCCCGAATTGTCGAGGATGAGCAGGATGTTGGTGTCCTGGTGGCGCATCGCGTCGGCTTCGGCTTCCGGCACTGCCTTCGGTGCATCGTCCTCGATGTCCAGCGTCAGGGTCGCCTGGGTGCTGCTCAGGCCATCGTCGGCGGTGAGGTCGAAGTGCAGGGTTTCGACGTTTTCGTCCTGACCGGCCGGGTGGTCGATGGCTTGCGACAGCTTGATTTCGTAGTTGCCGTTGCTGTCGATCGTCACCCGGACCACTTCGGGGCCACCCTGGCCGGCCGTGCCGATCAGCGGCGAAGCGCTGCTGCCGGTGCCCGACCAGACGACCTCGACGCCATCGGCGGTCAGGGTTTCGCTCGGCGGCGCGACGCTGACCAGCAGGGAGGCACCGCCGGCGCCGGTGACGCCGATGTTGCCGGTGGCGATCGCGCTGTCGGAGACATCGCCCGGGTTGCCGCTGCTGTCCTTGATGCCGCCGGCCAGTCCCTCTTCGGAAACGGTGGCGAGCAGGTCGGCAAGCTGGATCAGCGCGAAGCGGGCCTGATCGCTACCCGTTTTGCCGACGTTGCCGGCCGGGTCGAACATGTAAGCGTCGACAGTGATGGTTTCGCCGGCGGGGCGCGCCGCGAAATCGGTGGTGATGTAGCCGTTGGCCTTGTCGGCGGCGGTGATGACGAAATCCTTGCTAGTGACGCCGTCGGAGACGCGCAGCGTATCGCCGACCTCGACCTTGCTGCCGTCGAATTCAATCCTGACGTCGACGTTGCCGCTCAGTTCTGGGGCGCTGATCAGGGCGTCGTTGTTGGCGTCCTCGGTGATGATGACGGTGGGCGGATTGCCGCCGTTGGGGATGCTGGTGTCGATGGTCGCGCTGTCGGAACCGGTCTTGCCGATGTTGCCGGCGGCGTCCTTGATCTGGGCGTCGACGGTGAGCTTGACGCCATCGCCGGGGCTGGCGATGCCGGGCAGGGCGATCGAGCCCTTGAGGATGTCGGCCTGGGTGATGGTGATCGGCGCCTGGGCCACGCCATTGACCGTGGTCAGCAGGGTGGCGCCGGCGACGGCGGTGGCCGGCAGGGTGATGCTGACGTCGATGTTGCCCTGCAGTTCGGCGGCGTTGATCCAGGTGTCGTTGTTGGCGTCCTCGAGGATGGTGACGATCGGTTCGCTGGGTGGCGCAGTGATGATGCGCGCCGTGTCGTCGACCGGGCCGGCAGCGTTGCCGGCGGCATCGACGATGCTGGCGGTGACCTTGAAGTCGGTGTTGTCGGCGGTCGGGTTGAATTTGACGTCGATGAAGCCGGCGGCGATCTGGGCGGCGCTCAGGGTGAACACCTTATCGACGTTGCCGACCGCGGTGACGGTCAGCGTGTCGCCGACGGCGGCGCCCTGCGGGATGGTGACGCGGACGTCGATGTCGTTGTCCTTGAGTTCGGCCTTGTTGATGTAGCCGTCGTCGTTGGCGTCTTCGGTGATGGCGATGGCCAGACCGGAGAAGACGGTGGGATCGACCTGGGCGGCATCGGAACCGGTGGGACTGAAGTTGCCGGCAAAGTCCTTGACCTGGGCGGTGACCTCGAAGGGCTGGTCGTTGCCGGGGCTGGGGAAGTCGAGGTTGACGCTGCCGCTGGCGATGTCGGCGGCGCTGAGGACGATTGGTGTCTGGGCGACGCCGTTGATCGAGACGAGCAGCGAATCACCGGCCTGGGTGCCGCTGGGCAAGCCGATGCTGACGCCGATGTTGCCTTGCAGTTCGGCGGCGTTGATATAGCCGTCGTTGTTGGCGTCATCGGTGATGTTGACGGTCGGGGCGCCGATCGGGTCGGTGACGATGGTGGCGTCGTCGCTGGCAACGTTGGACTTGTTGCCGGCGGCGTCGGCGACCTGGGCGGAAACCTCGAGCTTGGTGCCGTTGGGCGGCGCGGTGAGTTCGACGGTGAGCTTGCCGGCGTCGATCTGCGGCTGGATCAGGGTGATGGTCTGGGTGGCGTTGCCGGTGGCGTTGATGGTGATCAGGTCGCCGGCGATGGCGTCCTTGGGCAGGACGATTTCAACGCCGACCGTACCCTTGAGCTCAGTGGCGTTGATGAAGCCGTCGTCGTTGGCATCCTCGGTGATGCTCAGGCTGAGACCCTGCAGCGTACTGAGGTCGACCTTGGCGTAATCGGTGCCGGTGGCGGAGGTGTTGCCGGCCGGGTCGAAGAGGAAGGCAGAGACGTTCAGGGAATTGCCATCGGGCGGCATGGCGAAGTCGGTGGTGACGTAGCCATTGGCCTTGTCGGCAGTACTGATGACGAGATCCTTGGTGGTGGTGCCGTCGGTGACGCGGACGGTGTCACCGACCTCGACCTTGTCCTTGGCGAAAGCGACCTTGACATCGGCGTTGCCGTTGGCTTCGGCGCGGTTGATGAAGCCGTCGTTGTTGGCATCCTCGGTGATGGTCACCTCGGGCGGATTGCCGCCGTTGGGCAGGTCGGTGTCGATGGTCGCGGCGTCGGAACCTGGTTTGGACTGGTTGCCGGCCGGGTCGGAGAGGTAGGAGGTGACGGTGATGGTCTGGCCGGAGGCCGGGGCCGGGAAGTCGGTGAGGATGTAGCCGTTGGCCTTGTCGCCGGCGCTGATGACGAAGTCCTTGCTGGTGGTGCCGTCGGAGACATGCACGGTATCGCCGACATCGACCTTGCTGCCGTCGAACTCAACCTTGACGTCGACGTTGCCCTTCAATTCGGCGGCGTTGATCAGCTTGTCGTCGTTGGCATCCTCGGTGATGGTGACGGTGGGCGGATTACCGCCGTTGGGGATGCTGGTGTCGATGGTCGCGCTGTCGGAACCGGTCTTGCCGATGTTGCCGGCGGCGTCCTTGATCTGGGCGTCGACGCTGAGTTTGGCGCCATCGCCGGGGCTGGTGATGCCGGGCAGGGCGATCGAGCCCTTGAGGATGTCGGCCTGGGTGATGGTGATCGGCGCCTGGGCCACGCCATTGACCGTGGTCAGCAGGATGTCGCCGGCGACGGCGGTGGCCGGCAGGGTGACGCTGACGTCGATGTTGCCCTGCAGTTCGGCGGCGTTGATCCAGGTGTCGTTGTTGGCGTCCTCGATGATGGTGACGATCGGCTCGCTGGGCAGGGTGTCGATGATGCGCGCGCTGTCCTCGACCGGGCCGGCGGCGTTGCCGGCGGCATCGACGATGCTGGCGGTGACCTTGAAGTCGGTGTTGCTGGCGGTTGGGTTGAACTTGACGTCGATGAAGCCGGTGGCGATCTGGGCGGCAGTCAGGGTGAATACCTTGTCGACGTTGCCCACGGCAGTGACGGTCAGCGTGTCGCCGACGGCGGCGCCTTGCGGAATGGTGACACGGACGTCGATGTCGTCGTTCTTCAGTTCGGCCTTGTTGATGAAACCGTCGTCGTTGGCGTCCTCGGCGATGGCGATGGCGAGGCCGGAGAAGGCGGTGGTGTCGACCTTGGCGGAGTCGCTGCCGGTCGGGCTCAGATTGCCGGCGCTGTCCTTGACCTGGGCGCTGACCTCGAAGGGCTGGCCGTCGCCGGGGCTGGGGAAGTCCAGGTTGACGCTGCCGCTGGCGATGTCGGTGGCGCTGAGGACGATCGCTGCCTGGGCGACCCCGTTGATCGAGACGAGGAGCGATTCGCCAGCCTTGGCGCCGGCCGGCAGTTCGATGCTGACGTCGATGTTGCCCTGCAGTTCGGCGGCGTTGAGGTAGCCGTCGTTGTTGGTGTCCTCGGTGATGCTGACGATGGGCGCGCCGGGGGAGACGAGGGAAATGGTGGCGGCATCGCTGGCAATGTTGGACTTGTTGCCGGCGGCGTCGGCGACCTGGGCGGAGACCTCGAGCCTGGTGCCGTTGGGCGGCGCAGTGAGTTCGACGGTGAGCTTGCCGGCGTCGATCTGCGGCTGGATCAGGGTGATGGTCTGGGTGGCGTTGCCGGTGGCGTTGATGGTGACGAGGTCACCGGCGATGGCATCCTTGGGCAGGACGATGTCGACGCCGATGCTGCCCTGGAGTTCGCTGGCGTTGATGAAGCCGTCGTTGTTGCTGTCCTCGCTGATGGTCAGGGTGAGGCCCTGCAGGGTGCTGAGGTCGACCTTGGCGTAATCGCTGCCGCTATCTGACTTGTTGCCGGCGGGGTCGAAGAGGAAGGCGGAGACGTTCAGGGTGCTGCCGTCGGCGGGCATGGCGAAGTCGGTGGTGACGTAGCCGTTGGCCTTGTCGGCGGCGCTGATGACGAGATCCTGGGTGGTGCTGCCGTCGCTGACGCGGACGGTGTCGCCGACCTCGACCTTGTCCTTGTTGAAGGCGATCTTGACGTCGGCGTTGCCATTGGCTTCGGCGCGGTTGATGAAACCGTCGTTGTTGGCGTCCTCGGTGATGGTCACGGTCGGGGCGAAGCCGTCGTTGGGCTTGCTGGTGTCGATCTTGGCGCTGTCGCTACCGGGCAGCGTGGTGTTGCCGGCGGCATCGAAAATGGTCGAGGTGACGGTGATGGTCTGGCCGGAAGGCGGTGCCGGGAAGTCGGTGACGATGTAACCGTTGGCCTTGTCGGCGGCGGTGATCGCGAAGTCCCGGGTGGTGGTGCCGTCGGAGACGCGCAGGGTGTCACCGATATCGACCTTGCTGCCGTCGAATTCGATCTTGACGTCGACGTTGCCCTGCAGTTCGGCGGCGTTGATCAGGGCGTCGTCGTTGGCGTCCTCGGTGATGGTGACGGTCGGTGCATTGCCGCCGTTGGGGATGCTGGTGTCGACGGTCGCGCTGTCGCTGCCGGTCTTGCCGACGTTGCCGGCGCTATCGCGGATCTGGGCATCGACGGTGAGCTTGGCGCCATCGCCGGGGTTGGCGATGCCGGGCAGGGCGATCGAGCCCTTGAGGATGTCGGCCTGGGTGATGGTGATCGGCGCCTGGGCAACGCCATTGACCGTGGTCAGCAGGGTGTCGCCGGCAACGGCGGTGGCCGGCAGGGTGACGCTGACGTCGATGTTGCCCTGCAGTTCGGCGGCGTTGATCCAGCGGTCGTTGTTGGCGTCTTCGAGGATGGAGACGATCGGCGCGCTCGGCGGCGAGATGACGATCAGTGCGCTGTCGTCGACCGGGCCGGCGCTGTTGCCGGCGACGTCGACGATGCTGGCGGTGACCTTGAAGTCGGTGTTGTCGGCGGTCGGGTTGAACTTGACGTCGATGAAGCCGCCGGCGATCTGGGCTGCGGTCAGGGTGAACACCTGGTCGACGTTGCCGACGGCGGTAACGGTCAGCGTGTCTCCAGCCACGGCGCCCTGCGGGATGGTGACGCGGACGTCGATGTCGTTGTCCTTCAGTTCAGCCTTGTTGATGAAGCCGTCGTCGTTAGCGTCTTCGGTGATGGCAATGCTCAGGTTCTTGTATTCGGTCAGGTCGACGATGGCGCTGGCCGAGCCGGTGTTGCTGACATTGCCGGCGCTGTCCTCGATGTAGGCACTGACCTTGAGGGTGGCGCCGTCGGCGGGCAGCGGGAAATCGGTGCTGACGTAGCCATTGGCCTTGTCGGTGGCGCTGATGACGATTTCGCGGGTCGTCGTGCCGTCGCTTGCCTTGACGACATCACCGACATTGACCAGGTCCTTGGCGAAGCCGATGCGGACATCGGCGTTGCCGGTGGCTTCGCTGCGGTTGATGTAGCCGTCGCCGTTGGCGTCTTCAACGATGGTCACGGTGGGTGGCTGCAGGTTGTTGGGGATGCCGGTGTCGATGGTCAGGTCGACGCTGGTGCTGCTCGAGTTGCCGGCGATGTCGGTCGCGGTGACCTTGATCGGGGCGGGGCCGTCGGCGAGCGGTTGGCTCGGCGTGACCGACCAGGTACCGCCGGCGGTGACGGTGGTTTTGAGGGTTTCGCCGGTGCCGGGCAGGGTGACGACGATGCTGGCGCCGGGTTCGCCGGTGCCGCTGATGGTCGGCGTGTTGTCGTTGGTGATGTTGTCGCCCTGGGTGCCGCTGTCCGATGCCGGATCAAGCTGGGCGGTGACGGCAGGCGGGGTGGTGTCGATGCGGGCGTCGTTGCTGCCGATGCTGCCGAGGTTGTTGGCGACGTCGCGGATTTGCGCGGTGACGGTGAGGGTGGTGCCCTCGCCGGGGTTGGCGATGCCCGGCAGGTTGACGCTGCCGTTGGCGATGTCGCTGGCGCTGAGGACGATGCCCGGCTGGGCGACGCCATTGACCGTGGTGAGCAGGGTGTCGCCGGCGGCGGCGGTAGGCGGCAGGCCGATGCTGACGTCGATGCTGCCCTGTAGTTCGGTGGCGTTGATCCAGCCGTCGCTGTTGGCGTCTTCGCCGATGGTGACGAGCGGCGCGTCGGGCGGCGAGAGCTGGAGGCGGGCGCTGTCGCTGACCGGGCCGGCGGTATTGCCGGCGGCGTCGGCGATGCTGGCGGTGACGACGAAGTCGGTGTTGTTGGCGGTGGGCGTGAAAGCGAGGTCGACGTGGCCGGCGGCGATCTGGGCGGCGCTCAGGGTCACGACCTGGGTGCTGTTGCCGGAGGCGGTGACGGTCAGCGTGTCGCCGGCAGCGGCGCCACTGGGCAGGGCGACGCGGACGTCGATGTCGTTGTCCTTGAGTTCGTTGAGGTTGATGAAGCCGTCGTTGTTTTCGTCTTCAGCGATGGCGACGGCGAGGTTGGCGTATTGCGTGGTGTCGATGACCAGCGGCAGGGTCGTCGTACTGCTGTTGCCGATGCCATCGACCGCCGTCACCTGAACCGCGGTCGGGCCGTCGGGCAAGGCCTGGCTGGGGGTGACCTGCCAGTTGCCGTTGCTGTCGGCGGTGGTGCTCAGTTGTTCGCCGGTACTGGGGATGGTGACGGTGATTTTGGCGTCGGGGTTGCTGACGCCAATGATGGTCGGCGTGTTGTCGTTGGTCAGGTTGTCGCCCTTGGTGCCGCTGTCGGATGCCGGGTCCAGTTGCGCGGTGAGGCTGGGCGCGGTGGTGTTGATGGTGGCGCTGTCGCTGGCGATGTTGGACTTGTTGCCGGCAGGGTCGGCGACCTGGGCAGAGACCTCGAGCTTGGTGCCGTTGGGCGGCGCGGTGAGTTCGACGGTGAGCTTGCCGGCGTCGATCTGCGGCTGGATCAGGGTGATGGTCTGGGTGGCGTTGCCGGTGGCGTTGATGGTGATCAGGTCGCCGGCGATGGCGTCCTTGGGCAGGGTGATCTCGACGCCGACGGTGCCTTGGAGTTCGCTGGCGTTGATGAAGCCGTCGTTGTTGGCGTCCTCGCTGATGCTCAGGCTGAGGCCCTGCAGGGTGCTGAGGTCGACCTTGGCGTAGTCGCTGCCGGTGTCGGACTTGTTGCCGGCCGGATCGCTGAGGAAGGCGGAAACGGTCAGGGGGGTGCCGTCTGCAGGCAGCGGGAAGCTGGTGGTGATGTAGCCGTTGGCCTGGTCGGCGGCGCTGATGACGATATCCCTGGTCGTGCTGCCGTCGCTGACGTGCACGGTGTCGCCGACCTCGACCTTGTCCTTGGCGAAAGCGACCTTGACGTCAACGTCGCCCTGGGCCTCGGTACGGTTGATGAAGCCGTCGTTGTTGACGTCTTCGGTGATCGTCACGGTCGGGGCGAAGCCGTCGTTCGGCTTGCTCGTGTCGATCTTGGCGCTGTCGCTGCCGGGCAGCGTGGTGTTGCCGGCGGCGTCGAAAATGGTCGAGGTGACGGTGATGGTCTGGCCGGAAGCCGGGGCCGGGAAGTCGGTAGTGATGGCGTTGTTCGCCTTGTCGGCGGCGCTGATGACGAACTCCTTGGTGGTGACGCCATCGGAGACGCGGATGGTGTCGCCGACATTGACCTTGGCGCCGTCGAATTCGATCTTGACGTCGACGTTGCCCTGGAGTTCGGCGGCGTTGATCAGCTTGTCGTCGTTGGCATCCTCGGTGATGGTGACTGTCGGCGGATTGCCGCCGTTGGGGATGCTGGTGTCGATGGTCGCGCTGTCGGAAAAGACGTTGCTGACATTGCCAGCGGCGTCCTTGAGTTGGGCCTCGACGATCAGCGTGGCCCCATCGCCCGGGTTGGGGATGCCAGGCAGGGCGATCGAGCCCTTCAGGATGTCGGCCTGGGTGATGACGATGGGGGCCTGGGCGACGCCATTGACCGTGGTCAGCAGGATGTCGCCGGCGACGGCGACCGCCGGTACGGTCACGCTGACGTCGATGTCACCCTGCAATTCGGTGGCGTTGATCCAGGCGTCGTTGTTGATGTCTTCGACGATGGTGACGATCGGCTCACCGGGCGGCGCGGTGATGATGCGGGCGGTATCCTCGACCGGGCCGGCGGCGTTGCCGGCGACGTCGACGATGCTGGCGGTGACCTTGAAGTCGGTGTTGTCGGCGGTCGGGTTGAACTTGACGTCGATGAAGCCGGTGGCGATCTGGGCGGCGCTCAGGGTGAACACCTTATCGACGTTGCCGACAGCGGTGACGGTCAATGTGTCGCCGACGGCGGCGCCCTGCGGAATGGTGACGCGGACGTCGATGTCCTTGTCTTTCAATTCGGCCTGGTTGATGAAGCCGTCGTTGTTGGCGTCTTCGGTGATGGCGATGGCGAGGCCGGAGAAGACAGTAGTGTCGACCGTGGCGGAATCGATGCCGGTCGGGCTCAGATTGCCCGCGCTGTCCTTGACCTGGGCGCTGACCTCGAAGGGCTGGCCGTCGCCGGGGCTGGGGAGGGCGAGGTTGAGGCTGCCGCTGGCGATGTCGGCGGCGCTGAGGACGATCGGCGCCTGGGCGACACCGTTGATCGAGACGAGGAGCGACTCACCGGCCTTGGTGCCGGCCGGCAGTTCGATGCTGACGTCGATGTTGCCTTGCAGTTCGGTGGCGTTGAGGTAGCCGTCGTTATTGGCATCCTCGGTGATGCTGACGATGGGCGCGCCGGGCGAGACGAGGGCGATGGTGGCGTCGTCGGTAGCGATGTTGGACTTGTTGCCAGCGGCGTCGGCGACCTGGGCGGAGACCTCGAGCTTGGTGCCGTTGGGCGGCGCGATGAGTTCGACGGTGAGTTTGCCGGCGTCGATCTGCGGCTGGATCAGGGTGATGGTCTGGGTGGCGTTGCCGGTGGCGTTGATGGTGATCAGGTCGCCGGCGATGGCGTCCTTGGGCAGGACGATTTCAACACCGACGGTGCCCTGCAACTCGTTGGCGTTGATGAAGCGGTCGTCGTTGCTGTCCTCGGTGATGGTCAGGCTGAGGCCCTGCAGGGTGCTGAGGTCGACCTTGGCGTAGTCGCTGCCGGTGCCGGACTTGTTGCCGGCCGGGTCGAAGAGGAAGGCGGAGACGTTCAGCGTGGTGCCGTCGGCGGGCATGGCGAAATCGGTGGTGACGTAGCCGTTGGCCTTGTCGGCGGCGCTGATGACGAGATCCTTGGTGGTAATGCCGTCGCTGACGCGGACGGTGTCGCCGACCTCGACCTTGTCCTTGGTGAAGGCGACCTTGACGTCGGCGTTGCCATTGGCTTCGGCGCGATTGATGAAACCGTCGTTGTTGACGTCCTCGGTGATCGTCACGGTCGGGGCGAAGCCGTCGTTCGGCGCGCTGGTGTCGATTTTGGCGCTGTCGCTGCCGGTGTCGCTCTTGTTGCCGGCAGGGTCAACAATCCAGGCGTCGACCTTGATGCTGTTGCCGGATGCTGGTGCCGGGAATTCGGCGGCGACGTAGCCGTTGGCCTGGTCGATGCTGCTGATGGTGATCTTCTGGGTGGTGCTGCCGTCAGTGACATGAACGGTGTCGCCGACCTCGACCTTGCTGCCGACGAATTCGATCCTGACGCCGAGCTTGTCCTTGCCGCCGAGTTCGGCGGTGTTGATCAGGCCGTCGTCGGGGTTGTTGTCCTGGGTGAGGGTGACGGTCGGCGCATCGCCGTCGTTGGGGATGCGGGTGTCGATGGTGGCGCTGTCGCTGCCGGTCTTGCCGATGTTGCCGGCGGCGTCCCTGATCTGGGCGTCGACGGTGAGCTTGACGCCTTCACCCGGGTTGGCGATGCCGGGGAGGGCGATCGAGCCCTTCTGGATGTCGGCCTGGGTGATGACGATCGGCGCCTGGGCGACGCCATTGACCGTGGTCAGCAGCGTGTTGCCAGCGACGGCGGTGGCCGGCAGGGCAATGCTGACGTCGATGCTGCCCTGCAGTTCGGCGGCATTGATCCACTTGTCGTCGTTGGCGTCCTCGAGGATGGTGACGATCGGCTCGCTGGGCGGCGTGTTGATGATGCGGGCGCTGTCCTCGACCGGGCCGGCGCTGTTGCCGGCGGCATCGACGATGCTGGCGGTGACCTTGAAGTCGGTGTTGCTGAATGTCGGGTTGAACTTGACGTCGATGGCGCCGGCGGCGATCTGGGCGGCGGTCAGGGTGAACACCTGGTCGACGTTGCCGACAGCGGTGATGGTCAGCGTGTCGCCAACGGCGGCGCCCTGCGGGATGGTGACGCGGACGTCGATGTCGTTGTCTTTCAGTTCGGCCTGGTTGATGAAGCCGTCGTCGTTCTCGTCCTCGCGGATGGCGATGGTGAGGTTCTTGAATTCGGTGAGGTCGACGATGGCGCTGGCGCTGCCGGTGTTGCTGGTGTTGCCGGCGGCATCGACGATGAAGGCACTGACCTTGAGGGTGGCGCCGTCGGCGGGCAGCGGGAAATCGGTATTGACGTAGCCATTGGCCTTGTCGGCGGCGGTGACGGTGACTTCGCGGGTGGTGGTGCCGTCGGAGGCCTTGACGATATCGCCGACATTGACCAGGTCTTTGGCGAAGCCGATGCGGACATCGGCGTTGCCGGTGGCTTCGCTGCGGTTGATGTAGCCGTCGCCGTTGGCGTCTTCAACGATGGTCACGGTGGGCGGCTGCAGGTTGTTGGGGATGCCGGTGTCGATGGTCAGGTCGACGCTGGTGCTGGTCGAATTGCCGGCGATGTCGGTCGCGGTGACCTTGATCGGGGCGGGGCCGTCGGCGAGCGGTTGGCTCGGCGTGACCGACCAGGTGCCGCCCGGCGTGACGGTGGCTTTCAGGATTTCGCCGGTGCCGGGCAGGGTGACGACGATGCTGGCGCCAGGTTCGCCGGTGCCGCTGATGGTCGGCGTGTTGTCGTTGGTGATGTTGTCGCCCTGGGTGCCGCTGTCCGATGCCGGATCAAGCTGGGCGGTGACGGCAGGCGGGGTGGTGTCGATGCGGGCGTCGTTGCTGCCGATGCTGCCGAGGTTGTTGGCGACGTCGCGGATCTGCGCGGTGACGGTGAGGGTGGCGCCTTCGCCGGGGTTGGTGATGCCGGGCAGGCTGACGCTGTGGTTGGCGATGTCGGCAGCAGTGAGGAGGATTTCCGGCTGGGCCACGCCATTGACCGTGGTGAGCAGGGTGTCGCCGGCGGCGGCGGTGGTGGGTAGGCCGACGTTGACGTCGATGTTGCCCTGCAATTCGGCGGCGTTGATCCAGCGGTCGCCGTTGGCGTCTTCGGTGATGGTGACGATCGGCGCGTCGGGCGCCGAGAGCTGGATGCGGGCACTGTCGCTGACCGGGCCGGCGGTGTTGCCGGCAGCGTCGGCGATGCTGCCGGTGACGACGAAGTCGGTGTTGTTGGCGGTGGGAGCGAAGGCGAGGTCGACGTGACCGGCGGCGATCTGGGCGGCGCTGAGGATGATGGTCTGGGCGGCGTTGCCGGAAGCACTGACGGTCAGCGTATCGCCGGCGGCGGCGCCACTGGGCAGGGCGACGCGGACATCGATGTCGTTATCCTTGAGTTCGTTGAGGTTGATGAACTTGTCGTCGTTCTCGTCCTCGAGGATGGAAACCGAGAAGCTGCCGAACTGCGTCGTGTCGATGACCAGCGGCAGGGTCGTGCTGGTCGGATTGCCCGCCGCGTCGGTTGCCGTGATCTGGACCGGGATCGTCCCGTCGGGTAGCGGCTGGGTCGGCGTCACCTGCCAGTTGCCCTTGTCGTCGGCGGTGGTGGTCAGGGTTTCGCCGGTGATCGGTACGGTGACGGTGACCGTGGCGCCCGGGTCGGTAACGCCGCTGATGGTCGGCGTGTTGTCGTTGGTCAGGTTGTCGCCCTTGGTGCCGCTGTCGGAGGCCGGGTCGAGCTGGGCGGTCAGCTTGGGCGCTTCGGCGTCGATCAGCACGCTCTTGCTGGCGATCGCCGACTTGTTGCCGGCGGCGTCGGTGACCTGGGCGGTCACTTCCAGCGTGCTGCCCTTGACCGACGGCGGCGTCAGCTCGACGGTGACCTTGTGAGCGTCGATCTGCGCCTGGTTCAGGGTGATGGTCTGGGTGGCGTTGCCGGTGGCGGTGATGGTGACCAGGTCGCCGGCCACCGCGTCCACGGGCAGGACGATGTCGACGCCGACGCTGCCGTTGAGTTCGGCGGCAGTGATGGTGCCGTCCTGATTGCTGTCTTCGGTGACCTTGATCTGGACATCGAGCAGGGCGCTGAGGTCGACCTTGGCCAAGTCGGTGGCGGCCGGCGACTGGTTGCCGGCGATGTCGAAAATCTGGGCGCTGACATTGAGCAGGGTGCCGTCGGCCGGCAGCGGGAAGCTGGTGCTGACGTAGCCCTTGCTCAGGTCGGCCGCACTGACGACGATCTCCTTGGTGGTGGTGCCGTCGCTGACCTGGACGGTGTCGCCGACTGCCACCTTGGTGACGTCGAAGGAAACGCGGATGTCGGCTTCGCCGTTGGCTTCGGCACGATTGATGAAGCCGTCGTTGTTGGCGTCTTCGACGATTTCGACGGTCGGGGCAGGGATCGGCGTCGCATCGACGGTCACTTCGACGTAGGTCGTACTCTCGTTGCCGGCTTCATCGCTGGCAACGGCGACGACCCGGTGCAGGCCATCGCTCAGCGGCTGGGTCGGGGTCACGCTCCAGGAGCCGTCGGCGGCGGTGACGGTGGTCAGGACTTCGCCGGTTTCCGGAATGGTGACGGTCAGTTCGGCGTTGGGTTCGCTGGTGCCGGTGATGGTCGGCGTCGTGTCGTTGGTGATGCCGTCGCCCGCGATGCCGCTGTCGGAGGCAGCATCGAGTTCGGCGGTGACCGGTGGCGGCGTGGTGTCGAAGATGCCGGGTTGTTCGCGATCGAGTTCGGGTGAGTTGAGGGCGTTGGCGTCGATGCGGTAGGTGTTGCTGCCGCCGACCGCCTCGCTGATGCGCAGGAACTCGACGAAGGAGTGGCCATCATTGGGCGGCGGGGCATCGCCGCCCGTCGTGTCGCCACCTTCTCCCTCGATCTCCTCGTCAAGGTTGCCGCCCGACTTGACCAGTTTGGACAGTTTGTCGAAGGTTGAGGGCTTGCTGAAAACGGCGCTGTTGCCGACATCGGGCCGGGAATGCACGGCGGCGACTTCAGCGTCGACGCTGACCGACTCGCCGGGGCCGACTGAAATCTTGCGACCGTCGTTCAGCTGGAGCATGGCCTGTCCGTCATGGCCGGCGACGATCGTTTCGCCCTCGAAAATGCTGTCGCCACTTTTCAGGCGACGGACACCCTTGGCGGAATTGGCGATGACTTCACCGGAAACAGCGGAGATTTTGGCGATGACGGCAGACATGGTGACGCTCCATTCGATATGAATACGCCGGGATCATATTCTCATGTCAATTATGTCGATATCGTACGATGGTGCTACGCCATTGGTATTAACTCTTTCCCGCGCCCCCAGGTGCGCAAGCTGTCTTCCGGGCAGTAAAAAGGCCCGCCGGGAATTGCCGGGCGGGCCGCGTCGGGTGCTGCGGGGGCGCGGATCAGGCCGCTGCGAGCAGTCCGCGCATCTTCTGCAGTGCCTTGGCTTCGATCTGCCGGATACGTTCGGCGGAAACGTCGAATTCGGCGGCCAGTTCGTGCAGCGTCGAAGCTTCGCCGTCGGCCAGCCAGCGGGCTTCGACGATGCGCCGGCTGCGCGGGTCGAGGGCAGCCAGCGCCTGGTGCAGGCCTTCGTCCTGCAGGCGGGCCTGGGCCTTGTTTTCGAGCATGCGGGTCGGCTCGTAACGGCTGTCGGCCAGGTAATCGATCGGCGCGAAGCTGTCCTCGCCGTCGTCCGGGTTGCCTTCCAGTGCCAGGTCGCGGCCGCTGAGGCGGGTTTCCATCTCGACGACTTCATCGCGCTTGACGCCGAGGCGCTGGGCGACTTCCTCCGCCTGTCGGCCGGAGAGGGTGTCGACACCTTCGTAATCGGCCTTCATGCTGCGCAGGTTGAAGAACAGCTTGCGCTGGGCCTTGGTCGTCGCGACCTTGACCAGGCGCCAGTTTTTCAGGATGTACTCGTGAATCTCGGCCTTGATCCAGTGCATCGCGAACGACACCAGGCGGACGCCGCGACTCGGGTCGAAGCGCTTGACTGCCTTCATCAGGCCGATGTTGCCTTCCTGGATCAGGTCGGCATGGGGCAGTCCGTAGCCGAGGTAGCCGCGGGCGATCGAGATCACCAGACGCAGGTGCGAGAGCACCAACTGGCGCGCGGCGTCGACGTCGCCGTCGTTGTGGAAGCGCTCGGCCAGCCGGGTTTCTTCCGCTTCGGACAGCATCGGGTAGCGGTTCGCTGCCTGAATGTAGGCATCGATGTTGCCAACGGCCGAGGGGACGGGAAGCGCCAGGGCATGGGTCATAGCGTAGAATCCTCCTTGATCTGACAGAACTATTTTAGCACTCGCTGCCTGAGAGTGCTAAGTATGGAGCAAGTTTCCGGCGCGTGTGTAACAAAATTCAACTGCCATGTTCGTGACCGCCGCGCTGCCGTATCGCGGGCGCTTCGCACCGTCGCCGACCGGACCGCTGCATTTTGGTTCGCTGATCGCCGCGCTGGCGAGCTGTCTGGAAGCGCGTTGCCGCGGCGGCGAATGGCTGCTGCGCATTGAGGACGTCGATACCCCGCGCAATGTTCCCGGCGCCGCCGAGGCGATCCTGCGCACGCTGGAGGCTTTCGGTTTTGCCTGGGACGGCCCGCTGCGCTACCAGAGCCACCGTGCGGCGGCCTACGAGGCGGCGCTTGACGTGCTGCGCGGGCAGGGCCTGCTCTATCCCTGCAGTTGTTCGCGCAGCGAGATTGCCGCGGCTGCCAGCCGGACGGCGGTCGATGGCGGCGCGGTCTATCCCGGCACCTGTCGCGCCGGGCTGCGCCCGGGGGCCGAGGCGCGGGCCTGGCGGCTGCGGGTGGATGATGCCGTGGTGGCTTTCGAGGACCGTTTGCAAGGCAGGATAGCGCAGCATCTGGCGGATGAGGTCGGCGATTTCGTCCTGCGTCGCGCCGACGGCATTCATGCCTATCAACTGGCAGTGGTCGTCGACGACGCCAGCCAGGGCATCACCGACATCGTGCGTGGCGCCGACCTGCTCGCTTCGACGCCGCGCCAGTTGTGGCTGCAGCGCTGTCTGGGCTATCCCCGGCCGGCTTATGCCCATCTGCCGGTGGCGACCAATGCGGCCGGCGAGAAATGGTCGAAGCAGACCCTGGCGCCGGCGCTGGCGGCCGGGAAGGCGGCATCCGAACTGGTGCGGGCGCTGCATTTTCTCGGCCAAGCAGCGCCGGCCGAACTGGCGGCGGCGACAGTGGCCGAGGTCTGGGCGTGGGCGCTGGCCAACTGGTCGTTCGCCGCAATTCCCCGGGTGCCGGCGATCAGCGTTCCGGCGATTGCGGCTTGAGCGGCTCGCCGCCCCGCCAGTGGCGGTCGCCGTAACCGGCGATGCCGACCAGCAGGCGGACCAGGCCGTAGCTGAGCCAGCGCAGGAAACGCGAATGCCAGGGCTGGCCGGCGATGTCCCGCGCGTGCAGTTCGCGGCTGCCGTCGCCGATCGCTTCCAGCAGGCTGACGCGCAGTTCATCGGCGAAGTCGTGGTCGCGGGCGACGAGGTTGGCTTCCTTGGCGAGCAACAGGCTGAAGGGGTCGATGTTCGACGAACCGACGGTGGCCCAGTGGCGGTCGATGACGGCGACCTTGGCGTGGAGGAAGCTCTTTTCGTATTCGAAGATGCGGATGCCGGCGGCCAGCGCACTGGCGTACAGGGTCTGGGTGGCGTAGCGCAGCAGCGGATGGTCGGTCTTGCCCTGGAGCAGGATGCTGATCCGTACGCCGCGCCGCGCCGCGGCATAGAGGGCGCGCCCGAAGCGGAGGCCGGGCAGGAAATAGGCGTTGGCGATGAGGATTTCCTCGCGGGCGGCTTCGATCGCGTCGATGTAGGCGTTGAGGATGTCGTTGCGGTGGCGGATGTTGTCGCGGATCAGGAAAGCGGCGGTCTGTGCGCCGGCGGTCGTGCAGCAGGGCTGGAGCAGCGGCGCCAGGCGGAAGCGGCGGCGGAAGTTGACCCAGGTGACGATTTCCCACATGCGCCGGACGGCGTGGTGGATCGGCGCCAGCAGCGGGCCTTCGACGCGCACCGCGTAGTCGTAGCGCGGCCGCATCTCGGCTGGCGCGTTGTCGTCGTCGACGATGTTGATGCCGCCGACGAAGGCGACCGTTCCATCGATCACCGCCAGCTTGCGGTGCAGGCGGCGCAGGCGATGGCGCTGCAGGCGGAAGCGGCGGATTTCCGGGCGGTAGAAGAGGGCGCGGACGCCGGCGGCGGCCAGTTGCGGGCGGAAGTCGTCGGCGAAATTGCGGGCGCCGAAACCGTCGACCAGCAGATTGACGACGACGCCGCGGCGCGCCGCTGCGCACAGCGCCGAGGCGACCTCGTGGCCGATCGGGTCGGCGGCGAAGATATAGCTTTCCAGGTAGATTTCCCGTTGCGCGCCGGCGATCGCCGCGAGCAGCGCGGGAAAGTAGTCGCGCCCGGAATTGAGCAGCGTCAGGCGGTTGCCGGGCAGGAAGTCAGGACTCATGCCTCGTCAGTCGCGCCGACAGCGCCGCATGGTCGGAAATCGCCGACCACGGCGGGCCAAAGTGCACGCTGGTTTCGCGCACGGCGAAGCCGCGCACGTAGATGCGGTCGAGCCGGAACATCGGCATGGCGGCGGGAAAGCTGCGTACCGGGCGGCCGCCGACTTCCTGCGAAAAAACCTCTTGCAGGTCGAGGCGCTGCGCCAGTTGCTGGCAGGCGCGGCTGCGCCAGTCGTTGAAATCGCCGGCGACGATCAGCGGCGCGCTGGGATCGTCGAGACGATCCAGGTAATCGGCCAGGGCGTCCATCTGGCGACGCCGCGAGTGGCCGAACAGCGAGAGATGGACGCACACGCAATGCGCCGGCGGGCCGCCCGGCAGCTCGATCCGGCAGTGCAGCAGGCCGCGTTTCTCGAAGTGCAGGTGGGTGACGTCCTGGTTGTGCGCGTGGATGATCGGGAAGCGCGAGAGGATCGCGTTGCCGTGGTGGCCGTGGTCGTAAATCATGTTGCGGCCGTAGGCCGCCTGCCAGATGTCCTCGGCAAGGAATTCGTGTTGCGGCGAATCCGGCCAGTCGGCATGGCGTTCGGCGTGGCCGAGGTGCAGCCCTTGAACTTCCTGCAGGAAGACCAGATCGGGGTTGAGGTGACGCAGGCGCTCGCGCAGTTCGTGCACCATCATCCGCCGGTTGAACTGCGAGAACCCCTTGTGGATGTTGTAGGTGACGACGTGCAGGGCCTGCGGCATGGGCGTCCGGTCAGGAAATGGCGAGCATGCGGTCGAGCGCGAGGCGGGCGAACTTGACCTCGTGTTCCGGCACCTTGATCTGGTTGACGACTTTGCCGTCGACCAGATTTTCCAGCGTCCACGCCAGGTGTTGCGGGTCGATGCGCTGCATCGTCGAACACATGCAGATGGTGGTGGCCATGAACTGGACGATCTTGCCCTGCGGCAAGACTTCCTTGGCCAGACGGTCGACCAGGTTGAGTTCGGTGCCGACCAGCCAGCGCGTGCCGGCCGGGGCTTCCTTGATCGTCTTGACGATGTGCTCGGTCGAACCGACGTAGTCGGAAGCCGCGCAGACCTCGAAATTGCACTCGGGGTGAGCGATCACTTTGCCTTCCGGGTACTTGGCGCGGAAGGCGTCGATGTGCGACTTCTGAAACATCTGGTGTACCGAGCAGTGGCCCTTCCATAGCAGGATGCGCGCCTTGCGGATCTGTTCCGGGCTGAGGCCGCCCATTTCCAGATCGGGGTCCCAGACCACCATCTCGTCCATCGGGAAGCCCATGTTGTGGCCGGTCCACCGGCCGAGGTGCTGGTCGGGGAAGAACAGCACCTTGGGGCGCTGCTCGAAGGCCCATTGGGCGATCGTGCCGGCGTTCGACGAGGTGCAGACGATGCCGCCGTGTTCGCCGCAGAAGGCCTTCAGGTCGGCGGCCGAGTTGATGTAGGTGACCGGGGTGACTTCCTTTTCGACGTCGAGCACTGCGCCCAGCTCGCGCCAGCAGCGTTCGACCTTGGCCAGGTTGGCCATGTCGGCCATCGAACAGCCGGCGGCAAGGTCGGGCAGGATGGCGATTTGGTTGGGCGCGGTCATGATGTCGGCGACTTCGGCCATGAAATGGACGCCGCAGAAGATCACGTATTCGGCGTCGGTCTGCGCTGCCAGCTTGGACAGTTTCAGCGAATCACCGGTGAGGTCGGCGTGCTGGTAGATGTCGGCGCGCTGGTAGTGGTGGCAGAGGATCACGGCCTGCTTGCCAAGCTTGGCGCGGGCGGCGCGGATGCGCTCCTGGCAGGCGTCGTCGGCAAGGTCGTTGAAGGGGGCGAAGGAAAGGGTCGCGGTGTGCATGCTGATTCCGGAAATGGCGCGGCCGGCCGCGCGAAAGGATGAATTATCCCTGATGCCAGGGCAGGCCGGCGCGTCGCCAGCCGCCGACGGTGTTGCGATGGCCTTTGGCGTCCTTGTCGCCCTCGAAGCCTTCGAGCACGTTGTAGCAGTTGGTGTAGCCGGCGTCGCTGGCGGCCGCGGCGGCGCCGATTGAACGGACGCCGCTGCGGCAGATGAACATGAGCAGCGCTTCCGGGTCGACCTGGCGGCGCAGTTCGGCCAGGAAGTGCGGGTTGCGGGTGCCGCCCGGGTACTGGTTCCACTCGATCTCGACGGCGCCAGGGATGCGGCCGACCCAGTCCCACTCGGCGCGGGTCCGTACGTCGACCAGGCGGGCGCCTGGCGCGTGCTGCAGGAGTTCGTAGGCTTCGGCCGGCAACAACTCGCCCTGGTAAGGGCGTTCCAGCCCTTCGGCCCGGGAATGCGCGATGTCGAGAATGTCGCTGAGTTTGCCCATGGTGGATCACTGCTAGAATCTTGGCCCTACAGTATATAGGACAGACTCGATGGGAAAAGTGGATTCCGGGCCGCCGGGAAGTGCCGCGGACCGTGCTGGCGAGGCACAGAAGGCGACCTGGGTCAGCGTGCTGGTCAACCTGGCGCTGACCGTCGCCCAGTTGGTCGTCGGCTGGCTGGCGCACTCGCAGTCGCTGGTCGCGCACGGCCTGCACTCCTTTTCCGACCTGCTGTCCGACTTCCTCGTCATCTGGGCCAGCCGGCAGAGCGTGGTGCCGGCCGACCGCGCTCACCCTTACGGCCATGGTCGCGTCGAAACGGCGGCGACGCTGGCGCTCGGTGTCTCGCTGGTGCTGATCGGCGCCGGCATCCTGTGGGATTCGGGCATGCGGCTAGGCGAACATGGCAGCCAACCGGCGATCGCCATGCAAGCCTTCTGGATTGCCGTTTTCACCGTTGTCGCCAAGGAAGGCCTGTATCGCTATCTGATCCGGGTCGCCGAGAAACTGCGCTCCCAACTGCTGACGGCGAACGCCCTGCACACCCGGGCCGACGCGGCGTCGGCGCTGGTGGTCGTCGTCGGCATCGGCGGTGCGCTGCTCGGCTGGGGTTTCCTCGACCTGCTGGCGGCGGCGCTGATGGGCTTCATGATCCTGCGCATGGGCGGCAAGCTGGCCTGGGAGGCGATCGAGGAACTGATCGATACCGGGCTCGACGAAGCCCGCGTCACGGCGATCCGCAACACCCTGCGGGCGACGCCCGGCGTGCTCGACCTGCACGCCCTGCGCACCCGGCGCATGGCGCACCAGGTGCTGGTCGATGCCCACGTGCAGGTCAATCCGCGGATCAGTGTTTCGGAAGGTCACCATATTGCGGAATCGGCGCGGGCGGCCGTGCTCAGAGAGCACCCGGAAGTGCTCGATGTGCTGGTGCACGTTGATCCCGACGACGATGTCGAGCCCGATCGTTCGGCGCTTGGCCTGCCTGATCGCGAATCGCTGTTGCCCCAGTTGGCGCCGCTGCTCGCCGATCTGCCGGCGCCGGATCGGATCGTCCTGCACTATGTCAGCGGGCAGGTCGAGGTCGATCTCTATTTTGCCCACGATTCCCTCGCCGGCTGTGCCTCGCTGTGCGAGATGGAGGCGCGCCTGGCCGGCCGTTTGCAGGCGGTGCCGGTAGTGCACGCGCTGCGCCTGAATTGCACGGCGGCACCATAATGGTGCTGATGATTCAGTGATGCACGATAATGGTGCGTTGATTTGTCTATATTCCCTGCCAGCCCCTTGTGGCACAATGAAAATCTTCGCTCGGGACCATTGGCACGCTTTCTGCTACCTCTCAGGCGCTGGATTATTGAATGTTGCCGGCCCGGCCGGCATCCTGTTTTCTTAGGAGACTAACGCGTATGGCAACCCCGCAAGACGTGATCAACATGATCAAGGAAAACGACGCCAAGTTCGTCGATTTCCGCTTCACCGACACCCGTGGCAAGGAACAGCACGTCACCGTGCCGATTTCGCACTTCGACGAAGACAAGTTTGAAAACGGTCACGCCTTTGACGGTTCCTCGATCGCCGGCTGGAAGGGCATCCAGGCTTCCGACATGCTGCTGATGCCGGACCCGGCCACCGCCTACGTCGATCCCTTCTTCGACGAAACCACCGTCGTCCTGACCTGTGACGTCGTCGATCCGGCCGACGGCCGTGGTTACGACCGCGACCCGCGTTCGATCGCCAAGCGCGCCGAAGCCTACCTGAAGTCCTCCGGCATTGGCGACACCGCCTTCTTCGGTCCGGAACCCGAATTCTTCATCTTCGACGGCGTCGAATGGTCGGTCGACATGTCCGGCTGCTCGCTGAAGATCCATTCCGGCGAAGCCGCCTGGAAGTCTGGCGAAGCCAACGATGCCAACGGCGCCACCGGTCACCGTCCGTCGGTCAAGGGCGGCTACTTCCCGGTCCCGCCGGTTGATAGCCTGCACGACATCCGTTCGGCTATGGTCCTGACCCTCGAATCCCTGGGCGTGCCGGTCGAAGTGCATCACCACGAAGTGGCCAACGCTGGCCAGTGCGAAATCGGCACCAAGTTCAGCACGCTGGTCCAGCGCGCCGACTGGACCCAGATCCAGAAGTACGTGACCCACAACGTCGCGCACCAGTACGGTAAGACCGCCACCTTCATGCCGAAGCCGATCGTCGGCGACAACGGCTCGGGCATGCACGTGCACCAGTCGGTCTGGAAGGACGGCAAGAACCTGTTCGCCGGTGACCAGTACGCCGGCCTGTCCGAACTGGCCCTCTACTACATCGGCGGCATCATCAAGCACGCCAAGGCCCTGAACGCGATCACCAACCCGGGCACCAACTCCTACAAGCGTCTGGTCCCGCACTACGAAGCCCCGGTCAAGCTGGCCTACTCGGCCAAGAACCGCTCGGCCTCGATCCGTATCCCGTTCGTTGCCTCGACCAAGGCCCGTCGTATCGAAACCCGCTTCCCGGATCCGATCGCCAACCCCTACCTGTGCTTCGCCGCCCTGCTGATGGCCGGCCTGGACGGTATCCAGAACAAGATTCACCCGGGCGATCCGGCCGACAAGAACCTGTACGATCTGCCGCCGGAAGAGGATGCAAAGATCCCGACCGTCTGCGCGTCGCTCGAGGAAGCCCTGGAAAACCTGGACAAGGATCGCGAGTTCCTGACCCGTGGCGGTGTCTTCTCCAACGACTGGATCGATGCCTTCATCGCCCTGAAGATGGAAGAAGTGAACAAGATCCGCATGACCACGCACCCGGTCGAGTTCGATCTCTACTATTCCTGCTGATCTTTCGCCGGAATCAGGAAGGGCGGGGGTTTCCCCGCCCTTTTTTTGTTCACCTTTCGGCAAGTCGCTCGTTTACTCCGGTACACTGTCCCGGTTTCCAGGAAGCATGACGATGACACGCAAGCTGCTGATTCTCTCCCTGGCGCTGGCACCGCTGGCGCTGTCGGCCCAGACCATCTACAAGTGCACCGATGCCGGCGGCGGCGTGCTGATTTCCAACAGCCGGGTTAACAAGAACTGCCAGGCGATCGTCAGCGAAGAGCGCAATTCGCTCCCGGCACCGCGCAGCGCCCCGCGCGCTGCCGGCAATCCGACGCCGGCGGGTTTTCCGCGGGTCCAGGAAGACACCCAGAAGGCGCGCGACGGCGACCGCCGCCTGATCCTCGAACAGGAACTGGCCGGCGAACAGCGCAAGCTGGACCAGGCGCGCAAGGAACTGGCCGAGCAGGAGGCGATCCGCACCGGCAATCCGGCCGAGCGGACGGCGCCTTACCGCGACCGCGTCGCCCAGCACGAACGCAACCTGCAGGCGATCCAGAAGGAACTGGGCGGATTACGCTGAGGCGCCGGTCTTGCCGACCTTGTACCAGGCGGCGTAGAGCGCCGGCAGGAAGAACAGCGTCAGCGCGGTGGCGACGATCAGGCCACCCATGATGGCGATCGCCATCGGTCCGAAGAAATCGTTGCGCGACAGCGGGATCATCGCCAGCACGGCCGCTGCGGCGGTCAGCACGATCGGTCGCAGGCGGCGCACCGTCGATTCGACGATCGCCTCGCAGCGGGCGCGGCCGTTCGCCAGGTCCTGCTCGATCTGGTCAACCAGGATCACCGAGTTGCGCATCACCATGCCGAACAGGGCGATCGTCCCGAGCAGCGCCATGAAGCCGAAGGGCTGGTTGAAGACGAGCAGGAAGAGGGTGATGCCGATCATGCCGAGCGGCGCGGTGAGCAGCACCATGACGACGCGCGAGACGTTCTGCAACTGGATCATCAGGATGGTGACCACCGCCAGGATGAACAGGGGCAGGCCGGCGCCAACCGAGTTGCCGCCCTTCGCCGATTCCTCGACCGAGCCGCCGGCAACGATGCTGAAACCGGCCGGCAGGCGCTGGCGCAGGTCGTCGATGGGGCCTTGCAGATGGTCGACGATGGTCGCCGGTTGCGTCGTGCCGTAGAGATTGGCGCGCACGGTGATGGTCGGTACGCGGTCGCGGCGCCAGACCAGGCCGGGTTCGAAGACCGGCGTCAGGCGCGCGATCTGCGACAGCGGCACGCTGCGTCCGCCGGGCGTCGGCAGCATCAGGCCGGCGAGGGCGGCCGGATCGTGACGTTCCTTGGCGCCGCCGCGCAGGACGACCTCGATGCGCTTGCTGCCTTCGCGCAGTGCGCTGACGTTGTAGCCCTGCAGCGACATGGCGAGCAGGGCGGCGACATCCTGGCTGGAAACGCCGAGCAGGCGCGCCTTGTCCTGGTCGATGTCGACGGCGATGGTCTTCGACAGCTCGTGCCAGTCGAAATTGACGTTCGACAGCCGTTCGTCGCTGCGCATGATGCTCGCCACCTCCTCGGCGACGCGGCGCAGCGCGGCGATGTCCTCGCCGGCCACCCGGTACTGCACCGGGTAACCGACCGGCGGTCCGTTCTCGATGCGGGCGACGTTGGCGCGGACCCCGTCGGGTGCCTGCCGGTAATGGGCGATCAGCCGTTCGCGCAGGGCTTCGCGAGCTGCCATGTCGCGCGTCTCGATGATGAACTGGGCGACGTTGCTGGCCGGTAGCTGGCGGTCGAGCGACAGGAAGTAGCGAGGGACGCCGCTGCCGATCCAGCTAACATAATGGGAGAAATCGTCGTGGCTGGCGCGGTCGGTCTCCAGCCAGCTTTCCAGGGCTCGAGCGGCGTCGCCGGTGGCGCTCAGCGAGGCGCCTTCCTGCAGGCGCAGTTCGACGTTGAGTTCGAGCCGGGTCGAGTTGGGGAAGAACTGCTTCTGCACCTTGCCCATGCCGAAGATGGCGAGCACGAACAGCAGCAGGGTGACGCCGATCACCAGCCAGCGATGATCGACGCAGTAGCCGACGAAGCGCCGGAAACGCTGGTAGAACGGCGTGCCGTAAACGTCGTGGTCGGCCGGATGGGCTGGACCGTAGGCGCCGAGCCGGCGCGCCAGACGGTCGAGGCGCGGCCAGCGCGCGGCGAGTCGACCGGGCGTCTGCGCCGCGCGCGGGTCGGGCAGCAGCTTGTAACCGAGCCAGGGAATGGCGATCACGGCGGCCAGCCAGGAAATCAGCAGGGCGATGGCGTTGATCTGGAAGAAGGCAAAGGCGTATTCGCCGGTCGACGACTTGGCCAGCGCGATCGGAATGAAGCCGGCGACGGTGACCAGCGTGCCGGAGAGCATCGGCCCGGCGGTGCTGGTGAAGGCGAACGAGGCGGCGCGGGTGCGTTCCCAGCCCTGCTCCATCTTCACCCACATCATCTCGACGGCGATGATCGCATCGTCGACCAGCAGGCCGAGCGCCAGCACCAGCGCGCCGAGCGACACCTTGTGCAGGCCGATGTCGAGGCTTTGCATGGCCAGGAAGGTGGCGGCGAGGACCAGCGGGATCGAGACGGCGACGACCATGCCGGTGCGCAGGCCGAGGCTGATGAAGGTGACGGCGAGGACGACGATCACCGCCTCGGCCAGGGCCTTGACGAAGGCGTCGATCGAGCGCGTCACGGCGGCCGGCTGACTGACCGCTTCGTGGATGTCGACGCCGACCGGCAGCGTCGGCCGCAGGCTGTCCAGTTTCTCCGTCAGCGCCTCGCCCAGGGCGATGATGTCGCCGCCCGGCGCCATGGCGACGCCAATGACGAGCGCCGGCTTGCCGCCGTAGCGGACCTGGATGCCGGGCGGTTCGCTGGTACCGCGGTGTACGGTGGCGATGTCACCGAGCCGGAAGCTGCGGTTGTTGCTGCGGATCAGGGTGTCGGCCACCGCCTGTTCGCTGGCAAAGGCCCCGCTTGGCCGTAACTGGATGCGCTCGTCGTCCATCTCGAAGAAGCCGGCGCCATTGACCGCGTTCTGTTGCGCCAGCGCCTGGCCGATCGCCGCCGGGGCGATGCCCAGCGTCGCCAGCTTGGCATTGTCGATATCAACGAAGATCTTCTCGTCCTGGATGCCGAAGATGTCGATCTTGCCGACGCCCTTGACCGGCAGCAGCGCGTCGCGGAGGCGCTCGGCCTGGTCCTTGAGCAGCGGGTAGTCGAGGCCTTCGCCGGTAACCGCGAACAGGTTGCCGAAGACGTCGCCGAACTCGTCGTTGAAGAAGGGGCCTTGAATGCCCTCGGGCAGCGTGTGGCGGATGTCACCGATCTTCTTGCGCACCTGATAGAAGATTTCCGGCATCTGCGCCGAGCGGTAGCTGTCCTTGGCGAAGAAGATCACCGTCGCTTCGCCGGCGCGCGAATAGCTGCTCAGGCGATCGACCGAGGGCAACTCCTGCAGCTTCTTCTCGATCCGCTCGGTCAGTTGCTGTTCCACCTGCTGTGCGGTGGCGCCCGGCCAGTAGGCCTGGATCACCATTGCCTTGAAGGTGAACGGCGGGTCTTCCGCCTGGCCCAGCCGGCCGTAGGCGACGATGCCCATCAGGGCGAGGGCGAGCATGAAGTAGCCGACCAGCGTCCGGTGGTGCAGCGTCCAGTCGGACAGGTTGAAGCGCTGGCTCATCTCAGCGCTGCGCCGCCGGTGCCGGGGCGGTGCGGGCGATTACCGCCTGGCCCTCGAGCAACTGCGAGATGCCGGCGATCACCACCGCTTCTCCACCGCGCAGGCCGCCGACGATCTCGGCGCCGTCGGCGCGGAAGCTGCCGACGCGCACCGGCACCCGGCGCAGCTTGTCGGCCTCGACGACCCAGACGAACGGCCCCTGGCCGTTGTCGCCGACCGCCGCCAGCGGTACCACCAGCGTGGTGACTGGTGCTGCATCGAGACTGACGCTGGCGGTCATGCCCAGCATTACCTGCGGCGGCGCTTCAAGCAGGCTGATGCGCGCCGGGTAGGTGCGCGTCTGCGGGTCGGCGACGGCGCCGAGTTCGCGCAGCTTGCCGGCGATCGCCAGCTCGGGCGCCGACCACAGGCGGACGGTGATTTTCTCGGCCTGGCGCAGCGCGCCGACACGGCTTTCCGGCACGGCGACGAGGACTTCCTTTTCTTCCGGGCGGGCGATGCGCAGCACCGGCTGGCCGGCGCCGACCACCTGCCCGGCGTCGGCGAGGACGGCGGCGACGACGCCCGGAAAATCGGCGCGCAGGCTGCCGTAGTCTGCCTGATTGGCGCTGATGCTGCGTTGCGCGCGGGCTTGTTCGAGGCGTGCCTGGGCGGCGTTGAGGGCGTGCTGGCGGCTGTCGAAGGCGGCCTGGCTGACGAACTTGCGGGCCAGCAGGCCGGCGTAGCGTTCGCGTTCGGCGCTGGCTGTCGCCACTTCGCTTTCGGCGGCGGCGACCTGAGCGGCGGCGGCGCTTGCCGCGAGTTTCAAGTCCTGCGGATCGAGGCGGGCCAGCACCTGGTCGGCACGGATTTCGCTACCGGCATCGACAAGGCGTGCCTCAATCTTGCCGCCAACCCGGAATGCCAGCTCCACTTCATGCCTGGCGCGGACCTCGCCGGTCAATTGCATGCCCGACGATGGTGCGGCTGTGGCAATATGCACCATGACGGTGCGTTTTCCTTCGGCGGTTTCGGGGGCTTTGCCGCAGGCGCCCAGGGAGGCCAGCAGGGCAAGCAGCAGCAAGCGGGAGGCGCGGATGGCGACGGTCATGGCGCAAGCGGGAAAAAGGAGTTCCTCGATGATAATGAACAGCGGGTCATTAAGGCAAGCCGGGCGGCGTTGCTGCAGGAGCATTGCATGGGCGTGACGCATGCCAACTTCGCCGGGCTCGATCTCCTGGCGTCGGCGGTATTGCTGATCGATGACGGGCAATACATCCGCTACCTGAACCCGGCTGGCGAGAACCTGCTGGCGATCAGCAGCCGCAGCGTGCTCGGGCGGCGCCTGGGCGAGGTCTGCAAATGCTCGTCGACGCTGCAGTCGGCGATCGACAACGGCTTGCAGAACAACTGGGGCTACACCGGGCAGAACATCGCCCTCGGCCGCGCCGACGGCGAAACCCTGCACCTCAATTGCACGGTGACGCCGCTGCGTCCGGACATCGCCGCCGGCATGCGGCTGCTGCTTGAACTGCAGCCGATCGAGCACCACCTGGCGGCGACCCGCGAGGAACGCCTGCTCGAACAGCAGCAGGCCAACCGCGAACTGATCCGCAACCTGGCGCACGAGATCAAGAATCCACTCGGCGGCATCCGCGGCGCGGCGCAACTGCTTGAACACGAACTCGGCAACCCGTCGCTCAAGGAATACACCCAGGTCATCATCAAGGAAGCCGACCGCCTGCAGGACCTGATGCAGCGCCTGCTGACGCCGCATCGGGCGATGCTGCCGACGACGGTGAACATCCACGAAATCCTCGAACGGGTGCGCAGCCTGCTGATGGCCGAGTTTTCCGAAGGCTTGAAGATCCGCCGCGACTACGACATCAGCCTGCCTGAACTGGTCGGCGACCGCGAGCAACTGATCCAGGCCGTGCTCAACATCGCCCGCAACGCGGCGCAGGCAATGGCCGGTCAGGGCGAGATCGTCCTCCGCACGCGGGCGCTGCGCCAGGTGACGCTGGCCAAGAAGCGCTACCGCATGGCGCTCGAACTGAAGGTGATCGACAACGGCCCGGGCATTCCCGAGGACATCCGCGAGCGCATGTTCTATCCCCTGGTTTCTGGGCGCGAGGGCGGCAGCGGCCTCGGTCTGACGATTGCCCAGAACTTCATCCAGCACCACCACGGCAGCATCGACTGCTATAGCCGGCCGGGGCACACGGTGTTCACCCTGCGTCTGCCGATCGAGCCGGCCTGAGTCTTGCTAAAGCAATCGGACAAGTTTAGAGAACGAGGCATGACATGAAACCGGTATGGATCGTTGACGACGACCGCTCGATACGCTGGGTGCTGGAGAAGACCCTGTCGCGCGAAGGCATTGCGTTCGAAAGCTATGCCTCGGCGAGCGAGGCGATCGCCCGTCTGGAAAGTGGCGAGGAGGCGCCGCAGGTGCTGGTCTCGGATATTCGCATGCCCGGCCAGTCCGGTCTCGACCTGCTGCAGGAAGTGAAGAACCGTCACCCCGGCGTGCCGGTCATCATCATGACCGCTTACTCTGACCTGGAAAGCGCGGTCGCCGCTTTTCAGGGCGGCGCTTTCGAGTACCTGCCCAAGCCCTTCGACGTCGATCAGGCGCTGGAACTGATCCGGCGGGCGATTGACGAGTCGATGCACCAGAGTGGTGCGGCTGAGGAAGAGGGCCTGGTGCCCGAGATTCTCGGCCAGGCACCGGCGATGCAGGAGGTTTTCCGCGCCATCGGCCGCCTCGCGCTGTCGCACGCCACCGTGCTGATCACCGGCGAATCGGGCTCCGGCAAGGAACTGGTGGCGCGCGCGCTGCACCGGCACAGCCCGCGCGCCGAGCGCCCCTTCGTGGCGATCAATACGGCGGCGATTCCCAAGGACCTGCTCGAATCCGAACTCTTCGGTCACGAGCGCGGCGCCTTCACCGGCGCCCAGGCGCAGCGGCGCGGCCGTTTCGAGCAGGCCGAGGGCGGCACGCTGTTCCTCGACGAAATCGGCGACATGCCCTCCGAACTGCAGACCCGCCTGCTGCGCGTGCTGTCTGATGGGCACTTTTACCGGGTCGGCGGCCATTCGCCGATCAAGGCCAACGTCCGCGTCATCGCCGCGACCCACCAGAACCTGGAAAGCCGGGTCAAGGACGGCCTGTTCCGCGAGGACCTCTTCCACCGCCTCAACGTCATCCGCATTCGCCTGCCGGCGCTGCGCGAACGGCGCGAGGACATCCCGCTGCTCACCCGTCACTTCCTGCAGAAGAGCGCGCGCGAACTCGGCGTCGAGCCGAAGCGGCTGTCCGAAGGCGCGCTCAAGTACCTGTGCGGCCTGGAATTCCAGGGCAACGTCCGGCAACTGGAAAACCTCTGTCACTGGCTGACCGTGATGGCGCCGGGGCAGCAGGTCGAAGTCGGCGACCTGCCGAGCGAGTTGCGCGAGGCACCGCCGCAGGTCCTGGTCGGCGACTGGGAGAAGGCGCTGGAGGGCGAAGTCGACCGCCTGCTGGCGCGCGGCGTGCCCGATGTCCATGGCCTCTTGGCGCAGAGCTTCGAGCGCATCCTGATCTCGCGTGCGCTGGCCCACACTGGCGGTCGCCGCATCGAGGCGGCGCAGGCGCTGGGCATTGGCCGCAACACGATCACCCGCAAGATCGCCGATCTCGGCATCGACGGCGGCAAGGAGGCGGCGGGAGAGTAAAATCTTCCGCATGCCCCTGATCGATCCTGTCCTGTTGAAAGCGCGGCTCGGCCCTCTGGCCGGCCGTTTCGACGTCGATGCGCTGGCCGAGTGCGACTCGACCAGCAGCGAATTGCTACGCCGCGCCGAGCGCGGCGCGCCCTCCGGTAGCGTCATCGTTGCCGACCGCCAGCTGGCCGGTCGCGGCCGGCGCGGGCGTAGCTGGTTGTCGAGCGCTGACGCCGGCCTGATGTTTTCCGTCCTCTGGCGCAGCCAGCGCGGGTTGGCCGGTCTCGGCGGCCTGTCGCTGGCGGTCGGCGTCGCGCTGGTACGGGCACTGGAAAGCCTGGGCGCCGCCGGCGTCCGCCTGAAATGGCCAAACGACGTACTGCTCGAAACGCCGGCCGGTGACGCCAAGCTCGCCGGCATCCTGATCGAGCTGGCCGGCGGTCGGCGCGAAGCGCAGGTCTGCATCGGCATCGGCCTCAACCTGCAGACGCCGGCAGGCGAGTTCGCGCAGCCGGTCGCCGGGCTGGCGCAGGCGCTGCCGGCTTTGCCCGAGCGCCACGCGCTGCTGGCGACGATCCTCGGTGCGCTGCTCGGCGTGCTCGATGACTTCGCCGAGCGCGGCTTCGCCGCCGTCAGGGACGAATGGCAGGCGCGACACGCCTGGCAGGACCGCGCCGTGCGGCTGATCGAAGACGGTTGCCCCGAGCGCAGCGGCATCTGTCGCGGTGTTGCCGACGATGGCGCCTTGCTGCTGGAAACCGCCGCCGGCTGCGAGCGCATCCTCGCCGGCGACGTCAGCCTGCGGGTAAACGCATGATCCTCTGCATCGACAGCGGCAACAGCCGCATCAAGTACGGCCTGTGGGACGGCGCCGGCTGGTGCCGCAGTGGTAGTTGCGCGCAGGCCGACCGCGCCGCTCTGGGCGAGATTCGTGCCGAGTGGCCGATGCCGCGCCGCATCATGCTCGCCAACGTCGCCGGCAGCGATGCCGAGGCCAGGATACGGGGCGCGCTCGGCGACTGGGGGGCGCGACTCGAGGTGGTACGGAGCACGGCGCAGGCCGCTGGCGTGCGCAACGGCTATCGCGATTCCGGTCGCCTCGGCGTCGACCGCTGGTGTGCGCTGATTGGCGCCCGGGCGCTGCGCCCGGGGGCGCTGCTGGTGGTGATGGCTGGCACCGCGACGACGATCGACGCGCTGGATGGTGACGGCAATTTCCTGGGCGGCCTGATCCTGCCCGGCCAGCAGCTGATGCTCGGAGCGCTCGCCCGCGATACCGCGGCCCTGCCCTTTGCCGCCGGTGCGCACCGGGACTGGCCGCAATGCACCGACGACGCCATCGTCAGCGGCGCCATCGAGGCCCAGGTCGGCGCCATCGAACGGGCCTGGGCGCGACTGCCGGGGAACGAACGACATTGCCTGCTGTCTGGTGGCAACGCCGGATTGTTGCAGCCTTGCCTTGCCATGAGCATGACGCGGATGGACAATCTACCCATGTACGGGCTGCTGGAGCTGGCCCGTGAAACGTCCAGCGAGACCTGATCCATGGAAATCATCCCGGTTGCCGAACTGAAGATCGGCATGTTCATCACTGAACCGGACTGTCCGTGGACCGAGTTTTCGTTCGCCCTGCAGGGTTTCATCATCACCAAGCCTGAGCAGGTCGAGATTTTCCGCAAGAAATGCCGTTTCGTGCAGATCGACCGCTCGCGCTCGCTGAATGAACACTTTCAGGCGCCCAAGGAGCGCGTCGATCGGCAATTGCACGCGGCGCCGCTGGGCGGCGCCGACAGCCAGGAGGAGGATGTCAATGGTGGCGTCCAGCCGCTGACCGCGGAACAGATCGTGTTGCGCCAGCGCCGCCGCCGCTTCCTTGAACTCCTGCATGGCCAGGAAGGCGACGAGCATGTCCGTTCGCTGACCCGCGAACTCGATTACATCGAGCCGCGCTACGACGACCTGCTCGAAGCCCTGAAGCAGACCTTCCGCAACGTCACCGCCGACCAGCAGTTCGATTTCGGCAATGTTCGCGAAGGTGTGCGCGACATCGCCGGCAGCCTGAAGCGCAATCCCGACGCGGTGATGTGGCTGCTGCGCCTGAAGAGTCTCGACCAGTACAGCTTCGACCACGCCATGGATGTTGCGGTACATGCCATGCTGCTTGCCGGGCATATCGGCTGGCGCGGCCAGCAATTGCTCGAGCTGGGGATCGCCGGGCTGCTGCAGGACGTCGGCAAGACCCAGGTGCCGGCCGAAGTGCTGGCCAAGAAGGAGGCATTGACCGAGATGGAGCGGCAACTGGTGCGTTCACACGTCGCCAGTTCGCTGGAAATCCTGACCACCCAGGGCAGGCTGTCGGGCGAGGTGCTGCAGATCGTCTCCCGCCACCACGAACGCTGGGACGGCAGTGGTTATCCGCGCGGCCTGCGTTTCGAGCGTATCGGCCTGGCCGCGGAAATCGCCGGTCTGGTCGATGCCTTCTGCGCGATGCTGCGCAACAAGCCCTACCGCAACGCGATCGGCCATCAGGAAGCGCTCGAGGAATTGTTCCAGCAGCGCGGCAAGCAGTTCAACCCGGTGCTGATGGAGCAGTTCGTGCAATGCGTCGGGCTCTACCCGATCGGTGTGCTGGTCGAGTTCGAGTCGGGCGAGGTCGGGGTGGTGATCCAGCAGAACCGGGTGCAGCGTTCGCGCCCGCGCGTGCTGTTGATGCTTGACCAGGAAAAGCGCCCGGTCCGCGATTACCGCCTGGTCGACCTGCGGCAACCGGAGCTGGCCGCGCTGCGCATCGCCCGCGCCTTGCCAAACGATGCTTACGGATTGTCATCGCATGACTACTACCTCGGCTAGCCCGGAATCGCTGATCGATTTTGCCGCCTTCAATCTGGCCGAGGATGACTTGCGCTCGCTGGCCAGCCTGGCGTCGCTGTGGAAGGACGCGGTGGCGGCGGCAAACCTGCGCAGCGAGGTGGATGACGCGCTGCTGCATTTCCTCGAACTGACCGACGCGCTGCCCGGCGAAATCGCCAATCCCGACTGGCAGCAACGCTGGATTCGCGCCTGGCACGAACTGCAGGGCCGGGGATACGGTCAGGTCGAGATCCTGCGCTGGTATTTCGGTTTCGTCGAAGCCTGCGAAAAAGTCCTGCTCGGTGGCCGCGACAGCGTTGGCCGGGTGCTGCTTGCGCTGATTGGCACCTTGCGCCGCAGCGTCATCGCCGCCGTCAGCTGTGTGCTGGAAGTGGACGAACTGGCGCAGCAGGAAGCCACCGGCCTGCCCGGCGAGCTGGCTGCCCTGCGTTTTCTGCGCGAGCTCCTGCAAGGCGGCCGGGAAATCGGTCTGCTCTCGGTCTCGCTGGCCAACCGCGATTCCTTCACCTACCTCGACGCCAGCGACATTCAACGCTTGCCGGCGACGCTGGCGCGCCGGATGGCCCGCCATCTGCGCGAGGAGGACCGCGTCTTCGTCGGCCGCGAAGGCGAGTGGCTGGTCGTTCTGCCCGACATCAAGGTGATGTCGCAGCCGACCCTGGCCGCTGCCCATATCGAACGGATGTTCGGCGAACCGGTATCACTGTTCAGCGGCCGCAAGGTCATGATGCGGCCGACCATCGGGGCCGCGTTGTTGCCGCAGCATGGAGCGACTGCCGAGACCGCCCTGCATGCTGCCCGTCTGGCGCGTTGGGGGGCGCAGGGACGGCGCCAGCCCTTCGCCTGGTACGACGCCGGATTTGCCGAGAGCTGGCAGCAGCGCCACGAACTGGCCGAGGAGTTACGCGAGGCCCTGTTCCAGGAAACCCTCGAACTGCACCTGCAGCCGCAAGTCGAGCTAGCCGACGGCCACTGCACCGGCGGCGAACTGCTGTTGCGCTGGCCGCACGCGCGCCTCGGCTGGGTGCCGCCGCCGCTGATCATGGAGATGATCGAGGAAAACGGCTGGCGCCTGGCCTTCAACGACTGGCTGCTGCGCGCCGTCATGCGGGTGGCTGCGGAACTGGACCAGGCCGGCATCGGCATCGGCCTTTCCTTCAACCTCACCGCCGCCGACATGCTGGACGATGACCTGCCGGAATTTCTCGAACAGAACCTGCAGACCTGGCGCATTCCCGGCGAGCGCTTCACCCTGGAACTGACCGAATCGGCGCTGATGTTCGATCGCGCCAAGGGCTCGTCGATCATGCACCGCCTGCGCAAGCTGGGTTGCCGGATCGCTCTTGACGATTTCGGGACCGGCTATTCGTCGCTCAGTTACCTGGTCAGCCTGCCGCTCAACGAACTCAAGGTTGACCGTTCCTTCGTCGTCGCCATGTTCGATTCGGCGGACAGCCTGCGCATCGTCAGCACCATCGTCGATCTCGCCCGCGATCTCGGCATGACGCCGCTGGCCGAGGGCATCGAGGACGAGCGTCAGCGCGACCAGCTGCTGGCGCTGGGTTGTAACGCCGGCCAGGGATATCTTTACGCGAGACCGCTGGCGATCAGCGAGTTCATCGTCTGGTATCGCAGCCAGCAAGCAGCGCAGCACTGAGAGGGGAGTCGCAGATGTCACTGGGAAACTTCATCCGCAAGCAGTTCATCGACGTCCTGGAATGGACGGAACCCGGCGACGGTACGCTGCTCTGGCGTTACCCGGTGGCCGACCGGGAAATCCAGAACGGCGCCAGCCTCACCGTGCGTGAAGCGCAGGCCGCATTGTTCGTCGATGAAGGGCAGATCGCCGACAGTTTCGCTCCCGGCCGCTATCGGCTGACCACGTCCACGTTGCCCTTGCTGACCAACCTGCGCCACTGGGACAAGCTGTTCGCATCGCCGTTCAAGAGCGATGTCTATTTCCTCTCGACCCGGCGCCAGATCGACCGCACCTGGGGTACGGCGACGCCGGTGACGATCCGCGACCGCGAATTCGGTGCCGTCCGCCTGCGCGCCTACGGCACCTACGCTTATCACGTCGCCGAGCCGGCGCTCTTCTTCCGCCAGGTCTCCGGCAGCGCCGAGCGCTACGACCGCGACGAACTGGAAGGCCAACTACGCAGCCTGCTGGTCGCCGGGTTGAGCGACCTTTTCGCGCAGTCGGCGATTCCCTTCCTCGATCTTGCCGCCAACCAGGCTGCGCTGGCCCAGGCGATGCAGGCGCGAGCGGCGGCGGCCTTCGGCGAACTCGGCCTGCAGCTCGATACCCTGGTGCTGCAGAATTTCTCACTGCCCGAGGAGTTGCAGAAGGTGCTCGACCAGCGCATCGCCATCGGCATGGTCGGCGACCTGACGCGCTACACGCAGTACCAGGTGGCGAGCAGCATTCCCGATGCGGCGCGCAACGAAGGCGGGCTGGCGGCGATGGGCGCCAGTCTCGGCTTCGGCCAGATGGTCGGCCAGGCGGTGGCCGCGGCGACGCCGGCGGCGGTCAATGCCGACGAGGTGGTGGCGACGCTGGAAAAACTGCACGCGCTGGTCGGCAAGGGCATCCTGTCGCAGCAGGAATTCGACGCCAAGAAGGCGGAACTGCTGAAGAAGCTCGGCTGAACGCGGCTTCAGTCGCCGCCGCCACCGCCGCATCCGCCACCACAGCCCCCGCCGCCGTCGCCGCCCGCGCTGTCGCCCCCCCCGTCGCTGCTGCCCGAATCGCCGCTGCAGCCACTGCTGCAACCGATGTGGCTGGCGCAGTAGCCGTCGCGGCCGGTGCCGCCGGCGGCGAGACAGTCGAGCTGGTAGATGAAGCCGCCGGCGATGCCCAGCGCCGCGTCGAGCGCGAACAGGCGCGGCAGGCGCGCCGGCTGCTTCGGATCGATTCCTTCGTGCGCGCAAGCCAGCCGCCAGGCACGGCGCAGGCCTTCACCGGCCTCGGTCGGCGAGCGCATCGCCTCGACCGGCGTGTGATGCAGGAAGCGGCCGAAGGCGCGGTCGCAGAACTGCCGGTAGTGGCGGGTGAACAGGATGAACTCGTGCCAGGCGTCGTCTACCGCCTGCGACGGCATTGCCACCATCCGCCGGCCGGCTTTGTTGCAGATCAGGAAGTAGTCGCGCAGGCCGGCGAAAACTTCGCGGCGCTGCGCGGCATCGAGTTCCGGGCGCCGTGCCGCGAGACGCCGGTCCAGTTTTTCCTGCAGCGGGAAGCCCTCGATGTAGCGCATCCGTGCGGCCTGCCGCCAGGCCAGCCAGGCCAGGCAGAGGCCGACCAGCACGGCGGCGAGCAGGACATACTGCATCAGCGCACGTCGAAGCAGAGGTATTTGACCTCGAGGTATTCCTCGATCCCGTACTTCGACCCCTCGCGGCCGATCCCCGATTGCTTGATGCCGCCGAAGGGCGCCACCTCGTTCGAGATCATCCCGGTGTTGACGCCGACCATGCCATATTCCAGCGCTTCGCCGACGCGCCAGCAGCGGCCGACGTCGCGGCTGAAGAAATAGGCGGCGAGGCCGAACTCGGTGTCGTTGGCCATCGCCACTGCTTCAGCTTCGGTGTCGAAACGGAAGAGCGGCGCCAGCGGACCGAAGGTTTCCTCGCGGGCGACGCGCATCGCCGGCGTCACATCGGCCAGCACGGTGGGCTGGAAGAAGTTGCCGCCGCGTTCGTGGCGGGCGCCGCCGCACAGCACGCGGGCGCCCTTGGCGACGGCGTCGGCGACGTGGGCTTCGACCTTGGCCAGGCCGGCGGCGTTGATCAGCGGCCCCTGGGCGACGCCGGCTTCGTTGCCGGCGCCGACCTTGAGCTGCGCGCTGCGCTCGGCGAAACGGGCGGCGAAGGCTTCGTAAATGCCGGACTGGACCAGGAAGCGGTTGGCGCAGACGCAGGTCTGGCCGGTGTTGCGGTACTTGGCGGCGAGCGCGCCCTCAACCGCGGCATCCACATCGGCGTCGTCGAAGACGATGAAGGGGGCGTTGCCGCCGAGTTCGAGCGACAGCTTCTTGACGGTCGGCGCGCACTGCGCCATCAGTAGCCGGCCGACCGCGGTCGAGCCGGTGAAGGAGAGCTTGCGCACGATCGGGCTGGCGCACAGCTCGCCGCCGATCGCCGCTGGCTGGCCGGTGACGACGTTGAAGACACCAGCCGGGAAGCCTGCCTGCTCGGCCAGCGCGGCCAGTGCCAGGGCGGTCAGCGGCGTCGCCTCGGCCGGCTTGACCACCACCGTGCAGCCGGCGGCCAGCGCCGGCGCCACCTTGCGCGTGATCATGGCGAGCGGGAAATTCCATGGCGTGATCGCGGCGCAGACGCCGATCGGCTGCTTGACCACCAGCAGCCGGGTGGTCGACGCCGGGCTGGGGATGCTCTCGCCGTAGGTGCGCTTGCCTTCCTCGGCGAACCATTCGACGAAGGAGGCGCCGTAGATCGTCTCACCCTTCGCTTCGGCCAGCGGTTTGCCGCCTTCGGCCGTGATCAGGGCGGCGAGGTCGGCGGCATTATCGAGGATCAGGCGGTTCCAGTTCTGCAGCAACTGCCCGCGGCGGCGCGCGGTGAGCGCCCGCCAGGCCGGCAGCGCGGCGTCGGCGGCGGCGATCGCGCGCTGCGTCTCGGCGGCGCCGCAGCAGGGAACCTCGGCGATGCGTGCGCCGCTGGCCGGGTCGATGACGGTGAGTGTGGCGCCATCGTCGGCGCCGACCCATAGACCATCGATCAGGTTGGCGCTGCGCAGGAGAGTCGGGTTCTGCAAGTTCATGGGCTTGAAAAATCCTGTAAAAACGTTAAGTTACGAATAACTTCAAGAAAAGGTTTTAAGCGATGCGTCGATTGTTCTACTGGTTGTCGCTGCTCGTTTGCCTGGCGCTTGCTGCCTGCGGCAGTCCCGGGCCGCGTGGCGGTTCAACTATAACCCAGGGGCCGCGGGCGGTCAGCGGGCAAGCCAACGAGGTCGTCATGCTCGCCATGGGGCTGATCGACACCGGTTACCGTTTCGGCGGCAAGAACCCGGAGGCCGGCTTCGACTGCAGCGGCATGGTTGCCTACGTGTTCGCCAAAGCGGCCGGCGTCAAGGTCAGCGGCAGCGCCGCCGACATCGCCCGGCGCGGCCGTGCCGTCAGCCGCCACGACCTGCAACCCGGCGACCTGGTCTTCTTCAACACGATGAACCGCCCCTTCTCGCACGTCGGCATCTATATCGGCGAGCAGCGCTTCGTACACGCGCCATCGACCAACGGCCGGGTGCGCATCGAGCGTCTCGACAGCGAGTATTTCGCGCGCCGTTACGAAGCCGCCCGTACCCTGCTCGATTGAGCACGCGCGAGCATGGACGCCGCTCCGCGGATGAGGGTACAATTGCGGCCTTTCCGCCCGTAGCTCAGCTGGATAGAGTACTGCCCTCCGAAGGCAGGGGTCGTGCGTTCGAATCGCGCCGGGCGGGCCAAATAAAACAACGGCTTGGACAGTTTCCTGTTCCAGGCCGTTTTTTTTGTGCCCATTTCGTGCCCATTTCGTGCCCACTTTGTGCCCACTTGTGCGGTGGAAAAAATGAGTCGGCAAGACTGTTCATTGCTTGTTGTTCGTCTTCCGGGCAGCCAGTTCGGCGGCCCGGCGGACACTGGCGGGAACGCCGCCGATGCCCCAACGGTCGGGGTGGGCGTGGGCGATGTAGATGCGGATGCGTTCTGCATCGACGGCGAGCAGGCGGGCGGTGATGGCGTTCAGTTCGCCGATCACCCGGTGCAGCTGCTCGCTCGTCCGGCCTTCCATCAGGACCATGCGGATGAAGGGCATCTCGGCGTCGTGGCGGGGTGTCTGCGCCAGCACCTCGCTGGCCGGGATGCCGCCGATGCCCCAGAGTTCGGGGTCGATTTCGGTGACCCAGACTTCCAGTCGATCGAGCGGCGCGGCCAGGATTTCCGACAGGGCCTGGGAGGTTTCCCGGATCCACTGCTTGAGTTTTTCGCGCGGATGACCGGCGAGGACGTGCAGGTTGGCGACGGGCATGTTTTTCTCCTTGTTGGGTTCAGGGCAGGCCGCGCCGGCGGCCGGCGTCGAGCATCAGGCTGGAACCGGTCATCGCGTCGGCTTCCGGGGCGAGCAACAGGGTCACCGCCCAGGCGATCTGCTCGGGGGTGGTGAGGACGCCGAGCGAGGACTCGGCGCGCATTTCGTCGAGTACCTCGTCGGTGCTGCAGCCGCGTTGTTCGGCGCGGGTGGCGGCAACGCGGCGCAGGCGCTCGGTGTCGGCCGGGCCGGGGACGATGCTGTGGGCGGTGATGCCACGTGGACCGTAGGCCATGCTCAACTGGCGCACGACGTTGAGCAGTGCGGCGTTGGCGACGCCGGCGGCGGCCGCGTAGGCGGTCGGTTCCAGGCCATAGTGGCCGCCGATGGCGACGATGCGCGAACCGGCCGACAACTGGGTATCGGCCGCCCGCACCAGGCGCAGCAGGCCGCCGACCTTGATATTGACCGCATCGACCATCGATGCGGTCGGTGCCGTCAGGATGCCGCCGACCACCGCGACGCCCGGGCCATGCACGACCATGCGCACCGGCTTGTCGATGGCGGCAGCGATGGCGGCAATTGCCGAATCGTTGCCGATGTCAGCGGCACAGGCACGCACGCCGGGGTATTGCGCGCTCAGCGCCTGCAGGCTGTCGGCCGAGCGGGCGACGGCGATGACGCCAAGGCCGGCGTCGAGCAGGCGGCGGGTGATCGCCGTGCCAAAGGCGCCGGTGGCGCCAACCAGGATGGCGCAGGCTTCGCGTTCGGCGTAGGGCTTCATGGCGCGACTCCTGCTGTTGAATCCTGGAGCAGGCCGCGTTCCTTCGCCATGGTCATCGCAGTGTCGATGATCATGTCTTCCTGGCCGCCGATCATCTTCTTGCGGCCGAGTTCGACCAGGATGTCGCGGGCCGGGATGCCGAAGCGTGCAGCGGCACGGTTGGCATGCAGCAGGAAGGTCGAATAGACGCCGGCGAAACCCAGCGTCAGCGACGAACGGTCTACGCGGACGATGTGGTCCATGAGCGGGAAGATCAGGTCCTCGGCCATGTCCATCAGCTTGAACAGGTCGCAGCCGGTCTCGATGCCCATCCGCTCGCAGACGGCGATGAAGGCTTCGAGCGGCGTGTTGCCGGCGCCGGCGCCCAGCCCGCCGACGGAAGCGTCGATGCGGCTGGCGCCGGCCTCGATGGCGGCGATCGAGTTGGCGATGCCCATGCCCATGTTATGGTGGCCGTGGAAGCCGATCTCGGTTTCCGGCTTGAGCACGGCGCGCAGGGCGGAGACGCGCGCCTTGACGTCGGCCGGCAGCATGTAGCCGGCGGAGTCGGTGATGTACACCGTCTGCGCGCCGTAGGATTCCATCAGCTTGCCCTGCTGCGCCAGACCTTCCGGCGTGTTCAGGTGGGCCATCATCAGGAAGCCGGTGCTGTCCATGCCCAGCTTGCGGGCGTAGGCGATGTGCTGCGGCGAGGTGTCGGCCTCGGTGCAGTGGGTGGCGACGTGCACGCTGCGCGCGCCGCAGTCATAGGCCGACTGCAGTTCGCGCATGGTGCCGAGGCCGGGCAGCAACAGCACCGAGACCTTGGTGCGCTTGACCGCGCCGCACACGGCGCTCAGGTATTCCTCGTTGCTGTGCGGCGCAAAACCGTGCTGCAGCGAATTGCCGCCCAGGCCGGCGCCGTGCGTCACCTGGATGTACGGCACGCCGGCGTCGTCGAGCGCGCTGGCGATCTGCACCATCTGGGCGATGGAAATCTGCTCGCGCTTGGCATGCATGCCGTCGCGCAGGCACATGTCGTGGACGGTGACCTGGCGACCTTTCAGATTCACTTCACTCATGCTGCCACCTCCACGGGCTTGAGCTGGATGCTGCCGGCGAGGATTTCCTCGGCGAACATTTCAGCGGTGCGCGTCGCGGCCGCCGTCATGATGTCGAGATTGCCGGCGTACTTGGGCAGGTAGTCGCCGAGACCGGCCACTTCCATGAAAACGGTGACGCGCTTGCCGTCGAACAGCGGGCCGTTGACCAGGCGGTAGCCGGGCACGTACTTCTGCACTTCCTTGATCATCGCCAGCACCGACTCGGTGATGCGCGCTTCGTCCGGCGTGTCGTCGGTCAGGCAGGAAATGGTGTTGCGCATCAGCATCGGCGGTTCGGCCGGGTTGATGATGGCCAGCGCCTTGCCCTTGCGGGCGCCGCCGACCACCTCGATGGCGTTCGACGTGGTGTAGGTGAATTCGTCGAGGTTGGCGCGGGTGCCGGGGCCGATCGACTTCGACGCCAGGCTGGCGACGATCTCGCCGTAGGCCACTGGCTGGATGCGCGACACGGCATGGACGATGGGGATCGTCGCCTGGCCGGCGCAGGAGATCATGTTGACGTTCATCTCGACCTTTTCTGCGTGTTCGCGCAGGTTGACCGGCGGCACGCAGAGCGGGCCGATGGCCGCCGGCGTCAGGTCGATCATCATCACGCCGAGTTCGTTCAACTTGCGCGAGTTCTCGGCGTGGACGTAGGCCGAGGTGGCGTCGAAGGCGATCTGGATGTTGTCTTCCAGCACGTAGGGGAGCAGGCCGTCGACACCGGCGGCGGTGGTCTTCAGGCCCATCGCGCGGGCGCGGGCGAGGCCTTCCGATTCGGGGTCGATGCCGACCATCCACACCGGTTCGAGGACAGGGCTGCGCTGGAGCTTGTAGATCAGGTCGGTGCCGATGTTGCCGGAGCCGATCAGCGCGCAAGGTATTTTTTTCATGGGCATCTCGTCGGGATTGGGGGCTTGCGGGGCGTTTGCGTCAGGTCACGACGGTCAGGAAGGTCTCGTGCAGCTTGCGTTGCGGGTAATCGAGGCCGCCGCCGGCGCCCAGGCCGTCGAAGGTCCAGGTCGTCGGCTCGTAGTCGGGGTAGGGCTGGTAGCCGCCCATGAAGGTCTCGAAGCGGTTGCCGGACGGGTCCCAGGCGTAGATCGTGCAGCCGCGGGTGATGCCGTGGCGGGTCGGGCCAATGTCGATCGGCACGTTGTTCATGGCCAGGATGTCGCTGGCGCGCAGCACTTCTTCCCAGCTTTCGAGGAGGAAGGACAGGTGGTGCAGCTTGCCCGGCTCCGGGTGCTCGACGAAGGCGATGTCATGCACCTTGTGCGAGCAGGACAGCCAGATGGCGGCGCTGTTCTCGTTGTCCGGTGCCAGCACGCGCTCGACCAGGTAGAAGCCGAGCACGTCGCTGAAGATCTTCTGCACCTGGGCGACGTTCGGGCCGTAGAGCAGGCAGTGGTCGAGGCGCACCGGGGCGATGCCTTTTTCCGATGCTGCGGTCCACGGCGCCGGGTTCTGCACCTGCAGGCCATTGCCGACCGCTTGCTTGTCGGCGTAGAGCTCGATCAGGTGGCCGGAGGGTAGTTCGAAACGGACCCGCTCGCCGGTGGCCAGCATCTCGCCGGCCGGCATGCGCTCGGTGTTGAGTCCGTAGGCGCGCAGGTCGCTATCGAGCTTGTTCAGCGTCGCCGTATCGAGCACCTTGAAGCCGAAGAAATCGATCCCGGCGCGGTCGGCCTGGCGCAGCACGACGCTGTTGTGGTCGCGCTCGTCCCAGCATTTCAGATAGACGCGACCCTGGGCGTCGCGGCCGGTTTCGACCAGCCCCAGGATGTCGCGGTAGTGATGCACGGCCTCGTCGAGGTCGAGCACCCGGATCGCCCCGTGTCCGGGGCGTAAAACGCCTGTCATTGCCATTGTCTTCCTCCTTTGTCTATGAAATTGGCCATTCGTCGATGGCTTGTTGGCGAGCTTCTCTGTTCAGTATGAGGCGGGTGGCCCGGCGGCCGCCGCCCCGGGCTTGTAGCTCAGGCACAGGGCCGAGGTGGCCGCGCTGAGCAGCAGCGCATCGACGCCGACGGCGACGAAACTGGCGCCGGCCGCCATGTAGCGTTCGTTCAGCGCGCGGTCGCTGCACAGCACGCCACCCGCCTTGCCGGCGGCGCGGGTGCGCAGCAGGCCGTCCTCGATGGCGGCGACGATATCCGGGTGGGTGGATTGGCCGAGATAGCCGTAGGAAGCGGCAAGGTCGGCGGCGCCAAAAAAGACGCCGTCCACGCCGTCCACTTCCAGGATGGCGTCCAGGTTGCGGTAGCCGGTCTGTGTTTCGACCTGCACCAGCAGGCACATCTGAGCATCGGCCTGCGACGCGTAGTTGTCGATCCTGCCCCAGCGCGAGGCGCGGGCCAGCGCGCTGCCGACACCGCGGATGCCGGCTGGCGGGTAGCGCATCGCCTCGACCAGGCCACGCGCCTGTGCCGCCGTATCGACCATTGGAATCAACAGCGTCTGCACGCCGGTTTCCAGCAACTGCTTGATCAGCACGTGATCGCCCTGCGGCGGGCGGACCACCGCCTGCGTCGGATAGGGCGCCAGCGCCTGCAACTGCGCCAGGAAGCTACGCAGGTCATTGGGGCCGTGCTCGGCGTCGATCAGCAACCAGTCAAAGCCGGCGCCAGCGCAGATTTCCGCGCTGAAGGTTTCACCCAGCCCCAGCCACAGGCCGATCTGCTCACTGCCGGCCCGCAGTGCCTGTTTGAACTGGTTGACCGGGATTTCCATGCTCGCTCACCTGAATGTCGCTGCCCCCGCAGGCTTGCGGAAGTCTGGAAATCATTAGAAGCGATGCTTTCGATACCGTCCAATACCATCTTGGTCGCCAAGATATGCGCAAAAGGTATGTCCTTTGCACCCCGCCGCGCCTCGACTTGCTGCGGCGGAAATCCGGCTGCGATGTTGCGCTGCTTCTAAACCAAAGTCTAATGGCCGCCCTATGACTTTCCGAATAACTTCGAGTTATCGCGAAATCTCGAGAAATCCTGGCTTCGTTGAGACAAGGTGGCCGACACCGCAGGAATCCGGAAATCGCAGGCGATCAGCCCTGCACCCAAGAGGAGACAAAAATGGCAGTACTCAACAGAATGGACTGGTACGACCTGGCCAGAAGCACCAACTGGACGCCATCGTACGTGACCGAGGATGAACTGTTCCCGCCCAAGCTGGCCGGCGAATTCGGCCTGCCGCTGAGCGCCTGGGAAAGCTACGACGAGCCCTACAAGCAGACCTACCCGGAATACGTGAAGGTGCAGCGCGACAAGGACGCCGGCGCCTACTCGGTGAAGGCCGCACTGGAACGCAGCCGCATTTTCGAAAACGCCGATCCGGGCTGGAAGTCGGTGATGAAGGCGCACTACGGCGCCATCGCCCGCGGCGAATACGCCGCCGCCTCGGCCGAAGCGCGGATGATGCGCTTCTCCAAGGCACCGGGCATGCGCAACATGTCCACGCTCGGCTGTCTCGATGAAATCCGCCACGGCCAGATGCAGCTCTACTTCCCGCACGAGCATGTCTCGAAGGACCGCCAGATGGACTGGGCGTTCAAGGCCTACGACACCAACGAGTGGGCGATGATCGCGGCGCGTCACTTCTTCGACGACATCATGATGACGCGCGACGCGATCAGCGTTTCGATCATGCTCACCTTCAGCTTCGAAACCGGCTTCACCAACATGCAGTTCCTCGGCCTTGCCGCCGACGCCGCCGAAGCCGGCGACCACACCTTCGCCAACCTGATCTCCAGCATCCAGACCGATGAATCGCGCCACGCCCAGATCGGCGGCCCGGCGCTCAAGGTGCTGATCGAGAACGGCCACAAGGCGGAAGCCCAGAAGCGCGTCGACATCGCCGTCTGGGGCGCCTGGAAGCTGTTCTCGGTGCTCACCGGGCCGATCATGGACTACTACACGCCGCTCGAACACCGCAAGCAGTCGTTCAAGGAGTTCATGGAAGAGTGGATCGTCGCCCAGTTCGAGCGCGCGCTGACCGACATGGGCCTCGACCTGCCCTGGTACTGGGACATCTTCCTCAAGGACATCAGCCAGACCCACCACGGCATGCACCTCGGCTCCTACTTCTGGCGGCCGACCCTGTGGTGGAACCCGGCCGCCGGCGTCACCCCGGACGAGCGCGCCTGGCTGGAAGCCAAGTACCCCGGCTGGAACGACACCTGGGGCCAGTGCTGGGACGTCTTCATCGACAACGTGGTCGAGGGCCGGATGGACAAGGCCTACCCGGAAACCCTGCCCTACGTCTGCAACATGTGCCAGCTACCGATCCTCGGCACGCCGGGCAAGGGCTGGAACGTCAAGGACTACCCGCTGGAATACAAGGGCCGCCTCTACCACTTCGGTTCCGAGGTTGACCGCTGGGTGTTCGAGCAGGAGCCGGAGCGCTACGCCGGCCACCTGTCGATCGTCGACCGCTTCCTGGCCGGCATGATCCAGCCGATGGACCTCGGCGGCGCGCTGCAGTACATGAACCTGGCCCCCGGCGAAATCGGCGATGACGCCCACAACTACGCCTGGGCCGAGGTCTATCGCGCCCTGCGCGCCAGCAAGAAGGCGAGCTGACGCCGCCCTACCCGAACGGCGCCGCCGCTTGACGGCGGCGCCCGCAAAAAAACAGGAGACAAGAGAAATGGCCTTATTCCCCCTGACCTCGAACTTCGAGGGCGATTTCGTGCTGCAACTGGTTGCCGTCGATTCCGAAAACACCATGGACGAGGTGGCTGCCGCGGCCGCCGTGCATTCCGTCGGCCGCCGCGTGCGCGCCCGCCCGGACTGCGTCATGCGCGTCCGCCGGCAGGACGCGACGGAGTTCCTGCCGCGCACGATGAAGGTGTCCGAGTCCGGCCTCAAGCCGACCGAAACCATCGAAATCATCTGGGAACCGGCGCGCCACTGAGCGCCCCCGAGCACAAAAAAACGGAGAGAGACATGAGTTTCACCAAGGTCTGTACGGTCGACGACCTGTGGGAAGGCGAGATGGAAGCGTTTTCGGTCAATGGCCACGAGGTGCTGCTGGTCTGCGCCGAAGGCGGCGCGGTCAAGGCCTTCCAGGGCATGTGTCCGCACCAGGACATTTCGCTGGCGGAAGGCAAGTTCGACGGCGAGAAGATCATCTGCCGCGCCCACCTCTGGCAATTCGCCGCCTGCAACGGCAAGGGCATCAACCCGGCCGACTGCGCGCTGGCCGAATACCCGGTGCAAGTGGACGGCGACGACATCCTGGTCAAGACCGAGGGCGTCACGCCGCTGTTCGCCCACACCTGAGCGCCGGCGATGAAGCCGATCCAGTGGTTGAAAGAGCTTTTCAGGCCGGCCGCCGTCGCGGCGCCGGCCAAACCGAACGAGGAGATGACAATGAATGCAGCAACGACGGGGCAGGCCTACCACAACAACCTGGTCGGCCCGGTGATGCGCGCCGGCGACTTGGCAATGGCGGTGATCGAAGCGGCGCGGGTGGACAACCCGGGCAAGGAGATCTTCGTCGATGACAAGCGCGCCTACATCCGCATCCACGCCGAACAGGAAATGATCCTGCGCCAGCAAACCATCGAGGAAGAACTCGGCCGGCCGTTCCGCATGAACGACCTGGAAGTGGACCTGAGTTCCTTCGCCGGCCAGATCGAAAGCCAGGACCAGGCGGTGCGCTTCTATTTCGCCAAGAAGCTCTGAGCGCCCCCGGCACACCCCAACCGAAAAGAATACGAGGAGACCCACCATGTCCGACACCCAAACGCTGAAGCCGCTGAAGACCTGGAGCCATCTCGCCGCCCGCCGCCGCAAGCCGAGCGAGTACGAGATCGTCAGCGCCAACCTGCACTACAACGACCGCGACGCGAACTCGCCCTACGAGCTCGATCCGAACATGTTCATGAACCAGTGGTACAAGAAGAACACCTTCGGTACCGCGCTCAAGCACGCCGACTGGAACGCCTTCCGCGATCCGGACGAGGTCGTCTACCGCACCTACAACATGATGCAGGACGGCCAGGAAACCTACGTCTTTGGCCTCTTCGACCAGTTCAACCAGCGCGAGCACGACCAGGCGCTCGACCCGCGCTGGGTCGGTTCGCTGGCCCGTTTCTACACGCCGGCCCGCTACCTCTTCCATACCGTGCAGATGGCGTCGGCCTACGTCGGCCAGGTCTCGCCGGCCAGCACCATCACCAACTGCAACTACTTCCAGATGGCCGACAGCCTGCGCTGGGTCAGCCACACCGCCTACCGTACCAAGGAACTGTCGCTCGCCTTCGCCGACAAGGGCTTCGCCGCCGACGAACGGCGCTACTGGGAAACCGACCCGGTCTGGCAGGGCTTCCGCGAGCTGATGGAAAAGACGCTGACGGTCTGGGACTGGGGCGAGACGATCGTCGTCCTCAACCTGGTCGCCAAGCCGGCGATCGAGGAAAGCGTCCTGCGCAAGCTGGGCGAAGCCGCCCGCCACAACGGCGACACCCTGCTCGGCCTGATCACCGACGCCCAGTTGATCGACGCCGCCCGCCACCGCCGCTGGCTGGCCAGCTTCGTGCGCATGGCGCTGGAAACCCCGGGCAACCTGGAAACCATGCAGGGCTGGATCGCCAAGTGGGAACCGCTCGCCGACCGCGCCATCGACGCCTACTGCGCGCTGCTGCCCGACGTCGCCGACGCCGCTGTCTCGGCGAAGGCGGCGACGCGCGAGTTCCGCCGTTCGCTCGGGCTCTGAACGCCCGCCCCTGACCTGCCGCACCGGGACGCCACGGCGTCCCGGGCGAGCGTCTTCGTGAGCAAGAAAGCATGAGCGACCAGGCAACAATCACCAACCGCAAGGACGGCAGCGTCTTCGCGCAGGCGGCCGACGACAGCATCCTGCGCGCCGCCCTGCGCGCCGGCGTCGGGCTGGCCTACGAATGCAACTCCGGCGGCTGCGGCGGCTGCAAGTTCGAGCTGCTGGAAGGCGAGATCGACACCCTGTGGCCGGACGCCCCCGGCCTCACCGAACGCGACCGCCGGCGCGGCCGCCACCTCGCCTGCCAGTGCCGGGCGCGTGGCGACATCACGATCGCCGCGCCGACCGCCGCCGAGTACGCACCGCTGCTGGCGCCGCGCCGGCAGAGCGCACAACTGGCGATGGTGCGCGACCTCACCCACGACATCCGCGAATTCCGCTTCGTCGGCGACGGCCCGGCCGACTTCCTGCCCGGCCAGTACGCGATGCTGGAGCTGCCGGGCGTCACCGGCTCACGCGCCTACTCGATGGCCAACACGCCGAACGAGCAGCGCGAGTGGCACTTCCAGATCCGTCGCGTGCCGCACGGCCAGGGCACCCACGTGCTCTTCGACCAATTGGCGGTGGGCGACCGCATCGGTCTCGACGGTCCCTACGGCATGGCCTGGCTGCGTACCGCGTCGCCGCGCGACATCGTCTGCGTCGCTGGCGGTTCCGGGCTGGCGCCGATGCTGTCGATCGCCCGCGGCGCGGTCGACGCCGGCCTGCTCAACGAGCGCAGGCTGCATTTCTTCTACGGCGCCCGCACGCCGCGCGACGTCTGCGGCGGCGACCTGCTCGCCAGGCTCGGCGCCGGCGAGCGCATCCGCTTCATCCCGGTGGTTTCGCTGCCCGGCGACGACGGCGCGTGGACCGGCGCCACCGGCTACGTGCACGACCAGTTGCTGCCGCAACTGCCGGCTCAGCTTGGCCATTACGAGTTCTATTTCGCCGGGCCGCCGCCGATGACCTCGGCGCTGCAGGAGCTGCTGATGGTCGGCCATCAGGTGCCGTTCGACCAGATTCATTTCGACCGCTTCTTCTGACGCGGTCACCGGGGGTTTGCCGCAACAGGCAAGAACAACAAACGACAAGAGGAGAAAAAACATGATCCAACAGAAACTGGCTGCCGGCCTCGTCGGCACGGCCCTGGCCATCTGCGGCCAGGCCGCCTGGGCGACCGACGTCTTCCGGCTCGAAGGCATCGGCGCCGTCTCGCGCGCCATGGGCGGCACCGCCGTCGCCCACGACGTCGGCCCCGGCGGCATGCTGACCAACCCGGCGACGCTGTCGCTGATGCCGGGCGAACAGCAGGCGATGGTCGGCTTCGACCTGGTGACCACCGACATCGAGGTCCGCGACGAGGCCACCGGCGCCAAGGCGCATTCCGCCACGCACAGCCGGAACCGCGGCCCCTACGTCGCGCCGCAGGCGGCGTACAGCCGGCGTCTCGGCAACCTGGTCGTCGGCGTTGGCGCCTTCGCCCAGGGCGGGCTGGGCACCGAATACGGCAGCCGCAGCTTCCTGTCCAACGGCACCGGCGGCGCGCCGACCGGGCTCGAGAACTCCAGCCGCCTGCTCGTCCTCGACATCCCGCTCGCCGCCAGCTATCGCGTTTCCGAGGCGCTGACCGTCGGCGCCAGTCTGGACGCCATGTGGCAGGGGCTCAACCTCGACCTGCTGCTCGGCGCCGATCAGGTTGGCAGCCTGATCGCCGGCGGCCGCGCGAGCGGCGCCCTGGTCCCCGTGCTGGGCGGCATTCCGGCGCTGCAGGGGGCGCATTTCAGCCTGACCAAGAACAAGTGGCTGGGCAGCGGCGTCGACGCCTGGGGCTTCGCCGGTCGCCTCGGCATGCTCTACCAGGTGAGCCCGGCAACCCGCCTGGGCGCCGCCTACACGGTCAAGAGCAAGATCGACGACCTGCAGGGCTCGGCAACGCTGACCGCCGTTTCCGGACTGGCCGGGCAGATTCCTCTCGCCGGCAAGATCAAGCTCAAGGATTTCCAGATGCCGGCCCGCCTCGATCTCGGCCTGCATCACCGGCTGACGCCGCAATGGGAAGTCGCCGCCGACCTGTCGCGGGTGTTCTGGAAGGACGTCATGAAGGACATCAAGGTGGCTTTCGTCGCCAACGCCGGCGGCGACCTCAACATCCTGCTGCCGCAGAACTACAAGGATCAGACCGTCTTCGCCCTCGGCACCGCCTACGCGCTGACACCGCAATGGACGCTGCGCGCCGGCGCCCGCGTCGCCTCGCAGGCGCTGCGCGGCAACACGCTGTTCGCGGTGATCCCGGCGACGCCGACCAGGCACCTGTCGCTCGGCTTCACCTACGCCTTCTCGCCGAGCAGCAAGATCGACTTCGCCTGGTCCCACGCGCTGCGCGAAAAGATGTCCAACCGCAGCCTGCCGAACACCTCGGACCCGATCAGCGTTGCGCATTCCCAGGACAACGCGACGCTCAACTACAGCCTCAGTTTCTGATCAAGCCCCCGCCCCATCCCTCCTTCGGGGCTTTTCAAGCGAGGCTCGCCTCGCTTTTTTTTCCAGAGTGTTGGATGCTTCATTTCCGTTAGTCCTTGCAATGCGTTCATGGCCAATATCAACCCGCTGGGCAGAGACGGTAGGGAGGCGCCCGTGAAGGGCGTCGAACTGTCGGCCGACGACCCCCTCGATGTCCGGCGCCAGAAGCTGGCGCGGATCATCCTCGACTCGATGTACCAGTTTCTCGGCCTGCTCGACGTCGACGGCAGGGTCATCGAGATCAATCAGGCGGCGCTCGACGGCGCCGGGATCAAGCTCGAGGAAGTGGTCGGCAAGCCGTTCTGGGAAGCCCGCTGGTGGGCGCTGTCGGCGGCCACCCAGGAACGGGTGCGGACGATGGTGGCGGAAGCCGCGAGCGGCCAGTTCGTGCGCTGTGACATCGAGATCTACGGCGAATCAAGCGGCCGCCGGACGATCATCGTCGACTTCTCGCTGACACCGATCTTCGACGACGCCGGACGGGTCGCCTTCCTGTTGCCGGAAGGCCGCAACATCTCGGAAAAGATCGCCATCGAGGCCGAGCTGACCCGCCGCAACAACGAGGTGCACGCCGCGCTGGAAAAGCTGCGGGCGCTCGACGGCTTCAAGACCAAGTTCTTCGCCAACGTCAGCCACGAGCTGCGCACGCCGCTGACGCTGATCCTCGGCCCGGTGAACCAGTTGCTGCAGGAGGCGGGCCGTTCCGAGCGCGAGCAGTCGCGTCTGCTGACCATCAAGCGCAACGCCCAGGCGCTGCTGCAGCAGGTCAACGACCTGCTCGACCTGGCCCGCATCGACGCCGGCGAGATGCCGCTGGTGTATGTCTGCGCCGACATCGTGGAGCTGGTGCGCGAGGTCGCCGCCGGCTTCGACGCCGTCGCCGAGGAGCGCGCCATCGCGCTGAGCTTTGCCGGTGCCGAGGAACTCTACGCCGACATCGACCGCGCCAAGTTCGCCCGCGTCGTCACCAACCTGCTCTCCAACGCCTTCAAATTCACGCCGCGCGGCGGGCGCATCCGCTGCACCTTCGAGCGCCTGCCCGGCGAGCGCCTGCTGCTCGGCATCCAGGACAACGGCCCGGGCATCCCCGACGCCCAGAAAGGCCAGGTCTTCGACCGCTACGCGCAGGGCACCGAGGAGCTGTCGGCCAAGGGCAGCGGGCTCGGCCTCAACATCGTCAAGGAGTTCGTCGAGCTGCACCACGGGACGATCTCGCTGCTCGACGCGCCGGAGTGCGGCGCGCTGTTTCAGATCGAGCTGCCCTTGCGCGCGCCGGCCGGCGCCTACGTTCGCAGCGGTGACGCGGGCTGGACGCCGGCCTCGCCGGCGATCGAGCTGCCGCGCCAGTTCGACGCCCCGCGCCGCCCGGAAAACGCCGGCCAGCCGCGCGTCGTGATCGCCGAGGACAACCCCGACCTGCGCCAGTTCCTGCACGACGTGCTGGCCGACGACTACCAGGTGACGCTGGTCGAGAACGGCGGCCTGGCGCTCGACCTGGTCTGCGCCGAGCCGCCCGACCTGGTGATCACCGACCTGATGATGCCGGAGATGGACGGTGAGCAGTTCATCCACGAACTGCGTCGTCGCCAGACCTCGCACATCCCCGTCCTGGTGCTTTCGGCGCGCGCCGACGACGCGCTGCGCGAGACCCTGCTCGAAGGCTTCGTCCAGGACTACCTGACCAAGCCCTTCTCGCCGCAGGAGCTGCGCGCCCGCGTGCGCAACCTGGTGATCGTCAAGCGTAGCGTCGATCTCCTGCAGAAGGAACTGAACTCGCAGGCCTCCGACATCAGCGAGCTGATGCTCGGCCTGATCGCCAGCCGCAAGTCGCTGCAGGAAGGCATGCGCGCGCTGCAGATTTCCGAACGGCGCTGGCAGGGTTTCTACGAGAACACCGCGGTCGGCATCGCGCTGGCCGACGCCGACGGCCGGATCATGAAGGCCAATCCGGCGCTGCAACGGATGCTCGGCTACGGCCCTGCAGAAATTTCCGGCCTTTCCTTCGTCGATATTTCGGAAGATGCGGAAAAGGCGGTGACCCGGAGCAACGTCGATGGCCTGACCGGCGGACGTTGTGGCAGCTATCAGCTGCGCAAACGTTACGAAAGGCGGGACGGCAGCTACCTGTGGGTCAAGGTCTGCGCGTCGGTGATCCCCGAGGTCGACCATGAGGGGCCGCGCATCGCCGTCATCGTCGAGGATCTGACGGCGCAGAAAGAGGCCGAGGATGCGCTGGCCAAGACGCAGGCCGACCTCGCCCGCGTCTCGCGCCTGACGACGATGGGCGAACTGGTGGCGTCGATCGCCCACGAGGTGAACCAGCCGCTCGCCGCGATCGTTACCAACAGCCATGCCGCATTGCGCTGGCTGGAACGCGAGGAACCGGACCATCAGGAAGTCGTGGCTGCCTTGCAGCGGGTGCATCGCGATGCCGCGCATGCCGGCGACGTGATCGCCCGCATCCGGCGTTTCCTCAAGAAGGAAGGGCTGAAGCGGGAAAGAATGGATATTCCGGGAATGATCGACGCCCTGATCCAGATGCTGCGCCGTACCCTCAGCGACGCCGACGTCAGTATCGACCTGCGCCTGGCGCCTGACCTGCCGCCACTGTTCGGCGACCAGGTCCAGGCGCAGCAGGTCATCCTCAACCTTCTGGTCAATGCCGTTGACGCCATGCGTGCCCAGAGCGGGTGCCGGCGCATCGAGTTCGGCGTGCGCCACAGCCCGGGCTGTGGCGTGCTGTTCACGGTCGAGGACAACGGTCCTGGCATCCCCGCCGAGATGGCCGGTAGCATCTTCGAAGCCTTCTGCTCGAGCAAGAGCGATGGGCTGGGCATGGGGCTGGCAATCAGCAAGTCGATCATTGAAAGCCACGGCGGCACGCTCTGGCTCGACGCCAGCAGCGCGTACGGCACGCGCTTCGCTTTTTGCCTGCCGGCGGGGGACGCATGAAGGAAACCGGCAGCCTGTCGCCAACGGTCTATATCGTCGATGACGACGTCTCCATCCGCGAATCCCTGAGCAGCCTGCTGCGCGCCGAAGGCATGCTGGTCGAGGTCTTCGCCTCGCCGCTCGACTTCCTGGCCCAGGAGCGGCTGAAGGATTTTTCCTGCGCCGTCCTCGACGTGCGCATGCCGGGGCTCGACGGCCTCGCATTGCAGGACGAGCTGAGTCGCCGCAACTGGCAACTGCCGATCATCTTCATCACCGGCCATGGCGACGTGCCCGACGCCGTGCGCGCGATGAAAGCCGGCGCCATCGATTTCCTCAAGAAACCCTTCGAGGACTTCGCCCTGCTGCAAGCCATCACCAGCGCGCTTTCCCACGTCAGCAGCGAATTTCACAAAAAGCTCGAATGCGCCGAGCTGCAGGCCCGCTACGATCAGCTCACGCCGCGCGAGAAGGAAGTCCTCGCCCTGGTCGTCCAGGGCCGGGCGAACAAGGTCATCGCCTACGAACTGGGCATTTCGGAAAGCACGATCAAGGTGCACCGCCACAACGTCATGAGCAAGATGCGCTTCCGTTCGCTGCCCGAACTGGCGCTCGCGCTGCAGCGGCTGAAGCCGGGCGGGTGAGGGCAAGGTCGGCGAACGGGAACTGGCGCTGTGGCGGCTATCGCGGACTGCCGGGGGGCAACGGCTCGCTTTGCACAAAATTCCGGAAACGTTCAGGCTTCGGCTGTCATCCCATCAGCAGGGCAAGAACGCCCGAAGACGGCCCTTTCTATCTCAGGGGGCCCAGCGCAAGGCTCTGCGCCAGCCGGTCTGCCGACCATTGAAGCCCCTTGGTGATTGCCTCAAACACATCCATGGGGTAGCCATCGGGCAGCAATGCCCCAGCCTGATCAACCACGACCGGCGTCATCGCGATCAACTCCTCGATAAGCCGGATCGCGAGATCACGCGGAATACGGCAGCGCTCTGCCAGGCGCACGAAATGCCGTGCCTGGACTGTTTCCAGCAGGTAGTGCGCATTCCTGCTGCGTAGCGCCATGGCCAGCTTGAGCTCTCTGTAATCGAGCAAACCCGCCCCCTGCCCGGTCACCGGCCAGGCAGAGAGCACGTCGTACATCGGCGTCATTTCGTACGCCGACCCCGCTAGCAGCCGGATCGAGAAGTTTTTGGCGTGACCATCGGTGGCTGCCAGCAGCCAAAACAGGACCTGCGTACGGAAAAAGTTTTCAAGGTCGCGGTCATTGCGCGAATACACCAGTTTTTCAACGATTTCCGCGTGCCCGGGCCCGCCGTCGCTTTCGTACTTCAGCGCACTCGGGTAGCCGAGTGCCTGGCAAAAATCCTCCTGGGGTAATCGCAGCCAGTATCCCTCAGCCATCCGCTGGCGGTCGAAGCGAGTCAGCAGCAGCGCCTTTTGATCTTCGAAGCTCGCCATCGCGGTCTCGGCTACCGGAACGCCGAACAAATCGAGCAACTTTGCGCACAGCCACTCATTTTCCACTGAGGTACGCATGTCTGCCTGGCGTGCGCCAACCCGCCCCAGGGGCAGCTTGAATATGTGCGTCGTCGGCGTGGCGCCGTGCGGCAGGCACCACTGGCCGTCAATCAAGGTCAGCGCGGTTTTCTCCTGCGCCCCCGCAATCGAGATGCGAAAATCGGCGCGCTCCTCCCGGTGAATCCCGCCGCCGGGCAGGACCGCGTCGCGGAGCACCTGCGCCACCTTGGCCTCGCTCAGGGGCGTCGCTTCCGTTTTGCGGTAATCGCTCGGCTCGCTGTCCAGGGGCAGCAGTTGGACCGCGCCCGCGCAGTCCTGGCCGATCGCTTCCAGCAAATCGAAGGCGCCTCGCGTGGCGGTCCCAAAGCGTGTCTGCAAGCGCTTGCGGATCGAATCGCTGTCCGGCAACAGGTTGTCAAAATAGGCGCCTACTGCCGCAGTCCGGATCACGCCGCTTTGCAGTGGCAGTGACAACGACAGCGGGCGCCGGCGATCGGACTGCAGCCATGCCTCGTCGTAGCGCAATTGATCGTGGCCATTGGGCGATATCGTCCAGTCCGCCACCCGCGCGCCATTCATCCAGAGCGCCAGGACCCGCTGCTGCGACTTGCGGCCCATCACCAGTCCTCGCCTGATGTACTGCCGGGGCTCGCATCCTGCGAGCGGACCATCACCTCGAGCCCCAGCGTTTTTGCGAGTACCAGCAGTCGCGCCAGATTCAGCTCCGCCGGGTTCTGCTCCAAATCTGAGAACCAGCTCTGGCTGATGTTGAGGCGTGTCGCAACTTCACTCTGCGACATCTTGCTGGCGCGGCGCTGGTCCCGCAGGATGGCGCCTAGCTGCTCCGGCGTGTGAATTGTTGTCAACGGGGTCGGCAAGGACATGCGTGCCTCGGTTATCGGTAATGGCGATATCTTGAATTTATCGTCTATGGCGATAAAGTGCAAATATTGCTAATGGCGATAGACCAAGCCAGATCGCGCGCCATCGAAACGGAGCTTCAAAAATCCGTGGGGGATGTGGCGACAGGAGAGAGACTGTCCGGATTCCTGCCGGCCCCCACCAAGAACCGGCTCTAACTTCGCATCCCGTAACGGCGCGCTGCATCAACAGCCAGGCCAGCACCAATGCTGCCGAAAAGATCACCTTCGACGACCCGGGCCTGGGGAAACAGTGCGGAAAGACGCTGACGCAGCAGGGGGATGCCGCTCGATCCGCCGGTGAAGAACAGTGTATCGATACCGGCGGCGCTCAGCCCGGCCTCGGGCAGCAGCCGGGTGACGGCAGACTCGATCTTTTCCACCAGGATCAGGGCTGCCAGATCAAACTGGCTGCGGGTCAGCAGCATTTGCTCTCCCGGAGAAAAACGCTCCAGGGAAAGCGCGGCCGTTTCCTGGCTGGAAAGGGCAATCTTCACCGCTTCAACCTGGTGGGCCAGCCAATGGCCGGCGCGCTCCCGGATCAAGGCCAGCAGGCGTTCGAGGCGTTCCGGCGCGATGGTTTCAAGAACGAGCCGCTGCTGTTCGGCCCAGACCTGGCGGGTGTAGGCAAAGTTGATGCTGTGCCAGGTCGCCAGATTGAAGTAGATGCTGGACGGCATTTCCCGACCGCTTTTCAGCTGGCTGCGATGGCCCAGCAGCGGCATGACTTCGGCCAGGCTCAGTTGTTTGTCGAAATCGGTGCCGCCGATGTGGATGCCGTCGTTGGCCAGGACATCGCTCCAGCGTTCAGTGGCGCGCGCGCGATCCGGGGAAAGACGAACGATGGAGAAGTCGGAGGTGCCACCGCCAATATCGGCGACCAGAACCACTTCCTCGCGGGCCAGGCCGGTCTCGTAATGGAAGGCAGCGGCGATGGGTTCATACTGGAAGCTCGGTTCCTTGAATCCCACCGCGCGTGCGATGTCGCCCAGGGTGGCCTCGGCCAGTCGGTCGGCAGCGCTGTCGTCATCGACAAAATGCACCGGCCGCCCGAAAACTGCCTGATCGAAAGGGCGTCCGCCGTGTGCTTCCGCCCGCGCCTTGAGGCTGGCGATGAACTGGGTGAGCAGGTCGCGAAAGCGAATCGGGCGTCCCTGGACTTCGGTGACCCCGTCAATCAGGCTGCTGCCCAGCAGGCTCTTGAGGGAACGCATCAGCCTTCCCTCATGGCCATCGAGGTAATCCTGCAGACCCGCCCGGCCGAAGCGGACGGTGTTTTCCTCGGCATTGAAGAAAACGACGGAAGGCAGGGTCGGTTTGCCCTCTTCAAGCGGGAGCAGCGTTGCTTGCTGCGGCCTCAGCCAGCCGACGGTTGAGTTGGAGGTGCCGAAATCGATCCCGAGGGCATGGGCTGCAGTAGGTGAAACCATGGGGGCGCTTTTTGGATGGGGCGGCGATGCTACTGTGCCGCTCCTTGCCTGTCCAGCCGCTTTTCCCTCAGCGCCGCTCCCCCTGCTTTTCCCGGAATTCCCGGATGGTCTGCAGGAAGGCGTGCAGTAGCGGCGAGCTTTCGTCGTTGCGGTAGATGCAGCTGAGGTCGACGACGGCGTCGGGGGCGTTGGCCAGGCGGCGGTAGACAACGCCAGGGACGCTCAGGCTGCTCGCCGCTTCCGGGACCAGGCTGAGACCGAAGCCGGCGGCGACCAGGGCGACGCTGGTCGGCGCGTCGCCGACTTCCTGGGCGACCTCGGGTTCGAAGCCGGCGCCGGCGCACAAGGCCCAGACCTTGTCGATGAAGCTCGGGCGGGCGCCGCTGGGGAAGAGGATGAGCGGCTGGCCGGCGAGTTCCCGAAGCAGGATGGCGGCTTTGGCGGCGAGCGGGTGTTTTTCGTTGAGCGCCACCATGATGCTTTCGATCATCACCGGTTCGCTGGCGATGTCGGGCAGCGGTGCCAGCATGCGGTTGAAACCGGCGATGATGCGGTGCTGGCGCAGGGCTTCGATCTGTTCCTTCTTGCTCATCTGGTGCAGGGCGATCTCGACGTTCGGATGGCTGGCGCGGAAGGCGTGCAGCACCTTGGGGATGACGTCGAGGATGCCGGAGCCGAAGATGCCGATGTCCATCTTGCCGCGTTTGCCCTGGCCGGCCTCGCGGACGCGCTCGACGGCCTGGGTCATCAGGTCGCGGATGTTGCGGGCGTCGCGCAGGAACATCTCGCCGGCCTCGGTCAGTTCGACGCCGCGCGCCGTGCGCAGGAACAGCTGGGTGCCGAACTCCTCCTCCAGTTGCTGGATCTGCCGCGTCAGCGGTGGCTGCGAGATGTGCAGGCGGTGGGCGGCACGACCGATGTTGAGTTCCTCGGCGACGGCGATGAAGTACTTGAGTTGCCGGAATTCCATGCCGCGTTCTCCGTCAGCCGCCGTCCTTCTTCTTCAGGCGGTATTGCAGTTGCGGCCGGGTGATGCCGAGGGTGCGCGCGGCGCCGGCCAGGTTGCCGTCGGCGCGCTTGACGGCTTCGTCGATGAGGCGGGTTTCGAGGTCATCGAAGGCGATGCCGCTGTCGAGGATGGCGGCGATCAGGTCGGCATTGCGGCAGGGTTCCGGCTTCTGTTCGAGGCCGCCGGCCTGGCTGATCCGGGTTTCGTCGAAATCGCCGGCGGTGACGTTGGCGAACAGATGCTCGATTTCGATCCAGCCGCCGTTGGGGGCGAGGATGATGCCGCGCTCGATCATGTTTTCCAGCTCGCGCACGTTGCCCGGCCACTGGTAGCGCTTGATCGCCTGCATCGCCTTGTCGCTGACGCCGAGCAGCTTCTTCTCGTAGAGCGTGCAGAAGCGGGCGAGCATGGCGTCGATCAGCGGCGGGATGTCGGCGATGCGCTCGCGCAGCGGCGGAATCTGGATCGGGTAGACGCTCAGGCGGTAGTAGAGGTCGGAGCGGAAGCGGCCTTCCTTGACCGCCGCCTGCAGGTCGACGTTGGTAGCGGCGACCAGGCGGATGTTCAGCTTGCGCACGCGGTCGTCGCCCAGGCGCTCGATCTCGCCTTCCTGCAGCACGCGCAGCAGCTTGGCCTGAGCGGCGAGCGGCAGTTCGCCGATCTCGTCGAGGAAGAGGGTGCCGCCGTCGGCGCGCTCGAACTTGCCCATGCGCGAGGTCTGCGCGCCGGTGAAGGCGCCTTTCTCGACGCCGAACAGCTCGGATTCGATCAGGTCGTTGGGCATCGCCGCGCAATTGACGGCGACGAACGGTCCCTGCTTGCGCTGGCTCATCTGATGCAGGGTGCGCGCGAAACGTTCCTTGCCGACGCCGGTCTCGCCGAGCAGCAGGACGGTGACCTGGGTGCCGGAGGCGCGCGTGACCAGGTCGTAGGCATGCTTGAAACCGACCGAATTGCCGACCAGCTGCGGCGTCTGCACCTGCTGTGAAATGGTCGTGCGCAGGTAGTCGACCTGGTGGCGCAGTTCGAGCAGGTGGTTGAGCATCGAGTCGGACTCGAAGTAGCTGGCGTGCTCTTCGGCGTCTTCCCACTCTTCCAGCGGCTTGCCGACGATGCGGCAGTTGTTGTGGCCGCAGGCGACGCACTCGACTTCCTTGAACAGGATGAAGCGGCCGATGAAGGCCGAGGTGTAGCCCGAGGCGTAACCAATCTGCGACCAGCAGACCGGGTCTTCCGAACGCCCCAGTTCGCGCAGGTGGATGTCCTGTTCCCAGGAGTTTTCCCAGAGGAATTCGCCGTAGAAGCTGCCTTTCTCGAAATCGATTGCCATCTCGACCGGCGTCACGCGCACCACGCCTTCCAGCATGTGCAGCTGCGGGCCGGTGAAGAAGGCGTCCTGCAGCGACTGGTTGCCGCGGATGCGCTTGGCCAGTTCGGCGTCGCTGACGCCGGCGGCATAGCCCATGCGGGTGAGCAGGCGGCGCGCATGCTCCTTGCCGACCGAACCGACCAGCTCGCGGCGCAAGGCACCGAGCGCCGAGGTGTGCATCAGCACCATGCGGTTCTCGGCCAGCCAGATTGTGCCGTCCTTCTCGCAGAACTTGACCAGGCTGCGCAGGTCGTTCGATTCCGGGTATTGGATGATCGTCATCTTGTCTCTCTGTCTTCGAAGCCGGCCCGGCTCGGGGGCGGTCTGCTTCTGCGCTGGCGTGTGCAGCTGTCGCTGTAATTTTCTCGAGATTATTTCACGGTTTGCTTTTGCGTGGGTCATATCACCAGGCGTAATTCGTTATTGATCATTTAATTAATCAACGCGGAATCAGTTCATCAGTTCATAACGATGCGCTGCAGCATTGCGCTGCATAGTTTTTCTGGATTTCATTAAAAACAAAGACTTGTCTCTCTGGCACGCTCCTTGATAAGGGAAGGTCTGGCAGCGATGTGCGCTGTGCGGATTTCAGGAGACAGAAGATGGGAGAGCAACCGAGGCAGGGCAGCACGTTCGACGCCGGGCGTCGCTACGTGCGGATCTGCAAACGTCGTGCGGATGGATTCATCGAATTCGAGTTCGCGATCGGCGATCCGGAGCTGGCCGTCGAACTGATGTTGCCGGAATCCGCCTTCCACGAGTTTTGCCTGGCCAACGAGGTGATCGTGCTCGATCCGGCGACGTCGGAGCAGGGCGACTGGGTTTCCCGGTTGAACGACGCCTCGCGCCAGGGCTTTGAAGACGCAGTTTGACGAAGTTTCAAGAACCCCGTTCGCGGGAATAACGACAGGAGACAAACATGCAGATTGATCTGCGCACCGTGGCGATCAAACCCTTGCGCCACACCTTCGACCACCTGGTCGAGCGTTTTGGCGACAAGCCGGCCAGCCGTTACCAGGAAGGCAGCTACAACATCCAGCAGGAACATATCTTCCACTACCGGCCGAGCTGGGATGCCGACAACGTGCTGTTCGACAAGAAGCGCACCAGGATTCAGATGCAGGACTGGTACGCGCTGAAGGACCCGCGCCAGTACTACTACGGCTCCTACACCATCGCCCGTGCCCGGCAGCAGGAAGCCGCCGAATCGAGCTTCGAGATGATCGAGGATCGCGGCCTGGCCGAACTGATCCCGGCCGAACTGCGGCAGACCGCGCTCGACATCCTGGTGCCGATGCGCCACGTCGAATGGGGCGGCAACATGGGCAATTCCTACATTGCCGCCTACGGCTACGGCACGGTGATCACCCAGCCCTGCCTCTACCACGCGATGGATCACCTGGGCGTCGCCCAGTACCTGACCCGCATCGGTCTCGTCCTCGACGGCCCGGACGCGCTCGACGCCGCCAAGACCGCCTGGATGTCCTGCCCGAACTGGCAACCGCTGCGCGAGCACGTCGAAAACCTGCTGGTGCTGCAGGACTGGTTCGAGATCTTCGTCGCCCAGAACCTGGTCCTCGAAGGCCTGCTCAACCCGCTGCTCTACGACCACCTCGACGCCGATTTCTCGGCCAAGGGCGGCACCGCGATCTCGATGATGACCCGCTTCATGGCCGAATGGTCGACCGAGACCGCCAAGTGGGTCGATGCCCAGATCAAGGTGGCGGCCGCCGAGTCGCCGGAGAACAAGGCGATCCTCAGCGACTGGGTACAGCAGTACCGCGCCGCCACGCTCGCCGCGCTGGCGCCAATCGCCGCGCGCGCTTTTGGCGAAACCTCGGCCGATGTGCTGGCCGATGTCGCCGCCGAATTCAATGCCCGTTGCGCCAAGCTTGGCCTGGCCGTCTAGGAGTCTTCATGTCTACCGTATTCATCGCCTTTCAAACCAACGAGGACACCCGGCCGATCATTGAGTCGATCCTCGCCGACAACCCGCATGCCGTGCTCGACGAGCAGCCGGCCATGGTCAAGATCAACGCCGAGGGCAGCCTGGTGATCAAGCGCGAATCGATCGAGGAACGTATTGGCCGCGATTTCGACCTGCAGGAGTTGCAGGTCAACCTGATCACGCTCTCCGGAAACATGGATGAGGACGACGACCAGTTGACGCTGGCCTGGAAAAACTGAGCAAGGAGAACTCTGATGGACATGAAAGCCACCAAGAAAAAGCTGGGCCTCAAGGAAAAGTACGCCCACATGACGCGCGGCCTGGGTTGGGACACCACCTACCAGCCGATGGACAAGGTCTTCCCGCAGGCTGCCTTCGAAGGCATCAAGATTCACGACTGGGACAAGTGGGAAGATCCCTTCCGCCTGACCATGGACGCCTACTGGAAGTACCAGGCCGAGAAAGAACGCAAGCTCTACGCGGTGCTCGACGCCTTCGCCCAGAACAACGGCCACCTCGGCATCACCGACGCGCGCTACCTGAACGCGGTCAAGCTCTTCCTGACCGGGATTTCGCCGCTCGAATACGTTGCCCACCGCGGTTTCGCCGCCGCCGGCCGCAACTTCCCCGGCGTTGGTCCGCGCGTCGCCTGCCTGATGCAGTCAATCGACGAAGTCCGCCACGCGCAGACGCAGATCCACGCGCTGTCCAACTACAACAAGTTTTACGAAGGATTCCACGCCGGCGCGACGCACCAGATCGAACGCGTCTGGTACCTGTCGGTGCCTAAGTCCTTCTTCGACGACGCCTTCTCGGCCGGCCCCTTCGAATGGATGATCGCCATCGGCTTCTCCTTCGAATACGTGCTGACCAACCTGCTGTTCGTTCCCTTCATGTCGGGCGCCGCCTACAACGGCGACATGGCCACCGTCACCTTCGGTTTCTCGGCGCAGTCCGACGAAGCGCGGCACATGACGCTCGGCCTCGAATGCATCAAGTTCATGCTCGAACAGGACCCGGACAACCTGCCGATCGTCCAGAAATGGATCGACAAGTGGGCCTGGCGCGGCATCCGCGTGCTCACCCTGGTCGGCATGATGATGGACTACATGCTGCCGAAGCGCGTCATGAGCTGGAAGGAAGCCTGGGAAATCTACTTCGAGCAGAACGGCGGCGCGCTGTTCAACGACCTCGCCAAGTACGGCATCAAGGTCCCGGAGTGCATCACCCAATGCACGGTCGACAAGGAACACATCTCGCACCAGGCCTGGGCCACCTTCTACCAGTACGCCCACGCCTCGGATTTCCATACCTGGCTGCCGAACGACGAGGAAATGGACTGGCTGTCGGCCAAGTACCCGAACACCTTCGACAAGTACTACCGGCCGCGCTTCACCCAGTGGCGCGAAATGGCCGACCGCGGCGAGCGTTTCTACAACAACACGCTGCCCATGCTGTGCCAGGTCTGCCAGATTCCGATGGTGTTCACCGAGCCGGACGATCCGACCAAGATCTGCTACCGCGAATCCGACTACCAGGGCGAGAAGTACCACACCTGTTCGGACGGCTGTAAGCACATCTTCGACGATGAGCCGGAGAAGTACATCCAGGCCTGGCTGCCGGTACACCAGATCTACCAGGGCAACTGCTTCCCGGAAGGCACCGATCCGACCGTCGAAGGTTTCGATCCGATGCTCAAGGTGCTCGAGTGGTACCACATCCAGAACGGCAAGGACAACATGGACTACGAAGGTTCCGGCGACCAGGCCAACTTCGCCGCCTGGCGCGGCATGGCAACGCAGAACACCTGACCGACGAAAGCCCGGGGGCCGGCGTGCCCCCGCTCACAACAAAAGGAGACAAACATGGCTGTCAAAGCCCTTTACGATTACAACTACCCGGCCGCCGATACCCAGGACAAGTTCCACGGTAACCAGTTGCTCTACATCGGCTGGGACGACCACCTGATGTTCTGCGCACCGTTCGCCTACTGCCTGCCGCCGGAGACCAAATTCTCCGAAGTGGTCGAAAAACATCTGCCGCATTCCTACAGCCGCCACCCGGACTGGGCGCAGGTCGATTTTTCCAAGGCAGTCTGGCTCAAGTCGGGCCAGCCCTTCGTGCCCGACATGAACAAGACGCTGGCCGAGCAGGGGCTCAAGCACAAGGACGTGCTGCGTCTGCAGACGCCCGGCCTGAACGGCAACGGTACCTACTTCTGAGCCGGGGGCGGCATGAGCTACGAACTGACCATCGAACCACTGGGCCAGACGATCGAAGTCGAGGATGGCCAGACCATCCTCGACGCCGCCCTGCGTGCAGGCATCTACCTGCCGCACGCCTGCTGTCACGGCCTGTGCGCCACCTGCAAGGTGCAGGTCACCGACGGTGAAGTCGATCACGGCGAGGCCTCGACCTTCGCCCTGATGGACTTCGAGCGCGAGGAGGGCAAGTGCCTGGCCTGCTGCGCCCGTCTCGAATCCGACGTGGTGATCGAAGCCGAGATCGAGGACGATCCCGACTCGCTCAACCTGCCGGTCGAGGACTACGCCGGCGAGGTGGTCAGGATCGAAGCACTGACGCCGACCATCCGCGGCATCTGGATCAAGCTCGACCGGCCGCTGCAGTTTCAGGCCGGTCAGTACGTCAATCTGGAAGTCGAGGCCTTCCCCGGCCAGTCGCGCGCCTTCTCGCTGGCCAACGCGCCGGATGGCGGCGATGTCGTCGAACTCAACGTCCGTATCGTGCCGGGTGGCCAGGTCACCGCCTGGCTGCACCAGCAGTTGCAGGTCGGCGACAGCCTCAAGCTGAGCGGGCCTTACGGGCGCTTCTTCGTCAAGAAGTCGGCCAACGTGCCGCTCATCTTCATGGCCGGCGGTTCCGGGCTGTCCAGCCCGAAATCGATGATCGAGGAACTGCTTGGCGCCGGCTGCAGCTTGCCGATGACCCTGGTCTACGGCCAGCGCAACCGCGCCGAACTGTACTACGACGCCGAATTTCGCGCCCTTGCCGAAAAATACCCGAACTTCAGCTACGTGCCGGCGCTCTCCGACGAGCCGGCCGGCTCGGACTGGGACGGTGCGCGCGGTTTCGTTCATGAAGCGGCCAAGGCGCACTTCGCCAACGATTTCCGAGGCCACAAGGCATACCTGTGCGGGCCGCCGGCGATGATCGAAGCCTGCGTCACGACACTGATGCAGGGCCGGCTGTTCGAGCGCGACATCTACATGGAGAAGTTCTTCTCCGCGGCCGATGCCTCGCAGCAGCTGAAAAGCCCGCTGTTCAAGAACATCTGAGCGGGAGCGCGACGATGATCTATTTCAACGTGCTGATCGAGGAAACCGGGGAAAGCTACCGCTGCTCGCCGCAGGAGTCGCTGCTGGCCGGCATGGAACGCCTCGGCAAGAAGGGCATTCCGGTCGGCTGCCGGGGCGGCGGCTGCGGCGTGTGCAAGGTCGAGATCACCTCGGGCAGCTACGTCAAGCGGGTGATGAGCCGGGAGTACGTCAGCGTCGAGGACGAGGCGGCGGGCCGGGTGCTGGCCTGCCGGGTGCGGCCGACCAGCGACATCACGCTGAAGGTGTTGGGCAAGATGGCGAAGAACGTCTGTCGCCTGGCGCCGGCACCGGCCGGGGTGGTGGCGGTCCTGTGACGGCCGCCGCGCTCAGGCCGTCAGCTTGCGGTTGAGTTCCTCGCTGGGAATCGCCTGTACCGACCGGAAGGTCATCAGGATGTGCTCGGCGAGGAGGGCGGCAGCCTGCTCGGCATTGCGGTTGATGGCGGCGTGCAGCAGGGCTTCGTGCTCGGCGTGGATGTCGCGTGGGATCGGTTGCAGGTAGAGCGACAGGCGGCGGTAGCGTTCGGCCTGGTAGTAGAGGATGGAGAGGAAATGCTTGAGCCAGCGGGACGGACAGGCGGCGATCAGGACCTCGTGGAAGATCCGGTTGCGCTCTTCCCATTCTTCGCGGACGTCGCTGCCGATGCGCTTTTCCTCGGCCTTGGCGAGGCGGTGGAAGGCGGCCACCAGGCTGGCTTCCCAGGCATCGTCGCCGATCGCGATCGACTGCCGGAGCGCCTCGCATTCGAGCATGACGCGGGTGCGGGTGATGTCCTCGAAGTCCTCGAGCGACACCGGCGAGACGCGGAAGCCGCGCTGTCCCTGGCTGACCACCAGAGCATCGGCGATGAGCAGGGAAAGCGCCTCGCGCAGCGTGCCGGCGCCGACCCCGTAGTTGTCCTTGAGGTGTTCGACACGCAGCTTTTCGTCGGGCGCCAGCTTGCCTTCGATGATGTCGCGGCGCAGGGCGCGGTAAGCCGATTCGACCAGGGTCTTGGGCTCGGCGGACAACACTTCGGCGGCGGCACGGATGTTCATGTTGGTTGGAGAAGAAAACGAGGATGAAAAATTCTAACCCGCAAAGAAAATTTCCGGGTTAATTTAAAAATCTCGAGAAAACACGTTGACATCGAGATTGCTTGTAAATATCGTAATAGTAAATCGGTTGCAGGATTGATCGATCAATCACATCAATAAAGAGGAGCAGACAAATGGCAATGACAGGCGTACTTCGTCCCGGACACGCGCAGATGCGGGTTCTCGACATTGAGGAAAGCGTTGATTTCTACTCGAAGGTGCTGGGCTTGATCGAAACCGGTCGCGATGCCCAGGGCCGTGTTTATTTCAAGACCTGGGAAGAGCGCGATCACCACAGCGTGATCCTGCGCCAGGCCGATACCGCCGGGATCGACTTCTTCGCCTTCAAGGTCGACAGCGATGCCACCCTGGCCAAGCTGGAGAAGGATCTGAACGCCTACGGCGTCGCCACCAAGCGCATCCCGGCCGGCGAACTGCTGGAAACCGGCGAGCGCGTGCGCTTCACCCTGCCGACGGGGCACGACATCGAACTGTATGCGCACAAGACGACCATCGGCAACGACATGGGCGACCTCAATCCGGAAGCCTGGTGCGCCAACGCCGAAAAGGGCATCGCCCCGATCCGCCTCGATCACGCGTTGCTCTACGGCCCGGATATCGAGAAGGCGCAGGCCATCTTCCAGGACGTGCTGGGCTTCTTCCTGGTCGAGCACATCGCGCTGGACGACAACCAGGATCTGGCAATCTGGCTGTCCTGCTCGACCAAGGCGCACGACATCGCCTTCGTCCGCCACCCGGAGCCGGGCAAGCTGCACCACGTCTCCTTCCTGCTTGAAACCTGGGAGCAGGTACTGCGCGCCGCCGACATCATGTCGATGAACCGCGTCTCGATCGACATCGGCCCGACCCGCCACGGCGTCACTCGCGGCACGACGATCTACGCCTTCGATCCCAACGGCAACCGCTTCGAGACCTTCTGCGGCGGCAACTATGCCTATCCCGATCAGAAGCCGACCAAGTGGACGATGGACGAAGTCGGCGCCGCCGTCTTCTACCACGACCGCAAGCTGAACGACCGCTTCCTGACGGTGGTGACCTGATGCAAGTCGCCGCCAGCCTGCCGGGCATCACCGCCGAGGCGGCCGCGGCCGCCTGCAGCGCGGCGGTGGCGCATGCCGCCGCCCGCGGCTGGCGGATCAACGTCGCCGTCGTCGACCGCGGCGGCAACCTTATGGCCTTCCTGCGCCAGCCGGGCGCCTTCATTCACTCGATCGAGATCGCCATCGACAAGGCCTACACCTCGGCCAGTTTCGGCTTCCCGACCAAGGCCTGGATGGGGGCGATCGGTCACGACGAGGGTATGAAGCTCGGCTTCGCCAATCAGCCACGCCTGATCGTCTTCGGCGGCGGCCTGCCGCTGCCCGGTGAGGGCGGGGAGTGGATCGGCGGCATCGGCGTCTCCGGCGCCTCCGAAACCGAGGACGAGGAATGCGCCAGGGCCGGCCTCGCCGCCATCGGTCTGGCCTGAACAAAAACTGGAACAGCAAACCCCAACAAGGACAACAAGGAATGAAACAGATCCTGAATTTCATCAACGGCGAATTCGTCGCCACCGGCAAGCAATTCCAGAAGCGCTCGCCGCTCGACAACAGCCTGATCGGCATGGTGCATGAAGCCGGCAAGGCCGAGGTCGATGCCGCCGTCGCTGCCGCCCGCGCAGCCCTCGACGGCCCCTGGGGGCGGATGACCGTGGTCGAACGCACCGACATCCTGAACAAGGTGGCCGACGAGATCACCCGCCGCTTCAGCGAATTCCTCGACGCTGAATGCGCCGATACCGGCAAGCCGAAGAGCCTTGCATCGCACATCGACATTCCGCGCGGTGCCGCCAACTTCAAGATCTTCGCCGACGTGATCAAGAACGCGCCGACCGAGTTTTTCGAAATGGCGACGCCGGACGGCAAGGGCGCCATCAACTACGCGATGCGCCGGCCGGTTGGCGTGGTCGGCGTCGTCTGCCCGTGGAACCTGCCGCTTTTGCTGATGACCTGGAAGGTCGGCCCGGCGCTTGCCTGTGGCAACACGGTGGTGGTCAAGCCGTCAGAAGAAACCCCGTCCACGGCGACCCTGCTCGGCGAAGTGATGAACGCCTGCGGCGTGCCCAAGGGTGTCTATAACGTGGTGCAGGGTTTCGGCCCGAACTCGGCCGGCGAATTCCTGACCACCAACCCGGGTGTCAACGCCATCACCTTCACCGGCGAGACGCGTACCGGCGCCGCCATCATGAAGGCCGCCGCCGACGGCGCCCGGCCGGTGTCGCTGGAAATGGGCGGCAAGAATCCGGCCATCGTCTTCGCCGATGCCAACCTCGATGTCGCCATCGAAGCCACCATTCGTTCCTGCTTCTCCAACTGCGGCCAGGTCTGCCTCGGCACCGAGCGGGTCTATGTCGAGCGTCCGCTGTTCGATACCTTCGTCGCCCGCCTCAAGGAAGGCGCCGAGAAGCTCAAGCTCGGCGTGCCGGACGACGCTTCCGCCAACATGGGGCCGCTGATCAGCCAGGAACACCGCAACAAGGTGCTGTCCTACTACAAGAAGGCAGTCGAGGAAGGGGCCACCGTCGTCAGCGGCGGCGGCGTGCCCGAGATGCCGGGCGAACTGGCTAACGGCGCCTGGGTGCAGCCGACCATCTGGACCGGCCTCGACGAGAGCGCCGCGGTGGTGCGCGAGGAAATCTTCGGGCCGTGTACGACGGTGATGCCCTTCGACAGCGAAGAGGAAGTCATCAAGCGCGCCAACGGCACCGACTACGGGCTGGCCGCCTCGGTGTTCACCCAGGACGTCAATCGTGCCCATCGCGTCGCTGCGCGCATCGAAGCCGGCCTGGTCTGGGTCAACAGCTGGTTTCTGCGCGACCTGCGCACCCCCTTCGGCGGTTCCAAGAACTCCGGCATCGGCCGCGAGGGTGGCGTGCATTCACTCGAGTTCTACACCGAACTCAAGAACGTCTGCATCAAGCTGTAAGGCGAGCCATGTCCGCGAACTCCCCGGAAATCGGCCAGCGCATCGTCGCCGGCGGCATCGAGACCAACTGTCACGACGTCGGCAACGGGGCGCCGGTGCTGCTGATCCATGGCTCCGGCCCGGGCGTCACCGCCTGGGCCAACTGGCGGCTGGTGCTGCCGGAACTGTCCCGCACGCGCCGCGTCATCGCCCCGGACATGGTCGGCTTCGGCTATACCGAACGGCCGGCCGGCATCAACTACGGCATCGATGGCTGGGTGGATCATGCCGTCGGCGTGCTCGACGCGCTCGGCATCGAACAGACCGATCTGGTCGGCAACTCCTTCGGCGGCGCCATCGCCCTGGCGCTGGCCATTCGCCATCCGCAGCGGGTGCGGCGGCTGGTGCTGATGGGCAGCGTCGGCGTGCCCTTTGCGCTGACGCCGGGCCTCGACGCCGCCTGGGGTTACGAGCCGTCGCTGGCAGCGATGCGCGGCCTGCTTGACCTGTTCGCCCACGACCGCAGCCTGGTTACCGACGAACTGGCCGAATTGCGCTATCAGGCCAGCATCCGTCCCGGCTTCCAGGAATCGTTCTCGGCCATGTTCCCGGCGCCGCGTCAGCGCTGGGTCGATGCGATGGCGAGCCGCGAGGCCGACATCCGGGCGATCAAGCACAAGACGCTGATCATCCACGGTCGCGACGACCGGATCATTCCGCTCGACACCTCGCTGACGCTCAACCGCTGGATCGACGACTCGCAACTGCACGTCTTCGGCCGCTGCGGTCACTGGGTGCAGATCGAGCACAGCGCCGATTTCAACCATCTGGTCGGCCATTTCCTGGCTGACTGAACCGAGGAAACAAGACGATGGAAAAAGCACAAATTCTCCAGCTGGGCGACGAGCTCTACGAGGCGCTGGCCAATCGCCAGACGGTTAGCCCGCTGACCTCGCGCGGCTTCGACATCACGATCGAGGACGCCTACCACATCCAGCAGCAGATGCTGGCGCGCCGCCTGGCCAACGGCGAGAAGGTCATCGGCAAGAAGATCGGCGTCACCAGCAAGGTGGTGATGGACATGCTCGGCGTCTATCAGCCCGACTTCGGCTACCTGCTCGACGGCATGGTGTACAACGAGGGTGAATCGATCCCGATGGACACGCTGATCCAGCCGCGGGCCGAGGGCGAGATCGCCTTCGTGCTGAAGAAGGACCTGATGGGGCCGGGCGTCACCAACGCCGACGTACTGGCGGCGACCGAGGGCGTCATGGCCTGCTTCGAGATCGTCGATTCGCGCATCCAGGACTGGAAGATCAAGATCCAGGACACCGTCGCCGACAACGCCTCCTGCGGCGTCTTCGTGCTGGGTGATCGCCTGGTCGATCCGAAGAAGCTGGACCTGACGATGTGCGGCATGGTGGTCGAGAAGAACGGCGAGATCATCGGTACCGGTGCCGGCGCCGCCGCGCTCGGTTCGCCGATCAACGCCGTCGCCTGGCTGGCCAACACCCTGGGCAAGCTTGGCATTCCGCTGAAGGCCGGCGAGGTCATCCTCTCCGGTTCGCTGGCGCCGCTGTTCCCGGTCAAGGCCGGCGACAGCCTGCGCGTCACCGTCGGCGGCATCGGCGGCTGCTCGGTGCGTTTCGTCTGAGGCCGCTGCAATGGACTTGCAGATCAACGGCAAGACCGCGCTGGTGACCGGCTCGACCGCCGGCATCGGCTTCGCCATCGCTGCCGAACTGGCGCGCGAAGGGGCCGTGGTCACCATCAATGGCCGTCGTCAGGCCGGCGTCGATGCGGCGCTCGCCCGCCTGCGTGAGCAGGTGCCGGGCGCCCGCGTCAGCGGTGTTGCCGCCGACCTGGCAACGGCCGCCGGCTGCGCCGAACTGTTTGCCGCCTGCCCGCAGGCCGAGATCGTCGTGAACAACCTCGGCATCTTCGACCCGTCGCCCTTCGAGGCCATTCCGGACAGCGAATGGCAGCGCTTCTTCGACACCAACGTGATGAGCGGCGTGCGCGTCGCCCGTCACTACCTGCCGGCGATGAAGGCCGCCAACTGGGGCCGCATCGTCTTCATCTCCAGCGAGTCCGGCATCAACACGCCGGGCGAGATGGTGCATTACGGCATGACCAAGTCGGCCCAGCTCGCCGTTTCCCGCGGCCTGGCGCAGAGTTGCGCCGGCACCGGCGTCACGGTCAATGCCGTGCTGCCCGGCCCGACCCGCTCCGAAGGCGTCGCCGACTTCTTCGGCAAGCTGGCTGACGAGGCCGGCATCGGTCTCGACGAGATGGAGCGCCGCTTCTTCGCCGAGGGCCGGCCGACTTCCATCCTCAAAAGAATGATAGCCCCCGCCGAGGCGGCGGCGCTGGTCGCCTACGTCTGCAGCGCGCGAGCGTCGGCGACGACCGGCGCGGCGCTGCGCGTCGAGGGCGGCGTCGTTTCCACCATGTGTTGACCCTGACAACAAGGACTAATCCCATGACCCAGAAAATCAAATGCGCGCTGATCGGTCCCGGCAACATCGGCACCGACCTGCTTTACAAACTGAAGCGCAGTCCCTTCCTCGAGCCGGCATGGATGGTCGGCATCGACCCCGAATCGGAAGGCCTCAAGCGGGCCGCCGAAATGGGCCTCAAAGTCACCGCCGAGGGCGTCGACGGCCTGCTGCCGCACGTCCTGGCCGACAAGGTGCAGATCGCCTTCGACGCGACCAGCGCCTACGTCCATGCCGAGAACAGCCGCAAGCTCAACGAACTCGGCGTGCTGATGATCGATCTGACGCCGGCCGCCATCGGTCCCTACTGCGTGCCGCCGGTCAACCTGGTCGAGCACGTCGGCAAGCGCGAGATGAACGTCAACATGGTCACCTGCGGTGGCCAGGCGACGATCCCCATGGTCGCCGCCGTCTCCCGCGTGCAGCCGGTGGCCTACGGCGAGATCGTCGCCACCGTCTCCAGCAAGTCGGCCGGTCCCGGCACGCGCAAGAACATCGACGAATTCACCCGCACCACCGCCGGCGCCGTCGAGAAGGTTGGCGGCGCCAAGAAGGGCAAGGCGATCATCATCATCAACCCGGCCGAGCCGCCGCTGATCATGCGCGACACCGTGCATTGTCTGACCGAAACGGCGCCCGACCAGGCGGCGATCACCGAATCGATCCACGCCATGATCAAGGAAGTCCAGAAGTACGTGCCGGGCTACCGCCTGGTCAACGGCCCGGTGTTCGACGGCAACCGCGTTTCCGTCTATCTGGAAGTGCAGGGCCTGGGCGACTTCCTGCCGACCTACGCCGGCAACCTGGACATCATGACCGCCGCCGGTGCGCGCACCGCCGAGATGTTCGCCGAAGAAATGATCAAGGGCACGCTCAAGCTTGAGCCGGTCCGTGCCTGAGGAGAGATGAGATGACACTGCAGGGCAAGAAAATCACCGTCCACGACATGACGCTGCGCGACGGCATGCATCCCAAGCGTCACCTGATGAGCCTCGACCAGATGGTCAGCATCGCCACCGGCCTCGACGCCGCCGGCATTCCGCTGATCGAAGTCACCCATGGCGATGGCCTCGGCGGCTCGTCGGTCAATTACGGCTTCCCGGCGCACACCGACGAGGAATACCTCGGCGCGGTGATCCCGAAGATGCAGCAGGCCAAGGTCTCGGCGCTGCTGCTGCCGGGCATCGGCACCGTCGATCACCTGAAGATGGCGCGCGAACTGGGCGTCAACACCATCCGCGTCGCCACCCACTGCACGGAAGCCGACGTCTCCGAGCAGCACATCACGATGGCGAGGAAGCTCGACATGGACACCGTCGGCTTCCTGATGATGGCGCACATGAACAGCCCGGAAGGCCTGGTCAAGCAGGCCAAGCTGATGGAGTCCTACGGCGCCAACTGCATCTACGTCACCGATTCCGCCGGCCACCTGCTGCCGGAGACGGTCAAGGCCCGCCTGAGCGCGGTGCGTGAGGCGCTGAAGCCGGAAACCGAGCTCGGTTTTCACGGCCACCACAACCTGGCGATGGGCGTCGCCAACAGCATCGCCGCCATCGAAGTCGGCGCCAACCGGATCGACGCAGCGGCCGCCGGGCTCGGCGCCGGCGCCGGCAACACGCCGATGGAAGTGCTGATCGCCGTGTGCAGCCTGATGGGTATCGAGACCGGCGTCGATGTCGCGAAGATCACCGACGTCGCCGAGGACCTGGTGGTGCCGATCATGGACTTCCCGATCCGCATCGACCGCGACGCGCTGACCCTCGGTTATGCCGGCGTCTATGGCTCCTTCCTGTTGTTCGCCAAGCGCGCCTCCGCCAAGTACGGCGTGCCGGCGCGCGAGATTCTGGTCGAACTGGGCCGTCGCGGCATGGTCGGCGGCCAGGAAGACATGATCGAAGACACCGCCATCACGATGGCCAGAGAACGGGGACTGCTCGCATGAAACTGAACCAGAACACCATCGCCGAACTGGCGGAACTGCTCGAAAACGCCGAGCTGCAGGCGCACGACGTGGTCAAGATCACCGACGCCCATCCCGAGATGGACTGGGACGACGCCTACGCCATCCAGGCTGAAATCCTGCGCCGCAAGCTGGCGCGCGGCAACAAGGTGGTCGGCCTCAAGTGCGGCCTGACCTCGCATGCCAAGATGAAGCAGATGGGCGTCGACACGCCGTGCTTCGGCTTCCTGGTCGACTATTTCACGGTGGCCGACGGTGGCGAAGTGAAGATCAAGGAACTGATCCATCCCAAGGTCGAGCCGGAAATCGTCTTCGTGCTGAAGAAGGCATTGAGCGGCCCCGGCTGCCACGTCGGTTCGGTGCTCGCCGCGACCGATTTCGTGATGGCCGGGATCGAGGTCATCGACTCGCGTTTCCGCGACTTCAAGTTCGACCTGAAGAGCGTCATCGCCGACAACTGCTCGTCGTCGCGCTACGCGCTGGGCGGCATGGCGGTGCCGGTGGCCGACGTCGACCTGCGCACGCTGGGCGTGGTCATGGAGAAGAACGGCCAGGTCGTCTCGATCGGCGCCGGTGCCTCGGTGCTCGGTCATCCGGCGGCGGCGGTCGCCATGCTGGCCAACCACCTTGGCGCCCGCGGCGAGGAAATCCCGGCCGGCACGATGATCCTCTCTGGCGGCGTCACCGAAGCGGTTTCCGTCGCCGCTGGCGATCACGTCAATCTGCGCATCCAGTCGCTGGGTAGCGTCAGCCTCAAGTTCGCCTGATCCGGGAGGAAACGGAAATGCCTTTTGCCCAGATTTTCCTGATCGAAGGTCGTACCGACGAACAGAAGAAGCTGCTCATCGAGAAGGTCAGCGCGGCGATGGCGGAAGCCCTTGGCGCGCCGCTGGAGAACACCCGGGTGTGGATCCAGGACGTGCCGAAGGGGCAGTGGGGGATCGGCGGCAAGACCGCCCGGGACCTCGGCCGCTAGCGCTGGCTCAAGGCAGGCGCCCGTCTCCCGCCAGTGGTCGGCGGGGACGGCCGGCCAGCGGAAACGCGCATCGGTCGTGATACCGAAAGAGTATGAATTGATTCATCAAATGGTATTGGACGGTATTGGTCGAAGTCGGCCATAGTCAATCCAACATAAAAATATCGAGATTTCGCGCGGGGCAGACCACTGCCACCGGTGCGGAGGCAAGACAGGGCGGACCCGGAAAGGGCCGCCGCACAGGAGGAGGTTTTATGGGGCGGATATCTGCCACTAGGCCATTGCCGTTGTCCGCGGCGGTGGCGGTTGTATTGCTGGCAGCCTGCACGCAGGCGCCGGACATGTCTGGCATCGCCAGCGAGCGGGCGCGCCCGGTGCAGCGCTACGACGTCAGCCAGGCCATCGCCGGCAACGGCAAGGTGCTGGTCGTCGGCACCCAGAGCGGCGTCGCGCTGATCTCGCGCGACCAGGGCAAGACCTGGGAACGTCAGGCGCTCGGCCACGTGTCGCTGGTCGACATCGCTGTCTGCAGCGACAAGACCTTCATCGCCATCGACCACTACCGCAAGCTGTGGCATGCCGATGCCGACGGTGGCAACTGGCAGCCGGTGGCCATCGAGCAGCCGCGCACGCCGCTCGCCGTCGCCTGCAGCCCGCAGGGCGGCTGGTGGGTGGTCGGCACCAACGCCACCATCGCCGGCAGCCAGGATCAGGGCAAGACCTGGCAGGTCACCGATCTCGGCGAGGATACCCAGATCACGACAATCCAGTTCGTCGACGAAAAACGCGCCTACGCCTTCGGCGAGTTCGGCCTCGCGCTGCGCTCCGACGATGGCGGCGCGAGCTGGCAGAAAGCGGCGGCGATTCCCGGCGATTTTTACCCCTATGCCGCGCTCTTCCACAATGCCAGCGAAGGCTGGGTGAGCGGCATCGCTGGCCAGATGATGCATACCCGCGACGGCGGCCAGACCTGGCAGAAGCAGGCCAACGCCACGCAGACGCCGCTCAACCGCCTGTTCATGCACGAGGGCGTGCCCTTCGCGGTCGGCAACGGTGGCGTCGTCGCTCGCCTGGAAGGGGATGCCTGGCGCAACGTGCCGTATCCCGACCCGCTGCCGATGTTCCTCGGTGGCGGCGCTTCCATCGCCGGTCAGGCGGCGATCGTCGTCGGCGGCCCGGGTGGCCTGCTGCGCACCATCGGCACCGCCAACAACAAGTAGAACAGGGACAAGCATCATGGTCAGCCAACTCCGTCATTCCATCACGCATCGCCTGCACGTCGGCGAAGAGTGGATTTTCCGCAACCCGAAGATCGTCCTCTCGCTCATCCTGGCAGTCACTTTCCTGTTCGGCCTGGCGCTGCCCAAGCTGCGCATCTTCACCGACTTCTCCGACCTGCTGCCGCAGAACCACGCCTACATCAAGGTCTATAACCGGCTGAAGGAAAACTTCGGCGGCGCCAACATGATCATCATGGCGGTCGAGGTCGAGCAGGGCACCATCTTCAACGATGACACCCTGCAGTTGATCCACGAGGCGACGCAGGGCGTCGACAACCTGCCCGGGGTCAACCACAACCTGGTTTCCAGCCTGACCCACCGCACGGCGCGCAAGGTCTTCCTCGACGACCAGGGCGGTTTCGCGTCCGAGTCCTACTACGATCCGCTGCAGCCGACGCGCACCGTCGCCGAACTGGAACGGCTGAAAAACGACGTCATCGCCAGCCCGACGATCTACGGCCTGCTCGTCTCGCCCGATCTCAAGGCGGCGCTGATCAAGGCCCAGCTGAACGAGGCAGACATCGACTACGCGGCGACCTTCGCCGCGCTGCAGGAAGTCCGCGCCAAGCTGGAGAAGCCGGGACACAAGATCCACGTCACCGGCAACCCGGTACTCACCGGCTGGGTGTACACCTACCTCAACCAGATCGTCGAAATCCTCGCCTACACCCTGGTCCTGCTGGCGACGCTGCTGATCGTCTATTTCCGCCGCTTCTATGGCGTCGCGCTGCCCTTGCTGGGGATCGCCCTGTCGTCGATCTGGGGTCTCGGCTTCATGGCGATCATGGGCATCAATCTGGAGCCGCTGTCGCTGCCGATTCCCTTCCTGATCGCCGCTCGCGCCACCTCGCATGGCGTGCAACTGGTGGTGCGTTACTACGAGGAACTGGCGCTGGTGAAGAACGGCCCGCAGGCGGCGCGCAACGCGCTCGACGCGCTGTTCCGGCCCGGTTCGCTGGCGATCATCGTCGACGCCGTCGGCATTGCCGTGCTGGTGCTCGGCGCCGCGCCGTTCAACCACAAGCTCGGTATCGCCGCCGGTTTCTGGGGCTTCGCGGTGATCTTCACGGTGCACTTCATGGTGCCGCTGGCGCTCACCATCCTGCCCGCGCCGAAGAAGCACGAGAACGGCAACGAAGGCATCCGCCGCTTCCTCGGCAAGGCGATGGCGCTGACCGGCGGCACCGACGGCGGTGCCCGCTCGATCCTGATCCTGACGCTGATCGGTGCGATCGGCGCCACCTACCTGGTGGGCAAGGTGCAGCTCGGCGAATCCGAGCCAGGCTCGCCGCTGCTGCATCGCGACCACGACTACAACGTGTCGACGACGGCGATCAACACCCGCTTCCCGGGCTCCGAGGAACTGCACGTCATCGCCCGCACCGACGAGCCGGGCGGCATCAAGCGGCCGGAGGTGATGGCGGCGATCGAGCGCTTCCAGGCGCACATGCTGTCCGACCCGACGCTGGGCGGCACCAAGGCGATTCCCGGCGTCGTGCGCGTGGTCAACAAGCTGATCCACAACGACGACCCGCGCTGGATGCAGCTGCCGGACAGCCAGGACGAGATCGGCGGCCTGATGTTCACTTACATGGCATCGAGCCCGATTCCCGGCGCCCTCAAGGAGTTCGTCAGCCCGGACGAAAACGAGGCGGACATGGTGTTCTATTACAAGGATCACCAGGCCGAAACGATCAACCGCATCGTCGCCCTGGCCGAGGAAGGCATCCGCAAGATCGAAGCCGAGGTGCCGGGCCTGCACATCGAACTGGGCGGCGGCATCATCGGCGTCACCGCCGCCGGCAACCAGGCGCTGCATACCGACCACATGATCATCATCCCGGCCGTGATGATCCTCGCCTTCGTCATCGTCATGGCCTACTACAGCTCGCTGCACGCCGGCTGGCTGATGGTCCTGCCGATGCTGTTTGCCACCCTGATGACCTATGCCTTCATGGGTGCGCTCGATATCGGCATCAACGTCAATACGGTGCCGGTGATCGCCGTCGGCGTCGGCGTCGGCATCGACTACGCGGTCTATTTCATGGACCGCATCCGCGAGGAGTACGCCGTTCTGCGCGACATCAAGCAGTCGGTGATCAACGCCGTCGCCACCACCGGCTACGCCGTCAGCTTCACCGCGGCAACGCTGATTGCCGGCGTCGTGATGTGGATCTTCATGTCCGACCTGCGCTTCCAGTCGGACGCCGCGATCCTGCTGTCCTTCATGCTCATCGTCAATGCGATCGCCGCCGTGCTGATCGTGCCGTCCTGGTGCGTCGTCTTCAAGCCGAAGTTCGTCACCGCGGTGCATTACGACGAGGACGGCGTCCTGGAAAACGACTAACAAAACCCGGCAAACCGGGGAACAGCAAAACCTTTGTTCACAACCAGATGGGGGATCAAAAAAATGGAGACACTCAGTAACGGAGCATGGCAGCGCAGCCTGCTCGCAATCGCGGTGGGCTGCGCCTTCGCCGCGCCGGCAGCGGCCGAAGAGCTGCCGGCGATGGGCGAGGAAAGCTCGCCCTGGCAGGTCGATGTGACCTACGAAAACCATACCGTGCGGCGCGAACACGTCGGCCTGGCCAAGTTCCGCAACACGCTGCAGGCTGAGCTCGACAAGGAGGTCGGCGACGGCTGGAAGGTGCACGGCATCGTGCGCGGTAGCTGGGACGGCGTCTATCGCATGAACAGTGACGAGTACGGGAACAAGGCGGGTGGTTCGATCAGCATGCAATCGACGACGCCCGGCGGCTACCTGACGACGCCGTGGGGCACCGGGCCGGTGACCTATTCGCTGGTCAATGGTGTTTTCGGCCTGGCGGGCAACAAGTTCGTCGATGCCTACCCGGCGAGCAACCCGAACGCCGGCCTGCGCGTGCTCGGCGACCGCTGGCACAAAATCGACGGCGGCGTCGCCTTTGCCGTGCCGGTCCGTCCCTGCGACGTGGACAAGCGCGGTTGCCGCGATTTCGGCGGCTACGGCGACCTCAAACGCTCGGAACTGGAAGCGCCGGAATTCAACGACCGCCTCGATTTCCTGCGCGAACTCTATGCCAAGAAGGACTTCGACCTCGGCGACGGCAAGAGCCTGTTCGTCAAGCTCGGTCGGCAGCAGGTGGTGTGGGGCCGCACCGACCTGTTCCGCGTCCTCGACGTGATCAACCCGGTCGACTTCTCGCGCAACAACATCTACGACGAACTGTCTGATATCCGCATCCCGATGTGGATCGCCCAGGTCGAATACCGGATGGGCGCCAGCGACACGATGCAGGACCGCAACCTGCAGTTCGTCTGGAACGTCGACAAGTTCCGCCCCAACAACCTCGGCCAGTGCGGCTCGCCGAACACCATCCTGGATGCCGGCTGCTTCTTCCGCGGCATGGCAAACCTGTGGGACAACGGCGGTACCGTCTCCAACTTTGCCAACGTCGCGCCCGGCACGCTGCTGGCGACCAACTTCGGCCCCGGTCAGATCGGTCTGGACAAGGTTCACCTGCCGTCGTGGAGCCTGTCGAACACCCAGTTCGGCATGAAGTACGAAGGCGTGACCCAGGACGGCCTGTCCTTCTCGCTGAACGCGCTGACCTATCGTTCGCAACTGCCTTCGCTGCGCGGCGGCAAGCGGGCGACCAACTCGTTCACCGGTGTCTATCAGGATGCCTGGCCCTACCTGATCTCCTTCGACATGCATTTCCCGCGCGTCAACCTGATCGGTGGCTCGATGGACTTCCAGGTGCCGGCCGCCGGCGCCGCGGTGCGCGTCGAAGCGGCCTACACCGACGGCGAAGAGTTTGCCAACACCAACCGGCCGGAGCTGTACTCGAAGAACAATGTCTTCCGCTCGGTGATCGGCATCGACCGGCCGACCTTCATCCCCTTCATCAGCGAAACCCAGGCGACGCTGTTTTCCGGGCAGTTGTTCTATCAGCACATCTTCGACCACGAATGGAAGCGCGGCGCCCTCGGTCCGGTCGGCATGCCCGATTGGGAAGACAACGTGATCGGTACCCTGCTGATCAAGGCCTTCCTGAAGAACGGCATGGTCAGCCCGCAGGTGATCTTCGCCCACGACTTCAAGGCACGCGCCACCGTCGTCGCGCCGCAGGTCGAGATGCACCTGAGCAATGACCTCAAGGTCACCATCGGCGCCAACTACAAGCTGGCCGAAGGCCGCAGCCGCTGGGAGTTCGACGATTGCCGCGCCTGTAACCCGTTTGCACCGTTCACCGCGCCGAACGGGGATACCGACCCCTTCACCAGCTATTCCCGTGGCCTGGCCGGCATGGAACCGGCCGGCCGCTTCCGTGCCGGTCCGATCGGTGCGGCATTCAAGGAAAACGACCTGTTCATCAAGCTGAACTACAAGTTCTGACCCCAACCGGAGGAGACATTTCATGAAAAAATCACTGCGCAAACTGCTGCCGCTGCTCGTCGCCGCCAGCTTCGGTACCGCCCAGGCGGCGACCGAGGCCGACGTCGAAAACACCTTCAACCCCTACAAGGCCGGCATGCCCAGCTTCGCCGGCCTGAAGGCGGGGATGACGATCAACAAGGGCAACGTCGACCAGTTCAAGGACATCCTGGGCGCCGGCGTCTTCAAGCTGATCAAGGAAGGCATGTTTGAAATGAAGGTGGGGCCGACCACCCAGTTCAACATTTCCAAGGCCTACGTCGACGCCACCCGCGCCAACCTCAACAAGACCCAGCTCGGCGCCAAGCCGGGCGACATGATCAGCGGCTACGTCGCCGGCCGCCCCTTCCCGGAAGAGCCGGATGCCAAGGACCCGCGCGCCGGCGAGAAGCTGGCCTGGAACTACAAGTACGGCGTGAACTGGGGGGACGGCGCGATCATCTCGCCGTTCTACTGGAAGTACCGCAACATGCAGACGGGCAAGGTCGAGAAGGAAATCACCTGGGACTTCCACTTCCTCAACTTCATGCACCGGACCAAGGATGCGCCGATCCCGGAAATCACGCCCAACCCGTCGGGCATCTTCCGCGCCATCTACGTCAAGGCGCACGCGCCGGCCGACCTGAAGAACACGCAATTGCTGATCCAGCGTTTCGAGGACGATGCCAAGCTTGACGACGCCTACCTCTACCTGGGCTTCCAGCGCCGCGTGCGCCGTCTGGCGCAGGGGCAGGTGACCGATGCCTTCCTCGGCTCCGATCTGATGATCGAGGACTTCGAAGGCTACAACGGCCGCGTCTCCGACATGAAGTGGACCTACAAGGGGACCAAGAACGTCATGCTGCCGATGTGGAATCACAACGAGCTGAAGCTGGCCGACGACATGCCGGCCGAGTCGGACGGCTACAAGTACGTCGACTTCGCCGGTCAGGGCGGTTGTTTCGCCGAAGGCACCTGGCAGCTGCGCAAGGTCTATGTCCTCGAGGCAGCGCCGGTCAATCCGAACCATCCGGTCAGCAAGCGCGTCTTCTACATGGACGTCCAGCTGCAGAACCTGAACGGCGCCAACGAGATCTACGACCGCAAGGGCGAGCTGTGGAAGGTGTTCATGGTCGGCAAGTCGCACGCCGACCATCACCTGCCAGTCAACAAGGGGGCAGGGATCGGTGTCGATGATGCGTTCTCGATGGTCGACGTCCAGTCCAAGCATTGCACGACCGGTCAGTTCAAGGGCCAGGTGGATCCGAAGAAGAACCCGCCCCGCCTGTTCCAGGTCCAAAACTTGCGCGGCGGAGACTGATTCCGCCGTCACCCAACACCCCATGCCGGGTGTCTCTGCGGGAGGATGCCGGAATCTGGCAACCACCACATTTTTCGGGGGCCGCGCGCCCCCGTTTTTTTTTTGACGGAGGTCTTCATGTCCGACGCGAAACTTTCCGGAATGCGCGTGTTGATCACGCAATCCCGCGATTTCATGGGCCCGGCACTGGGCGAGGTTTTTGCTGCCGCCGGCGCCGAGGTGCTGGCCGACGACAGTTCGCCGGTCGTCCCGGAAGCGGCCGCGCAGATCATCGCGGACGCCGGGCGGATTGACGCCCTGGTTCTCAACCTGGCGCTGCCGGCACCGGCCACCCGTGCCGAACAGGTTGGCGATGACGAGTGGCGCGCAGTGTTCCGGGTCCTGGTCGACCCGATGCAGCAGCTGGTCAGGGCTGTACTGCCGCAGATGATCGAACGGCGGTCGGGGAAGATCGTTCTCATGGGCAGCGCCGCGGCGCTGCGTGGCATGAGCGGCCGTTCCAGCTACGCCGCCGCGCGCGGCGCCCAGTTGGCCTACATCCAGGCGGTCGGCGTCGAGGTCGCGGGGCAGGGCATCCGGGTCAACGCCATCGCCCAGAACTTCGTCGACAACCCGACCTACTTCCCGCCGGAAGTCCAGGCCCGGCCGGAATTTCAGGAAAGGCTGCGCTGGCAGGTACCGCTTGGCCGGCTGGTGACGCCGTTCGAGGACGCGTCGTTTGCCGCCTACCTGTGCAGCGAGGCGGCCAACTGTTTCGTCGGCCAGATATTTCCGGTGTGCGGCGGCTGGGTGCCGCGCTAGCGTTCAGGCAGCGTCGGCGGCGAGCGCCTGCAGCGCCTGTTCGAGCCCGCCGCGAACGATGCGCAGGGGAATGCCGAGCATCAGGTTGAGCGGCAGTCCATGGTTTTCGACGCTCATTCCGTCACCATCGACCAGCCGCTCGCCGAGGTGCAGCAAATCGCAGCCGAGGTAGCCGGCGAGCCGGTCGGCCAGCGGCCGGTCGTCGTCCACGAAGGCGAGCACCGGCTTGCCGGCCGCCACAGCGTAGCCGACTTCGAACACGGTTCCCGAATCCGGTTCGAAGCCGCGGAACGGATTGAGGTTGGCGATCACCAGATCGGCGGCGGCAATCTGGGCCAGGTTGGCGCGATAGATTTCCGCCGCCGTCGTCGCTTCGTTATCGAGCGGAATCAGGGCCCAGTGGCCATGGCTGGCGACCAGCCGACGGGCGGCTTCGGCGTGGGCCAGGGCGTCGGGGCGGAAGACATCGGGGCCGGCAAGATAGATATTCATCGACGTGAACCTGGGTTTGATCGGGAGGCGCCAATTTACTCCGGTTCGCGGCGAATTCAAGCAACAGCCCCTCCTGCCAAGGCAGGGCCGCCGGCGCTTGAAAAAAGCGACGAAAACGACGAACATGCCGCCCCCTCGTGATCCCCGCATGCACAGCGCCATGGCCTTCAAGAACAGTCCGTTTCATTTTCAGATGCTCGATGTGTCCTTGCTCGATCCCGACCCCGGGCATGTCCGCCAGAGCATCAACGAGGAGGCGCTCAAGGGCTTGACCAATGCGGTCCGCAAGCTGGGCATCATCCATCCCATCGTTGTTCGCCCGGGCATCGCTGACCGGTTCGTGGTGATTGCCGGCGAGCGGCGACGCCAGGCGGCGATTCAGGCCGGCGAAGCCCTGGTGCCGGTGATCGTCCGTTCATGCACCGACGAGGAAGCCCTGGAGGTGCGGGTTTTCGAGAATATCGGGCTGGGCGTCCGCTCGGCACTTGAGCCGCGCGACATGGCGATGGCCATCCAGACGCTGGCGCAGCGCTTCGCCTCGCCGGAAGAAGCCGCCCAGTACTTCGGGCGCGCTCCGACCTGGCTGGCGCAAGCGACGGCGGCCGCCAATCTCTCAGAAAAGGTCAGCGCCCTGCTGGATGCAGGAAAGATCGCCAGCACCGGCGCGGCGGTGCAGCTTGAAAAACTGACCAGGAAAGACGAAGCCAGGGCGGAATCGCTGATCGAACGGATCGAGCAGTTGCCGGAAGGCGAGAAGATCTCGAAGAAGGCACTGGATACGGTCCTTTCTGAAGTCTCGGCGCCGGCGGTGCCGATCGAAACGGAAGCCTCCACGGCGGTGCCAGTTGCGCCAGCCAGCTCACCCGAGTCGCTGGCTGTCCCGGTCGCCGCGGCCAGTCCGCCCTGGGAAAATCCGCCGCAGGAAACCCCGCCGTCGCCTGCCGCTCGCACCCGGGTCAATCCTGGAAAGGTGAAGCTGGTGGCGGAACTCCTCGGGCTGAGCGAGGACGATGAAGAAACGATTCTGGCGCGGCTGATCGATGAGTTCCTGTCCCTGAGGCGTCCGTAACTGCTTGTTCCCGAGTCGACAAGCGGCCCGCCCGGCGTCATTTCCGGCAGAATGATGGGGCCGGCGCGCCGCCTGTGCGCCCCATCCCGCGTGGCAAATCGGGTCGGCCGCCACTGACGCTTGATGTCGCCAACTGTCTGATTGCAACCGAAGGGCATGCCATGGAAAAGACCTTACCCGAAGGACACCCCGACCTGCTGCGCATCGTCCAGGCCGCCCATGCCGACTTGCCGGCGGCCGACGCCAAACCCGCCGCCAATTCGCTGGCCGGCGCGCTCGCCGCCGCGCTGGGACGCCAGCCGGGCGATGCCGAGGACCGCGAGAACATCGAATTCCTGATCCAGGTGCTGGCGGTCAATCGCGCCGAGGGCAACATCGACGACGCGGCTTTCGCCGCGCTGCTCGAACGGATCGCGACGCGCGCCGGGCGCGCCGCGCTGGTCGCCAGCTTCACCGCCGAGCTCGAGGCCGAGCACGGCTACGCCGACGATCCGCCGGCCTGAGGCCTTCGTCCCGCTTACTGCTCGACGAAGGCGCGCTCGATCACGTAGTCGCCCATTTCGCCGATGTGCTTCGAGATGCGGAAGCCGAAACCGTCGAGCATGGCCGAGATTTCCCTGAGCATCGCCGGGCTGCCGCAGATCATGCCGCGGTCGGTCGCCGGGTCGAGCGGTGCGATGCCGAGGTCGGCGAACAGCTTGCCGGAGAGGATCAGGTCGGTCTGCCGGCCCTCGTTGCGGAAGGGCTCGCGGGTCACGGTCGGGTAGTAGATCAGCTTGTCGCGGATTTCCTCGCCCAGGTACTCGTGTTCCTTGAGATCGTTCTCGATGTAGTCGTGGTAGGCCAGTTCGCCGGTCCAGCGGACGCCGTGGATGAGGACGACCTTCTCGAAACGCTCGTAGGTTTCGGGATCGTGGATCAGACTCATGAACGGCGCCAGGCCGGTGCCGGTGGCGAACAGGAACAGGCGCTTGCCCGGGTTCAGGTCGCGCAGCACCAGCGTGCCGGTCGGCTTGCGGCTGACCAGCAGTTCGTCGCCGGGGCGCAGGTGCTGCAGGCGCGAAGTCAGCGGGCCGTCCTGGACCTTGATGCTGAAGAACTCAAGGTGTTCCTCGTAGTTGGCGCTGGCGACGCTGTAGGCACGCATCAGCGGGCGGCCGTTCACCTCCATGCCGATGGTCACGAACTGGCCGTTGATGAAGCGCAGGCCGGGGTCGCGCGTGGTGCGGAAGCTGAACAGGCTGTCGTTCCAGTGATGGACGGAAAGGACGGTTTCGCGGTTGAAGTTGCTCATGGTCGGCGGCTGGCAGGGAGGAAGTGATTGCAGCTTAGGCTTGGTGGCTTTGAAACAAAAGCGGATAATTTTTCTATTCGTTATTGAGTAAATCGATATGCGGTTCAGCCTGCGCCAGCTCGAAATCTTCGTCGCCATCGCCCGCAGCGAAAACGTTTCGCTCGCCGCCGGGCGGCTGGCCCTGTCGCAGTCGGCGGCGAGCAGCGCGCTGGTCGAGCTGGAGCGGGCCTACGACTGTCCGCTGTTCGACCGCGTCGGCAAGCGCCTGCACCTGAACAGCAGCGGCCGCGGTCTGCTGGCGCTGGCCGAATCGCTGCTCGCGCAGGCCGGCGAGATCGACGACTACCTCGGCGGCGGCCGCCCCGGGCCACTGGCGGTGGGCGCGACGCTGACCATCGGCAACTACCTGGCGACGCTGATCATCGTCGACTACATGCGCCGCTACCCGGATTCGCCGGTCAGCCTGCAGGTCGCCAATTCGGAAACGGTCGCCGGCCGCCTGCTGCGCGGCGACTGCGATTTTGGCCTGATCGAGGGCGAGGTGGCGCATCCCGACTTGCTGGTCGAGCCCTGGCTGGCCGACGAACTGGTCGTCTTCTGCGCGCCGGGGCACGCGCTGGCCGGCAGCCCGGCGGTCGACACCGCGACCCTGGCCCGCCAGTCCTGGGTGCTGCGCGAGCCCGGGTCGGGCACGCGCAGCCAGTTCGACCGCTGCATCGGCAGCCGTCTGCCGGCCTTCCGGCTGGCACTCGAACTCGAGCACACCGAGGCGATCAAGCGCGCCGTCGAGTCCGGCATCGGCCTTGGCTGCCTGTCGCGGCTGGCGCTGCGCGAAGCCTTCCGGCGCGGCAGCTTGGTCGAACTGCCGACGCCGCAGTTCGACCTGCGCCGGCACTTCTATTTCGTCCGCCAGCGCAGCCGCCATCCCGGCCTCGCCGGCCGCCTGTTCCGTGAGGCCAGCCTGGCGGTCGGCGGCGGCGCTGGCGACACGGCGGGCCTGCAGTTGCCGTTCATTCCCTGAGCCGGCAGCGCGTCGTAGTACCGTGCCGGCGGTACGGCGGGCCGTGCGGCAGGAACTGATCGATTTCGTTGAACGCGGTGCATCCCCTGGCGCCGGCCGAACGGCGGCCGGATGAGCGGGAATCTCAGCGGCGCCGCGCCGCTGCCGGCCTTATTCCTTGGTGTAGAGTAGGCGGCAGGGGCCGGCGCCGACCGGCAGCGAATCGTCCAACCGCGCGCGGTGCGTCTTCGTCAGGTGGTGCATGATGGAAATCTGGATTCTGGTCTTCCTGATTCTGGGCTGTGGCCTGCTCGCCATGGCGGAAATGGCGATCGGCGCCAGCCGCAACACCCATCTGGCGATCCGCGCCGAGCAGGGCAAGGCGGCGGCAGCGGTGGTCATCGGTTTCCGGCAGAACGCCAGCCGCCTGCTCGGCACGACGCAGCTCGGCATCACCGCGCTGGCGATGTTGTCCGGCGTTTATGGCGAGGCACTGTGGGTGCCGCGTGTCGAGGCCTGGCTGTTCGGTTTCGGCTTGAGCGCGGGGCCGGCCTACGCGCTGGCGCTCGCCCTGGTGGTGATCGTCATCACCTTCTTCTCGCTGGTTTTCGGCGAGGTGATTCCCAAGCGGCTGGCGCTGGCTCATCCGGAAGCGGTCGCCGAGGCGCTGTCCGGTCTGATTGCCTTCCTCATCCGCCTGACCAGGCCGCTGGTCTCTGTCGTCTCGAAAACATCTGACTGGCTGCTGCAGTTCTTCCCGCTCAAGGGCTCGGCGGAAGCGACGGCGGCCGACGAGATCCGTTTCCTGATCGAAGCCGGGCGCAAGCACGGCGACCTCGACCAGACCGAAAGCGAAATCCTCGGCAACGTCTTCCGCCTCGACAACCGGAAGGTGGCGGCGATCATGACCCCGGCCGCCGACATCGCCTGTCTCGACCTGAGTGCCGCGCACGAAGCCAACATCGAGTTGCTGCGCGAACGCGCCGTGTCGCGCTACCTGGTCAGCAAGGGTGGTCTTGGCAACGCGCTGGGCTTTGTCGATAGCGGCGACCTCCTGCGCGAACTGCTTTCCGAGCACGAACTCGACTTCGGCAAGCTGGCGTTGCAGCCCCTGCAGTACGTGCCGGGCAGCCTGTCGCTGATCGGCCTGCTCGAATTCTTCAAGGCCAACCGGACACAGATCGCACTGGTGTCCAACGAATTCGGCGCCACCGAAGGGCTGGTTACCCTGTCCGACCTGATGGGCACGGTCGTCGGCGACGTCCTTTCCGGTGCCGTCGAGGCGCCGCTGGCGGTGCAGCGCAACGACGGCAGCTGGCTGCTCGACGGCCTGCTGCCGATCGACGAGATGAAGCAGTTGCTCGGCATCGGCGAACTGCCGGAAGAGGAACTGGGTAACTACCACACCGTCGGCGGCTTCGTGATCGTCCAGCTCGGGCGGATTCCGCGCAAGACCGAAGCTTTCGACTGGGCCGGCTGGCACTTCGAGGTCATGGACATGGAAAAGAACCGCGTCGACGAGGTGCTGGCGACCCGTCTGCCTGGCTGAGATAGGTCTCCAGGGGGCGACTCAGGAACAAGGCGCCGGCTTGCCCAAGTCCTTGCCGGAAATATGTCGATGACACGATGCGCCTTGTCACCGATGAGGTTCGATAATAGCGCTTTAGAAAAGCCGGCAGCTGCGAATCGCCGGGGGATTTCGCGTAGGATATTGCAAGGCCGTGTAAGACGCCAAAAATGTCAATTATTATATTTGACACTTATGTAGTAATTGGTATTATGTAATTGTTTTTCGCGTCGTCGCGCATCTCTTCAATACTGGGCATAACCGAGGATAAGGACCATGAGGCAGGACTCCGCAGTACCCCTTCGGACAGACTCCCGCCGTTCCGTCGACCTCTGGCCGATCGGGCTGATCGCTGTTCTCGGCGTACTCGCCATCGCGCCACGCTCGCTGGCCGAGGTGGCGATTGCCGGTGGCTTCCTGCTCGCCTGTCTCGGGCTCGGCTGGCTTGCCTTGTCCCGCCAGGCGCGGGCGCATGCGGCGGAAGCCGCGGCGGCTTGCGCCGCCTGCCACGAAGAAGCGCAGCGCCAGTCCCAACTGGGCTTGAGCGGCCTCGACCGCCTCTGTCTCGACCTGTTGCCGATCTGGTCCGGGCAGATCGAAACCGCGCGCTCGCATACCGAGGAAGCGGCAGTCTCGCTGAGCACGCGCTTTGCCGAGATCGCACAACGCCTGCAGCAGGCCACCGCCGGCAGCGAAGCTGCGGCGGGTGACGGCAACCTGCTGCAATTGCTTAACTCGGCGCAGGACGAATTGCACGCCATCGTCGACGCGTTGCGTACCGCGCTCGGCACCAAGGAAAGTCTGCTCACCGAGGTCGGCGCACTGGCCAGCCATACTGAAACCCTGAGCCGGATGGCCAGGGAAGTCGCCGAAATTGCCAAGCAGACCAACCTGCTGGCCTTGAATGCCGCCATCGAGGCAGCTCGCGCCGGGGAAGTCGGACGGGGTTTCGCGGTGGTCGCCGACGAGGTGCGCAAGCTGTCGACGCTCTCCGGCGACACCGGCATGAAGATCAGCCGCACCGTCGATACGGTCAATCAAGCAATCGCCGAGGCGCAGCGGGTGTCCCGCCAGTACGCTGAACAGGACGAGGCGCTGGTCAACCATTCCGGCACAGTCATCGAGAGCGTCATCGAGCGTTTCAGCGGCGCGGCGACGGCGCTTTCGCAGTCTTCCGCGGTGCTGCGCCAGCAGAACCAGGAGATCGCCGAGGAGGTGGCCGAGGTCCTGGTCGCCCTGCAGTTTCAGGACCGCGTCAGCCAGGTGCTCGGACATGTCAGCTCGGACATCGGCAAGCTGCACTTGCACATCGGCGACAGCCGGCAGGCCGTCGCCCAGGGCGGCTCGATCGACGCCGAGCAATGGCTGAGCGAACTGTCGCAAACCTACACCACGCCGGAGCAGCACGCAGTCCATCGCGGCAATGCTGCGCCCCGGGCGCCGGAAGAGTCCGGCATCACCTTCTTCTGACTGGAGAGATTCATGGCCAAAACCATCCTCATCGTTGACGATTCGGCATCGCTGCGCCAGGTCGTCGCCATCGCCCTCAAGAATGCCGGCTACGACGTGCTCGAAGCCTGCGACGGCAAGGACGCGCTGGGCAAGCTCGACGGGCGCAAGATCCACCTGATCATCAGCGACGTGAACATGCCGAACATGGATGGCATCAGCTTCGTCAAGGCGGCCAAGCAGTTGCCGGCCTACAAGTTCACGCCGGTGATCATGCTCACCACCGAAGCCGGCGCCGACAAGAAGGCGGCCGGCCAGGCCGCCGGCGCCAAGGCCTGGGTGGTCAAGCCCTTCGTCCCGGCGCAGATGCTGGCCGCCGTGTCCAAGCTGATCCTGCCCTGAACCGGGAGCGCACGATGAATGCCGCAGCCGGAACTGCCCCCGCCCTGAGCATCGTCGGCGAATTCACGATCTTCACCGCACAGGACTGCAAGGCGCAGTTGCTGGCGCTGATCGCCAGCATCCCGGAAGGGGGTAGCGGCGAGGTCGATCTTTCCGGTGTCACCGAGATCGACAGCGCCGGCCTTCAGCTGATGCTGATGGCCAAACGTGAAGCAGCGATTCTCGGCAAGGAAATGCGCTTCGTCCGGCACAGCGATCCGGTGCTCGAACTGATCGACCTGTGCGCCCTGGCCGGCCAGTTCGGCGACCCTCTGCTGATCCGTTCCCCCGTGTGAGCGCACCATGAATCTTGACGACGCCCTGCAGACCTTTGTCATCGAAAGCCGCGAATTGCTCGACAACATGGAGGCCGCGCTGCTCCAGATCGAACAGTCACCGGACGACGCCGACCTGATCAACGCGATCTTCCGTGCCGCCCACACGATCAAGGGTTCGGCCGGGCTGTTCGGCCTCGATCACCTAGTCGCCTTCACCCACGCCGCGGAAAACGTCCTCGATCAGGTACGTGCCGGTGAGCTGCCGATGGATGACGATTTGGTCGCGCTTTTTCTGGAAGTGGGTGATCACATTGCCACCCTGATCGACCTCCTCGCCGCCGGCAGCGCGCCCGGCGATGACGAGCAGGAACGCTCGGCGGCGCTGATTTCCCGGCTCAAGGCGATTCATGCCGCGCCGCCGGAGGCCGCCGCCCAGGTCGTCGAACACGCCACGCCGCTGACCCGCGAAGGGGGCGGTGAGGGCGTCGAAACCGACAATTGGCACATCTCGCTGCGCTTCTCCCGGGATGTCCTCAGGAACGGCATGGACCCGGTGTCCTTCATCCGTTACCTGAGCACCTTCGGCGAGATCGTCTCGATCGTCACCCTGAGCGAGGACATCCCGCGTGCCGCCGAGATGGACCCGGAGGCCTGCTACCTCGGCTTCGAGATCAATTACCGCAGCACGGCCGACAAGGCGACCATCGAAGGCGCTTTCGAGTTCGTCCAGGACGACGCTCAGGTACGCATCCTGCCGCCGCACAGCAAGGCCTCGCAATACCTCGACCTGATCCTCAGCTTGCCCGAGGAAGACATGCGGGTCGGCGAAATCCTCGTCCGCTGTGGCACGCTGACTCGCCACGAACTGGAGCAGGCGCTCAGCGCCCAGGCCGACGCCCGCCAGGAAGGCGTGGCCGGGGCCGAAATCGGCGCCGTGCTGGTCGCCCGCAACGTGGTGCAGCCGGCGGTGGTCGAAGCCGCTCTGCAGAAACAGAAGCAGGTCAAGGACAACAAGGCCGGCGACGCGGCGCTGATCCGCGTCAACGCCGACAAGCTCGACGAGCACATCAACCTGATCGGCGAACTGATCATCGCCAGCGCCGGCATCAACCTCGCCGCCCAGACCAGCGGCCAGGCCGAACTGCTGGAAGCGGCATCGCTGCTCAACCGGCTCGTCGAGAACATCCGCGATTCGGCGCTGCAACTGCGCATGGTGCAGATCGGCGCCACCTTCAACAAGTTCCAGCGCGTCGTACGCGACGTCTCGCGCGATCTAGGCAAGGACATCCGGCTGGAAATCGCCGGCGCCGAAACCGAACTCGACAAGACCGTGATCGAGAAGATCGGCGACCCGCTGACCCATCTCGTGCGCAACTCGATGGATCACGGCATCGAAGCCGCCGACCTTCGCCTCGCCCGCGGCAAGCCGGCGCACGGCACGCTGCGTCTCAACGCCTACCACGACTCCGGCAGCATCGTCATCGAGGTCGGCGACGATGGCGGCGGCCTGCCCAAGGCCAAGATCCTCGCCAAGGCGATCGAGCGCGGCCTGGTCAAGCCCGAGCAGGCCTTGAGTGACGACGAGATCCACGCGCTGATCTTCGAACCCGGCTTCTCCACCGCCGACCAGGTGAACAACCTGTCCGGCCGAGGCGTCGGCATGGACGTTGTCCGCCGCAACATCACCGCTTTACGCGGCAGCATCGAAATCCAGAGCGAAGAAGGTTTCGGCACGACGATCCGCGTCCGCCTGCCGCTGACGCTGGCGATCATCGATGGCTTCCTGGTCGGTGTTGGCGATTCGTCCTTCGTTGTGCCATTGGAGATGGTGGTCGAATGCGTCGAGCTGACGCCGGAAGAGCTGGAAGCGGCGCAAGGGCGCGACCAGCTCAACCTGCGCGGCGAGGTCCTGCCCTTCATCCGCCTGCGCGAACTGTTCGACATGCCTGAGCCGTCCATACCCGAGCCCGCCGCGCTGGCCGAGGGCATGCCCGAGGTCGACCCGGAACTGGCCTTCCTGCTGCAGCCGGTACAGCGCGAGAACGTCGTCGTCGTCAATTACGCCGGCTGTCGCGCCGGCCTCGTCGTCGATGCGCTGCAGGGCGAATACCAGACCGTGATCCGCCCGCTCGGCGCCGTCTTCAACGGCTTGCAGGGCGTCGCCGGCTTCACCATTCTGGGTGACGGGCAGGTTGCCCTGATCCTCGATGTTCCCGGACTGGTGAACCGCATCACGCATTCCGAACACCGGCTGTCAGTACAGATGGCACGCGCCGCACTCCCGCAGGAGCCGCTTGGTGCTGCCGCTCGCACTGAAGGCCCGTTTCTCCAGAAGCACTAACCGACTGTTCAAAAACCGCCACCAGGAGTCACAACCATGGGACTTTTCTCCAGACCCCCGTGCAAGGAAATTGCTGAACTTGCCGAACTGCAAACCAAGTACGACGCACTGCAAACCAGCTACCGTGAACTTGCCGGCCGCAACCAGGCAATCGAACAGTCGATGGGCTCCATCGAGTTCTCCCTCGACGGTACCGTCATCGACGCAAACCCGAATTTCCTGACACTGCTCGGCTACACCCTGGACGAAATCCGTGGCCGGCATCACAGCATGTTCGTCACCCCGGCCTACGCCGCCTCACCTGAATATCGTGCCTTCTGGGAAAAGCTCCGGCGTGGCGAATTCGATGCCGGTGAATACAAACGCCTGGGCAAGGGCGGCAAGGAGTTCTGGATACAGGCCTCGTACAACCCGGTGCGTGACGAGAACGGCAAGCCGACCAAGGTGGTCAAGTACGCCGCCGACATCACCGCCACGAAAATGCGCAATGCCGAATTCGAGGGCCAACTGGCCGCCATCGACCAGTCGATGGCCACCATCGAATTTGCACTCGACGGCACCATCCTGACTGCCAATAAGAATTTCCTCGCCACGCTTGGTTATACGCTGGAAGAGATCCGCGGCCGCCATCACAGCATGTTTGTCGATAGCGCCTTCGCTGGCAGCGCGGAATACCGGGCATTCTGGGAAAAGCTCAACCGGGGCGAATACGACGCGGCGGAATACAAGCGTATCGGCAAGGGCGGCAGGGAGGTCTGGATCCAGGCTTCGTACAACCCGATCCACGACCTCAACGGCAAACCCTACAAGGTCGTCAAGTACGCTACCGACGTCACTGAAGCAAAGCGCTATCAGATGACCGTGGACCGCGTGCTGCGCGAATCGTCGGCAGTCGTCCTGGCGATGGCGGAGGGCGACCTGACTCGCCGTATGGAAGGCGAGTATGAAGGCGATTTCGCCCGCCTGCGCGACGCACTGGACGCTTCGTCGAGTGCCATCCGCTCGCTGGTTGACGATGTCCGCATCCTTTCCCGCGCAGCCATCGAAGGCCGTCTGGCGACCCGCGTTGATGCAGCACGCCACAAGGGTGACTTCCGCCGCATCATCGACGGGGTCAACCAGACCATCGACTACCTGGTCGGCTACATCGACCAGATGCCGCTACCGGCCATGATCATCGACAAGCAGTTCAATGTCCTCTTCATGAACAAGGCGGGTCTGGCGCTCGGCAACACCAACCTCGACCGCCTGCAGGGCAGTCAGTGCGCCAGTTACTTCCGCACCGAAGACTGCAATACCGAGAAATGCGCCTGCAAGCGTGCCATGAATGACCTGCGCCGCAGCGACTCGAGCACGGTGGCACGTCCTGGCAGCAATCTGGAACTAGACATCAACTACATCGGCCTGCCGGTCAAGGACGAGGACGGGACAGTGCTCGGCGCCTTCGAGGTGATCATCGACCAGACCGCGATCCGGCAGGCGCAGCGGCTGGCCAAGAAGATCAGCGACTACCAGGCCGGCGAGGTGATCAAGGTCCAGGGCGTGCTGGAGAGGCTGGCGCGCGGCGATCTTGACGTGGCACTGGAGACGGCAGCGGGGGACAGTGACACCATTGAGGTTCGCCAGACCTTTGGCACGATCAACGCCGCCATCGGCGGGGTGGTTGGCTCGGTGCGCAATCTGGTGCGTGACGCCAACATGCTCAGTGCGGCTGCCGTCGATCTCAAGCTCGATGTCCGTGCCGACGCCACGCAGCATCAGGGCGACTTCCGCCGCGTCATCGAAGGGGTCAACGCAACGCTCGATGCAGTGATCAATCCGCTCAACCTGCTCATTGCCGATGTCCAGGCCCTGGCCCAGGCCGTCGTTGATGGCAAGCTCGACGAACGCAGCGACGCCGGCCGCCATCGCGGCCAGTTCCGCACCGTGGTCGAGGGCCTGAACGGGGTCATGGAAGCGATCGTCGGCCCGGTCAGCGAAATCACCGACGTGATGACCGCCGTCGAATCCGGCAACCTGACGCAGTCGATCCGCACCCAGTATCGCGGACAGTTGCAGGCACTCTGCGACACGGTTAACAACACCATTGCCCGCCTCGCCCAGACTATTTCGGAAGTGAACAACACCGCCGAAACGCTCGCCGCCGCAACGGTGGAAGTTTCTTCCACTGCCCAGTCGCTGTCGCAGGCTTCGTCCGAACAGGCAGCCTCTGTCGAGGAAACTTCGGCATCGGTCGAACAGATGGCCTCGTCGATCCAGCAGAACACCGAAAACGCCAAAGTCGCCGATGGCATGTCGGCCGAGGGTAGCCAGAAGGCATCGGCGGGTGGCGAAGCGGTTAGCGAAACGGTCGGCGCGATGAAGCAGATCGCGCGCAAGATCGGCATCATCGACGACATCGCCTACCAGACCAACCTGCTCGCCCTCAACGCGGCAATCGAGGCCGCCCGGGCCGGCGAGCACGGCAAGGGCTTCGCGGTTGTTGCCGCCGAAGTGCGCAAGCTGGCCGAACGCTCGCAGGTCGCGGCGCAGGAAATCGGCCAGCTCGCGGTCAACTCGGTCGGACTGGCCGAAAAGGCCGGCAAGCTGCTCGACGAAATCGTTCCGGCCACCAAGAAGACCGCCGATCTGGTCCAGGAGATCACTGCCGCGTCGGAAGAACAGAGTGTCGGTGTCAACCAGATCAATACGGCAATGAGTCAGTTGTCGCAGATCACCCAACAGAACGCGTCGGCTTCCGAGGAGCTGGCGGCGACCGCCGAGGAGATGTCGTCGCAGGCCGGTAACCTGCAGGAGCTGATGTCCTTCTTCGATGTGGGGAGCCACGGTCGCAGCAAGCCGGCAACGCACACCGTGAAGCAGACGATTGCTCAAGGTCATGGCCGACGCAAGAGCGCGCAGGCCATTGGTGGCCAGTTGGGTGATCTGGACGAAAGCAGCTTTCAGCGCTTTTGACCCGGGGACTCGATCATGAACCAAGACAAGCAGATCACTCGAGCAACGCCCGGCCAGTCGCCGGTCCTTGCCGGCGACACCGAGCAGCAGCAGTACCTGACCTTCATGCTCGGCGAGGAGATGTTCGCCATCGGCATCCTCGCCATCCGGGAGATCATCGAGTACGGTCAGCTCACCGAGGTGCCGCTGGTGCCTCGTTTCATCCGCGGTGTCATCAACCTGCGCGGCGCGGTGGTGCCGGTGATCGACCTCTCGGTGCGCTTCGGCCGCAGCGCCGGCGAGATCACCAAGCGTACCTGCATCGTCATCATCGAGATCGCCGAGACTCCTGATGCACAGGCGCAACAGATGGGTATCGTCGTCGATGCGGTGTCCGAGGTGCTGGAAATCGCGCCGGCCGACATCGAGCCGCCGCCGGCTTTCGGTACGCGCATCCGCACCGACTTCATTTCCGGGATGGGCAAGGTTGGCGGCCGTTTCGTCGTCCTCCTCGACGTCGAACGCATCCTGTCGCTTGACGAGGTCGCGGTAATTTCCGCCATCAATCAGGGCGAACCAGCCAGCGCCTGATGCTGTTTTTACCGCCATCCGGGACTGGCGCGAGCCAGTCGGGATGGCATGTTTCGCAAACGCCACCAGAAAGCCGCGATGCCCAGTCCCTCCTCTGCCGATGTCGACATCACGCCGGCCGAGTTTGCTAGTTTTCAGCGCCTGATCTTTGAGCTGGCCGGCATCAGCCTGGCCGATGCCAAGAAGCTGCTGCTCGTCGGTCGTCTTGGCAAGCGCCTCAAGCACTATGGTTTTTCCCGCTTTGCCGACTATTACAAATTCGTCCGGGAGAAGGAGAATCAGGCCGAACTGCAGCTGATGATCGACCTGATCACCACCAACGAAACTTACTTCTTCCGCGAACCGAAGCATTTCGATTTTTTGCGCAGTTGCGCCAGCCCGGCGCGGGGAGTGCCTTTCCGGGTGTGGAGCGCCGCGTCGTCGAGCGGCGAGGAAGCGTATTCGATGGCCATGGTGCTGGCGGAAACGCTGGGCGAAGGCCCCTGGGAAGTGGTCGGCACCGACATCAGCACGCGCGTGCTGCGCAAGGCGGAGCAGGGCCACTACTCGCTCGAGAGGATCAGCGGCATTCCGCCGGCGATGCTCAAGAAGTACTGCCTGAAAGGCGTCCGCGAACAGGAGGGAAGCTTGTTGATCATCCGCGAGCTGCGCCAGCGCGTGCGCTTCCTGCACAGCAACCTGTTGGCGCCGCGCAAGGATATCGGTATCTTCGACCTGATCTTCCTGCGCAACGTGATGATCTATTTCGACAACCCGACCAAGCGCAAGGTGGTAGCCAACCTGCTGCCTTACCTGAAACGGGACGGGCATCTGGTGATCGGTCACTCGGAATCGCTGTTCGGCATCACCGACGATTTCGTGGCGCTGCGTCCGACCATCTACCAACGTACCCACTGAGCGCCACCATGTCCGCCGGCATCGCGCGTCCGGAAGTCTTCCTCCATCCTGGCGAATTTCATTTCGCTGCGGCGCCGACCTGTATCGGCACCCTGCTCGGTTCCTGTGTCGCCGTCACCGTCTGGCATCCGCTGCACCGTTTCGGTGGCATGAGTCACATCTTGCTGCCGGGCCGCGAGCGGCCGCCGGGCTCGCTGCCGAACTGCAGGTATGCCGACGAGGCGGTCGAGCGCTTTGTCTACGAGTTGCGTGCGCGCCGGGTGACACCGGGGAGTTGCCAGGTCAAGCTGCTCGGCGGCGGCAACATGTTTGCCGGGACGCGCGCTGGTAACATGGATGTCGGTAGTCGCAACGTCGAGGCAACGCGCGTGGCGCTGGCCGCCTACGGTTTCCGGGTGATGCGCGAGCATGTCGGCGGCGCCAGCCGGCGGCGGCTGACGCTCGATCTGGCGAGCGGCCATGTCTGGCTGGCCTTGCCCGGCGCCGGAGATTTTTCCAAGGAACAACAGTAATGCACAAGATCAAGGTCATGATCGTCGACGATTCGGCGCTGGTGCGCCAGGTGATCACCCAGGCGATCAGCCGCGAGCCCGGGATCGAGGTGATCGCCACCGCGCAGGACCCGGTTTTCGCGATCGACAAACTGAAGGTGCAGTGGCCGGACGTTTTCATCGTCGATATCGAAATGCCGCGCATGGACGGCCTGACCTTCCTGAAGAAGATCATGGCCGAGCGGCCGACGCCGGTGATCATCTGCTCGTCGCTCGCCGACAAGGGCGCGCAGGTGACGATGGAGGCGTTGGCGGCGGGGGCAATCAACATCATCACCAAGCCCAAGCTCAACCTGAAGTCCTTTCTCGAGGATGCGAGCAACGACATCGTTGCGGCGATCAAGTCGGCGGCACGCGCCAACATGCGCGCCGTGCGCAGCATGACTGCCGGGCCGCGCAAGCCGGCCGAGGTGGTGCCCAAGCAGACGGCCGACGCGATGCTGGCCAGCACGCCGCACCAGGGGGCGCGGATGTACGGGACGACCGACCGGGTGGTCGCCATCGGCACCTCGACCGGCGGCACGCAGGCGCTCGAAGCGGTGCTTTCCCGCCTGCCGGCAGTGACTACCGGCATCGTCATCGTCCAGCACATGCCGGAGAAATTCACCGCGATGTTCGCCGAGCGGCTGAACGGCTTGTGCGCGATGGAAATCCGCGAGGCCAGGGACGGCGATCGGGTGCATCCGGGGCTGGTGCTGATCGCGCCGGGCGGCCGGCACATGATGCTGCGCCGCAATGGCGCCCAGTATCTGGTCGAAGTGCGCGACGGTCCGCTGGTCAATCGGCACAAGCCGTCGGTCGACGTGCTGTTCCGCTCGGTCGCCCAGGTCGCCGGCCGCAACGCGCTGGGCATCATCATGACCGGCATGGGCGACGACGGGGCGCGCGGTTTGAAGGAAATGCGCGATGCGGGGGCGACGACGATCGGTGAGGACGAATCGACCTGCGTCGTCTACGGCATGCCGAAGGAGGCGTTCAAGCTCGGCGCCGTTGGCCGCGAACTGCCGCTCGACCAGATCCCGCGCGAGATCATCGGTTTCGGCAGCTGAGCGCGGGCCGCGCTCAGGCGGCGCGCAGCTCGGCCATCTGTTCCGGCGACATCAGGTCGCGCACGCGGTATTCGATGTCGGCCAGCATCGCCAGCTGTCCTTCGAGCGTCTTGCCGACGCTGTCGAGTTCGGCGATGCGGTCTTCCAGCGTGTCGGTGGCCTGGTGGATGCGCTTGATGCTTTCGAGACGGCGTTTCAACTGGATCTGGTGCTCGCGGACCTGCGTTTCCATCGGCGCCATGATTGCCCGCAGCCAGACTTCGGCGTCGCGGTTGGCGCGCTCGAAGGCGCGGCGGACCTGGATCGCCACTTCCTCGAAGAACTTCTGGGTGATGTTGCGCTTGTCGTGGGTGAGCAGCGTCACCACGGTGTTGAGATGGGTGTCGCACCAGGCCTGCAGACGGTCGATTTCGCGTTCGTAGCGGAGCAGCGAGAAGGCGGTCGGGGCGCCGAGCTTGAGTCCGTGCTCGACGGCGAACTTCTTGTAGACGGCGTCCATCATGGCGAGAATCTCGGCGATCTCGCCGTTCGACTTGGCGAGCGCCTCGCGGGTGCGGGCGAAGAAGCCGCCCATGGCGTCCGACAGGGTCTTGGAGAAGCGGGCTTCGAGCATGTTCTCGCGGGTTTCGCCGGTGAGCTGGCGCAGGCGGTCGATGCCAAGGTGGCCGAAGAGGTTGTTGGTCAGCGTCGAGAAGACGCTGCGTACCGCGTAATAGCGCTGCAGCCCGGCTTCGAATTCCTCCTTTTCGGCGCGGATCTTGCCCATCATGTATTCGACGACGCCGCGGTTCTTGCCGCGCAGTTCGGCCAGTTCGTCGAGCTGTTCGCGCAGGCCGGCGAAGCGGGAGTCGAGCAGGGCGCGGACGCGGGCGACGACATCGCCGAATTCGGCGTCGGTGCTTTCGCAGACGATTTCGCGCTTGGCCGGGATCAGTTCGCCGGACAGCGCTTCCTCGAGCGCCGGCAGGCGGCTGCGGGCGAGCAGCGCGGCGTCTTCGTTGATCTTGGCGACCAGGCCCTTCTGGGCCGAGACCGGGAAGATCTGGCTGGCCGGCAGGTTGAGGATGGCGGCGCAGCTATCGACCTGGCGGGCGATTTCGGCGTCGATCGCCGCCGCCGACTTGAGTTCGTCCCATTGCCCGTCGATCTTGTTCAGCACCACCATGCGGCCGCGCCGGGCGTTGCCGTTGCCGGCGATGTGTTCCTTCCAGATGGTCAGGTCGGACTGGGTGACGCCGGTATCGGCGGCCAGGATGAAGAGCACGGCGTGGGCGTTCGGCAGTTGCGACAGGGTTAGCTCGGGTTCGGCGCCGATCGCGTTGAGTCCCGGCGTGTCGAGGATGACCAGGCCCTGCTTGAGCAGCGGATGCGGGAAGTTGATCAGGGCGTGGCGCCAGCGCGGTACCTCGACCAGCCCGTCGGCGCCGATCCGGTAAGGGTCGGCTTCGCCCTTGCCGACCTCGAAGCCGAGTTCGCCGGCTTGCGCCGGCGTGACGCGAATCGTCTCGCTGACGTGATGCAGGGCGGCCTGCATGTCTTCCGGCGAGTCACCATTGAGCGGCAGTTGCGTCCATTCCTCGGCAAAGCGCTTGTACTCGCTGACGCTGGCGTTGGAAGCGCGGGTCTGGATCGGCAGCAGTTCGATGCAGGGCTTCTTGCTGGCGTCGAACAGCAGTTCGGTCGGGCACATCGTCGTCCGGCCGGCCGACGAGGGCAGCATCCGGTTGCCGTACTCGGCAAAGAAGATGGCGTTGATCAGCTCCGACTTGCCGCGCGAGAACTCGGCGACGAAGGCGACGTTGAGCCGGTCTTCGCGCAGCCTTTCCTGCAGTTGCGAGAGGCGGAGGTCGATCTGCCCGTCGGACAGCTCATTCTCCGCCAGCCAGTGCTGGAACTCGGCGATATCGTTGGAAAGCAGCGTCCGCCAGGCGGAATAGGCGGCAAATTGATTGGCGAGCGACATGACGGAAGTTCCGGCGACAGTACGAGTATCCAATTTAGCATAAGTGGCCCGTGCTGCCGCGCGCTTTCAGCGCTGACAGGCTGGGCAATAGTAGGTACTGCGGCCACCCTGGCGGATCTGTCGGATGGCGCCGCCACAACGCAGGCAGGGTTCGCCGGCGCGATCATAGACGCCGGCCTGGATCTGGAAGCAGCCGGCGCCGCCGTCGCTGTGCACGTAGTCGCGGATGCTGCTGCCGCCGGCGGCGATGGCGTCGCTCAGGGTGGCGCGGATGGCGTCGACCAGGCTGGCGCAGCGCAGGCGGCTGATCCGGCTGGCCGCGCGCAGCGGCGAAATGCCGGCGCGGAACAGGCTTTCCGCGGCGTAGATGTTGCCGATGCCGACTACCATATGGCTGTCCATCAGCACCGGCTTGACCGGGCCGTGGCGCCGCGCCAGCGCGGCGTGCAGCCAGTCGCCGGTGAACTCGTCGGCGAGCGGCTCGATGCCGAGTATGGCGAGCAGCGGGTGCTGCTCGACCGTTGCTGGCGCTCCCGGCTGCCAGAGAACGACGCCGAAGCGCCGGGGGTCGGCGAAGCGTAGCGTCTGCCCGGGCAGGACGAGGTCGAAGTGATCGTGCTTTTCCGGCGGCAGGTCGGCGGGAACGAAGCGCAGGTTGCCCGACATGCCGAGGTGAATGATCAATGTGCCTTCGACGCCGGCGCGCCGGCAGTCGATCAACAGGTATTTGCCGCGCCGGCGCACGGCGACGATGCGGCAGCCCGGCAGCAGCTCGCGCAGCTCGCCGGGGATCGGCTGGCGCAGCTTCGCCGCACGCTGCACGATGGCGCGCACGACCTCGCCTTCCAGCTCGGGGGCGATCCCCCGGCGACAGACTTCAACCTCCGGCAACTCCGGCATCGCTTGTTCCCCCGTCAATTCCCAAATAACATCGCAAACTACTTCGATATTATGCGTTCAAATACGCAGGCCAACCGGAAAGCCACCATGTCCCCGAAGCAACTCGTCGTCGCCCTCACCCTGGCCCTCGGCCTGCCTGCCTGGGCTGCCCCGCCGCCCAGCGAGGATCTGCTCGGGCGCACCGTGTTCCAGGTCCTGCTCGGCGAACTGGCGCTGCGCCAGGGGGCGGTCGGACTCAGCGTGCAGGCCTGGGCCGATCTGGCCGAGCGCACCCGCGACCCGAAGGTCATCGCCCGCGCTGTCGAGGTCGCCGGTTTCGCCGGTGACAACGCTCGCGCCCTGGCGCTGGTCGAGTTGTGGCTGAGCGTCGAACCGGAATCGACGCCGGCCCGCCAGGCGCAACTGGCGCTGCTCGTCCATGCCCGCCAGGTCGATCAGCTGCAGCCGCATCTGGTTGCCTTGCTGGCAAGCGATAAAGAAAACCTCGGCGAGAACCTGCTGCACCTGAACCGCATGCTGGCGCGCATTCCCGACAAACAGGCGGTGCTTGCCCTGCTTGACGCCGTGCTGCCGCCTTATCTGGAATTGCCGGAAGCGCGTTTCGCGCTGGCCCAGGGTGCGTTGGCCGCCGGCGACGAGGCGCGGGCGCTGCGCGAGACCGAAGCGGCGCTGGCGCGCAAGCCGGACTGGGCCATGGCGGCGATTGCCCGCGCCAAGCTGGTGGCGCGTCAGGATGCCGAAAAGGGAATCGGCAGTCTGCGGCAGTTCGTCGCAGCCCACCCGGACGCCCGCGACGCCCGTCTGGCGCTGGCCCAGATGCTGGTTGCCGAAAAACGCCTGGACGATGCCCGGCAGCAGTACGACCGCTTGCTCAAGGATTTTCCGGATGAGCCGGCGGTGCTCTATCCGGCCGCCATCCTGACCTTGCAGCACGGTGAGCGCGAGGCCGGGATCGCCCTGCTCGAACGTCTGCTGGCGACGCCTTTCGCCGACCGCGGCAGCATCCATTACCTGCTCGGGCAGATTGCCCAGGAAGCCGGACAGAACGAGCAGGCAATCGAGCATTACCGGCGCGTTGTCAGCGGCGACCGGCATGTCGCGGCGCGCGCCCGCATCGCGACGATCCTGCTCGAACAGGGCAAGAGCGACGAGGCCCTGCGCCTGCTGCGCGATACGCGTGGCGCGACGCCCGGCGAGCGGGCCCAACTGGTGCTGGCCGAAGCCCAGCTGCACCGCGACAGCGGCCGCGAGGACACCGCTTATGCGACGCTCAGGAAGGCCCTGGAGACCGATCCCGACAGTCCCGACCTGCTCTACGACGCGGCGCTGACCGCCGAACGGCTGGGGTTGTACGAGCCGATGGAATTCCACCTGCGCCGCCTGCTCAAGAAGCACCCGGATCACCCCCACGCGCTCAACGCGCTCGGTTATTCCTTCGCCGACCGCAACATCCGCCTCGACGAAGCCGAGCCGCTGCTCACCCGGGCCGTCGAACTGGCGCCGGAAGACCCCTTCATCATGGACAGCCTGGGCTGGCTGCAGTACCGCCAGGGCAAGCTCGACGTCGCGCTGCAGACGCTGCAGGCCGCCTACCGGATCAAGCCCGACCCGGAAATCGCCGCCCACCTGGCCGAGGTGCTGTGGCAGGCCGGTCGCCAGGACGAGGCACGCCGGCTGCTGCAGGAAGCGCAGCGCAATGCGCCGGACAACAAGACGCTGGGCGCGGTGATCAAGAAGTACCTGCCTTGATCCGTCGCCTGAGCGGCCTTGCCGCCGCGCTGTTCCTTGCCGCTTGTGCCCAGTTGCCGGCCGGGCCGCTGCCGCAGCGCGAGCAGCTGGAGAATTTCGCCGTCACCGGCCGCTTCGCGCTGCTCGCGCGCCTGGCTGACGGCAGCAGCGAAAGCAGCGGCGGCCGCCTCGACTGGAGCCACGGCCGGGACGGCGATCGCCTGCTGCTCGCCAACCCGCTCGGCATCGGCGTCGCCGAACTCCACAGCGGCGGCGGCCGGGCGCGCCTGATCACCAGCGATGGCCAGAGCCGCGAAGCCGCCGATGCCGAACAACTGCTCGCCGAAGTCACCGGCCAGGCGCTGCCGATCGGCCGCCTCGCTGGCTGGCTGCTCGGTCGTCCCGGTCCCGGCGGCAGCCTCGACCGCGATCAATTCGGTCGCCCGCTGCGCCTCGCCGAAGCCGGCTGGCGCGTCGACTATGCCTACGCCGACGACGACCCGGCGGCACCGCCGATGCGTCTGACGGCGAGCAACGCGGCGCTCGAACTGCGGCTGCGCATCGAAACCTGGAAAGCCCTGCCATGAACGACTGGAACTGGCATAGCCGCTGGCCGGCGCCGGCCAAGCTCAACCTCTTCCTGCACGTCGTCGGCCGCCGCGCCGATGGCTACCACCTGTTGCAGACCGTCTTTCGCTTCATCGACCGCTGCGACTGGCTGCGCTTCTCGCCGCGCGCCGACGGCCGCATCGAGCTGGCGACCCCGACCCCGGGCGTCGCCCCGGACGACGATCTGACCGTACGCGCCGCCCGCCTGCTGCAGCAGCATACCGGCGACCGCCAGGGCGTGACGATCCATCTCGAGAAGACGCTGCCGATGGGCGGCGGCCTTGGCGGCGGTTCGTCGGATGCGGCCAGCGTGCTGCTCGCCCTCAACCACCTGTGGCGGACTGGCGTGCCGCGCGGCGAACTGGAAAAACTGGGGCTGGCGCTGGGCGCCGACGTGCCGGTCTTCATCCACGGCCGCAACTGTTTCGCCGAAGGCGTCGGCGAAACCTTCACCGATGTCGACCTGCCAGCGGCCGCTTATCTCGTACTGCAACCGCCGGTGCAGGTGCCGACGGCGGCGATCTTCGGTGCGCCGGACCTGCGTCGCGACACGCCGGCGATCAAACCCGCCGACTGGCGGCCGGGCGTCGGCGGCAACGACCTGGAGGCCGTCGCCGTCGCCGGCTTTCCCGCCGTCGCCAGCCATCTTGCCTGGCTGCGCCAGCAGGCGCCGGGCGCCATGATGACCGGCTCCGGGGCCTGCGTCTTCGCCGCCTTCGCTGGCGAAGATGCGGCTGTGGCCGCTGCTTCCCGCATGCCGGAAGGCATGATCGGCTGGGTCGCCAACGGGCTGGCGCAACATCCATTGGCAGAAATTGCACAATAGGGCTGGATTTCCGTAAAACCCTCCTGTATCATTCGCGCCTCGTTCGAACGAGACCCCGTCCGAACGAACCGCAGGGGAGTCGCCAAGTTGGTCAAGGCACCGGATTTTGATTCCGGCATTCGAAGGTTCGAATCCTTCCTCCTCTGCCAGTTTCCCTTCGGGCAGGTCTTTGGCCTGCCCGATTTTCATTGTATCGGGCCTTCGCGGCGCGCGCGGAGCCCGGAGGAATGCGGAAATGGCCTATAACAGCCTGATGGTCTTCACCGGCAATGCCAACCCCAAGCTGGCATCCGACGTCGCCAAGCATCTCAACGTCGATCTCGGTCGGGCCAACGTCGGCCGCTTCTCGGACGGCGAAGTCAGTGTTGAACTGCAGGAACACGTGCGCGGTCGCGACATCTTCGTGCTGCAATCGACCTGCGCCCCGACCAACGACAACCTGATGGAACTGCTGGTCATGGTCGATTCGCTGAAGCGCGCCTCGGCCGGCCGCATCACTGCCGCCATTCCCTATTTCGGCTACGCCCGCCAGGATCGCCGCTCGCGCTCGTCGCGCGTGCCGATCGCCGCCAAGCTGGTCGCCAACATGCTGGTCGCCTCCGGCGTCGACCGCGTGCTGACGATGGACCTGCACGCCGAACAGATCCAGGGCTTCTTCGACATTCCAGTCGATAACATCTACGCCCTGCCGATCCTGCTCGACGACATCCGCAAGCAGAATTACGAAAACCCGATGGTCGTCTCGCCCGACCACGGTGGCGTCGTCCGCGCCCGTTCGCTGGCCAAGCGCCTCGAATGCGACCTGGCGATCATCGACAAGCGCCGTCCGAAGGCCAATGTTTCCGAAGTGATGAACATCATCGGCGATGTCAAGGGCCGTAGCTGCATCATCATGGACGACATGGTCGACACCGCCGGCACCCTGTGCAAGGCCGCCACCGCGCTGAAGGCCAACGGCGCCAGCAAGGTCGTTGCCTACTGCACGCACCCGGTGCTCTCCGGCCCGGCCGTCGAGCGCGTCAATACTTCCGATCTCGACGCCCTGGTCGTCACCGACACCATTCCGCTGCGCGACGATGCCGCTGCCTCGCCGCGCATCCGCCAGCTGTCGGTGGCCGAAATCATGGCCGAAACCATCCGCCGCATCAGCAACGACGACTCGGTGTCGTCCTTGTTCATCGATTGAGTTTTTTCAACCTTCCCGGTCTGGTCGCGGATCGGGAAAACACCTGGAGCAGTACCATGCAATTTGAAGTCATCGCCAACGTGCGCAACCTGCAGGGAACGAGTGCGAGCCGCCGCCTGCGTCGCGCCGGCACCGTCCCGGGCATCGTCTACGGTGGCAACGCCGCCCCGATCGCCATCGAGACCAACCACAACGACCTGCTGCTGAAGCTGAAGAAGGAAGCCTTCCATTCTTCGATCATCAACCTGGTCATCGACGGCAAGAAGGAACAAGTCCTGCTGCGCGATTTCCAGAAGCACGCCTACAAGCCGCTGGTCCTGCACATCGACTTCCAGCGCGTCGACGCCGACCATGAGCTGCACATCAAGGTGCCGCTGCACTTCGTCAACGAAGAAAACGCGCCGGGCGTCAAGCTCGGTGGCGGCCTGGTCAACCACGTCATCGGCGAACTGGACATCCACTGCCTGGCCAAGGACCTGCCGGAATACCTGACGGTCGACGTCGGTGCCCTGAAGGTCGGCGAAAACATCCACGCTTCCCAGATCGCGCTGCCGCAAGGCGTTGCCCTGGTCAAGCACGGTGATGAAGACCCGATCGTCGTCAGCATCGTCGGCAAGGGCGGCGCCCAGGCTGACGAAGGCGAAGCTGCCGCGTAATTCCTGCCGATTCGTCGTGCTGGCCGCCGCAGGCATTTGCCCCGGCGGCCTTTTCGCATAGATCGCACAAGTCACCATGAGCACGCCCCGTCTCGTCGTCGGCCTCGGCAACCCCGGCCCGGAATACGAAGCCACCCGGCACAACGTCGGTTTCTGGTTCGTCGACCGGCTGGCCGAGTCGTTGCGCGTCAGCCTGGCGCCGCAAGCCAAATTCTTCGGCAAGGCGGCGCGCGCCGGCGAACTCTGGCTGCTGCAGCCGAGCACCTACATGAACCGCTCCGGGCAGGCGGTCGCGGCGCTGGCCAATTTCTACAAGATTTCCCCGGCCGAGATCCTCGTCATACATGACGAACTCGACCTGCCGCCGGGCGGCATCCGTCTCAAGCAGGGCGGCGGCAACGGCGGCCACAACGGCCTGAAGGACATCCAGGCCCGGCTCGGTACGCCGGATTTCTGGCGTCTGCGTCTCGGCATCGGCCACCCGCGCACGCTCAACCTGGCCCAGCAGGTGGTCGATTTCGTCCTCCATCCGCCGCGCAAGGAAGAAGCGCCCGACATCGAACATGCCCTCCAGCGCAGCCTGCTGGCGTGGCCCCGCATCGCCGCCGGTGACTATCCCGGCGCCCAGCAACAGTTGCACGGCAAAGCCGTCTGAGGAAAAGAACATGTCTTTGAAATGCGGTATCGTCGGTCTGCCCAATGTCGGCAAATCCACCCTGTTCAACGCGCTGACCAAGGCCGGCATCGAAGCCGCCAACTACCCGTTCTGCACCATCGAGCCGAACGTCGGTATCGTCGAGGTGCCCGATCCCCGCCTCAAGGCCCTGTCCGAAATCGTCAAGCCGCAGAAGATCCAGCCCGCCATCGTCGAGTTCGTCGACATCGCCGGCCTGGTCGCCGGTGCGTCGAAGGGCGAAGGCCTGGGCAACCAGTTCCTCGCCAACATCCGCGAAACCGACGCCATCGTCCACGTCGTCCGTTGCTTCGACGATCCGAACGTCGTGCACGTCTCCGGCAGTGTCGATCCGATCCGCGACATCGAGGTGATCGACACCGAACTGGCGCTCGCCGACATGGCCACCGTCGAAAAGGCGCTCAACCGCTACAAGCGTCCGGCCAGCGCCGGCGACAAGGAAGCCAAGATCCTGGTTGCCGTGCTGGAAAAATGCTTCGCCCAGCTTGATCAGGGCAAGGCGGTGCGCGCCCTTGATCTCTCGAAGGAAGAATGGGCCAGCCTCAAGCCCTTCTGCCTGATCACCGCCAAGCCGGTGCTTTATGCTGCCAATGTCGCCGAAGACGGCTTTGCCGACAACGCATTGCTGGCCAAGGTCGAAGCGCATGCCGCTGAAGAAGGCTCGCAGGTGGTCGCGCTGTGCGCGTCGATCGAAGCCGAGATCGCCGACCTCGAAGACGCCGACAAGGTCGAATTCCTCGAATCGATGGGCCTGCACGAGCCCGGCCTCGATCGCCTGATCCGTGCCGGCTACAAGCTGCTCGGCCTGCAGACCTACTTCACCGCCGGGGTCAAGGAAGTGCGCGCGTGGACCATCCACGCCGGTGATACCGCGCCGCAGGCGGCTGGCGTCATCCATACCGACTTCGAGCGCGGCTTCATTCGCGCCCAGACCATCGCCTACGAGGACTTCATCCAGTTCAAGGGCGAGGCCGGCGCCAAGGAAGCCGGCAAGATGCGCGCCGAAGGCAAGGACTACGTGGTCCGCGACGGCGACGTCCTGAACTTCCTGTTCAACGTCTGACCGACCCCATGGACCGGGACGAAGCACAAGCCATCGGCGAGTCGCTGGCGGCGCTCGCCCCGGTCGTGCTGCATCGCCTGCTGCTGCAGTCGAGCGAGGCGGCGCTGATTACCGACGCCGACAACCGCATCGTCGCCGTCAATGCCGCGTTCTGCCATCTTTCCGGCTACCGCCTGGACGAAGTGGTCGGCCGCGACCCGTCGCTGCTTTCCTCGGGGCGCCAGAGCAAGGACTACTACGCGACGATGTGGCAGGCGATCCGCGCCGACGGCGTATGGACCGGCGAGATGTGGAACCGTCACCGCAATGGCAGCATCCATCCGCTGTGGGTGGTGGTTTCGGAAGTGCGCGACGCCAGCGGCAAGCTGCTCAACCATGTCGCCACCTACGCCGACATCGGCGAACGCGTCGAGGCGACGCAGAAGTTGCTGCACCTCGCCTACCATGACCCGCTGACCGGACTGCCCAACCGCCTCGCCTCCGAGTCGCAGCTCGAACTGGCGATCCGCAGCGCCGAGCGCGACGGCCGCCAGGTGGCGCTGATGCTGATCGATCTTGACCACTTCAAGACGGTCAACGACACCCTTGGTCACCCGGTCGGCGACGAATTGCTGAAGAGCGTCGCCCTGCGCCTGCGCGACTGCGTGCGCGCCAGCGACATCGTCGCCCGGCTTGGCGGCGACGAGTTCGTCGTCGTCCAGCCCGACATCGACAGCGCGATGGCGGCGGTCTCGCTGGCCGGCAAGGTGCGTCACCGACTGGCCGAAGAGGCGCACGTGATCGGTCCGCACCAGTTGTTCGCGACGCCCAGCATCGGCATCAGCCTCTATCCGACCGACGGCCGCGACCGCGAGACCCTGCTGCGCAACGCCGACGTCGCGATGTATCACGCCAAGGATGCCGGTCGCAACAACTACCAGTTCTACGCCCGCTCGATGAACGAGGCGGCCGGCGAACGCCTGCGCCTGGAAAACGCGCTGCGTCGGGCGCTGGCCTCGGTGACGCCGGCGTTCTCGCCGTTTTCGCTGCATTTCCAGCCGCAGATCGACACCCGCAACGGCGCGATCGCCGGTCTCGAGGCGCTCGCCCGCTGGCACGATCCCGAGCTGGGTGACGTGCCGCCCAGCCGCTTCATCCGCATCGCCGAGGACAGCGGCCTGATCCAGCCGCTCGGCGACTGGGTGATCTGGGAAACCTGCCGCCAGGTGCGCCGCTTCCGCGACGCCGGCATCGACCGCCTGCGCGTCGCCGTCAACATCTCGGCCCAGCAACTGCGCCATGAGAACCTGCCCGCCCTGATCCGCGGCGTCCTCTCCTGCTACGACCTGAGCGCCGCCGACCTCGAGCTTGAAATCACCGAGAGCACGGCGATGCAGAACCCGGAGCTGACGCTGTCCATCCTCGACCAGTTGTCGGACATGGGCATGATGCTGGCGATCGACGATTTCGGTACCGGCTATTCCTCGCTCGCCTACCTGAAGCACCTGCCGATCCAGCGTCTCAAGCTCGACCGCTCCTTCGTCAAGGATCTGGAAACCGATACCAACGACGCCGCCATCTGCGCCGCCACCGTCGCCCTCGGCCACAAGCTGGGCCTGGAACTGGTCGCCGAAGGCGTCGAAACCGAAGGGCAGCGCGATTTCCTGGCCGGCCTCGGCTGCGATTTCGTCCAGGGTTTTCTCTACAGCCGGCCCTTGCCGGCCGACGCCGTGATCGAATTCGTCAAGGCCCACCGGGCCGGGCAGGCCGGCTGAGCCCCCGGCTCGGTCCGTTTCTGCGAAAATACCCCCCTTTCCCCTCACTCCCGGAATTCCATGCCTCCGCATCCCGCCATTGCCTCAACCGAAGAAATCGTCGCCGAACTGAAGGCCGGCCGCATGGTCGTCCTGGTCGACGAGGAAGACCGTGAAAACGAAGGCGACCTGGTCATGGCCGCCGAGCACGTCACGCCGGAAGCGATCAACTTCATGGCCAAGTACGGCCGCGGCCTGGTCTGCCTGACGCTGACCGAAGCCCGCTGCCGCCACCTCGGTCTGAGCCAGATGGCACGCAGCAACGGCACCCAGTTCGGCACCGCCTTCACCGTCTCGATCGAAGCCGCCGAAGGCGTCACCACCGGCATCTCGGCCGCCGACCGGGCGCACACCATCCGCACCGCCGTGGCGCGCAACGCCAGTCCGGCCGACATCGTCCAGCCCGGCCACGTCTTCCCGATCACCGCCCGCGACGGCGGCGTCCTGGTCCGCGCCGGCCACACCGAAGCCGGTTGCGACCTCGCCGGCATGGCCGGCCTGGAGCCGGCGGCGGTGATCTGCGAGATCATGAACGACGACGGCACGATGGCCCGCCTGCCCGAGTTGATCGAATTCTCGAAGCAGCACGGCCTGAAGATCGGCACCATCGCCGACCTTATCCACTACCGCGCCGCTTCCGAAACCCTGGTCGAGCGCGTCAGCAGCAAGAGCATCGCTACCGCGCACGGCGAATTCGCGCTGCACGCCTACGTCGACCGCGCCGGCGGCGGCACCCACCTGGTCCTGGTCAAGGGCGACATCCCTGCCGGCGGCGAAACCCTGGTGCGCGTCCATGAGCCGCTCTCGGTGCTCGACTTCCTCGACCCCGCGAGCAGCCGCCAGTCCTACTCGATCGATCAGGCGCAGGCGGCGCTGGCCAAAAACGGCCACGGCGTCATCGTCCTCATGCACCGCCCGGAAGACGGCAACGCGCTGCTCGAGCGCCTGACCCGCCCGGAAAACACCGGCGCCCCGCGCCCGCAGCAGAAATGGGACCCGCGCACCTACGGCATCGGTGCGCAGATCCTGCGCGACCTCGGCGTCGGCAAGATGCGGCTGCTCTCCAGCCCGCGCAAGATGCCCTCCATGACCGGCTTCGGCCTCGAAGTCACCGGTTTCGTCACTTCACCCGCGGAGCTTTGAGCCATGTCCCGTTTTGACAACGTATTCGAATTCGACAGCAACCTCGACGGCAATGGCCTGGCCATTGGCATCGTCATGAGCCGTTTCAACCTGCCCATCTGCGAAGGCCTGCTCTCCGCCTGCGTCGCCGAGCTCAAGCGCCTCGGCGTCGCCGACGAGGACATGGCGATCGCCACCGTCCCCGGCGCGCTGGAAATCCCGCTGGTCCTCCAGACGATGGCGCAGACCGCCCAGTACGACGCGCTGATCGCCCTCGGCGCGGTGATCCGCGGCGACACCTACCACTTCGAAGTGGTTTCCAACGACGCCTGCCGCGCCATCATGGAACTGCAACTGCACACCGGCGTGCCGATCGCCAACGGCATCCTGACCTGCGACACCGACGAACAGGCCGAAGTCCGCATGCAGCCGAAGGGCACCGACTGTGCCCAGGCCGCCGTCGAAATGGCCAATCTGCAAGGAGCGCTGAGCAATGACTGAGCAGGAACAGACCCCCAAGGCGCCGCCCAAGTCGGCCCGCCGCCGCGCCCGTGAATTCGTCCTGCAGGGCCTCTACCAGTGGCGTGTCGGCGGTGCCGATGAAGCCGCCATCGAAGCCTACGCGCCGGAAATGGAAGGTTTCGCCAAGGCCGACCGCGAATTCTTCGTCGGCACGCTGCGTGGCGTCATCGGCCAGCATGAAGCGCTGATCGCGCGCATCGCCAGCCACATCGACCGCCCCTTCGGCGAACTCTCGCCGGTCGAGGCCTCGCTGCTGATGCTCGGCACCTTCGAGATGGTCAATCATCCGGAGACGCCGTACCGCGTCATCATCAACGAAGCCATCGAGCTGGCCAAGTCCTTCGGCGGCACCGACGGCCACAAGTACGTCAACGGCGTGCTCGACAAGGTCGCCGCGATCGTCCGCCCGGACGAGGTCGCTGCGCGCCGGCGCGGCAAGTAAGGCGATGGCGGGCGAGTTCGCGCTGATCGACCGCTACTTCGCCCGGCCGACGCCGTCGGCGGTGCTCGGTCCCGGCGACGACTGCGCGCTGGTCCAGCCGACGCCCGGCAAGCAACTGGCGGTGACCACCGACATGCTGGTCGCCGGCACCCATTTCCTGCCCGACACCAATCCCCGCAACCTCGGCTGGAAGGCGCTCGCCGTCAATCTCTCCGACCTCGCGGCGATGGGCGCCATGGCGCGCTGGGTGACGCTGGCCGGCGCGTTGCCGGCGGCCGACGCGGCGTGGATCGAAGGTTTTGCCGACGGTTTCTTCGCTTGCGCCAAGGAGTACGGCGTCGACGTGATCGGCGGCGACACCACGCGTGGCCCGCTCAACCTGTGCGTCACCGCGCTCGGCGAAGTCGAAGCGGGGCGCGCCCTGCGCCGCGACGGCGCCCGTCCCGGCGACCAGGTCTGGGTGTCCGGCCGGCCCGGGCTGGCGGCACTGGGCCTCGCCCAGTTGCAGGGCCGGGTCAGCCTGCCCGAACCCTGGCCGCGGCTGTGCATCGCCGCCCTGGAAAAGCCGCGCCCGCGGCTCGCCCTCGGCCAGGCGCTGGTCGGCCTGGCGAGCGCGGCGATCGACGTTTCCGACGGCCTGCTCGCCGATCTCGGCCACATCGCCGAACGTTCGGCCTGCGCCGCCGCCGTTCGCCTCGTGCAACTGCCGCAACTGCGCGACCTGGTCGGCAGCGGCGAGCGTTACGACGCCGACCTGCGCCGCCTCGCCCTCGACTGCCAACTGGCCGGCGGCGACGACTACGAACTGTGCTTTACCGTGCCGGCGGCGCGTAGTCCTGAGGTGGCGGCGCTCGCCGCTGCGCTCGAACTGCCGCTCTGGCCGATCGGCGAAATCGTCGCCGGGACGCCGGGTACGGTCGAGGTGTTCGATCCGGACGGCCAGCCGGTCGACATCGCACGCCGGGGGTACGACCACTTTGCCTAAGCCGCCCAGCGTCCGTTTCCTGTTCGCCCACCCGGCGCATTTCTTCGCCTGCGGCTGCGGCAGCGGGCTGGCGCCGTGGGCACCGGGCACTTTCGGCACGCTGTTCGCCTGGGCCAGCTTCATCCTGTTCCGCCCCTTCTTCGGCGACGGCCAGCTGCTCTTCCTGTTCGCCGTCGCTTACCTGGCCGGCATCTGGTTCATCGAAGTCGCCGGCCGGGCGCTCGGCGAGCCCGACCACGGCAGCATCGTCTGGGACGAGATCGTTCCCTTCTGGTTCGTCCTGCTGCTGGCGCCGCCGGGCTGGCTATGGCAACTGGCGGCCTTCCTGCTGTTTCGCCTGTTCGACATCAGCAAGCCGCAACCGGCGCGCTGGTTCGACGAGAACGTCAAGAACGGCTTCGGCGTGATGGCCGACGACCTGGTGGCCGCCGGCTACACGCTGTTCGTGCTGGCGCTGCTGCGCTACACCATCGGCGGCTGAGCTGCTGCCGGCCGCTCAGGCTTTTGCGCTGATCGTTCCCGGTTGCCGGCAGCGGGTGTCGAAGCGTCGGCGGAGTTCATCCGGGTCGGCGTTGCCGCCGCTCTTGCAGCGCCTCTCAGCTTGCTGACTGGCCCAGTCGAATTCGCCCAGTTCCTGCTGCAACGAGCGTTCGCGCTGATTGACCACGCCTTCCATCGGCTCCACCCGGCGCCGGCTGGCAAGCAGCGCCTGGGTGGCTCGCTCGATGGCTTCCGCCGTGGGTTGGCGAGTGGTGGTCGATGGCAGGCGCGACATTTTCATGAGCGGGCTCCAGCGGCTTGGCCGACCGGCGACCAAGCCGCTTTTCAGGGTCAGCGTTGGCCCGGGCTGCAGCCGCCGACCGTGTTGCCGCGGCAGGGTACCGAGGTTTCGCCGGTGATCAGCCACTGGCTGTTTTCGCGGATCATCTGCAGGGTTTTGAGGACGCGGTCGTTGTAGATGTTCGAGCGGTAGGTCTGCTCGAACTTCGCCGTCGCCCGGTCGGTGCCGTGCATCTGCACGTCCAGCTTGTCCACCGTCACCGCGATGCTTTCGCGCGGCATGATGCGGGTGCGCCGCAGGCGGTCCCATTCCTTCATCGAAAGACCGCGGTCGGGCGTGAAGCTCGGCGCATAGAAGGCGGTGTAGGCGGTGTAGTCCTTCGCCGACCAGGCCTGCGCCCAGGCGCGGATGCGCGCCTGGACGTCGGCGTCGCTGGCGGGCGGCGGCGGTGTCACTACCGGCGGTTTCTTGCCCAGCATGTCCTGCGCCCGGGCGTCGAGATCGGCGCGCGGCGTGCCGCTCAGCGCCACCGGCTCCGGCGGGCACAGCGTTGCCGCGTCGACTTCGGCCAGTTCGCTGGCTTCCGGCGTCGTCGTCTCGAGCTTCTGCAGGCCCATGAATTCGAGCAACGAGCCCATGCCGGCCTGACTGCGCAGGTAGGCCAGCGTCAGGTCGGTGTCGGCATTGACCAGCGAGCGCTTCGCCGCCAGCAGTTCGTTCTCGGTGTCGAGCAGGTCGAGAAGCGTGCGCTGGCCGATGTTGAACTGTTCGCGGTAGGCGTCGCGCGTCTTCTCGAGCAGCGCCACCTGCGTCGTCAGGTCTTCCTTCTGGTCGCGCAGACGCTGCACGTCGTTGTAGGCGATCAACAGCGTCTGCCGGGTGTCGCGGCAGGCCTTCTCGCGCATTTCCAGCGCCATGTGCTTGCGCTCGACGTACTGCCGCTCGCGCGCCGTGTCCGAGCCGCCGTTGAACAGGTTCCAAGACATCACGACTTCGGCGACGTTCTGGTCGCGCTCGCCGCTGACGCCCTGGTAGTTCTTGGTCGTCTCGGTGCGTGCCCGCAGATCGACGCGCGGCATGTAGGCAGCGCGCCGGCCTTCGACGTCGTACTGCGCCGCCTCGATGTTCTCGACCGCCGCCAGCAGCGTCGGGTTGCGCTTGTAGAGCACATCGAGCGCCGCCTTCGGGCTCGCCGGCAGCGCCGCGCCGGTCAGTTGCTGCGGCGTCAGCGCGCCGGCCGGCAGTTCGCCGACCAGGCGCTGGTAGCGCGCCATCACGTCGTGCAGGTTGGCGGTCTCGGTGGTCAGGTTGACCTCGGCCAGCGCCAGGCGGCTGGCCGCCTGATCAAGATCGACCCGACGGCCGACGCCGGACGCGGTGCGCGCCTTGATCTGCTCGTAAGTCGCCTTGTGCCGTACGTAGTTGTCTTCAGCCAGCGTCACCAGCGAACGGTAGCGCAGCACGTCGGCGTAGGCCTTGCTGGCTTCGAGGGCAACGTTTTCCGAGGCTTCGAGCAACTCGTAGTAGCGCACCAGCTTGGCCTTGCCCAGCTTGCGCACTTCGCTGCGCGTCGCGAAGCCGTCGAACAGCATCTGGCTCAGCGTCAGCGCGTAACCGCGCCGGGTGTAGCTGTCCTTGGCCGCGCCCGGGACTTCCAGGCTCTCACGACCCGCCCCGGCGCTCAGGTCCAGTTTCGGGAAGTAGCCGCCACGGGCGACGCCGACTTCTTCTTCGGCGGCCTTGTAGTTGCGCCACTTGATCGTCACTTCCGGGCTTTTCTGCACTGCCTGCTGGGCCACCTGGCGCAGCGCCTGTTGAACTTCCGGGGTTGCCGCTTGCTGGGCATGCAGCGGCAGGGCGAGGCCGGCGAGCAGCCAGGGGAGGGTCTTGAGTTGGCTCATCGTTCAGCAGGCTCCGGCCTGGATCACGCTTGGCGTGCGGCCGCCGTGCGAACGGCGGACGCGGGGGCGTTCGCTGATTTCGCGCAGCATCGGCACCGGTTTGCCGGCGTGCAACTGCTTGAGCAAGGCTTCCGATTCCTTGAGCGGGCTGTAGGCGAGATGGATCAGCAGCAGCACCTGCTTGGGAATGGTGCGCCCGGTTTCGTAGCGCGAGCCGCCGGACTGGGTGACCAGGATGCGCTTCCAGAAGGTGCTTTGCTTGAGGCCGAGCTGATTGCGCAGCTCGCGGATGTCCTGGCCATTCTTGCAGATGAGTTCGGTGTTCATGCGGATTCTCCTAGTACCAAGGGTTCAATCGACCAGCAGGCGTCCCTGCTGGATCAGGTTTTCGAGGATTTGGGCCGTGCCGGCGTGGAGGCCGCCGGCCGACAGGTCCACGCCGTCGAGGATCAGTTGCTGGGTCGGCGCGCTGCCGTCGCCGAGCGGGTTGATGCGGATCAGCGTGTGGTCGCTGGCGGTCTCGATCTGCAGGTACTGGCCGAGATTGCCGAGGTCGCTGCCGTCGTGGAATTCGCCCTGGAGCAGGTCGCGCAGGTCGAGCACGTCGCCGCCGGCACCGACCGTCGCCGTCGCATTGAAATCGAGGATGACGTCGGTGGCCGGCGCGGCGGCCGTTCCCTGGTCGCCGAACTCCCAGCGGAAGACGTCGCTGTCGGCGCCGCCGATCAGGATGTCGTTGCCGCGCCCGCCGATCAGCAGGTCGATGCCGGCGCCGCCGTCGAGTCCGTCGTTGCCGTCGCCGCCGCGCAGCAGGTCGCTGCCGCCGGCGCCCTGCAGCAGGTCGTCGCCGGCGTGACCATAGAGGCGGCTGCCGGCGGCGATCGCCTGCAGGCTGTCGGCGCCGTCGCTGCCTTCGACCAGGCGCGGATCCTTGTCCGGGCTATGGATCAGGCTGACTTCGGCGAGCGAACCGACGCTCGCCGTGCTGCTCAGGCCGTGGCTGTCGGTGGCGGTGATGCTGGTCGCGCTGAGCACGCTGACGTCGAGCAGCGACTGTTCGTAATGCACGGTGCCGAGCAGTTCGTTGAGCGCCAGGTTGTCGATGTTGCCGCCGTCGGCGGCGGTAATGACCAGCGTCGAACTGGGCAGGACCAGGCCGAGCAGACCGGGGTCGTTGGTGATCTCGAGGTGCAGGCCGAGCTCGGCGGCCAGCGCGAGCGAGGCCTGGAGATGGTAGGGGCCGAGATTGACCAGCGCCCGGTAGGCGATCTCGACGCGCGCCAGGTCGTTGTTGGCGTCCAGCGCGGTGAACCGGGTGCGGGTGCCGAGGTCGATCAGGTCGAGCGCTTCGAGACCGATGATGCCGAGCAGGTTGTTGCCGGTCTCGATGCCGGCCACCGGTGCGACGTTGGCCGGTGCGCCGGTGCCGACGAAGCCGAGCGAGCCGCTGGCGCTGTCGCCGTCGCCATCGACCAGCGTGTACTGGAGGTCGGTATGGGTGCCGCGTACCGGCGTTTCATCGACGTGGTAGCGGAAGCTGCCGTCGCAGAGGCCGATGCACAGGGTTTCGCCATGCACCGTGGTCAGCGTCAGGGTGCGCGCCACCGGGTCGAACTGGTAGGCGATGACGCTATCCGAACTGCCGCTGGCGGTCAGCGTGTTGCTCTGCGCGTCGTAGGCGAAGCTGTAGCCGCCGATGCTCAGGCTGGCGACGTGTCCGCCGTCAGCGCCGAAGCCGCCGAGGCTGCCGGTGAGGGTGGTCGGGCCGTCGACGGTGTCGGCAAAAACGCAGGCCATTTCGTTGAAGTCGGCGATCCAGTTGCTGTCCAGGTCGCAGCCGTTGCTGCCGTTCCAGGCAATCGGGTTGAGCTGGTCGGGATAGATGACGCCGCGCGGGCCGACGCCAATCGCCTGCGAGACGATCTGGTGCTGGGCCAGGAAGCTCTGCCAGGCGAGTTCCTCGCCCTGGTCGATGCCGTCGCCGAGGAAGGGGTCGAACTGGCCGGTATAGTTGAACGGGTGGCCGCTGCTGTCGGTGGTCGGCTCGCCGTCGGAGAAGAAGTAGGAAACGTTCTGCCCCGTGGCGAGGCGGCCGGGATCGGCAAAGGCCTGGCTGGCGGTGGCCAGCGCCGCGTCGTAGTTCGACGCTTCGCCGCCGGCGCTGATGCCGGCCAGCGCGGCGCGCGCTTCGTCCACCGTCAGCCAGCGGTCGCCGATCGCCTGGCCGTCGTTGCCGAAGATGACGAGGCGGACCATGACGTCGCCCAGCCCATCGTAGCGGTCGAGCAGATCGGCAATCGCCAGCTTGGCGAGGTCGAGGCGGCTCAGGTCGTTACCGGCCAGATCCTTGACGCAGGCGCATTCGTTCATGCTCGACGAGACGTCGAGGACGATCATCAGGTTGGTGTCGGCGCCGTCGCCATCGCCGACGCGGAAGCTCTGGTCGCGGGCGAGCGGTGCGTCGTCCTCGATGTTCAGGGTCAGTGTCGCGCTGTGCTGCTGGTTGCCGTCGCTGGCCTTGACCGTGAAGTTGAGCGCGGCGATGTCCTCGCCGTTGGTGTCGAGGTGGTCGACCGGCTGCAGCAGGCGGATTTCGTAGTTGCCCTGGGCGTCGACCTTGGCGCAGATCACTTCCGGGCCGAGCGGGCCGGCGCGGCCGACCAGCGGCGACGCTTCGGTGCCGTCGCCGGACCAGACGATGCGCACGCCGTTCGAACACAGTTCCTCGCTCGGCGCCAACAGGCAGTAGCTGAGCGCCGGGGTAGCGTTGGCGACGACCAGCGAACCGCTGACGACCGCCGAGTCAGTGCTGTCGGCGGGCAGGCCGAGGCTGTCGGGCAGGCCCTTGGCCAGGCCTTCCTCGGAAACGCTGACGGTCAGGTCGTCGATGATCAGCGCGGTGCGGAATTCGGCGCTGTCGCTGCCGCGCGGCGTCGCGTTACCGGCTGGATCGCGGATCAGCGCCTCGACGGTCAGCGTCGTGCCGTGCGCTTGCGGTGGGAAGGCGGTGCTGACGTAGCCGCGGCCCAGATCGGCGGCAGTGACGGTGATTTCCCGGGTGATCGCGCCGGTGGAGACGATAACGATATCGCCGGCATCGACCTTGTCCGACTCGAAGGCGATCTTCACATCGACATCGCCGTTCAGTTCGGCGGCGTTGATGTAGCCGTCGTTGTCGGCGTCTTCGGTGATGGTGACGGTGGGGGCATTGCCGCCGTTGGGCGGCAGGGTATCGACGATGGCGCTGTCGCTGCCGATCTTGCCGAGGTTGCCGGCGGGATCGCGGACCTGGGCGGTGACGCTGACTTCCTGACCTTCGCCCGGATTGGCGACGGCCAAGGCGATGCTGCCGCGGTTGATGTCGGCGAGCGTCAGCACATGCGGCGCCTGGGCGACGCCGTTGATCGAGACGAGCAGGCTGTCGCCGACAAGGGCGGTGCCGGGCAGGGTGATGCTGACGTCGATGTCGCCGTTCAGTTCGGCGGCGTTGATCCAGCGGTTGTTGTCGGCATCCTCGGTGATGGTGACGATCGGTGCGCCGGGTTCGGAGAGCAGCAGGCGGGCGCTGTCGCTGACCGGGCCGGCGGCATTGCCGGCGATGTCGGTGATGCGGGCGGTGGCGACGAAGTCGGTATTGTCGGCGGTCGGGTTGAACTTGAGATCGACATGGCCGGCGGCGAGATGGGTGGCGGTCAGGGTGATCACCTGATCGACGTTGCCGCTGCCGGAGACGGTCAGCGAATCGCCGACGGCGGCGCCGGCGGGCAGGGTGACACGAACGTCGATGTCGTTGCCCTGGAGTTCGGCGATCGAGACGAAGCCGTCGTTGTTGCGGTCTTCGGCGATCTCGACGGCGAGGCCGGTGAACACCGTGGTGTCGACGGTGACGGCATCGCTACCGGTCGGGCTGAGGTTGCCGGCGGGATCGCGCAACTGGGCGATGACGGATAGCGTATGACCGTCGCCGGGGCTGGCAACGGCCAGTGCGATGTGACCGGCGGCGATGTCAGCCGCCGTCAGCAAGACAGGCGCGCGGGCGACGCCATTGACCGAAACCAGCAGGCTGTCGCCGGCACGGGCGGTATCGGGCAGATCGATGCGGACATCGACCTCGCCCTGCAACTCGGCGGCGTTGAGCCAGCCGTCGCCGTTGGCATCCTCGGTGATGGTGACGGTCGGGGCGGCGAGGTCGCCGATCATCAGCGTCGCGCTGTCGCTGGCGGTGTTGGAGAGATTGCCGGCCGGGTCGGAGACCTGGGCGGAAACCTCGATGCGGGTGCCATTGGCCGGGGCATCGACGTCGATCATCACATGCTGGGCGTCGATGTCGGCCTGCGAGAGCACGATGCTGCGCGTCGCATTGCCGGTGACGCGCACGGTCAGCAGATCGCCGGCGATGGCTTCAGGCGGCAGGTCGATGCGGATGTCGACCTTGCCGCTGAGTTCGGCGCGGTTGATGAAGCCGTCGTTGTTGGCGTCTTCAACCAAGCTGACGGCAAGGCCCTGCAGGTTGCTGGTATCGACCTTGGCGCTGTCCTGGCCGGGCAGCGTGCTGTTGCCGGCGGGATCGACGATGGTCGCCGTGACGACCAGGGTGTTGCCCGGCGCTGGAATAGGGAAATCGGTCAGGACATGGCCGGCCGCCTTGCTCGCGCCGTCGATGACGATTTCGCGAGTGGTGCTGCCGTCGGTGACGCGAACGATGTCGCCGACCTCGACCAGCGCCGGCTTGAAATCGATGCGGACGTCGGCCACGCCTTGCGCCTCGGCACGGTTGATGAAGCCGTCGTTGTTGGCGTCCTCGACGATGGTGACGGTCGGCGCGTCGCCCTTGTTCGGCGCGTCGGTATCGACGATCGCGCTGTCGCTGCCCGGCGGCGTGCTGTTGCCAGCCGGATCGACGATGCGGGCGCTGACCACGATGCTGTCACCGGACGGCGGTGCGGCGAAGGCGGTGGTGACGTAACCCTTGGTGAGGTCAGCGGCAGTGACGGTGATCTCGCGGGTGATCGTGCCGCTGGTGACGACGACGATATCGCCGGCGTCGACCTTGGCCGGGTCGAAGGCGATCTTCACATCGACCTCGCCGTTGAGTTCGGCGGCGTTGATGTAGCCGTTGTTGTCGGCGTCTTCGGTAATCGTGACGGTGGGGGCCTGGCCGCCGTTGGGCGGAATGGTATCGACGGTGGCGCTGTCGCTGCCGGTCTTGCCGAGATTACCGGCGGGGTCGCGGACCTGGGCGGTGACTTCCAGGCTTTGCCCTTCACCGGGGTTGGCGACGGCGAGCGCGATACTGCCGCGGTTGATGTCGGCCAGGGTCAGGACGAGCGGGGCCTGGGGGACGCCGTTGATCGAGACGAGCAGGCTGTCGCCGACGCGGGCGGTGCCGGGCAGGGTGATGCTGACGTCGATGTCGCCGTTGAGTTCGGCGGCGTTGATCCAGCCGTTGTTGTTGGCATCTTCGGTGATCGCGACGATCGGCGCACCGGGCTCGGAGAGCAGCAGGCGCGCGCTGTCGCTGACCGGGCCGGCGGCGTTGCCGGCGATGTCGGTGATGCGGGCGGTGGTGACGAAGTCGGTGTTGTCGGCGGTCGGGTTGAACTTGAGATCGACATGGCCGGCGGCGAGATGGGCGGCGGTCAGGGTGATCACCTGATCGACGTTGCCGCTGCCGGAGACGGTCAGCGAATCGCCGACGGCGGCGCCGGCGGGCAGGGTGACGCGGACGTCGATATCGTTGCCCTGCAGTTCGGCGATCGAGATGAAGCCGTCGTTGTTACGGTCCTCCGCAATCTCGACGGCCAGATTCTTGAAGACCGTGGTATCGACAATGGCCGAATCGCTGCCGGTCGGGCTGAGGTTGCCGGCAGGATCGCGCAACTGGGCGACGACGGTCAGCGTGTTGCCGTCACCGGGACTGGCGAGGGCCAAATTGACATGACCGGCGGCGATGTCGGCAGCGGAGAGAATCAGCGGCGCGCGGGTGACGCCATTGACCGAAACCAGCAGGCTGTCGCCGGCACGGGCGGTATCGGGCAGATCGATGCGGACATCGACGTCGCCCTGCAGCTCGGCGGCATTGAGCCAGCCGTCGCCGTTGGCGTCCTCTGTAATGGTGACGGTCGGCGCGGCGAGGTCGCCGATCATCAGCGTCGCGCTGTCGCCGGCGGTGTTGGAGAGATTGCCGGCCGGGTCGGAGACCTGGGCGGAAACCTCGATGCGGGTGCCATTGGCCGGGGCATCGACGTCGATCATCACATGCTGGGCGTCGATGTCGGCCTGCGAGAGCACGATGCTGCGCGTCGCATTGCCGGTGACGCGCACGGTCAGCAGATCGCCGGCGATGGCTTCAGGCGGCAGGTCGATGCGGATGTCGACCTTGCCGCTGAGTTCGGCGCGGTTGATGAAGCCGTCGTTGTTGGCGTCTTCAACCAAGCTGACGGCAAGGCCCTGCAGGTTGCTGGTATCGACCTTGGCGCTGTCCTGGCCGGGCAGCGTGCTGTTGCCGGCGGGATCGACGATGGTCGCCGTGACGACCAGGGTGTTGCCCGGCGCTGGAATAGGGAAATCGGTCAGGACATGGCCGGCCGCCTTGCTCGCGCCGTCGATGACGATTTCGCGAGTGGTGCTGCCGTCGGTGACGCGAACGATGTCGCCGACCTCGACCAGCGCCGGCTTGAAATCGATGCGGACGTCGGCCACGCCTTGCGCCTCGGCACGGTTGATGAAGCCGTCGTTGTTGGCGTCCTCGACGATGGTGACGGTCGGCGCGTCGCCCTTGTTCGGCGCGTCGGTATCGACGATCGCGCTGTCGCTGCCCGGCGGCGTGCTGTTGCCAGCCGGATCGACGATGCGGGCGCTGACCACGATGCTGTCACCGGACGGCGGTGCGGCGAAGGCGGTGGTGACGTAACCCTTGGTGAGGTCAGCGGCAGTGACGGTGATCTCGCGGGTGATCGTGCCGCTGGTGACGACGACGATATCGCCGGCGTCGACCTTGGCCGGGTCGAAGGCGATCTTCACATCGACCTCGCCGTTGAGTTCGGCGGCGTTGATGTAGCCGTTGTTGTCGGCGTCTTCGGTAATCGTGACGGTGGGGGCCTGGCCGCCGTTGGGCGGAATGGTATCGACGGTGGCGCTGTCGCTGCCGGTCTTGCCGAGATTACCGGCGGGGTCGCGGACCTGGGCGGTGACTTCCAGGCTTTGCCCTTCACCGGGGTTGGCGACGGCGAGCGCGATACTGCCGCGGTTGATGTCGGCCAGGGTCAGGACGAGCGGGGCCTGGGGGACGCCGTTGATCGAGACGAGCAGGCTGTCGCCGACGCGGGCGGTGCCGGGCAGGGTGATGCTGACGTCGATGTCGCCGTTGAGTTCGGCGGCGTTGATCCAGCCGTTGTTGTTGGCATCTTCGGTGATCGCGACGATCGGCGCACCGGGCTCGGAGAGCAGCAGGCGCGCGCTGTCGCTGACCGGGCCGGCGGCGTTGCCGGCGATGTCGGTGATGCGGGCGGTGGTGACGAAGTCGGTGTTGTCGGCGGTCGGGTTGAACTTGAGATCGACATGGCCGGCGGCGAGATGGGCGGCGGTCAGGGTGATCACCTGATCGACGTTGCCGCTGCCGGAGACGGTCAGCGAATCGCCGACGGCGGCGCCGGCGGGCAGGGTGACGCGGACGTCGATATCGTTGCCCTGCAGTTCGGCGATCGAGATGAAGCCGTCGTTGTTACGGTCCTCCGCAATCTCGACGGCGAGGCCGGTGAACACCGTGGTGTCGACGGTGACGGCATCGCTGCCGGTCGGGCTGAGGTTGCCGGCGGGGTCGCGCAACTGGGCGGTTACCGTCAGCGTATGGCCGTCGCCGGGGCTGGCGATGCCGCTCAAATCTAGATAGCCGGCAGCGATGTCGGCAGCGGAGAGAATCAGCGGCGCACGGGTGACACCATTGACCGAAACGAGCAGGCTGTCGCCAGCACGGGCGGTATCGGGTAGATCGATGCGGACATCGACGTCGCCCTGCAACTCGGCGGCGTTGAGCCAGCCGTCGCCGTTGGCATCCTCGGTGATGGTGACGGTGGGCGCGGCGAGGTCGCCGATCATCAGCGTCGCGCTGTCGCCGGCGGTGTTGGAGAGATTGCCGGCCGGGTCGGAGACCTGGGCGGAGACTTCGATGCGGGTACCGTTGGCCGGCGCATCGACGTCGATCATCACGCGGTGGGCATCGATGTCGGCCTGGCTGAGGACGATGCTGCGCGTCGCATTGCCGGTGACGCGCACGGTCAGCAGATCGCCGGCGATGGCTTCGGCCGGCAGGTCGATGCGGATGTCAATCTTGCCGCTGAGTTCGGCGCGGTTGATGAAGCCGTCGTCGTTGGTATCCTCGACCAGAGAAACGGCGAGGCCCTGCAGCTTGCTGGTATCGACCTTGGCGCTGTCCTGGCCGGGCAGGGTGCTGTTGCCGGCCGGGTCGAGGATCACCGCCTCGACGGTCAGCGTGCTGCCGTGCGCGGTCGGCGGGACGCTCAGCGAGACGTAGCCGTTGGCCTTGTCCTGGGCGTTGACGACGACGTCGATGATGAGACCGTTGGCATTGACGCGGACGGTGTCGCCGACATCGACCAGATTGCCGTCGAAGGCGACGCGGATGTCGACGTCGCCCTGCAGTTCGGCGCGGTTGATGAAGCCGTCGTTATTGGCGTCTTCGACGATGGTCACGGTTGGCGCGGCGCCGCCGTTGGGCGGCGTGGTGTCGGGCTCGGCGGCGGCCGGGGTCAGGTCGCCGCTCTGCCGCTCGGCCAGGGCGTAGCGGTCGCCGGCGCCGAAGCGGTAGGCGGAATCGCTGCTGCCGATGCTTTCGACGATGCGCTGAAACTGCACGAAATTGTGGCCGCCTTCGCTGGCGCCGCCGCTTTCACCGGCCGCCGTGGCTTCTTCGTCGAGTAGTTCGTCGAGCGGCTGGTTGGCGGCAAGCGCCGCGCTCAGTTCGCGGGCCCCGGGGCTGCCCGCCGTCAGCGCGCTGTCGTCCTGGCTGCTGTTGCCTGCGACGTCGCCGTCGAGCTGCAGGCTTTCGCTGCGGTCCAGGCTGATTTCCCGGCCGTCGGCGAGTTTGACGACCACCTGCGCATCGCGCGCGGTCACTACCTTCTCGCCGGGGAACAGCGGGTCACCGGGGTGCAAGGGACGAACCTTGCCATCGGGCGAGATGGCGAAAACCTGGCCGGTGACGGAAGCTGCTTTGGCAATGCTGATGGCGGCTGACATGGCTTGAACTCCTTGCGCGCTGGGGCTTGCTCTGACGGGGGGAGGCAGCTGTCAGAGGTAATTGAAAGTCGTGTTTTCAAATTATACGTATACATCAATTAAATGCTATACGTGAAAACCAAGTTTCATTTTATTCGTTTAGCAAATGCGGATTTGCTCGATGTTGATTTTATGATTATTAAGAAAATAAATGATAAAAGTAGTTGACGCGCCTGTTTCTGCGATCTAGGATGCAGTCGTGATCAACGGCAAACCTGCGGCGACGCAGGGACGCAAAGCCTCCGGTCTGGCGCTTGTCAGATAGCGGGGTTGCCCAGCCCAAGATCTCGGCCATCTGCCGGGACCTGCCCGAAAACTCCAACGGGCGCTCGCGTGATGGTCTTTCCAACGTGTTGATGCAAAGGAAAGATCATGCTCAAGAACCACCAGAACTTCGTTCCCGCTCCCCTGCACGGTCTGTATCGCCGCCGCACGACGGCTTTCGCGGTCGCGCCGGCGAGCGTCTGGCTGAATCGCTACCTGCCGGGACTGGTCCTGAAACTTGCGCTGCTGATTCTGGTCTGTCAGTGGGTGCCGCTATACGGTGGTCTACTTGAGGACCTGTTCGGGCCGCTCACGCAGAGCTTGAGTTTTGCCCTGACTCGCCTTTAGTATGACGTATCAGTTTTGCGGTGTTTATTCATTTTCACGGTGGCGGAGTGAGCGTGCCCTTCAGAAACCTCCTGCTTGATGACGAGAAGGCTTGCGTGCTGGCGGTCGATGACACGCCGGCCATCCTGCAATTGCTGGAGATGGCGCTCGGCATCGATTACGAGGTGGTGACCGCCGAGTCCGGGGCGCAGGCGCTGGAAATCTTCCCGCAGCGGCGCTTCGACCTCGTGCTGCTCGATCTGCTGATGCCGGGGATGAACGGTTTCGAGACCCTGACCGAGTTGCAGAAACTGCCGTCGTTCAACGGCACGCCGGTGATTTTCCTGACCGCGATGGACGATCTGGCGAGCGAGTGCAGCGCGCTGGAAATGGGCGCCGACGATTACATCACCAAGCCGTTCAAGCCCAACCTGGTGCGTTTGCGCATCGCCAACATCCTGCACCGCGTCCGCCTGCAGCGTCATCTGTCGCTGGCCCTGGCCGGCGCCGACCAGGGCTTGTGGTCCTGGGACCTGGCGAGCGACCAGGTGCGCGTCGCCGCTGGCTGGAGCGAGGCACTGGGCTGCGCCAACGGCGAGGCGGCGGCCGAGGTCGCCGGCTGGGCGGCGCTGGCGCACGCCGATTGCGGCGCCGTCATCGAGCAGGCGCGGGCGGCCTACTTGGCCGGCGAGCGTCCGGCCTTCGAGGCCGACGTCCGGCTGCGCACGCTGAAAGGCGCCTGGAAGTGGTTCAACATCTATGGCAAGTCGGGCAACCGGCAGTCGCTGGTCGGCACCTACCGCAACATTGACGCCAAGAAGGCGGCCGAGCTGGCGTTGCGCGACAGCGAGGAAAGGTTGCGCCACGTCATGGACGCCACCGGCGAAGGCATCTGGGACTGGCAGGTGGGTAGCACGACGGCCCGGCACAACGCCGCCTGGAGCCGCATCCTGGGCCTCGACGAAGCCATGCACGAACACGAGATCGCTGGCGTCGCCGCCTTGATCCATCCCGACGACCGAGCGGCGTACGCCGCGGCGCTTGCCGCCTGCCTGGCTCAGGCGCCGTCCTTTGCCCTCGAATACCGGATTCGCCACGCCAGCGGCAATTATCTCTGGGTCATGGATCGCGGCAAGGTGGTCGAGCGTGCCACCGACGGTGCTGCGCTGCGCCTGGTCGGCGCCTTCCAGGACATCTCCGAGAGCAAGCGGCTGGAAGAGGAATACCGGCGCCTGGCCCTGTTCGACACCCTGACCGGCCTGCCCAACCGCCGCCTGCTGGTCGACCGCATGGAGCAGGCGATCGTCCAGAATCGCCGCCAGGCGTCGCTCGGCGCGCTGATGTTCATCGACATGGACCGCTTCAAGGAACTCAACGACAGCCTCGGCCACGATTTCGGCGACTTGCTGCTGATCGAGGTCGGCCATCGCCTGCAGGCCTGCGTGCGGCGGATGGACACGGTGGCGCGGCTCGGCGGCGATGAGTTCATCGTCATGCTGCCGCTGCTGGCGGCGGAAGAAGAAATCGCCCTGCGTCATGCGCAGGCGGTCGGCCACAAGATCCTGGTCGCCCTCGGCCAGCCCTACCGGCTCGGCGCGCAAAGCTACGACAGTTCGCCGAGCATCGGTCTGACGTTGTTTTCCGGTTCCCCGGAAGAGAGCGTCGACGCCATCCTCAAGCGCGCCGACGCCGCGATGTACGAGGCCAAGCACCGCGGCCGCAACCAGTTGGCGCTGGCCGCGCCACCGCCGCTTACCTGATCGCCCACAGGCCGAGCCGGCCGATGCTCGCCGCCAGTTTCAGGCGGGCGCCCTGCCAGCCGGCATAGGCTTCGATGCGCCGCTGTTCGGCCGAGGCGACGGCGCTCTGCGCGCTGAGCAGTTCGAGGATGTTGCCGACGCCGGCGCGGAAACGCCCTTCGGCGACCTCGAAGGAGCGGCGCGCGCTGTCGAGCAGCGTGCTGGCGGCGGCGATGTGTTCCTGGCGGGTGTTCAGTGCCTGGTAGCTCTTCCAGACTTCGAGCGCGACCTGCTGTTCGAGTTGGTTCAGCTTGGCCGCCCGGACCTCGACCTGGCTGCTGGCGGCGCGCACCTTGTAGCCGCGGCCGAAGCCTTCGAACAGCGGGATGCTCAGCTGCATGCCCAGCGCGCTGTCGCGGAAGACGGCGCCGGTCGGCGGGTAGCCGGAAATCGGGATGTGCTTGTCCTGCTGGCGTTCGCTGGCTTCGGCGGAAAACACCAGGGTCGGCCGGCCTTCGGCGCGGGTGGCGCGGACCCGCGCCTCGGCGGCCTGCAGTTCGGCGCGCGCGGCGAGCAGCGCCGGGTGATGGCTGCGCGCGTCCTCGAGCAGTTCGCCGACGCTGCGCGGCGCCGGGCCGGGCAGTTGAAGTTCGCGCTCGGGCAGGCGCAGCGGCGTGTCCGGCGACAGGCCGAGGGCGGTGGCCAGGCTGCCCAGCGCGTTCTGCACTTCGCCTTCGGCGGTGACCCGCTTGAGGCGGGCGTCGGACAGGGCAACCGCCGCCTGCAGCTTGTCGGTCAGGGCGCCGACGCCGGCCGCGTACTTGGCCTCGGTCGCCTGGTGGCTCTTGCCGGCGGCGGCTTCGGCGGCCTGCGCGGCGCGCAGCAGCGCCTGCGCCATCTGGACGTCGAAGTAGGCCTGCGCGGCGTCGAGCAGCGCCCGCTGCAGCGTCAGATCGTGGCTGGCATTGGCGGCGTCGAGCAGGGCGCTGGCCTGGTCGGTGTTGGCGGCGCGCAGGCCGGAATCGAACAACGTCCAGCTCAGCTTGAGGCTGCCGGCACGGGTGCGCGGCCGGGTTTCGGCGTCGAGCACCTCGTACTTGCCGTCGTAGGCGCTGCTCGATTTCTGCGCCAGGTAGCTGACGCTGGCCGCGACACTGGGCAGGTAGGCGGCGCGGGCGACCCCGAGCAGCGCCGCCTGGGTGCGCGCTTCGCCCCAGGCGGCGCGGGTCTGCGGGTTCTGGCAGAGGGCGCGTTCGATCGCCTCGGCGAGTTCGAGCGGCGTCGGCAGCGGGCCGAATTCGCAGGGGTTGATTCCCGTCTCGTCGCCCAGCGCCCGGTTGGCGCTGGCGGCGGTGCGCGCTTCGGTCGAGAACGGGTCGGGCGCTGCCAGCGCGCCGCTGGCCAGGGCGGCGCCGGCGAGCAGGCCGCAGAGGTGGCGGCGCAGACTCACCAGCCACCTCCGCCGGCGATGCGGCCAAGGTCGAGTTGTGCCGCCGGCAGGTCGCGCAACACGCGGCCGGCGTCGAGGACGATGACGCGGTCGGCGCTGGCGATGGTTTCCGGGCGGTGGGCGACGATGACGCGGGTGATGTTGAGCTGCTTGATCGCCTGGTTGACCCGCTTTTCGCAGGAAATGTCGAGATGGCTGGTGGCCTCGTCGAGGAAGAGGATCGCCGGCTGCTTGTAGAGGGCGCGGGCGAGCAGGACGCGCTGCTTCTGGCCGCCGGAGAGGGCCGCGCCCATGTCGCCGATCAGCGTGTTGTAACTCATCGGCATCGCCGCGATGTCGTCGTGGATCGCCGCCAGCCTGGCGCATTCCTCGACCCGCGCGAAATCCGGGCGGGGATCGAAGAAGCTGATGTTGTCGGCGATCGAGCCGGCGAACAGGACGTCGTCCTGGAGGACGGTGCCGACCATGGCGCGCAGCGCCTCGATGCCGACCTGGGCGACGCTGGCGCCGCCGACCAGGACTTCGCCCTCGTTCGGCGTGCGGATGCCGAGCATGGCGCTGATCAGCGTGGACTTGCCGCAGCCCGACGGGCCGACGATGGCGACCGACTCGCCGCGCCCGATGCGCAGGTCGATGCCGTCGAGCACCCAGGGTTCGCCGTCGGCGTAGCGGTAGCGCAGGCCGCGCAGTTCGATCGAGGCTTCCGGCGTTGCCTGGTGTGCCGTCGTCGGCAGCGGTGCGGCGCTCGGTTCGGGGTCGGCGAGGACGATGTCGGCCAGGCGTTCGCCCTGCAGTTGCAGCATCTTGAGGTCGACCAGCTTGTCGATCAGGGCGCTGACCCGCGAATCGAACTGGTCCTTGTAGGCGGAGAAGGCCATCAGCGCGCCGACCGTGAAGTTGCCATCGAGGATCAGCCTGGCGCCGAACCAGATGACCAGGATGCGCTCGACGCCGAACAGGATGCCGTTGATCAGGCGGTAGAAGATCTGCAGTTTCTGGTTGCGCAGGTCGGCGTTGATCTGGTCGACCAGCAGGCTGAGCCAGGTCGAGCGGCGTTCTTCCTGGCGCTGGAACAACTTGATGCTGCGCACGCCGCGCACGGTTTCGAGGAAATGGCTCTGCTGCTTGGCGGCGTGGATGATCTGTTCTTCGGTGGCGTTGCGCAGCGGCCGGTACCAGAGCCAGCGGACGATGCCGTAGAGCGCCATGGCGCCGACCGCGATCCACGCCAGCGGCGGGCTGTAGATGAACATCATGATCAGGGTGACGATGGTCATCAGGCCGTCGAGGATGCCTTCGACGAAGGCGGTGGTCAGCGTCTTCTGGATGACGTCGATCGAGCCGAAGCGGGAAACCACGTCGCCGAGGTGGCGTTTTTCGAAGTAATCGACCGGCAGGCGCAGCAGGTGGCTGAAGATGTTGGCCCGCCATTGCAGGTTGAGCGTCGTCGACATATGCATGATGACCCACGAGCGCAGCGTGCCTATGCCCTGCTGGAGCAGCATCAGCAGGCCGAAGCCGAGGGCCAGCGTGGTCAGCAGGTCGCGGTCGCCGGAGACGACGACGTTGTCGATCACCCACTGCAGGAAGAAGGGGCTGACCAGGGCGAAGATTTCCAGCGAGACGGCGAGCAGCAGGATCTGGCCGAGCGAGCGGACAAGCCCGGTGACGTGGCCCAGCAGGTCGCGCAGGCGGATACGCTGGCGGAAGCTGACCGGCTTGAACTCGGTATTCGGCCACAGTTCGAGGGCAACCCCGGTGAACTGGCCGGAAACCTCGTCGAGGCTGAGTTTGCGCAGGCCGAAGGCGGGGTCGTGGATGGTCACCGTGTTGCGCTCGACCGCCTTGAGGACGACGAAGTGGTTGAAGTTCCAGTGCAGGATGCAGGGTAGGCGCAGTTGCGGCAGGTCTTCGAGTTCGAGCTTGACCGGCCGCGTCGTCAGCTTCAGCGACTGGGCGATCTGCATCAGGTGGCCGAGCGTGCTGCCCTTGATCGAGACCAGGAAGACGCGGCGCAGCGTGGCGAGGTCGGTGCGCAGGCCGTGGTAGCCGGCGACCATGGCGATGCAGGCGAGGGCGCATTCGGTCGCCTCGGTCTGCAGGATCAGCGGCAGTTTGCGGCGCAGGCCGAAGGAAACGTTGTCGAGGAAGGACATGGGAGACCGGAAGTGAGGTGACGGACGATCAGAGCTTGCCGCTCAGGCTGAACAGGGGTTCGAGCACCCACTCGTAGAGCTTGCGGCTTTCCTGGAGGACATCGGCTTCGAGCAGCATGCCCGCCTGCAGCGGCTGGGCGACGCCGTAGGCATTGATGCTCTGGCGTTCGAGGGCGACGCTGATCAGGTAGAGCGGCTCGCTGCCCTGGGCTTCGGCGCCCGGCGCCAGCAGGCTGCTGATCTCGCTGCCGGGCAGCGCGGTGCGCGCCACCGAAACGACGGTGCCGCGGGCGTGGCCGAACTTCTGGTAGGGGTAGGCCTGGTAGCGCATCAGCACCTCGGCCCCCGGGCGAACGAAGCCGACCGCCCGGCTCGGCGCGTACAACTGCGCTTCGAGCTGGCTGCCGGCGGGGACGATGCTGAGCAGCGGGCGCCGGCCGTCGACCGCCTGGCCGACTTCGGCGACCACTGCGGTGGCGGTGCCGTCGATCGGCGCCGTGATCGCCAGCATGCGGCGTCCTTCGCTCTCGCTCAGTTCCTGGCTGGTCGAGGAAATGACGCGTTCGATCTGGGCCAGTTGATTCTCGTGCTTGAAGCGCAAGGCGTCGAGGCTTTCCTGGCGGCTGCCGAGTTCGCGACGCAGGGCGATCTGCTCGCGCTCGACGCTCTTCAGCCGGGTCTGCTGGTCGAGCAGTTCCTCACGCTTCTGCTGGCGCTGTTCGCGCGAGATGTAGTCCTGTTCGAGCAGCGACTGGTAGCGCTTGCTGGTTTCCTCGGCGAGGGCGACGCGGTCGCGCTGGCCTTCGAGCAGGCTGTCGATTTTCTCCAGTTCGCTGCGTAGCGCCGCCACCTGTTTGGTCAGGCCTTCCTGCTCCTCGCGCTGCAGTTGCCGGGTGCGTTCGAGTTCGCCGGTCAGCGATTCCTTGCGCGCGCCGAGCTGTTCGCTGACGCTGGCAAAGACCGAGCCCAGGGTGCTGCTCTGGCGTTCGCTGGAAATCAGGTAGAGGGTGTCGCCGGCCTTGACGCTCTGCCCTTCGGCAACCAGTTTCTTGCCGACGATGCCGGTCTGCGGCGGATAGATGCGCAACAGGCCGGCGCTCGGCACCAACTGGCCGGTGACGCTGCTGCGCTTGGTGTAGCTGCCCCAGGTGAAGAGGGCGACGATGGCCAGCGTGCACAGCAGGGCGGCGAGGCTCAGCAGGCGGTAACTGAGCGGGCGGACGAGCAGGATTTCACCGCAGGACTTGGGTTTTTGCGCGTCGAGCGCGGCGCGTCGGAACAGGGGCTGATCGGCCATGCTGGAATGGATGTGTTGAGCGCGAAATGCTGATGGGATTTTTCGGGGCGGCCGAAAACGATGCCGGTCAGGGCGCCGCTAGTGGGTCAGGAGGACGACGGGAGGAACAGGCGCGAGGCGGGAGAGGGCAGGTCGTTCAGGGCCCGCCCCGCGCTGCCGGGTGACGGCTTAGCGGCAGGAACCGCCGAACAGGCCGCCCAGCAGGCCGCCGAGCAGGCCGGTAACGGTGCCGACGAGGCCGCTGACCAGGCCGACTACCGGGCTCAGGATGCCGCCGACCAGGCCGAGGACCGGGTTCAGGATGCCGCCGAGCAGGCCGCCGAGATCGAGGGCGCCACCGGAAACGGCAGCGATTTCGGTCTTGTTGAGTTCTTGAATTGCCATGTTGCTACTCCTTGGATTGTCGTAAGGTCGAAATGACGCGATCAGTTGCCGAGCAGGCCACCGAGCAGGCCGCCGAGCAGACCGGTAACGGTGCCGAGCAGGCCGCTGACCAGACCGAGAACCGGGGGCAGCAGGCCGCCGACGACGCCGAGGACCGGGTTCAGGATGCCGCCGAGCAGGCCGCCGAGATCCAGGGTGCCGCCGGAAACGGCAGCGATTTCAGTCTTGCTGAGTTCTTGAATTGCCACGTTGCTACTCCTTGAATGAACGAAAACTGGTGGTCGTTCTTGTTTTATTAGACGCGCAGCAGGCCGCCGAGCAGGCCGGTGACAGCGCCGAGCAGGCCGCCGACCAGGCTGAAGGTCGGGGCGACCAGCGCGCCGACGAGGCCGAGCACCGGGCTCAGGATGCCGCCCAGGAGGCTGCCGACGTCGGCATGCAGGTCCAGGGTCAGGGTGCCGCCGGAGACGGCTTCGATTTCGGTCTTGCCAAGTTCTTGAATTGCCATGTTTGTTACTCCTTGACTGATTGAAAAACGCCACACCGGGTGGCATGCATTGCCCGTAGACAATTCTGTTTTGCATTTATGCATATTTGAGTTTCAAAAACAGTACAAACCATGCACAATGCAAACTGTTGCGACATGATAATCAAATTATGCGGAATTGCAATCTTGCTTACGGAATTTTCGTGAATTTGCGTGAACGCGAGGCTGAAAGTGAAAGTCAGCCGTTGCGGCGGCCTCGGCGTCCGCGTCATGCCGCGCTGCTGGCGCTGCTCGTTCAGGCCAGTGCGGCGCTGGCCGAGAGCGAGGTGCACGAAGTGGCAGCTTTGTCTTATCCTGATGCAATGATTACCAGCCTCCTGCTCCTCGTCTTCTTTGTCCTTTTTGCGGTGCTGGTGTACTGGCGGGCGGCCAGGATAGAGCGGGTGCTGCAGCGGCTCGGCGACGGCGATCCGGCGGCGCGTACCGGGCTGGCGCCCTGGGCGCCGCTTGGCCGGCTGGCGCAGCGCGTCGATTGGGCGGCCGAGCGTCTGGCCGAGGAAAGGCGGCGTCTGGCCGACAGCGAGGGGCGCCTGCGCATCGCCTTGCAAGGTTGCGACATTGGCGTCTGGGACTGGCAGCTCGACAGCGGCCGCATTTATTACTCGCCGCGCTGGAAGACCCTGCTCGGCTTTGCCGAGGACGAGACGCCGGGACACGCGGAGACCTGGCTGACGCGGGTCCATCCCGACGACCTGGCGCGCGTCACGGCGGCGCTCGACGAGCACCTGTCAGGGCGTAGCGACCTCTTCCTCTGCGAGCATCGGCTGCGCCACAAGCGCGGCGATTATCTCTGGGTGCAGCAGAGCGGCGTTGCCAGCCGCGACGAAAGCGGCAAGGTGCTGCGCATGATCGGTGCGCTGGCCGACGTTTCGGCGCACAAGGCGGCGCAGGCCGAGCTGCTGAGCAGCCGGGAAGCCTACCGCTCGGTGGTGGACGGCGTGACGCAGGTGATCCTGCGCAGCGATGGTGGCGGGCAGCTGAGTTTTCTCAACCCGGCCTGGCAGGAGCTGACCGGGCACAGCATCGACGAGGCGCTCGGCAAGACGCTGGTCAGCTTCGTTCATGATGATGAACGTCATAGTGTGGCGACTTTCTTTACCGCGCTGGCCGATGGCGAGGCTGGCGATCTGTCCTGCGAGCTGCGCTTGCGCTGCCGGGACGGTGCCTGGCGCTGGTTCGCCCTGCACTTGCGGGCGACGACGACGGCCGGCACGGCGTCGGCCGCCGGTGTGCTGAGCGACCTGACGGCGCAGAAAGCGAGCGAGGCGGCCTTGCTGCGCAGTAACCGCGAGCGCGATGCGATCCTTACCCTGGGGCCGGACGGTTTCGTCTTTGCCGACGAACAAGGGCGGGTCAGTTTCGTCAATCCGGCCTTCGTCGGCATGACCGGGCTGGCCGCCGGGCTGGTGGTCGGCCGGCCGCTGGCCGAGCTTGACCTGCATATTGCCCAGCTCGGCGCCGCTGCCCCCGGCTTTGCCGAGGTTGGTGAGGGCGCCGATGGTCTGCTGCAGCTGGAGCGCCCGCACAAGACGATGATCCGCTGGCTGGCCCGGCTGATTCCGGACGGCGCCGGCGGCATCCACGGCCGTGTCATCTACCTGCGTGACATCACCCGCGAAAGCGAGGTGGACCGGATGAAGAGCGATTTCCTGTCCACCGCGGCGCATGAGTTGCGGACGCCGATGGCGAGCATTTTCGGCTTCTCCGAACTGCTGCTGTCGCGCGAGTTCGAGCCGGCGATGCAGCGCGACCTGCTCGAGCGCATCCACCGCCAGACCCGCAATCTGATCAACCTGGTCAACGAACTGCTCGACCTGTCGCGGATCGAGGCGCGCGGCGGCAAGAGTTTCAAGATGCAGGTTCAGGAAATCACTCCGGTCGTGCTCAACGCGGTGGCGGCGCAATACGTGCCGGCGCCGACGCACAAGCTGGAGTTCGACTGGCCGAAGGATCTGCCCAAGGTCAGGATCGACGCCGAGAAATTCCAGCAATGCCTGATCAACGTGTTGAGCAACGCCGTCAAGTATTCGCCGGGCGGCGGAGTCATCCGCGTCAATGCGCTGCGCCGCGACGCCGCCGAGGGCGCCCGCATCGGCGTCGCCGTCAGCGACCCGGGGATCGGCATGACGCCGGAGCAGAGCGCACGCATCTTCGAGCGCTTCTATCGCGCCGACCCAAGCGGCGCCATCCTCGGTTCCGGCCTCGGCATGTCGCTGGTCAAGGAATACATGACGGTCTTCGGTGGTGACATCGAGGTGGTCAGTGCCCCCGGGCAGGGAACGAGCGTCGTCCTCTGGCTACCGGTCGCCGACTCCGGCGCGGCATCAGGGGGGGGCGGACGGTGAGGCCCTTGCAACGCATATTGATTGTCGAGGATCAGGCCGACCTGCGCCTGCTCATTCGCTTGACGCTGGAGCCGCTTGGTGTCGAGTTGCGCGAGGTGGCCAACGGCATGGAGGCGCTGCTGGTGGCGCGCAGCTTCAAGCCCGACGTGCTGATCCTCGACGTCATGCTGCCCGGCGGTGTCGATGGTTACCAGATCTGCCAGGCGATCAAGCAGGATCCGCTGACCAGTTCGACCCGGGTCATCATGGTCAGCGCCCGCGGCCAGAAGGCTGACATCGAGCGCGGCTACCAGGCGAAGGCCGACCGTTACCTGGTCAAACCCTTCAGTCCGGCGCAGTTGCTTCAGGAAGTCGGGGCTTGACAATTATGCTGGAAGGTGAATAATTGAAGCAAATGAATAAATCATATTTTTTTGAAAATTTTATGGAGCGTGTCATGTGGGATTCGATCAAGAAATTCGTTAAAGATGAAGAAGGTGCAACTGCCGTCGAGTACGGTCTGATTGCCGCCCTGATCGCCGTGGCGATCATTCTCTCGGTGACCGACGTTGGCACCAAGCTGAAGGCCGTCTTCGATTCGATCAAGGACGCCCTGCCCTGATGTGCCATTTCCGCGCTGACGGCCCGTCCGTTTCTTGAGGTCGGGCGCGTGTCGTTGGCGGCGCAGTTGTTGTTGAGTTTCTGGGCCGGAGCGCTGGCCTTTGCCGACTGGCGTCACCGGCGTCTGCCGAACGCCTGGTTGCTGTTCGGATTTGCCTTCGGGGTAGTGCATCTGGCGGTACGCGGTGCAATGCCATTCGGCGGTACACCGCTCGATGCGGCAATGGCTTCGGTGGCGGCCCTGCTCGGTTTCCTGCCCCTTTATGCGGCGGGCTGGATGGGGGCGGGAGACGTCAAGTTCCTGGCCGTCATCGGCTGGCTGGGGGGCTTTCCGGTGCTGGCCGGGGCCTTGTTGTACGGCTCGTTGCTGGCCGGAGGGCTGGCCTTGCTGCTGCTGCAGCCGGGCGGCTTGCCGGGGAGCAGGGTGGCGGGCGTGTTGCGGGGGCGGATTCCCTACGGAAGCTGTCTGGCGGTGGCGCTGCTGCCGCAGTTGTGGGGGTGGCTGGATCTCGGGTCCGTGCTGCCGTAGTCGGGGGAGTGCATGGTGTCGCAGAGGGCTGGTCGGCGTGCCCAGCGCGGGGCGGTGGTGATTGAGTTCGCGCTGGTGTTCGTGCTGTTTTTCATCGTCATGTACGGCATCGTCGCCTACGGCGTCATCTTTGCCGTCAAGCATTCCCTGGTGCAGGCCGCCAACGAAGGGGCGCGAGCGGCGGTGCGCGATGTCGGCGGCGTCACGGCGCGCGTCGAACTGGCCCGCACGGTGGCCGCCGAAAGCCTGGCCTGGCTCGGCGACAAGGCGCCCGAGCCGCAGGTCAGCGCGGCGCTCTGCGCGGCGACGCCCTACGTCTGCCTGAAGGTCGAACTGGCCTATGACTATGCCGCCAACCCGCTGGTCCCGGCGCTGCCGGCACTCGGCGTCGCGTTGCCGGAACGGCTGACCGGACAGGCCATGGTGCAGCTCGACGCGGTTTATTGATGGCTTTGGAGTCCTCGGGGAGTAAGGCAAATTGGGCAAGACGCAAAGGATAGTGGGGGCATTGCTGATCGTCGCGGCCATCGGGCTGGCGGCGTATGCGTGGGTGCTGAGCAAGGACATGGCGGCCAAGCAGCCGGCGCCGATGCAGCAGGTGGTGGTCGCCGCGCAGCGGATTCCCGCCGGCACCCTGCTGACCGCGCAACATCTGCAACTGATGGCCTTCCCGTCGCGTCCGGCCGGCAGCTACGCGGCGGTCGAGGCGGTGCTCGGCAAGACCGTGCCGCTTGACCTCGCCGCCGGCGAGCCGCTGCTCGCCGAACGTATCGAAGGGCCGGCGACGCCGTCGCTGAAGCAGTTGCAGCCCGGCGAACGGGCCGTGGCAATCAAGGTCGATGAAGTGGTCGCCGTCGGCAACCGGCTGGCGCCGGGCGACCTGGTCGACGTCTTCGCCACCTTCCGCCGCAACAACGAGGAAATCGCCGACAGCCACGCCCGGTTGCTGCTTTCCGGCCTGCGCATCCTGGCTTTCGGCGGGCTCGACGCACCGGAAGCGAAGAAGACCGGCAGCACCATGCGCAATGTCGCCGAGACGCCGCGTACCGCAGTCCTCGCCGTGCCGCTGGCCGACGTCGACCGGCTGGCGCTGGCCGCCGAAGCCGGCCGCCTGCTGCTCGCGCTGCGTCCGCTCGATGCCGCCAGCGCGGCGGCCCCGGATGCCGCGACGCCCGGCCAGGCGACGCCCGCCGCGCTGCTCTCGGCGCCGGCGCAGGCGGTCAGCCTGCGCGAACTGGCCGGCAAGGTCGGCGCGCCGCTCGTTGCCAAGCCGGTGGCCGGCAAGGCGGCCAGGCCGGCGGCGCCGGCACCGACGGTCAAGGTGATGCACGGGCTCAAGGAGACCAGCGTGCAGGTCAGTAATCGGAATGGGGCTGGGCAATGAACAAGACGAGTTTCCGCTACCTTCAATTGGCCGCCAGCCTGGCGCTGGCATTGCCGGCGCTGCTCGCCGGCCCGGCAGCCATCGCCGAGGCCCTGCCGGCCAGTGGCGAGATCGAACTTGCCGCCGGCGGGCAGCGCCTGATCGATACGCCGAAGACGGTCAGCCGGCTGGCGGTCGGCAATGAAACGGTAGCCGCGGTCAAGGTGATCGGCAGCCGCCAGTTCGTGATCCAGGGCAACCAGCCCGGCGTCACCACGCTGATGGTCTGGCAGCGCGGCGAAAAGACGGCGGACCGCTACCCGTTGCGCGTCAACAAGGCGGTGGCGCTGCCGCCGGAAGGCGCCGGCGAGTTGCAGTTGAAGGCGGCCGGCGATCTCGCCGTGCTGTCGGGCACCGCCAGCGACCTGGCGGCGCAGGCGGTGGCCCGCGAATACGCGGCGCGCGGCGCCGGCGATGCCAAGCCGGCGGTGGTCGACCGCAGCGTCATGGGCTTCGGCGGCGAAGTGCAGATCGATGTCCGGGTCGTCGAGTTCAGCCGCAAGATCCTCAACAAGGCCGGCCTCAGCATTCTCTCCAACAAGTCGGGCTTCACCTTCGGCAGCTACGCGCCGGGCAGCCTGAGCAAGGTGCAGATGAGCAACGGCGCGATCAGCACCGAGGCCGAACTGCCGATCAACCAGGCGCTCAACCTGCTGGTCGGCAACGCCAAGAAGAACCTGCTCGGCGTCGTCAGCGTCCTCGAAGGCAACGGCTTCGCCCGCACCCTGGCGCGGCCGACGCTGGTCGCGCAGAGCGGCCGCGACGCCGAATTCCTCGCCGGCGGCGAGTTTCCGGTGCCGGTGCCGCAGGCGCTCGGGCAGACGACGATCCAGTACAAGCCCTACGGCATCCGCCTGCAGGTGACGCCGACCGTGCTCGCCGACAACCGTATCGCGCTCACCGTGGCGCCGGAAGTCAGCGACCTCAACTTCGAGAACGGCATCACCATCAACGGCGTCAGCGTCCCCAGCCTGAGCACGCGGCGGGCGACCACCAGCATCGAGCTGGGCAACGGCGAGAGCTTCGTCATTGGCGGCCTGGTCAGCCAGGCGATGATGCGCAACGTGAACAAGATTCCCGGCCTCGGCGACCTGCCGCTGCTTGGTGCCTTCTTCAAGAGCATCAGCCTGTCGCGCGAGGACAAGGAACTGCTGTTCATCGTCACGCCGCGCCTGGTGCGGCCGCTGGCGGCGGGCACCGACCTCGGGCCGATGCCGGGCGAGGAACTGGCGAACCGCGAATCCGGGCTGTGGCGCGACTGGCTGCTGTCCGATCAGGATGTGAATACCCGCTACACCGGATTTTCCAGGTAAGCCGACGGAGAACAGGCATGGAACAACGTTTCATCGTGGTGACCGAGCACGAAGCTCATTTCAATGCGCTCAGCGAAGCCATACAGAGCCAGGGGGTGTCGGTCTGGCTGCACTGGAACAGCGACGTCCTGGTCCAGCTGGTCGGTTCGATGGGGACCAACGTCGTCTTCATCGAATTCGCCGAAAGCCGCCTGGCGCAGGCCGCCGATCTCGCCGCCAAGCTCTTGTCGGTGTATCCGCGCCTGTGGATCATCGGCTTCGCGCAGCGCGCCGACAACAGCCTGATCATCGAGGCAATGCGCGCCGGCGCCCGCGATTTCGTCGAGCTGCAGTCGGCCCCCGAAATCATCTGCCGCTCGCTGCGCCAGGTGCTCGCCCAGTCGCCGCAACTGCCGGCGCAGTCGAGCGGGACGATGATCAGCCTGCTCGGCGCCCGGCCCGGCGTCGGCACCTCGACGGCAGCGGTGCATCTGGCGCTGCTGCTGAAGCAGGAAGTGATGCCCGGCGAGCCGGTGCTGCTGCTCGACTTCGGGTTTCCCGCCGCCGACGCGGCGCTCTACCTCGACACCAAGGTCAATTTCAATTTCTGCGACGCCGTGCGCAGCCTGCGCCGTTTCGACCACGCCCTGCTCAACTCGGCCTTCGCCCACCACAAGAGCGGCCTGTCGCTGCTCTCGCTGCCGCAGAACCTGGCCGAACTGCGCGATGTCTCGCCGGTCGACGCGATGACCCTGCTCAGCCTGCTCAAGTCCTACTTCAAGGTGGTGGTGGTCGATCTCGGCGGTTTCGCCGGTACCGACCTCTTGCTCTACGCGCTCGGCGTCAGCGACCGCACCCTGCTGATCAGCGAACAGAGCATCGCCTCGGTGTTCTCGGCGCGCCAGATGCTGGCCAGCTTCCGCGAGCGCGGCGTCGAGACCGAGCGCATCGGCCTGCTCACCGGCAAGTACGACACGCGCATCGAGATGAGTCCGGCGCAGCTCGCCCAGCACCTGCAACTGCACTGGGTGGCCGACCTGCCGCAGCGCAACGAGCGGCTGATTGCCTGCGCCAACCAGGGCAAGCTGCTCTACGAGCTGGCGCCCAACGACCCCTACGTCAATGTGCTGCGCGACCTCGCCGCCCGCGAGAGCGGCGGCACGGCGGCCGCCGTGCCGAGCGGCGGCGGCTGGCGGCGGCGCCTGCAGGGACTGATCGGAGGCTGACGGCATGGATTTCGATTTCGCCCTCGGCGGCGACCCGCGCGGGGATTTCCGGCAGTCCGACGAATTCCAGGACATCAAGGCGGTGGTGCACCAGCGCCTGGTCGAACGCATCGAGGAACTCGGCGTCGATTTCGCGACCTGGGCGCCGCACGTCACCCAGCGCTTCGTCGCCCAGGAAGTCGAAGATTTCGTCGCCGCCAACCGGGTGCCGCTCAACGTCACCGACATCCAGGTCATCGTCAAGGAACTGAACGACGAGCTGACCGGCCTCGGCCCGCTGCAGGAACTGATGAACGACGACGCCGTCGCCGACATCCTGGTCAACGGCTACAAGGAAGTCTTCATCGAGAAGAACGGCCTGCTCCAGAAAAGCCGCGTCCGCTTCATCGACAACCGTCACCTGATGCGCATCGTCCAGCGCATGATCGCGCCGCTCGGCCGCCGCGTCGACGAAGGCAGCCCGATGGTCGACGCCCGCCTGCCCAACGGCGGCCGGCTCAACGTGATCATCCCGCCGGTGTCGCTGAACGGCCCGGTGGTGTCGATCCGCAAGTTCCGCAGCAAGCCGCTGCAGGCCTCCGACATGCTCGCCTACGGCACGCTCAACCAGGAAATGCTCGACTTCCTGGCGCACGCCGCCGAGATGCGCTGCAACATCCTGATCAGCGGCGGCACCGGTTCCGGCAAGACCTCTTTCCTCAACATGCTGGCCCAGTACATCCGCGAGGGTGAGCGGGTGATCACCATCGAGGACGCCGCCGAACTGCAATTGCTGCACGAGCACGTCGTCCGCCTCGAATCGCGCCCCGGCGGGCTGGAGAACGTCGCCGAAGTGACGCCGCGCGACCTCTTGCGCAACAGCCTGCGCATGCGCCCCGACCGCATCATCGTCGGCGAGGTGCGCGGCGGCGAAGCGGTCGAGATGCTGCAGGCGATGAATACCGGCCACGACGGCTCGATGTCGACGATCCACACCAATTCGCCGCGCGAATGCCTGCACCGTCTGGAAATGCTGCTCCACTTCGGCGGTTGGCAGGGCAGCGAATTCAACCTGCGCCGGCAGATCGTCGGCGCCATCGACCTGATCGTCCAGCTCGCCCGCCTGCCGAGCGGCGCCCGCCGCGTCATGTCGATCAGCGAACTGACCGGCATGCAGGACGAAGTCGTCGCCATGCAGGAACTGTTCCGTTTCGAGCCCGCGGCCAATGGCCGCGACGGCACCTTCGTCACCGGTTGCAAGCCGCAGTCGCTGAAACTGAAACGCTACGCCGCCTTCCCCGGCCGGCCGGGAGGCAGCGGTGCCTGAACTGGTCTGGCTCGTCCTCTCCGCCAGCTTCTGCCTGCTGGCCGCCGCCTTCGTCTTCCTCGGCGGCGCGCTGCGCCGGGCGCCGGGCGGCGGACGGCGCATGAGCGAGGTGCTGGCCCGCCACGAGGCGCCGTTCGACGGCAAGACGCCGGCGGCGGCGAGCGGCTGGGTGCCGTCCTGGTTCGAACGCTACCTGCAGCGCGCCGGCCTGCCGGAAACACCGCTGGTCTATGGCGCGCTGCTGGCGCCGGGCGCCGTCCTCTTCCTGTTCGGCGAATTGCTGTTCGGCTTCGCCTACGCGCTGGCCGGCATCCTGTTCGTCTATCCTTTCCTGCTCTGGAGCTTCATCCAGTGGCGGATCGCCGTTTACCGGCAGCAGGTGGTCGACCAGTTGCCGGTCTTCCTGGAAAGCGTGTCGCGCATCCTCAGCGTCGGCTGCAGCCTTGAACTGGCGTTTCGCAACGCCAGCGAGGAATGCGACGACCCGCTGCTGACCATCACCCGCCAGGTACTGCTGCGCACCCGCGCCGGCCAGTCGCTGGAAGACGCGATGATGCAGGTGGCCGACGTTTACGCGATCCGCGAACTCGGCTTCGTCGCCTCCGTCTTTCACCTCGGCATCCGCTACGGCGGCAACGCGCACGCCGTGCTCGAACGGCTGTCGACGACGATGCGCGAGCGCCGGCGCAGCCAGCAGGAACTCAAGGCGATGACCGCCGAAACCCGGGCCAGCGCCTGGATTCTGAGCGCCCTGCCGGTGGTCGTGGCGATGCTGACGCTGGCTTCCAACCCGGGCTACCTGCTCGGCATGTGGATGGACCCGTTCGGCCGCAAGATCCTGCTCGGCGCGCTGGCCATGCAGATTGCCGGGATGGCGCTGCTGTTCCGCATGGCGAGGATAGACTGAACATGGACGCCACCCTCCTGCCCTGGCTGGTCGCCGCCAGCGTCGCCCTCGCCGTCCTCGGCGTCGGCGGGCTGGTCTATGGCCTGTTCCTCGCCGCCCAGCGCAAGATCCTGCGTCAGCGCCGCTTCGCCCGCCTCGACCAGATGCTGGCGCCGGGCGGCGAGGGCAGCGAGGCGATCCGCGAGGCCGAGGAACTGAGCTTCGCCGAGAAGCTGCTCCTCCTCTTCTCCGGACGCCTGCCCGGCGCCGCCGGCAGCGAGGCCGATTCGGAAGACCGCCGGCTGCTGATCCAGGCCGGCTACCGTGGCCTGCATGCGCTGGTCTTCTTCCAGACCCTGCGCTGGCTGACGCTGCTCGCCGTGCTGGTAGGCTTCGGCGCCTACGCGCTGCTCGCCGGCAGCCTGCAGGACGGCTTGCGCGGCGTGGCGCTGGCGATCCTGGTCTTCCTCGGTTCGCGCTACCTGCTGCGTTACCTGGCGCACCGGCGGATGACGCTGCTCGCCGAGGAGCTGCCGGTGTTCGTCGATTTCCTGCGCATGATGCATAGCGTCGGCATCAGCTTCGAGCAGGCGATCACGCTGTTCGCCGGCGATTCGCGGCTCGGCCTGCCCGTGCTGTCGAACGAACTGGGCGCGGTCAGCCTGTCGATCCGCAGCGGCCGCGCGCGCAGCGACGCGCTGCAACTGATGGCCCGCCAGCTCGATGTCGATGACCTCAGCGAGCTGGTCGCCCTGATCTGCCATACCGATTACTACGGCGCCGCCGTGCAGGAGCCGCTGCGCCAGTTCTCGCAGCGCCTGACCGAACGCAAGCGCTTCCAGATGCAGGAATACGTCGGCAAGCTGGCGACGCGCATGGTCATCGTCATGGTCCTCTTCCTGCTGCCGGCGCTGATCATCGTCACCGCCGGGCCAGGTTTCGTTTCGGTGATCAAGGCCCTGGGAGGCATGGCATGAAATCCTTGCGCTGGCTGCTCTGTCTCGCCTGCCTGCTGGCGGCGCCAAGCTTTGCCCAGAACCCGGCGGCGGCCGGCGAAACGCCGACGGAGACGCGGCGCGACGAAAACAACCCGGACTTCTACCTCGAGCTGATCGCCGGCATGCAGGAAAAGCGGCTTTACTATGCCTCGCTCGCCCACCTCGACCTGTTCGAACAGCGCTGGCCGAAGGATCGCCGGGCGCTCCTGCTGCGCGCCGACGCCCTGCGCCAGACCGGCGACTACGCCCAGGCGCGCGACTATTACCGGCGCCTGCTGGCGCAGGAGACGTCGGCCGGCGCCCACCACGGCCTCGGCCTGATCGCCGCCGCCGAGGGCGATCTGGCGCAGGCCTCGCTGTCGCTGCACGAGGCGGCCCGGCTGGCGCCGATCGACGCGCGCATCCTCAACGACCTCGGCTACCTGCAACTGCTGCGCGGCGAACGCGCCGCCGCCCGGCTGAGCCTGTTCAAGGCTTCCGAACTGGCGCCGGACAACCGCCAGGTCGGCGCCAACCTGGCGCTCTACCTGCTGCTCGAAGGGCAGAGCGAGCGCGCCGAGCAAGTGATGGAAAAACACGGTTTCGCCGAGGCCCAGCGGGCGTCGGTACGCAACGATGCTGTTCGCATGGGCCGGGCGGGTGGCGAGCCCGGCAAGCCGCTTACCGACAGCGGTCGCGTGGAAATGGTGAAATGACGCTAATATTGAAACCCTTGGCGTTTTAGCCCCAATTCCAACCGATCGATCACGGTAATCGAGACAAAATGAATAAACAGCGAAAACTCAATAGTCCCGAAGGCTCGGAAGTCTTCTGCACCACCCGCGAAGCGGCCGAGATGCTGCACGTTTCGCTGCGTACCGTGCAGCTCTGGGTTGAGGCCGGCGTCCTCAAGGCCTGGAAGACTGACGGCGGCCACCGTCGCCTGCCGCTCAGTTCGGTGCAGGCGCTGATCAAGGAACGCCTGGGCGACAGCGCGACGCCAGCGCCGGCCGCCGATCCGGCGGCCAACGACAGCGGCGAGTTCTCGGTGCTGGTGCTCGAGGACGACGAGGACATGCTGCAGCTTTACCGGCTGACGCTGCCGGCCTGGAAACTGCCGGTCCGTTTCATTTTCGTCAGCAGCGTCTTCGAGGCCCTGGTCGAGATCGGCCGCCGGCCGCCCGACCTGCTGATCACCGACCTGCGCATTTCCGGCGTCGATGGTTTCGAGATCATCAAGGTGCTGCGCGCCGACCCGGTGCTCAGCGGCCTCAACGTCGTCGTCGTCAGCGGCATGGAGCCGGAAGAGATAGAAGCACGCGGCGGTCTGTCGCCGGAAATCACGGTTTTTTCCAAACCCCTTTCGTTCGAACTGCTGCAGGGCTATGTCAAGGCCTGCCTGGCGCATCGGGCGCTCAAGGAGAGACGCAATGCAATACCCTAAATCGCTGCTCGCCATCGCTTGCGGGCTGCTACTGTCGCCGGCTTTCGCCGCCGACGAGGAAGCCCCGGCGCCGGCCGCAGCACCGGCGAAGATCGCCATCGGCGCCACCACCGAGGCCCTGCTCGACCTGCAGCGTTCCGGGCTCGCTGCCGGCCAGTTGCAAGCGGTGCAGGGCGAGGTCGCCAGCCGCAACTACCAGCGTTACCTCGACAGCTTCAAGAAGCCGACCACGGTCGGCCAGATCGACCAGCCGGCGACTGCCGCCGCGGTCGGTAATTCCCGCTGAACCGGCGGCGGAGACTCCCGATGCGAGCACTGCCCAGGGCTGCGCGCGCCCAGCGCGGCGCGGTCAGCGTCATGGCCGCCGTGGCGCTGACGATGGTGATCGGTGCCGCCCTGCTGGCGGTCGATCTCGGCAGTCTCTTCAATACCCGGCGCGAGCTGCAGACGGTCGCCGACACCTCTGCCCTGTCGGCGGTCAACAACCTCGCCGCGGCCCAGGCGATCGCCCTCGACGCCGCCGCCCTGAACCAGTTCCCGGTGCCCGGCGAGCAGCAGAACACGCTCGGCACGGTGCTCGGCCACTACGATGTCGATGCCCGCGAATTCACGCCGGGTGGCAGTCCCGCCGAATTCAACGCGGTGCAGGTGACGGTGACGACGCAGCAGCCGTATTTCTTCATGCTCGGCAGTCGCCAGGTGACGGCCAGCGCAGTCGCCATGCGCAACGACATCGCCGCCTTGTCGGTTGGCACCTCGCTGCTCGACATCGATACCGAGAAGTCGGTGCTGCTCAACGCGCTGCTCGGCAAACTGCTCAACACCTCGCTCAACCTGTCGGCGATCGCCTACCAGGGGCTGGTTAATACTTCGATCCGCCTGCTCGATCTGGTCAAGGTGGTCGGCTCGGTCGGCACCGTCGAGGAACTGCTCAAGCTCGACCTGACCGTCGGCGAACTGCTCGAACTGTCGGCACGGGCGCTTGAGCGTTCGAGCATCCTCGGCCTCGACGCCACCGTCGTGCAGACACTCGACCTGCTGGCCCTGCGCGCCGACGGCAACCTCAACCTGAAACTCTCGGACCTGATCAACGTCGACCTGGCGCCCGGCAACCAGGCGGCGGAAGCCAAGATCAACCTGATGCAACTGGTGACGCTGGCGGCGCAGGTGGCCAACCGCGAACACTTCATCGACATCCCGGTGCTCGGCATCAACCTGCCGGGGCTGGTCAAGCTCGACGCCGCGCTGACCATGATCGAATCGCCGGGCATCGCCATCGGCCCGGCCGGCCAGGACGCCAGCGGCAACTGGCGGACCTCGGTGCATACCGCGCAATGGCGGCTCAAGCTCGACCTGCTGGTCGGCGAGTTGCTCGGTGGCCTGGTGCGTCTGCCGCTCTATCTGGAAATCGGTGCTGGCGAAGCCTGGCTCAAGGACATCGACTGCCGCTATCCGCGCGACGCCAGCATCGTCCAGGTCGGCGCCGCGTCGAGCGCGGTGCGCGCCTACGTCGGCAACGTCAATCCCGACGCGATGACCAACCGTTCGGTGGCGGCGACGGTGACGCCGGCGACCATTCTCAACGTGCTCGGCCTGGTCAAGGCGACGGCGCGGCTGCAGGTCGACCTGCCCGGCGCCAGCGGCGACCTCGAATTCACCGGCCCGTTCGACGGCAGCAACACGCAGCGCATCCACGGGCTGACGACCGCCGGTCTGGGCGAGATCCTGCTCTCCGGCATGGGGGCGGTGCTCGACGTCGAGCTGCTCGGCATCAAGCTCGGCCTGGGCGAGGTGGTCGAGGCGCTGGTGACGCTGCTGGCGCCGGTCTTCGCGCTGCTCGACAGCCTGATCGCGCCGGTCCTGTCGTTGCTCGGCATCCAGATCGGTATCGCCGACGTCACCACTTTCGACCTTTCCTGCGGCGCTCCGCAACTGGTGCGCTGAGCGCCAGCCACAAAAGAAAACGCCCGCTGCAATGGCGGGCGTTGTGCAGCGGGCGCCGGCTCGGCGCCGCGTCCGCGCTCAGTGACGCGGATTGCCGGTCAGCTTCTCGTACTTGGCCCAGAGCTGGTCCTCGGTTTCCTCGTGGGCCGGGTCCTTGGGGATGCAATCGACCGGGCAGACCTGCACGCACTGCGGTTCATCGTAGTGACCGACGCATTCCGTGCACTTGCCCGGGTCGATGACGTAGATTTCGTCGCCCTGCGAAATCGCTTCGTTCGGGCATTCCGGTTCGCACACGTCGCAGTTGATGCACTCGTCCGTAATAATCAGGGACATGTCAGTTGTTCCTCTCTCGTTTAAGCAGTGGTTGTTGCCCGCAGGCGCTTTTCTACTGAAGGATGGACGAATTTTCCTACATCCCCGCCCAATCGCGCAATTTCCCTTACCATCGTTGCGGAAATGAACATGTATTGCTCGCCGGGGGTGAGGAATACCGTTTCGACCTCGGGGTAGAGGCTGCGGTTCATTCCGGCCATCTGGAATTCGTATTCGAAATCGGACACGGCGCGCAGTCCGCGCACGATGACCTTCGCCTCGCACTCATGGACGAAGCTCATGAGCAGCGTGTTGAAGCCGACGATCTTGATGTTGGGCAGGTCGCCGACTACCTCCTGCGCCATCTCGACGCGTTCGGCCAGCGTGAAGCGCGGCTGCTTGGCCGGGCTCTCGGCGATCGCCAGGATCAGCTTGTCGAACAGGGTCGCGGCACGGCGCACGAGATCCTCGTGGCCGCGGGTGATCGGGTCGAAGGTGCCGGGGTAGATCGCTACGCGGTGGTTCAGTTTGTTCAATCGGTCGCTCGCCGCAACAAGTGGTAATGGACACCGCCCGCCTTGCCGTGGCGCACGGTGCGCCACTCGCCTAGCGATTCGATCTGATGTTCCGCCTCGGCATACAGCGCGCCATCCGGCTTGAGGATGGCATCCAGCTTTGGCGCCAGTTTTTCCAGCCAGCCCTGATGATAGGGCGGGTCGAGAAAGACGAGGTCGAAGCTGGCCGTGCTCGAGGCCAAGTATTGTAGCGCATCGCTACGGCGTAACTCGATCGCCGGTGGCTTGCCGAGCAGGGCGTGGTTTTCCTGCAACGCGGCGAGGACGCGCGGCGCTTTCTCGATCATCACGACGCGGGCGGCGCCGCGCGACGCTGCCTCGAAGCCGAGCGCGCCGCTGCCGGCGAAGAGGTCGAGGCAATGCCAGCCGTCAAGTTCCTGGCCGAGCCAGTTGAACAACGTCTCGCGCACGCGGTCTGGCGTCGGCCGCAGGCCTTCGCTGTCGGGAAAGCGCAGGACGCGGCGGCGCAGGTCGCCGCCGACGATGCGGACCGTGTTCAATCGGCGGCCACGGTGACGGTGACCAGCTTGCCCGGCACGACGTGGCGGGCGAAGGCGGCCTTGACCTCGGCGGCGGTGACCGCCTCGACTTTTTCCCGGTAGCGATCGAGGTAATCCGCCGGCAGGCCGTAGAAGCCGATGGCGGCGACGTTGGCGAGCAGCTTGGCATTGCTGTCCAGGCGTAGCGGGAAGCTGCCGCTGAGGTTGGCCTTGGCGGCAGCCAGTTCTTCCTCGCTCGGGCCTTGGGCGACAAACTCGTCGAGCACGCTGCGGACGACGCGGATCGCTTCGCGCGCCTGCTTGCGCTGCGTCTGCAGGCCGATCTGGAAGGGGCCGGCCTGGCGCAGCGGCGCAAAGTAGCTGTAGACGCTGTAGGCGAAGCCGCGCTTGTCGCGCACTTCCTTGACCAGCCGGGAGACGAAGCCACCGCCGCCGAGCGTGTAGTTGCCGACGAGCAGCGGGAAGTAGTCGGGGTGGCCGCGTTCGATTGCCGGCAGGCCGAGGTAGATGTGCGCCTGGCTGGCCGGATGACCGATTGCCTTGACGGCGGCGCTGGCCGGCGCCGGTGCTGCCGGCAGTTCGGCCGCCGTGCCGGCGGGCAGGACGCTGCTCAGTTGTTCGGCAATCGCTTCCGCCTGTGGTCGGGTCAGCTGGCCGACCAGCGAAATCTGCGCGTTGGCGGCGTTGTACAGTCGGTCGTGGAAGGCGACGACATCGTCACGGGTGAGGGTCGCGATGCTTTCCGGCGTTGCCTGGCGGCCGTAGGGGTGGCCGGGGTAGAGGGCCTCCCAGAAGGCCTTGCCGGCGATGCTGTCGGGGCGCGTCATGGCATCCTTGAGACCGGCGATGGTGCGCGCCTTCTCGCGCTCGAAGATCGCCGGGTCGAAATGCGGGCTGCGCAGCACGTCGCGCAGTACGGCCAGCGCCGGCTCGAGCTTGTCCTTGTCGGTCAGCGTGCGCAGGGCGACGCTGGCGCGGTCGGTGTCGGCGCTGCCGCCAAGCTGGGCGCCGAGGTCGGCGAGTTGTTCGGCGATCGCGGTTTCGTCGCGGGCGCCGGCGCCGAGGTCGAGCACGCCGCGGGTCAGGGCGGCCAGCCCGGGTTTGCCTTCGGGATCGAACATCGAGCCGGCGGCGAAATCGACCTGGACGTCGAGCATCGGCAGGGTCGGCGCGGCGACGAAATTGACCCGGGTGCCGTTGCCGGTGGTCCATTGTTCAATGGTCACGCCGGCCTGCGCGGTGGCGGCGACGATCAGGGTGAAGGCGGCGGTGAGCAATCGTTTCATGGCGTGCTTCATCAGTGACGGGTGGCGACGGCCGGACGGCGCGGCTTGCCGTCCAGGGCTTGCGGGTCGAGGATGCCGACGGTCAGCGCGTTGTCGTCGAAATACTTCTTCGCCACCGCCTGCACGTCGGCGGCGCTGACCTGCTGCAGGCGCTCGCGCATCGTGTCCACGTCCTTCCAGGCCAGGCCGACCGCTTCGGTCTGGCCGATTTCCATGGCCTGGCCGAACATCGAATCGAGCTTGTAGACCTGGCCGGCGATCAGCTGGGCGCGGGTCCGCTTCAATTCGGCCTCGCTGACACCATCCTGGCGGATGCGGTCGATCTCGGCGCGCAGCGCGGCTTCCAGCTCGGCGACGCTACGCCCTTCCGACGGCGTGCCGTAGAGGAAGATCAGCCCCGGGCCGCGCGCCGTGCTGTCGTAGCCGACGCCGGCCGACAGCGCGACCTTGTCTTCGCGCACCAGCTTCTTGTTGAAGCGGGCGGCGTCGTGGCCGTTGAGGATGGCAGTGAGGATTTCCAGCGCGTAGGGGTCGCGGTCGTTCTTCGGGTCGCGCAGGATCGGCGCCTTGTAGGCGAGGAGCAGCGACGGCAGTTCGGCCGGCGCCTTGACCGTGATCCGGCGCGGCCCTTCCTGGCGCGGTTCGACCAGGTCGCGGCGGGCCGGCAGCGGCCGCGCCGCGAGCGCGCCGTAATGCTGGCGGGCGAGTTCGAACACCGCCTGGTGATCGACGTCGCCGGTGACCACGACGTAGGCGTTGTTCGGCACGTACCAGGTGTCGTACCAGGCCTTCAGGCTGGTCGCGCTCATGTTCTCGAGGTCGTCCATCCAGCCGATGATCGGCCGCCGGTAGGGATGGACGAGGAAGGCGGCGGCGTTCATCTGCTCGAAAAGCTTGGCGTCCGGGTCGTCGTCGGTGCGCATGCGGCGCTCTTCCATGATGACCTTGATTTCCTGCTCGAATTCCTTGGGGTCGACGTTGAGATGGCGCATGCGGTCGGCTTCGAGCTGCATCATTTCGCCCAGCTTCTCCTTCGGAATCTGCTGGAAGTAGGCGGTGTAGTCGCGGCTGGTGAAGGCGTTGTCGCGCCCGCCGGCGGCCGCCACCAGGCGGTTGAACTCGCCCGGGCCGACGCTCGGCGTGCCCTTGAACATCATGTGCTCGAGCGCGTGGGCGACGCCGGACTGGCCGTCGACCTCGTCCACGCTGCCGATCCGGTACCAGACCATGTGCACCGCGGTCGGCGCCCGCCGGTCTTCCTTGACAATGATCCGCAGACCATTGTCGAGTGTCGTTTCGTAGGGGTTGGCAAGGGCCTGGCCGAGCAGCCAGGGGGCCAGCAAAAAGGGGAAAAGCTGTCGCAGGGTCATGGGGAAGGGGGCTTTCTGCTAGAATTCAGCGCTGTTTCTGCATCGATCCGGACGGCATCTTAACGGCTGACTGTCCGCCTGTCAGCAAGGCCTGAGACCTTAACACCCATGTTCAGTTTCCTGAAAAAATCCGCGCCCGACGCCAAGACCGCCGTGCCGGCCGAGGCCGCGGCCGCGCCTTCGTGGCGCGAACGCCTGTTCAAGGGCCTGGCCCGGACCCGCGCCCAATGGGGCGGCAAGCTCAAGTCGATCTTCGCGCGCGGCAAGGTCGACGACGAACTGCTCGAAGAACTCGAAACCCTGCTGCTGACTTCCGATGTCGGCATCGAGGCGACCACTCACCTGCTCGACGAACTGAAGAAGGCAGCCAAGCGCGACAAGCTGGAAACGCCCGAGGCGATCCAGCGGGCGCTCGCCGATGCCCTCTACGAAACCCTCGCGCCGCTCGAGCAGCCGCTCGATGTGAGTACCCACAAACCCTACGTGATCATGATCGCGGGGGTCAATGGCGCCGGCAAGACGACGTCGATCGGCAAGCTGGCCAAGTATTTCCAGACCCAGGGCAAGAGCGTGCTGCTCGCCGCCGGCGACACCTTCCGCGCCGCCGCCCGCGAACAGCTGCAGACCTGGGGCGAACGCAACAACGTGACGGTGATCGCTCAGGAATCGGGCGACCCGGCGGCGGTCATCTTCGACGCCGTGTCGGCCGCTCGCGCCCGCGGCATCGACGTCGTGCTGGCCGATACCGCCGGCCGCCTGCCGACGCAACTGCACCTGATGGACGAGATCGCCAAGGTCCGCCGCGTCATCCAGAAGGTCGAGCCGGAAGGCCCGCACGAAACCCTGCTCGTGCTCGATGCCAACATCGGCCAGAACGCGCTGCAGCAGGTCAAGGCCTTCGACAAGGCGGTCAACGTCAGCGGCCTCGTCCTGACCAAGCTCGACGGCACCGCCAAGGGCGGCGTCGTCGCGGCGATCGCCCGGCAATGCCCGAAGCCGATCCGCTTCATCGGCGTCGGCGAGCAGATCGACGACCTGCGCCCCTTCTCGGCGCGCGATTTCGTGGATGCCCTGTTCGATCAATGATCGTCGCCAGCCAACTGACCAAGCGTTACCCGGGCGGCTTCGAAGCGCTGCACGGCGTCAGCTTCGAGATCCGCGCCGGCGAACTGGTGCTGATCACCGGCCACTCCGGCGCCGGCAAGACGACGCTGGTCAAGCTGATCGCCTCGATCGAACGGCCGACCTCCGGCAGCCTGGTGGTCAACGGGCAGAATCTGTCGGCCCTGCGTCGTAGCGCGATTCCCTACGTGCGCCGCCACTTCGGCCTGATCTTCCAGGATCAGAAACTGCTTTTCGACCGCAGCGCCCTCGACAACGTGCTGCTGCCGCTGCAGATCGCCGGCCTGCCGTACCGCGAGGCGGTGCGCCGGGCCCAGGCGGCGCTCGACAAAGTCGGCCTGCTGGCGCGCGAGAAAGCCTACCCGATCGCCCTCTCCGGCGGCGAACAGCAGCGTCTGGCGATCGCCCGCGCCGTTGTCAACCGGCCGACCGTGCTGCTCGCCGACGAACCCACCGCCAACCTCGACCGCGAATCGGCGCAGGACATCCGCGACCTGTTCGCCGACTTCCACCGCGTCGGCGTCACCGTCGTCGTCGCCACCCACGACCAGGCCTGGGTCGAACACTGCGGCGACAACGCCTTGCGCCTCGATCACGGGAGAGTCGTATGAGACGCTGGCTGTCGCAGCATCGTGCCGCCTTCGGGCGTGCCCTCCGCCGCCTCTTCGCGGCACCGCTCAACACCCTGCTGTCGCTGCTCGCCATCGGCATCGCCCTGACCCTGCCGGCTTTCGGCTATGTTGCCCTCGACAGCCTGCGCGACCTCGGCCGCGACGCCAGCGCCGTGCAGCAGGTCAGCGTCTTCATGGAAGTCGGCGCCAGCAAGGCCGAAGTCGCCGAGATCGAACAGCGCCTGCGTGCCCAGCCCGGCGTTCGCACCACCTTCGTGCCGCGCGACGAAGCGTTGCGTCGGCTCAAGGAAAACGGCGACATGGCGGAAATCGTCGCCAGCCTGCCGCGTAACCCCTTGCCCGACGCTTTCATTGTCGAGCCGCGCGATACTTCGCCAGAAACCCTGGAAGCCCTGCGCGCCGAATTCGCCGACTGGCCCAGGGTTGCCCACGTCCAGCTCGACGCCGCCTGGATCAAGCGTTTCGACGCCTTTCTACGCCTCGGCAAGCTGGCCCTGCTGCTGCTCGCCGGCCTCTTCGGCGCCGGCCTGATCGCCGTCACCTTCAACACCATCCGCCTGCAGGTCATGGCCCAGGCGGCGGAAATCGAAGTGGCGCGCATGATCGGCGCCACCGACGCCTTCATCCGCCGTCCCTTCTACTACTTCGGCGCCCTGCAGGGCGCCCTCGGCGGCCTGCTCGCCGCCGGTCTCGTCATCGGCGCCCTGCGACTGCTCGCCGGCCCGGTCGGCGAACTCGCCGCCCTCTACGGCGCCAGCTTCGCGCTGCACGCCCCGACGCTCGCCGAAATCGGCGCGCTGGCCGGGGTCGGGGCAGTGCTGGGGTGGGTCGGGGCGCAGCTTTCGGTGAGTTTGTCGCTGCGGACGTTTGACTGAGGTTTTCGCGTTCAGGGTTGCTGAACCGCTGTTTTTCGCGCCTGACGCGCGGGCGTGTTTGGTTGTTTAACCGCTGTTTTCCGCCGTTGACCGGCGGGCGTACTTTCTTCTTGTTTCGCCAAGAAGAAAGTAGCCAAAAAGAAGGCCACCCCTAGGTCAGCGCCCGCTGCGCGGGTTCCCTGCGCTACTCGGTCCTGGCGGGGGCTGCGCAACTCGCCGCTGCGCGGCTCAGACAGTGCTCGCCCTTTTTCCGCCAGGCCCTGCGTTGCTCGGCGCTTCCCAAGGGGCCCGGCAAACCGATCGCTGCTTTGGTGGCAAAGGCTTGGAATTGGTGAGGGGCGGTGGCTAAGCTATGAAGTTACTAGGGAGAAGATAGGGGCAGGAAATTCTCTTACGCGGCTACGAAAGACTCGGCTGATCGACACAACGTAATTGTTCCATCTAGCATGCTTCGCTGATTCGGAAGAACGATTCCATGTAAGCCGATGGGGTATCGCAAATGAAACGGGTGTTCATAAACTCTTGACAATTGGGAGACCCAGTCTGGTTGAGGTGTCTGTAGTGTTGTTATTGCTTTTGCTGCCTCCCAAAGGTTAAGAATTTGATGACCATAAGGAGTTCTGCTGAGCTTTTGAGCGCTAAGTCCGCTTTGGGCCAAAATTGCTTTGAGTGCTGCTTCGCACGCGTGCCCACAGAGCAAAGTTAGTGCTAGAGAGGGGGTTGGGGTGATTAATCCTAATGGAGTAGCCCCTTCCAACATGCCTTTGGCAGCTACAAGGTAACTTTGTGCCTCTGTTGGCTTCGTAACGGAATCTTGACCGGTTTCTTGTATGCAAGCTCTGCAATTTATCACGCTGGACTCCATAGAACGGTATGAATATAAGATCGCTGGTGGGAGTGCTGTTTGCCGGCATCAATACATCTCCTTCCCGTCGTTGAGGTTCAGCCAACCCTTGACGATGCGGTAGATGATCCAGACGGCGTTGGCGGCGAGGATGATCCAGCCGACGACGAGCAGAGTCAGGGGAATGCCGATGATGCCCCAGAGCAGGCCGAACCAGAAGGTGCGGATTTGCCAGCGGAAGTGGCTTTCGAGCCAGGTGCCGGCGACGTCGTCCTTCTTGACGTAGTTGATGACGATGGCGGCAATGGCCGTGATCCCAATCAGGAAGGACGCGGCGTACAGGGCGTAGATGATGGTGGTCAGCGTCTTTGCCGATTGTTCCGTGTGGGTGCTGGGTGTGTCGTCCATGCTTGAATCCCCCGGGGGTTGGCGCCATTGTTGGGCGCCTGTGGTTTCAGAACCTGCAGTGGGGATTCTGCAATATTTGCCGGGGGTAAGCCAGCGGCATGGCTGGTGCCTTCAGGCGGCGAGCCAGATTCCGGCAATCGCTATTGTCAGCAGGCTGAACGGAATGCCGATGCGGGCGTGCTGCCGCCAGTCGATGGCGATGCGCTGCTTGCTGGCGAGCCCTTGAAGAAGGTGGCCGGTCGGCGTTCCGTTGCGCTACTCGCCACTGGCGGGGGCTGCGCAACTCGGGGCTTCGCCTCTCAGACAGTGCTCGCCCTTTTTCCGCCAGGCCCTGCGTTGCTCGGCGCCTCCCAAGGGCCCGGCAAACCGATTGCAGCTTTGGCGGCCCATGGTTTTCAATTCGCGTTTGACTATGTTTCGCGATGCCAATAGCATTGCAGGCCCATTCACATGACCAACGGGACTACGAGCATGAATGTTCTTGTCACTTTGCCCGAAGTTCAGGAAGCTGATCTCGTTTTCAATGAGGAAGAAACGCGAGATATCCTGAAGTTTTTCTGGTCGAGCCATTCGGCATATATCGATGCGATGGCAGTTTCGATAGCGACACGACGCTTGGCTCAAGGCTTGTTGATGGCGGCCATCGATGCTTCTTACGGGCTTGGCTTTGTGGAAGCGCTTTTTACCACCGTCGCAAAGCCGGGACGGAGCTTGGCATCAATGGGGAAGAAACTGGCCAGAAAATATGTCGAACATATATGGAAGCATGCGAGCGAATCCGAGTTGCAGAACGCAAGAATCTATGAGGCGGTTCGGAAAGCCATGGCCTTCCAGTTCAAGTACCTGCTTGAGACCCAACTGAACGGCGTTGCCGCGGCACGAAGCCGGATCGCGCCGTTTTATGTCTATCGGCAAGGTGGGCAGATATGGGCTTGATCCAGCCAACTCTTTTCCGCGCAAAAACGCTTGCCGCGTTACTGGTATTGCTTGGCATCGTTTTGTTGGCTTGGGGCATCGGTGCGTTACGTGCTACCAACCCATTGTTGTTGCAAGCATGCTTGGAAGTTGAAAGTGGAGCCCGTGCCTGGATATGCCGCCAATCGCTATATCGCTTGCATCCGACTCGAGAAGAGGTGGAGGAGCTCAATAGCTCGGCGGGAGTTCAGTTTCCGGTGGGCATGGATGATGCCAATGAGGCGACGAGCTTGCTTCGACACTATCTAAAGGCCGGGGTTGATATCAACGCCGTAGATCAGCGTAGTCAATTGCAATGGACCGCTTTGCACTCGGCGGCATTCGAAGGCAGGTTACAGGCAGTCCAATTGCTTATTGCGCATGGGGCTGACGTCAAGTTGCGGGATGCGCGAGGGAAAACCCCCTTGGATCTTGTCCTCGGTAATCAGGACAAACTACCGCCCCAGAATGTTGAAAGGATTGTGTCGGTGTTGAGCCAGGGAGATGAGACAAACGGCAAATAGCTTTTGGAGAAACCGTATGCCCGAGCCTGTTTTGTAACGGCATTCTGGCGCCCCAAGCGCTAACGCTAACGGCCGGCGCGAGGTTGGACCTCGGGCCGGCCGTTAGCGCTTGGGGCGTGTCGGCTCAGCGGCTGATCGCGCGGTGGCCGATGTCCTTACGGTATTGCAGGCCGTCCCAGCTGATCTGGGCGGCGGCTTCGTAGGCGGCTTTCTGGGCGAGCCTGACGTTTTCACCGAGCGCGGTGACGCACAGCACGCGGCCGCCGTTGGTGACGACCTGGCCGTCCTTGTCGGCGGTGCCGGCGTGGAAGACGTGGCAGTCGTCAGCGAAGCGGTTGCCCTTGGGCAGGCCGCTGATGACGTCGCCCTTCTGCGGCGTTTCCGGGTAGTTGGCGGCGGCGAGTACGACTCCCAGCGCGACGCGGCGGTCCCAATCGGCCTCGATCTGGTCGAGCTTGCCGTCGATGCCGTGTTCGAGCAGTTTGACGAAGTCGGACTTGAGGCGCATCAGGATCGGCTGGGTTTCCGGGTCGCCCATGCGGCAGTTGAATTCCAGTGTCTTGAGCGAGCCGTCCTTGGCTATCATCAGGCCGGCGTAGAGGAAGCCGGTGAATGGGATGCCGTCGGCCAGCATGCCGCGCACGGTCGGCAGGATGATTTCGCGCATCGCCTTGGCGTGCACTTCCGGGGTGACGCAGGGGGCGGGCGAGTAGGCGCCCATGCCGCCGGTGTTGGGGCCCTGGTCGCCGTCGAAGATGCGCTTGTGGTCCTGGCTGGAGGCCAGCGCCAGCACGTTCTTGCCGTCGACCATGACGATGAAGCTGGCTTCCTCGCCATCAAGGAAGTCCTCGATGACGACGCGGGCGCCGGCGTCGCCCAACTTGTTGCCGGACAGCATGTCGTCGATCGCGGCGTGTGCTTCCTCAAGCGTCATGGCGACGACGACGCCCTTGCCGGCAGCCAGGCCGTCGGCCTTGATGACGATCGGCGCACCGCGCTGGTCGATGTAGGCGTGCGCCGCAGCGGCATCGGAGAAGGTTTCGAAGCCGGCGGTCGGGATGTTGTGGCGGGCCATGAAACGCTTGGCGAAATCCTTGGAGGATTCGAGCTGGGCTGCCGCCTTGGTCGGGCCGAAGATCTTCAGGCCGCGGGCGCGGAAGATGTCGACCACGCCGGCCGCCAGCGGCGCCTCGGGGCCGACCAGGGTGAGGTGGATCTTGTTCTGCTCGGCGAAATCGGCGAGCGCCACCGGATCGGTGATGTTCACGTTCTCCAGTTCATGCTCGCGCGCCGTGCCGGCGTTGCCCGGCGCGACGTAAACCTTCTGCAGGCCGGGCGTCTGCGCCAGGCGCCAGGCCATGGCGTGCTCGCGGCCGCCGGAACCGATTACCAGTAGTTTCATTTTGGATGATCCTTATAGGGCTTTATTTGCACCATTGCATTTCGCAAGGGACACCGTCTTTATTGCCATCCATTTTGGTGCCAGGGCAATTCCTGAGAAACCATATGGCTTCTTCGCATGAAGTCATTTGAGAGCAATAGGTTCTGCCATCACAGCGATAATTAGCCGCCATCATCTGAGCATTCAGCCCCGGTTTTGCCTGTTGAGAGGGCCGTTCCGTTGAGCGGATATCGGTATAAACCTTACTCCGGGACGGAGGTGTCGTTGTCGGAGAGGAGCGCTCTATTGTTTGTTCACTACTGAACATATCCAGATGCGGTAAGCGTAGTCCGTAGCTGCCATAAAAATGCCATCCTGCCGCGGCAAGTATCAACAGGATGGCCAGCCTTTTCATCAATTAGTGCCTGAAGTGACGCGCACCCGTGAACACCATGGCGATGCCGTGTTCGTCGGCCGCGGCGATGACTTCCTCGTCGCGCATCGAGCCGCCCGGCTGGATGACCGCCTTGGCGCCGGCTTCGGCCAGCACGTCGAGGCCGTCGCGGAACGGGAAGAAGGCGTCGGATGCAACCACCGAACCCTTGAGTTCGAGGCCAGCGTTCTGCGCCTTGATGCAGGCGATCTTGGTCGAATCGACGCGGCTCATCTGGCCGGCACCGACGCCCAGGGTCATGCCGCCGCCGCAGAAGACGATGGCGTTGGACTTGACGAACTTGGCGACGCGCTCGGCGAAGAGCAGGTCTTCGATCTGCAGCAGGGTCGGCTGGACCTTGGTGACCACCTTCAGATCCTTGACCTGGGCGGTGAAGTCGTCGGCCGTCTGCACCAGCAGGCCGCCGCCGACGCGCTTGAGTTCGAGTTTGTTGAGGTCGCGGCCGAGCGGTACGACCAGTACGCGCAGGTTCTGCTTGGCCGCCAGCGCGGCCTTGGCTTCGGCGGTGAAGGACGGGGCGATCAGCACTTCAACGAAGTGCTTGCGCTCGTTCATCGCGTTGACCACGTCGATGCCGACTTCGCCGTTGAAGGCGATGATGCCGCCGAAGGCCGAGGTCGAATCGGTCTTGAAGGCCTTTTCGTAGGCGCCGAGCAGGCTGGCGTCGATGGCCACGCCGCAGGGGTTGGCGTGCTTGATGATGACGCAGGCCGGGGCTTCGAAGGCCTTGACGCATTCCCAGGCGGCATCGGAATCGGCGATGTTGTTGTAGGACAGTTCCTTGCCCTGTAGCTGGGTGTAGGCGGCGATGCTGCCCGGCAGGGCAATGGTGTCGCGGTAGAAGGCGGCGGACTGGTGCGAGTTTTCACCGTAACGCAGGGTCTCAACGCGATCGAAGGCGAGTTGCAGCTTGGCCGGGAAGATCGCCGGGGTCGGCGCGGCTTCGGCCGGCTTGGCTTCGGCGCCATCGTCGAGGCCGGTCAGCCAGTTGGCGATCATGCTGTCGTAGCGGGCGGTGTGCGTGAAGGCCTTCTTGGCCAGGTTGAAGCGGGTGCCCAGTTGCAGCGCGCCGCCGTTGGCCTGCATCTCGGCGAGCAGTGGGGCGTAGTCGGCTGGATCGGTGACGATCGCGACGCCGGCGTAATTCTTGGCCGAGGAGCGGACCATCGCCGGGCCGCCGATGTCGATGTTCTCGATCGCGTCTTCCAGCGTCACGCCGGCCTTGGCGATGGTGGCGGCAAAGGGGTAGAGGTTGACGCAGACCAGGTCGATCATCGGAATGCCGTGCTGTTCGATGGTCGCCATGTGTTCGGCGAGGTCGCGACGGGCCAGGATGCCACCATGCACCTTCGGGTGCAGGGTCTTGACGCGGCCGTCGAGCATTTCCGGGAAGCCGGTGTAGTCGCCGATTTCGGTGACGGCGAGGCCGGCGTCGCGCAGCATCTTGGCGGTGCCGCCGGTGGACAGCAGCTTGACACCCTGGGCGGCAAGGCCCTGGGCGAATTCGAGTACACCCGTCTTATCAGAGACGGAAATCAGCGCTTGCTTGATGGTCATGGCGATTTACAGAAGTTGATGTTCGGTGAGTTTCTTGCGTAGCGTGTTGCGGTTGATGCCGAGCATCTCCGCCGCCAGCGTCTGGTTGGTGCCGGCCTTGGCGAGAACCACTTCCAGCATCGGTTTTTCGATCTTCTTGAGGACCATGTCGTAGATGGCGGCGGGTTTTTCACCGTCGAGGTCCCGAAAATACTGCTCCAGTGCGTCAATCACGCATTGCCCCAAATCATGTTGGCTCATGCTGCCAACGCCTCCCTATCCTGATTGTTTGGTGTGTCTTCGTAATGCAGGTGTTCCCCTGCTGCAGCCTGGTGGTGGAAGAAGTCATCCACCGCCTGCCTCTGTTGTTCGATGGTCGGCAAGGTGTTCATCACCCTGCGGAAGGCGGCCGAACCGACCAGTCCCTTGGTGTACCAGGAGATGTGCTTGCGGGCGACCTTGACGCCCGTTTCCAGCCCGTAGAAGTCGTAAAGGTCTTCGAGGTGGGCGAGGAGGATGCCGTGGATCTCGGCGACGCTGGCCGGCGGCAGGTGCTCGCCGGTCTTCAGGTAGTGCTCGATCTCGCGGAACAGCCAGGGCCGCCCTTGCGCGGCGCGGCCGATCATCAGGCCGTCGGCGCCGGTGTGGTCGAGGACGAATTTCGCCTTTTCCGGGGTCGTGATGTCACCGTTGGCGATCACCGGGATCTTGACCAGCGTCTTGACCATGGCGATGGTGTCGTACTCGGCCTCGCCGGTGTATTGCTGGCAGCGCGTCCGGCCGTGGATGGCGACGGCGCGCACGCCGGCGCTTTCGGCGATGCGGGCGATGCTCGGCGCGTTCTTGTTGGCCAGGTTCCAGCCGGTGCGGAATTTCAGCGTCACCGGGGTGTCGGGGATGGCGCCGACGACCGCGTCGAGGATGCGGCCGACCAGTTGCTCGTCCTGCATCAGCGCCGAACCGGCCATCACGTTGCACACCTTCTTGGCCGGGCAGCCCATGTTGATGTCGATGATCTGGGCGCCGTTATCGACGTTGTGGCGGGCCGCCTCGGCCATCATCTGCGGGTCGGCGCCGGCGATCTGCACCGAGATCGGTGCCACTTCGCCGACGTGGTTGGCGCGGCGCAGCGTCTTGGCGCTGCCGTAGAGCAGCGAGTTCGAGGTCACCATCTCGGACACCGCCAGCCCGGCGCCCAGCTTCTTGCACAACTGGCGGAAGGGGCGATCGGTGACACCCGCCATGGGTGCAACGAAGAGATTGTTGCGCAGGGTGAAACCGACGAAATCCATGGGCGAGCAGGCGGGAGCGGGACGAACGGGGAAGGGGCGGATTATAGCTGAATCGCTGCCTAAAAAATAGTCAGTTTCGGACTTGCCGGCGTTTCCCGGCAAGCCGGGATGTCCCTCTCGGCCAGTTCTGAGACAAGGCTTTCCGGTGGCGGCGCCGGGTGATGCCATGGTAATGTCGTCGCCGGGAGCTGCGTGCCAGGCATCGGGGAATGTCGGCAAGGGCCGGATGGCGGGAGCAAGAGGGGAAATGATGTCTGCGGAAAAAACGGCTCGGGGGCAAGCTCGGCGCGGTGCTTGCAGATTGACCGGCATGCTGTTGGTCTGTGCTGGCTTGCTGCCGGCCCCGGCGGTGCAGGCCCAGTCCTGGCACGCCGCCGACGGCAGTCTGGTCGTGGATCGCGAGCAGGCGGCCGCAAGCTGGCGGGCCGATGCCGAATTCAACGGCAACTGGGGCCTCGCCGCGATTCATGCCGAATACGCTTACGCCCTGGGTTACGCGGGCCTGGGCGCGCGCATCGGCGTGCTGGACCAGCCGGTGTGGGGCGACCATCCCGAATTTGCCACCAGCCTTGCCGGCGATCCCAAGCTGAGTTTCATCACCACGCGCGGTGTCCGCACCTACGACGACCCCTATCTGCCATTCCGGGCCGGCGATCCCTTCGTTTACGATGGGCAACTCTATATCGACGGTTATGGCGGGATTGCCACGCACGGTACGCACGTCGCCGGCATCGCCGCCGCCAACCGCGACACGGTCGCCGGTCGCCCCGGCGTCATGCAGGGGGTGGCTTTCGCCGCCCGTATCTTCGCCGCCGATGTCGGCGACCCCGGACCGGAGGACGGTATCGTCCTCGGCAACGACGGCGGCACCTACCTGGCGGCCTGGCGGGCGATGATCGACAGCCGGGTCGATGTCATCACCAATAGCTGGGGAATCGGCATCACCTGGGGCGGCGGTTGGCAGTTCGTCGATGCCGGCAAGCAGTTCCTCGAAATCCAGTCCCTGCTCGGGACGCCGGCCGGCGGCGCCTACGATGGCGCGCTGCAGGCGGCGCGCAGCGGCATCGTCGTCGAGTTTTCCGCCGGCAACGATAGCGGACAGCAGCCCGATGCGATGTCCGGTCTGGCGAGTTTCGTTCCCGGGATCGAGAACAACTGGATCACGACGATGAGCCTGGCGCGCACCGCCAGCGGTCTGCAGGCCAGCGGTTTTTCGACGATCTGCGGTTACACCAGGTATTACTGCGTCGCCGCGCCCGGCAGCGACATCAACAGTTCGGTAGCGACCGGCGACATCTCCGGGCTGCAGGCTGGCGATCCGGTACGCGATCCGCTTGCCGCCTACGAGCTGTTCAGCGGCACGTCGATGGCCGGGCCTTTCGTTTCCGGCGCCATCGGCGTCCTGAAGGGGCGCTATCCCTATCTCGCCAACGGCGATCTCGCGCAGATCCTGAAAACGACGTCGCGCGACCTCGGGGCGCCCGGCGTCGATGAAATCTACGGCTGGGGGCTGATCGACCTGCAGAAGGCGATGGACGGTCCCGGCCAGTTGATGAGCCGTTTGGTTGCCGACTTACCCACCGGTACGTTCGATGTCTGGGCCAACGACATCGGCGATGCCGCGCTGCAGCAGCGTCAGGTGGAAGCGCAAGTCGAGATTGCGGCCTGGCAGCAGCGCAAGATCGACATGGGGTGGGAAAACGGCTGGGCCAGCGTCGATGCCGCCAGTTTGAGCGAACGCCTTTATGCGCAATACCGGCCAGGCGCCAGCGAAGCCCGGGCGCTTGCCCGCCAGTTGCTGGTGGCGCGTGCGACGCCGCCTCACGCCGGCTTCTGGACGACGCTGGCGGCGGTCGAAAACGATCCGCTGGCTTCGGCGATCATCAAGGAATACGGCAAGATCGAGGCCTGGTTGCCGCTGGGCCCCGATCTGGCGCGCTTCGACAGTTTCCTGGCCAGCCGCTATCCGGACGACGAGACGCTGGCCCGGGCAGTGGCGGCGGCCAGCGTCCAGGGGCTGGCGCAGGAATACCTGGTTCAGGAAGCGCGGATTGCCAGCCTGCTCGCCGCGACCTATGAGAACGGCCTGACCAAGCGCGGTGCCGGCGAACTGCGGCTGACCGGCAACAATACCTACCGCGGCGAAACCCGGGTCGAGGCGGGGCGTCTGCGCGTCGATGGCGCCCTGAGCGGCGGCGTCGCGGTCTACGGCCAAGGGATACTCGGCGGCAACGGCAGTGTCGGCTCGCTGCTGGCGCAGGCTGGCGGCACGGTGGCGCCGGGCGCATCAATCGGCACCCTGAGCGTTGCCGGCGACGCTCGTTTCGAGTCAGGCTCGCTGCTCGCCGTCGAAGTCAGCGGTGATGGGCGTTCCGATCGCCTGGCGGTGACCGGCAAGGCGACCCTGGCCGGCGGACTGCTCGGCGTGCAGGCCGAGGACGCCAGCGTCGCGCTGGAGACCTTCGTCGCCGCCGCTGCCGGTCGGCATGCCTACACCTTCCTGAGCGCCGGGGGCGGCATCGAAGGGCAGTTCGCCGACGCGCTGTCGCCCTATGCCTTCTTCCGGCCCCGCCTGAGCTATGCCGCCGACCGCGTCACCCTGGACATCGAACGTCTGCCCTTCGCGAGCGCCGGGCGCAACTTCAACGAACGGCAGACCGCCGCCGGCATCGACAGTCTGGCGCCGGCCAATCCGCTGTACGCGCAGGTGCTGGCCGCACCCGCCGGTTTTGCCGCCGGCCCGTTGTTCGCGGCGCTCTCCGGCGACATCCACCCGAGCGCCGGTGGCGTATTGCTCGCCGCCGGCCAGGCCCAGCGCGCTGCGGCGCTGGATCGTCTGCGCCAGGCCGAAACGCAGGCGGCGATGGCGCCGCGTACCTGGGGTCAGGTGTTCGGGCGGCGCGGGCGGGCTGACGGCGATGGCAACGCCGCCAGCTACGACAACGACGTCGACGGCTTTTTCGTCGGCGGCGACAGCGTGCTCGACGCTGGCTGGACGCTCGGCTTCCTGCTTGGCCACGAGGACGGCGGGGTCAGGACGACGAACGCCCGCGCCGATATCGGCAGCTACCGGCTCGGGGTCCATGCCCGGGCGCGCCGGGGTAATCTGGGCCTGCGTCTTGGCGCGGGCTACGGACACCACGCCTTGGCCACGCGGCGCCATCTGCCGCAGGGCAGTGCAAGCGCTCACTACACGGCTGACGACTGGCAGGCCTTCGGCGAACTGGCTTACGAGTTCACCGCCGGCCGGACGAAGCTGGCGCCTTTTGCCGGCCTCGCCTTCGCCGCTTTGCGGCGCGAGGCCTTCAGCGAAAAGGGCGGCGGCGCCTTTAATCTGAGAGGTCGGGCCGCCAGCGAATCAGTTGCCACCGGTGCGCTGGGGCTGCGTGCCTCACAGGAAGTTGAACTGGGGGCGAGCACGGCTCAGTGGTCGGCCAGCCTGGCCTGGCAGCATGCGGCTGGCGATTTGACGCCGGAAAGCCGTCTGGCCTTTGCCGGCGGGGAGCGTTTCGTCAATGCCGGTGTGCCGCTGGCGCGCAATGCGCTGGCCGTGGCGGCCAGTTTGCGGGTGGCGCTGTCGCCGACGGCCAGGCTGGGGATCGATTACGCCGGGCAATTCGCCAGCGGGCGCCGCGAACACGGCGTCGCTGCCAGCCTCAGCGTCGAATTCTGAGCCGCCCGCTCAGTGTCCCTTGAGCGCGTAGATGCCGGGTGCGTTGCGCCAGTAGCCCTTGTAATCCATGCCACAGCCGAACAGGTAACGGTCGGCGATGTCGAGTCCGGAGAAGTCGGCGCGCATGCCCGGTTCCGCCTTGCGCTCATGCACCTTGTGCACCATCACTGCAGTCAGCACGCGGGCCGCGCCTTCGTCGCGCAGGTGCTGGCAGATCGCCTTCAGCGTGTGGCCTTCGTCGAGGATGTCGTCGAGGACCAGGACGGTGCGCCCCTTCAGATCCTGGGTCGGACGGACGCGCCAGTCGAGCAGGCTGTTGCCTTTCAGTTGCTGCCCATAGCGGCTGGCGTGCAGGTAGGAGGTTTCGAGCGGGAAGTGCAGGCGCGACAGCAGGCGGCCGGCGAAGATCAGGCCGCCGTTCATCACCGTGTACACGAGCGGGTTGCTGTCAGCCAGCGCGGCGCTGATGTCGACCGCCATGCGGTCGAGCGCGGCGGCGACTTCGGCCGGCGTCGCCAGACAGTCGGCTTCGCGCATGGCGCGGTGGATTTCTTCGATGTCGGTGGTCATGGGGTCTCCTGGCAGGGCGAAGGGTCAGGGGCGGATGAAGGCCAGCGCGAGCAGCGCGGCAAAACCTAGCTGATGGGCCGCGGTGGCCGCGAGGATGCCGTTGAAGGCCGGGCCGGGTGCCGTCCGGATGAAGCGCCGGCAGAGCAGCAGGGCGAGCGGCAGGGTGAGCAGGGGCAGCGCAGCGTAAGCGCCCAGCGGTGCGGCAAGCAGGGCGAGCAGCAGGTAGGGTAGCAACATTTCCCCGATGTAGAGGCGGCAGGTGGCGGGGCGGCCGAGGCGAACGGCCAGCGTGCGGCGGCCGGCGTCGCGGTCGGTGTCGAGGTCGCGGTAATTGTTGACGGTGATTACGGCGGCCGCGTGCAGGCCGAGCAGGCTGCCGGCGAGGACGGCCAGCGCCGACCAGGCGGGCATTTGCAGGTAATGGCTGCCGCCAACGGCGACGATGCCGAAGAAGACGAGAACGAAGAACTCGCCGAACGGGCCGTAGGCGATCGGCCGCGGTCCGCCGGTGTAGGACCAGCCGGCGTAGAGCGAGCAAAGGCCGATGACGACGATCGGCCAGCCGGCATGGACGACCAGATAGACGCCGCAGAGGAAGGCCAGCGCGAAGCTGATCCAGGCGCCGACACGCACCGCGGCCGGCGTCAGCCAGCCTTCCGCGGTGGCGCGCCGGGGACCGAAGCGCCCCGGGCGGTCGATGCCGCGCAGGTAGTCGCCAACGTCGTTGAACAGGTTGGTGCCGATCTGGATCAGCGCCGCGCCGAGCGCCGCGGCAAGCAGCGGCAGCCAGAGCAGGTGCCCGGCTTCATGCCAGCCGATGGCGGTGCCGACAAGCACCGGCGACAGCGATACGGTCAGGGTTTTCGGGCGGCAGGCGAGAAACCAGGCGGTACTGGGGTTCATGCGGGGCTTTGGTGACGGACAGCCCGAACTTTAACCCGAATTTCCCGCCGCGGCGGCTTCAGGGCCAGGCGCGGGCGCCCCAGATCATCCGTTTGGCGACGAAGCGGCGCGCCGCCGGGCAGAGGTCGAGGGCGAGCAGGCCGAGGCCGCGTGCCGCGCGCAGGGGCGGGAAGTCGTTGGAGAAGGCGCGCACGACCTTGTCGGTGAACAGGGCGCCGCCCTGGCGGTCGAGGCGGCGCAAGCCGGGGTAACGGCCGAGGTCGTCGCCGTCGAGCAGCACTTCGGCCAGTTGCCAGGCGTCGCGCAGGCCGAGGTTGAAACCCTGGCCGGACACCGGGTGCAGCGTCTGGGCGCTGTTGCCGATCCAGACTTCGCGCTCCCTGACCAGCGTGTCGCGCATGCGCAGGGCGAGCGGATAGCGGCTGCGCTGGCCCGGCCGGGTAAAGCGCAGGGGGCGGGCAAACTGCTTTTCCAGCGCGGCGATGAAACCTGCGTCGTCGAGCGCCATCACCGCGTCGGCCTTGGCCGGCGGCAGCGTGAACACGATCGAGTACTCGTCGCCCAGCGGGAGCAGGGCGAGCGGGCCGTCCGGCGTGAAGCGTTCCCAGGCGCGCCGGCCGTGCCCCGGTATCGGCGACACTTCGCAGATCACCGCGTGCTGTTCATAGTCGCCGAGCAGCGTGCTCGGGTCGTCCCACGGCGTGCCTTCGGCGTGCACCAGGGTGCGCGCGCGCAGACGGCGGCTGACGCCCTGTTCGCGCAGGGCGACGGTGACGCCGTCGCGATCCGGCGTGATGGCGAGGATTTCCACTTCGGCGCGCAGCGCGTCCGGGGCCAGGCGGGCGGCCAATGCGGCGGCCAGGTCGCGGTAACGGACGACGTAACCGAGCGCCGGCAGGTCGTGTTCAGCGCGGTCGATCAGGGTGCGGCCGAAGCCGCCGCGCTGCGAGATGTGGATCGTCTCGATCGGCGTTGCTGCCTTGGTCGGCCAGGCGTTCAGCGTTTCCAGCAGTTCGCGCGCGCCGTGCGAGAGCGCCAGGGCGCGCGGGTCGGCCTGCAATGCGGCGGGCGGTCGACGGTCGAGCAGCAGCGATTTTCGCCCGCCGGCGGCGAGCGCCAGTTGCAGCGTCATGCCGACCGGGCCGGCGCCGATGATCAGGATGTCGACGGTTTCGACGGTGTCAGTCATGGCGCATCACCTCCTCGATTTCGGCGACGGTCTTCGGCGCCGTGGTGTAAACCGCGCAGCCGTCGGCAGTGACGCGCACGTCGTCCTCGATGCGGATGCCGATGCCGGCCAGCGCCGGCGGCACGTCGGCGGCCGGACGCAGGTAGAGGCCGGGTTCGACGGTGATCGTCATGCCCGGCTGCAGCGTCGTCCAGTCGTTGCCGACCTTGTATTCGCCAGCATCGTGGACGTCGAGGCCGAGCCAGTGGCCGGTGCGGTGCATGTAATAGCGCTTGTAATCGCCCTTCTCGATCAGGTTGTCGAGATCGCCAGCGAGCAGTTTCAGATCGACCAGGCCCTGCGTCAGCACGCGCACGGCGGCGTCGTGTGCTTCCATGAAGTGGCGGCCGGGGGCGGTGGCGGCGATGGCGGCGGCCTGCGCGGCCAGCACGATTTCGTAGATGTCTTTCTGCGCCGCGCTGAAGCGGCCATTGACCGGGAAAGTGCGGGTGATGTCGGCGGCGTAGCCCTGCACTTCGCAACCGGCATCGATCAGGACCAGCGTGTTGTCGTTGAGCAGCTTGTCGTTGCTGACGTAGTGCAGCACGCAGGCGTTGGCGCCGCCGGCGACGATCGGCGTGTAGGCGTGGCCGTCGGCGCCGCGCTTGCGGAATTCGTAGGACAGCTCGGCTTCCAGTTCGTACTCGGTCATCCCCGGGCGGCTGGCGCGCATGGCGCGGGCGTGGCCGGCGCTGGCGATGTCGGCAGCGCGCTGCATGATGACGAGTTCGGCCTCGTCCTTGACCAGGCGCATGGCGTCGAGTTCGGCGCGCAGGTCGTGGATCGCGCGCGGCGCCCGCTTGCCGGCGCGGGCCTGCGCGCGGACTGCGTTGAGCGCCTTGGTAATCCGTGCGTCCCAGGCATCGTCGTGGCCGACGGCGTGCCACAGGGTGTCGCGGTCGACCAGCAGTTCGGGCAGTTTCTTGTCGAACTGCTCGATCGAATAGGCCGCATCGAAACCGAAGGCCGCCTTCGCCGCTTGCGGACCGTAGCGGTAGCCGTCCCAGATTTCGCGCTCTTCATGTTTGTCGCGGCAGAACAGGATGGACTTCGGTTTCTTGCCACCGACCAGCACGATCACCGCTTCCGGCTCCGGGAAACCGGACAGGTACCAGAAATAGCTGTCGAAACGGTAGGGATAGTGCGCGTCGCGGTTGCGCACGACCTCCGGCGCCGTCGGGATGATGGCGACGCCGTCGGCTATGGTTTCGAGCAGGCGCTGGCGGCGGGCGATGAAATGGGCGTGAGTCATTCAGTCGGTGTCTTTCTTCGCGATTCGTGGCTGCGCATGCTCGAGCTGCTGGATGCTGCGCTCGGGTGTCGGCAGGTCTTCCGGCATGGTACCGCCGAGTTCCCCGATCGTCTCGCGTACTTTCCGGCCGACGGCGAGGTGGGTCTGGTTCGCCTCCTGCTTGCCTTTGACCCCGTCGCGGCGCAGTTTCTCCTCGGTTTGCGTGGCGCGGAACAGGTTGGCGGCCAGTTCGGTACTGCCCATGTGGTCGAGGATTTTCTGGCTTTTCTTCAGGCCCTTGCGGGCGTGGATGGCCTTGGCGCCGAGGCCGCCGTACAGGCCGCGATAGCCGTGATCCTGGAAAACGGCGAAGTCGAGGCCGCTTTCGACGCCGGCCTCGGCGGCTGCGGCCGCAAGGTATTTGTTGTGTTGGGCGAGTTCGTTGCGGATGGCGAGCCGCTTCTCATCTTCGCTCAGTTGCCCGAAGGTGTTGTCATTTGCCAGTTCCTGGCGGCGAGTCTGGATGGCAAAGTAGGTCTGACCGTTGGCGATAACCGGCTTGGAAGGGTCGCCGTTTTGGACGATCAGGTAGCAGGCGTAGCGGGAGAGGCGGATGTCGGGGAGTTGCCGCCTGGCGCCCGAGCCGATGTCGACCATTTCGAGGACATCCTCGAAATGGTCCGTAATGGACTGGCTGCTTTTGCCACAGGCCTCCTTGGCGCGCTCGACTACCGGCAGGAAATGGCGGTATTCCGAGTAGTCGAGTGCCTTGGCCAGTTGCCGGGCCTGCCAGTATTCATTACCGGCATCGTCGAGCTGGCGCAGGCCTTCAAAGCTGGCGTGGTGCTGGCGGGAAACGGGTGAGTCGGTCATCGCGGCATTCCTCCAGGGGCTGAAAGCGCCATGCTATTGGAATTCACTCCGCCTGTGCTGCGCGCAATTCGGTATCCAGCTCGGCCAGCCGTTGTGGCGTACCGACGTCGACCCAGCGGCCGGCGTGGCGTTCGCCGGTCAGCGTGCCGGCGGCGATTGCTGCGTCGAGCAGCGGGCGCAGCTTCATCGGCTGGTCGGCCGGGACGTGGTCGAACATGGCCGGGGAAAAAACGCCGATGCCGGCGTAGGTGAGTGTTTGCTCACCGTTGGCGGGGATGATCCGTTCGCCGCTCAGCGAGAAGTCGCCGCCGCCATGGTGCGCCGGGTTGTCGACCAGCAGCAGGCGGGCGCCGCCGGGCGGGCAGCCGCGCGCGGTGAAGGCCGGAAAATCGACGTCGCAGTAGACGTCGCCATTGACCACCAGGAAGGGCGCGTCGCCGAGCCGCGGCAAGGCGCGGGCAATGCCGCCGGCGGTTTCCAGGGCGCCCGGCGGCTCCGGCGAATAGGCGATGCTCAGCCCCCACGTCGAGCCGTCACCGAGCGCGGCCTCGATCTTCTCGCCGAGGTGGGCGTGGTTGATGACGACTTCGCGGCAGCCAGCGGCGGCCAGCTTCTCCAGATGCCAGACGATGAGCGGCTTGCCGCCGGCCTCAAGCAGCGGTTTCGGCGTGTGGTCGGTGAGCGGCCGCATGCGTTCGCCGCGGCCGGCGGAGAGGATCATCGCCTTCATGGGGCCGCGCTGGCTCACTTGTGGCGGTAGCCGATCTGCTCGGTCTGGCCGTCGAGCCGGTCGAGCAGGTTGAGCAGCGGCTTCAGTTGCAGGTAGCGGCTGGCGGTCTTCTTGGCGTAGGTCATGAAGCGCGGCAGGTCTTCGATGTACTTGTCCTTGCCGTCGCGGTAGTTGAGGCGGCAGAAGATGCCGAGCACCTTGAGGTGGCGCTGCAGGCCCATCAGTTCGTAGTCGCGCCAGAAGGCACCGAAGTCTTCGCGCACCGGCAGACCGGCGGCGCGCGCCTTTTCCCAGTAGCGGACGACCCAGTCGATTTCCTGTTCTTCTTCCCAGGAAATGAAGGCATCGCGGAACAGCGAGACGACGTCGTAGGTGATCGGCCCGTAGACCGCGTCCTGGAAGTCGATGACGCCCGGCGTCAGCGTTTCGGCGCTTTCGACGACCATCAGGTTGCGCGGCATGAAGTCGCGATGGACGAAGACCTTGGGCTGGTTGAGCGCCGAATTGATCAGGAACTTGAAGGTCCGGTCGAGCATCAGTTTGTCGTTGGCGTCGAGTTCGATGCCGAGGTGGCGGCTGATGAACCATTCCGGGAAGAGGTCGAGTTCGCGGCGCAGCAGCGGGGCGTCGTAGGGGGGCAGGGTGGCGGCAGTGGACGACAGCTGCCATTTGACCAGCACGTCGAGCACCGGGCGGATCAGCAGGTCGGCCAGCGAGAGGTCGGCGTTGAGCGCGTCGAGATAGCCGATGCGGCCGAGGTCGGTGAGGACCAGGAAGCCGTTGTCGAGGTCCTGGTCGAGGATGCGCGGCGCCGCCAGATCAGCCTTGGCGAGCAGGCCGGCGACCTTGATGAAGGGCTTGCAGTCTTCCTTCTCCGGCGGCGCGTCCATCAGGATGCGCGTGCTGCCGTCCGGCCAGGTCAGGCGGAAGTAGCGGCGGAAGCTGGCGTCGGCGGAAGCCGGGGTGATGGAGACGGACTGTTCGGGGAAGCGACTGGCAACCCAGTCGGTAACAAGTTGATCGCGCGACATCGAGTAGGGGAAGGTTCGTTGTAAAATGGCGCGATTTTAACACCCGGGCATCGGCCTTTCCGGTCCCGGCACCTCCAGAATGCCCCGATGACTGGTTTTTCCCGACGTCCGATTGCCGCGCTGGTCTGTTGCCTGTTTGCCGGCGTTCCGTTCGCCCAGGCGAGCACGGGCGAGGCCGAAAGCGCTGCCGCGGCCATCGGTGCCGCGCCGCTGCGTCTGGAGAAGCGTTTCAACCTGCTGGCGACGCGCAAGACGGCGCCGAAGCTGGCCGCTGCCGGCGGTCTGGTGCCCCTGGCCAGCGTTGACGATCCCTTGCCGCTCTTCCTCACTGCCGATCACCTCGAAGGTCAGGCCTCGGAGCTGGCCGTCGCCGAAGGCAATGTCGAGCTGCGCAAGTCGGGGTTGGAACTGCGTGCCGACCGCCTGACCTACAAGCCGCTCGACGACGAAGTCGATGCCAGCGGCCAGGTCGTGCTGCGGCAGGACGGTGCCGAGATCGAGACGACGCATCTGCGCATGAAGCTGTCGGACCGGCTTGGTTTTGCCGAGGCGTCGCGCTATGCGGTGACCAAGGAAGTCGATAGCCGCGTCTACGAGACCAACCAGAACGTCGTCACCGTGGCCAGCGTCAATGGCGCCAACAGTGGGGCGCCGATGATGCTCAACGTCGCCAACGTCTACGGCCTGCCGACCGAGCAGGCGCCGCCGCGTCAGATCACCGCGCAGGGCACCGCCGAACGCATCGAGTTCGCCGGCGAGAACCACATGCGCCTCGCCAACAGCACCTTTTCCACCTGCAAGCCGGCGTCCCCGGACTGGTACCTGAAGGCCGGCGAGATCGACCTCGATTACAACGAGAACTATGGCAACGCCAGCGATGCCTCGCTGTGGTTCAAGGGGGTGCCGCTGTTCTATGCGCCGAAGGCCTGGTTCCCGATGAACAGCCAGCGGCGTTCCGGGGTGCTGACGCCGTCGTTCAAGCAATCGACGAAGACCGGCCTCGACATCAGCGTTCCCCTCTACTGGAACATCGCGCCCAACTACGACGCCACCTTCTATCCGCGCTACATGAGCAAGCGCGGTACCCAGCTCGGCGTGGAGGCGCGTTACCTGGGCGAGAGCAACGAAGGCGAATGGCGTGGCGAATATCTGGGTGACGACGAGAGCAAGCACATCCGCCGCTACGCCTACACGATTCGCCACCAGCAGCGTTTCGCCGATGGCCTGACCGGCAGCCTGAACTGGAACGGCGTTTCCGACGACACCTACTGGGAAGACATGTCGTCGCGCCTGCTGCAGACCTCGCAGGTCCAGCTCGAACGGCGGGCCGCGCTGAACTACGCGCCCAGTCCGTGGTGGCAGGGCTCGCTGCAGGTGCTGCGTTACCAGACGCTGCAGCCCGATCCGGACAATCCGGTCGAACGGCCGTATTTTCTGGAACCGCAGTTGAACCTGCTCGGTTACAAGCCGGACCTGTTGGGCTTCGATTTCACGCTGCTCGGCCAGTATTCGCGCTTCACTCACGATGATCGCGCCAACAAGGACCGCGGCGACCGCTTCGTGCTCTATCCGCAACTGAGCTACCCGGCGATCGGCGCCGCCTACCAGATCACGCCCAAGCTCGGCCTGCACATGAGCAGCTACGCGATCGACCGGGCGACGCTCAACGGCGGCGGCTCAGACAGCATCACGCGCGTGTTGCCGACCTTCTCGCTCGATGCCACCACCGTCTTTGAGCGCGACCTCGATCTCCTCGGCAACCGCTTCGTGCAGACGCTGGAGCCACGCCTCTACTACGTCTATATCCCGTACAAGGACCAGAGCGAGATTCCGGTCTTCGACACTGCGCTGTCCGACTTCAATTTCGCCCAGGTCTTCTCCGAGAACCGCTACAGCGGCTACGACCGGATCAACGACGCTCACCAGCTGACGGCGGCGCTGACCACCCGCGCGCTCGACGGCGCAACCGGCGCCGAGCGCTTCAAGGCGATGATCGGCCAGCGCTACTACTTCGCCAAGCAACGCGTCACCCTGCCCGGCGAGACCTCGCGGCCGGACAATTTCTCCAACCTGATTGCTTCGGTCAGCGGCCTCGTTGCGCCGAAGACCTATGCCGAAGCAACCTGGGAATACAACTACGAAGAACGCACCAACGACCGCTTCTCGGCTGGCGTCCGCTTCCAGCCCGATTACGGCAAGGTGTTGTCGGCGAGTTACCGCTACACGCGCGACCCATTGACCAATGCCTCGGTGGTCGACCAGGTCGACTTCGCCGGCCAGTGGCCGCTGGCGCCGCGCTGGTACGCGGTCGGCCGCTTCAACTATTCGTTGCGCGACCACCAGACCCTGGAAACCATCGGCGGCCTCGAATACAACGCCGGCTGCTGGGCCATGCGCGGTGTCGTGCAGCGCCTGGCGGCAACCTCTGGCGACGCCAATACCAGCTATTACCTGCAGCTCGAACTGCAGGACTTCACCAGCATCGGTTCCAATCCGCTCGGTCTGTTGCGGCGTAGCATCCCGGGTTATGGTAAAACCAACGAACTGCCCGTCGACGGCAACCTGATCGCCAACCCATGACCACCATGTCCAAGACCCTGATCCTTTTCCTTTCCCTGTGTTCGCTGCTCGTGCCGGCCGCCCAGGCCGCGCCGGCGGAAGCCGTCGAGGCGGACTACATCGTCGCCGTCGTCGGCGACGGCGCGATCACCCGCAACGAGCTGCGCTCGCGTCTGGAAGTGGCGCTGCGCCAGTTGCAGAAGCAGGGGACGCCGCTGCCGCCGCAGGACGTGCTGGAAAAGCAGATGCTCGAACGCTTGATCATGGAGCAGGTGCAGTTCGCCTACGCCAAGGAAAGCGGCCTGCGCATCGATGACGCCCAGCTCGACCAGGCGATCGGCCGCATCGCCGCCAACAACAACATGTCGCTGGCCCAGTTCCGCGTCGCGCTGGAAAAGGACGGCATCGGCTACGGCGAATTCCGTGAGGAAATCCGCGGCGAGATGATCATGGCCCGCCTGCGCGAGCGCGAGGTGGAAAGCCGCCTCGCCGTCTCCGACAGCGAAATCGACAACTACCTGGCGAACCAGGCGGCGAGCGGCGGCGGTGACGAATACCGGCTGGCGCACATCCTGTTGCGGGCGCCGGAATCGGCGACGCCGGAACAATTGCTGAAGCTGCGCCAGCGTGGCGAACAGGCGCTTGCCAAGGCGCGTGCCGGGGAAAATTTCGCCGAACTGACGGCGGCCTTCTCCGATGCCCCGGATGCCCTGCAAGGCGGGGATATCGGCTGGCGCCCCCTGGATCGCCTGCCGGTCCTCTACGCCGAAGCCGCTGCCAAGCTTCAAGCCGGCGGGGTCAGCGAGTTGCTGCGTTCTTCCGCCGGTTTCCACATCGTCAAGCTGGTCGAACGGCGCGGTGGCAACCAGCCGGCCTCGGTGCAACAGACGCACGCCCGTCACATCCTGATCCGGACCAACGAAGTGATGTCGGAAGCCGATGCCCGGCATCGTCTGGAAACCGTGCGTGAGCGCATCGTCAATGGCATGGACTTCGCCGAGCAGGCACGCATCTTTTCCCAGGACGGCTCGGCCGCCAAGGGCGGCGACCTCGGCTGGCTCAACCCGGGCGACACCGTGCCCGATTTCGAGCGGGCGATGGACGCGCTCAAGCCGGGCGAACTCAGCCAGGTCATCAAGTCGCCGTTCGGCATGCACCTGATCCAGGTCGTCGAACGCCGTGAACGCGACGTCTCCGCCGAGCGCCAGCGCACGGTTGCCCGCCAGGCACTGCGCGAACGCAAGCTCGACGAGGCCTATCAGGACTGGCTGCGCCAGCTGCGCGACCGCACCTACGTCGAAAATCGCCTGGAGCAGCAGTAATCCTTGAAACCTCAGTTGACCGCTTATCTCTCCTTGTGCCGCCGCATGAATGCTGGCCTCCGCGCCTGCGATGCGAGTCACGCTTTTGGTGATGGCGCTACGCGGCCGCTGGCACGTCCGGACGGGCGCCCGGCTTTGTCTCTCCTCCTTGCAGGCATGAGCCTGCCGCGTCGTCGCTTCGCGCCGGCCATCCAGTCCAAACGCGCCATCGGCCGCGTCCAACTGAGGTCTCAAGGATGATCCCACCGGTGATCGCCGTCACCAGCGGCGAACCGGCCGGCATCGGTCCCGAACTCTGCCTGCAGCTTGCCGGCTGGTCCGGCGCGGGTCGCCCGGTTGTCCTCGGCGACCGCCAACTCCTCGCGCAACGCGCCGAACAACTTGGCCTTGATGTCGTCCTGCGCGACTATGCGCCCGCCGTGCCGGCGGCGCCCGGCACGCTCGACGTCATCCATCTGCCGCTCGCGATGCCGGCCGTCGCCGGCAAGCTCGACGCCGCCAACGGCCGCTACGTGCTGGCGCTGCTCGACCGCGCGCTGGCCGGTTGCCAGTCCGGCGAATTCGCCGCGATGGCGACGGCGCCGGTACATAAGGGTGTGATCAACGACGCTGGCGTTGCCTTCACCGGTCATACCGAATACCTTGCCGAAAAAACCGGTACGCCGCTGGTGGTGATGATGCTGGCCGGCGATACCGAGCGCGGTCCGTTGCGCGTCGCGCTGGCGACCACGCACCTGCCGCTGAAGGAGGTGCCGGCCGCGATCACCGCCGATCTGCTCGAACGCACATTGCGCATCGTCGATGCCGACCTGCGCGGCAAGTACGGCATCGCCGAACCGCGCATCCTGGTCGCCGGGCTGAACCCGCACGCTGGCGAGGGCGGCTACCTCGGCCGCGAGGAAATCGAGGTCATCGAACCGCTGCTCGAAAAATTGCGTGGCGAAGGCCTGCAGCTCTCCGGCCCGCACCCCGCCGACACCATGTTCACCCCGCCCGTGCTGGCCGGCGGCGACGCGGTGCTGGCCATGTACCACGACCAGGGCCTGACCGCGCTCAAGTACGCCACCTTCGGCAACGGCATCAACGTCACCCTCGGCCTGCCGATCATCCGCACCTCGGTCGACCACGGCACCGCGCTGGCGCTCGCCGGCACCGGCCAGGCCGACGCCGGCAGCCTGTTCGCCGCAGTCAGCGAAGCGGCGCGCATGGCACAAAGGAAACAGCAATGAAGGGACACGTCGCCCGCAAACGCTTTAGTTCCGGCATAACCCGCCTGCGGCGCGTTAGCCTTCTCTGAAACGGCGACCACTGATGAAACATATTCCACGTCGCCGTTTTGGCCAGAATTTCCTGATCGACCAGGGCATCATCGGCGCCATCGTCTCGGCGATCGACCCCAAGCGCAGCGATACCGTCGTCGAGATCGGCCCCGGCCTCGGCGCCATCACCGTGCCGCTGCTCGAACGCGTCGACCGCTTGCACGTCGTCGAGATCGACCGCGACCTGATCGCCCGCCTGAAGAAACAGCATCCGGCCGAACGCCTCGCCATCCACGAGGGCGACGCGCTCGCCTTCGACTTCGCCTGCATCGGCAGCGACCTGCGTCTGGTCGGCAACCTGCCGTACAACATCTCGACGCCGCTGCTCTTCCACCTCGCCAGCTACGGCCAGCAGGTGCGCGACATGCACTTCATGCTGCAGAAGGAAGTCGTCGAGCGCATGGTCGCCGAACCCGGCTGCGCCGACTATGGCCGGCTGTCGGTGATGCTGCAGTACAGTTTCTGGCTGGAATGGCTGATCGACGTGCCGCCGGAGAGCTTCGACCCGCCACCCAAGGTCGATTCGGCCGTCGTCCGGTTGATTCCGAAACCCCCGGAGCAGCTCACCGCGAAGCATCCGGAACGGCTGTCATCGCTGGTCCAGGCCGCCTTCGCCCAGCGCCGCAAGATGCTGCGCAACAACCTCAAGGGCATCCTCGATGACGCCGGCTTCGCTGCGCTCGGCATCGCCCCGACGCTGCGCCCGGAAGACCTGCCGGTCGAGGACTACGTGCGTATCGCCAACTACCTGACAAAATAAAACCCGCCGCAGCGGGTTTTGTCGGGGTGAGGCTTGCCTCAGTCCTTCTTCAGTGGGCAGGTGTTCAGGCCGATCAGCGGATACAGCGGGCACCAGCCCATCAAACCTGTTGCCAGGGGAACGATGCCGATCCATGCCCAGACCGGGCCGCCGGTGAGGGCCCAGGCGATCAGGGCGATGCCGGCCACGATGCGCAGGATTTTGTCGATGCCGCCAACATTGCTTTTCATGATGTGTTCTCCAAGAGGTGAGTAGACGACGCCAATGTAACCGCGCCGTGCTGCGCAGTATGTAACCTGGGTCACACAGCAGCAAGCTTGTTCAGGCCGTCGCGGTCGGTCACTGTCAGTTGCTCACGGCCGAGGCTGACCAGGCCCTGGGCGGCGAAGCCCTTGAGCAGGCGGCTGACGATCTCGCGCACGCTGCCCAGTTCGTCGGCCAGTTGCTGGTGGGTGATGCTCAGTGTGTCGGCCTGGCGGGCCAGGATCAGCTTGGCCAGGCGCTGGTCGAGGCGGGCGAAGGCGACTTCCTCGACCAGTTGCATCAGCTCGCCGATGCGCTCGGAAAACAGGTGGAAGACGAAATCGCGGAACGGTGCGTGGTCGACCAGCAGCCGTCCGAACTCGCCGACCGGCAGGGCGAGCAGGCTGAGCGGGGTTTCGGCGATGCCGCGCGCGTTGTAGTCGGTGTGACCGAGCAGGCAGGACGAGGAGATGATGCAGGAGCCGCCGGGGCTGACCCGGTAAAGCAGCAGTTCGCGGCCGCTGCTGGCCTGCTTGACGACCTTGATGCTGCCGTCGAGCAGCAGCGGGAAGCCGGTGCACGGCTGGTGTTCGGAGAAGACGCAGGCGCCGGCCGGTAGCTGGAATAATGCCGCGGGTTGCAGCAGTCGCTCGAGCCGGGCCGGCGGTAGGTCGGCCAGCGCCGGATAGAGGCGGAGCAGGGTGGCGCGGTCGAGACGGGGTGCCGTCACGTTCAGTCCAGCGTTGCCCAGACCGGGGCGTGGTCGGAGGGGCGTTCGCGCTTGCGCGGGCCGCGGTCGACGCCGGCCGCTGTGCATCTGGCGGCGAGCGGGCCGGAGAGCAGGATCATGTCGATGCGCAGGCCGAGGTTCTTCTGGAAGCCGAGCATGCGGTAGTCCCACCACGAGAAGGTCTTTTCCGGGTGCTCGAACAGGCGGAAGCTGTCGGACAGGCCGAGCGCCAGCAGGCGGCGAAAGGCGGCGCGCTCCGCTTCGGAGACCAGGATGCAGTCGCGCCAGCGCTGCGGGTCGTGCACGTCGCGGTCGTCGGGGGCGATGTTGTAGTCGCCGCCCAGCGCCAGTTGCGGGTACTGCCGGAGTTCGCCGTCCAGCCATACGGCCAGCGCGTCGAGCCAGCGCAGCTTGTAGTCGTACTTGTCGCAGCCGACTTCCTGGCCGTTCGGCATGTAGGCACCGACGACGCGCACGCCGTCGACCGTGCCGGAAATCAGCCGCTTCTGCTCGTCCGGGAAATGCGGGTTGCCGCAGACGACATCCTCGATCGGCGAGCGGGCGAGCAGGGCGACGCCGTTGTAGGTCTTCTGGCCGGAGAAGGCGACGTGGTAGCCGGCGGCCTCGATTTCGGCGCGCGGGAAGTTGTGGTCCTCAAGCTTGAGTTCCTGCAGGCAGACGACGTCTGGTGCGGCTTCCGCCAGCCAGTCGAGCAGGTGTGGCAGGCGGACCTTCAGCGAATTGACGTTCCAGCTGGCAATTTTCAAGGCGTCTTCCCTGCTTGTGGGTATCCGGCGAGGTCGAGCATGCGGCCGTAGGCGTCGGCGTTGAAACCGCGGTGCGACTGGCTGCCGACCTTGATCGACGGCACGAAGACGTCGCCGACCAGGCGTTTCAGTTCCTCGATCTGCTCGGGCGACTGCACTGTCGTCTCGCTGAAGGGAATCCGGCGTTGCTGCAGGAGTTCGCGCGCCTGCCGGCATTCATTGAGGCAGTCAGCGGTGGTGTATAGCGTCACCGGGTGCTTCTGCGCCGCCAGTTTCGTTGCGAAGGGCAGGCCGTCGTCCGGCTGCGCCTTGCCGGCGGCTTTTTCGACATTGCGTGCCTGACCCGGCGGCGGCGTGTCGGAAATCACCGTGCGCCCCTGCGCATCGGTCCATCGATAAGCCTGCGCCTGAGCGCCGGCGCAGCACAGCAGCAGGCAAAGAACGAGCAGTCTGGACATGAGGGCCTCCCCGAACGGAATCAGGCCGCAATCATACCGCTATGTCGCAGCAGTGCGTCGGGGCTCGGTTCGCGGCCGCGGAAGGCCTTGAAGTTCTCCAGTGCCGGCCGTTCGCCGCCGCGCGACAGGATTTCCTCCAGGAAGCGCCTGCCGACCACCGGGTCGAACGGATCGCCGGCTTCTTCGAAGGCCGCGTAGCAGTCGGCCGACAGCACTTCCGCCCACTTGTAGCTGTAGTAGCCGGCCGCGTAGCCGCCGCCGAAGATGTGCGAGAAACTGTTCGGGAAGCGGTGCCACTCGGGCGGAATCAGTACGGCGACTTCGCGGCGGACTTCGTCGAGCAGGTCTATCACCGTCTTCTCGCCCTTGGGGTCAAATTCGTAGTGCAGGCGCATGTCGAAGATCGAGAATTCGAGTTGGCGCACCGTCATCATCCCGCTCTGGAAGTTCTTCGCCGCCAGCATCTTGTCGTAGAGCGCGCGCGGCAGCGGTTCGCCGCTGTCCACATGGGCGGTCATTCCCTGCAGCACGTCCCATTCCCAGCAGTAGTTTTCCATGAACTGCGACGGCAGCTCGACCGCATCCCACTCGACGCCGTGGATGCCGGAGACGCCCAGTTCCTCGCCGCGCGCCAGCAGGTGGTGCAGGCCGTGGCCGGTTTCGTGGAACAGGGTGATCACCTCGTCGTGGGTGAAGGTGGCTGGTTTGCCGCCGACCGGGCGGGCGAAGTTGCAGTTGAGGTAGGCGATCGGTTTCTGGATGCCGCCGGCCGCCCGCTTGCGCGAGCGGGCCTCGTCCATCCAGGCGCCGCCGCGCTTGGTTTCGCGGGCGTAGAGGTCCATGTAGAACTGGCCGACCAGTTCGCCGGCCGGTGTCTCGATGCGATAGAAACGTACGTCCTCGTGCCAGACCGGCGCGCTGTCTTCCTTCACCTTGACCGTGAACAGGCTCTCGATGACCTGGAACAGGCCGGCGATCACCTTCGGTTCGGTGAAGTACTGCTTCACTTCCTGCTCGGAGAAGGCGTAGCGCGCCTGCATCAGCTTTTCCGAAGCGTAGGCAGCGTCCCAGGGCTGGAAGTCGGTCAGGCCGAGTTCGTCCTTGGCGAAGGCCTTCAGTTCGGCGATGTCCTTCTCGGCGAAGGGCTTGGCCTTCTTCGCCATGTCGCGCAGGAAGTCGAGCACCTGCGCTGGCGTGTCGGCCATCTTGGTGTATAGCGAGACCTCGGCGAAGTTGTTGAAGCCGAGCATGGCCGCGTCCTCGGCCTTGAGTTCGAGCAGGCGCTTCATGATCGGGCCGTTGTCCCATTCCGGCTTCGAGTAACCGTTGTCGATCTCGGCGGCGCGCGTCGCGTAAGCGCGGTACATGCGGGCGCGCAGCTCGCGGTTGTCGGCGTACTGCATCAGCGGGCCGTAGGACGGCGCGTGCAGCGTGAATTTCCAGCCGTCGACGCCAGCCTTTTCGGCGGCTTCGCGGGCGGCATCCCTGGCGTAGTCGGGCAGGCCGGCGAGCAGGGCTTCATCGGTGACGATCTCGGCGAAGGCGTTGGTCGCGTCGAGGATGTTTTCCGAGAACTTGGCGGAAAGCTGCGACAGTTCTTCCATGATCGCCTGGAAGCGCGGCTTCTGGTCTTCCGGCAGTTCGGCGCCGCCGAGACGGAAATCGCGGATCTCGTTATCGACGATCTTCTTGCGCTCGGCGGAAAGCGTGGCGTATTCCGGACTTTGCTTGAGCGCCCGGTACTTGTCGAACAGCTTGAGGTTCTGGCCGAGTTCGGTGTAGAAGCGCGAGACTTCCGGCAGCATCTCGTTGTACGCCTCGCGCCAGGCCGGCACGTCGTTGACCGAGTGCAGGTGGCCGACCACGCCCCAGGCGCGGCCGAAGCCTTCCAGGCCTGCGCTCAGGGCGCCGGCGAAGTCGGCCCAGGTGGCCGGCGTGCTGTCGGCAGTCAGGCGGTCGACCAGGGCGCGGCCGTCGGCGAGCAATTGGGTGATCGCCGGCTTGACGTGTTCCGGCTGGATCAGGTCAAAGCGGGGCAGGTCGGTGAAATCGAGCAGGGGATTGGTGGCGGTCATGGTCTTTTCGCGGGGCAAGAAAAAGGGGCGGTCCTGGCCGCCCCGGGGTTTTGGCGTCAGCGTCCTATTCTACTAGCTCGCGGTAGGCATGCCACGAGGCGTGGCCGAGCATCGGCATCAGGACGACCAGGCCGAATAGCAGGGTGGCGAAGCCGGTCAGCGTCAGGATCACGATCAGCACCGCCCACAGCGCCAGCGGGCCGGGGTTGGCGGCAACCGCGCGCAGGCTGGTGGCCATCGCGGTGACCGGGTCGCAGTCGCGGTCGACCATCATCGGCACCGAAACCACGGTCAGCGCGAAGACGAAGGCAGCGAGCAGCGCGCCGAGGCCGAGCCAGGTCAGGCTGAAGAGCAGGTGTTCGCCGGAGAACAGCAGTTCGTTGAGATAGACGCTGGCGCTGCCGCTGGAAGTCGCCCCGAGGAGGGCGAAGGCGACGGCGGTGAAGCGTTCCCAGAGCGTGGCGATCAGTGCCAGCAGCAGGCCGAACAGCGCCAGCGACTGGAAGTTGCGGCGGAAGACGCGCAGCGATTCGACGAAGATCAGCTTCTCGCCGTTGGCGCTGGCCCGGCTCAATTCGTAGAGTCCGGCGGCGAGCAGCGGGGCGACGAAGAAGAAGCCGGAAATCGACAGCGCGACCAGATGCGGATGTTCGAGCAGGGCGAGGATGATCAGGTTGCCGCCGAGCGCGAAGAGCAGGCCGTAGGCGAGCGAGGCGATCGGGGTGCGGCGGATGTCCTGCCAGCCGGCTTCCAGCCAGCGGCTGGGGGCGCGGGCATCGACGCGGCGGATTGCCGGCAGGTCGTGCCCGAAACTGTTGAAGCTTGAAGGGGCATGCATGTCGATCTCCTGAACGATACGGACACCCCTTCAGACCGCCGAGCGGGGCCGGAGGTTCCGGCCCGATACAGCCTGTTACAGGGTCTGGCCGGTCAGCTTCTCGAAGGCTTCGACGTACTTGGCGCTGGTACGGGCGACGACTTCCGCCGGCAACGCCGGTCCCGGCGCCTTCTTGTTCCAGTCCAGGGTTTCCAGATAGTCGCGCACGTACTGCTTATCGTAGGACGGCGGGTTGCTGCCTTCGGCGTACTGGTCGGCCGGCCAGAAGCGCGACGAATCCGGGGTCAGCGCCTCGTCGATCAGGTGCAGCGTGCCGGCGGCGTCGATGCCGAACTCGAACTTGGTGTCGGCGATGATGATGCCGCGCGTCGCCGCGTACTCCGACGCTTCCTGATAGAGGCGGATGGCGGCGTCGCGCGCTTCACCGCAGAGCTCGGCGCCGGTCTTGCCGGTGCCGGCGAGGGCGGCGTTCAGCGTGGCGTCGCAATTGGCGGCGGCCTGTTCGAAGGAAACGTTTTCATCGTGATCGCCGACTTCGGCCTTGGTCGCCGGCGTGAAGATCGGCGCCGGCAGCTTTTGCGCCAGCTTGAGGCCGGCCGGCAGGGCGATGCCGCAGATGGCGCCGGTCGCCTGGTAATCCTTCCAGCCGGAACCGATCACGTAGCCGCGCACCACGGCCTCGATCGGCAGCGGCTGCAGGCGCTTGACGACGACGGCGCGACCACGCACCTGCTCGCGTTCATTTTCGGCGACGACCGATTCCGGGTCGATGCCGGTCAGCTGGTTGGGGACGATGTGGCCGAGCTTGGCGAACCAGAAATTCGCCACCGCCTGCAGCACTTCGCCCTTTTTCGGGATCGGGTCGGGCAGGATGACGTCGAAGGCCGACAGGCGGTCGGTGGTGACGATCAGCAGCTTGTCGGCGTCGACCGCGTAGATATCGCGGACCTTGCCCTTGGAGAGCAGCGGCAGGCTGGTGATGGAGGAGGCGAAGAGCGGAGCGGTCACGGTCGTGGTCCCGAAAGCAAAAGCGTGATTATAAACCAGCGTCCGGTGAGCTCAGCCGGCAGCTTCCTCGCTCGCCAGCTTGTGCCGCATGCGGCGGGTGCCCCAGGCGACGAGACCGGCGATCAGCGGGATCGAGACGGCGGTGATGACGTCGGTGTTGAGATGGTGCAGTTCCTTCGTGCCCTTGGCCAGGTACTGCACCAGTTGCGAACCGTAGTAGGTGAGGACGACCACCGACAGTCCCTCGACCGTTTCCTGCAGGCGCAGCTGCAGTTTTGCCCGGCGGTTCATCTGGGTCAGCAGTTCCTGGTTCTGGCGCTCCAGTTCGATATCGACGCGGGCGCGCAGCAGCTGACTGTTGCGCGCGACGCGTGCCGACAGTTCCTCCTGGCGACGGCTGATCGCCTCGCAGGTCTTCATTGCCGGCAGCAGGCGGCGCTGCATGAACTCGTCGAGTGTCGGCAGGCCGGGGATGCGCGTCTCGCGCAGTTCCTCGATGCGCTGGCTGACCAGGCCGTGATAGGCGCGCGAGGCGCCAAAGCGGAAAGTGGTGCGCGCCACCGAATTTTCCACCTCGGCGGCCAGCGTCGATAGCGAGGCGAGGACGCTGCGCTCGTCTTCCGGGGTTTTTGCCTGGCCGATCCGTTCCATCAGTTCGGCCAGCTGCTTTTCCCCGGTGTATAGCCAGGCGCCGACTTCCTTGGCGATCGGCAGGCCGAGCAGGGCCATCATCCGGTAGGTCTCGATCTCGACCAGGCGCTGCACGGTGCGCCCGGTCTGGCGCTGCGTCATGCTCGCGTTGATCACCAGGAAGCGCGAGAAGCCGTTGTCGATCTTGAAATCGGTGAACACCCAGGCGGCGTCGTCGGCGACGCGGGCGCCACCGAGCGTGCGCCCGGTCGGCGTGACGCCGGCGAGCACGGTGTCGGGCGCCAGCTCGCTGGCTGGCCGGACTTCGACCTGGGTGGCGACGATCAGCTTGCCGGGAATGCCGGACAACCATTCCGGGTGCACCGCGTCGAAGGCCGTGGCATCGGCCGGCAAGGCCTCGCCGGGCGTCAGGTCGCGGAAAAAGGTGTAGGTCGAGAACTCGGTATGCAGCTCCCAGCGCATGCGGAAGGCGCCGGTCTCGATCATCAGGTGCGATTCCGAGCTGTCGATGGCGTTGCAGACGTGCCCCTGACAAAGTTTCGACAAATTGTCACGCTCGGCGGCGACGGTCGTCGCGCTGTGCTTGAAGACCAGGTGCGAGACGAGTACGGCGCCGGCCAGCGCGGTCGCCGGGCGGGCGTGGAATTCATTGTTGAGCCGGTGACGGAGCGGGTGTTCTTCCAGCTCGGCGAGAATCAGGCGAGGGTGCATGGCGGTATCCGGAGGCGATTGCTGCGGTGCAAAAGATTGTAGCACCAAGCTCCGCTGCCGACCGTTCGGGCGGCACCGGCCGCGTGAAGCCCTCTACAATGGCGCGTGTTTTCCCTTCCCGGCATCCTGCCCTTGCCTCACATGCGCGTTTTCCTTGTTGTCACCGCCTGGCTTCTGCTGTTGTTGCCGCCGGCCGCGTTGGCGGCGGAGGCATCCGCCGTCGATCCAGCCGCCGACTATCAGCTCGCCCAGCGCTATTTCGTCGGCTTCGGCGTTGCCCGCGACGACCGGCTGGGGCTGATCTACCTGCGGCGCGCGGCGGAAGGCGGGCATGCCGAAGCGCAATTCAACCTCGGCAACTATCTGCGCATGTATGCCTACGATATCCGGGGTGCGGCACAGTGGTGGCGGCGGGCGGCAGCACAGGGCCACCCGGGGGCTGCCGGCAACCTGGCCGAGGCGCTGGCTGCCGGCTGGATTGCGCCTGAGCCGGGCGAGGCGCCCGAGGCCAGGCCGCCGGCAGCCACCAAGCCGGTTGCCGAAGCCGCGCCAGCCGACGATCTGCCCGACATCGCCCGGGCGCTGACCGAGGATGCGGCCTGGCGCGTGCTGGGCGACCAGGCGGCGAGCCTGCAGGTATTCGCCTCGAGCAGCGAGGCCGAGGTGCGCGCGCTGGCGGCGCGCCATGCCTGGCAGCGACCGATCGCGCTGCTTGCCTTCGAGCGCGGCGGGCAGCGCTGGTACGCCCTGCTCTACGGCCAGTTCCCCAGCGCCGCGGTGGCCAGCCAGGCGATTGGCGAAGTGCCGGCCGCCTTGCGCGCCGCCAAGCCCTGGGCCCGCCGTCTCGGCGACATCCGGCGTCTGGCGCGGCCGCTGGCGGCGCCGGAGGCGCCCTGAGATGCCGCCGCTCGAGCGCCTGCAGGAAGACGACGTCGCCCGCCAGCGGGCGCTCGACCTCGCCTCCTTCATCGTCGAGGCGCCGGCCGGCGCCGGCAAGACCGAGCTGCTGACGCAGCGCACGCTGCGCCTGCTGGCCACCGTCGAGCATCCGGAAGAAGTGTTGGCGCTGACCTTCACCAACAAGGCGGCGACCGAGATGCGCGACCGCATCCTCGGCAGCCTGAGCGCCGCCACCCAGCCAGCGCCGGCTGACCTCCCTGAACACAAGGCTGCCACCCGAAAGTGGGCGCTCGCTGTCCTGGCCCGAGACGCCGAATTTGGCTGGAGCCTGCTCGACCATCCCGGCCGCCTGCGCGTCACCACGCTCGACGCGCTGTGCGCCTCGCTCGCCCGGCAGATGCCTTTCCTTTCCCGCTTCGGCGCGCAGCCCGGCGTTGCCGACGACGCCGAAACGCACTACGCGCTGGCGGCGCGCCGGACGCTGGAGATGGTCGAGGCCGGCGACGCCGACGCCGACGTGGTGGCCGCCGCGCTGGCGGCAATGGACAACGACGCCGGCCGCCTCGAACGCCTGCTGGTCGCCATGCTCGGCCGGCGCGACCAGTGGCTGCAGCACGCCGCCCGGGTCGACGGCGGACTGGTGCGCGACGAGGTCGAAGCCGGTTTCGCCGCACTGTTCGCCGCCGATCTCGGGCGCGCCGCGGCGCTGCTCGACGCCACCTGGCAGGCGCGCCTGATGCCGCTGGCGCGCTTCGCTGCCAGCAACGTGCCGGAGGTTTTCCCGGCCCTGCTCGACTGGTGTGAGCCCTTGCCCGCCGACCTCGACAGCCTGGCCGCCTGGCAGGCGCTGGCCGGCCTGCTGCTGACCGGCGAGGGGACGCTGCGCAAGGCGCTCAACAAGAACGTCGGCTTCCCGGCCGGCAAGGAATTCGCCGAGGCGAAGCAGGCGATGGCCGCGCTGCTCGCCGATCTCGCCGCCGTGCCCGGGCTGGAAGACGCGCTGGCCGGGCTGGCGGCGCTGCCGTCGCCGCGCTTCGCCGACGCCGAGTGGGCCACCGTCGAGGTCTTCGCCCGCCTGTTGCGCCTGGCCGCCGGCCAGTTGTGGCTGGTCTTCCAGGAAGCCGGCGAGGTCGATTTCATCGAGATCGCCGCCCGCGCCAGCCTGGCGCTCGGCGACGACGAGGCGCCGACCGACCTGGCGCAGGCGCTCGACTACCGGATCAGCCACCTGCTGGTCGACGAATTCCAGGACACCAGCCCGACCCAGGTCGCCCTGCTTGAGAAGCTGATGCGCGGCTGGACGCCGGACGACGGGCGGACGCTGTTCGTGGTCGGCGACCCGATGCAGTCGATCTACCGCTTCCGCAAGGCCGACGTCGGCCTCTTCCTCAAGCTGCGCGAGCGCGGCATCGGCGACCTGCGCCTCGAACACCTGCGCCTGTTCCGCAACAATCGCTCACACCCGGCCGTCGTCGACTGGGTCAATGCCAGTTTCCCGAGCATCTTCCCGGCCGCCGACGATGCCGCTGCCGGCGCCGTGCGCTACGCTGAATCGGCGGCGACGCGGCCGCCGGTCGACGACAGCGGCGTCAGCGTCCATCCGCTGGTCGTTGGCGCCGGTGGCGACGGTGGTGCTGCCGAAGCGCGCCTCGCCCGCGAACTGATCCAGGCCGCCCGCCGCGCCGAGCCGGACGGCAAGGTCGCCATCCTGGTGCGCGCTCGTCGCCACCTCGACGCGCTGGTCGGCGAACTGCGCCGCAGCCCTCCGGCGCTGCGCTTCCAGGCGGTCGAGATCGAAGGTCTGGCCGAGCGCCAGCACGTCCAGGACCTGCTTACCCTGTACCGCGCGCTGACCCACCGCGCCGACCGCGTGCATTGGCTGGCCGTCCTGCGCGCCCCGTGGTGCGGCCTGACCCTGGCCGACCTGCACGCGCTGGCCGGCGGCGACAGCCAGCGCACCGTCTGGCAGTTGATGCACGACGCCGAGCGGCTTGCCGCGCTCAGCGCCGACGGCCGTCAGCGCCTGCTGCACCTGCGCGAGGTGCTCGGCCTGGCGCTCGCCGAACGCGACCGCCAGCCGCCGCGGCGCTGGCTCGAAGGCGTCTGGCTGATGCTCGGTGGCCCGTCCTGCCTCGACCAGCCCGCCGCGCTCGCCGACGTCGAAGCCTGCCTCGACCTGATTGAGCAACTCGCCGCCGCCGGCCGCCTCGACCTCGATACCCTGGCCGCCCGCGCCGCCGAACTCTACGCGCCGGCCGACCCGCTCGGCGACGCCGTGCAGATGATGACCATCCACAAGGCCAAGGGTCTTGAGTTCGATACCGTCATCGTTCCCGGCCTGCATCGCGACACCGGCGGCAGCGACAGCGCGCTGCTGCTGTGGGACGAAGTGCTCGGCGCCGACGGTCGCGAGCGCCTGCTCGTCGCGCCGCTGCGGGCGCGCGGCGAAGCCGCCGCCGGGCCGATGCTGTACGACACGCTGCGCCGCCTCGAAGCCAGCCGCAACGCGCACGAAACCGAGCGCCTGCTCTACGTCGCCGCCACCCGCGCCATCCGTCGCCTGCACCTGATCGGCGTCGCCGCCGTCTCGGAAAAGAGCGACGACGGCCTGCGCGAACCGCCCGCCGGCAGCTTCCTCAAACTGCTCTGGCCGCAGGTGCGGCAGCGCTTTGCCGAAGCCGTGCCGCTTACCGGCGACGCCGCCGCCGGCATTGATTCCGCGAGCTTCGTGCCGCCGCTGCTGCGCCTTGCCGCGCCAGCAGTTCCTGACATTCTCGCCGCGCCACCCGCCGCGCTGCGCGGTGCAGCCAATCCGGCGGCCCTGCCGGACGAAGCGGCGCATACGCTCGAAATCGCCGTCGGCACCCTGGTCCATCGCTGCCTCGAATTGATCGCCCAACAAGGCCCCGCTGCCTGGCCGGTCGACCGCCTGCCCAGCCTGCTGCCCGGCTGGCAACGCTGGCTGCAGGCGCGCGGCTTTGCCGAAGACGAAGCCGCCAGCGGCGCCGCCGAGGCGCAGGCGGCACTGAGCACGACGCTGCGTTCGGAAACTGGCCGCTGGCTGCTCGCCGCCCACCCCGAAGCCGCCGCCGAGCAGGCGTGGACCAGCCGCGACGGCGACAGCCTGGCGCAACACGTGATCGACCGCGTCTTCATCGCCGACGGTACGCGCTGGATCGTCGACTACAAGACCGTGCGTGCCCCGCTCGAAGAACTCGCCGCCCGCGCCGAAGGCTTCCGGCCGCAGCTCGAACGCTACGCCAGGCTGTTCGCCAACGACCCGCTCCCGCTCAGGCTGGCGGTATGGTTCGTCTTGCAGGGGCAGTTGGTGACGCTGTGAGCGGGGCCGGCCCGCGTCGCCGCGATCAGGCCTTGGGCGTGCTGCTGTCCCGGTCCAGCCAGCGCAGCAGGGTGGCGTAGAGCACAGTCGGGGTGACCGGCTTGCTGATGAAGTCGTTCATGCCCGCCGCGAAACACAGCGCCTTGTCATCGGCGAAGGCGTTCGCCGTCATGGCGAGGATCGGCAGTTGCGCCCGGCCGGCGAGCTGGCGGATCTGCCGGGTGGCCATCAGGCCGTCCATGATCGGCATCTGCATGTCCATCAGGATCAGGTCGTAACTGTCGGGAGCGGCGAGCGCCACCGCCTGCTGGCCGTCTTCCGCCAGGTCGACGCGCAGGCCGACATCCTCCAGCCAGAGTTGGGCGATTTCCCGGTTCACCGGTTCGTCCTCGGCCAGCAGCACGCGTTTTCCGGCGTGCTTGCGCTGGATTTCCCGTTCGGTTTCCCCCTGCGCCGCCTCGTTGCTCGCGCTGGCGGGCTGGAGGTCCTTGCCCAGGGTGGCGGTGAAGAAGAAGGTGCTGCCCTGGCCCGGTCGGCTGCTGACGCCGGCTTCGCCGCCCATGGCTTCGGCGATCTTCCGGGTGATCGCCAGGCCGAGGCCGGTGCCGCCGTACTTGCGGGTCAGGGAGTTGTCGGCCTGTTCAAAGGCCTTGAATAGCTTGGGCAAGGCTTCGGGGGCGATGCCGCTGCCGGTGTCCTCGACTTCGAAACGCAGGCGGACGCTGTCGTCAGTTTCGCTTTCGCGCCTGACGCGCAGGGTGATCTGGCCCTGTTCGGTGAATTTCAGCGCGTTGCTGGCGTAGTTGAGCAGGGCCTGCTTGAGCCGCGTCGCATCGCCGCGCAGGTTTTGCGGCAGGCCGGCGGTCTCGATGCTGAAGCTCAGGCCCTTGTCGTGGATCTTCGGGGCGAGCATGGCAGCGATATCGGCGAGCAGGGTTTCCAGCTGCAGCGGCGCATCCTCGAGGCTGAACTTGCCGGCTTCGATCTTCGATAAATCGAGGACGTCGTTGATGATGTCCAGCAGGTGTCGGCCGGCGTTCTCGATCTTGTCCAGCCGCTCGGCCTGCTCGGCATTGACGCCGCTGCGGCGCAGGATGTGCGCCATGCCGGTGATGGCGTTGAGCGGTGTGCGGATTTCGTGCGACATGTTGGCCAGGAAGGCGCTCTTCGCGATGTTTGCCGTTTCGGCGGCGAGCTTGGCCTCGGCCAGTTCGCGGGTGCGTTCGTCGACCAGCCGCTCGAGGTTCTGCCGGTGGTTGCGCAGCTCTTCTTCGGCCTGCTTGCGTTCGGTGATGTCGGTGTGCGTGCCGCACATGCGCAGCGGCTTGCCGTCGGCGTCGCGCTCCATTACCCGGGCCTGGTCGAGAATCCAGCGGATGCTGCCGTCCTTGCAGAACATCCGGTACTCCTGGCGGTGGCTGTCGGCCTGCCCTTCGAGGACGGCATGGATCGAGTTCCAGGCCGCCTCGCGGTCGTCGGGGTGAACGAAATCCGACCACTGCAGGGTGGTATTCCGGATTTCCTCGTACGCGTAGCCCAGCATCTCGGCCCAGCGGGCATTCCTGTCGACGCTGCCGCTGGCGATGTGCCAGTCCCAGAAACCGAGCTCGGATCCCTCGAGGACGAAGCGCAGCTGCTTTTCGCTGGCCTGCAGGGCGCGTTCCTGCGCCTTGGCTTCGCTGACGTCGAGGAGGGTGACCAGGTGCACTGCATCGAGATCTTCCGGCAGTGACGCGGCGCCCGCCAGGACGGTGCGGACTTCGCCCGACTTGGTGGTGATGCGCAACTCGCGGGGCATTCCCGAGCTGGTCTGGCCGTCCACGAGCGTCATGTGCGCTTCCCAGTCGGCGATGACCTGGGCCCGGTAGACCGGGTCGGGGTAGGCGCGGGGCCACCAGTCGGCCAGGGTGGGGATGTCGGCCAGGGTGTAGCCGAAAGTGTTGATGAAGGCGGCGTTCAGGTAGGTGATGTTGAACGCCTGGTCGTTGAGCGCCATCGGGATCGGTGACGCTTCGATGATTGCCTGGAAGCGGGCCGATGCCTGGCGCAAGGCGCCTTCCATGCGAACGTGTTCGCTGATGTTGTGAAAGATGGTGGCGAACTCGTCCGGCGCCGGCGCCACCACGGATACCGCAAACGTCCGGTCGAGCGGGGGGTAGCGGGTTTCGAACTGGATCGCCTGCCCGGTGCTCGCAACCTCGGCATAAGCGTCCAGATAGGGTACCTCGCCGTAGACCTCGGCGGCCGTCCTGCCAACGACATCCGTTGCACGCAGGCCGGTGTGCTTCTCGAAGGCGGGATTGACCTCGATGATCTGATAATCGACCGGCTGCCCCGCGCTATCGCGGATGATGCGATGCAGGGCCAGTCCTTCGGTCATGCTCTCGTACAGCGAGCGATAGCGCTGCTCGCTGGCGCGCAGGGCTGCCGAGGCCCGGTCGTGATCGGCGATTTCGCGCATCAGCTTGAGCGCGTTGTCGGTCAGCGAGCCATAGATCGAGAGGGTGAGATCAAGCAGGGCACGGGTCGCTCCGGCCATCTCCTGCCTGGCCTGTTGCCGGGCGGCCGCGGCGTCGAGGCCGGCGCGCATCGCCAGTACCGCGAAAGCGGCCTGCTTGTCGGTTTCCAGGATGTGCGAGGCGAGCCAGCGGGCGAGGAAGGAGAGGGCTTCGCGCTCGACGTCGTCAGCCGGCTTCTGCCGCAGGTCGGCCTTCAGTTGGCTGACAGTGGCGACAAAGCGGGCGTGGACGGCGCGGTGTTCGATGGCATCGGGATCATCGCCGAAGCTGGCGTGCCAGATGCTTTCCTCGGTGCGGAAATGGTAATCGGCGTAGTCCGCCAGTTCGTCGAGCAGCGAGTTCAGTCGGCTGGAACCGGTGCGATAGGCGACATGGCTGGCGAGGACATTGAGCAGATCGACCAGCTTGCGGTGTTGCTGGTCGATTTCGGCAATGCCGGTGTTGAACTGCTCGTTCCAGGGAAAGATGTCGATGGTCTGCATGATCGGTCGGGGATCCTGTGCGACGAAATGCCTCAGCAACGGATACTACGCGCAAGCGGGGCGGATGAGTTTCCTGCCCGCCGCTAACCCGTGTCACGAATAACGGAAGGTGACGTAAATGCCGGCGGTCACCGCCGCCAGGAAAAACAGCCCGAGCGGCGCCCGCGGCAGGCGCAGCCAGCGGTGTTTGCTGGCGGCCCCCGCGGTTTTGACATCGATCGCCGCGACGATGGCGAGGGTGACGAGCTCGTCGATCATCGGCGCATCGCTGCAGCAGGCGTTCAGCGGCAGTCGATGCCGCGGATGATGCCGCCCGGGCCCTGGCTGACCCGGCATTCCCGGTAATTGGCCGGCAGCGGTCGTGTCAGCGTGACGGCGCTGTCCTGATAGCGGCAGCTCAGCCAGACCGGAGCCGGGTTGCTGCCGAATTTCCAGGTGGCGACGGAATTGCGGCCGCCGGAGTCGCTGCTCGGGGCAAGGCTTCGCTGTTCGTCGGGGTGGCCGTCGAAAAAGCCGACCCCGGCGAGATTGCGACTGGCCTTGTCGTAGCGGGCGGTCCAGGGTTCCGGGGCGGCGTCGCTCAAGGTTTCGCTGACCGCGATGCTGGGCGGGCAGGCGACGGGTTCTGCCTGTGCGCTGCAGCCAGTGGTGGCCAGCAGCGCGACGAGGGCGAGTTGGGGCAGGGCGGGTTTCACCATTCGATCACCGAGAAAGCGTTGCCATCGTTGCTGAGGCCAGGCCGGCGTGGCTGCCAGGGGATGGTGCGCGGCTGCACCCGGCCTTGCGCCCGCCATTGGTCGAGGACCTGGATGCCGTCGGCGTTCTGGCCGAGGTAGATGGCGGCGTGCTTGCCGGTATTGCCCTGCTGCGGATAGGCGCCGCCGACGAAGGTGGCGATGGCGGTGCCTTTGCGGATCGGGTCGCTGACGCCCGGCGCCAGTTTGCGGATGGCCATGCCCTGGCGCCATTGCCGGGTGGGCGGCGCGGCGAGGGTCTGCTGGATGAACTCGACGCATTCGGTGTTGCCGCGTTCGTTCGGGAAACTTCGGTTGCGATACAGGTCGGTGTTTTCGAGGACATGCGCCATGGCTGATCTCCGGTATTGACGTTGGCATGAAGCGGCGATGTTAGCGCACCGCCGTTGTCAATGTCATTACTGCGTCAGGAAAAGGCGCTTTTGTCTTCTTCGTGCCGGCGCCGGTTCAGCCCGCCGGCCAGAGCACGCAGGTCCAGACCACGGCGGCGTTGACCAGCGACAGCAGAACCGCAGCACTGCCCATGTCCTTGGCGCGCTTGGCGAGTTCGTGCTTTTCCGGCGAGGCCTTGTCGACAACGGCTTCGAGACCGGAGTTGAGGATTTCGACGATCAGGATGAGCAGGATGCTGCCGACCATCAGCGCTCGGTCGACGCCGGTCTGGCCGAGGACGAAGGCGAGCGGGATGGTGATGGCGGCGAGCAGGGTTTCCTCGCGGAAGGCGGCTTCATTCTTCCAGGCGGCGCAGAGGCCGTCGCGCGAGTAGCCCAGTGCGTTGAACAGGCGGACGAGACCCTGTTTGCCTTTGAATTCCTTGTAGTCGCTCATTGTTTCTTGTTCAGTAGGGGTTGCAGGAAGCGCCCGGTGTGGCTGGCCCGGCATTTGACCACAGCTTCCGGCGGGCCGGCGACCAGGATGCGGCCGCCGCCGCCGCCGCCTTCGGGGCCGAGGTCGACGATCCAGTCGGCGGTCTTGATCACGTCGAGGTTGTGTTCGATGACGACGATGGTGTTGCCGTGGTCGGCCAGGCGGTGCAGGACTTTCAGGAGCAGTTCGATGTCGGCGAAGTGCAGGCCGGTGGTCGGTTCGTCGAGGATGTAGAGGGTGCGGCCGGTGTCGCGCTTCGATAGTTCGAGCGCCAGCTTGACCCGCTGCGCCTCGCCGCCGGAGAGGGTGGTCGCCGCCTGGCCGAGGGTGATGTAGGAGAGGCCGACATCGACCAGGGTCTGCAGCTTGCGGGCGACGACCGGCACCGGGTCGAAGAATTCGCGTGCCTGCTCGACGGTCATGCCGAGAATGTCGTGGATGTTCTTGCCCTTGTACTGGATTTCCAGCGTCTCGCGGTTGTAGCGCTTGCCGTGGCAGACGTCGCAGGGGACGTAGATGTCGGGCAGGAAGTGCATCTCGACCTTGATCATGCCGTCGCCCTGGCAGGCTTCGCAGCGCCCGCCCTTGACGTTGAAGCTGAAGCGCCCCGGCCCGTAGCCGCGGGCGCGCGACTCGGGTACCTGGGCGAATAGTTCGCGGATCGGCGTCAGCAGGCCGGTGTAGGTCGCCGGGTTGGAGCGCGGTGTGCGACCGATCGGCGACTGGTCGACGTTGATCACCTTGTCGAACAGGTCGAGGCCGACGATTTCCTGGTGCGGCGCCGGTTCGGCGGTCGAGCCGTAGAGGTGCTTGGCGGCGGCGGCGTAGAGCGTGTCGTTGATCAGCGTCGACTTGCCCGAGCCGGAAACGCCGGTGACGCAGGTGAACAGGCCGACCGGCAGTTCGAGGGTGACGTCGCGCAGGTTGTTGCCGTAGGCGCCGACCACCTGCAACTGCTTGTCCGGGTTTTGTGGCCGGCGTTTCTGCGGGACGGCGATTTCGCGCGCGCCGGACAGGTAGGCGCCGGTCAGCGAGGCCGGGTTGGCGGCAACCTGGGCCGGCGTGCCTTCGGCGACGACGCTGCCGCCATGGACGCCGGCGCCGGGGCCGATGTCGACGACGTAGTCGGCGCTGCGGATGGCGTCCTCGTCGTGTTCGACGACGAGCACGGTGTTGCCCATGTCGCGCAGGTTACGGAGCGTTTGCAGCAGGCGGTCGTTGTCGCGCTGGTGGAGGCCGATTGACGGTTCGTCGAGCACGTACATGACGCCGGTCAGCCCGGAGCCGATCTGCGAAGCCAGGCGGATGCGCTGCGCCTCGCCGCCGGAGAGCGTTTCGGCCGAGCGTTCGAGGCACAGGTAGTCAAGGCCGACGTCGATCAGGAAGGTCAGGCGGGCGGTGATTTCCTTCAGGATCTTGTCGGCGATCTGCGCCTTGTGGCCGGGCAGCTGCAGGCAGTTGAAGTAATTGCGCGCCTCGCCCAGCGGCAGGCGGTTGATCTCGTGCAGCGTCTTGTCGCCGACGCGCACGTGGCGGGCCTCGACGCGCAGGCGGGTGCCGTTGCAGTGCGGGCAGGTCGAGTTGCTGATGTATTTCGACAGCTCCTCGCGTACGGCGTTGGAGTCGCTGCCGCGGTAGCGCCGTTCGAGGTTGGGGATGATGCCCTCGAAGGTGTGGCTGCGGTCGAAGCGCGTGCCCTTCTCATTGGCGTAGCGGAAGTTGATCGCTTCCTTGCCGGAGCCGTAGAGCACCAGTTGGCGGATGTTCTCGGGCAGTTCCTGCCACGGGGTGTCGACCGAGAAGCCGTAATGCTCGGCGAGCGATTCGATGATCTGGAAGTAGAACTGGTTCTTCTTGTCCCAGCCGCGGATGGCGCCGCCGGCGAGCGACGCCGCCGGGTTGGTGACGACGCGCTTGGGGTCGAAGAACTGGATGACACCCAGCCCGTCGCACTTCGGGCAGGCGCCCATCGGGTTGTTGAAGGAGAAGAGACGCGGTTCCAGTTCCTGCAGGGCGTAGGAACAGACCGGGCAGGCGAACTTGGCGGAGAACAGGTGTTCCTTGGCGGAATCCATCTCGAGCGCGACGGCGCGGCCGTCGGCGTGGCGCAGCGCGGTTTCGAAGGATTCGGCGAGGCGCTGGCGCATGTCCTCGCGCACCTTGAGGCGGTCGACGACGACATCGACGGTGTGCTTGGTGGACTTGGCTAGCTTGGGCACGGCGTCGATTTCATAGACCGTGCCGTCGACGCGCACGCGGGCAAAACCCTGGGCGCGCAGTTCGGTGAATAGTTCGAGCTGCTCGCCCTTGCGGTTGGCCACCACCGGGGCCAGGATCATCAGCTTGGTGTCCTCGGGCAGCGCCAGCACGTGATCGACCATCTGCGACACCGTCTGCGCTTCCAGCGGCTGGTCGTGGTCCGGGCAGTAGGGCGTGCCGGCGCGGGCGTAGAGCAGGCGCAGGTAGTCGTGGATTTCGGTGACGGTGCCGACGGTCGAGCGCGGGTTGTGGCTGGTCGCCTTCTGCTCGATCGAGATCGCCGGGCTCAAACCCTCGATCAGGTCGACGTCGGGCTTTTCCATCAACTGCAGGAACTGCCGGGCGTAGGCCGACAGCGATTCGACGTAGCGGCGCTGGCCTTCCGCGTAGAGCGTGTCGAAAGCGAGCGAGGACTTGCCGGACCCGGACAGGCCGGTGATCACGATCAACTGATCGCGCGGCAGGTCGAGGTTGATGTTCTTGAGATTATGGGTGCGGGCGCCGCGGATGCGGAGAGTTTCCATCGCCGGTCTACCTGGGGTTGGGACGAAGCGGGAACTATACGCAAAAGCGGCGCGCCTTGCACGGAAAGCTGTATGGATGTACAGCTTTCCGTTAGGGTCAGGGCTTGGCGGTCGAGAATACTTCCTGCTCGATCTGCCACTTGCCGGCGACCCGGCGCAACTGCAACTGCTTGATGCCCGAATCGGCGTACGACTGCGTCTTGTAGCGCTGCTCGAAAGTCAGCCAGGCGCGGTCGTCGCCTTCGCGGCGGATTTCCAGCGTGCCGAGTTGCAATTCGATCTGGCCGGCGCGGCCGATCACGCGCTGGCGGGCGCTGCGCCACTCTTCGGCACTGGTTGCCTGGCCCTTGAATTCCGGGGAGTAGTGCTTGAAATAGGCGTTGACGTCACGGGCGACCCAGGCATCGCGCCAGCCGTTGACGAAGTCCTGCAGGCTGCCGTCGGCGGGAGCTGCGGCCGGGATTGGCGCAGCCGGTGCCGGGGCGGCGGGAGCTGCGACAGTGGCAGTAGCGGCGGCAGCGGGTGCGGGTGCGGCAGCGGGTGCGGCAGCGGGTGCGGGTGCGGCAGCAGGGGCGGCAGCAGGGGCGGCAGCAGGGGCCGCGACCGGCGGCGGGGCGTCCTGCTCCATCGCCGGCGGCGGCGGTGGATCGAACATCCGCATGGTGCTGCCGCAGCCGGCGGCGCCCAGCGTGGCGATGACGAGTCCGGCGGCAATCCCCTGTTTGCCGATGCTGTTCTTTTTGCTCATGATCCCTCCCGATCGTGAAAGCGTTGGTCGAAAAATGACAACAACAAGGTGTGACTATAACCTATGGCCTAGGTCTTGCGTAGGGGGCGGCGGCCTGTCCGGGGCAAACCTGCTAAACTCCAGTCCTTCGCTGCGTTGCAACAAATTTCCCATGTCCGCCATTTCCGACCGCATGAGCCCTGCCGAACGTCGTGTCGGCGCTTCGCTGGCGTCGATCTTCGCCTTGCGCATGCTCGGCCTGTTCCTGATCCTGCCGGTGTTCTCCGCGCATGCGGCGAGCATTCCCGGCGGCGAAAGCCTGTTGCTGGTCGGTCTGGCGCTCGGCGCCTACGGGCTGACGCAGGCTGTCTTCCAGATTCCCTTCGGCATCGCTTCCGACCGCGTCGGGCGCAAGCCGGTGATCGTCGCCGGCCTGCTGCTGTTCGCGCTCGGCAGTTTCGTCGCTGCCTGGGCGCCGGATCTGCACTGGATCATCGCCGGCCGCGTGCTGCAGGGCATGGGCGCGATCTCGGCGGCAGTCACCGCGCTCGCCGCCGATCTGACGCGTGAGGAGCACCGAACCAAGGTGATGGCGATGATCGGCTCGTCGATCGGGTTGGTCTTCGCGCTGTCGCTGGTCGGCGCGCCGCTGCTCTACGGCTGGATCGGCCTGAGCGGCCTGTTTGCGTTGACTGGCGGGCTGGCGCTGGCGGCGATCGGCCTCCTGCTGAAGACGGTGCCGGCGGTGCCGCGCCCGGCCGGTCACGTCAAGCTGCCGCTGCGCAAGGTGCTGGCCGATCCGGCGCTGCTCAAGCTCAATTTCGGCATCGGCAGCCTGCACATGATCCAGATGGCGATGTTCGTCGTCCTGCCGCAGGCGCTGCTGCACCGCGGCGGGCTGGCCGCCGCCGAACACTGGAAGGTCTACCTGCCGGCGGTGATCGCCAGCTTTGCCTTCATGGTGCCGGCGATCATCGCCGCCGAGCGCCGCGACCAGATGCGCCCGGTGTTCCTGGCAGCGGTCGGGCTGACCGCGCTGGTTCAGGGCGGGCTGTTCCTGTTCAGCGACAGCCTGCTGGCGCTCGGCGTCTGGCTGCTGCTCTTCTTCGTTGCCTTCAACATCCTCGAAGCGACGCTGCCTTCGCTGGTCTCGCGCACCGCGCCGCCGGCGGCCAAGGGTGCGGCGCTCGGGGTGTACAACACGACCCAGGCGCTCGGCCTGTTCATCGGCGGTGCGCTGGGCGGGTACATCGCGCAGCATTTCGGCGATAATGCGGTCTTTTCCGCCTGCGCGGTGCTCGCCCTGCTCTGGCTGGCGGTCGCCGCCACCATGAAATTCCCGCGGCGCGCGGCGCCGGCGGTCCAAACTGTTTAGGAGACGATAACGATGGCATCGGTCAACAAGGTGATACTCGTCGGCAACCTGGGTGCCGATCCGGAAACCCGCTACACGGCAAGCGGCGACGCGGTCTGCAACATCCGCCTGGCGACGACGGAAAGCTGGAAGGACAAGAACACCGGCGACAAGCGCGAGATCACCGAATGGCATCGCGTCGTCTTCTACCGCAAGCTCGCCGAAATCGCCGGCCAGTACCTGCGCAAGGGCTCCCAGGTGTACCTGGAAGGCCGCATCAAGACCCGCAAGTGGCAGGACAAGGACGGCCAGGATCGTTACACCACCGAAATCGAATGCACCGAAATGCAGATGCTCGGCTCGCGCCAGGGCATGGGCGCGCCGGCGGCACAGGGCGCTGGCGGTGGCGGCGGTGGCTACGACGAGCCGGCCGATTACGCGCCGGCACCGCCGAAGAATCGGCCGAAGCCCTCGTTCGACGATCTGGGCGACGACATTCCGTTCTGATTTTTCAGCCAGGGGCAAGCGCGCATGAGCAAGGCCGTCACCTTCAAGATTCTCGAAGACATCGCCAGGGACCTGTCGGGCAAGGAAATCACCTTCCCGACCTTCCTCGACATCACTTTCCAGGTGCGCAGCGCGCTCAAGGACCCGAACCTGAACGTCGACCAGCTGGCCAAGCTGGTCGGCGCCGAGCCGCTGATGAGCACCAAGATCATCCGCATGGCCAATTCGGTGGCGCTCAACCCGTCCGGGCGCGAGATCGCCGACGTCAAGAACGGCATCATCCGGGTCGGCATGGAGGCGGTGCGCACCGTTTCCTTCGCCGTCGCCATGGAGCAGTTGCTGTGCTCGAAGCAGATGAAGCCGTTCGAGGAAATCTCGCGCCGTCTCTGGGAGCACACCGCGCACGTCGCCGCGCTGTCCCGCGTGCTGGCGCGCAAGATCGCCAAGATCAACGGCGACGAGGCGATGTTCACCGGGCTGGTGCACGACATCGGCGTCTTTTACCTGATGTCGCGCGCCGCCGGCTTCCCCGAGCTGGTCGCCGACAAGGCGGAACTGCACGCGCTGCTTGCCGGCTGGCACGACAGCATCGGTCACGCGCTGCTCTCGGCGCTCGGTTCGCCGGAGTCGGTGCTGCTCGCCGTTCAGGAACACGAGACGCCGCGCGAGATCAAGGAAATCAGGACCCTGTCCGACGTCCTCTACGTCGCCAACAAGATCGCCAACCGCACCTCGCGCTGGCGCGATCCGGAGTACGACGGCGAAGTCGATACCTCGATGCTCGATTCGCTGTTCGATGCCGACACCCTGGCCAGCATCGTCGAGGAATCGGAAGAGGAAGTCGCCTCGCTGAAGGCAGCGCTCGGCGCCTGAGCGGCGCTACAGACGACGGATCTTGTCGAGCAGGGCCGTCGTCGATTTCTGGTGGATGAACGGGATGGAATGCACCGTCCCGCCCCAGCCGCGCACTTCGGTGCAGCCGACGATCCTGTCCACCGGCCAGTCGCCGCCCTTGACCAGCACTTCCGGGCGGCAGTCGAGGATGCGCTGTAGCGGCGTGTCCTCGTCGAACCAGGTGACGAGGGCGACGCAGTCGAGCGCCGCCATCACCGCCAGCCGATCTTCCAGCGTATTGACCGGGCGTTCGTCGCCCTTGCCCAGCCGTTTCACCGAGGCGTCGGTATTGAGCGCCACCACCAGGCTGCTGCCAAGCGCGGCGGCCTGCGCCAGATAGGTGACGTGGCCGCGGTGCAGGATGTCGAAACAGCCGTTGGTGAATACCAGCGGCCGGGCTAGCTGGGCGGCGCGCGCGGCCAGCTGGTCCGGCGTGCAGATCTTGGCCTCGAAGGCGGGAAGGGCGTAGTTCATGGGCCGCATTGTAGCGCGGCCGGTGGCGCGCGCCGTCCTCAGGCGTGTTCGCGCTGCCAGTCGGTGAGCGCCTGCAGCGCGTCGGCCAGGCCGTGCAGTAGCGTCACCCCGGGCAGCAACGGCGTGCGCTGGATGCCGGCGCCGCCCGCCCACAGCGCGGTGTCCGGCGGCAGCAGTTCGCGCAATTGCTGCAGCAGGGTCGGCACGCGGCGCCCGGGGAAAGCCACCGAGAACGACAGGGCGACGATGTCCGCCCGGTGTGCCTCGGCGGCGCGGGCGATCTCGAGCAGCGGCATCTGCGTGCCGAGCGGGATGCACTCGGCGCCTTCCAGGGCGAGCAGGGTTTCCGCCATCAGCAGGCCGAGGACGTGCTGTTCTTCCGGGACGCTGGTCAGGATCACCCGCGGCCGTTGCCGGCCGGCCGGCAGGGCGGCGATGTTCTGGCGCAGCAGGCGCTTGGTCAGTTCGGTGAACAGGTGTTCCTCGAAAACCTCGATGCGGCCGTTTTCCCATTCTTCGCCGATGCGTCCGGTGAGTGGCGCCACGGTGTCCTGGACAAAGCGCAGCAGCCCCTGGCGCGCCAGCCGCTGCTGCATGGCCTGCGCGTAACCGTTGGCGTCGTGCTGGCGAATCAGGTCGAGCAGTTCGTCGAGCCCGTCGGCGGCCGTTTCGCCGCCGGCCGGCGGCGCCGGGCGCGGGCGGCGCGGGCTCAGCCCGGTCAGCGTCTCGAGCGGCGCGGCGACCAGCTTGCCGGGGCGATGCCCCTGATCCATCAGGCGTTTGATCAGGCGCAGGCGCTCCACCTGGTCGGCGCTGTAGCGTCGTTCGCCGTGCGCGTCGCGCTGCGGCAGCGGAAAGCCGTAACGGCGCTCCCAGACGCGTAGGACGTCTTTCGAGAGGCCGGTGTCGCGCTCGACGGTGGCAATGTCGAAACCTGGGTTGTTCATTCTTTGTCCTGAACAAATGTTAGACAAATCGTTGACAAAGGGGTTGTTGCTGACTATCTTACGAACAAAGCCCTGGTTTGTCCAGGACAAATTCGGAGATAAGCATGTTGTCCACCCTGAGCCGCTGCCTCGTCGCCTCCCTCTTCGCCATCACCGCGCTGGTTCCGGCGGTGGCGCGGGCGGCCGATTGTCCGCCGCTGCTCGACCATCGCTTCGCCGATCTCAAGGACGGCCGGCCGCTGTCGCTCTGCCAGTACACCGGCAAGGTGATCCTGGTGGTCAATACCGCCAGTTATTGCGGCTTCACCTCGCAGTACGAGGGGCTGGAAGCGCTCTACGCCCGGCTGCGCGAGCGCGGCCTGGTGGTGCTGGGTTTTCCGTCGAACGATTTCGGTGAGCAGGAGCCGGGCAGTGACCAGCAGATTGCCGACTTTTGCCGCTCGACCTATGGCGTCGAATTTCCCATGGTGTCGAAGACCGCGGTCAAGGGGAACGCCGCCCATCCTTTCTATCGGCAACTGGCGCAACTGACCGGCAGCCCGCCGCAGTGGAACTTCCACAAGTACCTGATCAGCCGCGACAGCCGCCGGGTGCTCGCCTTCGGCAGCAGCACGCGGCCTGACGAGCCAGCCTTCCTGAAACAGGTCGAGGCCTTCCTCGACGCCGCCCCCTGAACCCGCCGCCCCCGGAGAATCCCATGAACGCCCCCGAAAAGCTCTTCCTGCCCGACGTCCAGTCCTCGCCCGACGACCGCCTGCTGGCGATCCAGAAAGTCGGCGTCAAGGGGCTGCGCTGCCCCATCCAGTTGCTGGCCGCCAACGGCGACAGTCAGGCCACGGTCGCCACGCTGGCGATGACCGTCGGCCTCGGGCCAGCGATCAAGGGCACGCACATGTCGCGCTTCATCGAGCTGCTCGAGGAGCGGCGCGGCGTGCTCAGCCAGGAAGGCATGTTCCGCCTGCTCGAGGAAATGCTGCTGCGCCTGGACGCCAGCAGCGGCCGCATCGAGCTGCGCTTTCCCTGGTTCATCCGCAAGCAGGCGCCGGTTTCCGGTGTCGAAAGCCTGCTCGATTACGACGCCGCCTTCGTCGTCGAACGTGAGGAGGGGCGTTACCCGACGCTGACCCTGGCGGTCACGGCGCCGGTGACCAGCCTCTGCCCCTGCTCGAAGAAGATTGCCGACTACGGTGCGCACAACCAGCGCTCGCTGATCACCCTCGAGGTCCGTCTCAATGCCATGCTCGGCATCGAGGAGCTGGTGCGCATCGCCGAGGACGAGGCCTCGTGCGAGGTGTTCGGCCTGCTCAAGCGGCCGGACGAGAAGTGGGTCACCGAACGCGCTTACGACAACCCGAAATTCGTCGAGGACCTGGTGCGCGACATCGCGCTGCGCCTCATGAAGGAGCCGCGCATCGGCGAGTGGAAGGTGATCTCGGAAAACTTCGAGTCGATCCACAACCATTCCGCCTACGCCGAGCTGCACGGCGTCAATGTCTGAGGAGCCATCATGGACAGGATCAACCGTCAGCGTATCGCCGTCGTCGGCGCCGGCATCTCGGGCTTGGCCAGCGCCTGGCTGTTGTCGCGCCGCTACGACGTGACCCTGTTCGAGGCGGGCAACTACCTCGGCGGTCACACCAATACCGTCGATGTCACAGTCGATGGCTGCACGCATCCGGTCGATACCGGTTTCCTCGTCTTCAATGAACGCACCTATCCCAACCTGATCGCCATGTTCGCCCTGCTCGGGGTCGACTCGGTGGCGACCGAGATGTCGTTCGCGGTCAGCCTGCGCAAGCCCGAACTGGAATGGGCGGGCAGCAATCTGGCCACGGTCTTCGGCCAGAAGCGCAACCTGCTGCGCCCGGCCTTCTGGCGCATGCTCGGCGACATCCTGCGCTTCAACCGCGAGAGCACCGCCTGGCTGCTCACGCATCCGGGCGATGCCCGCAGCCTGGGCGAGTTCCTCGATGCCGGCAGCTATTCGCGCGAATTTGCCGACTGGTACCTGCTGCCGATGGCAGCCGCCATCTGGTCTTGCCCGACCGGCCAGATGCGCGCCATGCCGCTCGGCCCCTTCGTCCGTTTCTGCAACAACCACGGCCTGCTGCAGGTCTTCGACCGGCCGGCCTGGCGCACCGTCAGCGGCGGCGCCCGGACCTATGTGCGCAAGCTCGCCGAACAGCTCGACGACGTCCGCGTTGCCTGCCCGGTCAGCGCCGTCACCCGTGAAGCCGGTGGCCTGCGGGTGACGCATGCGCGCGGCAGCGACCATTACGACCAGGTGGTGATGGCCTGCCACAGCGACCAGTCGCTGGCCATTCTCGGCTACACCGCCAGCGACGCCCAGCGCGAGGTGCTGGCGGCGATCCGCTACCAGCCGAACCGGGCGATCCTGCATACCGATCCGGCCCTGCTGCCGCGCCAGCGCTCGTTGTGGTCGGCGTGGAACTACTTTGCCGGCGAAGGCGCGCCGGGCGAGCAGCCGGTCGGCGTCTCCTACTTGATCAACAAGCTGCAGCCGCTGCCTTTCTCGACGCCGGTGGTGGTGACCCTCAACCCGGTCAGCGAGCCGGCGCCGGACAAGATTCTGGCCGAGTTCGACTACGCCCACCCGGTGTTCGACGCCGCCGCCATCGCCGCCCAGGAAAAGCTGGCCGGGGTCCAGGGCGAAAACGGCATCTGGCTGGCCGGCGCCTGGGGCAGCTACGGCTTCCACGAGGACGGCCTCAAGTCGGCCTTGCGCGTGGCCAATGGGCTCGGTGTCCAGGCGCCCTGGCAGGGCAGCGTCGCCGAACTGCTGGCCGAAACGGAAACGGCCTGAGCTCATCATGCGCGGCTCGCCCGAACTTTTCCTCGGCCATGTCATGCACCGGCGCCTGCGGCCGGTGGTCAATGCCTTCGTCTATCCGGTGTTCTACATCCAGCTGCCGGTACGACGTCTGGATGGGTGTGACTGCGGCATCTTCTCGGTCGACCGCCGCAACATCCTGTCGCTGCGCAGCGCCGACCACGGTCCGCGCGACGGTTCGCCGCTGCTGCCGTGGATCACCGGCGTGCTGCGCGAACAGGGCCTGCCCGACGACGGCGAGATCATGCTGCAGACTTTTCCGCGCGTCTTCGGTTACGTTTTCAACCCGGTCAGCTTCTGGTACTGCCGCGATCGCGCCGGGGCGCTGATCGCCGTCCTCGCCGAAGTGAACAACACCTTCGGCGGTCATCACAGCTACCTGCTGCACGACCACGGCCGGCCGCTGGCCGACGGTGCCGAACTGCAAGCCGCCAAGATCTTCCATGTGTCGCCGTTCTGCGAGGTCGAAGGCGGCTACCGCTTCCGCTTCCGCCTGGAGCGGGAAACCCAGGTGGCCCGCATCGATTACGCCGATGCCGACGGCGACCTGCTGCTCACCTCGATTTCCGGCCGCCCGCAGGGCTGGCGAGCGGGCAGCCTGTTGCGCAACTTCCTGCGCATGCCGCTGCTCACTGCCGGCGTCATCTTCCGCATTCACTGGCAGGCGCTCAAATTGTGGCTGAAGGGCGTGCCCTTCGTCGGCGCCAACCCGGGCAACAAGGGCCCGCTACTTCAGGAGACCAGCAAATGAACGAAACCCTGACCCTGCGCGGTGGCCGCCGGCCGGCCCGCGACACCCGCACCGTCTTCGAGCTGCTCGCCGGCCTGCGCGGCGGCCTGCTCGAGATCCGCCTGGCGGACGGCAGCAACACCCTGTTCGGCGACGGCGACAGCGGCGTCAGCCTGCAGGTGCATGACGAAGAGATGTTCTGCCGGGTACTCGCCCGCGGCGACATCGGCCTGGCCGAAGCCTACCTCGATGGCCACTGGGACAGCCCCGACCTGAGCGGCGTGCTGGCATTGCTGGCCGGCAACCGGGAGACGCTGCGCCAGGCCGTGTACGGCTCCTGGGGTGCCTTGCTGCTGGCGCGCCTTCGCCACCTGCTCAACCGCAACAGCCGCAGCGGCAGCCGGCGCAACATCCTGGCGCACTACGACCTGGGCAACGATTTCTACCGTCTGTGGCTGGACCGTACGATGAGCTATTCGGCGGCGATCTACCGCGACGCCGACGACGGTAGTCTGGAAAGCGCCCAGCAGGCCAAGTACCGGCGCATCCTCGACCGCCTGCAGGCGCAACCGGGCCAGCAGATTCTGGAAGTCGGCTGCGGCTGGGGTGGCTTCGCCCGCCTGGCCTGCGACGACGGGCTGGCGCTCACCGGGCTGACGCTGTCGCCGGCGCAACTGGCGTGGGCGCAGAAGCGGGTGCCGGAGGCTGAGCTTCGCCTGCAGGATTACCGCGACCTGAACAAGCGCTTCGATCATGTCGTCTCGATCGAGATGTTCGAAGCGGTCGGCGAGCGCTGGTGGCCGACCTATTTCGCCAAGCTGGCCGGCTCGCTCAAGCCCGGCGGGAAAGCCGTGGTCCAGAGCATCACCATCGCCGACGACCTGTTCGCCGACTACCGCAAGGGAACGGATTTCATCCAGCAGTACATCTTCCCCGGCGGCATGCTGCCCTCGCGCACCGCTTTCCGTGCCGCCGCGGCACGCCAGGGGTTGGTGGTGAATGACGAATTTGCCTTCGGTCGCGACTACGCGCGCACCCTCGCCGAGTGGCGGCAGGCCTTCGAGGATAACTGGCCGGCCATCCGCCAGCAGGGCTTCGACGAGCGTTTCCGCCGCCTGTGGCGTTTCTACCTGGCCTATTGCGAGGCCGGTTTCCTGGCCGGCAACATCGATGTCGTCCAGTTCGAGCTCGCTCATGCGCCGGCGTAGCCTGCTCCTGGCCGGGCTGGTGGCACTGTGCTGGCCACTGCTCGGCACTGCCAGCCCGATGCAGGGCTTGCGTCCGCGCGGGCAGGGCAGCTTCCGTCGCTTCGGTTTTCATGTCTACGACGCCACCTTGTGGACCGGTGAGGTTCCCGACGGTCCGCCGCTGGCCCTGCGCCTGGATTACCGGCGCAAGCTGTCGGGCCAGGCCATCGCCGACGCCAGCACGACTGAAATGCGCCGCCTGGTCGTCGACGAATCGCAACTGGCGGCTTGGGACCTGGCCATGCGCCGCATCTTTCCCGACGTGCGCGACGGCGATCATCTGCTCGGCGTGTGGCGCGACGACGGCGCCTATTTCTACCAGAATGATGCCTTGATCGGCGCCGTGCGCGATCCGGCCTTCGCCCGTGCCTTCTTCGGCATCTGGCTCGACCCGCGCAGCAGTGCGCCGGCCCTGCGCACCGCCTTGCTCGGGCAGGGCTGAGATGCGCCCACTGCCGACCCTGGCTTACGGCCTGCTGGCGCTGCCCCTGGCATTTGCCGCGCTGCCGCTGTACGTCCATGTGCCGGCCTTCTACGCCAATGTCACCGGTCTCGATCTCGGTCTGCTCGGCGCCATCCTGCTGCTTGCCCGCCTGCTCGACGCCGGCATCGATCCCTGGCTGGGCTGGCTGGCCGACCGGGTGTCGCGGCGGCGCATGGTGGCCGTGTCCCTGCTGCCTTTCGCGCTCGGTTTCGTCGCCCTGCTCAACCCGCCGGTAGAACACGCCGCGCCCTGGCTGCTGGCCAGCCTGCTGCTGACTTACGCCGGCTTCTCTGCTGCCACCGTCGCCTACCAGGCCTGGGGTGCGGCGGTCGGTAAGGACGCGCCGGAGCGCACCCGGCTGGTCGCCTCACGCGAGGCCTTTGGCCTGCTCGGCGTGCTCGTCGCCGCCGCCCTGCCGGCCCTGCTGGCGGTTGCGCTCAACGACGGCATCGCCCGCCTGGCCTGGGTCCTGCCGGTGCTGCTGGTGCTCGCCGGCGGCGTCACCCTGGCCCGCGTCGGCGAGGGAAACAACCGGGTTGCCGTCAGTAGCGCCCTGCTGCCGGCGCTGCGCGAGGTGCTGCGCGACACCGCTTTCCGCCGGCTGCTGCTGGTCTTCATCTGCAACGGTTTCGCCGCGGCGATTCCGGCGACGCTGTTCCTGTTCTTCGTCGCCGACATCCTGCGGGCGGAGAGCGCCAGCGGGCCGCTGCTGGCTGCCTACTTCCTGGCCGGGGCGGCGTCGCTGCCACTGTGGCTGAAGCTGTCCGTGCGCATCGGCCGGCCGCGCGCCTGGTTGCTGGCGATGGGCGTGGCCATGCTCGCCTTTGCCGGCGCCGGCCTGCTCGGGCCGGGCGATGTCGCGCTGTTCGCCGTCGTCTGTGTGGCGTCGGGGCTGGCGCTGGGGGCCGACCTGGCCCTGCCGGCGGCGCTGGCGGCCGACCTCGGCGAGCGCCAGGGGCGTTCGGGCGCCTGTTTCGGGGTGTGGAACTTCTTCGCCAAGCTCAACCTGGCGCTGGCCGCCGGCATCGCCCTGCCGCTGCTCGGCGTCTTCGATTACCGGCCGGGCAGCGATCAGGGACAAACCGCCCTGGTCTTCGCTTATGCCCTGCTGCCGCTGCTGTTCAAGGCGCTGGCCGCCTTCCTGTTGTGGCGCTGGCGCAATTCACTGGAGGTCGAATCATGAAACTACTGGCTGCTGCCTTGTTGTCGCTGGGTCTGGCCGCTTGCGCCACGCCCGGCGTCGAACATTACCGGGCCGAGCAACCGCGCCTGGTGCTCGAACAGTATTTCTCCGGCAAGCTCGACGCCTGGGGCATGTTCCAGGGCCGCGACGGCGCCGTGCAGAAGCGTTTCCACGTCGTCATCGACGCCAGCTGGCAAGGTGACACCGGCGTTCTCGACGAGCATTTCACCTGGTCCGACGGCACGACTTCGCGCCGGGTGTGGACGCTGCGCCGCCAGCCCGGTGGCCGTTACATTGGCACTGCCGACGACGTCGTCGGCGAGGCCATCGGCGAAGTCTCCGGCAACGCGCTGCGCTGGCGCTACGTGCTGGCGCTGCCGGTCGACGGCAAGGTGTACCACGTCGATTTCGACGACTGGATGTTCCTGATCGACGACAAGGTGATGCTCAACCGCTCGCGCATGTCGAAGTGGGGCTTCTACCTCGGCGAAGTCACCTTGAGTTTCACCAAGCGCTGAGCGGCGGCATGGCACTCAATCCGCGCCTCGACGAGTGGCAGGACAAGCGGGTCTGGCTGCTCGGCGCCTCAGCCGGCATCGGCGCCGCCCTGGCGCGCGCGCTGGCTGAGCGCGGTGCCCGCCTGGCGCTCAGTGGCCGGCGGGCCGAGGCGCTGACGGCGTTGGCCATTCCCGGCGCCCGCTGCCTGCCCTGCGACGTCACCGACGCCGCTGCCCTGGTCGCCGCCACCGCCGAACTGCGCAGCGCATGGGGTGGCATCGACCTGGTTGTCTACCTGGCCGGTGACTACATGCCGATGCGTGCCGACAACTTCGATTTGGCGGCGGCCGAGCGCCTGATTGAGGTCAATTTCCATGGTGCGCTACGCCTGACCGCCGCCGTCCTGCCCGAGCTGCGCCCGGGCGGCGGTATCGCCTTTGTCGCCAGCGTCGCCGGCTATCGCGGCCTGCCCAAGGCACTCGCCTACGGTCCTGGTAAGGCGGCGCTGATCCACTTTGCCGAATGCCTGCACCTCGACTTGGCGCCGCGCGGCATCGGCGTCTGGGCGATCAACCCGGGCTTCGTTGCCACCCGCCTGACGGCGCAGAACGATTTCGCCATGCCGGCCCTGCTCACCCCGGAAGCGGCGGCGCAGGCGACGCTCGATGGCCTGGCCGGCGGCGCTTTCGAAATCCACTACCCGAAGCGCTTCACCCGCGTCCTCAAGCTGCTCTCGCTGCTGCCCGACCGCTGGTATTTTCCCCTGATTCGTCGTTTCACCGGAGGCTGACATGAAGCTGGATGCCCTGATCGATTTCTACCATACGCTGACCCCGGAGACCGTCGGCCGCTTCGCCGAGTTTTATGCCGACGATGCCTGGTTCAAGGACCCGTTCAACGAGGTGCGCGGTCTGCCGGCGATTGAGCGCATCTTCCGCCACATGTTCACCCAGGTCGGCGAGCCGCGCTTCGTTGTCACCGAAACCGTCGCCGATGCCGGTGGCGCCATGCTGGTCTGGGAGTTCAGCTACCGCGTCCGGCTCTGGGGCAAGGGCGAGACGCAACTGATGCGCGGCGTCTCCCACCTCAAGTTCGACGCCGCCGGCAAGGTCAGCCACCACCGTGACTATTGGGATACCGGCGAGGAGCTGTACATGAAGCTGCCGCTGATGGGTGGCTTGTGGCGCGGGCTGCGGCGGATGCTGGCGGCGTGATCCTGGTGCCGCCAGCGCGCCGGCATCAAGCGCGCTGGCGCAAGTGCCCGCTCATTTCTCCGGCACTCAGCGGTCTGGCGAACAGGTAGCCCTGTCCGGCCGGGCAGGCCATGTCGCGCAGTGTCGCCGCCTGTTGCTCGGTCTCGACGCCCTCCGCCACCACCGATAGCCCCAGCGTGCTGGCCATGGCCAGAATGGTCTGGGTGATGGCCCGGGCATCGGGGTTCGATCCGACTTCGTCGATGAAGGAGCGGTCGATCTTCAGCTCGTCGATGGGATAGCGGCGCAGCGACGACAGCGACGAGAAGCCGGTGCCGAAGTCGTCGATGCTCAGGCCGACACCGAGTGCCTTCAGATCCCGCAGCAGGCGGCTGCAGTGGTCGGGGTCGAGCATCAGCGCGGTTTCGGTGAGTTCGATGGTCAGTTGACTGGCTTCCAGTCCGTAGTGGGACAGCAGTCTTCGGATCATCGAAGGCAGATGAGAGCGCCGGAACTGCTCGCCTGAGACATTGATCGACATTCTGGGAACTTCGTAACCCTGGGCGATCCAGGTGGCTACCTGGCGGCAGGCCGCGTCCGCCACCCAGTCGCCGACGTGATGGATGAGCCCGGATTTCTCGGCGAGGGGAATGAAGCGGTCCGGCAGGATCAAGCCTTTTTCCGGCTCCTGCCAGCGAATCAGGGCCTCCATGCCGACCAGCTGGCCGCTGCTCATGTCGACCTGGGGTTGGTAGAGCAGGAACAGTTCGTCGTTGTCGATGGCGCGCCGCAGGCCGTTACCCAGTTGCAAACGCTCGTCCGCCTCTTCCTTGAGATTGCTGGTGTAGAACCGATGCGTGCGTTTGCCTGCCTCCTTGGCCTGATACATCGCGCTATCGGCATTCTTGAGCAGGGTCTCGGAATCGCTGCCGTCGTTCGGATAGAGGCTGACGCCGATGCTGGCGCTGACAAACAGGGCGTGCTCGCCGATGGTGATGGAATGGCCGAGCGCGTCGGAGATGCGGCGGGCGGTCATGTCCACTTCGTCGGGCGTCGTTTCCTCGATCAGCAGCGCAAACTCGTCGCCGCCAAAGCGGGCCACGGTATCCGCCGCGCGCAGGCAGTCGCGCAGGATGGCAGCAACCGCTTTGAGCAGCTCGTCGCCGGCGGCGTGCCCGAGCGAGTCGTTGACCACCTTGAAGTTGTCGAGATCGACGAACAGGATGGCAAACTGATCCTCGTGCCGCTTGGTGCGCGCAATGGCCTGGCGTATCCGGTCCACGAACAGGGTGCGGTTGGGCAGGGTGGTCAGTTCATCGTGGGTGGCGAGGAATTCGACACGCCGTTGCGAGTCCTTGACCAGGGTGATGTCGCTGAAGATGCCGACGTAATTGGTGAGCGCGCCATCGGAGTCGTGCACCGTGTTGATGGTGAGCCATTCGGGAAAGACATCCCCGGATTTGCGGCGATTCCAGATTTCGCCCTGCCACCAGCCTTTTGCGGCAAGGACTTCCCACATTTCCCGATAAAACCGCTCGTCGTGGCGACCGGAGGCGAGGACGGCCGGTGACCTGCCGACCACCTCTTCGGCCGTATAGCCGGTGACTTGGGTGAAGGCTTCGTTGACGGTGACGATCTTCTGTTGCGGGTCGGTGACGACAATGCCTTCACCGGCTCGATCGAAGACGCGTGCGGCCAGGCGCAACTGTTCTTCGGCGTGGCGGCGGTCGGTCATGTCCGATGACTGGGTGCACACCCCCTGAATCACGTTGTCGGCGCTGAACAGCGGGAAGCGTATCGAGAGCAGGTAGCGGTTGCCATCGGCACGCTGCAGCACTTCCTCCGATTCGATGGCTTCCTGGCGCCGGACCACCTCGAGTTCCTTGCTGCGAAACTGGTCGGCATTGCGGCCGCTGAAGATCTGCGCATCGGTCTTGCCGATCACCTCGGCCGACTTGAGCGCGAAGGTTTTCTCGAACTGCCGATTGACGAACTCGTAGCGTCCCGCCAGGTCCTTCAGCGAAATCATCGAGGTCGAGTTGTTCATGATCGCCAGCAGGCGCTCCTGGCTTTCGCGGATCGCCCGTTCCGCCGCCAGGCGCTCGGTGTGATCCATCAGGCTGATGACCGCGCCGCGGGCCCCGGGACGGGTGGTTTCGTAGGGGGCGATGTGCAGCAGGTAATGCCGCTCGTTGGAAAACACGGCTTCTTCAACCGCCTGATTGTGCTCGATGGCGCGCCGGACCTGCGGCGAGAAATCCTTCATGCCGAATGGCAGGCGCAGCGAAGGCAGCGTCTGGCCCAGGGATTTCTCGGTGAGGAGGAAGATCATCACGGCCGGACTGTTGAAGCGCGACAACTCGAGTTTTTCGTTGCACACCAGGATAGGGAAACCGACGCTGTTCTGGATTTTTTCGAGATCGTTGAGTGCTTCGGCGAGTTCGCCGGTGCGGACCTGCAGTTCCTCGTTGACTGTCGTCAGTTCCTCGTTGGTCGATTGCAGTTCCTCGTTGGCGGATTCAAGCTCCTCGTTGGTCGATTGCAACTCTTCGTTGGCGGCTTGCACTTCCTCGTTGAGCGCCTGCATTTCCTCGTTCGAGGTTTCCAGTTCCTCGATCACCGTCTGCAAACGTTCCCGGGTCGAAATGAGCTCCTCTTCGAGAGCCTTGACGTCGACCGAGTCCTGCAGGGGGTCGCTGCGGGGCTCGCCACTGGCGTCCTTTTCCGGCACCGCCGTTTCGAAGGCAACCAGGAAGAAGGAACTGGTGACGCCCTTTTCCAGAGGGTGCACCGAGATCTGGATGCGCCGCTTGCCATCGATGGTCTTGATGAGGTGGGGGCGTCCGCTGGCCGACTCCGAGGAACGCTCGACCTGATGCAGCATGAGGTTGAGGTCGGCGCGAAATTCGCGGCGGATCAGTTGCTGCAGATTGGTCGTGGGTTTGCCGGCGCTGATCGTCAGAAAGTGCGCGACATCGCCCTGGATGTGCAGGATTTCGAAAGCGGCGTTGATCAGGATGGTTGGCGGAACGAACAGGCTGATCGAGGCCTCGAGCAGGCGTTGCTGGGCGTTGGCTTGCTGGACGGCCGGTCGTTCGCGGTTGTCCGGCAGGCGGAAGGTGGGCATCGGCAGCAGGCGCGATTCGCCGGTGCGGCGGCGGTAGATGCGGGCAGTCTTGTCGCTCGCGTCGAACAGGCCTTCCTGCTGGAAGACCCCCTCGGATTTGCCCAGGAAGAGATAGCCCCCTGGTCGCAGGCCGTAATGGAAGGTCGCCAGCACCTTGATCTGCAACTCGTTCTGGAAGTAGATCAGGACATTGCGACAACTGACCAGGTCCAGACGCAGGAAAGGCGGGTCCTGTACCAGGTCCTGGCGGGCAATCACCACCATGTCGCGCAGCGTGCGCGAGACCTCGTAGCGGTTGCCGGTGTTGGTGAAGTGGCGGGACACCAGTGCCGGGTCCATGCCGGACAGGGCGGTTTCCGGGTAGCCGCCGCGGCGGGCGACGGCGAGGGCGTTGAGATCGAGATCGGTGGCAAAAATCTGGATGCGGAACTGGTTCAGATTCGGCCCGAGCAGTTCGGCGAGCAGGATGGCTATCGTGTATGCCTCCTCGCCGGTGGCGCAGCCCGGGACCCAGATGCGGATTTCATCGCCGAAATGCTTGGTTGCGAGCAATGCCTGCAGGGTCGTGCGCAGGGCGTCGAAGGCCTCGGGGTCGCGGAAGAAGGCGGTCACCGAGATCAGGATGTCCTTGCACAGGTGATCGAGTTCGCCCGGGTCGGCCTCGACCAGTGCCAGATAGTCGTCCAGGCTGGATACATGGCGGGCTGCCAGGCGCCGTTCGATACGGCGCCAGACGGTGCCTTCCTTGTAATGGCCGAAGTCGATGCGGGTCTGCTGCTTGACCCGGATCAGCAGCTTCTTCAGGGTGGTCGTCGAGGCCGGCGGATTGACCGCGACGGTACCCTTGGAGCGGGCGATCTGGGCAATCTCGCGGGCAATGCCGTCGGCCGGCAGCACCCAGTCGACGCAGCCGGTGTCGATGGCCGCCTGCGGCATCCCGTTGTATTTCGCGCTCTGCGGTTCCTGGGCGAAGGTGAAGCCGCCAACTGCCTTGATCTCGCGCAGGCCGACCGCACCGTCGCTGCCGGTGCCGGAGAGCACGACGCCGATCGCATCCTCGCCCTTTTCTGCCGCCAGTGACGAGAAGAAGGCATTGACCGAGGGGCGTGGGCTGGCGTTCTTGGGTTCCTCCTGCAGGACGAAGCGGCCGTCGCGCAGGACCATGTTGCTGCTCGGCGGCGTCACGTAAATGGTGTTGCATTCCGGCACCATGCCATCGGTGATTTCCTTGACCGCCATTGCCGTCTCGCGTCCCAGCAACTGCGCCATCATGCTGCGATGGGTCGGCGACAGATGTTGAATCACCGCGTAGGCCAGACCCAGATTGGTCGGCAGGGCGGCGATCAGGTTGGACAAGGCTTCCAGGCCGCCAGCCGAGGCGCCGATGCCGACCAGGTAGAGCGGCTGGGTGACGCTGGCGGCTAGCGGAGCAGGTTTTTTTGTTCTTCGGCGGGTCGGTGTCTTGGCTGGTGTGGACACTGCCGCTGTTCCGGGAACGGGCGCCTTTTTGAGTTTGCCGGTCGTCATGTTCGAGTGCCTGAATCTGCCGCGAGATATGCTGCGAAGGAGTCGCTATGTTGACACAATATCCCGCTGGGCTGTCGAAAGTAATAGCCGGGGGCTGGAATTCCGTTAGGCGACACGTGCTTTGCCGCTGTTCGACGGGCGTGTGTGCCGGAGAATTGGCTGGAGTGTGCGCATGCCTTTTTTCCGGAAATTTGCCCCGGATTTATTTGTCACAAAACTATTTTTTTGACACGGAAACCATGTTAATTTAAAAATTATATTTGGAATCAACTAGATGTGTTGTTACAATGTTTTTTGCGGCAAAAAAATGGATTGCTAGGCAATGTATTTGTTTCGTGTCGGGGCAGTTCGGGCCCGGCGATTTTCGGTTTTTGATGTCCTGTGGTCTTGCCGCTCCGGGGGGCGTCCGGGAGTGACTTGATGTTATTGGCAACCGATCTCGACGGAACCTTTCTCGGGGGTTCGGCGGAGCACCGCCAAACCCTGTATCAACTGGTTTCCGGCAGTCAGGACATCCAGCTGGTGTTCGTCACCGGGCGCGGGCTGGAGGCGGTGATGCCGCTGTTGTCCGATCCGCTGGTGCCGACGCCCGATTACATCATCTGCGATGTCGGCGCCACCGTTGTCGAGGGCGCCTCCTTGCAGCCGGTGCAACCCCTGCAGGCGGCCATCGACATGCGCTGGCCGGGCGAGCGCACGGTCGCCGATGCGATGGCGGCGTTTCCCGAGCTGGAGCGCCAGGAAGTGCCGCAACAGCGGCGCTGCTCCTATTTCTGTCATCAGGACGCGGTGACGCCGGCATTGGTCGAAGCGGCGCGCGCGCTCGGTTGCGAGGTCATGTATTCGGCGAGCCGCTATCTGGATCTGTTGCCGGTTGGCGTGAACAAGGGGAGCACCCTGCTGGCGCTGGTTGACCAGCTCGGCCTTGCCCATGACGAAGTGCTGGTGGCTGGCGATACGCTGAACGATCTGGCGATGTTCGAAGCCGGTTTTTCGGGCGTCTGCGTCGGCGATTCCGAACCGGCGCTGCTGGCGGCTACCGCCGATCTAGCCAACGCCTTGCACGCGAGCGATCCCGGTTGCGGCGGCATCCTGCAGGCGATCGTCCATTTCTCGCTGCTGCGACCGGGCTATCTCGACGCGGCGACGGGCAACGCCGAGCGCGGCCCGGCCGAACTGGTGATGGTCTATCACCGGCTGCCCTACGAGGAGTACCGGATCAACGGGCGTATCGTGCAGCGGCGGCCGAAGTCGCCGAACGGCATCATCCCGACCCTGCTTTCCTTTTTCGCTACCGGGCAACGCGGTTCCTGGGTCGCCTGGAGCATCCATGACGAGGTCCGCGATCCGCCCTTCGCGGTGCATACCACGGTCGATGCCCAGGCTTATCCCGGCCTGCTCGCCGCCCGCGTCGCCTTATCCAAGGACGAGGTCGACGTCTTCTACAAGCGTTTCTCCAAGGAAGCCTTCTGGCCGACCCTGCACACCTTCTGGGAACGGGCGGTATTCCGCGAGGAAGACTGGCAGGTGTTTCTCGCCGTCAACCGCAAGTTCGCCGAACGGACCGCGGCCGAAGCCGCCGAGGGGGCGACCGTCTGGCTGCACGATTACAACCTGTGGATGGTGCCGGCGGCGCTGCGGGAGTTGCGGCCGGACCTGAAGATTGCCTTCTTCCACCACACCTATTTCCCGTCGGCCGACGCCTTCAACGTCCTGCCCTGGCGCCGTGAAATCGTCGGCAGCCTGTTGCAATGCGATTACATCGGTTTCCACATACCCCGGCAGGCGGAGAATTTCGTCGATGTCGCCGCCGGCGTGGCGTCGCTGCGCATACTTGAGCGGCGTTCCTGCGCCCCGCGCTACCTGAGCTACGGTTGCGCCGTCGGCCTGGAGACGATGACTACCCGGATCGAGGTCCATGGGCGGCAGATCGGCCTCGGCGCGCATCCGGTCGGCCTCGATCTTGGCCGCATCGGGCGTTCCTTGCAGCATCCGCAAACGCCCGGGCGGCGGGCGGCGATCCGCAACGAATTTGCCGGCAAGCGCCTGGTGCTGTCGGTCGAACGACTCGACTACACCAAGGGCACGCTGGAAAAGATCCGCGCCTTCGGCGATCTGCTCGAACGCCATCCGCAGATGCGCGGCAAGGTGTCGCTGGTTGTCGTTTGTGTGCCGGCGGCCAAGGAAATGACGGTGTACGACGAACTGCAGGTGCAGATCGAGCAGGCGGTGGGCCGCGTTAACGGTCAGTACGCCGAGGTCGGCTGGTCGCCGATCCGTTTCTTCTTCCGGCCGCTACCGTTCGAGGAGGTCGTCGCTTGGTATGCGGAGGCCGACGTGATGTGGATCACGCCGTTGCGCGACGGGCTCAACCTGGTCTGCAAGGAATACGTGGCGACCCAGGGCCAGACCGACGGGCGCGGCGTCCTGGTGCTCTCCGAGTTCGCCGGCGCCGCCGCCGAGCTGCACGGCGCGCTGCTGACCAATCCGCACGATCCAGCCGACTTGCGCGAGCGTCTGCGTCAGGCGCTGGAAATGGATCCGGTCGAGCGCGAATCGCGCCTGCGCGGCCTGAACGAGATTGTCCGGCACAACGACATCGAGCGCTGGGGCCGGGAATTCCTCGAGGCAGTCGCCGCCGCAGGCGTCCCGCGCTGACTGCGCAAGTCCTGTCATCTGGCGATGGCAGACTGTTTTTTCCCTGGTCATGAGATTCTGTGGACATGCAAGAACTTGATTCCTGGCTGGGCCGCCTGACCGGCGGCGACGCCACGCTGACCCTGGCGCTGCAGGTTTTTCTGGTCGTTTCCCTGGTTGCCGTCGGCAACTTCCTGTTGCGCCGGCTGCTTGACCGGCTCGCCGCCCGCACCGCGCACACCGCCAATCCCTGGGACGAAGCGCTGGTCAACGCGGCACGCCGCCCTTTGCCACTGCTCGCCTGGATCGTCGGCCTCAGCTTCGCCGCGCGCATCGTTCAGGGCGAGGCCGATGCCGCCTTGTTCGACGCCATCGATCCGCTGCGCACGATCGGCGTCATCGCCAGCCTGACCTGGTTCCTGGTCAGGCTGATCGGCAACATGCAGGCCGCCGTCCTGCAACGCCAGCTCGACCGCGGCGAGAGCATCGACCGGACGACGGTAGACGCGATCGGCAAGTTGCTGCGGGTCTCGGTGTTGATCACCGCCGTGCTGGTCGGCCTGCAGAGCCTGGGCTTCTCGATCTCCGGCGTCCTCGCCTTCGGCGGGATCGGCGGCATCGCCGTCGGCTTCGCGGCGAAGGACCTGCTGGCCAATTTCTTCGGCGGCCTGATGGTCTATCTCGACCGACCATTTACCGTCGGCGACTGGATCCGTTCGCCGGACAAGGAGATCGAAGGCACGGTCGAGGACATCGGCTGGCGCCTGACGCGCATCCGCACTTTCGACAAGCGGCCGCTCTACGTGCCGAATTCGATCTTCACCCAGATCACCGTCGAGAACCCGTCGCGCATGAGCCATCGCCGCATCATGGAGCGCATCGGTGTGCGTTACGACGACATGGCGGCGGTCGAAGGCATCGTCGCCGACATCCGTGAAATGTTGCGGGGCCATCCGGAAATCGAGCCGTCGCAGACGACGATCGTCAATCTCGACGCCTTCGGCGCCTCGTCGGTCGATATCCTGATCTATACCTTCACGCGGACCACGGTCTGGGTCGATTACCACGCGATCAAGCAGGATGTGCTGCTCCGGATCGCCAACATCATCGCCACGCACGGCGCCGAAATCGCCTTCCCGACACGGACCCTGCACCTGCTTCCGGAGGCCTCGCCGGCGGCCGTCTGATCGGGGGAGCTCAGCGGGTCGGCGCGGTGCTTTCCGGTTCCAGCATCTCGATGACCCCCGGCGTCGTCCTTTCCATCGGCGTCAGCGGCGTCTGGTGGGCGATGTCGGCCGGGGCCCGCACCGACAGCCACCAGGCGGTGACGGCGAGCAGGCACTGGATGGCGATGAACCAGACGGGTAGCGCGGACGGGCCGAAGCGGTGCATCAGCGTACCGGCGAGCAGCGGGCCGAGGCTGGCGCCGATGCCGTGCAGCAGCAACAGGCTGCCCCTGCCGGCGATGATCTCGGGTTTTTCCAGGCGGTCCATCAGGCGGGCGACGGCCAGCGGGTACATGGCGAAGGCGAAGCCGCCGTAGGCGAAGGCAGCCAGCAGCACCAGGCCCAGGCCGTGGCCGGCGGCGAGCAGCAGGCCACCGGCGCAGAGGGCGGCGATCAGCGCGATGACGCTGATCACGTGGCCGCGGTCGAGGCGGTTGGTGAGGACGCCGATCGGCCACTGGAAGGCGGCGCCGCCGATGATGGCGATACTCATGAACCAGGCGACGCCGGCGTGGCCGAGCTGGCTGGTGTCGGCCCAGACCGGCGCCAGCCCCCAGAAGGCGCCCTGGGCGAAGCCGGAGAGCAGGCCGGCGGCGCAGGCGACCGGCGCCCGCTGGTAGAGGGTGGCGAGGCCGATGCCGCGCACTTCCTCGACCACTGGCTGGGCCAGGCGCGTTGCCGCCACCGGCATCACGGCGGCGCAGAAAGACAGCGCGGCTACCGTAAACAGCACGTGGCCGGCCGGGTCGCCCCAGTGCAGGAGTTGCTGCGCCAGCGCCAGCGAGCCGAGGTTGACCGCCATGTAGGTGGCGAAGATGCGGCTGCGCTGGGCCGGTGCGGCGTGGCTGTTGAGCCAGCTTTCGATGGTCGTGTACAGGCCGACCATGGCCATCCCGGTGGTCAGGCGCAGCAGTCCCCAGACCCAGGCGTTGGCGAGCAGTTCGTGGAGCAGCGCGGCGCAGGCAACGGCGGCGGTGAAGAAGGCGAAGGCGCGGACATGGCCGACGCGGCGGATCATCCGTGGCCCGAGGTAGGTGCCGGCCAGGAAGCCGACGAAATACATGGCGCCGATGGCGCCCAGCGTCTGGCTGTCGAATCCTTCGATGCCGCCGCGCACGGCGAGCAAGGTGCCGAGCAGGCCGTTGCCGAGAAGGAGCAGGGCAACGCCGAGGAGCAGGGCGGAGAGGGGCAGGATCTGGGACATCGTCGAGCGGGCGTGGGCGGGAGCGGACATTGTGCCGTGGATCGTTGCCGGGCTGGGCGACGGGTACGCATTGTTACAGTCGTCACGGCCTCGTAACATCGCCCGGCTAGGCTGCTGCGATGACTTTCGCCGCTGCTCCTTTCCCGCCGTCGCGTCGCCTAGCGCGCTGCCTTCTCGGCTGCCTGTGGCTGGCGCTGGCCGGCTGCTCGCCGCGCGCGCTGGTGGTTTCCAGCTTGGCCGACGAACTGGCCGGACAGGCGCAGGGTGCCGAGGACGACCCGGAACTGGCGCGCGACGCGGCGCCCTTCTACCTGAAACTGTCGGAGGCGGTGCTCGCCCGCCAGCCCGGCCACGCCGCGCTGGCGGAAAGCGTCGCGGCGCGCATGACCGAATACGCCTACGCCTTCGTCGCTTTCGAGGCGGACCGTGTCGAAGCGCAGGACAGCGCCGCCGCCGAGCGCCTGCGCCAGCGCGCCGCCCGACTTTACCGACGGGCGCGCGGGCACGCGCTGGCGGCGCTCGAACTACGCCATCCCGGATTCCTGGCGGCGCTCGCCGACCCCGCCGCGCCGCCGTCGCTGACCGCTGCCGATGCCGGCCTGGCCTACTGGGCGGCCGCCGCCTGGGGGAGCTGGATCGCGCTGGCCAAGGACGACCCGGAAATCGTCGCCGACCTGCCGCTGGTCGTCCGCCTCGCCGCGCAGGCCGAGGCCGCCGACACGGACTGGGGCGACGGTGCCATTGGCAGCCTGCGGGCGACGCTGGAAGCGGCCCGCCCCGGCGGCGACAAGGCGTTGGCAGCGCGCTGGTTCGACGCCGCGATCGCCCGTGCCGCCGGGCGCAGCGCCGGCGCCTATTTGGCCAAGGCCGAGGGCATCGCTCTGCCGGCTGGCGACCGCGCCGCTTTCGAATCCCTGCTGCGCCAGGCGCTTGCCGTGCGCGACGCGCCCGGCAGTCCGCGCACCCTGCAGAACGAAGTGATGCGCCGGCGCGCCGCCTGGTTGCTCGAACGTTCGCCCGACCTCTTCTGATCCCGGAGTCCCCATGCAGAAATTTCTCGTCCTCCTCGGCTTGCTGGCGCTCGCCCTGACCCCGCTACGCGCCCAGGAACAGCAGTTGCGCATCGGCACGCTGGCGCCCAAGAACTCGCTCTACCACCGCCAGTTGATGACGCTCGGCGAGGCCTGGCGCACGGCGCAGGGCGGCGGCAAGTACCTGGTCTTCCCGGACGGCAGCCAGGGCGGCGAGACCGACATGGTGCGCCGCATGCGCATCGGCCAGTTGCAGGGCGGCCTGCTGTCGGTGGTCGGGCTGCGCGAGATCGAGCCGTCGATCGCCGCGCTGCAGGCGATGCCGCTGATGTTCCGCAGTTGGGAGGAAGTCGATTACGTGCGCGAGAAGATGCGGCCGGCGATGGAGAAGAAATTCCTCGACCAGGGCTTCGTCGTGCTCGCCTGGGGCGACGCCGGCTGGGTGCGCTTCTTCTCGAAGAAGCCGGCCCGTCACCCGGACGACTACAAGCCGATGAAGTTCTTCGCCTGGGGCGGCGAGGCCGAGCAGCAGGAAATCATGAAGCGGCTCGGCTACACGCCGGTGCCGCTGGAAACCGCCGACATCCTGCCGGCGATCCAGACCGGGATGATCGACGCCGTGCCGTCCACGCCCTACTTCGCGCTGGCGACGCAGATCTACACCAGCGCGCCGAACATGCTCGAGCTCAACTGGGCGCCCATCGTCGGCGCGCTGATCGTCACCAAAAAGTCGTGGGACGCGATGAGCCCGGCCACCCAGCAGGCGGTGCGCGCGGCCGGCGCCAAGGCCGGCGCCGAAATCCGCAGCCAGGCGCGCAAGGAAGTCGATGAAGCGGTGGCGGCGATGCAGAAGCGCGGGCTTGCGGTCAATGTGCCGGATGCCGCGCAGCGCCAGGCCTGGGACGCGCTCGCCGCGCGCCTGCACCCGCAGATCCGCGGTACCCTGGTGCCGGCGGCGACCTTCGACGAAGTGGTCGGTCACCTGAAAAACTACCGCGCCGGTCGCAAGTAAGTGTTCGCCAACTTCATGCGTCGCGGCGAGGCCGCGCTGGCGGCCGGCGCGCTGGCGCTGATGCTGCTCCTGCCGCTGCTCGAGATCGCCCTGCGCCCGCTGTTCGGCGTCGGCATCGCCAATGCGCCGGCCTTCGTGCAGCACGCCGGACTCGTGCTGGCCATGGCCGGGGCGCTGGTCGCCGCGCGCGGCGGTCACCTCAGCACGCTCGGCGCCGGCTTCGCGGCCGCTACCGATCCCCGCCGGCGCGGCGCCGCGCAAGCCTACGCGGCGCTCGCCACGGGCTTGTTCTGCGGCATGCTGGCGCAGGCGAGCTGGACCTTCGTCGCTGCCGAGATGGCCGTGCCGCGCGCCATCGCCTACGGCATTCCCGGCTGGTGGTTCATGGCGGCGCTGCCGGCCGGCTTCCTGCTGCTCGGCGTCCGCCTTGCCGCTCGCCTGCCCGGCGCGGCGAGCTGGCGCTGGCTCGCCGCCGGGGCGCTGCCGGCGCTCGGCTGGTGGTTCGCCGGCCACTACGACGGCAGCGTGCTGGCGCTGTGGCCGTTCGCCGCCGCCTTGCTGCTCCTGCTGCTGTGCGGCGCGCCGGTTTTCGCCGTGCTCGGCGGTCTGGCGCTGGCGCTGTTCTGGAGCGAGGGCCAGCCGCTGGCGGCGGTGCCGCTCAGCCATTACCAGATCACCGTCAATCCCTCGCTGCCGGCCTTGCCGCTATTTACCCTGGCCGGCCTGGTGTTCGCCCGTACCGGCGCGGCGGCCCGCCTGGGCGCGTTGTTCACCGCGCTGTTCGGCGGTGGCGCGCGCGGCACGGCGATTGCCGCCGCCGTCCTCTGTTCCTGCTTCACCGCGCTGACCGGCGGCAGCGGCGTCACCATCCTGGCGCTCGGCGGCCTCCTGCTGCCGCTGCTGGTCGGCGCCGGCTTTCCCGAGCGGCGCGGCATCGGCCTGGTGACCAGCGCCAGCGCGCTCGGCGTGCTGCTGGCGCCATCGGTGCCGCTGATCATGTACGCGATCATCGCCCGCGTGCCGATCAACGCGATGTTCCTCGCCGGCGTCTTGCCGGCGCTGGTGATGGTGGTCTTCCTGCTGCTGGTCGGCGGTTTCCTGAAGCGTGATGGCCTGGCGCCGGCGGCGCTCGCGGGTGGCGTCGATTTCGCCGCCGCCCGCCGCGCCGCCTGGGCGGCGAAATGGGAAATCCTGGCACCGCTCGTCGCCGTCGGTTCGCTGGTCGGCGGCTGGGCGACGCCGACCGAGAGCGCCGCGCTGACCGCCGCCTACGCGCTGCTCACGCAGTCGCTGCTGCTGCGCGAGATCGACGCGCGCGGCATCGCCCGGGCGCTGGTCGAATGCGCGCAGGTGATCGGCGGCATCATGCTGATCCTCGGCATGGCGCTCGGCCTGACCAATTATCTGGTCGACGCCGGCATCCCCGACCTGGCGATCGACGGCGTGCAGAGCATGCTGCCCGACAAGTGGACTTTCCTGATCGCGTTGAACCTGTTCCTGCTGCTGGCCGGCGCGCTGATGGAAATCTACGCGGCGATCGTCGTCCTGGTGCCGCTGCTGCTACCGGTGGCGCTCGCCTACGGCATCGATCCGATCCACTTCGGGATCATCTTCCTGGCCAACCTGGAAATGGGCTTCCTCTGCCCGCCGGCCGGGATGAACCTGTATTTTTCGGCGGCGATGTTCGGCAAGCCGGTGCGCGAGATCGCCGCCTCGGTGCTGCCGGCGCTGCTGGCGATCTTCCTCGGCGCGCTGACGCTGTCGCTGCTGCCTTTCCTGAGCACCGCGCTGCCGGACTGGTTGCTCGGCGCTCAGGCGAGATAGACGTAGAGCGCCGGGATCGGCGTCTGCTGGTCGTGGCGCAGGGTGTCGACGGCCAGCTCGCGGATCGTGAAGCCGTGCTGTGCGGCGAGCCGGCGCACGTAGTCCTCGCTGTGCCGGTAGCGCAGGCAGGGCTGCAGCGTGTAGTCGCCGCCTTCAAGCAGTTGTTCGACGGTGAAGGCGAAGCAGCCGCCGGCACGGAGCAGGCGGCGGACGGCGGCGAAGGCCGGGGCGAGGTCGCCGATGTAGCCGAAGACGTCGGCGGCGACGAAGAGGTCGGCCGGGGTCGTGCGGGCGGCGAGATAGGCGTTCAGCTCGTGGCGTTCGAGCTGGCGGTAGACGCCGCGCTCGCCAGCCTGGTCGAGCATGGCGGCGGAGAGGTCGATGCCGTCGATGTGCTCGACCAGCGGTCGCAGCAGTTCGCCGCAGAGGCCGGTGCCGCAGCCCAGGTCGACCGCCGTCGGGTAGCGCTGGCCGGCCTGCAGCAGCGGTTCGATCAGCCGGCGGTGGCCCTGGTAGCGCAGGCCGTCGACCAGGTGTTGCTGGAAGTCCGGCGCATAGTCGTCGAACAGCGCCTGCACGTAGTGGCTCGGCGTCGTCGCCGGCTGGGCGTCGCCGCCGACGGCGGCCAGGTAGTAGCGGTTGAGTTCGGGGTCGCCGCCGTGTTGCAGCGCGCGCCGGTAGGCGTCGGCGGCTTCCGCTAGCCGCCCGAGTTCGCGCAGCAGGCCGCCGCGCGTGCTCCACGCCTCGGCATGGTCGGGCAGCAGGGCGAGGACGCGATCGATCGCGGCGAGCGCCGCCGGCAGCTGGCCGGCCCGCCCGTGGCAGTGGCTGCAGACCAGCCACAACTCCGGGTTGGCTTTCGCCGGCAGGCCGCTCTCCAGCGCCGCGGCGGCGGCCGCCCAGTGGCCGAGCGCTTCCTCGCAAAGGCCGAGCTGGACGCGCGCTTCGCGGTTGTCCGGCTCAATGGCGGTGATCTCCAGCAGCAGCTCGCGGGCGGCGGCGAAGTCGCGCAAGCGAAGCAGGGTCGCCGCCAGGTTGACCATTACCGACGGCCGTCCCGGCGCCAGCGCCAGCGCGGTGACGAAGGCGGCGCGGGCGGCAGGATCGTCGCCCGACTCGAAGGCGGCGACGCCGCGCAGAAAGTGGTCACGGGCCAGGGCGAGGGGGGCGGTCATGGAATTGATGGCGTGTGGTAATGGAAGAAGAGGGCGGGAAAATCGGGAGGCAGCCCGTCTGCTGCTCCCGATTGGTTTCCTGCGTCAGTAACTGCCGATGACGATGCGCTGCTTTGCCAGCAGGCGGTTTTCTTCGCCTTCCTTCCTGGCCTTGTAAACCGCTTTGACTTCAGCGACATATTTGTGACCGCGACCACCGGAACACGGGGCAAGGTAACCTTGGGATGCGTATTGTCCGGAAGAGAGCGCCTTCGCCTCGATGAATGCGCCGTTCGGCATCGCCGTCGAGTAGCCGGGAACGGCGGGCAGGACGGCCTTGTTTCCGCCGTTGTGCCAGTAGCCGATCTTGCCGTGGCCGCCGCCGCTGGACAGTGGTCCGTAGTCGAGGTCGTTGTATTCGACGATGATGGCGTTGGCGCCCGCCGGAATGTTCTCGACGACGAAGGAGGGGCTTTCGTCCTGGCCTCCAAAGTTCGAGCATTGCTTGCCGGCAGGAACAGCGCCGCCAGTCCAGGTGGGATCGGCAAACGACACTTTCAGCTCGGGCAGGTTTTCCGCCACCGGCTTGTAATTGCCGCCGGTGACGCAAGCGCCGAGCGTCAGGGCCAGGCTTGCTACAGCTACTGCGATACGCATGTCGATTCCTTTCATGATTGTTGGCCCGGCTTCAGCGCCATCCGGTGCTGGCGAGCGATGCGAAGTGCGATTCTAGTCGAACACCTTTCTATGCACACGCCCTAAGGCAAGGGGCGCTTGCGTGGGGTGAGGATGCGCCACAGCGCACCGGACGGGCGGGTTTCGCCGTCGAGTACGTAGGCCAGTTCGTTCAGGTTCTGCAGCGCCAGTTCGAGGCGGCGGCGGGCGCCGAGGTGGCTGGCGAGGAGCAGGTGGTCACCGGCGTTGAGTTCGAAGTCGTCGTCCGGCAGCAGGTGGATGCGGTCGCTGCGGTCGATCAGCAACACGGACAGGGGCAGGGCGCTGGCGCGGTCGTTGGCGTCGCGCAGAATGTCGCCGAGGCGGAAGGGGCGGCCGTGCATCAGCGCCTGGCGGGCGGCCGGCGCTTCGCTGGCGTTGAGGCGGATGCTCCACACGGTCGGTGTGCGGTCGCCGCCGATTGCCTGTAGGCGGCCGGCCAGGTCGCGGCACCAGGCTTCGTCGCGGCGCTTGAGTTCGCCCAGAAAACGGGCGAGCAGCGGCGTGGTCAGGATGGCGATGCTTTCGTGGGCGACGATGTGGCTCGGCACCATCGCGAATTCCGGGCCATAGGCCTGAAACAGTGCGTTGTTGGCGGCCTGGTTCTGGCGCGTGACGACGAACAGCGCTGGTTTCAGTTCGCTGGCGGTGACGGCGATCGACAGGTTGTTCACGTCGTTGTCGCTGCCGGCGATGATGCCGACCGCCTGCTCGATGCCGGCCGCGCGCAGGGTGGCGGCTTCGGTGCCGTCGCCGACAACATGCTCGTCGCCGGTGGCGCCGTTGGGTTCGACGATGGTCAGGGTGAGCCCGGCCTCGCGCAGGCGGGCGGCGACCGCCTGGCCGAAGCGGCCGTAGCCGCAGACGATCCAGTGGCCGCGCGGCGGCCGGTGCGGTTGTGGCAGCGGCGAACCGGGCAGGCTGGTCAGCAGTTCGACGAGGCGGAAGCGTTCGGGGGCGGTGATCGCCTGGCCGAGGTGGTCGGCGAAGCGCTCGAAGGGGTTGATGATGTGGTCGGTGCCGAACGAAGCCATGTTGGCGGCAACCGACTGGCTGCGGGCGCGGGCGATCACCGGCAGCTTGGGGGCGAGCAGGCGGACGGCGATGGCGATCGCCAGGTTGGCCAGTTCGTCGTTGGTCACCGCCAGCACGCCGCGGCATTTCGGGTGCTGCAGGCCGGCCAGCAGCAGGTTGTCGGGCAGGCTGGCGTCGGCGGCCAGGGCCGGGGTGTCGGTCTTGAAGTCGAGGAGGTCGAGTTCCTCGACGCGCAGTTCGTCCTTTTCGATGACGACGAAGGCCTGGCCGATGCGGTCGAAGTTCTGGCAGATCAGGCTGCCGGTCTCGCCGCAGCCGCAGACCAGGTAGAACGGCTCCTTGAGCCGGCGGACCCGGCGCATGAAGCGGTTGGCGGTCAGCGTGTTCTGGAAGCCCTTGTCCTGCAGCAGCGCGATCAGCGTCACCAGCGAATACGACCAGCCGACCACCGACAGGTAGATGCAGACGATGACCCAGAAGCGCTGGGCGTCGGAGAAGGCGTTCGGAATCTCGCCGAAGCCGATGGTGGTCGCCGTGTAGCTGATGAAGTAGAAGGCGTGGAAGAAGGAGAGCGGCGGCGCCGGCCGGCCTTCGGCGTCGACACCGGGAACCAGCGTCAGGCCGACCACCGAGATCGCGTAGATGACGATCAGCGCGATGATCGGCGCGCGCATGCGCCGCAGGACCAGGAAGAAGGTGCTGTTGTTCACCGTCGGCTCCGCGTCAGCGGCGCAGCATCACGGTTTCGACGATGAGCAGGATGACCGAGACGATGTTGGCGAACAGCGCGCCGCCGGAGAGCGAAACGACGCTCGAAGTCACCGAGGCGGTCATGCCCTCGCCGGTGACATGCACCGCAATGCCCCAGGTGACGGCGGCGGCGATCAACTGCAGGTCGGCGACCAGGCTGGTCGCCAGGTGGATGGCGCCGATCTGCGTGCGGTCGCCGAACTTGAGCGCGGTGGCGATCAGGCTGACGACCAGCGCCGCCGCCAGTTCATAGACGTGATGCAACTCGGGGCGGTCGATGTCGCCGAGGAAGAAGCCGAAGTTGAGCGTCGCCGCGAGGACGATGAAGAAACCGAAAACGACTTTTTCGAGGTTCATGTTGAGCTCCGGGCGGCGGCGATCAGTCCGGCGTCAGCGGGTTTCCACCGGCGCCTGGCTGGCCGGCGGCGCCTTGCGGCTGCCCAGCGCTTGCTCGTCGAGGCGGCGAATGTCTTCGTCGGGGAGGACTTCGAGCAGGTTGATCACCTTGCGCACGCCGGCGGTGGTGCGGGCGACGGCGACGGCGACCTTGGCTTCGCGCTCGTTGACCAGGCCCATCAGGTAGGTGGCGCCGTTTTCGGTGACGACCTTGATGTGGTTGGCGGAAATCTGGTTGCTGTCGACCAGGCGGGCCTTGACCTTGGAGTCGATGAAGCTGTCGTTGCTGCGGTTGACCAGCGTTGCCTTGGCGCCGATCGTCAGTTCGTCGTAGACCTCGCGCACGCCTTCGAGCTTGCGCGCTTCGGCGACAACGGTGGCCTTGGCTTCGGCGTTCGGGACTTCGCCGCTGATCAGCAGGCGGCGGTTGTACGAGGTGAAGTTGATCCGCGAGGCGGCCTTGATGTGCTCGGGAACGCGGCCGGCGGCGCGCCATTCGGTGGTTTCGTCGTCGGTCTGGGTGCCGGTGCTGCGACGGTCGTGGATGCTCATCACGCCGACCGCGGCGCCGGTGGCGACGACGGCGGGAACGCAGCCCTGTAGCGCGGGCAGCGCCAGGGCGAGGGCAAGCAGGGAAAGGGGTAGGGTCTTTTTCATGTCATTCGACTCCGAGAAGCAGTGCGTCGATACCGTCGCACAGGCAGTGGATGATCAGCAGGTGGGTTTCCTGGATGCGCGCGGTACGGTCGGCCGGCACGCAGAGGTGGATGTCGTCGTCGCGCAGCAGTTCGCCGATTTCGCCGCCGCCCTTGCCGGTCAGCGCGATGACGCGCAGGTCGTGTTCGTGGGCGGCCTTGATCGCTTCGATGACGTTGCCGGAATTGCCCGAGGTGGAGATCGCCAGCAGCACGTCGCCGGCGTGGCCGAGGGCGCGCACCTGTTTGGCGAAGATGTGGGCGAAACCGTAGTCGTTGCCGACCGCGGTCAGGATCGAACTGTCGGTGGACAGGGCGATTGCCGCCAGTTCCTGGCGCTCGGCCTCGAAACGGCCGACCAGTTCGGCGGCGAAGTGCTGGGCGTCGGCCGCCGAACCGCCGTTGCCGCAGGCGAGGATCTTGCCGCCTTCGAGCAGGGCGCCGGTCAGCGTCTCGATGGCGGCGGCGATCGGCGCCGACAGCGCATCGACGGCGTTGAGCTTGGTCTGGGCGCTGTCCTCGAAGTGCTGGGCGACGCGGGCAATCAAATCCATGGAACGGCTTCTTTCAAATGATCGGCTCATGATTTTACCTCAGCGTGCCGTGGCGGCGTCGCCTCAATGCTCGGCGGCAAAGGCGTTGCGCAGCCAGCGCAGGCGGCCATCGTCGATCAGCACGCAGTCGAAGCGGCAGGCGCATTCGCCGTGGCGGGCCAGCCAGTGGCGGGCGGCGAGGACGATGCGGCCCTGCTTGAAGGCGTCGATGCTGGCGCCGGCGTCGCCGAAATCGCTGCGGCTGCGGGCGCGGACCTCGACGAAGACGACGGTCGGCCCGTCCTGCATGATCAGGTCGATCTCGCCGCCGCGTACCCGGAAGTTGCGTTCGCGCAGGCGCAGGCCGTGCTCCGCCAGGTAGGCTGCTGCCTCGCTCTCGGCTTCGCGGCCGCGGGCGACGGTGGTATCGTTGGTTTTTGCCTGCATCGCTGAAAATGACAAACGAATTGATCGCGGCATTGTACGTCGTGCCGACGCCGCTGGGGAACCTCGGCGACCTGACGCGGCGGGCCGAGGAAGTCCTGCGCACCGTGTCCTGGGTCGCCTGCGAGGACACCCGGCACAGCGCACCGCTGTTGAAACAGCTCGGCGCCCGCGCCCGGACGCTGCCGGCGCACCAGCACAACGAACACGAAGCCGCCGCCCGCATCGTCGCCAAGCTGCAGGCCGGCGAGGCCGTCGCCCTGGTCTCGGACGCCGGTACGCCGGGCATTTCCGATCCCGGCGCGCGCATCGTCGCCGCCGTCCGCGCTGCCGGTGGCAAGGTCGTGCCGCTGCCCGGCCCGTGCGCGGCAACCACCGCCTTGTCCGCCGCCGGCCTGATCGACGAACATTTCCTGTTCTACGGCTTCCTGCCGAGCAAGGCCGGTCAGCGTCAGCAGGCGCTCGCGGCGCTCGCCGCCCATCCTTACGCGCTGGTCTTCTACGAGGCGCCGCACCGCGTCCTCGAGACTGTCGCCGAGATGGCCGTCGCCTTCGGTGAGCGCACGCTGGTCGTCGCCCGCGAACTGACCAAGCTGTTCGAGAACGTCGATGCCCTGCCGCTCGCCGCCGCCCTCGACTGGTTCAAGGCCGATCCCAACCGCCAGCGCGGCGAGTTCGTGCTGATCGTCTCCGGTGCGCCGGCCGACGCCGCCAGCGGCGAGGGTGAGCGCGTCCTGCGCCTGCTGCTCGACGAAGGCCTCGGCACCAAACAGGCGGCCAAGCTGGCGGCGGCGATCAGCGGCGAAGCGAAGAACGCCCTCTACGAGCGTGCGCTGGCGCTGAAGGCGACGGACTGAGCGGTTTATTCCGGCTGCATTGACAGGGCGCGGCGGCGACTGCCAGAATCGGCCGCTCTCCCGACCGCCGCCGGCTGCTCCGGCCTCCAACGCATGCGCATCCTCGTCCTCAGTGTTTCCGCCGGCGCCGGCCATGTCCGCGCCGCGCAATCAATCTGTGCTGCCGGCGAGGCAGTGCCGGGGCTGGAACTGATCCATCTCGACGTGCTCGACCTGGTCTCCGATGGCTTCCGCAAGTTCTACGGCAGCGCCTATATCAAGCTGGTCGAGAAGGCGCCGCAGCTCTGGGCCTATCTCTACGAACGTACCGATCATCCGCCGAGCAGTTCCTGGCTGGATTCGGCGCGGCGCCACATCGAACGCCTCAACACCCGCCGTCTCGACGCGGAGATCGCCCGCGTCGTGCCCGATGCCATCGTGTGCACGCATTTCCTGCCGGCCGAACTGCTGTCGCGGCGGATCGCCGGCGGCCAGCCGACGCCGCCGGTGTGGATCAACGTCACCGATTTCGACGTCCACGGCCTGTGGCTGCAGCCGCACATCGCCGGTTATTGCGTCGCCACCGAGGAAGTCGCCGTGCGTCTCGCCGCCCGCGGCATCCCGGAGCAGCAAATCCACGTCACCGGGATCGCCATCATGCCGCAGTTCGCCAACCCGCCGGCGCGGGCGACGGCGGCTGCCGAACTCGGCCTCGACCCGGAACGCCCGACCCTGCTGCTGATGTCCGGCGGCGCCGGTGTCGGCGGCATCGACCGCCTGGCCGAGCAGGTGGCGCTGGCTTTCCCGGCGGTACAGATCGTCGCCCTGGCCGGGCGCAACGCGGACCTGTTGCGCCGTCTCGGTGAAGTCGCCGCCCGTCATCCGGGGCGCGTTTACCCGCAGGGCTTCACTTCGACCATCGAGCGCGTGATGGCGGCGGCCGATCTGGCGATCACCAAGCCCGGCGGCCTGACCACCTCGGAATGCCTGGCCATGCGCCTGCCGATGATCGTCGTCTCGCCGATTCCCGGCCAGGAAGAGCGCAATGCCGACACCTTGCTGGAAGCCGGTTGCGCGCTGAAGGCAGTCGATAGCGCGGCGCTGGTTTACAAGATTCGCCGCCTGCTCGACGATCCCGCACGGCTCGCCCGCATGCGCGAGTGCCAGGGACAACTGGCCCGCCCGCAGGCGGCAGGTGCCATTGTCGACCTGCTGCGGGCGGCGCCGTGAAGCTCTCGATGGCGACCTGCGGGCGCCGTGTCGGCAGGTTCTCCAGCGCGTTTTTCCTGGCGCTGGCGTGCGCTCAGCCGGTGGCGGCCGGGGCGGACCGGGTCAGCGTCTATCCGGCCTACGGCGACGGCGTGTCGATGATCCTCGAGGGGCGCGTCGTCGAAAGGCGCGACGGCCCGTCGGCGGCCGTCGACGATGCCGGGCTGCGCAATCTCTGGCGCAATTTGCGGCTCTGGATCAATGACGAACGCAAGCAGGCGCCGGTCGACCTGACGGTCGGTGAACTCTCGCTGCAGACGCGTACCGATGACGAGGGGTATTTCAAGGTGCAGGCGGCGCACGCCTTGACCGCGGGCTGGCACGAGATCGCCGCCGGCAGCAGGCACGGCACCGGGCACGGTCGCCTGCTGGTGGTGCCGCAGGCTAACCGGCTGGGGATGATTTCCGACCTCGACGACACCATCCTGGTCTCCGAGGTGACCAGCAAGCCCCGCCTGCTGGCCAACAGTTTCCTGAAGAATCCGACGCAGCGCCAGGCGGTGCCCGGCATGGCGGCGCTTTACGCGCGGACGCTGGCTGCCAACCCGCAGCCGGCGAGCGCGCCGCTGTTCTACCTGTCGGCGTCGCCGCGCCAACTGCACGAGCCGATCGATGAATTCCTGGACGGCAATGGTTTTCCTGCCGGCGTGCTGATCACCAAGCGGGTCACCGACGACGCCAGCAGCGATCCCCTGTTCGACCAGTTCGCCTACAAGACGCGGCAGATCGAGGCCATCCTCGAACGCCTGCCCTGGGTACGCTTCATCCTGGTCGGCGACGACGGCGAGCGCGATCCGGAAATCTACGACTGGGTGCGCCGTCGCCATCCCGAACGGGTCGCCGAAATCTGGATTCGCCGCGTCCGGGGAGACGGCGGGGCGCCGCTGCCGCCGGGACAGAAGGCACTGGCGACGGTGCTGGCCGGGCGATAGACGGGACCGGCGGCGCAATCGGCCGCCGTCGCTAGTGTGTGGCGCTGCTAAAATTGCGCAAACCACCGAGAGAGCCCCATGCAACTGACCCTCATCCGTCCCGACGACTGGCACCTCCACCTGCGCGACGGCGAAGCGCTCGCCGCCGTGCTGCCACATACCGCCCGCCAGTTCGGCCGGGCCATCGTCATGCCCAACCTGAAGCCGCCGGTGACCACGGTCGAACTGGCCGCCGCCTACCGCGACCGCATCCTCGCCGCGCTGCCGGCCGGCATGGCTTTCACGCCATTGATGACGCTCTATCTCACCGACAACACGCAACCGGCCGAGATCGCCAAGGCGGCGGCGTCCGGCTTCGTCAAGGCGGTCAAGCTCTACCCGGCCGGCGCGACGACCAATTCCGACGCCGGCCTGAGCGCCATCGAGAAAGCCTACGACGTGCTCGCCGAGATGGAGCGCGTCGGCCTGCCGCTGCTCGTGCATGGCGAAGTGACCGATCCGGCGATCGACCTGTTCGACCGAGAGAAGGTCTTCATCGACACCGTGCTGCTGCCGCTGACGCAACGCTTCCCGCAACTCAAGGTGGTGATGGAGCACATCACGACCAGGGACGCCGCCGAGTTCGTCGCTTCGTCCGCCGCCAATGTTGCGGCGACGATCACCGTCCATCACCTGCTCTACAACCGCAACGCGATTTTCCAGGGCGGCGTGCGTCCGCACTGGTACTGCCTGCCGGTGTTGAAGCGTGAGGTTCACCGCCAGGCGCTGGTGGCTGCAGCGATTTCCGGCAACCCGAAATTCTTCCTCGGCACCGATTCGGCGCCGCACGCCAAGGGCGCCAAGGAAGCCGCCTGCGGCTGCGCCGGCTGCTATACGGCGTATGCCGCGATCGAGTTGTACGCCGATGCCTTCGAGCAAGCCGGCGCACTCGACAAGCTGGAAGGTTTTGCCAGTTGTTACGGTGCGGATTGGTACGGCCTGCCGCGCAACACCGAGACGATCACGCTGGTCAAGGAGACATGGACGGTGCCGGCGAGCTATCCTTACCTCAGTACCGACGACATCGTGCCGCTACGCGCGGGCGAGTCGCTGACCTGGAAAATGCGCTGAGGAATCCGATCATGCGTCTGCGTGTCCTGCTGCTCGCCCTGTTTGCCGCGCCCCTGCTGAGCGCCTGTGTCGACGATCGTGCCTCGTGGCAGATCGACGGCACGCGTGAACACACGCTGACGCTGGTGCGCGAGCAGCCGCTGTTCTGGGACAAGAAGGTCAATCTCTACCTGGTCGTCTCGCGCATGCCGGCGTGCACCCGCCGCCACAGCCTGGGGTGGGGTACCGACAAGACGCGGGTGACGATCTACCAGGTGCCGTCCGGCGCCTTCATCGTCCAGGTCGGCAAGCGCATGTATGCGACGGAGTCGCAGACCTGCGAGGCTTGGGCGCGACTGGAAGAGGAACCGGCGGATGGCATGGGCGAAATGCGCGGGGTTTTCCGCGTGCGCAATGGCGAACTCGCCTTCGTCGCCGAGAAGCCCGAGGCGGCCGGCGACGAGGAAGAGTAGCGGGATGCCCGGCGCGGCTTAGTGCCGGCGGCGGGGTGGCGGCGGGGCGCTGCTGCCGCTGCGGGTTTCCAGGTGGCGGAAGGTGATCCGGCCCTTGCTCAGGTCGTAGGGCGACAGTTCCAGGCTGACCTTGTCGCCGAGCAGGATGCGGATGTGGTGCTTCTTCATCTTGCCGGCAGTGTAGGCGACCATCTGGTGGCCGTTTTCCAGGGTGACGCGGAAGCGTCCATCGGGTAGCACGTCTTCGACGACGCCTTGCATTTCAAGTAGTTCTTCCTTGGCCAAGCGGTATTCTCCTTCAATGGGTTGCGCAGCCGGGCTGCGTTGCGGCCGGGGTATCGGTCGACAGGGCTTGTGGACAGCGCTGCGGGATTTGCCAGGGCTGCCCGGATTCGGTAAGGGCGCTGATCGAAATCAGCGGCGGCGGCGAGCTGACGCTGCCGAAAATCGTTGCGTAGGAAACGTCGGCCGCGTCGCGGCCGGTGCCGATGCGCACGAAGCCCATCGGAATCGCGGTCCCCGAGGGGTCGAAGATGTACCAGCGCTGGTCGAGGAAGACCTCGACGTAGGCGTGGAAATCGGTCGGCCCGAGCGCCGGGTCGGCGCCGTAGTCGATGCCGGTGGTGAAGCGTGCCGGAATGCTCAGGGCGCGGCAGATGGCGATCATCAGGTGGGCGAAGTCGCGGCAGACGCCGACGCGCTCGGTCAGCGTGTCGACCGCCGAGGTGGTCGAACTGCTGGTTGCCGAGCGGAAGGCGACGTGGCGGTTGACCCAGTTGCAGATCGCTTCAACGCGGCGGTAGCCCTTGGGTAGATGGCCGAATTCGCTGATCGCCAGCATCGCCAGACGGTCGGACTGGCAATAGCGGCTCGGATAGATGTAGGTCAGTGCCGACAGCGGCAACTGGCTGACCGGGGTTTCCGGGATGCGGTCGGGGTCGCCGAGATGCTGGTCGATGTCGAGCGTTGCCCGGTAGGCGACGTGCAGCGCGCCGCTGGCGACATGCAGGCGCAGGAAACGGGCGGCGGTATGGGGCTCGGTCTCGATCGTCGAGGCGAGTTGCGGCGGCAGCAGCAGGCTTTCGCTGACGATGCGCTGGCTGGCGGTGCGGGCGGCGTGGATGTTGAAGACAAAATCGGCGCCGGGAGAATTCAGGGTGTAGTCGAGGTCGATCGCAAACTGTATGCGAACCATGCAATTCCAGAATGTGCAGCGCGCCGTGCTGGCCGGTTCAGGCTGCGCGGACGGGCGGTGGGACGGCGCTTTGCAACGGGGAAATGGGCGATTCGGCTTGCCGTGGCCTCGTGTGGCGAAGGCGGCAGGGGGGACGGCATTTACGCGGGCAGAACGATGACGATGCGGCCTGACGGTCGCAAGGGAAGTCGCATCTTACGCCGCTGCCGGCGACCTGACAAGGAAAGTCCCGGAAATTCAGGCGCTTGCCAGGTTGCTGGCAAGCGCCTGGCCGGCTCAGGCGGCGGCGTCGAGGGCCTGGACGCCGAGCCGGTTGATGCCGCTGATCAGCGCCTTGATCGAGGCGGTGACGATATTGCTGTCGATGCCGACCCCGTAGCGTTCGCCGCGACCGTTGGCCGCCATTTCGATGAAGGCGACGGCGCGGGCGTTGCCGTCCTCGCCCATCGGCACCATCGAGCGTTCCTCGTAGCTGCGCACCTGGGCCTGGATGCCGGCGCCCTGCAAGGCGTGCATCGCGGCGTTGATCGGGCCGTTGCCTTCGCCGCTCAGGATATGGGGCGTGCCGCCGATGTCGACCGTGAGGCGGATGCCCTGCTGGCTGCCATGTTCGAACAGGTGGTGTTCGCGGTAGCGGACCGGCGTTTCGGCGTCGAGGTAGGCGCCGGCGAAGAGACGCCAGAGGTCGTCGGCGTTGACCTCGCCGCCGTGGGTGTCGGTGTGCTTCTGGACGACGCCGGAGAACTCGACCTGGAGGCGGCGCGGCATCACCACGCCGTGCTCGGTCTCCATCAAATAGGCGATGCCGCCCTTGCCCGACTGGCTGTTGACGCGGATTACCGAATCGTAGGAGCGGCCGACGTCGGCCGGGTCGATCGGGAGGTAGGGCACTGACCAGGTCTCACCCGCCTTTTGAGCGGCAAACCCCTTCTTGATGGCGTCCTGGTGGGAACCGGAGAAGGCCGTGAAAACGAGATCCCCGACGTAGGGGTGGCGCGGATGGATCGGGAGCTGGGTGCAGTGTTCGTAAGTGCGGGCGACGGCGTTGATGTCGGAGAAGTCGAGTTGTGGATCGACGCCCTGGGTGTGCATGTTGAGCGCGAGCGTCACCAGGTCGACGTTGCCGGTGCGCTCGCCGTTGCCGAAGAGGCAGCCCTCGACGCGGTCGGCGCCGGCCATGAGGCCGAGTTCGGCGGCGGCGACGGCGGTGCCGCGGTCGTTGTGCGGATGGAGGCTGATGATCACGCTGTCGCGGCGTTCGAGATTGCGGTGCATCCACTCGATTTGGTCGGCGTAGATGTTCGGCGTGGCAATCTCGACCGTGGTCGGCAAGTTGAGGATGACCTTGTTGTCCGGCGTCGCGCCCCAGGCGGCGGTGACCGCGTCGCAGACTTCCTTGGCGAAATCGAGCTCGGTGGCGGTGAACAATTCCGGGCTGTATTCGAGGGTGATCTTCGTTTCCGGCATCTGCTCGGCGAGCGACTTGATCAACTTGACCGCGTCGACCGCCATGGTCACCACTTCGGCCTTGCTCATGCCGAAGACGAAGTCACGGAAAGTTGGGCAGGTGGCGTTATAGACGTGGACGATGGCCTGCTTGGCACCCTTGAGCGACTCGAAGGTGCGGCGAATGAGGTGTTCGCGTGCCTGGGTGAGGACTTCAATGGTGACGTCGTCGGGAACGTGGCCGCCTTCGATCAATTCGCGGACGAAGCCGTATTCGGTTTCCGACGCCGACGGGAAGGCGATCTCGATCTGCTTGAAGCCGATGGCGCAGAGCGTCTTGAACATCTGCATCTTCTTGTCGGCGTTCATCGGCTCGAACAAGGCCTGGTTGCCGTCGCGCAAATCGGTGCTCATCCAGATCGGCGCCTGGTCGATGAGGCGGTTCGGCCACTGGCGGTCGCTGAGGCCGACCGGCGGGAAGGACGTGTACTTGGTGGTTCTGGCTTGCGGCATTTGGCGACTCCGGAAATCTTTTGCGATGGCGAAATCTTACGCAATAGCGCGTGGCAGGTGCTTGCGTTCTATGGCATGATTTGAGGAAATATTGGCAGAAAATTGCGTAAAGGACTTGTTGTGGGCAATGGAATTCAAATGGACCGCTATGACCGGCAGATTCTCGCCCTGTTGCAGCAGGATGGGCGGATCAGCAACCAGGATCTCGCCGACCGTATCGGGCTCTCGCCGTCGCCTTGTCTGCGCCGGGTGCGGGCCCTTGAAGAGGCTGGCATCATCGCCGGTTACCGCGCCCAGCTCGACGCGAAGAAGCTGGGGCTGAGCCTGATGGCGTTGATCGGCATTTCGATGGACCAGCACACGCCGGAGCGCTTCGCCAACCTGGAGACGGCGATCGGCGGCATCCCGGAAGTCCTCGAATGCCTGCTGATCACCGGTCAGCAGTCCGACTACCAGTTGAAGGTCGTGGTGCGCGACATGGACGCCTACCAGGACCTGCTGCTCAACAAGATCACCCGCATCCCCGGGGTGACCGGCGTGCACACCAGTTTCGTGCTGCGCAAGGTGGTTGATCGCGCAGCCCTGCCGGTCGATTGAGCTCGTCTGCGAGCCCATGCTATTCTCATCACCTGACCATTTTCCCGTTGCCGGCCATGAAAAAGACTACCGAATCCGAACGTCGCCGCCTCGATCGCCGGCGCTCCCCCGTCACGCCGCCGCCCTTCCGGACGACCTCCGGGCTCGTGCTGGCTGAACGCCGGGCGCGGGTCGACCGGCGCAATACCTGGGTGCGCGACATCGTCGTCGAAACCGACGGCGAAACCAGCTAAGCCTCGATCCCACGTATAATCCGCCGCGGAAAGTCGGCCAGGCAATCGCTGGACACGCAAGTGTCGGGAGGAAAGTCCGGGCTCCATTGGGCAGGATGCCAGCTAACGGCTGGGTGCTATAAGTCGCAAGACCCAAGGCAACGGAAAGTGCAACAGAGAGTAGACCGCCGATGGCGTCGCAAGGCGCACAGGTAAGGGTGAAACGGCGAGGTAAGAGCTCACCGCGTCCACGGTAACGGCGGACGGCACGGTAAACCCCATCCGGAGCAAGACCAAATAGGGAAGCTGAGGCGTGGCCCGCGCTGCTTCCGGGTAGGTTGCTTGAGCCTGTCGGTGACGGCAGGCCTAGAGGAATGATTGCCGAACCTCGCAAGAGGGGAACAGAACCCGGCTTATCGGCCGGCTTTCCACCAGATTTCCTGCTTTAACCCCGTGCGCTGGCCAGCCGGCGCATCGCCCGCTCCAGGCCGTCGAGGGTGAGCGGGAACATGCGCTCGTCGCCGATCTGGCGGCGGATGGCAGCGATCGACGGCGTGTATTGCCAGTAAGCCTCGCCCACCGGGTTGAGCCAGGCGACGCGCGGCCAGGCGGCGACCAGGCGCTGCAGCCAGACGGCGCCGCTTTCCTCGTTCCAGTGTTCGACGCTGCCGCCCGGGTGGTCCACCTCGTAGGGGCTCATCGTCGCGTCGCCGACGAAGATCAGCGTGTAGTCGCGGCCGTAGGTGTGGATCAGGTCGAGTGTGGACAGGCGTTGGTCGTGGCGCCGCCGGTTGTCGCGCCAGACGTGCTCGTAGACGCAGTTGTGGAAGTAGAAGTGTTCGAGGTGCTTGAACTCGGCGCGGGCGGCCGAAAACAGTTCCTCGCAGACCTGGATGTGGTCGTCCATCGAGCCGCCGACGTCGAGGAAGAGCAGCACCTTGACCGCGTTGTGGCGCTCCGGCCGCAAGTGCAGGTCGAGCCAGCCGCCGTTGCGGGCAGTGCCGGCGATGGTGCCGTCGAGGTCGAGTTCGCTCGCCGCGCCCTGGCGGGCGAAGCGGCGCAGCCGACGCAGGGCGACCTTGATGTTGCGCGTGCCGAGTTCGACCTGGTCGTCGAGGTTGCGGTAGGCGCGCTGCTCCCAGACCTTGATCGCCGTCCGGTTGCCGGCAGAGTCGCCACCGATGCGCACGCCGGCCGGGTTGTAGCCGCCGTGGCCGAAGGGCGAGGTGCCGCCGGTGCCGATCCACTTGCTGCCGCCGGCGTGGCGTTCCTTCTGTTCGGCGAGGCGTTCGCGCAGGCGCTCGAAGATCTTCTCGTAGCTCAGTTGTTCGAGCTTTTTCCGTTCTTCTTCCGAGAGGTGGCGGCGCGCTGCCAGGCGCAGCCAGTCCTCGGGAATCTCGGCGTCGAGCCCTGGCAGTTGCTCGATGCCCTTGAAGTATTCGCCGAAAGCGCGGTCGAAGCGGTCGTAATGGCTTTCGTCCTTGACCAGCAGCGTGCGCGCGAGCAGGTAGAAGTCGTCGAGTGCCGGGCCGACCAGGCGCGCCTGCAGCGCTTCGAGCAGGGCCAGCAGTTCCTGCGTCGACACCGGAATCTGGCGCGCTTTCAGGTGCAGGAAAAAGTCGACCAGCATCGCTGGCTCAGGAGTTCTTGCGCCGGGCCATGAAGGCGAGCCGCTCGAACAGGTGGATGTCCTGCTCGTTCTTCAGCAGCGCGCCGTGCAGCGGCGGGATCGCGTCCTTCGCGTCCTTGGCACGCAGCGCCTCGGGCGGGATGTCCTCGGCCAGCAGCAGCTTGAGCCAGTCGATCAGTTCGCTGGTCGACGGTTTCTTCTTCAGGCCGGGCACCTCGCGCAGTTCGAAGAAGACCTCCAGCGCCTCGCGCAGCAGTTCCTGCTTGAGGGTCGGGAAATGCACGGCGACGATGCGCTGCATCGTCTCGCGGTCGGGGAACTTGATGTAGTGGAAGAAGCAGCGGCGCAGGAAGGCGTCGGGCAGTTCCTTCTCGTTGTTCGAGGTGATGACGATCAGCGGCCGGTGGCGGGCGCGGATCGTCTTCTGCAGCTCGTAGCAGTGGAACTCCATGCGATCCAGCTCGCGCAGCAGGTCGTTGGGGAATTCGATGTCGGCCTTGTCGATCTCGTCGATCAGCACCACCGACGGCGTTTCACACTCGAAGGCCTGCCACAGCACGCCGGGGACGATGTAGTGGGCGATGTCGGCGACGCGCGGGTCGCCCAGTTGCGAGTCGCGCAGGCGCGAGACGGCGTCGTATTCGTAAAGGCCCTGCTGCGCCTTGGTGGTCGACTTGATGTGCCACTGGAACAGCGGCAGGCCGAGCGCGCCGGCCACTTCTTCGGCGAGCAGGGTCTTGCCGGTGCCCGGCTCGCCCTTGATCAGCAGCGGTCGCTGCAGGGCGATGGCGGCATTGACGGCGAGGGTCAGGTCGCGCGGGGCGACGTAGGTTGCGGTGCCGGAAAAACGCATGGTCGGGCTCTTGCGGGTTGGGGTGCAAGGATTGTAAGGGCAAGCGGCTGGCCTACAATGCGCCATGTCCGAAATCAGCCCGCCCCGAATTTCCTGGTCCGATGCCGGCCGGCCGCGCAGCGCGCGCTGGCGTTCCGAAGCCGGCCTGCCACCGCCGGCTGCGGTCGACGTGGTCGACGAGTCGCTGTCCGCCGATGCCGCCTGGGCGCGGCTGCTGGCCGGCGAAACCCTGCTCTGGCGCGGCGACTGGCCCAGCGCCCGGCGCCTGCTGCAGGCGCTGACGCAACGCGCCGAGCGGCACTTCCGCTGCCAGCCGGCGGCGACGCCGTTGGAGACCTTTGCCCGCCATCGCACGATGCAGGGCCAGCGCGCCGCGCTGCTCGCCCGCCTGCTGGTGCCGCTCGGCCCCGATTACAAGCTGCCGCTGCGCCGCGCCCAGGACGTGCGCGATGCTTGCCGCGAAGCCTGGGGCAAACCGGATGGCAATAACAGCGTGGTGGCGCTGCGTGAACTGCTGGCCGTGGTCAGCGCCCACGAATGGCGCAAGAAGGGCGTCCCGGTGGCGGCAGTCGGCGGCAGCATCCACCCGCATTACGGCGTTTTCTCGCCGGTGCGCGGCGAGTACGTCGATCTGGTCGCGCAGGCGCCGCTGCCGGCGGGGTGCGACCTGGCCTTCGACATCGGCACCGGTTCCGGGGTGCTGGCGGCGGTGCTTGCTCGGCGCGGGCTGCCGGTTGTCGCCACCGACATGGCGCCGCGGGCGCTGGCCTGTGCGAAGGAAAACATCGACAGGCTCGGCTTGGGCGAACAGGTACGCATCGTCGAAGCCGACCTTTTTCCCGAAGGGCGGGCGCCGCTGGTTGTCTGCAATCCGCCCTGGCTGCCGGGGCAACCGACCTCGCCGGTCGAGTACGCGATCTACGACCCGGAGTCGCGCATGCTGCGCGGCTTCCTGGGTGGCCTGGCTGAACACCTGAGCCCGGGCGGCGAGGGCTGGCTGATCATGTCCGATCTGGCCGAACATCTCGGGCTGCGCGCGCCCGGCGAACTTGCCGGCTGGGTCGCCGACGCCGGCCTGCGCATTGCCGGTCGCCTCGACACCCGGCCGCGGCACGGCAAGGCGCAGGATCGCGACGATCCGCTGCACGCGGCGCGCGCCGCCGAAGTGACCTCGCTGTGGCGCCTGGTCGGCCAATGAAAAAAGACGGCCGGGCTGGCGCCGGGCCGTCTTCTGTTGCTGCAGGGGGCGGGATTTAGATCTTGCCGACCAGGTCGAGCGACGGCTTCAGGGTTTCGGCGCCTTCCTGCCACTTGGCCGGGCAGACTTCGCCCGGATGCGAGGCGACGTACTGGGCGGCCTTGACCTTGCGCAGCAGTTCGGAAGCATCACGGCCGATGCCCAGGTCGTGGATTTCAGCGACCTTGATCTCGCCTTCCGGATTGACGACGAAAGTGCCGCGCAGCGCCAGGCCTTCCGATTCGATCATGACGTCGAAGTTGCGGGTGACGGTGCCGGTCGGGTCGCCGAGCATCACGTACTGGATCTTCTTGATCGTGTCGGAAGCGTCGGCCCAGGCCTTGTGCGTGAAGTGGGTGTCGGTCGACACCGAATAGACTTCGACGCCCAGCTTCTGGAATTCGGGGTACAGATCGGCCATGTCGCCGAGTTCGGTCGGGCAGACGAAGGTGAAGTCGGCCGGGTAGAAGAAGAAGATCGACCACTTGCCCTTGAGATCGGCGTCGGAAACGGTGATGAACTTGCCGTTCTGGTAGGCCTGAACGGTGAAGGGCTTGATCTTGGTATTGATGATGGACATCGGTTTCTCCTTGAGGTTGGGTATGACGACGGGGGTGATCTTAGAACCCGGGTGGTGATTGTTCCAATTGATTGCTTAAATATAGTACATAGCTGGTTGCTATGTTTATCCATGGCTCTGTCAGGGGATTTTCCAGGAAACGTATCCTGCATGCAAAAATCCCTCTCGAATGGCGCAGATTAAGGCCGGGCGGCCAACACGAAGTGAAAAAGGTGTGCTACTTTAAGTCCGCTGCCGTTCCGACGGCCGGTTTTCTTAACTTGATTGGGTAACTAGGAGGCACTTAGATGAATAAATCCGAGCTGGTCGAAGTTGCTGCACAAGAAGCTGGTATTACCAAGGCGGCCGCGGACAAGGCACTGTCGGCCATCATCGGCGCGGTCGTCCAGGCTGTGGCCAAGGGCGAGTCGGTGACGCTCGTCGGTTTTGGTACGTTCAAGTCGGCGCCGCGCGCGGCCCGTACCGGCAAGAATCCGAAAACCGGTGCGACCCTGAAGATTCCGGCGACGACCGTGCCCAAGTTCACGGCCGGTACCGCATTCAAGGCGGCCGTTGCCCCGAAAAAAGGCGGCAAGAAAAAATAACCGAGCTCTCACCAAATGCGGGGGCCGTCATTGACGGACTCCGCTTTTTTACTTTGCGATGAACAATCCGAACAGCGATACCCAGATAGAAGAAATTGCGCCTGCCGTCGATGCCGAGCTTCCCGAGGCCGTCGTCGAAGAGCAGCCGCCCGAGTTCCAGCCGCTTGACCTGAAGCGCCGCTTGCGCGAACTGTTGTCGGTTCCCGAGCGTGACCGCAGCGATGAGCAGTGGGATGAAATCATCGAGCTGGAAATCCAGCTGGCGCCGGGCAACCGGATTTCTGGCAGCCCGCTGCCGGGCGGTGGTGGTGGCGGTCAGCCGCGCCATAACGCGCCGCGCCAGAGCAAGCCCGGCAATGCTGCTGCGCCGGCGGCACAGAAGAAGCATCGGCCCCGTTCGAAGAACAATCGCCGGCCGCGCCAGGGAGGCAAGCCCGGCGGTGGCGAAGCGGCGTGATCCGCGCCCTGACTCCCTGCCCGGGCAGGCATGCAGCATTTTGATCTGATCATTGTCGGTGGCGGCTTGGCTGGTGCCAGTCTGGCCGTAGCCCTGCGCGACAGTTCCCTGCGTATAGCGCTGGTCGAAGCCCAGCCGCCGCGTCGTCCGGAAGGCTGGGATGCGCGCATCTACGCCGTCAGTCCGGCCAATGTCGCCTTCCTTGACGCGATTGGCGCCTGGCGCCATCTCGATCAGCAGCGCATCGCGCCGATTGCGGCGATGAAGGTGTTCGGCGACGCCAGCGGTGCGCTTGAATTCTCCGCCTTCGAGACCGGGGTTGCCGATCTCGGGTGCATCCTCGAATCGTCGCTGGTCGCCTGCGAATTGTGGGAGGGTCTGAAGCGTCAGTCCAACCTGCAGCTGTTCGCCGGGCAGAAGCCGGCGGCGCTCGAATTTCGCGATGAAGTCGCGGTGTTGCGACTGGCCGATGGCGAAACCCTGTCGGCGGCGCTGCTGGTCGGCGCTGACGGGCGCGATTCCTGGGTTCGTGCAGCTGCCGGCCTGCCGGCGCACAACCGGCACTACGGCGAGAAAGGTGTCGTCGCCAACTTCGCGATCGCCCGGCCGCATCGCAACATCGCCTGGCAATGGTTCGGCGACGAGGGCGTGCTCGCTTACCTGCCCTTGGCCGGGCAGCGCATGTCTATCGTCTGGTCGGCGCCGGATGCGCTGGCCGACGAACTCTGCCAACTATCGCCCGAAGCGCTGTGCGAGCGCGTCGAGCGGGCGGGCCATGGTGTTCTCGGAAAGCTCGATCTGCTGACGCCGGCGCAGGCTTTCCCGCTGCGTCTGATGCGAGTGCCGGAAATCGTCGCCCGGCGTCTGGCGCTGGTCGGTGATGCCGGGCACGGCATCCATCCGCTGTCCGGGCATGGCATCAACCTCGGTTTTCAGGATGCGCAGGCGCTCGCCGAGCGTCTGCTGGCCGCCAGGGCCTGGGAGGACATCGGCGACTTGCGCTTCCTGCAGGGCTATCAGCGGGCGCGTCGCGAGGAAATCGCCCTGTTGCAGACGACGACCGATGCCTTGCGCCGTCTTTTTGCTGCGCCATCGCCGCTGTTGCGGCCCTTGCGCAATCTGGGGCTGAACTTTACGAACCGCTTGCCGGTCGCCAAGAGTGTCCTTGTTCGTTATGCCCTCGGGGGCTTCTAGGAGAGTTTTTTATGTTGTTGAAGGTTTGGTCCACCGTATTGCTCTTGCTGATCTCGACGGTCTGTTCGGCGACTGAAGCCGAAATCCAGAAGGCCATCGAGTCCCGGCTCGGGGTCAAGGTCGAAAGTGTGACCAAGGCTGGCTATTTCGGCTTGTATGAGATCTACGCCGACGGCAATCTCTTCTATACCGACGAGAAAGTCACGGCGATCCTGATCGGCGGTGACCTGATCCGCTCCCAGCATGCCCTCAACCTGGTTGACCTGAAGACCAACCGCAACATCACCGAGGAACGCTTGCGCAAGCTGACGGCGATCAAGTTCAGCGACCTGCCGCTTGATCGCGCGATCAAGCAGGTGCGCGGCGACGGCAAGAGGGTGCTGGCCACCTTCGAAGACCCCAATTGCGGCTACTGCAAGCGTCTGGCCAAGGACATGCAGAAGCTGGAAAACGTGACCATCTACACTTTCCTCTACCCCATCCTGTCCGAGGATTCGGCAAAGAAGTCGCGTCAGGTCTGGTGTTCCGCGGATCGAGCCAAGGCCTGGAACGACTGGATCATCGAAGGCAAGACGCCGGGGGGCAGGGATAACTGCGATACCTCGGCGATCAAGGGCAATCTCGAATTCGGGCGCCGCCTCAACATCACCGGCACGCCGACGATCATCTTCGCCGATGGCGAGCGGGTGCCGGGCGCGGTGCCGCTCAATGTGCTGGAGCAACGTCTGAACCAGCAGAAGTAAGGTATTTTCCGCCGCGCATTGGCGGACGCCGCAGACGGTACATGACTCCCCGAAAAGGGAGTGATGTACCGTTTTTTTCATGCGCCTTGGGCTGGCGCGAAATGTCATCGTGATGGTGCGGCGCGGTCTTGTAAAACTCCTAATGTTTAACTTTAACTAACGTTTTTCGTGCTTTGATTTTTAAGTGTTTTTTTAGCGTTTTTACCCAGCATTTTGTCTTCAAAAACCCCGGTAAGTCATTGTTGCGTAAGAAAAAATCCCCCGTTTTTCTATTGACGCCCATCGGTGCATGCTCTAAAGTGGGAAAACGTGTTGAAAAGTGGGTAAACGGGGATGTTCGAGGGGGCTACGGCACTCAGTCTGGATGCGAAAGGGCGGCTTGCCATTCCGGCAAGGCATCGCGACGCCCTGCTCGCGGCCGGCGCTGGTTCGCTGGTCCTGACCGCGCATCCGCACCGTTGCCTGTTGCTCTATCCGGCGCCGGCCTGGCAACCGATCCGCGACCAGATCCTCAAGGCGTCCAGCCTCGATCCGCGGGCGGCCGCAATCAAGCGGGTGATGGTCGGCAATGCCCGGACCGAAGAGCCCGATAGTGCCGGGCGCCTGCTGGTTGCGCCTGAGTTGCGCACCTATGCGCAGCTGGAAAAGACGGTCTATCTGGTTGGCATGGGCAGCCATTTCGAAATCTGGAGCGAGGCCGGCTGGCAGCAACAGAATGATCTGGCGGCCGAGGCGCTGACCGGCGACCTGCCGGCGGGACTGGGGGATCTTGTCCTGTGAGTTCCGGCGGCGCCCATGTCACGGTGCTGCTCGAAGAGGCGGTGGATTCCCTGGCAATCAAAAAGGACGGCGTGTATGTGGACGCGACCTTCGGTCGCGGCGGCCACAGTCGGCGCATTCTTGAAGCGCTGGGCGAGCATGGCCGGCTGATTGCGCTCGATCGCGATCCGCAGGCGATCCGCGCCGGCGCGGCGCTGCTCGATGCGCGTTTCCGTTTGGTACACCGCGCCTTCGGCGAACTGGCCGAGGCGGCGGCCGAGGTTGGTGTGGCGGCGGTGGATGGGGTGTTGCTGGACGTAGGGGTGTCGTCGCCGCAAATCGACGATGGGGAGCGCGGCTTCAGCTTCCGCCACGACGCGCCGCTCGACATGCGGATGGATACGACGCAGGGAGAGACGGCGGCCGAGTGGCTGGCGCGGGCCGAATTGAAGGAAATAACGGAGGTCATCAGGGATTATGGCGAAGAACGGTTTGCTTTCCAGATTGCAAAGAAGGTTGTGTCTGCTCGGCTCGAACAGCCCATTGTCACGACAGGGCAGTTCGCTGCCCTCGTACGCGAGGCCGTGCGCACCCGTGAGCCAGGGCAGGACGCGGCGACGCGCAGCTTTCAAGCTCTACGGATTCATATCAATCAAGAACTCCGCCAGCTGGAGGTAGTCTTGCCGCAGGCTTTCGATCTTCTGAAACCCGGGGGGAGGCTGGTGGTCATCGCCTTCCATTCGCTGGAAGATCGCATCGTCAAGAATTTCATGCGCGCCCAGTCGACTGCCGATGCCTTGCCCAAGGGGCTGCCGCTGCGCGCCGACCAGTTGCCGCCGCCGAAGATGCGCCTGATCGGCAAGGCGATCAAACCCTCGGCTGCCGAAGTGGCGGCGAATCCGCGCGCGCGCAGCGCCGTGATGCGGGTGGCGGAGAAGCTGTGATGTTCCGCGTCAATCTCGTCCTGCTCTTCGTCGTCGTGATCTGTGCGCTGGCTGTGGTCACCGCCCAGCATCGCGGCCGCAAGCTGTTCCAGGCGCTGGAGGCGGAACAGGAAAAAGTGCGCCAACTCGACATCGAGTTCGGCCAGTTGCAGATCGAGATGTCCACCTGGGCGACCCATCCGCGCATCGAGAAGACGGCGCGTGAGCGTCTGCACATGGTATTGCCGCCGGTGGCTGCAGTGCCGGCGGCCGCGGCGGGAGCGCACTGATGGTCGTCCGCCGCCGGCCGCAACGCGGTCACCGCTACACCGAAAGTCCGCTGCTGCAACTGGCTTTGCAGGGCTGGCGTTCGCGCATGGTCGGCCTGCTCCTGATGGCGGCTTTCCTTGTCCTGCTGCTGCGCGCCTTCTACCTGCAGGTGATCAACAATGATTTTCTGCAGGAAAAGGGCGACTCGCGTTATCTGCGCGATATCGAGATTTCCGCGTCGCGCGGCAAGGTGACCGATCGTCACGGCGACATGCTCGCCGTATCCACGCCGATGCGCTCGATCTGGGCGATCCCGGCTGACGCCCGGACCATGAGTGCGGAACAGAAGCGCCAGCTGGCGGCCTTGGTTGAGCTCAAGCCGCGCGAACTCAATGCCCGGCTGGCTTCGGAAAAGACCTTCGTCTTCCTGCAGCGCCAGGTGCCGCCTCAGGTGGCCGAGCAGGTGCGGGCGCTGAAGCTGCCCGGCGTGCATCAGGAAAAGGAATATCGCCGCTATTACCCGTCGGGCGAAATGACGGCGCATCTGGTCGGTTTTACCGGGGTTGATGACAAGGGGCTGGAAGGGGTCGAACTGGCCTTCCAGCAATCGCTGCGTGGCCACCCCGGGGCGCGCACGGTGATTCGTGACCGCCGCGGCAACATCATCGAGGACGTCGGCGCCACCCGTCCACCGCGTGACGGCAACGACATCGCGCTGGCCATCGACGCCAAGATCCAGTACCTGGCCTACAGCCACCTCAAGGCGACGGTCGCCGAACACGAAGCCAAGGGCGGCGGGATCATCGTCCTCGATACGCGGACTGGCGAAGTGCTGGCGCTCGCCAACTGGCCGACCTACAACCCGAACAACCGCGCCAAGCTGTCCGGCGAGCAACTGCGCAACCGCGCGGTGACCGACACCTTCGAGCCCGGTTCGACCCTGAAGCCGTTTACCGTCGCGCTCGGCCTCGAACAGGGCAAGTACCGCTACGATTCGCTGATCGACTGCGGGCCGGGACGGATCACCGTCGGTCGCTCGGTGATCAGCGATACCCACGCCAACGGCGAATTGACCGTCGCCGAGGTGATCCAGAAATCCTCGAACGTCGGCACCACCAAGATCGCCCTCAGCCTGCCGCGCGAGTCGATGTGGGAAATGTTCGACAGCCTCGGCCTCGGCCGCCAGCCGGCGCTCGGTTTCCCGGGCGAAGCCGCCGGCCGGGTGCGGCCGTGGAAGAACTGGCGGCCGATCGAGCAGGCGACGATGTCCTACGGGCACGGCATTTCGCTCAGCCTGATCCAGCTGGCGCGAGCCTATTCGGTGTTTGCCCGCGACGGCGATCTGGTGCCGGTGTCGCTGCTGCGCGTCGATGCGCCGGTGGTACGCGGCACGCCGGTGTTCTCGGCGCAGACGGCGCGCGAGATGCGCGCCATGCTCGAACTGGTGGTGCAGCCCGGCGGTACCGCGCCGAAGGCGGCGGTGCCGGGCTACCGGGTCGGCGGCAAGACCGGTACCGCGCACAAGCTGGAAGGGGGGGCGTATGCCAACAAGTACATCGCCTCCTTCGTCGGTATCGGGCCGATGTCCGATCCCCGCCTGATCGTCGCCGTGATGATCGACGAGCCGGGGGGTAAACAATATTACGGCGGCCAGATTGGCGGCCCGGCGTTCTCGCAGGTGATGGCCGGCGCCCTGCGCACGCTCGGCGTGCCTCCCGATGCGCCGCTGCAGGTGGCTACCACCAACGACGGAAAGGGACGCCTGTGACGACGCCGCGCGCCCTGCTCGATCAACTGGAAGCCCTCGGCGTGACGCCCACCGGCGTCGCCGACGACAGCCGTCAGGTGCGGCCGGGCGATCTCTTCCTGGCCTATCCCGGCGATCTCGCCGACGGCCGGCGTTTCATCCCGGATGCGCTGGCGCGCGGCGCGCTCGCCGTCCTCTGGCAGGCCGGTGGCGACTTCGCCTGGAATGCAGCGTGGCCGGTGCCGCAACTGGAAGTCGCAGCGCTGCGCGAACTGGCCGGTCCGCTGGCGCACGCCGTGTACGGTCATCCGAGTGAGGGTTTGTCGCTGATCGCCATCACCGGCACCAACGGCAAGACGACGATCAGCCAGTGTATTGCCCACGCCCACCCGCGTCCCTGCGCCATCATCGGCACGCTCGGCGCCGGTTTTCCGGATCGTCTGGAAGAAACCGGCTTCACGACGCCCGAGGCGACGACGCTGATGCGCTACCTGGCCGACTTCCGCGCCCACAAGGCCGCCGCCTGCGCCCTCGAAGCCAGTTCGATCGGCATCGAGGAAGGGCGGATGAACGGCGCGCGCGTCGATGTCGCGGTGTTCACCAACCTGACCCGTGATCACCTCGACTACCACGGCGACATGGCCGCCTACGCCGCCGCCAAGGAAAAGCTCTTCCTCTGGCCGCGGCTGCGTACCGCGGTGATCAACCTTGACGATGAATTCGGCATCCATCTGATGCGCGAGACGACGGCGATGCGCGTCATCGGCTATTCGGCGCAGCCGCCGCGCCGCGACTTCCCGGCCCTGGTACGCGCCGAAAACCGGGCTGACACGCCCTGCGGCCAGCGCTTCGACCTCGTCCTGCCGAATGGGCGGACCCTGGTCGACACCGCGCTGGTCGGTGCCTACAACGTCTCCAACCTGCTGGCGGTAGCCGCCGTGCTGCACGACGCCGGCGTGATGCCGGCCGAGGTCGGCCGCCGTCTCTCCGAACTGCAGCCGCCGCCGGGGCGGATGGAGCGTCTGGGCGGCGTCGGCGAGCCGCTGGTCGTCGTCGACTACGCGCACACGCCGGATGCCCTGCACAACGCTCTCGCCGCGCTGCGGCCGGTCGCCGCGGCGCGCGGCGGTCGCCTGACCGTGGTGTTCGGCTGCGGCGGCGACCGCGATCCCGGCAAGCGGCCGCAGATGGGCGCGGTGGCCGAGGCCGGCGCCGACCACGTCATCGTCACCAGCGACAACCCGCGCCGCGAGGCGCCGTCGGCGATCATCGCCGACATCGTCGGCGGCATGGAAAAGCCGGAAATCGAAGCCGACCGGGCGACGGCGATCCGGCGCGCCGTGAGTGCCGCCGACATTGCCGACATCGTCCTGCTCGCCGGCAAGGGACATGAAAACTATCAGGAAATCGCCGGCCAACGCCTGCCGTTTTCCGATCTGGCCCAGGCCCGTGCGGCGCTGGCCGGACGCACTGCCCCGCAGGAGGAAGCATGCTGAACTGGTCCTTGTCCCGTGTCGCCGCCGCCGTCGATGGTCGCCTGTGCGGCGCCGACGTCGCCTTGCGCGGCGTGTCCACCGATACCCGGGCGGTTGCCGCCGGTCAGCTTTTCGTTGCCTTGCGCGGCGAGCGTTTCGATGCTCACGACTTTCTCGACGCCGCCGTTGCCGCCGGTGCCGCGGCGCTGCTGGTGGCCGACGAAAGCCGTCTACCGGCCGGCGTGCCGGCGATCGTTGTCGCCGACACGCGGCTCGCGCTGGGCCGGCTGGCGCAGGCCTGGCGGGCCGAGTTCACGCTGCCGGTGATCGCCGTCACCGGCTCCAACGGCAAGACGACGACCAAGGAAATGATCGCCGCCGTCCTCGCCGCCGCCTTTGGCGACGCGGTGCTGGCGACGCGCGGCAACTTCAACAACGACATCGGCCTGCCGCTGACCCTGCTCGGCCTCACCGCTGAGCATCGCGCGGCGGTGATCGAGATGGGCATGAACCAGCCCGGCGAGATCGCCTACCTGGTCGGCATCGGTGCGCCCAGCGTGGCACTGGTCACCAATGCCCAGCGCGCCCACCTCGAAGGCATGGGCGACCTCGACGAAGTGGCGCGCGAGAAAGGCAGCATCTTCGCCGGCCTGCCCGCCGACGGCATCGCCGTCATCAACGCTGACGACAGCTACGCCGGGTTGTGGCGCGAGATGGCCGGCGAGCGGCGCGTGCGCAGTTTCGCCATCGACCATCCGGCCGATGTGCGCGGCAACGTGCACCAGCACGGCCTGGAAATTTCCCTCGGCCTGACCGCGGCGGAAGGCGCGATCCAGTTCACGCTGGCGATTCCCGGCCGCCACAACGCGCGCAACGCGGTGGCCGCCGCCGCCGCCTGCCTGGCTGCCGGCGTGCCGCTGGCTGCCGTGGCCGAGGGCCTGTCCAGATTCGCCGGCGTCAAGGGGCGTTTGCAACGGCGCGTCGGCCGCAACGGCGCCGAAATCCTCGACGACACCTATAACGCCAATCCGGATTCGGTGCGTGCCGGGATCGACGTGCTGGCCGCGACCATCGGTCGCAAGCTGCTGGTGCTCGGCGACATGGGCGAAATCGGCGAGGCCAGCGGCCAGTATCACGACGAGATCGGCGGCTACGCCAAGAGCCAGGGCATCGACCGTCTGTACGCGCTCGGTGAGGCGAGCCAGCAGGCGGTGCGCAATTTTGGCGAGGGCGCCCGTCACTTCTGTCATATCGACAAGCTGGTTGCCGCCGTCGACAAGGAACTGGGTCCGGACACCACCGTGCTGGTCAAGGGCTCGCGCTTCATGAAAATGGAAAGGGTGGCCGATGCGCTCGCCGCCATCGCCGCCACCGGGGAGAACCACTGATGCTTCTGGAACTTGCCCAATGGCTGGCGCAGGACATCCGCTTTTTCAATGTCTTCAATTACATCACGCTGCGTACCGTGCTGGCGATGATGACCGCGCTGGTCATTTCCTTCCTTGCCGGCCCGGGCGTCATCCGCTGGCTGGCGGCCAAGAAGATCGGCCAGGCGGTGCGCACCGACGGCCCGCAGACGCACCTGGTCAAGTCGGGAACGCCAACCATGGGCGGCGTCCTGATCCTGATCGCGATCGGCGTCACCACGCTGCTCTGGGGCGATCTGTCCAACAAGTACGTGTGGACCGTGCTCGTCGTCACGCTCGGCTTCGGCATCATTGGCTGGTACGACGACTGGAAGAAAGTCGTCTACCGTGACCCGAACGGTCTGGCCAGCCGCTGGAAATTCTTCTGGCAGTCGGTGCTCGGCGCCGGCGCGGCGCTCTTCCTCGCCTTCTCGGCGACGTCGACGGCGCAGACCGAACTGATCGTGCCCTTCTTCAAGAGCGTCGCTTACCCGCTTGGCATCGTTGGTTTCATCGTCCTGACCTATTTCGTCATCGTCGGCACCAGCAACGCGGTCAACCTGACCGATGGCCTCGACGGCCTGGCGATCATGCCGACGGTGATGGTCGCCTCGGCCTTCGCCATCTTCGCCTACGTCACCGGCAATGCGGTGTACGCCAAGTACCTGCTGATTCCCTACGTGCCGGGGGCCGGCGAGCTGTGCATCCTGCTCGGCGCGATTGCCGGCGCCGGCCTCGGCTTCTTGTGGTTCAACGCCTACCCGGCCGAAGTCTTCATGGGCGACGTCGGCGCGCTGGCGCTCGGTGCGGCGCTCGGCACCGTCGCCGTCATCGTTCGCCAGGAAATCGTCCTTCTGATCATGGGCGGCGTCTTCGTCGTCGAGACGCTGTCGGTGATGCTGCAGGTGTCGTGGTTCAAGTACACCAAGAAGAAATACGGCGAGGGCCGGCGCATCCTGCGCATGGCACCGCTGCACCACCATTTCGAACAAACCGGCTGGAAGGAGACGCAGGTTGTCGTCCGCTTCTGGATCATCACCATCATGCTGGTCCTGATCGGACTGGCGACCTTGAAGCTGCGCTGAATGGAACTGACGGGCAAACGCGTACTGGTGATCGGACTCGGTGAGTCCGGACTGGCGATGGCCAAGTGGCTGCATCGCCAGGGTGCGCTGGTGCGCGTCGCCGACTCGCGCGACAACCCGCCCAACGTCGACGCGCTGCAGCAGGTCGCGCCCGGCGCCGAACTGCTCGCCGGTGCGTTTGCCGCCGCCACCTTCGCCGGCTGTGAAGTGGTCGCCCTGTCGCCGGGCGTGGCCAAGGCGACGCCGGCGATCGCCGCTTGCGGCCTGCCGCTGATCTCGGAAATCGAACTGTTCGCCGCCGGCGTGCGCGAGCAGGTGGTGGGCTCGCAGATCGTCGCCATCACCGGCAGCAATGGCAAGACCACGACCACCGCACTGACCGCGCACCTGCTCAACGGTGCCGGCGTGCCGGCAATCGCCTGCGGCAACATCTCGCCGTCGGCGCTCGACGCGCTGATGGACGCGCAGGATGCCGGGACGCTGCCGGCGGTCTGGGTCGTCGAACTGTCGAGTTTCCAGCTCGAAACGACGCATCACCTGAACGCCGCGGCGGCGACCGTGCTCAATGTTTCCGAGGATCATCTCGACCGCTACGACGGCAGCCTGGCCAATTACGCCGCCGCCAAGTCGCGCGTCTTCCAGGGCAAGGGAACGATGATCCTCAACCGCGACGACGACTGGTCGATGGCCAACGGCCGCTGCGGGCGCAAGATGGTGACTTTCGGCCTGTCGCCGGCACCGCGCGCGGTCGATTACGGTTACGTTGACGGCGCCATCGTGCGCGGCAAGGAAGTCCTGGTCGCCGCTGCCGACCTGCAGCTCTCCGGTCTGCACAACGTTGCCAACGCGATGGCGGCGCTGGCGCTGGCCGAGGCGGTTGGCGTTGCGCCGCAGCGCCTGGTCGAACCGTTGAAGGCATTCCGTGGTCTGCCGCACCGCGTCGAGACGGTGGCCGAAATCGGCGGCGTCCTCTACGTCGACGATTCCAAGGGCACCAACGTCGGCGCCACGCTGGCAGCGATCGAGGGCATGGGGCGCAAGGTCGCCATCGTCCTCGGCGGCGACGGCAAGGGCCAGGATTTTTCGCCGCTGAAGGCGGCGCTCGCCGCGCACGGTCGCGCCGTGGCGCTGATCGGCCGCGACGCGGCGGTGATCGGCATGGCCATCGAAGGCTGCGGCGTGCCGACCTGTATCGTCGGTGACATGGACGGCGCCGTGCGCTGGCTGGCCGCCCGCGCCGAGCCGGGCGACTGCGTACTGCTTTCGCCGGCCTGCGCCAGCCTCGACATGTACCGCAACTACGCGCACCGGGCGCAGGCCTTCATCGATGCTGTCGGAGGCCTGCGGTCATGATGCTCTCCGCGCTCAACTCGCCGCGTCAGCAACTGGCGGAAATCGACCACGCCCTGCTCTGGTCGGCGTTGCTGCTGCTGCTCGGCGGGCTGGTGATGGTCTATTCGGCGTCGATCGCCACCGCCGAAGCCGGCCGCTTCACCAACCACCAGCCGGCCTATTACCTGATCCGCCACGCCATCTTCCTGTGCATCGGCCTGGTGGCCGCCGCGGTCGCCTTCCAGTTGCCGCTGACCGCCTGGCAGAAGTATGCGCCTGTCCTTTTCCTGGTCGGCGTTGTCCTGCTGGCGATCGTCCTCATTCCCGGCATCGGCCGCGACGTCAATGGCGCCCGCCGCTGGCTGCCGCTCGGCTTCGCCAACCTGCAGCCGTCGGAGCTGATGAAGCTGTTCGCCGTGCTCTACGCCGCCGACTACACGATGCGCAAGATCAACGTCATGCACGACCTGAAGCAGGCTTTCCTGCCGATGTTCGGGGCGATGGCGCTGGTCGGCATCCTGCTGCTCAAGGAGCCGGACTTCGGCGCCTTCGTCGTCATCATCTCGATCGCCATGGGCATCCTCTTCCTCGGCGGGCTGAAGGCACGCATGTTCGTGCTGCTGATCGTCGGCCTGCTGATCGCCTTCGCAATCATGATCATCGTCTCGCCCTACCGGCGTGACCGCATCTTCGGCTTCATGGACCCCTGGTCCGATGCCTTCGGCCGCGGCTACCAGTTGTCGCACTCGCTGATCGCCTTCGGGCGCGGCGAACTGTTCGGCGTCGGCCTCGGCGCCAGCGTCGAGAAGCTGTTCTACCTGCCGGAAGCGCATACCGACTTCCTGCTCGCGGTGATCGCCGAGGAACTCGGTTTCGTCGGCGTCCTGACGGTGATCGCCCTGTTCGCCGTACTGGTCCAGCGCGCCTTCGCCATCGGCCGCCAGTGCGTCCAGCTCGATCGCCTTTACCCGGCGCTAGTGGCGATGGGCATCGGCATCTGGCTGGGCGTCCAGTCCTTCATCAACATGGGCGTCAACGTCGGCCTGCTGCCGACCAAGGGCCTGACCCTGCCGCTGATGAGCTTCGGCGGCTCGGGCATCCTCGCCAACTGCGTGGCGCTGGCCATTCTGCTTCGGGTGGATTGGGAAAACAGGCAATTGATGCGCGGGGGAAAATTATGAAACCGAAAGCGCAAATTCATCAATTGCCTGTTTCGTCGCAGGCTAACTTGCGCAGCAAGTTAAGCGCGCAGCGCGGCCGGAGACAAAACAGGCTGTGGCAAACCGCAGGCGCTAAATGCGAAGGGGGCTGCCATGTCTAAAACCATCATGATCATGGCCGGCGGTACCGGCGGCCATATCTTCCCCGCCCTGGCCGTCGCCCACAAGATGCGTGACGCAGGCTGGCGCGTGGTCTGGCTTGGCAATCCGCAAGGCATGGAAGCACGCCTGGTGCCGCAGCACGGTTTCGAGATGCTCTGGCTCGACTTTGCCGCGTTGCGCGGCAAGGGGCTGGCGCGCAAGCTGCTGCTGCCGGTGAACCTGCTGCGTGGTTTCTGGCAGGGCCTCAAGGCGATCCGCCAGGTCAAGCCGAACGTGGTGCTCGGCATGGGCGGCTACATCACCTTCCCCGGCGGCATGATGGCGGCGCTGAGCGGCGTGCCGCTGGTGCTGCATGAGCAGAATTCGGTCGCCGGACTGGCCAATCGGGTGCTGGCCGTTGTCGCCGACCGCATCGCCACCGGCTTCCCGGAAGTGCTGAAGAAGGGCGTCTGGCTGGGCAATCCGGTGCGTCCGGAAATCGCCGCCGTGGCGCCGCCGGTCGAGCGCTTCGCCGGCCGCGACGGGGCGCTGCGCCTGCTGGTGATCGGCGGCAGCCTGGGCGCCCAGGCGCTCAACGAGACGGTACCGCAAGGCCTGTCGCAGCTCACCGCCGAGCAGCAGCCGCAGATCGTCCATCAGGCCGGCGAAAAACATATCGACGCGCTGAAGGCGGCCTACGCAGCAGTCGGCGTGCAGGCGCACTGTGTGCCCTTCATCGAAGACATGGCCGGCGCCTTCGAGTGGGCCGATCTGGTGATCTGCCGTGCCGGTGCCCTGACCATCGCCGAACTGGCGGCGGTCGGCGTGGCCAGCATCCTGGTGCCCTTCCCGCATGCGGTGGACGACCACCAGACGGCCAACGCGAAATTCCTGGTCAATGTCGGCGGCGCCTTCCTGCTGCCGCAAAGCCAACTGACGCCGGATGCGATCGCGCTGATCCGCAACTACTCGCGCAGCCAGCTGCTGGAAATGGCCGAAAAGGCCCGCAGCCTGGCCAAGCCGGATGCCACGCTGGACGTGGTCAATCTCTGTATCGAAGCAGCCAAATGAGACACAAGGTCAAACACATCCACTTCGTCGGCGTCGGTGGCTCGGGCATGAGCGGCATCGCCGAAGTGCTCGCCCACCTCGACTACACGGTCAGCGGTTCCGACATCGCCGCCAGTGCGACGACGCGCCGCCTGGAAGGCGAGGGCGTGCGGGTGACCATCGGTCACGCCGCCGAGAACATTGCCGGGGCCGACGCGGTGGTCGTGTCGACAGCGGTCAAGGAAGACAACCCGGAGGTCGTCGCCGCCCGCGAGAAGCGCATTCCGGTGGTGCCGCGGGCGCAGATGCTGGCCGAATTGATGCGCCTGAAGCGCGGCATCGCCATCGCCGGCACCCACGGCAAGACGACGACGACCAGCCTGGTCACCAGCATCCTGGCCGAAGGCGGTGTTGACCCGACCTTCGTCATCGGCGGCCGCCTCAACGCGGCCGGCGCCAACGCCCGCCTGGGTAGCGGCGACTTCCTGGTGGCCGAGGCGGATGAATCCGACGCCTCCTTCCTCTTCCTGTCGCCGGTGATTTCGGTGGTCACCAACATCGACGCCGACCACATGGAGACCTACGGCCACGACTTCGAGCGGCTCAAGGGCGCCTTTGTCGATTTCCTCAACCGGCTGCCCTTCTACGGTGTCGCCGTGCTCTGTGCCGACGATGCCAACGTGCGGGCGATCATGCCGCAGGTGAGCAAGCAGATCGTCAGCTACGGGTTGAGCCCGGACGCCAACTTCCGCGCCGAGAATGTTGTCGCCGACGGCGCGCAGATGCGTTTCACCTGCGTTCGCGTGAACGGTTCGGAGTCGCGTCTGGAAATCACGCTGAACACGCCGGGCATGCACAACGTACTCAACGCGCTGGCGGCGATCGCCGTTGCTACCGAAGTCGGGGTCGCCGACGCGGCGATCGTCAAGGCGCTCGCCGAATTCAAGGGCGTCGGCCGCCGCTTCCAGCGCTACGGTGAAGTCGCGCTGCCGGCGGGGGGCAGCTTCACGCTGGTCGATGACTACGGGCATCACCCGGTCGAGATGGCGGCGACGCTCGCCGCCGCCCGCGGCGCTTTCCCCGGTCGTCGCCTGCTGCTCGCCTTCCAGCCGCACCGCTACACGCGCACCCGCGACTGTTTCGAGGATTTCGTCAAAGTTCTGTCGACGGTAGATGCGCTGTGCCTGGCCGAGATCTACGCCGCCGGCGAGGCGCCCATCGTCGCCGCCGACGGTCGTTCGCTGGCACGCGCCCTGCGCGTTAGCGGCAAGGTCGAGCCGGTGTTCGTCGAGGATATCGCGGCGATGCCGCAAACGATCATGGATGTCGCCCGCGACGGCGACGTGGTTCTGACCATGGGCGCCGGTTCGATCGGTGCGGTGCCCGGCAAACTGGTGGATGTGCAATGAAAAGCTTCACCGCAGAGGCGCGGAGTGCGCAGAGGGTCGCAGAGGAAATGCGGGAAGGGTTTTTGCCTTTCTCGGCGACTCCTCGCGTTCTCTGCGCGTCTGCGGTGAATGGAGAATTTGTATGACTGATTTCGGTAAAGTTGCCGTCCTTTTCGGTGGTACTTCCGCCGAGCGCGAGGTTTCCCTGAACAGTGGTTCGCGGGTGCTGGCTGCGCTGCAGGGCCAGGGGATCGACGCTCACGCCTTCGATCCGGCCAGCCAGCCGCTCGACGCGCTGAAGGGCTACGACCGCGCCTTCATCGCGCTGCACGGCCGCCATGGCGAGGACGGCACGATCCAGGGGGCGCTCGAAGTCATGCACATCCCCTATACCGGCTCCGGCGTGCTCGCCTCGGCGCTGGCCATGGACAAGTTCCGCACCAAGCTGATGTGGCAGGCGGCAGGTTTGCCGGTGCCGGAATACGCGCTGCTCAATGCGGCGTCCGACTTCGCCGAAATCGAGGAAGAACTCGGCCTGCCGCTGTTCGTCAAGCCGGCGCGCGAAGGTTCGTCGATCGGCGTGACCAAGGTCAAGGCGCGTGGTGAATTGAAGGCGGCCTACGCCGAGGCGGCCCGCCATGACCCGCTGGTGATCGCCGAAAAGGGCGTCATGGGCGGCGAATACACGGTCGGCATCGTCGGCGACCAGGTGTTGCCGATCATCAAGATCGAGCCGGCCACCGAGTGGTACGACTACGAAGCCAAGTACAACCGCGATGACACCCGTTACCTTTGCCCCTGCGGTCTGCCGGAAGCGAAGGAAATACAGATCCGCGCCCAGGCGCTGGAGGCCTTCCGCATGCTCGACGGGCGTGGCTGGGGGCGAGTCGATTTCCTGATGGACGAAGACGGCAATCATTACTTCCTGGAAGTGAACACCGCGCCGGGCATGACCGACCACTCGCTGGTGCCGATGGGCGCGCGGGCGGCGGGCATGGATTACGCCGCGCTGGTGCGCCGCGTCCTCGAACTGGCCGCCAACGACTGAGACGATGAATGTGGCACAAACCGCAACTCCTCAACGCGATCGCCGACCTGCTGCTGCTGGTCGGCGCCGCCGCCTTGCTGGCGGCCGGTGCGGTCTGGGTGGTGCGCGTGCCCTCCTTGCCGGTCAAGCAGGTGATCTTCGTCGAGCCGTTGGCGCATGTGCGGCGTGGCGAGATCGAGCAGGTGCTGCCGTCGGCGCTGCGCGGCAACTTCTTCAGTCTCGATCTGGAAGCCGTGCGCGTCGCGCTGGAACAGTTGCCCTGGGTGCGCAAGGCGCATGTCCGGCGCGTCTGGCCGGCCAGTCTGGAAGTGAAGATCGAAGAGCACCAGCCGGTGGCGCGGTGGGGCGAGGGCTATGCCGAAATGGTCAACAGCTACGGCGAGGTATTTGCCGCCTTGCTGCCAGAGAGCGAGATGGCGCGTCTGCCCTTGCTGGTCGGTCCACCGGGCACCGCCCAGGAAGTCCTGCAGCGCTTCGCGGCCTTCGGCAAGAGCTTTGCGGCGATCGGCGAGACGCCGGTGCAGGTCAGCTTGTCGCCGCGCCTGGCCTGGCAGGTCAGGCTGGGCAACGGGATGCGCATCGAGGTCGGGCGCGAGCATCCGAAATTCACGGTGGGCTCGCGCCTGCAGCGTTTTGTCGAGGTTTATCCGACGCTGGTCGGGAATTTGCCGGTACTGCCGGCAGTCGTGGATTTGCGGTATCCGAATGGTTTCGCGATGAAGGTCGCGGGCGAGGGGAAGGGAAAGTAAGACTATGAGCAGGGACAACAAGGATCTGGTGGTTGGCCTGGATATCGGAACGTCGAAGATCGTCGCGCTGGTCGCCGACATCGACAACGAGGGACGGCTGAGCGTGATCGGCATGGGCTCGCAGGATTCGCGCGGGCTGAAGAAGGGGGTCGTGGTCAACATCGAGGAAACGGTGCACACGATCAGCCGCGTCATCCAGGAAGTCGAACTGATGGCCGACTGCAAGGTGAGCAATGTCTACACCGGCATCGCCGGCAGCCACATCAAGAGCTTCAACTCGAACGGCATGGTGGCGATCAAGGACAAGGAAGTGACGCAGGCCGACGTCGAGCGCGTGATCGAGACGGCGCGGGCGATGCCGATCCCGGCCGAGCAGGAAATTCTGCACATCCTCACCCAGGAATTCGTCATCGACGGCCAGGACGGCATCCGCGAGCCGATCGGCATGAGCGGCATGCGCCTGGAAGTGAAGACGCACATCGTCACCGGCGCCGTGTCGGCAGCACAGAACATCGTCAAGTGCGTGCGCCGCTGCGGCCTCGAAGTGAATGACCTGGTGCTGCAGCCGCTGGCATCGAGCTACGCGACCCTGTCCGAGGACGAGAAGGATCTCGGCGTCTGCCTGATCGACATCGGCGGCGGCACCACCGACATCGCCGTGTGGACGCAGGGCGCCATCCGCCACACCTCGGTGATCCCGATCGCCGGCGACCAGATCACCAACGACATCGCCATGGCGCTGCGCACGCCGACGCGCGAGGCCGAGGACATCAAGTGCAAGTTCGGCTGCGCCCTGGCGCAACTCGCCGACCTTTCGGAAAACCTCGACGTTGCCGGCGTGGACGACCGGCCGAGCCGCAAGCTGAGCCGCCGTGCCCTGGCCGACGTGATCCAGCCGCGCGTCGAGGAGCTCTACGAGCTGATCCAGCACGAACTGCGCCGCGCCGGCTTCGAGGACGTCCTGTCGTCCGGCATCGTCCTGACCGGCGGCGCCAGCGTGATGCCGGGGATGGTCGATCTGGGCGAGGAAATCTTCCACATGCCGGTGCGTCTCGGTAACCCCAAGTACGAGGCCAGCCTGTCGGACGTCGTCCAGAACCCGCGCTTCTCGACCGCTTTCGGCCTGCTGCTGGAAGCGCAGGCGCAGCGCAAGCGCGGTTTGAAGATTCAGGAGAAGCAGGGCATCAAGGATGTCTTCTCCAGCATGAAGCAGTGGTTTTCCAAGAATTTCTGATTGTTTGTTGAAAAGTCTTTTCAGAGGAGGTCGTCATGTTTGAAATCATCGAGAAGGAAGAGGAACTCGGCACCGTGATCAAGGTGTTCGGGGTGGGTGGTGCCGGCGGCAATGCCATCGAGCACATGATCCGCGAAGGGGTGAACGGCGTCGAATTCATCGCCGCCAACACCGATGCCCAGGCGCTGGCGCGCAACGCCGCGTCGAGCAAGCTGTCGCTCGGCAAGACCGGGCTGGGCGCCGGCGCCAAGCCGGAAGCCGGCAAGGCGGCGGCGGACGCGCACCGCGACGAAATCCGTGAAGCGCTGACCGGCGCGCACATGGCCTTCATCACCGCCGGCATGGGCGGTGGCACGGGTACGGGCGCTGCCCCGGTGGTGGCCGAGATCGCCCGCGAAATGGGCATCCTGACCGTCGGCGTGGTGACCAAGCCGTTCAGCTTCGAAGGCGGCAAGCGGATGAAGTCGGCCGAGGCCGGCATTTCCGAGTTCTCCAAGCATGTCGATTCGCTGATCGTCATTCTTAACGACAAGCTGATGGAAGTCATGGGCGACGACGCCGACGTCGACGACTGCTTCAAGGCGGCTGACGACGTGCTGAAGAACGCGGTCGGCGGCATCGCCGAAATCATTACCTACCCGGGCCTGATCAACGTCGACTTCGAAGACGTGCGCACGGTGATGGGCGAGATGGGCCGCGCCATGATGGGGTCGGCCGCTGCGGCCGGTGTCGACCGGGCGCGCATCGCTGCCGAGCAGGCCGTCGCTTCGCCGCTGCTTGAAGGCGTGAACCTGTCCGGCGCGCGCGGCGTGCTGGTTAACATCACGGCCGCCAAGGGCAACCTGAAGATGAAGGAAGTCAATGAAGTGATGAACACCGTCAAGGCTTTCGCCGCCGAGGACGCGCACGTCATCTTCGGTGCCGTGTACGACGAACTGATGGGCGATGCGCTGCGCGTCACCGTCGTCGCCACCGGTCTCGGCCAGGCGGCAGCCAAGCGCCAGAGCTTCGAAGTGATCAACACGCCGATGGTCGAGGCAGTCGCCACCGGCACGCACGATGCCGTTTCCTTCAGCAGCGGCGCGGCGATCGACTACAACCAGATTGCCGATGTGCCGGCCGTGGTCAGGAAGCGCAACGTCACCGTCGAGGCGCTGGCCAACAGCGGGGTCGATCGTTACGACATTCCGGCATTCCTGCGCAAGCAGGCGGATTGACCTGTAACAAAAGCTCTCTCTGAAAAGGGCGGCGGCGCATTGTGTTAGAATGCGCCGCCTTCCCCAGTAATTTCAATCACTTGCCAACATGCTAAAGCAACGCACGCTGAAGACGGTCATTCATGCCTCGGGCGTCGGTCTGCACGGCGGTGTCAAGGTCAATCTGACCCTGCGCCCGGCCGCACCGGATACCGGCATCGTCTTTCGTCGCGTTGATCTGCCGCAACCGGTCGACATTCCCGCGCAGGCGGTTTTGATCGGCGACACCCGCATGTGTTCCTGCCTGGAGCGCGATGGGGTCAAGGTCGGCACCATCGAACACCTGATGTCGGCGCTCTGTGGCCTCGGCATCGACAATGCCTGGATCGACCTTGATGCACCGGAAGTGCCCATCCTCGACGGTTCGGCAGCGCCTTTCGTGTTCCTGATCCAGTCGGCGGGGATCGAGGAACAGAATGCCGCCAAGAAATTCATTCGCGTCACCCGCCCGATCGAAGTCCGCGACGGCGACAAGTGGGCGCGCTTCGAGCCTTACGACGGCTATCGCCTGAGCTTCTCCATCGTCTTCCACCATCCGGCGATCGATCGTTCGGCGCAGCAGGCGGAAATCGATTTCGCCGAACATTCCTATGTCCGCGAAGTCTCGCGGGCGCGCACCTTCGGCTTCATGCAGGAGGTCGAATATCTGCGCGAGAACGGCCTGGCGCTTGGCGGCGGACTGGAGAACGCGATCGTCCTCGACGAGTTCCGCGTCCTCAATCAGGATGGACTGCGTTACGGCGACGAGTTCGTCAAACACAAGATCCTCGATGCGGTCGGCGACCTCTACCTGCTCGGCCATCCGCTGCTCGCCGCCTACGCTTCGCACAAGGGCGGTCATGCCCTGAACAACCAGCTGGCGCGCGCTCTCCTGCAGCAGCAGGAGGCCTGGGAGCTGGTCAGCTTCCCCGAGCCGGCGAGCGTGCCGCAAGGCGTCACGCGTTGGCTGGCGCAGACCGCCTGATACCGCGATGTGGCTGCTGCGCCTGCTGGCAGTCGTTCTCGTCATCGCCGTCGGGGTCGGGGTCGTCCTCTACGCCTTCACCGGGCGCCGTGAATATCTCGCCTTCAGCTGGCGCCTGCTGCGTTACGGCATCCTCTTCGCGTTGCTCGTCTTTGCGCTGATGTTCGTCGAGCGTCTGGCCATCATTCCCGTCTAGCCGCCCGCTGCAACAGGGTGTCCAGCGCGCTGCGCAGCGGCCCCGGCGGTAGGGCGGCCGTCGTCCTGGCGAGTGTTGCCGCCGCTGCGCCGGAAATCGGCTTGATCGTGGAAGTGCTTGATCGGCCGAGATTTTGTCGAGGTTGAACTTTGACCTCGATATCGTTACACTCGGGCGCTTTCTTGGATAACTCGTCGCACAGCCGTCGGTGCATCTGGCGGATTTTGGCGGCGACCGCGCCGTTATCGGCGTGGATAACGAGCTTCCCCGACTTGTAGTTGGCGACATGCGCGGCATGGCGCAGGGCGGCGGGGGCGACCGCGTCGAACCGGCTGGACAGCTTCATCAGCAGTCGGGCATGGGCCATGATGCGGCCCGCGGCAGCATCGGCGTCGAGGTAGTCTTGCGGCGCTTTGTACATAGGAGCTTACGTGCAGATCATCTTGGTTTCGCGCCATCTCAAGTCGGCGCGCACGATTACCATTATGCCCCGTCACGTGGTGGCTGCGGTGCTGGTATTTCTGTTGCTGGTCCTCCTTTCGTCGGCATTGTTCTCGATGATGTCGCTGCATTTCCGGCTGCCGATCGTCGAGCGCATCCTGGTTTCCATCCAGCAGCAGGAATCCCGCGAAACGCGCAATTACATCACCAACAACCTGAATCTGATGGCAACCCGCCTTGGTGAGTTGCAGGGTCGTCTGCTGCAACTCGATACGCTGGGCAATCGCGTTTCCGATCTCGCCGGCATCAAGAAGACGCCGCCTACGGAAAAGGAAAGCAGGTCGGGGCAGGGCGGGCCGTTCATCCCCGCTCCCCTGTCAGCCGCCGAGCTGCAGCAGGAAATCGAGCGTCTGGCAGCGGAGGTCGATCGCAAGGCCGACGATCTTGCCTTCATGGAATTCAAGTTGCTGGAAAAACGGGTCGAGGAGCGCCTGATGCCGACCACGCTGCCGGTGAAGAATGCCGTCATGGGGTCGGCGTTCGGCTATCGCAGCGATCCTTTCTCTGGCTTGCGCTCGCGCCACGACGGCTTGGATTTCTCGGCGCCGAACGGCACGCCGGTGCTGGCGGCGGCTGATGGCGTGGTCGTCGTGGCTTCCTTTCACCCGGAATTCGGCAACATGGTCGATATCGACCATGGCGAGGGGCTGCTGTCGCGTTATGCCCACCTTTCGGAGATCAAGGTCACTGAGTCGCAGATCGTCCGCCGCGGCGAGAACATCGGTGCGGTCGGCAGTACCGGCCGTTCGTCGGGGCCGCATCTGCATTTCGAGGTGCGGATGCTGGGCGTGCCGCAGAATCCGGCGACTTTCCTCAAGCGGGGCGAGCATTTCGCCAGCCTGAAGCGGCGCTGATTCCCTCCTCGCCAATACGATGCTGTGCTGCCCGTCGCTCTCGGCGGGCATGCTAGAATCCCGGCTCCATTGCGCCTGTCGGCGCAAGAATCTATTCCAGTGCGATGATATCCGGCCTACTCAAAAAGATTTTCGGCAGCCGCAATGACCGGCTGATCAAGCAATACTCGCAGACCGTCAAGCGCATCAATGCGCTCGAACCGCAGATTGCGGCCTTGTCCGATGCGCAGTTGCAGGCAAAGACCGAGGAGTTCCGTAAGCGGCATGGCGACGGTGAATCGCTCGATGACTTGCTGCCGGAAGCCTTCGCCGTCGTCCGCGAAGCCGGCAAGCGGGTGCTCGGCATGCGCCACTTCGATGTCCAGCTGATCGGCGGCATGGTCCTGCACTACGGCAAGATCGCCGAAATGCGCACCGGCGAAGGCAAGACCCTGGTTGCTACGCTGCCCGCCTACCTCAACGCGATTTCCGGCAAGGGCGTGCATGTCATCACGGTCAACGACTACCTGGCCAGCCGCGACGCCGAATGGATGGGGCGCCTGCACCGTTTCCTCGGCCTCTCCGTCGGCATCAACCTGTCGCAGATGGATCACGAGGCCAAGCAGGCCGCCTACGCCGCCGATATCACCTACGGCACCAACAACGAATTCGGTTTCGACTACCTGCGCGACAACATGGTCTACAGCGCTGGCCAGCGTGTGCAGCGCGGCCTGGGCTACGCCATCGTCGACGAAGTCGACTCGATCCTGATCGACGAGGCGCGCACGCCGCTGATCATCTCCGGCCAGGCCGACGATCACACCGACCTTTACGTCCGGATGAAGAGCGTGGTGCCGCAACTGTCGCGCGCCGCCGAGGAAAACGCCGAGGGCGATTACTGGGTCGACGAGAAGGGCCATCAGGTCCATCTTTCGGAAGCCGGTTACGAGCATGCCGAGCTGTTGCTGGCCGATGCCGGCATGCTGGCCGAAGGCAGCAGTTTGTACGACGCCGCCAACATCACGCTGATGCACCACCTGAACGCCGCCCTGCGCGCGCTGACGCTGTTCCACAAGGACCAGCACTACGTGGTGCAGAACGGCGAGATCATCATCGTCGACGAATTCACCGGTCGACTGATGGTCGGTCGCCGCTGGTCGGACGGTCTGCACCAGGCGGTCGAGGCCAAGGAAGGCGTCGCCATCCAGTCGGAAAACCAGACGCTGGCGTCGATCACCTTCCAGAACTACTTCCGCATGTACGGCAAACTGGCCGGCATGACCGGCACCGCCGATACCGAAGCCTACGAATTCCAGCAGATCTACGGCCTGGAAACCGTCGTCATCCCGACCCATCGGCCGATGGTGCGCAAGGACATGAACGACCTGGTGTACAAGACTGCCGACGAAAAGCACGCGGCGATCATTGCCGACATCAAGGATTGCGCCAAACGCGGCCAGCCGGTGCTGGTGGGTACCACTTCGATCGAAGCGTCGGAACTGCTGTCGTCGCTGCTCGACAAGGAAAAACTGTCGCACCAGGTGCTCAACGCCAAGCAGCACGCCCGCGAAGCCGAGATTGTCGCCCAGGCCGGCCGCCCGGGGATGATCACGATCGCCACCAACATGGCCGGTCGCGGTACCGACATCGTCCTCGGCGGCAACATCGAGAAGCTGCTCGACGCCGTGCGCGGCGACGAAGCGCTGACGCCGGAAGCGCGTGAGGCCAAGGTCGCCGAGATGAAGGGCGAGTGGCAGAAGGTGCACGATCAGGTGCTGGCCGCCGGCGGCCTGCACATCATCGGTTCCGAGCGTCACGAGTCGCGCCGCATCGACAACCAGTTGCGTGGCCGTGCCGGTCGCCAGGGCGATGCCGGCTCGTCACGCTTCTATCTGTGCCTTGACGATTCGCTGCTGCGCATCTTCGCCGGCGAGCGCCTGCGCGCCATCATGGACAAGCTGAAGATGCCGGAAGGCGAGGCGATCGAGCATCCGCTCGTCACCCGCTCGCTGGAATCGGCGCAGCGCAAGGTCGAAGCCCGCAACTTCGACATCCGCAAGCAGTTGCTGGAATACGACGACGTCGCCAACGACCAGCGCAAGGTGATCTATCAGCAGCGCAACGAACTGCTGGAAACCGAAGACATCGCCGAGACCATCGCCGCGATGCGCGACGGTGTCATCACCGACATCTTCCGCAAGCATGTGCCGGCCGAGTCGGTCGAGGAACAGTGGGATCTCGATGGCTTGCAGAAGGAACTCGCCGCCGACCTGCTGATCGCGCCGCCGGTCGCCGACTGGGTCAAGGCCGAACCGACGCTGAGCGACGAGGAAATCCTTGCCCGCATCCTTGAGGGCGCGGCCCAGGCCTACCAGGCCAAGGTCGAGATGGTTGGCGGCGAAACCTTCCGCCAGTTCGAACGCAACGTCATGCTGCAGAGCCTCGACTCCTTCTGGCGCGAGCATCTGGCGGCGCTCGACCACCTGCGCCAGGGCATCCACCTGCGCGGTTACGCGCAGAAAAACCCGAAGCAGGAATACAAGCGCGAAGCCTTTGAACTGTTCGAGACCCTGCTCGACCAGGTGCGAACCCAGGTCACCCGCGTCGTGTTCACGGTGCAGATCCGTTCGCCGGAAGACGTCGAGGAAACCGCGCCGCACGCCGATGTCAGCAACGTCAAGTACCAGCATGCCGGTTACGACGAGGCGCTGGCCGACGAAGGTGGCGAGGCCAATCAGCCGGTCGAGAACGGACCCAAGGTTGGGCGCAACGATCCCTGCCCCTGCGGTTCCGGCAAGAAATACAAGCACTGTCACGGTAAACTGTCCTGAATATCGAAAACCCCAAGGCACCCTACGCGGTGCCTTGATGCTGTTGGAGCCCCTAGCATGCCCGTCAATTACGCCACCCCGACCGCCGACCAACTGTTCGCCGTGGCCGGCGTCCGTCTCGGCGTCGCTGAAGCCGAAATCCGCAAGAAGAACCGCCGCGACCTGACGCTGGTCGCGCTCGATGCCGGCTGCACGGTGGCCGGCGTGTTCACCCAGAACCGTTTCTGTGCGGCGCCGGTCCAGCTCTGTCGTCAGCATCTGGCCAGCGGCAAGGAAATCCGCGCCCTGGTGATCAACACCGGCATTGCCAATGCCGGCACCGGCGAACCCGGTCGCCAGACCGCCAGCCAGACCTGCGAGGCGGTCGGCGAACTGCTCGGCGTCGCAGCGGATCAGGTGCTGCCGTTCTCCACCGGCGTCATCCTCGAACCGCTGCCGGTCGAACGCATCAAGGCCGGCCTGCCGGCGGTCTTCGCCGACCTCAAGGCAGACAACTGGCACGCCGCCGCGCATGGGATCATGACTACCGACACGGTGGCTAAGGCGGCCTCGCGCGTGGTCGAGGTCAATGGCAGGAAAATCACGATTTCCGGCATTTCCAAGGGCGCCGGCATGATCCGGCCGAACATGGCGACCATGCTCGGTTTCCTCGCCACCGACGCCGGCATCGCCCAGTCGCTGCTCGACAAGCTGGTCAAGGAAGCGGCCGACGCTTCGTTCAACTGCATCACCGTCGATGGCGACACCTCGACCAACGATTCCTACGTGATGATCGCCTCCGGCCAGTCGGGCGCCAGCTTCGCAGCGGAAAGCGACGCCGGCTGGGCTGAGGTCAAGGCGGCGATCATTGCCGTGTCGGTTGAACTGGCACAGGCCATCGTCCGCGACGGCGAGGGCGCGACCAAGTTCATCACCGTTGCCGTCGAGGGTGGCAAGTCGGTCGAGGAGTGCCGCCAGGTCGGCTACGCGATCGGCCACTCGCCGCTGGTCAAGACCGCCTTCTTCGCTTCCGACCCCAATCTCGGCCGCATCCTCGCAGCCGTCGGTTACGCCGGTATTGCCGACCTCGACGTTGATGCCGTCAAGGTCTGGCTCGACGACGTGCTGGTCGCCGAAAACGGCGGCCGTGCCGCTGCCTACCAGGAAGCCGACGGTGCCCGCGTGATGGCGCAGGCCGAGATCACCGTGCGCGTCGCACTCGGTCGCGGCAATGCCGCAGCCAATGTTTATACCTGCGACTTCTCGTACGACTACGTCAAGATCAACGCCGACTACCGCTCGTAAGCGATGCGTGCCATTCACCGCGACCTGACGCGCAACACGCTGGCGATCTTTTTCGTTGTCGCGCTGGTTGCTTTGTCGCTATGGGTGCTGCGTCCCTTCCTGGCCGCCGGCGTGTGGGCAGCGATGATCGTCGTCGCCACCTGGCCGGCCTTCCTGGCGCTCGAAGCGCGGCTGGGTGGCCGCCGGGCGCCGGCGATCGCGCTGATGACGCTGGCCATGCTGCTGCTCCTGGTGCTGCCGCTGTGGCTGGCGGTCGATACCATCGCCGGCAACGCCGGGACGCTGACAGCGCTCGCCGATCACCTGATCGCCAACGGCCTGCCGCCGCTGCCGCAGTGGGTCGCCGAACTGCCCTTGGTCGGCGCCACGCTGGCCGGGCTGTGGACGCAGCTGGCAGCTGGCGGCACCGACGGCATCATCGCTCAGGTCACGCCCTATGCGGCCGATACCGGCAAGTGGGTACTTGCTCAGGTCGGTGGTCTGGGCGGCATGCTGGTGCAGTTCCTGCTGATCGTCACCATCGCCGCCATCATGTATTCCGGCGGCGAACCCGCGGCTCGCCTGGTGCGCCGCTTCGGTCGTCGCCTGGCTGGTGCACGCGGCGAGAATTCGGTGATCCTCGCCGGTCAGGCGATCCGCGGCGTTGCGCTTGGCGTTGGCGTCACCGCGCTGGTGCAGACGGTGTTGGGCGGGCTTGGCCTAGCGCTGGCCGGCGTGCCCTTCGCCGCCCTGTTGTCGGCACTGATGCTGATGCTGTGCATTGCCCAGGTCGGTCCGGTGCTGGTCCTGTTGCCGGCTGCCGGCTGGCTGTTCTGGACGGGCGATACCGGCTGGGCGGTGTTTCTTGTCGTGTGGAGCGTGATCGTCGGCAGCCTCGACAACTTCCTGCGCCCGATGCTGATCCGTCGCGGCGCCGATCTTCCCCTGCTACTGATCTTTGCCGGCGTCATCGGCGGCATGCTCGGCTTCGGCCTGATCGGCATCTTCGTCGGGCCGGTTGTGCTGGCCATTACCTGGACGCTGCTTCAGGCGTGGATCGCCGACGCCCTTGGCGAAGATTCAGCGACGGACCAGGCGGATGCGGCGGAACCAGCCACCGGCGAGCGCCGGACTGTCGTCACGCAGGGCGAGGTCGGGGCTGGCGTCGAGCAGGTCCTCGAAAACCACGTCGAAGCGGGTGGCGATACGCCGCGCTAGCGGGTTGAGAAGGCGCCGTAGCGGCGCCTTCTGCTGGCGGCGCAGGAACTTGTCGAGGATCAAGGCCTCGCCGCCCGGCTTCAGCACCCGCGCAATTTCCGCCAGGCACAGCGCCGGCTGCGGCACCACAGCGAGGATCAGATGCGCGACGACGGCGTCAAAACTGGCGTCGGCAAACGGTAGATGGTGCACGTCCCCCTGCACCGGACGAAAATCGAGCCGGCCAGCGCGCGGCAGGCTGCGCCGGAGCATGGCGCCGGTCAGGTCGACACCGATGTAGCGGTGCTGTGCCGGCAGATGTGGCAGGTCGAGTCCCGTGCCGACCCCGGCGAGCAGGATCGTGCCTGGCCGCGAAGGCAGACCGTGCAGGCTGTGCCGGCGCATGCCGCGCGTCGCCTGCTCCACTGCCAGGTCATAGAAGGGCGCGATCAGGCGGTAGCTGCGTTTAAGTGAGCTTGTGGCGGTCATTCCGTGAGATGGGGTATTTGATCGGCATTCCTGGTTATGCCTTTGGTCTGTCTTGTTCGAGATGTAAATCGATGCAAAAATCCTGCGGGTCTGTCGCCCGCCGGTGGCGACATTTTGCATTGATCAAGGAGTTTTCATGAAGGGTTTCAAGCGTAATCTGCTTTTTGCAGCAGTGGTTTCGGCATTGGGCGGCGCAGCGCATGCCGCGAGCACCATCGACATGGTGGTCGCGATTGACGAAAGCGGCTCGATGTCCGGAGAGCACAACCAGTTCATCGGCTCGTACATCGAAAACCTCGACAACGTGCTCAACGCCCAGAGTGTGACGGTCAACCGTTACGGTCTGGGTGGTTTCGGTGGAAGTGCCTCCCAGGGTATTTCAGCCAACGAAGCTGGGCGTGAAACCAGTAGTAGGGCGCTTTACCGGCACCTTGATCTGTCCAGCGGTGTTGATGCCGTGTGGGGGGATGCTGCCGAGTTCAAATTAGTGACGCCGCAGCTGGATACTTCTGGCGGTACCGAAGACGGTTACCGGATGATCGATTACGTGTTGCGCAACTATCAGTTCCGTAACAACGCCGGGGCATCGATTCTGCTGATTACCGACGAGGATCGGGATGTCGATGCTGGCGGTACGCCGGTTACCAGCGGATTGCCGCAAGGGCAGACGATTTACGATACGAACACGGCCAACAATACCGCAACGATGCAGCAGATGCTGGCGCAGAAGCACATCGTCCTGCACAGCGTGGTCAATCAGCGCTTCACCGACAGCCAGGGCCGCACCGCGATCGCCATCGTCGGTGCCGATCCGGCGACGGGTTTTGCTTTCGTCAAGGACCCGGTAACCGGCGTGGTGAGCAAGGTTCAGGGCTACGCCATCGTGCCCAATTCCCCCAATAGTATTGGCGCTACTACGGAAGCCGATTACACCAAACTGTCGTTGGCAACTGGTGGCACCGTGATGGATATCGACCAGTTGCGCAGCGTGTATCACGATTTGACGGCCTTGGGTTCGTTGTCGCAGGAGTTGGCCAAGATCGTGGCGGCGATTTCGCAGGGGCAGGGGACCGTGGTCGGTATCGATTGCAGCGTGGCAAGCGGTCAGGCGGCCCGGCTTTGCCGGGCGCTGGGCCAAACCAGCAATAACAGTCTGCTGACGCTGCTTCCTTCGGGCAACGCTGCTGCTGTCCGCGCCGGTCTTGATCGGATGTTGCCGCATTCCATCATGGCGGCGCGTAGTTCGGTCATCCGAGGGGCCAGCCAGTACCGGCGTCAGATCTTCAGTCGGCTGGCCAAGATTCGTGGCAATTACAACCCTTCCGCCCATCACATCTCACTGGCGCCGACTCCGATGGGCGCAACGGGGCTTAGCGGTGGTGCCGCCAGTGCCGACGACATGGATGACACCGGGTTCTTCATCCGGGGCAGTTACGGCGAGGCGCGCCAGTCGAGTGACGACGGGATCAATGGCTATCGCTCGGATACCTACAGTGTGGCAGTCGGCGCCGACCGGCGGATCAACAGCAAGCTGTTGCTCGGCGCGTCGTTCGGCTACGTGCATGGCGATTCCGATGTAAGCGGCATGTCGGGAACCGGTGCGGAGAACAGCATGTACATGCTTTCCGGCTTCGGTTCCTACGAGTTCTCGCCCTCCTGGTTCGTCGAGGGTATGCTGGGCTACGGGCGCGTTGTCATCGATACGCAGCGGACGGTTGCTGGAACCCGCCTTTCCGGCGACACCCATGCCAATCAATGGAATATTTCGCTCGGTTTGGCCAAGGAGATCGCGCTGAATGAAGCGACCACGTTGAAGCCTTTCGGTCAGTTGCACTACACCAATGTCGCGATTGATGGCTATCGTGAAAAGGGCGGTGCGCCGGCTTTGCTCTATAAGGACAATACGATCGATTCCCTGGTGTCCGAGATCGGCCTTGCTGCCGAGCGCAAGCTGAACAATGGTTGGGCGGTTAACGGCAGCTTGGCTTGGGAACACGAGTTCAGCAACGATAGCCGCTCGATCCGTACGGCATTCGTCGCCGATCCGGCCAATACCGTGTTCCGCGTCAAGGGCGTGGACGGCCAGCGTGACTATGGCCGTGTTGCCGTCGGCGTCAGCAAGGAGATCGATCGTGACCGCTCCTTCTTCGTCAACCTCGATGGCGTCGTCGGTAACAGCGATTACCGCGATTACACGCTGGAATTCAAGTATCGCCAAAGCTTCTGATCCGGCGAGCATGTCGCGGTTGAAAAATACGCTGGCGGGGTTGCTCCCGCCAGTTTTTTTGTCTCTCCTGCTGGCGTTTTCCGCCAGTTGCTTGCTGGGCGCTTGTGCCGGTTCGCAGGCACGCTTTGAAAGCTTGCGTGACAGCGCTTCCTTGCGTCAGGAAGTTGTTTCGGCGCAAGGGTTTCGCCTCTTGCTGCTCGAGCGTTCGAAGCCGATCGAGCAAGGGGGGCACGTTCATGTTTACATCGAAGGTGATGGGCGTCCCTGGATTGCAGGGGGCGAGGTGGTCGCCGCCGACCCGACGCCGCGCAAACCGATGGCGCTGGAACTGCTTGTTCAGGACGAGCGCGCCGCGCTATATCTGGGCCGGCCCTGTTATTTCGTCGGTAACGGTGATGCCGCGTGCGCGCCGCAATGGTGGACCAGCCAGCGTTATGCGGACCGAGTGGTCCAGGCAATGGCTGATGCACTTGCCGATTGGCTGAGGCGCCAGCCAGCAATCAGCAGCGTCAGTCTGATCGGGTATTCGGGCGGTGGGGTTCTCGCCATGCTGCTCGCCGAGCGCGTTCCGCAAGTCCGGCGAGTGGTGACGATCGCTTCGCCACTGGATCATGAGCGCTGGACGGCCTTGCACGGATATTCACCGCTTGCCGGCTCCCTGAATGTGGCCAAGATAAGTCACTGGCGCGCAGATGTGTTGCGGCAGGCGATATTCGGTGCCGAAGACCGGAATGTTCCCGCCGCGGCAATGCAGCATGCGCTACCGCCGGGAACGGAAGTTCTGGTCCTGCCGGGAATGGCGCATGAATGCTGCGGCGATCATGCCTGGACCAGCCTCCTGGGGCGCTTGAACAGCGCGGTCGCTTTGCCTTAGTGCAGCGCCCGCGGAATCGCCAGCACGAACTCGGGAATCTCGGCGTCGAAATGCGTGCCGTCCTCGGCCACCATCTGGTAGCTGCCTTTCATTGTCCCAATCGGTGTCGTCAGCGGAGTGCCGCTGGTGTATTCGAAACGCTCGCCCGGTTGCAGTAGCGGCTGCTTGCCGACGACGCCGAGGCCGCGCACTTCCTGTACCTGATTGTTGGCGTCGGTGATGATCCAGTGCCGTGACACCAGTTGCGCCGCCACGCTGCCGACATTGCGGATGGCGATGGTGTAGGCGAAGACGTAGCGGTTGTCGTCGGGGTCGGACTGGTCGGGGATGAATTGCGGGGTGGGGATGATTTCGATGCGGTACTTGTCGGGGGCGCTCATGGGATAATTTGGTCTCTTGTTTTCAGGGAAGCATCATGTCAGCCAGGGATTTCGTCATTGCACCGAGCATTCTGTCCGCCAATTTCGCCAAACTGGGCGAGGAAGTGGCCAACGTCATCGCCGCTGGCGCCGACTGGATTCACTTCGACGTGATGGACAACCATTATGTTCCCAACCTGACCATCGGCCCACTGGTTTGCGAGGCGATCCGCCCGTGTACCGACGCGCCGATCGACGTACACCTGATGGTCAAGCCGGTCGACCGCATCGTGCCCGATTTCGCCAAGGCGGGCGCCAACATCATCACCTTCCACCCGGAAGCCTCCGAGCACATCGACCGCACGCTGTCGCTGATCCGCGACGCCGGTTGCCAGGCCGGCCTGGTCTTCAACCCGGCGACGCCGCTCGATTACATGGACTACGTCATGGACAAGCTCGACGTCGTCCTGCTGATGAGCGTCAACCCCGGCTTCGGTGGCCAGAAGTTCATCCCCGGCACGCTGGCCAAGGCGCGCGCAGCCCGGGCCAGACTCGACGCCTACGAACGCGACAGCGGCCGGCGCATCCGCCTGGAAATTGATGGTGGCGTGAACACCGGCAACATCGCCGAAATCGCTCGCGCCGGGGTCGATGCCTTCGTCGCCGGTTCGGCCGTCTACGGCGCCGGCAAGGACAGCGATGCGCATCGCTACGACTCAATCATCGCCGCCCTGCGCGGCGAACTGGCCAAAGTCTGAGGCGCTACCGGGTGGACAGCGGCAAAGCGCATGCGCTAGACTGCGTTCCACCCGCTGCCTCCGGCCGGGACTTCTCTACACCTCACGACAAATGACTGCTTCCCGCAACTGGATCATCGAGCTTCGTTGGCGCCCCTGGCGTCCATAATCTCTCGCCCGTCTGGCGCCGAGTCTGTCGGCGCACCCAGTTGCAGCACCCCGTCATCGTTGTCGTACCCGAGGTATCCCATGACCGAAACCGAATTCAACGCGCTCGCCGCGCAAGGCTACAACCGTATTCCCGTCACGCTGGAAACGTTTGCCGATCTCGACACGCCGCTGTCGATTTACCTGAAGCTGACCAACGGGCCGTTTACCTATCTGCTCGAATCGGTGCAGGGCGGCGAACGCTTCGGCCGCTATTCCATCATCGGCCTGGCCTCGCCGACGCGCATCGTCGTCACCGGCCACGAGGTGCTGGTGCTGACCGGCAACCGCATCGCCGAGCGCGAGAACGACGCCAACCCGCTCGATTTCATCGACAGCTACATGAAGCGCTTCCGGGCGCCCGAGGCGACCGGCCTGCCGCGCTTCCTGGGTGGTCTGGTCGGCTGCTTCGGCTACGACACGATCCGCTACATCGAGACCAAGCTGACCAAGACCCAGCGCCCGGATGAAATCGGCACGCCTGACATCCAGTTGCTGCTGTCCGAGGAAATCGCCGTCGTCGACAACCTGTCCGGCAAGCTGACGCTGATCGTCTATGCCGAACCCGGCTTTCCCGGCGCTTACCAGAAGGCGCGCGCCCGGCTCAAGGAACTGCTCGCCAGGCTGCGCCAGCCGGTGAGCATTCCCGCCGAACAGCCGGCGCACTCGGAACCGGCGGTGTCGGTGTTCGGCGAGGCGGCGTTCAAGCAGGCGGTGAAAAAGGCCAAGGACTACATCACCGACGGCGACATCATGCAGGTGGTGCTGTCGCAGCGCATGACCAAGCCCTTCCACGCCAGCCCGCTGGCGCTGTACCGGACGCTGCGCAGCCTCAACCCGTCGCCCTACATGTTCTATTTCGACTTCGAGGACTACCACGTCGTCGGCGCCTCGCCGGAAATTCTGGTCCGCCTCGAAGGCGACCGCGTCACCGTGCGTCCGATCGCCGGCACGCGCAAACGCGGCGTCTCGCCGGAAGAGGATGCGGCGCTGGCCGAAGATCTGCTGTCGGACGCCAAGGAGCTGGCCGAGCACACCCAGTTGCTCGACCTTGGCCGCAACGACTGCGGTCGCGTCGCCAGGATCGGCAGCGTCAAGCTGACCGAGCGCATGGTCATCGAACGCTACTCGCACGTGATGCACATTGTCTCCAACGTCGAAGGCCGGCTGGAGAAAGGCCTCGATGCGGTCGACGTACTTAAGGCAACTTTCCCGGCCGGCACCGTCTCCGGTGCGCCCAAGGTGCGGGCGATGGAAATCATCGACGAACTGGAACCGGTCAAGCGCGGCATCTACGCCGGCTCGGTCGGTTACCTCGGCTTCAACGGCGACATGGACCTGGCCATTGCCATCCGTACCGCCGTGGTCAAGGACGGCAAGCTGCACGTCCAGGCCGGCGCCGGCATCGTTGCCGATTCCGATCCGCAGTCCGAATGGGAAGAAACCCGGAACAAGGCGCGCGCCGTGCTGCGCGCCGCCGAACTGGCCGAGCAGGGCCTGAACACGCGGATGGATTGAGGGAGCAGCCATGTTATTGATGATCGACAACTACGACAGCTTCACCTACAACCTGGTCCAGTATTTCGGCGAGCTCGGGCAGGAGGTCAAGGTCTTTCGCAACGACGCCATCACGCTGGCCGAGATCGCCCGCCTCAAGCCCGACTACCTCGTCATCTCGCCCGGCCCCTGCGCGCCGGCGCAGGCCGGCGTGTCGCTGGCGGCGATCAAGGAATTCGCCGGCAAGATCCCGCTACTCGGCGTCTGCCTCGGCCACCAGTCGATCGGCGAGGCCTTCGGCGGGCGCATCGTGCACGCCAGGACGCTGATGCACGGCAAGGTGTCGCCGGTGCACCACAAGAACGAGGGCGTTTTCCGCAATCTGCCCAATCCGCTGACCTGCACCCGTTACCACTCGCTGGCCATCGAGCGTGCCAGCCTGCCCGATTGTCTCGACGTCACGGCGTGGACCGAGGACGGCGAGATCATGGGCGTGCGTCACAAGACGCTGGCCGTCGAAGGCGTCCAGTTCCACCCGGAATCGATCCTGACCGAGCGCGGTCACGACCTGTTGAACAATTTCCTGCAGGAACATCGTCTGCCGGCCAAGGTCTGAGCGTGTAATATACGTGGGAGTATAAGTGTCTGGAGGTGAGGCATGGCGCAACTGACCCTGTATCTCGACGAAAACACGGAACGCCTGGTCAAGGCCTCGGCCGAGGCGGCCGGGCTGTCGCAAAGCCGCTGGGTGGCGGAAGTCATCCAGCGTGCCGCTGCACCCGCTTGGCCACCGGGGGTCAGCGAAGCGCTCGGCAGCTGGCCGGACTTCCCGGAAGCTGAATCCCTGCGTGCCGGCACCGTCGATTTGCCACGTGAGTCGCTGTGATCCACGCGCCTGATACCAACACCGTCGCTTATGCTTTCAAGGGCATGGGCGGCGTGCGCGAACGATTGCTGGCAACGCCGCGCGACCAGGTGGCCTTGCCCGCCATCGTCGTGTACGAAATCGAATATGGACTGGCCCGCCTGCCGGTCGGCGAGCGTCGCCGCCAGCAATGGGCTGAATTCGTCAACAGCATCCGCATTCTGCCGCTCAACGCCGAGGCCGCGCGCCAGGCCGCCCTGATCAGTGCGGAGCTGGAGGCGAGCGGCCAGGGTATCGGTCCGCAGGATGTTCTGATCGCCGGCATCGCCGTCGCCCACGGCGCCACGCTGGTCACCCGCAATCTGCGCGAGTTTGGTCGCATCGGCCGGCTCGCCACCATCAACTGGTACGAGGAACCCACCCCATGACCCCGCAAGCCGCCCTCCAGCGCGTCATCGAGCATCGCGAAATCTTCCACGACGAAATGGTTTCGCTGATGCGCCAGATCATGAGCGGCGAAGTCTCGCCGGTGATGATCGCCGCCATCGTCACCGGATTGCGCGTCAAGAAGGAAACCATCGGCGAGATCGCCGCCGCCGCCAGCGTCATGCGCGAGTTGGCGACGCCGGTCAAGGTGCCTTACGACAAGCATTTCGTCGATATCGTCGGCACCGGCGGCGACGCCGCGCACAGCTTCAATATCTCCACCACCTCGATCTTCGTCGCCGCCGCCGCCGGCGCCAAGGTGGCCAAGCACGGCGGGCGCAGCGTGTCGTCGAGCTCGGGCAGTGCCGACGTGCTCGAGGCGCTCGGCGCTAACATCAACCTGTCGCCGGAAAAAGTCGCTGCCTGCATCGAGCAGTGCGGCATCGGTTTCATGTTTGCGCCCAACCACCACAGCGCGATGAAGCACGTCGCGCCGGTGCGCCGCGAGATGGGCGTCCGTACCATCTTCAACATCCTCGGCCCGCTGACCAACCCGGCGGCCGCGCCGAATACGCTGATGGGCGTCTTCCACCCCGACCTGGTCGGCATCCAGGTGCGCGTCATGCAACGCCTCGGCGCCGAGCGCGTGCTGGTCGTGCATGGCAAGGACAATCTCGACGAAATCTCGCTCGGCGCGACGACGCTGATCGGCGAACTGAAGGACGGCGAAGTCCGCGAATACGAAGTGCATCCGGAAGACTTTGGTCTGCAGATGATGTCGCTCAGGAACCTGCGCGTTGGCAGCGCCGACGAGTCCAAAGCGATGATGCTGTCCGCGCTTGACAACCAGCCGGGCGCCGCCCGCGAGATCGTCTGCCTCAACGCCGGCGCCGCACTCTACGTCGCCAACGCTGCCGACAGCATCGCTGAAGGCATCGCCAAGGCTCGCGAAGCCATCGCCAGCGGTGCCGCGCGCGCGAAGCTGGCGCAGTTCGTCGAATGCACGCAGGCTTTGGCGGCATAATCCGGGAACCGCAGATTGCAGGAGTTCGTCATGGCCCTGGCTCAGGAAAAAGCGAAGTTCGATGCCGCCGCCTACCTTGCGTGGGAGGCGGAGCAGCCAAACCGTAACGAATACATCGCTGGCGAAGTCTTTGCGATGGTTGGCGTGCGCTTGTCCCATAACGTCGCTACCGGAAATTTGTACAACGCCTTGCGCAATGCTCTCAAAGGCAGCCCCTGCCGGGTGTACATCGAATCGGTCAAAACCCGCATCGAGGCGGCAGACTGCTTCTTCTACCCTGACATCGCGGTCACCTGCGATGCCCGCGACCGTGCCACGCCCGACTTCATCAGCCACCCGCTGCTGGTCGTCGAAGTGCTCTCCGAATCGACCGCCGCTTTCGATCGCGGCGACAAGTTTGCTGCCTACCGCAAACTGCCGAGTCTGCAGGAGTACGTCCTCGTCGACCTACCAGCCAAACGGGTGGAAATCTTCCGCCGCAACGCCGAGCAGCACTGGGTGCTGTATGAATATTTCGACGGTGACGAAATCAACTTCGCCTCGCTATCGCTGAAGCTCCCCGTCGCTACAGTGCTGGAAGATACCGAGGAAATCGTCGATCTGCCGGCGCCGCAGGCTTGACGCAAGCCAGCTATTGTACGAGTATTTGTACAAAGGAGTTTGCCCATGGAAGCCATGACCTACAGCTACACCCGCCAGCATTTCGCCGACGTGATGGATCGCGTCAATGAAGATCGTGCGCCCTTGCTGATAACCCGTCAGCAGGGCAAGCCGGTGGTCATGATGTCGCTCGACGATTTCAATGCGCTGGAGGAAACTGCCTACCTGTTGCGCAGTCCTGCCAATGCCGCCCGTTTGATCGAAGCTGTGGGGCAGTTGCGTGCCGGTGGCGGTCAGGTCCGGGAACTGCGGCCTGATGCAGATTAGGTTTTCCGATCGTGCCTGGGAGGATTGCCTGTACTGGCAACAGTCCGACAAAATCACCCTGAGGCGCATCAACAGTCTGATCAAAGAGATACAACGCAGCCCGTTTGAAGGGATCGGCAAGCCCGAACCCTTGCGTCACAATCTTGCCGGTTTCTGGTCACGTCGCATCGACGAACAGCACCGTCTGGTCTATGCCATCGAAGCCGATTGCATCCTGCTTGCCCAATGCCGTTATCACTATTGAACATGTCCGACATCCTGAACAAGATCATCGCCACCAAGCGCGAGGAAATCGCCGCTGGCCTCGCCGTCAAACCGCTTGCCGCGCTCGAAGGCGAAGCCGCGCAACAAGCCGCGCCGCGTGACTTTGTCGGTGCCATTCGCGCCAAGCTCGCCTGCGGCCAGGCCGCCGTGATCGCTGAAATCAAGAAGGCCAGCCCGTCGAAAGGCGTCATCCGCGCCGATTTCCGTCCCGCCGACATCGCTCGCAGTTACGCCGAGCACGGCGCCGCCTGTCTGTCGGTGTTGACTGATCGCCAGTATTTCCAGGGGGCCCCCGAATACCTGCAGGCCGCCCGCGCCGCCTGTACCCTGCCGGTGCTGCGCAAGGACTTCATCGTCGATGCCTACCAGGTTGCCGAAGCCCGCGCCATGGGCGCCGACGCTATCCTGCTCATCGCCGCCGCGCTCAGCCTGCCGCAAATGCAGGCACTGGAACGGCAGGCCATGGACTACGGCATGGCCGTGCTGGTCGAAGTGCACAACGGCGAAGAACTCGACGCCGCGTTGCAGTTGCAGACGCCGCTGCTCGGCATCAACAATCGCAACCTGCGCACTTTCGAGGTCAGCCTCGACACCACGCTCGGCCTGCTCGAACGCATTGGGCCGGATCGTATTGTGGTTACCGAAAGTGGCATCCTCAGGCCGGAAGATGTTGCTCTGATGCGCGGCCACGCGGTCAATGCCTTCCTCGTTGGCGAAGCCTTCATGCGTGCCGACGAGCCGGGCGAGGAGCTTGGCAGGCTGTTTTGTTGAGAAAAGACAGGTGGCTGAATATTGTTCGTATAATCAAGCCTGTCCAACGACAAAAGGAACGATCATGGATTCCAATCCTCTTGATCCCTGTGTTTCCCAGTTTGAAACCCAAGCTCAGGCTATCAGCTATGAGCAATGGTTTTGCGACAAGGTGCAGGCGGCGATTGATAGCGACAAGGCCAGACTGCCGCATGATCAGGTCATGGCTGAAATGTGGGCTGCCATTGATCGGCATCAGGGAAAAAAAGTCGCCTGATGTTACCTCTGGTCTGGTCGGAGGAGGCTCGTGGCGACTTGCTGGAAATTGTTTCCTATGTGGCTGAGCGAGATCCGCGTGCCGCTATGAGCTTGGGCCATGCAATCGAGCAAGGCGTTTGGCCGTTGTCTGAGCATCCGTTCCTGTTCAAGGCTAGTGAACGCATTGCCGGTTGTCGGGAAATAGTGATTCATCCCAATTATGTCCTGGTGTACCGGGTTACGCTGGAGTGCATTGAAATCCTTCGGGTGATGCACACACGTCGGCAATTTCCGTTTGATTCAGGTTCTCGCAAGCACCAACAGTAATCGTGCTGGACGAAGTGCACAACGGCGCGGAACTCGACGCCGCGCTGCAGTTGCAGACTCCCTTGCTCGGCATCAACAACCGCAACCTGCGTAGCTTCGAAGTCAGCCTCGACACCACGCTCGGCCTGCTGGGGCGTATCCCGCAGCAGCGCATCGTGGTCACCGAAAGCGCCATCCTGAAGCCCGAAGACGTCCGTCTGATGCGCCAAAGCGCCGTTCACGCCTTCCTCGTCGGCGAGGCTTTCATGCGTGCCGACGAGCCGGGCGAGGAACTGGCTCGGCTTTTTGCCTGAGGCTTGTTGCATCGATGCAACAGAGTTTCACAATGTGTAGGGGCTGTCCGGATTAAGCCTTGCCGCTTGCCAGTCCCCCTTGCACAATGCCCTTCAACTTCTCGATCCGAGAGGTAAAGCTTGGCTGGTTCCGCAAGGGGCGGCCAAAAACTAACCACTAAGGAGATTTTCTGATGCAAAAGAAGATTATCGCTCTGGCCGTCGCCGGCCTGGCTTCCACCGCTGCTTTCGCCCAGTCGAACGTTCAGATCTACGGCGTTGTTGATGTTGGCTACAACCGCACTTCTAGCTCCGACACCAGCACGTTCTCGAGCCGCAACGCTCTGGACAGCGGTCTGCAATCCGGTTCGCGCATCGGCTTCCGTGGTACGGAAGACCTGGGCAACGGCCTGAAGGCTTCCTTCGTTCTCGAATACGGCATCGGTGTTGACACCGGCGCTGGCCTGGCTGGCCCGGCTCGCCAGTCCTTCCTGGCTCTGTCCAACAACTACGGTACCGTTGCCGCTGGTCGTCAATACACCCCGCAATACGGCCTGATTTCCAAGGTTGATCCGTTTGGTGCCGGCACCGTTGGCGACGTGACCTACGGCCGTGGCGTTTACGGCATGGGTGCCGCTGTTGCTCCGACCACGATTCGCCTGAACAACCTGGTTGCCTACGTTTCCCCGTCGTTCAGCGGCTTCAACGTTATCGCCGGCTACACCGCCGACGGCCTGGGCGACGAAGACGCCACCTTGAAGACTGCCAAGGACGCCGACGCCGAAATCTGGGCGATCAACCCGAACTATTCGAATGGTCCGCTGTTCGTTGGTTTGAACTACCACCAAGTCAAGGTTGACGCTGCCGGTTACAAGGATCGCGTCTGGGATCTGGGCGCCAGCTACGACTTCGGTGTTGTCAAGCTTGCCGGCGTCTACGGTCAAATCAAGAACGACAACTACGGCGTTGCTGCCGCAATTCCCGGTGCGACTGGTGGTGACAACACCAAGTCCAAGCAGTGGATGATCGGTGCGACCATTCCGGTTGGTGCTGCCGGTAACGTCTTGGTTTCCTACTCGCGTAACAAGATCGACAGTGACTGGGTCGCTGCCGATGGCGCCAAGGCTTCCAAGTGGGCTCTGGGTTACACCCACGCTCTGTCGAAGCGCACCAATCTGTATGCTGTGTACGCAAAGATCAGCACCAACACCGAAGCTGAAGGCAGCTTCTCCGTCAAGGGTGGCGCTGCCATCGGCGGCGGTGCCGACGACTACACCTCGGGTCTGAACCTGGGCGTTCGTCACCAGTTCTAATCCAGTCCATCTGGTTTAGCGCAGTTAGAAGCGGCCGCTCTCCGGAGCGGCCGTTTTTCTTGTTTTGCATGGCACCTCGGGGTGCTTGATCGTTCAGTCTCATGAAGAAAAAAATCATCACTGGGGTTGCGGTCCTGGTGTCGTCGATGGCGACGATGCTGCAGGCCGAAGAATTGTTTGTGCAGGCAGGACAGGTGGTGAATCCATCGTCTGCTGGCGTGTTCGGTGCTGGCGTTGGCTTCGCTTTGCCCTGGTCCTTCCAGGAAGGGCGTCTTGCCAGTCGCCTGGACCTGTCGCTGGCGCATGCCGATACCAGGCGCGGTGGGCTGGTTCAGGTGGCGGTCATGCCGGTGTTGCGTTATCAGCCGCAGACGGTTGGTTTCTTTGCCGAGTTCGGTCTCGGGGCCGCTTATGTTTCGCGCACGCATTGGGATCGGCGTCACGATATGGGCAGTCGACTCAATTTCGCCAGCCGTCTCGGCGCAGGCTACGATTTTGGCGCTTACGCGCTTAGTCTGAATGTCTCGCACATTTCGAACGCCGGCCTGAAGCAGCCGAATGGTGGTGCGGACATCGTTGATCTGCGTTTGCTGCGCGCTTTCTGAGCGAGCTTCGCAGTAATGAAGAAGCGGCCGTCAGGCCGCTTTTTTCATGCATGAAAAGAAGGGGGGGCTTGCTCAGCCTGCGCCGTAGTCAGGCCATTCCCGGAATTTTCGTTGTTCGTGATGGGGGCCTGGTCAGGAAATGATCAGGTTGTCGCGGTGGATCATCTCCGGTTCATCGAGATAGCCAAGAATGGCTTCGATGTCGGCGGTGGTCTTGCGGGCGATCAGGCGGGCTTCGCCGCTGCCGTAGTTGGACAGGCCGCGGGCGACTTCGCGGCCGTCGGGGGCGATGCAGGCGACGGCGGCACCGCGTTCGAACTCGCCATCTACGGCAACGATGCCCACCGGCAGCAGACTCTTGCCTGATTTGAGCGCCTTGACTGCGCCGTCGTCCAGCACCAAGCGGCCGGCCAGTTGCAGATGGTCGGCCAGCCATTGCTTGCGTGCAGCCAGTGCTGGCGTCTCGGCGACGAGCAGAGTGCCGAGCGCTTCGCCGCTAGCCAGGCGCAGGATCGGGTCGGCCTCGTGGCCGCTGGCAATGACGGTGTCGGCGCCGCTGCGCGCGGCGCGCTTGGCGGCGATGACCTTGGTGATCATGCCGCCGGTGCCGACGCGGCTGCCGGCGCCGCCGGCCATCGCCTCCAGGGCCGGATCGCCGGCGCTGGCCTGGTCGATCAACGTCGCCGCCGGGTCCTTGCGCGGGTCGGCGGTGTACAGGCCTTGCTGGTCGGTGAGGATGATCAGGGTGTCGGCTTCGAGCAGGTTGGCGACCAGGGCGCCCAGCGTGTCGTTGTCGCCGAACTTGATCTCGTCGGTGATCACCGTGTCGTTCTCGTTGATGATCGGGATGACGCCGAGGCCGAGCAGGGTGTTCAGCGTGGCGCGGGCGTTCAGGTAGCGCTTGCGGTCGGCGAGGTCGTCGTGGGTGAGTAGGATCTGCGCGGTGTGCAGGCCGTGCTTGCTGAACGCGGCTTCGTAAACCTCGACCAGGCCGGCCTGGCCGACGGCAGCGGCGGCCTGTTTTTCATGCACGGTCTTCGGCCGGCGGCCCCAGCCCAGGCGCTGCACGCCGCAGGCAACGGCGCCGGAGGAGACGAGGATGACCTCGCGTCCCTGTTGGCGCAGCGCGGCGATCTGCCGCGCCCAACTGTCGATGGCGGCGAGGTCGAGGCCGTTGCCGTTGCTGGTGACGAGCGCCGAGCCGACCTTGACGACCAGGCGTTTGGCGGAAGCGAGGCGGCTGCGGCTCATTGTTCCTCGGCGGGCGTGTCTTCGTCGTCGTCGGCGATTTCCGGGCGGGCCATCTGTTCTAGGGCTTCCTGGATCGCGTAGATCAGCGGCTTGGTGCCGTCGCCGGTGATGGCGGTGATCGGGAACACCGGGCCGTCGTACTTGGTGGCCTTCTTGTAGGCCTTGAGGAAATCCTTGACAGCCTTTTCGCGGTCTTCCTCGGGAATCAGGTCGAGCTTGTTCAGCACCAGCCAGCGCGGCTTGTCGGCCAGCGCCGGGTCGTGTTTGAGCAGTTCGCCGACGATCGCCTTGGCGTCGCGGACCGGGTCGGCATCGGGATCGATCGGCGCGATATCGACCAGGTGCAGCAGAATGCGCGTGCGCTGCAGGTGCTTGAGGAAGCGGATGCCCAGCCCGGCGCCGTCGGCGGCGCCTTCGATCAGCCCGGGCACATCGGCCATGACGAAACTCTTCTCGGCGCCAACACGGACCACGCCGAGGTTCGGGTGCAGCGTCGTGAACGGGTAATCGGCGACTTTCGGCCGGGCCGACGAGACGGCGCGGATCAGCGTACTCTTGCCAGCGTTGGGCAGGCCGAGCAGGCCGACGTCTGCAAGCACGCGCAGTTCGAGGCTGACCTCGAATTCCTCGCCCGGCTCGCCCTTGGTGCACTGGCGCGGCGCGCGGTTGGTCGAGGACTTGAAGTGGGTGTTGCCGAGGCCGCCCTTGCCGCCCTTGGCGAGCAGGACTTTCTTGTCATGCACGTCGAGGTCGGCGAGGATTTCGCCGGTGTTCAGGTCGGAAATTACCGTGCCGACCGGCATGCGCAGAATGATGTCGTCGCCGCCCTTGCCGTAGCAGTCGGCGCTGCCACCGTTCTCGCCACGCTGGCCGAGGAACTTGCGGGTGTAGCGGTAATCGACCAGGGTGTTGATGTTGCGGTCGGCGATCACGTAGACGCTGCCGCCGCGACCGCCGTCGCCACCGTTGGGGCCGCCCATCGGGATGTATTTTTCGCGGCGGAAAGTGGCGATGCCGTTGCCGCCGTCGCCGGCTTTAACGTAGATCTTTGCTTCGTCAATGAACTTCATGCTTTCCGCCTCTGAAAATTAAAAAGCCCTATCCGGCGGATAGGGCTTCTGGGTTCCGCCGGTCCGAATTATTCGGCAGCCGGAACGATGGTGACCGTGCGGCGCTTCTTTTCGCCCTTGATGGCGAACTGGATGGTGCCATCCTTCAGCGCGAACAGGGTGTGGTCCTTGCCCATGCCGACGTTCTCGCCGGCGTGGAATTCGGTACCGCGCTGGCGAACGATGATGTTGCCGGCGAGAACGAATTGACCGCCGTAACGCTTGACGCCGAGTCGTTGTGCCTGTGAGTCGCGGCCGTTACGCGAACTGCCGCCTGCCTTTTTGTGTGCCATTTGCTAGCTCCTTCTCTGAACTCAGGCAGCGATCGTGTCGATGCGCAGTTCGGTGTAGTTCTGACGATGGCCCTGGCGCTTCTGGTAGTGCTTGCGACGGCGCATCTTGAAGATCTTGACCTTGTCGTGGCGGCCGTGGGAAACCACGGTGCACTTGACGGAGGCGCCAGCAACGAGCGGGGCGCCGACCTTCACCGACTCGCCTTCGCCTACCATGAGGACCTGATCGAGGGTGACTTCTGCGCCAACGTCTGCCGGTATCTGTTCTACTTTGAGTTTTTGGCCAGCGGAAACGCGATACTGCTTGCCGCCGGTTTTTATGACCGCATACATGGTTGGACTCCGGGAATGAACTAAGGGTACTACGAAGAACCGCGCATTATACGCAGAAGTTCATGAAAGTCAAAGGCTATCAATGGCTTGTGCTAGAATTTCGCGCTTTCGCAAAGGAGCTTCTCATGGCTGAAATCACCACGGCCTCCGGCCTGATCTACGAAGACACCGTCGAAGGCAGCGGCGCCGTCGCCGCCGCCGGCGCTTTCGTCACCGTGCATTACACCGGCTGGCTGACCGACGGCAGCAAGTTCGATTCGAGCAAGGATCGCAACGATCCCTTCCAGTTTCCGCTTGGCCAGGGCCATGTCATCAAGGGCTGGGACGAAGGCGTGCAGGGCATGAAGATCGGCGGCACCCGCAAGCTGACCATCCCGGCCCATCTCGGTTACGGTGCCCGCGGCGCCGGCGGCGTGATCCCGCCGAACGCGACGCTGGTCTTCGAGGTCGAACTCCTCGACCTGCAATGACCCAGCCGGACGATCCCTGGGCCAAATGGCGCAAGCCGGCGGCAGACGATGTTGCGGTCGATCGCAAGCCGTCCGCCGCCGTTGCGCCGGTAGATACCCCCAAGCCAGCCGCCGCGCCGGAGAAGTCGGCGGCGGCCAGTGCGCCGGCAAAGCCCGCGGCACCGGCCGAGCCGCAGGAGAACGTTGCGCCGACGCCGCCGACGGGGACGCTCGGTGTGCTCAAAACGCCAGGCGGCGAAACCACCGGCCGCAAACGCCCGGTGCGAGGCGGCGCGCTCGCCCGCAAGCCGCGCGAGACGCCGGCAGCGCCGTCGCGGCAACGCGAGGGGGGGCGTCCGGAAGGCGGGCGGTCAGCCTCCGCCAAGCCTCGTCAGGAACGCCAGGGCGAATGGCAGGAGAAGCGCCGGCCGGAAGGCGGACGCCAGGAAAAATTCGGGCAAGGCAGGGACGAACAGAAGCGCGATCGTCGCCCGGCCGGGGAAAATCCCTGGGCCCGCAAGCCTGCTAGCGAGGCGTCGCGCGGCAACGCCGGGGCGCGTCCGCCGCGGCCAGAGCGTGCCGAGCGGCCCGCCAGCCCGCCGCCAGCGGTCGTCGCCAGTGCTGAGGCACCGAGCGGTGTCCGCCTGTCCAAGGTGATGTCCGAGCGCGGCCTGTGTTCGCGCCGCGAGGCCGACCTCTGGATCGAGCGCGGCTGGGTCTTCGTCAATGGCGAGCAGGTCAGCGAACTCGGTTCGCGGATCGACCCCGACGCCCGCATCGAAATCTCGACCGAGGCGAAGAAGGACCAGGCCAAGGCGGTCACCATCCTGTTGCACAAGCCAGTCGGTTACGTCTCCGGGCAGCCGGAGCCGGGCTGCATCCCGGCGGTGACGCTGGTCTCCGCGGAAAACCAGCTGCCGCAGTCGGGCGGGCCCGAGTTCAAGCCGTGGATGCTGCGCGGCCTGGCGCCGGCCGGCCGGCTCGACGTCGATTCGACCGGCCTGCTGGTGCTGACCAGCGACGGTCGCGTCGCCAAACGCCTGATCGGCGAGGACAGCGAGGCGGAAAAGGAATACCTGGTGCGCGTTTCCGGACAGATGATCAAGGGCGGCCTCGAACTGCTCCGGCACGGCCTGGAACTCGACGGCAAGCCCTTGAAGCCGGCCTGGGTCAAGCAGTTGAACGAGGACCAGCTGCACTTCATCCTCAAGGAAGGCAAGAAGCGGCAGATCCGGCGCATGTGCGAACTGGTCGGTCTGAAAGTGATCGGTCTCAAGCGCGTGCGCATCGGCCGCATCCGCCTGGGCGACCTGCCCATGGGGCAGTGGCGCTTCCTGCGCGATGACGAGGCGTTCTGACGTCGCGGTGACGCAACGCCCATAAAAAAAACGCCGGCCGGGTCGCCCCGCCGGCGTTTTTCATTGGTGTAACGGGCTCAGGCCGTGCCGGTCGGAGCCGCGGCGCGGACCGGCGGCATCATCACGCATTCGCCTTCGATCACCGTCTTGCCGGCGACCGTGCACACGGTGTCGAGCGTGACGCGGTTCTTCGCGGTATTGACTTCCTTGACCGTCACCGTGGCCGTGACGGTGTCGCCCGGGCGCACCGGTGCCTTGAACTTGAGCGTTTGCGACAGATAGATGGTGCCCGGTCCGGGCAGCTTGTTGGCGAGTACCGCCGAAATGAAGCCGGCCGACAGCATGCCGTGCGCGATACGGCCGCCGAACATCGTGCCCTTGGCGTATTCCTCGTCGAGGTGGGCCGGGTTGACGTCGGTCGAGATGCCGGCGAAGAGGATGATGTCGGCTTCGGTCACGGTCTTGGCGGTGCTGGCGGACATGCCGGGTTCGAGTTGGTCGATGTGATACGACATTGCTGGGCTCCTGTCAGGTTGTTATTGGCTTGGGAAGCAGAACTCTAGCACGTCATTCCGTCCGTAATGCGGCAACTGGATCGAGGCGCGCCGCATTGCGCGCCGGCAGGACGCCGGCCAGCAGCCCGATGGCGATGGCGATGCCTTCGGCGAGCAGGACGAAGCTGAGCGGCGTATGCACCGGCAGCGCTGGCACTGCGACGTGGATCAACTGGGCGAGGCCGATGCCGAGCGCCAGGCCGAGCGCGCCGCCGAGCGCCGACAGTGCCACCGCCTCGCCGAGGAAGAGCCCGAGAATGGTCCGCCGCGAGGCGCCGAGGGCGACGAGCAGGCCGATTTCCGAAGTCCGCTCGCTGACCGCGATGGTCATGATGGTGACGATGCCGACGCCGCCGACGAGCAGCGAAATACCGCCGAGCGCGCCGACCGCCAGCGTCAGCACGTCGAGGATGCTGGACAGCGTCTTCAGCATTTCCTCCTGGGTGACGATGGTGAAATCCTCGCGGCCGTGGCGCTCGATCAACTGGCGGCGGATGCGTTCGGCGACCTGCGCTGCCGGCACGCCCTCGGCGGCGGCCAGGTTGATCTCGTCGCAGCCTTCGCGGTTGAACAGCTCCTGGGCGCGACCGGCCGGGATGAAGGCGGTGTCGTCGAGGTCGATGCCGAGGAATTGCCCCTTCGGCGCCATCACGCCGACCACGCGGAAATGCAGGCCGCCGATGCGCAGGCGCTGGCCGAGCGGGTTGTCGGCGCCGAACAGTTCCTCCTTCAGCTTGCTGCCGAGGACGACGAAGGCGCGCGCGTTGGCCGGGTCCTCGTCGGGCAGGAACTGGCCGCTGCGCATGGTCGACCGGAAGACGATGCGCGAATCGGCATTGACGCCGTAGATCAGCGTCCGCCGCGTGCGTCCGTTGCCCTCGACCTCGGCGTTGCCGCGCACGTTGGGCGTTACCGCCACGACATGCGGCAGGCGTTCGAGCGACTTCGCGTCGTCCAGCGACAGCGGCCTCGCACTCGACGGCAGGCCGGACGGTGCGCCGCCGGTCTTCGTCTTGCCCGGGGCGACGGTGATCACGTTGGTGCCGAACTGGGTGAACTCGCCGAGGACGTAACGGTGGATGCCTTCGCCGATCGAAGTAAGGAGGATCACCGAGGCGATGCCGACGGCGATGCCGAGCAGGGTCAGGAAGCTGCGCAGGCGCTGCGCGGTGATGGCGCGGCTGGCTAGCGAGAGGGCGTCGGGCAGGCGCATGCTAATTATTCACCGCAGAGGCGCGAAGGGCGCGAAGGTACGCAGAGAAAATCCGGGGGGCTCTGCGGAATGCGACGTCTCTGGAGGGAATCGTCAGCATCTTCAATGTCTCATCAGCGCCTGCACGGGGTCGAGCCGGGCGGCGCGGCGGGCCGGCAGAAAACCGAAGAGCAAGCCGGTGGACAGCGCGGTCAGAAGGCCGGCGATCACCGCCCAGTCCGGCGGGTAGGCCGGGAACACCGGGAATAGCTGGCGCAGTGCGAAGGCGCCGGCTTCGCCGAGGCCGTAGCCGACCAGGGCGCCGCTCGCCGACAGCATCGCCGCTTCGGTCAGGAAGGCTAGGCGGATGGTGCGGGCCGGCGCGCCGAGCGCCTTCAGCAGGCCGATTTCGCCGGTACGCTGGGTGACGGCAACGAGCATCACGTTCATCACCAGGATGCCGGCCACCGCCAGGCTGATCGCGGCGATCCCGGCGACCGCCAGGGTCAGCGCGCCGAGCAGCTTGTCGAAGGTGGCGAGCACGGCGTCCTGGGTGATCACCGTGACGTCCTCCTCGCCGCGGTGGCGCTGCTTGAGGATTTCCAATGTCTGCGTGCTGGCGGCGGGAATCGCCTCACGGCTGCGTGCTTCGACCAGGATGCGGAACAGCGTGTTGGAGTTGAACATCGCCTGTGCCAGGGCGACCGGCACGACGACCAGTTCGTCGGTGTTCATGCCCAGTCCCTGGCCGGTCGGGCGCAGGATGCCGATCACCCGCAGCCGGCGGTCGCCGACGCGGACCAGGCGGCCGAGCGCCGGCTCGCGGCCGAATAGCTCTTCCTGCACCTTGGCGCCGATCACCGCCACCGGCGCGGCGCGCTGCCAGTCGTCGTCGGGCAGCGCCTCGCCCTGCGCCAGTTCGAAATTGCGGATGGCGAAGAAATCGCGGTTGGCGCCGGCCACCATGACTTCGCGCAGGCGCCCGCCGGCGCTGATTTCCGAGGTGCCGACGGCGAGCGGGCCGACCCGGCGCACGGCCGGCGCACGCAGCAGCGCCTGGGCGTCGGCGATGGTCAGGTCGCGCGGCGTGCTGGTGATCGCGGTGGCCGGGTTGAAGCCGCCGGTGCCGGTACGGCCGGGCAGGACGATGACCAGGTTGGTGCCGAGCGAGGAGAACTGGCCGACGACGTAGCGCCGCGCGCCGTCGCCGAGCGCCGTGAGCAGCACGACGGCGGCGACGCCGATGGCCATGGCCAGCACCGACAGCGTCGTCCGTAGCGGATAGCCGGTCGCCGCGTCGCGCGCGAAGCGCAGGATGTCAGCCGGGCGCACCGGCGCTGTCCGATTGCAGGCGGCCGTCTTCCATCACCAGTCGGCGGCGGGCGCGCTCGCCCATGCCCGGGTCGTGGGTGACGACGATCAGCGTGACGCCGCGCGCGTTGAGCGCTTCGAGCAGATTGACCACGTCCTCGCCGGTGTGGCGGTCGAGGTTGCCGGTCGGCTCGTCGGCGAGGATCAGCGGCGGCTGCATGATCGTCGCCCGGGCGATGGCGACGCGCTGACGCTGGCCGCCGGAGAGCTGGTCCGGCTTGTGGTCGGCGCGGTGGTCGAGGCCGAAATCCTTGAGCGCCGCCGCCACCCGCCGCTCGCGTTCGGCCGGCGCGATGCCGGCCAGCGTCATCGGCAGGGCGATGTTCTCGGCGGCGGTCAGCCGCGGCACCAGGTGAAAACTCTGGAAGACGAAACCGATGCGGGCACTCCGCACCTTCGCCTGCTCGTCGGCGCTGAGCGTCGTCACGTCGCGCCCTTCCAGCCGGTAATGGCCGGCGTCGGGTCGGTCGAGCAGGCCGAGCAGGTTGAGCAGCGTCGATTTGCCGGAACCGGACGGGCCCATCACGGCGACGTACTCGCCGGCGTCGATGGCGAGGTCGATGCCGGCTAGCGCCCGGACCGTGGTGTCGCCGAGCTGGAAGCGGCGCTCGATGCCGGCGAGTTCGATCAGCGCCATCTACTTCGCCGCGCTGTCGGCAACCGCCTTGACCCCGGCCTTGACGCCGGCCCGTTCGAGCGAGGTGACGATCTGCTCGCCTTCCTGCAGGCCGTCGAGCACCTCGGCGTATTCCCAGTTGGCCAGCCCGGTTTTCACCGGCCGCGCTTCGAGCACGCCGTCCTTCAGCACCAGCACCTGGCCACCTTCCTGCAAGGCGGCGGCCGGGATGCGCAGGACCTTGTCGCGGCCGGCGAGGATGATCTCGACGTCGGCGCTGTAGCCGACCAGCAGCTTGCCGGCCTGTTCCGGTTGCGCGAAATCGACCTCGATGTCGACCGTGCGCGCCTGCTTCTCAACCGCCGAGACGTAGGGCGCGACGCGCCGCACCTTGCCCGGCAGCGACTGCCCGGGCAGCGCGTCGAGGGTGATGCGCACCGGCTGGCCGGCGGCGATCTTCGGCGCGTCGACTTCGTCCATCGGCGCCTTGACATAGAGGCAGGAATCGTCGATCAGGTCGATCGCCGGTGGCGTCGGCACGCCCGGCGGCGAGGGCGTCGAGTATTCGCCCAGTTCGCCGACGATCTTGGCAACGGTGCCGGCGAACGGCGCGTAGAGCGAAACGCGGCCCTGCTCGACGCGCGTTGCCTTGAGTTTGGCTTCGGCCTGGGCGACGTCGGCCTTGCTGGTGTTGCAGGCGGCACGGCGCACCGCCGCCTCGGTGCGGGCAGCCTCTTCCTTGCTCGGCGAGACGAAGCCGCGGGCGCGCAGGTCGGCCTGGCGCTTCGCCTCGCTTTCGGCATTGGCGGCGGCGATGCAGGCTTCGTCGCTGCGCCGCGTGGCCAGCGCAATCTGCGTCTGCGCCAGATTGGCCTGCGCCTGCTGGTCGTCGTTCCACAGCTTCATCAGCAACTGGCCCTTCTCGACCCGGTCGCCTTCCTTGACACCGAGGTACTCGATGCGCCCGCCCATGATCGTCGACAGCTTGGTGCGCTGGCAGGCCTCGACCGTGCCGGCGCGGGTGTTGGCGAGCGTCGCCTCGACCTGGCCGCGGCCGACTTCATGGACGACGACGGCGAGCGGTTTGGGCCGGCTCAGGGCGAAAACAGCGACGCCGAGCAGGACGATGACGACGAGGGCGATGGCGAGACGGCGCATGATGTACCTAGCGGAAGCCGGGCAGCCAGCCCGATTGTTCGTGACCCCAGACCGGTTCGAGTGCGCCCTGGAACAAGGCCTCGATCACCGGCGTTTCCCGCCAGGGCTCGTCCATGAAAGTGAGGCCGATTTCCTCGACGGTGTGACCCGACCAGTAGTGATCGGCGACTTCGTCGAGGGTGCTGAGCGAGAGGCTGTGCGGCAGGCGCAGGTAGTCGAGCCAGCTCGCGTCGTGGAAGGAGCAGATGTAGGCGCCCTTGGTCCGCGAGCACGACAGGTTCTTGCCGAAGACGCGGTCGGGGTGCTTGAAGCGGTAGGTCATCGCGTCGGTGCGGGTGGCGAACTGCAGCAGCGCGTGCAGGCGGCTGGGGAAGTGGTTGTAGCGGCGCTGGCGAAAATATTCGAGGTGATATTCGGCAAAGTAGTTCTGCACCGACAGCAATTGGTCGCCGGCGCTCGGCGCGCCGCCCTGGGGCGCCGACAGCGTCGCGCCGAACGGGCTGCCGCGCAGGATGTCCCAGCCCGGTAGCTCGGCCCCGGGGTCGAGCCAGCAGAACAGTTCCAGCGTGGCGGTGTCCTTGATCAGGTTGTCCATGTCCCGGTCGGCGGCAGCGAATCCAAACATTATGACCGATTGCGCGATGAAAGAAACGGCTTGGTTTTTTTGCCGAAAGTGGTAATCTGGGCTCGTGTCGGGTGTGCAGCAAACCGGGCATGCAGTGGCAGTCGAAGCTGCGTTGCAGGAGATTCTATGGACGTTGTCACAGGAAGTTTTTCTTGAGATTGCCGTGTAGTACTCCAGATTCGGCGTAACGCCGATTGCCCCAGCCGCCGTGCCGGGGTTGCTGTAAACCGAAGCCCATGCCAGTCGCGCGTGGGCTTCCTGCTTTTGGGGATCACCTTGTCCACGACTCACATTCAGCGCCACGGCTGCTGCCAGCGTTATTCCGACAGCGTCGTCCATGCCGGTACCGTTTATCTGGTCGAAGTTGCCGCCGACACCTCTTGCGATGCCGCCGGCCAGGCCGCTTCCATGCTGGCCGGCGTCGACCGCCTGCTGGCGCAGGCCGGCAGCGATCGCCGTCATCTCCTGATGGCCACCCTCTACCTCGCCGACATGGCCGACTACGACGCGGTCAACGCGGTCTGGGATGCCTGGCTGCCAGCCGGCTGCGCGCCGACGCGGGCCTGCGTGCAGGCGCGGCTGGCGAAGCCGGAATACCGGGTCGAGATCGCGCTGACGGCGGCTGTCGCTCAGGGCTGAACGTCGGCGTCGCAGTCGCAGCCGCTGCCGGCTGAAATCCAGCGGGCGGTGAGACGGGCGGCGAGCGGCGCCAGGGCGGCGGAGAAATGCTCGGCCGGCGCGCGCAACAGGCCGCAGTGGTAGCGCATCTCGGCGGCCGACCAGCGCAGCGCCGGGCAGGGGCCGCGCCGCTGCAGGAAGCGCAGGCGGCCGAGCGGACAGGTTTCGAGCGCGCAGCAGACGCCGCAGCCGTTGCATGGCGCGTCCACCGGCGGCTTGGTTGGGGCGTCGGTGTGCAGTTCGATGACGGTGTGGGACATGGGCGGATCATGCGCTGTCCCGGCAAAGCCGCGCAAGCCCGGCCCGGGCGGGGCTGCGCTATAGTCGACCCTTCATTCCACCGCCTTGCCCGACCATGAACGAAAAAAATTCGCCTGTCGTCTTCGGCACCGAAGACATCCTGCGCAGCCTGTGCAATTCGGTCACCGACGTGCTCAACGTCGCCACCTGCAGCCAGGTGCGTTATTCCGGCATGGTCCAGCGCATCACCAAGACCTGCCTGAAACCCGATATCGGCTGTTTCGTGCTGTTCGACGGCGGCTTCACCGGGCTGGTCGTGCTCAATTTCTCGGCCGCGGCGGCGATGGAAATCTACGAGGGCTACCTGCTCAGCATGGGAATGGCGCGTGACGACCTGGCGACCTCGCATACCGCGGACGAGGTGAGCAACGTGATGGGCGAGCTGATGAACCAGATCGTCGGCAATTTCACCGGCAAGATCGGCCGCGAACTGCAGACCCACATCACGCAGAACCAGCCGAAGATGCTGGTCCTCAACAAGCAGGTCATCCTCAGCGTCGACACCAACCTCGATCGCCCGGAAGCCCGTCGCGTCACCTTCTATACCGCGCGCAACAACATCTTCTACCTCGAGCTGGCGATCGACCACACCGAGTTCATCCAGATCAACGAGTTTGACGCCCAGGAGATTCCCGACCCTGACGCGCTGATCGAGCAGGTCGGCGCCAACGCCATGGGGGTCCCGGCAGCGGTCGCCGACGAGCAAGAGGATCTGCTGCGCTCGCTCGGCATGTAAGCCGCCGGCTCAGGGGCGGCTGAGGAAGAGCAGGGGATCGACTGGTGTCGCGTTGAGGATCACCGTCCAGTGCAGGTGCGGTCCGGTGGCGCGGCCGCTGGTACCGACCGCGCCCAGCCGCTCGCCGCGCTCGACGCGCTGGCCGACGGCGACGTCGATGCGCGACAGGTGCATGTAGGCGCTGATCAGCCCCTGGCCGTGGTCGAGGAAGACGGTATTGCCGTTGAAGAAGTAATCGCCGGTGTCCACCACGCTGCCGGCCGCTGGCGCCAGCACCGGGCTGCCGGCGGGGGCGGCGAAATCGAGGCCGCTGTGTGGCAGGCGTGATTGGCCGTTGAAGAAGCGGCGCAGGCCGAAGCGTGACGACAGGCGGCCCTGGCTCGGCCGGGCGAAGTCACTGTCCGGCGTGGCAGCGCTGAAACTTGCCTTGATCGCCGCCGTGTGTGCCTGTTCGCGTTCGATGCGGCGCAAATCCTCGGGCGTCGGTTCGACCTGGCGCCGGTTGCGCAGGCGCAGCCGCTGCTCGCCATAAGCCCAGGGGGCGACGGTGAATTCCAGCGCTGCCGTGCCGCTCCCGGTCTCGACGCGGATCGCTTGCGTTCCCGGCGGCGTATCGAGCGGAATGCCGACCAGTGCGTGCCAGCGCCCGCTCTCGGCGATCACCGCCAGCCCTTGTTCGCCCAGGAAAGCACGCGGAGCCGGCTGTTCGCTGCTGCCAAGGTCGATGATGGCAACGCCGCCAGGAACCGGCCGGTGTTCCGGTAGCGCTGCCTGCAGCAGCGGGCTGCTGAGGGTGAAAGCAATACAGATTAATTGTTTTGCGAATGAAATTCGTGTCACGTTGCTGTTCTGGTTTTGAGTTGTGGCGGCTGTCCTGTTGCCGGGGTTTTAAAAAAGTCATTTGGAATGATGGGCATGGATCGGTTAAGATGGGCAATTCCCAATCCAGTTCCGGCTTTTTTCTGCCGCTGCTTTGACAGGATTATGATTCTGTGGGCAATGCAATACAACAAAGGTTGGCCGATTTTCGGCAAAAACGCCGCGTCCAGGCCGGTTCCCTGATCATCACCGCCTTCGGCGACGCCGTGCTCCCGCGCGGCGGCAAGATCTGGCTGGGCAGCCTGATCCGCCTGCTCGAACCGCTCGACCTCAACGAGCGGCTGATCCGCACCTCGGTGTTCCGGCTGGTCAAGGAAGAATGGCTGCGTACCGAAACCCTCGGCCGGCGTGCCGACTATGCACTGACCGCGGCCGGGCGCCGGCGCTTCGAGGAAGCGGCCCGGCACATCTACGCGTCGCGGGCGCCGCTCTGGGACCGCCGCTGGCGCCTGATCCTGGTGGTCGGCGAATTGCCGCCCAAGGAGCGCGAGCAGGTGCGCAATGCCTTGCTCTGGCAGGGCTTCGGCGTGCTCGGCGGCGAGTGCTTCGTGCATCCTGGCGCTGAATTGTCGACCGTGCTCGACGCGCTGGTCGCCGAAGGCCTGGCCGACGCGCTCGGCGCGCTGCTGCCGCTGTTCGCCGCCGATGCCCGGTCGGCGCTGTCGGCGAGCGACGCCGATCTGGTTGCCCGGGCCTGGAATCTCGACGCCTTGTCAGGCGCCTACGGGCATTTCGTCGATCGCTACCAGCCGGTGCTCGACGAACTGCAGCGCGACGCCTCGCTCGAACTCAGCGACGGTGACGCCTACCTGCTGCGCCTGCTGTTGATCCACGACTACCGGCGCATGCTGCTGCGCGACCCGGAACTGCCGGAAGTGCTGCTGCCGGCGCAATGGCCCGGCCAGCAGGCACGTCTGCTGTGCAAGGAAATCTACAAGCGGCTGGAAGCCGCCTCGTCGCGCCATCTCGACGCCATGCTCTGCGTCGCCGACGGCAGCACGCCGGGCGAGGACGGCACCTTGGCCCGCCGCTTCAGTCAGGACGATCCGCTGGCTTGATGGAATCAGTCGGCGCCTGCGCGCTGCTTCAGGGTTACCAGCGGCACCACTTCGGGCATCTCGATGCGCTTGCGGTCGGCCTCGACAGCGGTCAGCGGCGCGGTTTCGACGAGCGTCGCCAGGCTGCGCCGGGCGAGGTCCTGGTAGGTCTTCGTGCCTTCGATCTTCCAGGCGATTTCCTCGTCGCGCAGCGGGCGCACGACGCGCCCCGGGACGCCGGCGACCAGCACGCCGTCCGACACCTGCTCGCCGGCCTTGATGAAGGACGAGGCGGCGACGATGCTGTTGGCGCCGATGGCGGCGTTGTCCATGATCACCGCGTTCATGCCGATCAGCGCGTTGCGCCCGATGCGGCAGCCGTGCAGTACCGCGCCGTGACCGATGTGGCCGTCTTCCTCGACCACCGTGTCGGTGCCGGGAAAACCGTGCATGACGCAGGTGTCCTGCAGGTTGGCGCCGCGTTCCAGGATCAGCCGGCCGAAGTCGCCGCGCAGGCAGGCGCAGGGGCCGACGTAGCAGCCGGGGCCGACGATTACGTCGCCGATCAGGACGGCGCTCGGATGGACGTAGGCGGTCGGATCAACGACCGGCGTGATGCCGTCGATGGCGTAGACGCGAAGGGATGTCATGAAAGGTGCTCGCTGGGTTCAGGATGCTTTATTATAGAACTCATTTTGCTATGAGGAATTCTGGATGAACGACGAAATCGACAGCCGGCACGGCGTACAGTCGCTGGAGATCGGCATGAGCATCCTGCGGGCGATGGTCGACGGCCAGCGCTCGATGATGCTCAAGGACATCGCGGCGGCGGCCGACATGCCGCCGTCGAAGGCGCACCGCTACCTGGTCAGCCTGATCCGCGCCGGCCTGGTCGAGCAGGACCCGATGAGTTCGCGTTACGACCTCGGGCCGTTCGCGCTCAACGTCGGCCTCGTCGCGCTCGACCGACTGGATCGCGTGCGCCTCGGCCTCAACGTCATCGCCGAGCTGCGCGACGAGATCAACCAGACGACGGCGCTCGCCGTCTGGGGCGACAAGGGGCCGGTCGTGGTGCGCTGGGAACGGCCGCGGCGGCCGATCACGGTCAATGTCATCACCGGCACCGTGCTCGATCTGCTGTCGTCGGCAACCGGCCGCATCTTCGCCGCCTGGATGCCGCGCAAGGTCGTCGCGCCGCTGCTCGCCGCCGAACTGAAGGCCGCCGACCTGCCGGCCGAATTGCGTAGCAAGGCCGCTGTCGAGGCCATGCTGGCCGGCATTCGCGCCCAGGGTTTCGCCTCGACCGAGGGCTTTCATCGCGTGCGCGGCGTCGCCGCGGTGGCGGCGCCGGTCTTCAACTTCCGCAACGAAATCACCATGGCCCTGGTGGCGGTTGGCGTTCAGGGCATGTTCGACATGGGTGCCGAGGGCGAGCTGGTGCAGCGCGTGCGTCATCACGCGGCGGCCTTGTCGCTGCGTCTGGGCGCCACCGGCGAGCCGAAGCCGCCGCAGTAGCGGCCTCAGGCGAGCCAGGCCGGCGGCTGTTTGTCGAGGAAGGCGGCGATGCCGTTGCGGGCCTCGGCGGTCGCCCGCTGGCGGGCGATGCGGCCAGCCGTTTCCTCGCCCAGGGCGGCGTCGATGGGCCGCCCGGCAACGGCGGCAATCAGCTCCTTGGCGGCGTTCTGGGCGAGCGGCCCGCCCTGCAGCAGCGCCGCGGTCAGCTGGTCGACCGCGGCGTCGAGCGCATCGGGGGCGACCACCTCGCCGACCAGACCGATTGCCAGCGCGCGTTCGGCGCCGATTTTCTCGCCGCTCTGGAAGTAGCGCAGCGCGTGGCGCGGGCCGATGGCGCGCAGCACGTAGGGGCTGATCACCGCCGGGATGATGCCGAATTTCACTTCCGAGGTCGAAAAGCTCGCGTCGCTGGCAGCAATCGCCATGTCGCAAGCGGCGGTCAGGCCGGTGCCGCCGCCCAGCGCGGCGCCCTGAACGCGGGCGACAGTGGGCTTGCGCAGGCTGGCCAGGGCGTTGAGCATGGCGGCGAAGTTGCGGGCGTCGGCTAGGTTCTGTTCGGCGCCGAACTGCGCTGCCCGCTTCATCCAGTTGAGGTCGGCGCCGGCCGAGAAATGCCGGCCGCGGCCGCCGAGGACGACGATGCGCACCCCGGCATCGCCTTCCAGCTCGCGGCAGGCGGCGGCCAGTTCGGCGATCAGCGTTTCGTCGAAGGCGTTGAAGACGGCCGGACGGTTCATCCAGATCGTCGCTACCGGCCCCTTGCGTTCGATTTCCAGGGTTTCGTACATGCAAATTCTCCCTCAGCGGTTCCTGAACGCCGGCTTGCGCTTCTCGACGAAGGCGGCCATGCCTTCCTTCTGGTCTTCGAGGGCGAAGACCGAATGGAAGACGCGGCGTTCGAACAAGAGGCCCTCGTTGAGCGAGGATTCGAAGGCGCGGTTGACCGATTCCTTGATCATCATCACCACCGGCAGCGAATAGCCGGCGATGGTCGTGGCGGCCTTCAGCGTTTCGTCCAGAAGCTGCTCGGCCGGGATGACGCGGGCGACCAGGCCGGCCTTCTCGGCTTCGGCGGCGTCCATCATGCGCGCGGTCAGGCAGAGGTCCATCGCCTTCGCCTTGCCGACGGCGCGCGGCAGGCGCTGCGTGCCACCGGCGCCGGGCAGCGTGCCGAGGCGGATTTCCGGCTGGCCGAACTTGGCCGTATCGGCGGCGAAGATCATGTCGCACATCATCGCCATTTCGCAACCGCCGCCCAGCGCGAAGCCGGCCACCGCCGCAATCACCGGCTTGCGCGTGGTCTTGATGCGCTCCCAGTTGCGGGTGATGAAGTCGGTCTGGTAGGCGTGCATGTAGTCGAAGTCCTTCATGAAGCCGATGTCGGCGCCGGCAGCGAAGGCTTTCTCGTTGCCGGTGAGGACGATGCAGCCGATGTTCTCGTCGGCTTCGTAAGCGTCGATGGCGGCGGCGATGCCGTCGACCACCTCGTTATTCAGCGCGTTCATCGCTGCCGGCCGGTTGATGCGGATCAGGCCCACCTTGCCGTGGACTTCGCTCAGTACGACATTGCTCATGGCAAAAATCCCCAAAAAAAGGCCGCCCAACCCCGGGGCGGCCCGAAGTGCAGTGATCGTTTGCGGGTCGGGAACGGCTTACTGGGCCAGTGCCCAGTCGCCGTTCTTCACTTCCAGCATGCGGAACGCGGACAGGTCGAGCCCCATGTGGTCGGTCGCCGACATGTTGAAGGTGCCGCTGGTGCCGATGAAGCCCTTGGTGGCTTCGAGGGCGTCGCGGACCTTGGCCTTGTCGGTGCTGCCGGCGCGCTTGATCGCGTCGAGCGCCAGCATCAGGCCGTCGTAGGCGTAGCCGCCGAAGGTCGACACGTCGGTCTTGTAGGCCGCTTTGTAGGCGGTGGCGTAGGCGGTGACGACGGCCTTCTGCGGGTCGTTGGCGGGCAGCTTTTCCGGGATCAGCTGAGCCGGCGACGGCAGGCGGACGCCTTCGGCGGCCGGGCCGGCGAGCTTCAGGAACTCGTCGGAAGCGACACCGTGCGACTGGTAGAGCGGCAGGGCGATGCCGAGCTGCTTGTAGTTCTTGGTGACGATCGCCGGACCCTGGCCGAGACCGAACACGAAGACGGCCTGGACGCCGGCGCTGTTCTTGATCTTGGTCAGCTGCGGGCTCATGTCGGTATCCTTGGGCCCGTAGGTTTCATTGGCGACCAGGGTGATGCCGTACTTGCCGGCGACCGCTTCGGTCTCCTTCTTGCCGGAGGCGCCGAAACCGGAGGTTTCGGAAAGCAGGGCGACCTTGCTGATGCCGCGCTTCTTCATGTCCTCGAAGACCTTTTCGGCGGCCATGCGGTCGGTGTGCGGGGTCTTGAAGACGAACTTCTTGACCGGCTCGATGATGACGACGGCACCGGCGAGCGAGACGAAGGGAATGCCGGCCTTCTCGGCGAGCGGCACGGCGGACATCGTCGAGCCGGTGGTGGTGCCGCCGACCAGGACGTCGACCTTGTCGTCTTCGATCAGGCGCTTGGTGAAGCCGTTGGCCTTGCCGGCATCGCTGCCGTCGTCGTAATGCACCAGTTCGAGCGGGCGGCCGAGGACGCCGCCCTTCTTGTTGATCTCGGCGACGTAGAGCTGCAGCGTCTTCAGTTCCGGGTCGCCGAGGAAGGCGGCGGGGCCGGTGACCGAGAGTACCGAACCGATCTTGATCGGCTCGGCGGCCAATGCGCCGAGGGCGCCGAAAGCCAGGGCGGCCCCGGCGACGAGTTGTTTCAGGCTGGTCTTCATGGGTGGGTCTCCTCCTTCGGGTTGTTGTCGATTGCGGTGGGGTCAGACACGCTCGATGATCATCGCAATGCCCTGTCCGACACCAATGCACATGGTACACAGTGCGAAGCGTCCGTTGCGCCTTTTCAGCTCGTAGGCGGCGGTTGTCACCAGGCGGGCGCCGCTCATGCCGAGCGGGTGGCCGAGGGCGATGGCGCCGCCGTTCGGATTGACGTGCGCCGCGTCGTCGGCCAGGCCGAGGTCGCGCAACACGGCCAGCGCCTGCGCGGCAAAGGCTTCGTTGAGTTCGATGACGTCCATCTGTTCGAGTGTCAGGCCGGTCTGCGCCAGCACCTTGCGCACCGCGGGCGCCGGGCCGAAGCCCATGATGCGCGGCGCGACGCCGGCGGTCGCCATGCCGACGACGCGGGCCAGCGGCGTCAGCCCGTAGCGGCCGGCGGCGGCTTCGGAGGCGAGCAGCAGGGCGCAGGCGCCGTCATTGACGCCGGAGGCGTTGCCGGCGGTGACGCTCAGCTCGGGGCCGTTCACACCCTTCAGCTTGGCCAGCTGTTCGAGCGTGGTTTCCGGGCGCGGATGCTCGTCGGTATCGACCACCCTGGCCTCGCCCTTTTTCTGCGGGATCAGCACTGGCACCAGTTCGTCGGCAAAACGGCCGGCGGCGTGGGCGGCGGCCCAGCGCTGTTGCGAGCGGACGGCGAAGGCGTCCTGGTCGGCGCGGCCGATGTTGAAGTCGGCGGCGACGTTGTCGGCGGTCTGCGGCATCGAGTGCGTCTCGTACAGCTGCTTCATCGCCGGATTGACGAAGCGCCAGCCGATGGTCGTGTCGAAAATCGCCGCGTTGCGCGAAAACGCCGATTCCGCCTTGCCCATGACGAAGGGCGCGCGCGACATGCTCTCGACGCCGCCGGCGATCATCAGCGTCGCTTCGCCGGCCTTGATCGAACGGGCGGCGAGGCCGACGGCATCCATGCCGGAGCCGCACAGGCGGTTGACCGTGGTGCCCGGTACTTCGAGCGGCAGGCCGGCCAACAGGCCGGACATGCGGGCGACGTTGCGGTTGTCTTCGCCGGCCTGGTTGGCGCAGCCGTAGATAAGGTCGTCGACGGCGCGCCAGTCGACCTGCGGGTTGCGTTCCATCAGCGCCTTGAGCGGGATGGCGCCGAGGTCGTCGGCGCGTACGCTGCTGAGGGCGCCGCCGTAGCGGCCGATCGGGGTGCGGATGGCGTCGCAGATGAAGGCTTGGGTCATTGTGCTTTCCTCAGTTCTGCTTCGGCCGTTCGTCGAGCACGCGCTTGGCCTTGCCGACCAGGGTGCGCGGGATGGCGTCGAATTCCATGACGGTGATCCGCGTCGATACGCCGATGATGGTCTTGATCCGGTGCTGCAGTTCCTTGCCGATCGCCTGGGTATCGGCGGACGACAGCTTGCCCGACAGTTCGCGTTGCACTTCGCAGCGCACTTCGAGGTTGTCGAGGTGGCCGTCGCGCGTCACCACCAGCTGGTAGTTGCCGGCCAGGCGCGGGTCGCGCAGGATCTGCTCCTCGATCTGGGTGGGGAAGACGTTGACGCCGCGGATGATCAGCATGTCGTCGGTGCGTCCGGTGATCTTGCCGATGCGGCGGAAGGCGCGGGCGGTCGGCGGCAGCAGGCGGGTCAGGTCGCGGGTGCGGTAGCGGATGACCGGGAAGGCTTCCTTGGTCAGCGAGGTGAAGACGAGTTCGCCTTCCTCGCCGTCGGGCAACACCTCGCCGGTTTCCGGATCGATGATCTCGGGGTAGAAATGATCTTCCCAGATCACCGGGCCGTCCTTGGTCTCGATGCATTCGCAGGCGACGCCCGGGCCCATGACTTCGGTCAGGCCGTAGATGTCGATGGCGTCAATGCCGAGCTTCTTCTCGATCTCGTGGCGCATGCCTTCGCCCCAGGGCTCGGCGCCGAAGATGCCGACCTTGAGCGAGATTTCTTCCGGCTTGATCCCCAGGCGCTCGAATTCCTCGGCGATCACCAGCGAGTACGAGGGGGTGACCATGATCGCGTCGGGGCGGAAATCGACGATCTGCTGCACCTGCTTTTCGGTCTGTCCGCCGGACATCGGCACCACGGTGCAGCCGAGGCGCTCGATGCCGTAATGGGCGCCGAGGCCGCCGGTGAACATGCCGTAGCCGTAAGCGTTATGCACCATGTCGCCGCGCCGCACGCCGGCCGCGCGCAGCGAGCGGGCGATCAGCTTGGCCCAGTTATCGATGTCGTTCTGCGTGTAGCCGACCACCACCGACTTGCCGGTGGTGCCGCTCGATGCGTGCAGGCGGACGACCTGCTGGCGCGGCACGGCAAACAGGCCGAAGGGGTAGTTGTCGCGCAGGTCGGCCTTGGTCGTGAACGGAAACTTGGCGAGGTCGGCGAGGCAGTGCAGGTCGTCCGGATGAACGCCCTTTTCCAGGCATTTGCGGCGGTAGGGCTCGACGTTTTCGTAGGTGTGGCGCAGCGACCATTTCAGGCGTTCGAGCTGCAGTGCCGAGATTTCGTCGCGGCTGGCGGTTTCGATCGCTTCGAGGTCGCCCGGCGCGGGGGTCTTGACGGTCATGGTGGTCTCCTCCGTTCTAGGGTGGTTTCAGGCTCGGTCGGCCTGTTGCAGTCCGGCGATCACCTCGCCGGCAATGCGGTAGCTCTTGCCCCGGAACAGGGCGATGGTGGTGCCGTGGTTGTTGCGCACGGTGATGTCGTAGACGCCGGTGCGGCCGGCTGCCGAGCGTTCGACGGCTTCGGCTTCGAGTGTTTCGCCTTCGCGGGCGGGGGCGAGGAAGTCGATGTGGCAGGCCGAGGCGACGGTGTTCTTGTTGTAGCTGTTGCAGGCGTAGGCGAAGGCGGTGTCGGCCAGCGTGAAGATCATGCCGCCATGGCAGATGTGGTGACCGTTCACCATGTCGGGGCGGACCGTCATCGTCAGCAGGGCGGCGCCCGGCTGGACGCGCACGATGCGGATGGCGAGCGTCTGGGCGGCGGCGTCGCGGGCGTACATCGCGGCGGCGGTGGCTTCGGCGAGCGCTTGTGCCTCGGCGGCACTGAGTCGGGTTTCAGTCATGGAGGTTCTTTCCAGCAAAAACGGCGCGGCGGATCAGCGGCGAGACGCGGTAGCGGTCTTCGCCGTAGCTGGCGCCGAGGTTGGCGAGCACGTCGCGGATGGCGGCGACGCCGACCTGGTCGGCCCAGGCCAGCGGGCCGCGCGGGTAATTGACGCCCAGGCGCATCGCCGCGTCGGCGGCGCTGGCGGCGCAGACGCCCTGGTTGACCGCGTCGGCGGCCTCGTTGGCGAGCATGGCGACGGTGCGCATGACGGCCAGGCCGGGCACGTCGGCCAGCTGCGAGACGGCGTAGCCGGCGGCCTGCAGCAGGCCGATGGCGGCTTCGGCGGCAGCCGGCTCGCACTGTGCGGCGACGGCGACGGCGAGGCGGCCGGCGGTGTCGTAATCGAACGCCAGGTCGACCAGCACGCAGTTGGCGACGCCGTCGCTGGCGGCACGCTCGGTGGCCGAGCGGCCGTCGGTCTGGAAGAGTGCGGCGCGGCCGATTTCGGCGACGCGGCCGTCGCTGGACGGCGCCCGGCTGAACGACAGCTTGCCGTGCTGCAGCCGTTCGGCCAGCGCTTCGGCGAGCGGCGATTCGCCGCAGACGACGATCTTGCCGGCCGGCGTGCAAGGTGCTTCGGTCTGCGGCGCCGGGCGGGCGGCGTCGGCGGAATAATCGTAGAAGCCGCGCCCGCTCTTGCGGCCGTAGAAGCCGGCGTCGACCAGTTCCTGCTGAATCAGCGAGGGCAGGAAGCGTTGGTCGTTATAGAAGGCGCGCCACACCGAGTTGGTGACGGCGAAATTGACGTCGTGGCCGATCAGGTCCATCAACTCGAACGGTCCCATGCGGAAACCGCCCGCTTCGCGCAGCACGGCGTCGAGCGTCGCCGGGTCGGCGGCGCCTTCCTGCAGCAGGCGCAGTGCCTCGGCGTAGTAGGGGCGGGCGACGCGGTTGACGATGAAGCCGGGGGTCGATTTGGCATGTACCGGCGTCTTGCCCCAGGCGGTGGCGGTGGCGTACAGCGTGTCGGCGACGGCGCAGTCGGTAGCCAGGCCGGAGACGATCTCGACCAGGGCCATCAGCGGCGCCGGGTTGAAGAAGTGCAGCCCGGCCAGGCGCTGCGGGCGCTTGAGGGCGCTGCCGATGGCGGTGACCGAGATCGACGAGGTGTTGGTGCCGAACAGGCAGTCGTCGCCGACGATGGTTTCCAGTTCGGCGTACAGGGCCTGCTTGGCGGCGAGGTTTTCGACGATGGCTTCGACCACCAGCGCGCAGCCGGCCAGGTCGGGCAGCGTCTCGACGGCCTGCAGACGCCGGCCGGCGGCCTCCGCCTCGACAGTGCTCAACTTGCCCTTGGCGGCGAGCTTGGCGAACTGGGCGCGAACGCCGTCGATCGCTGTGGCGGCGGCGCCTGGCCGGTTGTCGAGCAGGCGCACGACATGGCCGGCCTGCGCCGCGACCTGGGCGATGCCGGCGCCCATGGCACCGGCGCCGACCACGGCGACGACCGCAGTTTGAGGAAGGGCGGCCATCGTCAGTCCCCGGTGAACTTCGGCGCGCGTTTTTCCATGAAGGCGGCGACGCCTTCGGCGTAGTCGGCGCTCCAGCCGAGTTCGCGCATGAAGCCGCCCTCGAAGGAGAGTTGCTGCTCCAGCGTGTGGCCGGGGGCGGCATGCATCGCCTGGCGGGTGCGCACCAGGGCCTTGGTCGGCAGCGCGGCGAGCTGGGCGGCGAGCGCGTCGATGCGGGCGGCAAAGGTGTCGTCGGCGACGCATTCCCAGATCAGCCCCCACTCGGCGGCCTTCGCTGCCGGCAGCTTGTCGGCGAGCAGGGCCAGCCCCATGGCGCGCGCCATGCCGACCCGTTGCGGCAGGAACCAGGTGCCGCCGGTGTCGGGAATCAGGCCGATCTTGGAAAAGGCCTGCAGGAAGGACGCCGACTGCGTCGCAACGACCAGGTCGCAGGCCAGCGCTACCGAGGCGCCGGCACCGGCGGCGATGCCGTTGACCGCGGCAAGGGTCGGCACGCGCAGGTTCTGCAGGCGCAGCACCAGCGGTTTGTAGTTCTTCTCGACGATGTTGCCGATGTCCGGCTGGTGACCGTCTATCGCCTGCATGTCGGGATCGGCCAGGTCCTGGCCGGCGCTGAAGGCGCGGCCAGCGCCGCTGAGCACCAGAACGCGGATGCTGCGGTCGGCCTGGACGCGGTCGAGGGCGACGCGCAGTTCGGCGTGCATCTCGCCGGTGAAGCTGTTCAGCTTGTCGGGACGGTTCAGGGTCAGGCGGGCGACGCCGTCGCTGACTTCAAAACGGATGGTGGTGAATTCCATTCAATTCTCCCGAACTCGTGCAGAAATCGTAGCGAGCCCGTTCAGGCCGGTCCGAGAAGCGCAGTCGTACAACTGTACGGCGAGCATCGCAGGGCCGGGATGGGCGGGCGCAGTAGATTTATGCATGAGTTCAAATATGGTAACGACGCTGGACAACAACGAAGCGGTTGGCGACGAAGGCGGCGTCGGCGTAGGACGCGTTCGCTGCCGGGTTGCCGCCGGTGCCATGGTAGTCGGAATAGGCCGCCGACTGATTGACGAAGACGCCGCCGGTCAGGTTGATCGACAGGGCGACCTTGGCGCGCATCGTCGCCGCCGTCATTGCGTCGATGACCTCCGGGCGGGTCGAGTAGATGCCGGCGGTCAGCGCGCCGTGCGTGGACACGATGCGTTCGGAGAGGGCGATGGCGGCCGGCGTGTCGGCGACCTTGACGATGAAGCTGATCGGCCCGAAGCGTTCTTCCATGTAGGCTGCCTCGTCGGCGGCGTCGCAGGCGAGCAGCACCGGGGTGCGTACTTCGGCGGCCGGGAATTCCGAGTTTTCCAGTTTGCTGGAGGCGAGCACGACGCGGCCGAGGGCACCGCTGTCGGCATCCTTGATCCGTTGCAGGGTGTCGGCCGACTGCACGGCGCCGAGCACGGCATGCGCGACTTCCGGCTTGCTCAGGAAGCCGGAGACGGCCTTGGCCAGGTCGGCGCAGACCTCGTCGTAGGACTTGTGGCCGTCTTCAGTGTCGATGCCGACGGCCGGCACGAAGATCGCCTGCGAGGTGGTGCACATCTGGCCGGAATAGAGCGACAGCGTGAACGCGAGGTTGCGCAGCATCGGCTTGTAGGCGTCGGTGGAGTCGATGACGATGTTGTTGACGCCGGCCAGTTCGGCATAGACGCGGGCTTGACGGGCGTTGTCGACCAGCCACTGGCCGAAGGCGTTGCCGCCGGTGAAGTCGACCGATTTCACCGCCGGGTGGGTGACCAGCTTCTGCGTGGCGCTGCGGTCATTGGCAACGCACAGGGTGACCAGGTTGGGGTCGATGCCGTTTTCGGCGAGCACGGTGCGGATCGTGCGCACGGTGATCGCCGCCGGCAGGATGGCGTTGCTGTGCGGCTTGACGATCACCGCGTTGCCGGTGGCGAGCGCCGCGAACAGGCCGGGATAGGTGTTCCAGGTCGGGAAGGTGGCGCAGCCGACGACAACGCCGACGCCCTGGCCAAGGATCTCGAAGTGCTTCTTCATGACCAGCGGCGGGTTCTTGCCCTGCGGCTTTTCCCAGACCGTCTCGGCCGGTACGAAGCTCTGTTCTCGGTAAGCATAGGCGAGCGCTTCCAGGCCGCGATCCTGGGCGTGCGGGGCGCCGGCCTGGAAGGCCATCATCCAGCCCTGGCCGGTGGTCATCATCACCGCGTGGGCGATTTCGAAGCTCTGCTGGTTAAGGCGCGACAAAATTTCCAGGCAGACGCCGGTGCGACCATCGACGCCGGCCTTCTGCCAGCCGTCCATGGCCTTCTGGCCGGCGGCGATCAGCACTTCCGGGTCGCACACCGGGTAGCTGACGTTGAGTTCGATGCCGTAAGGCGAGCGCTCGCCGCCATGCCAGCCTTGTTCGCCTGGCTGGTCGAGAGCAAAGCGCTGGCCGAGGTGGGCGTTGAACGCCGCCTTGCCGTCATCGGCGGCAGTTTCACCATAAGTCCTGGGGCTCGGCATCTCGTTATAGGCGGACCAGTAACCGCGCGTGCGGATGGCTTCCAGGGCGCCGTCGAGGGCGGCGCGGTGCTTGTCGAGCAGATGTTGGGGCATCGGATGTCTCCTTGTTCTTGGTGTCTTGTCGGGCGGCACCGGTTCGGGCCGTCTTTCTGGTTTCAACGATACGAATCAAATAATAAAAAGTCAATCAAAAGTATCGAAAATTTTGTCGTTTTGTAATGTTCTGTTTAGAGAAATGAGTTGTTGACGTTTTGTAAACATCAATAAAAACATTAGATAACCATGATTAAGTTTCGGTTCGTCTGTTGAAATTTTGGAATGAGGAACTGGTTACGATAAAAAATTCAAGTATTCCGATACAAAAAATGTTGACACAAATTGTGTATCGGTATCATGATTGTCTCAACGCCGCCCGGAAGGCCGGGCGACTGTTCAACGATCACGAAAATCCACTGAAGGAGGAGCCATGGCCAACCACAAGGAAAGATTCGCAGACAAGATGGAGTTCCCGCCGGAAACACCGCAGCCCAACGTTTATCCGCTGTCCTGGAACAGCAAGACGAAGAAGCTGCAGGAGGTCTGGGAAGCCGCGCTGCGCGAGAACTGGGACCCGGAGAAGCTGCCCTGGGACACGCTGGACGTCGAGAGTTACTCTTGGGAAGAGCGCGAATCGATCGCCTACTGGTGGAGCCTGCTGTCGGTGTTCGATGCGTCCGCGCCGCCGGTCTTCGCCGAGGCGCTGATCAAGACCTACGAGGTGCATGAGGAAGACCCGGTGCGCAAGTGCTTCTTCTCGGTCACTCGCGACGAGCAGAACCACGAGATCATGTGCGGCCTGGCCATCACCAAGCTGCTTGGGCACTCCGATCCGCTGACCTACCAGCCGAAGACCGAACTCGGCAAGCGCTTGCAGAAGAACGTCGCCTGGCTGTACTTCAACGGCGGTCGCTACTGGACCGGCTACAAGCAGGCGGTGCCGAAGTATGACCTGGCAGTGCTGTTCTCTTCCTTCCTGATGGGTGAGATCGCCGCTGCGACGATCTTCAAGCAGATGTACGAGAACTCCCGCGAAGCCGTCTTCAAGGAGGGCTTCAAGAACATCGGCCGCGACGAAGGCCGCCACATGGCGATCTGCATGGCGGTCATGGAACGCGACTATCCGGGTCTCGACGACGCGACCAAGAGCATCGTCACCAAGCAGATCCGTGCCGGTTACCTGTTCCTGTCCGCCGTGCTGTTCGAGCCGCCGATGGAATTCTGGGACCTGCCCGCCGACTTCATCGCCAACCAGCGCGAGGCCGAGGAAGTTGCCCGGGGCGCCGGCTTCGGCATCCCGAGCTACGAGGCCAAGCTGCAGAACTGGAAGAACGCGATGATCAACCTGAAGGGCGTGCTCGACCGCTACAACATCCCATTCCCGGCGATTCCGGAAGTCGGCATCACCGGCGAGGAAATCAGCGACATCGCCATGGAAGACATCATCCCGGTCTTCTGACCCTGCCGGCCGGCGCCTGCTCCCGGGCGCCGGCCTTGCCGCAACAGAGAAACCAATAAGAACGAAGAGGAAGACAACATGGCCCGCATCATCATGCAACCCTCGGGCAAGTCGGTCGATTGCGCCTATGGCGACACCGTGCTGATGGCCCTGGAAAAGGCCGGCTACGCGCTCCCCAACAACTGCCGCGCCGGTGCCTGCGGCGAATGCAAGGTCAAGGTCACGCAGGGTCAGTTCGACCAGGGCATGGTCCTCGACATGGCGCTATCGCAGGAAGAACGTAAACAGGGCTACGGCCTGATGTGCATGGCGAAGCCGATTTCCGACGAAATCACCATTGAATGGGGGACCGAGGACGCCAAGCCGAAACTCTTTCCGCCGCGCGAGGATGCGCTGTTCGTCGTTGTCGACAAGAAGGCGCTTGCCGCACGCGTTGTCGAACTGCGCCTGCGCCCGGTCGGTCAGCCGATCCGCTACTGGCCAGGGCAGTACGTGACGCTTGGCAACCCGCGCGCCGATGTGCCGGTGCGGGCCTATTCGATCGCCAATGCGCCGCGTCCGGACGGCGAACTGGTGCTGCAGGTGGCGCGCGCCGAAGGCGGCGTGACCAGCAACTGGATTCATGACGCCCTGGCGGTTGGCGAGAGCGTCAAGGTTTCCGGTGCCTACGGCACTTTCATCGGCGACCCCTCGGTCGATACGCCGGTGCTCTGCCTGGCTGCCGGCACCGGTCTGGCGCCGGTCATGGCGCTGGCCGAGGCGGCGCTGCGCCGGGGGTTCCGCAAGCCGGTGACGATGCTGTTCTCGGCGCGCAGCGCCGACGACGTCTACGGCACCGGCATGATGGCCTGGTGGCGCACCAAGCACCGCAACTTCGACTACCAGGTGACGCTGACCCGCGAGCAGCGCGAAGGCTATCGCCACGGCCGGATCGACGTCGTGCTGCCGCAGATGTTCAGCGACCTGTCGAAGCACACCGTCTTCGTCGCCGGCAGTCCGGAATTCGTCGATAGCTGCGTTGCCACCGCCAGGGCGCTCGGCGCCCGCGACGAGCTGATCCACAGCGAGGGCTTTTTCGCCCAGCAGCAGCCGGCCAAGGGCGACGACGATCCGTGGGCGCACTCGCCGCTGGCATGAAGGAAGTCCCGCCGCAGCGGCACACAGAACGCCGCCGGCGGGGCGCGATGGCAAGCGGTGCGGTTCCGGTTGCCAATCAGGGTCATCGCCCTTGACAATGTAGGGCTATCGGAGGAGACAACATGAGAATGACCAGCCTGCGGGCAGGGGGACGCTGATGCTCGCCCAGTTCCTGCAATTCCTGTTTTCCGGGGTCACCGTCGGCGCGACGTACGCGCTGGCCGCCCTCGGCTTCACGCTGATCTACAACGCCAGCAACGTCATCAACTTCGCGCAGGGCGAGTTCATCATGCTCGGCGGCATGCTCGCCGTCTTCTTCGCCCAGATGGGGCTGCCGCTGCCGGTAGTTCTGCTGCTCGCCGTCCTGGTGCCGGCGGTAGTTGGCGTCCTGGTCGAGAAGCTGGCGATCGAGCCGGTCAAGGGCGCCGAGACGGTGACGCTGATCATCATCACCATCGGCGCCTCGCTGGTCATCCGCGGCATCGTCCAGGTCTGGCTGGGCAAGAACACCTTCAGCCTGCCCGCCTTCTCCGGCGACGCGCCGATCGAGATCCTCGGCGCCACGCTGCTGCCGCAGAGTCTATGGGTGCTCGGCATCACCGCGCTGGTGGTGGTCGCGCTCTGGTACTTCTTCAACCGCACGCTGCAGGGCAAGGCCATGCTTGCCACCTCGTTCAACCGGACGGCGGCGGAACTGGTCGGCATCAACACCAGCTGGGTGCTCTTCCTCAGCTTCGCCATGTCGGCGGCGCTCGGTGCGCTGGGCGGCATCCTGATCACGCCGATCACCCTGACTTCCTACGATGTCGGCATCATGCTCGGCCTCAAGGGCTTCGTCGCCGCCGTCGTCGGCGGGCTGGGCAACGGCCTGGGCGCGGTGGTCGGCGGCCTGCTGGTCGGCATTCTCGAGGCGATGGGCGCCGGCTACATTTCGTCGGCGTACAAGGACGCGATTCCCTTCGTCCTCATCCTGCTCATCCTGTTCTTCATGCCGCGCGGCCTGTTCGGCGGCAAATCGACCGATCGGGTGTAAGCATGAAAAAGACACCGTTTCTCGGCCTCGGGCTGCTCGCTGTCATTCTTGCCGTGCTGCCCTTCGTGCTGCCCAACAGTTTCTACATCGACCTCGCGGTACGGATGGCGATCAACGCCATCATCGTCATCGGTCTCAACCTGCTGATCGGCTTCGCCGGCCAGATCAGCCTCGGCCACGCCGGTTTCCTCGGCATCGGCGCCTACGCCTCGGCGGTGCTGCCAACCCATTTCGGCTGGCATCCGCTGCTCGCCCTGCTTGCCGGCGCCGTCGCCTCGGCGCTGCTGGCGGCGCTGGTGGCGCGGCCAATCTTCAAGCTGAAGGGGCATTACCTGGCGATGGCGACGCTTGGTCTCGGCATCATCATCAACATCGCGCTGCGCAACGAGGCGCAATGGACCGGCGGCCCGGACGGCATGGCGGTGCCGGCGATGGCGCTGTTCGGCATCGAGATCAGCAGCGACCGCCAGTGGTACTGGGTGGTCGCCGCGCTGCTGCTGGTCACCGTCTGGGCTTCGCTCAACCTGATCGACTCGCCCTTCGGCCGCGCCCTGCGCGCGCTGCACGGCTCCGAGGTGGCGTCGCAGGTGGTCGGTGTCGACGTCGCCCGCTACAAGGTGGCGATCTTCGTCATGTCCGCCTTCTCGGCCAGCGTGATGGGCAGTATCTCGGCGCATTACATCGGTTTCATCAGCCCCAACTTCGCCGACTTCTTCCACTCGATCGAACTGGTGACCATGGTCGTCATCGGCGGCATGGCCTCGGTGTACGGATCGGTGGTCGGCGCCGTGCTGCTCACCGCGTTGCCGCAGGCGCTGGCCACCTTCGAGGGCTGGGAGACGGTGGCCTTCGGCGCCATCCTGATGCTGTGCATGATCTTCCTGCCGCGCGGCCTGGTGCCGACGCTGGCGGCGCGCTTCGGCAAGGGGGAGTGAGATGAGCTTGCTGCAAGTGCGCAACCTGTCGATCCATTTCGGCGGCGTCAAGGCGGTGCAGAACGTCAGCTTCGACATCGACGCCGGCATCGTCTACTCGGTGATCGGTCCCAATGGCGCCGGCAAGACCACGCTGTTCAACCTGATCACCGGCGTGTACAAGCCGACCAGCGGGGAAATCCTGCTCGACGGCGAGGCCATCCACGGCCGCGCGCCGAGCGAACTGGCGCGGCGTGGCGTCGCTCGCACCTTCCAGAACCTGCAGATCTGCATGAACATGAGCGCCATCGAGAACGTCATGGTCGGCGCCCATCTGCGCCTTGACCGCAACCCGTTCAAGGCGGCGCTGCGCCTGCCTTCGCTGCGCCGGCGCGACCGCGAACTGCGCGCCGAGGCGGCGCAGCTGATGGACTTCGTCGGCCTCGGCCAGTACGTCGAAGCGCGCGCCGACGCGATGTCCTACGGCGCCCTCAAGCGTCTGGAGATTGCCCGCGCGCTGGCGATGAAGCCGCGCCTGATCTTCCTCGACGAGCCGGCCGCCGGCCTCAATCCCAAGGAGACCATCGAGGTCGACGCGCTGGTGCGCAAGATCGCCGATGCGGGCGTCACCGTCGTCCTCGTCGAGCACGACATGAAGATGGTCATGAACTTGTCCGACCGCATCCTCGTCCTCGACTACGGCAAGAAACTGGCCGAAGGCAGCGGCGCCGAAGTGCGCGCCAACCCGGACGTGATCGCCGCCTATCTCGGCACCCATGCCTGAGGGAAACGCCATGGAAGCATTGCGCATCATCACCGAAGAACACCAGAACCTGTGGCGCGTCGCCGTCACCCTTGACCTCGTTGCCGGCGAAATGGATGCCGGCGAGCCGGTCGATCCGGCCTTCTTCCACTCGGTGTTCGACTACATCGAGCACTTCATGGACGCCTGCCACCATGCCAAGGAGGACGAATACCTGTTCCCGGCGCTGCGCCAGCGCAGCCCGGAAGCGGCGGCGGTGCTCGACCGCCTGCAGATCGAACACCGCAACGGGCCGGAAATCCTGCGTTCGCTGCGTCGCCAGCTGGCGGCGCCGGCCACCGCACCGGGCGAATTCGCCGGCAACTTGCGCATTTTCGCCGAGAGCCTGAAGTCGCACATCCGCACCGAGGAAAAGGATGCCATGCCGCTGGCCCGCGAGGTGCTCCTGCCCGAGGACTGGGCGGTCATCGACCGTGCCTTCCTCGACAACGCCGATCCGGTGTTCGGCGAACAGGCGCGCGTCGAGTATCGCCAGCTCTTCCACCGCATCGCCAGCCTGGCGCCGGAATCGGTCGGCCTCGGCGCGCACAGCGGCGGCGACCTGGAGCCGGCGGCGCATGCCGTGGCCGGCGACACCATGCTGCGCGTCAGCGGCCTGGAGAGCTGCTACGGGCGGATCAAGGCACTGAAGGGGATCGACCTCGAAGTGCGCCAAGGCGAGCTGGTCGCCCTGGTCGGCGCCAACGGCGCCGGCAAGACCACCTTCCTGCGCGCCCTGTCGGGCGTCCAGCCGATCAGCGCCGGGCGCATCTTCTTCAACGGCGACGACATCACCAAGCTGCGCGCCGACCAGCGCGTGCGCCGCGGCATCTGCCAGAGCCCGGAAGGGCGGCAAGTGTTCGGCCCGCTGTCAATCGAGGACAACCTGCGCCTGGGCGCCTTCACGCAGCCGAAGGGGCAGGTCGAGGGCGACCTCGACAAGGTCTTTGCGATGTTCCCCATCCTCAAGGAAAAGCGCCACCTGCCGGCCGGCACGCTGTCCGGCGGCCAGCAGCAGATGCTGGCCATCGGCCGGGCGTTGATGGGGCGGCCGAAGATGCTGCTGCTCGACGAACCGTCGATGGGCCTGGCGCCCCTGCTGGTCGAGGAAGTGTTCAACGTCGTCAAGTCGCTGAAAGCGCAGGGCATGACCATCCTGCTGGTCGAGCAGAACGCTTTCGCCGCGCTGGCCATCGCCGACCGCGGCTACGTGCTGGAAACCGGCGCGGTGACACTGACCGACAGCGGCCAGGCGCTGATCGCCAACGAACAGGTGCGCGCCGCCTACCTCGGCATGTAAGGGTTCAGGTGGTGGCGCCGATACCGGCCCACCACAGGCGCAGGCGCAGGCCGAGCTCGCTGGTGTAGCCGACTGAAACGAAGCGGATGTGGCCGTCCGGCGCCAGCACGACGAAGCCCGGCGTGCCGGGCAGGCGGTAGCTTTGCATGATCGCCCCGTCGCTATCGGCCAGGGCCGGGAAGCGGTAGCCCTTTTCCGCCATGAAGCGGGCCACTGCCGCGCCGTCGCCGCTCTGCGTGGCGACGGTGATCGTCGGATGGTCGGCGGCGATGCTGTCGACGCTGCCGGCGGTGGTCTTGCAGATCGGGCACCATTCGGCCCAGAAGTAGATCAGCAGCGGCTGGCCGGGGTGGGCGGCGCGCCAGGCGGCGAGGTCGAAGGCCTGGCCGTCGGTGTGCACGCCGGCGAATTGCGGTGCCGGGCCGCGCGTCGTGTCGCGCAACTGCCAGGCCTGGAAGGCGAGGAAGGCGGCGACGAAGATGGCGATCTCCAGCGCCCAGCGGCGCCAGCGCGGCGGCTTGCGGCTTGCGTCGGCGCTCATCTCAGAGCCGTACGCTCTTGTCGAAGGTGTTGCACTGCCTGAAGTCGCCGCTGTCGAAACCGCGCTGGAACCAGCGCATGCGCTGCGCCGAGCTGCCGTGCGTGAAGCTGTCGGGGACGATGCGGCCCTGCGCCTGTTGCTGCAGGCGGTCGTCGCCGATCGCCGAGGCGGCGGTCAGCGCGGCCTCGACGTCGCCAGGTTCGAGCACCTGGGCCATGCTGTCGGTGCGCTTGCCCCAGACGCCGGCCAGGCAGTCGGCCTGCAGTTCGAGGCGCACCGACAGCGCGTTGGCCTGCGCTTCGCTCGCCCGCTGCTGCGCCTGATGCACCTGATCGGAAATGCCGAGCAGGTGCTGCACGTGGTGGCCGACTTCGTGGGCGACGACGTAGGCCTGGGCGAATTCGCCGGGGGCGTTGAAGCGCTCGCGCAGTTCGCGGAAGAAGGCGAGGTCGATGTACACCTTCTGGTCGCCCGGGCAGTAGAACGGCCCCATCGCCGCCTGGCCGGTGCCGCAGGCGGTCGGCGTGACGCCGGTGTACAGCACCAGGCGCGGCTCCTGATACTGCTTGCCCATCTCGCGGAAGGCTGGAATCCAGGTGTCCTCGGTCGACGCCAGCACCTTGGAGACAAACACCGCCGTCTCGTCGTTGGCTGGCGGGCGCTGCGCTGGTGCCTGCTGCTGGACGACCGGCATGCCGCCGCCGGAGAGCAGGTTGAGCACGGTCATCGGATTGACGCCGAGGAAATAGCTGGCGACCAGCGCGATGACGATGCTGCCGATGCCCAGCTGGCCGCCGCCGAAAGAGATGCCGCCACCGCCGCCGCCGCGGCGGTCCTCGACGTTGTCGCTTTCCCGGTAATCGTCCATGCGCATCTGGCGTCTCCTCAGCGGTGCTGGTTGATCTCGGCGCGGGTGGCGAGCGCCGCCCGGCGGGCGGCGTCGGCGTAGTCCTCGCCCTGGCCGGCGTAAAGGATGGCACGCGAGGAGTTGATCATCAAGCCGGTTCCGGCCGCGGTTCGGCCGGCCTTGACGGTGGCTTCGACATCGCCGCCCTGGGCGCCGATGCCCGGCACCAGCAGCGGCATGTCGCCGACGATTTCGCGCACGCGAGCGATCTCGGCCGGGAAGGTGGCGCCAACGACGAGGCCGATCTGGCCGGTGCTGTTCCACTTTTCGGCGGCCAGGCGGGCGACGTGCTCGTACAGCTTCTCGCCGTTGGTTTCCAGGAACTGCAGGTCCGAGCCGCCCGGGTTGGAGGTGCGGCAGAGCAGGATCACGCCCTTGTCGGGGAAGGCCAGGTAGGGCTCGACCGAATCGCGGCCCATGTAGGGATTGACCGTCACGGCGTCGGCCTGGAAGCGCGCGAAGGCTTCGACGGCGTACTGTTCGGCGGTGGAGCCGATGTCGCCGCGCTTGGCGTCGAGGATCACCGGCACGCCGGGGTGTTGCTCGTGGATGTGGGCGATCAGCGCTTCCAGTTGGTCCTCGGCACGGCGCGCCGCGAAGTAGGCGATCTGCGGCTTGAACGAACAGACGAGGTCGGCGGTGGCGTCGACGATGCTTTTGCAGAATTCGAGAATGGCGTCGTCGCGCCCCTTCAGGTGCGCCGGGAACTTGGCCGGATCGGGGTCGAGGCCGACGCAGAGCAGCGAGTTGTTGCGCTGCCATGCGGCGGCGAGTTGTTCGGTAAAGGTCATGTTTCTTCCTTCGGCAGATAACGGGAAAACTTGTCGGGCAGCAGGCAAGTCTGCAGGCTGCGCTGGGTGAACAGGAAACGGCCGTCGCAGACGAAACCGAGCTGCTGCCAGTCGACTTCGTGGTTGAGCATCATCGTGCATTCGATCAGGTCGCGCCGGCGCATCCGCCGGTTCTTCGGGAACAGCGCCAGCACCGAACCGTCGAAGTTCGGGCAGTCGTGCAGGAAGAAAGGCTCGCTCTTGCGCGTGCGGCCATTGACGTAGATGCGTGGGTCGTCGTTGATCGGGAAATGGCGGCCCCAGTGCCACCAGTTGCTCTCGTCGAACTTGCGCACGCGGCGGGCGAGCAGGCGCTGTTTGTGCGGCAGCAGGGCCGGGTGTTCGATGCCGTAGATCATGCGCCGCGTCTCGCCGCTGTCGGCAGTCTTCGAGCAGACGAAATCGAGGTTGCCCTCGGCGTGGCGGAACACCGGGTCGGCGCCGGAAACGCCGCCGACACGAACGTCGAACAGGTCGGAAAGGCGCACGCCGTGATCGTCGCGCAGGAACATCAGCTGCCCGTCGACTTCGGTGAAGACGCGGCCGTCGGCCATGCGGCGGTCGAAGCGACCCTTCTCGAAGCGGAAGATGCAGCAGTTGGGATTGGCGCCGGCGAAGACGCGGACGTCGCCGGTCTCGAAGAAATGCGTGATGCTGCCCTGGCCGAACAGCCAGGCGTTGAGCTTCCTGGCCGAGGTCAGCTTGATGAACTCGCGCGGCACGATGAAGACCAGCTCGCCACCCGGCTCGAGGTGGCGGATGCACTTCTCGATGAAAAACAGGAACAGGTTGCTGCGCTTGTCGAATAGCGGCGATTTCAGTTTCTTGCGGGTCGGTGCGGCGATATCCTGGTAGCGCACATAGGGCGGATTGCCGACGATGGTGGCGAAACTTTCGCTTTCCGGCAGGTCGAAGAAATCCATGACCCGCGCGCCGGCCGGGGCGACCCGGGGGTCAAGCTCGACGCCGGTGACATCACGGCCACGCCGCCGCAATTCGTTGAAAAAAGCGCCGTCGCCGGCCGAAGGCTCAAGCACGCTACCCGTGTTGGCACACAGGTCGAGCATGAATTCCACCACCTTGGGCGGCGTGAACACCTGACCGAGGCGGGCGACGTCGAGCGGCATCAGACGGTCGCGTTCCCGGCGTCCTTGCGCAGCAGGGTGCTGCTGTATTCCAGGAATTCGTCGAGATGGGTTTCGATGATGCGCACGGTGATCGGCAGTTGCAGGCTGGCGTAATCGTGCACAGCGAGGTTGCGGAAACCGACCATGCGTTTGAGTGCGTCGGCCAGTCCGTCGTCGATCCAGCCGCCGCGCGCGAGCAGTGCGAAAACGTCGCGGGCGCTTTGCGGTATGCCCAGGCGTTCGCGCCGGATCAGGTGCTGCCCCATGTCGAGGGCCGCCTCGCAGGCCCGCTGAATGTTGAGGATGGCAGCGTCCTGGCGGCTGAAGTTGCTGGCGAAACCGGCCGGGTCGGCGGCATATTCCTCGCGGGCGCGCCGTACGCAACGTTCTATCGTTGCCGCCTTGTTGAGCAGCACGTCATCGGCCATGGATGCGTCCTTCGCGTTGGATGTCGGCGAGCAGCGGCGCCCGCGCAATGTCGAGCTCGGTCTTGTCGCTGAGAATTCCCGCTTCGTAGGCGTCAACCGTGGCGTCGCACGCCCACCAGCGTTGCCCGGTAGTCAGGATGCGGTACTGCATGACGGTCGATGCAGCGCGGAAATCGAGTAGGTCGACCGGGCAGCCGGCGAGATCGGCGAGTTCGCCGGCGAGATCCCACAGTTCGAGCGGCGCGGCGTAAGCCGGCAGGAGGACTGCCAGGTCAAGATCACTGTCCGGCCCGGCGCTGCCTTCGATTCGGCTGCCGAAGGCGTAGATGGCGAGCAGGCCGGGCAGCCTGGACGTGATCTGCGCTTCGATGGCCGGGCGGTTCATTGCGTCGGTCCCGTCGGCTTGTCCTTCTCGCGCGCCTTCTTTTCCCAGTAGCGCTCGTTCTTGCTCTCGTCGACGAAGCGGTAGCGGCCGGCCAGCTCGCAGCCTTTCATGCCCGGGTTGCACGGCAGGTTGTTGATCTTCGTGCAGCGGTCATTGACTTCGTGCGGACAACCCCAGCTGCCGGCCATCTCAGTGCCCCTTGCCCCACGAATCCTTGAGCGTCACGGCGCGGTTGAAGACCGGGGCGCCGGGCTTCGAGTCGACGCGGTCGGCGACGAAATAGCCGTGGCGTTCGAACTGGAAGCGCTGTTCGGGCTGGGCGTCCTTGAGCGAGGGTTCGAGCATGGCGGTGATGACGCGTACCGAATCCGGGTTGAGGTCGTCGAGGAAGTTGCGTTCGAGCTCCGGGGCGTCGCCTTCGCGCCGGGCGCCGGGGGCGGGGACGCGGAACAGGCGGTCGTAGAGGCGGATTTCGGTCGGGCAGGCGTGGGCGGCGGAAACCCAGTGCAGGTTGCCCTTGACCTTGACGCTGTCGGCGCCCGGCGTGCCGGACTTGGTGTCGGGCAGGTAGGTGCAGTGCACGGCGGTGACCTTGCCGTTTTCATCCTTGTCACAGCCGGTGCATTCGACGATGTAACCGTACTTGAGGCGCGCCTTGTTGCCGGGGAAGAGGCGGCGGAAGCCCTTTTCCGGGACTTCCTGGAAGTCTTCGGCTTCGATCCACAGCTCGCGGCCGAAGGGCATGACGCGGTTGCCCAATTCAGGATGCAGCGGGTGGTTGGTGACTGCGCAGTCCTCGAACTGGCCTTCGGGATAGTTGTCGATGATCAGCTTGAGCGGGTCGAGGACGGCGACGCGGCGCTGGTCGGATTCGTTCATCACCTCGCGCTGGGCGTCTTCGAACAGGGCGTAGTCGATCAGCGAATCGTTCTTGGTGACGCCGACCCGTTCCATGAACAGCTTGAAGCCTTCCGGCGAATAGCCGCGGCGGCGGGCGCCGACCAGGGTCGGCAGGCGCGGGTCGTCCCAGCCGCTGACGTGTTTTTCGTCGACCAGCTGGATCAGCTTGCGCTTGGAGAGGACGATGTAGGTCAGGTTGAGACGCGAGAATTCGATCTGTTGCGGCAGCGGGCGCTGCAGCAGGCCGCCTTCGGCGAGGCGTTCGAGCAGCCAGTCGTAGAACGGGCGCTGGTCCTCGAATTCGAGCGTGCAGATGGAGTGGGTGATGCACTCCAGCGCGTCCTCGATCGGGTGGGCGAAGGTGTACATCGGATAGACGCACCACTTGTCGCCGGTGTTGTGGTGGGTGGCGTGGCGGATGCGGTAGATCGCCGGGTCGCGCAGGTTGATGTTGGGCGAGGCCATGTCGATCTTGGCGCGCAGGATGTGGGCGCCGTCGGCGAATTCGCCGGCCTGCATGCGCTTGAACAGGTCCATGTTCTCGGCGACGCTGCGCGTGCGGAAGGGCGAGGGCTTGCCGGCTTCGGTCAGGGTGCCGCGGTTGGCGCGCATTTCCTCGGCGCTCTGGCTGTCGACGTAGGCGTGGCCGGCGGAGATCAGGTATTCGGCGAACTGGACCATCCAGTCGAAGTAGTTCGACGCGTAGTAGAGGTTGTTCTCGCGCTCGTCGGCCCAGCTGCAACCCAGCCATTTGACGGCGTCGACGATGGAATCGACGTATTCCTGCTCTTCCTTTTCCGGGTTGGTGTCGTCGAAGCGCAGGTGGCAGCGGCCGCCGAATTCCTGGGCGAGGCCGAAGTTGAGCAGGATCGACTTGGCGTGGCCGAAGTGCAGGTAGCCGTTCGGCTCGGGCGGGAAGCGGGTGCGGATCTTCGCCGCATCGAGCGGCGCCGCCGCGTGCTCGGCGGCGAGGCCGGGCTGGCCGGCCCAGCGGCGCTGGGCGTGCTTGCCGGCGGCGAGATCGGCGTCGACGATGTTGCGGATGAAATTGGCGGCGGGAGCGGGAGTCTTGTTATCGGATGACATGGGTGGCCGGCGTGGGCGATTCGGTAAAGCGACATTCTAACAGCGCCGCGCCTCCTGAAAACGAAACGGGCCGGCGCTTGGCCGGCCCGTTCGTGCGTTGGCGCCGATCAGAGGATCAGGCGGCCGACGTACCAACCGATGGCAGCCATCAGCGCGCTGCACGGGATGGTCAGGATCCAGGCCCAGACGATGCCACCGGCAACGCCCCAGCGCACGTGGCGGGTGCCGCGCGTGGTGCCGACGCCGGCGATGGCGCCGGTGATGGTGTGCGTGGTCGACACCGGGATGCCGAAGGCGGAAGCGAGGAACAGGGTGACGGCGCCGCCGCTGTTGGCGCAGAAGCCGCGCGCCTGATTGAGCTTGGTGATGCGGTTGCCCATGGTCTTGACGATGCGCCAGCCGCCGAACATGGTGCCCAGCCCCATCGCCGTGTAGCAGGCGAAAACGACCCAGCTGGGGATTTCCGATTCCGTGGTCGACATGCCGGCGGCGATCAGGATCAACCAGATGATGCCGACCGTCTTCTGCGCGTCGTTGCCGCCGTGGCCGAGGCTGTAGGCGGCGGCGGAAAGTAGCTGAAAGCGGCGGAAGTGCTTGTCCACCTTGCGCGGCGCCATGTTGCGGCAGATCCACGAGACGCCGACCATCAGCAGACCACCGATGAAGAAACCGAGTAGCGGGGCGACGAAGATGAAGGCGATGATCTTGAGCACGCCGGCGGTGACCAGGCTGCCGAAACCGGCCTTGGCGACGGCGGCACCGACCAGGCCGCCGACCAGCGCGTGCGACGAGGACGAGGGAATGCCGTAGTACCAGGTGATGATGTTCCAGGCGATGGCGCCGACCAGGGCGCCGAAGATCACGTAGTGATCGACGATGCTCGGGTCGATGGTGCCCTTGCCGATGGTCGCGGCGACTTTCAGGTGGAACAGGAAGTAGGCCAGGAAGTTGAACGAGGCGGCCCAGATCACCGCGTGATGCGGCTTGAGGACGCGGGTCGAGACGATGGTGGCGATCGAGTTGGCGGCGTCGTGAAAGCCGTTCATGAAATCGAACAGCAAAGCGACGACCACCAGGGTAACGACGACCCCGAGGCTCATGTGGATGGCTTCCATGCCTGGACTCAGGAGTTTTCGAGGACGATGGCCTCGACCGTGCCGGCGACATCCTTGCAGCGGTCGGTGACGGACTCCAGCAACTGGTAGATTTCCTTGAGCTTGATCACTTCGCGGACATCCGGCTCCTCGCGGAAGATGCGCGACATCGAGACGCGCAGCATGCGATCGACTTCGGATTCGTGTTCGTCGATTTCATGGCAGAGCTTGAGGATGCTCGGGCCGTTGTCCATGTTGTGCAGCAGCTTCACCAGTTCGGTGACCTTCTGGCAGCTGCGCTCGGTGATCTCGGCCATGGCGCGGGCTTCGGCCGGAATGCGGTGAATGTCGTAGAGCGCCATCGCTTCGGCAACGTCCTGGGTCATGTCGAGGATGTTGTCCATGCCGTTGATCAGTTCGTGGATCTCGTCGCGGTCGAAGGGCGTGATGAAGGCGCTGTGCAGTTGCGCCAGGACCTCGTGGGTGATCTTGTCGGCTGCGCTTTCCAGGCGGTCGATCTCGTCGGCCAGGGCCTGGGCCTTCCCTTCCTCGGCACCGTTGGAGAGGGCGTCGATCAATTGGCGGAGCGTGCTGCCGCCCTGGGCGACGAGGGCGCCGTGGGCATTGAAAAAGTCGAAATATTTGCCCTCTCTGGGCATCAAGGCGCCGAACATGACGGTTTTGTTTAGCTTTTGTGACAAAGCGTCATTTTAGCACCTGGGCAGGAGGCGGGTTGCGCTGGATCAGGCCAACGCGAGATTTCCCGCCCTGCTGTCCGCTGCTCAGGCGTGCACGATGCCGAAGATCATGTAGTAGATCATCGCCGCCATCAGCGCCGAGGCCGGCACGGTGATGATCCAGGCAGCGGCGATCTTGAACACCGCCGAGCGCTTGACCAGTTCGTGGCGGTATACCTTGCGCATCTGCTTGCGCTCGTATTTCGACAGGTCGGCCTGGGCGGTACGCGCCTTCAACTGCTCGAGCATTTCCCGCTTTTCCTTGACGCCGGCCTTGTTGAAGCGGTTGAGGTAGGCTTCGACCACTTCCTTGTCCTCGCCGAGATGATGCTCCTTGATTTCCTCAAGCATCTGCGAGTAATTGGTTTTCAGGAACTCGCGCAGGAAACCGACACCGAAGACGCCGCCCAGCGCGATGTGCGTCGAGCTGACCGGCAGCCCGAGCTGCGAGGCGACAATGACAGTGACGGCGGCCGACATGGCGATGCAGAAGGCGCGCATCTGGTCGAGTTCGGTGATCTCGCTGCCGACCGTGCGGATCAGCTTGGGACCGTAAAGCGTCAGGCCGAGCGAGATGCCGATGGCGCCGACCAGCATGACCCAGAGCGGAATGCCGGCCTTGCTCGACAGTTTGCCGTGGATCACGGTGTCGGCGATGGCGGCCAGCGGCCCGACGGCGTTGGCGACATCGTTGGCGCCATGGGCAAAGCTGAGCAGGGCGGCGGCGAAGATCAGCGGGACGGTGAACAGCGTGTTGATGCTGGCCTTGGTGTTGCTGATGCGTCCAGAACGGCGGCGCAGCGAGCCCGCCATCAGCCACCAGGTCAGGATGCCGATGCCGGTGCCGATCAGGCTGGCGGTCAGGAAGTCGAGCTTCCAGACCTTGTTGAGGCCCTTGAGGATCAGGTAAGTGCTGAACGAGAAGGCCATCAGGCCGATCAGGATGGGCACCGTACGCTGGGCGGCGGCGACCATGTCGGACTGATAGGTGATTGCCCGCTTGATCCAGAACAGGAAGGCGGCGGCGACGATGCCGCCGAGCACCGGCGAGATCACCCAGCTGGCGGCGATGCCGCCCATTGTCCCCCAGTTGGCGGCGCCCATGCCGCCGGCGGCAACGCCAGCGCCAAGGACAGCGCCGACAATGGAGTGGGTGGTGGACACCGGGGCGCCGATGGCGGTGGCGAAGTTCAGCCACAGTGCGCCAGCCAGCAGCGAGGCGGTCATCAGCCAGATGAAGCGGTTGTTGTCGAGGATGGCGTCCGGCCGGATGATGCCGCCGCGGATCGTCGACACGACTTCGCCGCCGGCAATCAGGGCGCCGGCCATTTCGAAGATGGCGGCGATGACGATGGCACCGGTCATGGTGATGGCGTGCGAGCCGACCGCCGGGCCGACGTTGTTGGCGACGTCGTTGGCGCCGATGTTCATCGCCATGTAGCCGCCGATCATCGCTGCCACCACCAGCATGACCCCCTGGGTGCCGGTGACGCCGATGGCGAGCGCGGTGTAAATCATGATGCAGACAACGAACAGCAGGCCTATGCCCAGCCGGCTGAATTCCCGACGGCCACGCTTGGTCGCCTTTTCGATGTCGGCAAAATCCTGAAACTCCATGCGTTCTCCCGTGCCCTGCGTGGGCCAATGCTGCTGGCGCCGGTTTTTGCTTTTGTCGGCGCACCCCTGTCGTGAAGGCGTTATTGTGACATCGAAGTGGCCAAATTGTTACGCTTGCTCACCGCACGTGATGGCCGCTGAGTCGCGGTAGAATCCGGCGAAAGGAGAGGCTATGAATGCTATCGGATTCGCTGCCGTTGGTCTGGGGGCGGCCTGTGGCGCCTGGGCGCGCTGGTTGCTCGGGCTGGCACTCAACCCGCTGTTCGTCGCCTTGCCGCTCGGCACGCTTGCCGCCAACCTGATCGGTGCTTACCTGATCGGTGTTGCTGTCGGTGTTTTCCATCTCAATTCCGGCCTGCCGCTGGCCCTCAAGCTGTTCGTGATCACCGGCTTCCTCGGTGGCCTGACCACCTTCTCCACCTTTTCCGCCGAAGTCGTCGAGCGCCTGCTCGCCGGCCAGCCGGCGCTGGCCATCGGGCTGGCCGCGATCCACCTCACCGGCTCGCTGACGGCGACCTGGCTCGGCCTGCTCAGCGTCGGCGCGACGCGGATCTGGGGCTGATCAGCGCTTTTCCCGCCAGGCTGGCGGGTAGGGCGGCGCGCTTTCGATCCGTTCGTCGATGACCGGGGTGCCGACGGTGAAGTGATAGATGCTCTGCCAGCGTGCGTCCGCCAGTCCGGCAACTTCGTGCACCGGGTCGTCGAAGAAGCAGCCGATGCCGGTACCGCGTACGCCGGCAGCTTCGGCTTCGAGATAGAGCGCCTGGCCGAGGCGCCCGGCCTCGCGCAGCAACTCGCGGTAGCCGGCGCCGTCGGCGGTGCTGAAATCGGCGAGCATGCCGAGCGAGAAGGCGCTGGTCGCGGCGATCTCCTGATGGCAGTTGAGGGCGCGCGCCAGGCGCTGCAGTTCCGCCAGGCTGGCCCGGGTCAGGCGGCGCAGGCCGAGGTGCGGCGGGCAGTCTTCGACTGCGCCGGCATCCGGGAAGCGGGCGGCCAGCGTTGCCGCCAGTGCGTCGCCGGCGCCGCCGCGCGGCAGCAGGTAGAGGCCGCTGTCGAGCCCGTCGACGCGTAGCACGAAGAGCAGCAGATGCACCTGTGCCGGCCCCGTCTGCCCGGTGAACGGGGCGCGCGGGCGCAGCAGCGTGGCGTCGAGCAGGCGCAGGAAGGCGGCGCGCGGCAGCGTCCGGCGCGGGTCGAAACGCTGGCCGCTGCGCCGCTGGCGGATCAGTTGTGCGGCACCGGCAGTGGTCGGGTGGGGCGGCAGCGGCGGAAACTCGTCGACCTTTTCCGCCGACGCCGAAACCGGGATGCTCTCCGGGGCGCGGCTGGCCGCCGCCGCCTGGTCGACCAGCGGCCAGCGGTAGCCAGGGGCCGGGTCGATCCGGCTCGGCCGGCCGAGCCAGCCGGTGCCGTCATGGCGTGTCCGCAAGTCGGCCACTGCGGGCGGCGCAGCGAGGCCGGGAGCGTCGATGGCGAGCAGGATTTCTGCCTCCTCGCGCTCGGTGCAAGCGTCGCCGCCAGCCGGGAAGTCGCTTGTGCGGTCGAGCCCGAGCAGGCCGGCGAGGGCGTCGCTGCCGACAGCGAGCGGACGCAACCGCCAGCCGAGCAGCTCGGCAGCGTAGGCCAGGGTGCCGAGGGCGTGGCCGACGTCGAGCTGGCAGTAGCGGAAGGCGCGCTCGCCGTACTTCCAGGCTTCGCGCCACATTGCCGACGATAGCGCGATGGCCAGCCAGGGCGCGGCGTCACCGGGCGGGACGAGGACGCGATGTTGCAGCGCGTGGCGCTCGGGGTCGTAGTGATGCAGGCCGTCGGGCACGTCGCTCAGGCTGCCGCACAATGCCCAGGCCTCGACCGGGTGGAGGTTGCCGGACGAGGGGTTGCAGCGCAGCGCCCAGCGGTTCGGCCCCCAGCTTTTCCAGGCCGAAATCGCCAAAGACAGCTCGAGCAGCGCGCCCAGGCTCTCCCGCGTTGCCGCTATCGGGCTTGCGGGCGCTACGCCGAGCTGGCCGTAGGCGCGCTCGTAGCGGTCGGCGGCCAGCGGCAGGTCGAGTACGGGTGCGCCGGGGTAATGGCGGAACGGTGCCGGCTGGGCGTCCCAGTCGAGCTGGCCGGGGCCTGCGGCGTAGGCGTCGAAACGGTGCTTGGTGCGAGCGTGGTAAAGACGGAGCAGGTTGGGCGGGTGATCCGGCACAGCGGCGATTTTTCCTGGTTGGGTTGGCGCGGGAGGGGTTGCCGTTTAGACCGGTCAGTGCCGCAAAGGCTCCCGGAAAGGAAAATGAAACATTGATCACCGATAATCGTCGGCAACAACAAACAACAACCCCAACAGAGATGGCGAGCCTTTCCGGTCGCCAACGCCATGGCAGCGGCTGGTCCGCGATGCCTGTTGCAGACGCCGCCCGCGGGCGGCGCGTTTTTTGGGGCGGCCGGCTCAGAAAAGGCGGCTCAGATGTCCGGCGAGTCCGCGTTCGTTAACGAAGCTCAGGTCGTACATGGCCGAGAAGGCCTTGGCGTTCTCGTCGCTCAGTCCGGCGATGCACATCACGAACTGCTTTCCCGCCAGGCCCAGGCGTTTTTTCAGCGCCAGATAGCGGTCGATGTTCTGGCGGAATTCACCGCTCTTGCATTCGATGCAGATTGGCGTCTCGCCGTCGATCAGCATGAAGACGTCGATTTCGTACGGGTCGCCGTTGGTCAGCGTCAGTTCGAGGCCGCGCGTGCAGGAAAAGCGGCGCTGCCGTTCCTTTGCGTAGCGCAGGCAACTCATCAGCGCATGCCATTCCAGCCACTCGCCGTTGAAGAAATTGCGGATGGTCGGTGCCGTCTGCAGGATCAGCCGGACGTTGTTTTCCGGCTTGTTGTGGAAGCACTTGGCGACAAAGGAGAAGTCATAGAGTTGCTGGCAAAAGGTGGAGATGGCTTTGGCCTCTTCCGGTGACTTCTTGTCGAGGTTGATCGTCGCGCTGGCGTGCTCCTTCTGCTGCGACCAGCGGATGCGCTCGAGCACTTCCTTGAGTACCGGCAGGTTGGCGCCGATGGCTTCCGCCACCTCGTCGAAGAAGCCGCTGGTGTCGACGCCGCGCGTGTTGGCCTGGACCTTGATCTGCTTCTTGCGGAACCAGTCGTAGATCGGACCGTGCTGCAACTCGCTCGCCAGGAAATCGGTATTGGCGAGGTCGATGCCGGCCAGTTCGGGGTTGGCTGGCTTCGTTTCGGTTTGGGGGGCGGTCGTTCCCTTGAGCCGGATCACCTCGCGCTGGGCGGTGAAGTATTTGTCGAGCAGCTTCTCGATGAAAAAGAGGGTCGGGTAGACGGTGGTCGCCGCGCCACACTTCGGGCAGGCCAGCTGTTTGCCAGCGAGGTTGTCGGGTTGCTCGGCGAGCAGGGTGCATTGGTTGCAGCGGATGATGGCCATGGCATGCGGCGGGAGTCTTTTATGGCGCGAGTATAGCGGGCGCCGCCGGGGCTTGTCCCGCCGCCAGGGCGCCGGACATGGTGTTTGCCGGGGTGGCGATATAATCCGCTCCCATGTCCACGCCATCCAGCAAGCGCGCCTCGCGCGACGACGTTTCCCTGTCCACCCTGACTGCCGATGCCCGTCGCCTGCGCACGCTGCAGCGCGAATTGCCACGGTCGACCGGCGACAAGCGGCAAAAACTCCAGGCTGACCTGGAAAAGCTGCTCGCCGCCTCGCAAGCCGCTGTAGCTCAGCGGCGCGGCAAGCTGCCGCAACCCGAGTTTCAGCCCGACCTGCCGGTCAACGAGCGGCGCGACGAGATCGCCAAGCTGATCGCTAGGCATCAAGTGGTCATCGTCTGCGGCGAAACCGGTTCGGGCAAGACGACGCAGTTGCCGAAGATCTGCCTCGACCTCGGTATCGGCGCGCGTGGCCTGATCGGCCACACGCAGCCGCGCCGGCTTGCCGCACGCTCGGTGGCGACGCGCCTGGCGCAGGAACTGAAGACGCAGGTCGGCGCCGGTGTCGGCGTGAAAATCCGGTTTCACGATAAATCGACGCCGGAGAGCTGGGTCAAGCTGATGACCGACGGCATCCTGCTCGCCGAATCGCAAAGCGATCCCTACCTGAACGCCTACGAGGCGATCATCATCGACGAGGCGCACGAGCGCAGCCTGAACATCGACTTCCTGCTTGGCTACCTTAAGCAGTTGCTGCCGCGCCGGCCGGACCTGAAGCTGATCATCACCTCGGCGACCATCGACGCCGAGCGCTTCTCGCAGCATTTCAGTGGTGCGCCGGTGATCGAGGTTTCCGGGCGCCTGTACCCGGTCGAAGTGCGCCATCGCCCGGTCGAGGACATCGACAAGAAGGACGACGAACGCGACCTCTACGATGCGATTGTCGATGCCGCCGACGAGCTGGCTCGCCTCGGTCCCGGCGACATCCTCGTCTTCCTGCCCGGCGAGCGCGAAATCCGCGAGGCGGCGGAAGCCTTGCGCAAGCATGCCTTGGCGCGTCCCGGCCTGAGCACCGCGCACGCGCCTGAAATCCTGCCGCTGTTCTCGCGACTTTCGGCTTCTGAGCAGGACCGCATCTTCAAGCCTTCAGGTGGCCAGCGGCGCATCGTGCTGGCGACCAACGTCGCCGAAACCTCGCTCACCGTGCCGGGCATCCGCTACGTCATCGACACCGGCCTGGCGCGGGTCAAGCGCTATTCCTACCGCAACAAGGTCGAGCAGTTGCAGGTCGAGCGCATCTCGCAGGCGGCGGCGCGGCAGCGCGCCGGCCGCTGCGGCCGCGTTGCCGCTGGCGTCTGCATTCGCCTCTATGACGAGGCCGATTTCAACGCGCGGCCGCCGTTCACCGACCCGGAAATCCTGCGTTCCTCGCTGGCCGGCGTCATCCTGCGCATGAAGTCGCTGCGCCTGACCGACGTCGAGAGCTTCCCCTTCATCGAACCGCCGCCGGCCAAGGCGATCAGCGACGGCTACGCGCTGTTGCAGGAACTCGGCGCGCTCGACGACGAAAACCGGCTGACCAAGGTCGGCGAGGCGCTGGCCAAGCTGCCGCTCGACCCGCGCATCGGCCGCATGCTGGTCGCCGCGCGCGACCTCGGCTGTCTGAAGGAAGTGCTGGTCATCGCCGCCGGGCTGTCTACGCAGGACCCGCGCGAACGGCCGCAGGAACGCCAACAGGCGGCGGACGAGAAGCACAAGCTGTTCGCCGACGAGAAGTCCGAATTCCTCAGCTGGGTCAAATTGTGGGCCTGGTTCAAGCAGGCGGTCGAGCACAAGAAATCGAACAAGTCGCTGGTCGATACCTGCCACGCGCACTTCCTCTCCTACCTGCGCCTGCGCGAATGGCGCGAGGTGCACGGCCAGTTGCACGCGATGGTCACCGAACTCGGCTGGAAGGAAAACGACATCCCCGGCACCTACGACGCCATCCACATGGCGCTGCTCTCCGGGCTGTTGGGCAACATCGGCTGCAAATCGGACGAGTCCGGCTACTACCTCGGCGCGCGCGGCATCCGCTTCCTCATCCACCCGTCGTCGCCGCTGCAGAAAAAGGCCGGCAAGTGGATCATGGCCGCCGAGATCACCGAGACGACGCGCCTCTTCGGTCGTTGCGTGGCGCGCATCGAATCGGAATGGATCGAGAAAGTGGGCGCTCACCTCATCAAGCGCCAGTACTTCGATCCGCACTGGGAGAAGAAGGCGATGCAGGTTGCCGGCTGGGAACGGACGACCCTGTACGGTATCGTCATCAACCCCAAGCGGCGCATCCATTACGGCCCGCTGGCGCCGGCCGAGGCGCGCGACATCTTCATCCGCCAGGGGCTGGTCGGCGAGGAGATCGAGGAGTCGTTTGCCAAGCGTTGGCCCTTCTTCCTGCACAACCAGAAGCAGATTCGCGAGATCGAGAAGATCGAACACAAGCAGCGCCGCCAGGATGTGCTGGTCGATGACGAGCTGATCTTCGCCTTCTACGATCACCTGATCCCGGAAGGCATCCACAACGGCGCGACCTTCGACCACTGGCGCAAGACCGCCGAGCAGGACAACCCCAAGCTGCTCTTCCTGGCCAAGGACGACCTGATGCGCCATTCGGCGGCCGGCGTGACCACCGAAGCCTTCCCGCACAAGCTCAAGGCCGGCGGCGTGGAGTACGCGCTCACTTATCACTTCGAGCCGGGCTCTCCACGCGACGGCGTCACGCTGACGCTGCCGCTGGCGCAGTTGAACCAGATTCCGGCGGCGCGCATGGAATGGCTGGTGCCGGGGCTGATCAAGGAAAAGCTGGTGCAGTTGATCAAGACGCTGCCGCAGAAAATCCGCGCCAAGCTGGTGCCGGTGCCGGAATTTGTCGAAGAATTCCTGTCGACCGTAGAGGGCAACGACCGCAAGCTCAACCAGGGCATCGTCAACCCGCTGATCGAATTTATCCTCGAAGCGCGCGGGCTGAACGCGCGCGGCTGGGCGGTGACGCCCGACGCCTTCCGCCCCGATGCGCTGCCACCGCACTTCTCGATGAACTACAAGCTGATCGACGAGCACGGCCGGCAACTCGACATGAACCGCAGCCTGGTCGCGCTGCGTGGCGAATGGGGCAAGGAAGCCAAGGAGGAATTCGCCGACCTGCACGAAACCCCGTCCGAATACACGAAACTGACCGACTGGACCTTCGGCGAGTTGCCGGAACTGATGGAAGTCCCGGTCGGCAAGCAAACCGTGATCGGCTATCCGGCGCTGATCGACGACGGCGAAACGGTCAGCCTGAAGGTCTTCGATTCCGCCGAGGAAGCCGCCGATGCGCACCGCAAGGGCCTGTCGCGCCTGTTCATGCTGCAGTTCAAGGAACAGGTGAAGTACTTCGACAAGAACGTCCCCGGCCTGACCCAGATGGCGATGCAGTTCATGGCGCTGGGCAGCAGCGACGACCTGAAGCGGCAGCTCGTCGAATTGACGTTCGAACGCGCCTGCCTGACCGAACCGCTACCGACCACGCCTGACGCCTTCAAGGCGCGCTGCGCCGAAGCCAAGGCGCGGCTCGGGCTGATCATGCAGGAAGTCTGCCGCCTGGTCGGCACCGTGCTCACCGAATGGCAGGCGGCGGTCAAGAAGCTGCCGGCGTTCAAGGTACACGCGGCGGCCGTCGCCGACATCGATGCGCAGTTGAAGCGGCTGATCGGCAAGACCTTCGTCGTCGACACGCCGTTCGAGCGCCTGCAGCATTATCCGCGCTACCTGAAGGCGGTCGGTGTCCGGCTCGACAAGCTGAAAGCCAACCCGGCGCGCGATGCGCAATTGATGGCTGAATACGCGCCGCTATGGACCAACTACGAGCGGCGGGCGATCCAGTTGGCGAAGATGGGCGCGGTCGACCCGCAAATCGAGCAATTCCGCTGGCTGCTCGAAGAGCTGCGCGTCGGCCTTTATGCGCAGGAACTGCGCACGCCGGTACCGGTGTCGGTCAAACGCTTGCAGAAACAGTGGGAAGGCCTGCAGCGTTGAGTCAGACCTGCACGTTGATGTTGCCGGTCGCGCCGATGCTTGCCACGGCCAGCGTTGGTGCGATTCCGGCAGCAGAGCCAAGGCCGCTGTAGAGATCGCTGCCGCCACCGAGCGCGGCTTCGACCTGATGCAGCGCGCTTTCCGCTTGCCTGACCTCATCCTTATCGTTCTTTTCGTGCTGGCGGGCTTCGCGCATCCTCGCCTTGACCTGTTCGAGCAGCGCTTTCAACTGCTTGGCTGCTTCGCGCAAGGAATCCTGTGCCGACCCGGTGCTGGCGCTGTTGCCAGTGCTGCGCGCGAACGGTTCGCTCGCCGCTGCGTTCGGGGTATCGGGTTGGTCGTCCTCGTCTGAAGACGTCTCGTCGCCCTGGGCGCTTGCCGTTGGCGGCGCGGCGAGTGCAGCAACGTCGGCCGCCACGTCCGTAGAGGCGCCGGCTGCTGCAGCACCGGTCGAGGCATCTCCGGCGGCATTGGCTGCTCCTTCTGCCGCTCCATTGCCCGCCATCCCGCCGCTTGCCGGCGTCTGGAGTCCAACCCCCGCGCCGCCTCCACTGCCACCTCCGACCGCCTTGGCCAGGCCGGACAGTTCCTTGGCAATGGCGCTGATCTGGCGAAGAATCGCCTTGGCTTGCTCGGGCGGCAGGCCAATCAGCATCGCCCTGAGCTGTTTGATCCGTTCCTTGATCTGCTCGGCCCGGGATTGCGCCTGCGCCTTGGCGGTTTCCTGCGGGCTGGGCATGGCGCGCAGCCGCTGCAGACCTTCCTGCAGGTTCTGCAAGCGCGCTTCCTGACGCTGTTGCCAGCGTTCCCTAGGGCTTGTGGGGGCCGATGTCGCCGAGGAGGGAGGGGCGTAATCCGTGGTTCTGGTGTACAGCTTCATTTTCGTTGCAGTATCGTGCTTACACCCAGCTCTACGGCCGGGGCGCCGAAAACTTTAAAATGCAGGGTGAATGATCTTGCTCGGGAGAAGCCTGGATGGAAATCGTTGTTCTGGCCTTGAGTCGCTCGTTGCTCAATTTGCGCCACGGCCGGGTCTGGTTGTACATGTTGACGCCGGCATTATGCGCTTTGGCGCTCTCCGTTGTACTGGCGGTCTGGGTGCTGGGCAACGTCGTCGAGCAACTGCTGGCCTTTCCGCCGATGACCTGGCTCGCCGCCTGGGGCCTGCTCTGGCTGGCCAGCTTTCTGGCCTGGATCGGCGGCTGGTTGGCAATCTTTGCCGTGGCCTACCTGAGCGCTTCGCTGCTTGCCGCCATCGTCATCATGCCGCTGTTGCTCAAGCACCTTTCGCAAACCGAGTATCGCGACCTGGCGGCGATGGGGCGCGACAGTTTTGTCGCCGCCACGCTCAACAGCCTGGGCGCGGCGGCCTTCTTCATCCTGGCCTGGACGGTGGCGATTCCGCTGTGGCTGATTCCCGGCCTGTCGCTGCTCATTCCTTTACTGTTGATGGGCTGGCTCAACTGGCGGACTTTTGCCTACGACGCCTTGTCGCTGCACGCGACCGATGCCGAATGGGCCGCGCTGCGGGCGCAACACAGGCTGCCGTTGTTCCTGCTCGGCCTGCTCATGGCGCTACTGGCCCATGTGCCGGTGATCGGCTTGCTGGTCCCGACACTGGCCGCGCTATCATTTGCCCATTATGGGCTGGAAGCCCTGCGCCGCTCGCGTGGCGGCGCCATCGTCAGCATTCAGGGAGAACAAGCATGAGTCGAACCTTCGGCGCCGTCATCATTGGCGACGAAATCCTGTCCGGCAAGCGCCAGGACAAGCACTTCGCGAAAATCGCCGAACTGCTCGGCGCGCGCGGTCTACAGCTTTCCTGGGTCGAATACCTGGGCGATGACCGCCAGCGTCTGAGCGAGACCTTCAAGCGCACGATGGCCGCCGGTGACGTCGTCTTTTCCTGCGGCGGCATCGGCAATACACCCGACGACCACACCCGGCAGGCGGTGGCGGCGGCGCTCGGTGTCGAGCTTGAACTGCACCCGGAAGGTTTCGAGGAGTTGAAGGTGCGCTTCGCCAACGAGGAAATCACCGACCAGCGCAAGCTGCTGGTCACCTTCCCGCGCGGCGTGCGCATCGTGCCCAATCCGTTCAACCGCATTCCGGGTTTCATGGCCAACGATCATTACTTCGTGCCCGGCTTTCCGCAGATGGCCCACCCGATGATCGAGTGGGCGCTCGATACCTTCTACCGGGACGAGTTCAAAGCGGTTGGCGACAAGGTCGAAAAGGCCTACCTGCTCACCGGGCCGAACGCCTATGAAAGCGCGCTACTCGACCTGATGGAGCGCATCGTCGCCGATTACCCGACGCTGCGCCTGTTCTCGCTGCCGTCGCTGGTCGGTCAGGAGCGCAGGCATCTCGAACTGGGCGTCGAAGGCGCGCCGGCACTGGTCGAGCGGGCAATGGAAGAAATTCGCGTCGATATCGAAAAACGCGGCATCACCTGGCGCTGGAGGGATGCAGCATGAAGCCGGCCGAACACGCTACCGCGAAACGGACCCAGCAGTTGCTCACCGAGGCCGGGCTGGCGACGACGGTCGTCGAATTCGAGCAGCCGACCCGGACCAGTGCCGAAGCGGCAGCGGCAATCGGCTGTTCGATCGCCGAGATCGCCAAGTCCATCGTCTTTCGCGGCAAGGAAAGCGGGCAGGCGGTGCTGGTCGTTGCCAGCGGCGACAACCGCGTCTGCGAGCGCAAGGTGGCAGCCCTGGTCGGCGAGAAGCTCGGCCGTGCCGATGCCGATTTCGTCCGCGCAGCAACCGGCTACGCCATCGGCGGCGTCGCCCCGCTCGCTCACGCGCAGCCGGTCCGCCTACTGCTCGACCGCGATCTGCAGCGGTTTAAGCAGGTCTGGGCGGCGGCCGGTACGCCGTATTCGGTTTTCCCGCTGACGCCGGCGCAGCTTGCCACGATCACTGCCGCCGACTGGCTGGACATCCGCCAGGACTGATTTCCAGGCAATAAAAAACCCGCGACTGGCGCGGGTTTTCGGGGTTGGGGTTGGGTGGCGCCTGTATTATTTGGCGGCGCTCTTGCGTGCAGCGGCGGTGGCGCTGGTCTTGGCCGGCGCGGCAACCTTGCTGGCAGCCTGCATGTTGGCTTCGGCGATGTCAGACAGCTGCTTGGCCATCGAATTCATCTGGCCGAAGGCCTTGGTCGAGGCGTCAAGCATGGTCTGCATGGTCGCCGCGAACACGTCGCCGCCGACCGGCGTTGCCGTCTTGGCCTTTTCCACTGCGCTGGCGGCGGTCTGCTGGAAATTGCTGTACTGGGCTTCCATCACCGAGGTCACTTCCTTCTGCATGTCGGTGACCAGATCGTAGAGGCTGCGGGAATAATCCATCAGCTTCTCGGTGCTCGGCTGGGTCAGTTCGCTGCCCAGCTTGGCGACGGCGTTGGCATCCTTGGCGGCGAGCAGTTGCTGGGTGCTGGCAACCGTGGTGTTGAAGAACTCGCGGGTCGCTGCCATGTTCAGCGCGGTCAGGCGCTCAAGGCCGTTGAAGGCGGTGCGCATGAGGGCGGTCATCACTTCGGCGTTGGCTTTCTGTGCTGCGGTCAGTTGCTCAAGGTTCGGGTTGCTCATCGGTATCTCCAGCGTGTGTGTTATAGGTGGTAGGGATGAAACAAAGCCTCCGCCCGAGGGCGGAGGCCTGGATGCAACAACTTACTTCTTCTTGGGCGCGGCGGTGGCGCTGACTGCCTTGACCGTGGCGTTGGTGGCGGCGGCAACGTTGGCTTCGGCGATTTCGGCAACCTGCTTGGCAGCCTTGTTCATGTTGTCGAAGGCCGAGTTGGCGGCGGCGATGGCGCTCTTGACGGCGGCGACGGCAACATCGGAACCGGCCGGGGCGGACTTGGCGGCTTGATCGAGCAGGCCCGAAACGTTCTTCTGGAAGTCGGCGAACTGGGCTTCGACCATCTTCGACAGTTCTTCCTGGGTTTGGGCAGAGATTTCGTAGACGCTACGCGAGTAGGCAACGGCCTTCTCGACGTTCGGCTGGGCCAGCGACGCCTGGATCGACAGGGCTTCCTGGACATCCTTGGCGCCCATCAGCGCCTTGGCGCCGGAGACGGAATCTTCCATCAGCGAACGGGCGGTGTTCAGGTTCAGGGCAGCGATGCGCTCGGCGGAAGCCAGCGCGGTATTGGCGAGGGACAGCAGGGAATCGACGGTGGCTTTGTTGGCGGCGGCGAATTGCTCGGGCGTCTTGAACATGGGAATCTCCGGAAAGAAAAGTCTTGCAGAACAGGGGTGGCCTTGGCGGTGTACTTTCGCATCGCGTTGCTGCACCGCACCATGTCTTTGATTATAGACGAGCGTGTCGACTTGTCAACAATTATTTTGTGCACTGCACAAACCGGATAAATCCTTTTGAATCAGCGATGTGTTTGATGCTTTTGGCATATTACCGAGGGTCTTTCGGGTCGATGTCGCCGGCGCTGCGCAGTTGCAGGTTGTCGCCGCGAGCACTCGGGCGGCTCGGTTCGCTGCCCTTGCTGCGCGGCTGGATCACCGCCCGTACGCGCGGCGTGGCGCCCTTCGGGTCGCTGGCTTCGCCGGCGCTGGCGAGGAATTTTTCGCTGACTGCGTCGTACCAGATGTAGTCACCGCGGACCTCGTCCTCGCCGGCGCGAATGTGCGCGCGATGGAAAAGTTCGGCGATTTCGCTGTTGCTGTCGTATTCGATGCGCTCGGCTTCGCCTTCGACGTAGTCTTCGCGGCCTTCGCGCTTCTGGCGGAAGCTGGCCTTACCGCCCGGCGGGGCGAAAGCGATGCCCTTCTGGAAGCCGTAACGGTCCTCGCTGACGATGATGCGCGCCGCCTTGATCATCAGCGTGCCCTTGCTGATGACGACATCGCCTTCGAGGATCTGCTGTTTCTTGGCGTCGTCGATCGAGATGCGGTTGGCTTCGAGCAGCATCGGTTTGTCGCGGTCGGCTTTTTCGGCGAAGGCGGGCGGGCAGCCCAGGACGATGGCGGCAAGCAAGGCGGGGCGAAGGATCATGGCTTGGCTCTGGCAGATAGGTAGCGACCGCGGACCTGCGAGCGCAGTTCGAAGGTCGAAGCCTTGTTGTCGATGCGGGCGCCGACGCCGGTAAGTTGCGAGGCGCCCAGGGTGATGGTCATGGCCTGGTCGGTTTGGGCTTTGCCGGTTTCCGGTTCGACGGTCAGCGTCGAGGTCCGGGCATTCAGTTCGGGGCGCTTGTCGGTGGCGGCGCGGGTGATTTCCACGGTGTCGGCGAGGAGGATCGTTTCGCCGCGGGCGGTGACCGTCGCCTGGCCGGCGGTCAGGGTGAGCGGCGGCGTGCCGTCGCGATAGGCGAGCAGGCGCGGTGAGGTGATCAGCGAACTGTCGTCGTCGGGGAAATGGCGCAGTTGCGGCGCGCTCAGGCGGTATTGCAGTTTGCCTTGCTCGTCGAGGCGGCGGATTTCGAAATTCTCGACGATGGCGTCGGTTTCATGGGCTGTCGCGCGTTTTCCCGGGCGCGCCTCGTCGGCGGTGAGTATCGCCTGCAGCCAGAAGCTGAGTCCTGCCAGCAGCGCCAGCAGGGTGATCGGGAAGATTTGGCCGGACCAGTTCTTCATCGCAGGGCGTCGGCGGCGGTCATCAGATGACCTTGGCAGTGAACAGGTCGTGCATGTTGAGCGCGCCCTGCAGCTTGCCCGCTTCGTCGCAGACGAGCAGGGCATTGATGCGCAGGCGCTCCATCATCTCGACGGCTTCGACGGCGAGGCGGTCGGTGCCGATGGTGCGCGGGCTGGCGGTCATCGCTTCGGCGATCCTGGCTTCCTGGAAGTCGATGCGTTTTTCGAAGGCGCGGCGCAGGTCGCCATCGGTGAAGATGCCGTTGGGGCGGTCCGCTTCATCGACGACGGCGACCAGGCCGAGGCCGCCGTGCGACATGGCGACGATGGCCTCGCTGATCGGCGTTGCCGGCGTCACCGCGGGGACCCGGTCGCGCGGCCGCATGACGTCGCGGACATGGGTGAGCAGGCGACGGCCGAGCGAGCCGCCGGGGTGCGAGCGGGCGAAATCCTCCGGGCCGAAGCCGCGGGCGTCGAGCAGGGCGACCGCCAGCGCGTCGCCGAGGGCCAGCGCGGCAGTGGTCGAAGCGGTTGGCGCCAGGTTGAGCGGGCAGGCTTCCTGGGCGACGCCGGCGTCGAGGTGGACGTCGGCTTCGCGAGCCAGTGTCGAGGCCGGGCTGCCGGTCATCGCGATGACTCGGGCGCCCTGGCGCTTGAGTGCCGGCAGGATGCGCAGCAGTTCCTCGGATTCGCCGGAGTTGGACAGCGCCAGCAGGATGTCGTGGCGGGTGATCATGCCGAGGTCGCCGTGGCTGGCTTCGGCGGGATGGACGAAATAGGCCGGCGTGCCGGTACTGGCCATGGTGGCGGCGATCTTGCGCGCGATGTGGCCGGACTTGCCCATGCCGCTGACGATCAGCCGGCCGCAGCTGTCGAGGATGAGGCGGACGGCGGCGGCGAAGCTGTCGTCGATCCGGGCCTGCAACGCCGAGACTGCCGCCGCCTCGATGGCGAGCGTCTGCCGCCCCAGTTGCAGGGCGCGTTCCGGCGAAAAGCAGGCGGGCGACGGATTTGGGTTCATGGGCGGGCAGCGGTTATGATGGCCGGAGTATACCTGACTTCATCAAGCCCAATTTGAGCGCCCTTTCCCTCGTCCTGCTGCTGCTCGGAGCCTCGGTTCTCGCCGTGGTCATCTTCCGGCGTTTCAACCTGCCGCCGGTGCTCGGCTATCTGGCGGTGGGCAGCATCATCGGGCCGCACGCGCTCAATCTGATGTCGGACATCCATCGCGCCGAATACCTCGCCGAATTCGGCGTCGTCTTCCTGATGTTCTCGATCGGCCTCGAATTCTCGCTGCCCAAGCTCTACGCGATGAAGCGCATCGTTTTCGGACTGGGCCTGCTGCAGGTGCTGCTGAGCATGCTGGTCGTGCTGCTGCTGGTGGTTGCACTGGGCATCGGCTGGCAACTGGGCATTGCGCTGGGCGCGGTATTCGCCATGTCGTCAACGGCGGTGCTGAGCAAATTGCTGGCCGAGCGGATGGAGCTCGATTCGCCGCATGGCCGGCAGATCGTCGGCGTGCTGCTGTTCCAGGACCTGGCCGTGGTGCCGTTGCTGGTCCTGCTGCCGTCGCTGACCGAATCGCCGGAGAAGCTGGCGATGCTGATGGGCGTCGCCTTGCTCAAGGCGGCGGCGGTGCTGGCGCTGATCCTGGTGTTCGGCCAGAAGCTGATGCGCAAGTGGTTCCATTTCATCGCCCGCGCCAAGTCGGCCGAGGTCTTCGTCCTCAACGTGCTGCTCATCACCCTCGGCCTGGCGACGATCACCGAGCACGCCGGCCTGTCGCTGGCGCTCGGCGCCTTCGTCGCCGGCATGCTGATCGCCGAAACCGAATTCCGCATGCAGGTGGAAGAAGACATCAAGCCTTTCCGTGATGTGTTGATGGGGCTCTTCTTCGTCACCATCGGCGTCAAGCTCGACCTTCACATCCTGGTTGGCCTGTGGTGGCAGGTGATGCTGGTGCTGGTCCTGCTGCTGGTGATCAAGGCGCTGATCGTCGGCCTCCTGTCGTGGAAGCTCGGTGCCTCGTCCGGCAACGCCATCCGCTCGGGCTTGTGGCTGTGCGCCGGCGGTGAATTTGGTTTCGTGCTGCTCGGCGTGATCACCCACCTGCCCAAGGGAATCGAGCAGGTGGTGCTGACCGCGCTGGTGCTGTCGATGCTGATCGCGCCCTTCATCGTCCAGTACAGCGAGCGTCTGGTGATGCGTTTCGTTGCCAGCGAATGGCTGCTGCGTTCGATGCAGGTGACGCAGATTGCCGCCCAGTCGATGACGTCGGAGAAGCACGCGATCCTCTGCGGCTTCGGGCGCAACGGCCAGTACCTGGCACGCTTCCTGGCCCAGGAAGGGATTCAGAGCATCGCCCTCGACCTCGATCCGGACCGCGTGCGCGAGGCGGCAGCAGGCGGCGAGAGCGTCGTCTTCGGCGACGCCGGGCGCAAGGAAGCGCTGATGGCGGCTGGCCTGATGCGCGCCAGCGTTGTCATCGTGACGATGAGCGATACACCGCTGGCGGAGAAGGTGCTGCATCACGTCCAGGAAATGCGTCCTGACCTGCCGGTCGTCGTGCGCACCGCCGACGAGAAGGACATGAGCCGGCTGGCCGGCGCCGGCGCCGCCGAAGTCGTCCCGGAAACGCTGGAGGCCAGCCTGATGCTCGCTTCGCACGCGCTGGTACTGGTCGGCGTGCCGATCAACCGCGTGCTCAAGCGCATCCGTCAGGTACGCAGCCAGCGCTACCGGCTGTTGCGCGGCTTCTATCGCGGTTTCACCGATCGCGATGACGACGAGAGCAGCCAGTCGCGCCTGCATTCGATCTGGTTGACACCGGGTGCCGCGGCAATCGGCCAGACGCTCGGCGAACTCGGCCTGGAACTGCTCGGTTGCGAGGTCAGCGCGATCCGCCGGCGCGGCATCCGCGCCCTCGAACCGGCACCGGAAACCCGACTCGACGAGGGCGATGTCGTCGTCGTGCTCGGCACGCCGGGCGCTGTGGCGGCGGCCGAGGACCGCCTGCTCAAACGCTGACCCGGATCACGCTGCCGGTCTGGCCCGGGAGCGCACGCGGCGCGGCGTGGCCGGCGTCACTGCCTGCTGCATTTCCTCTTCGACCCGATCCACCTGTTCGATGGCTGCGGCATTGATCTCGTGCAGGGTCTGTTCGGCACCGTCGAGCGTCGTGCGCAGCGCGTCGAGGACGATCACCGTTTCCCACGGGCTGCTGCGACCGGCACGCCGCAGATAGGCGAAGACGATGCCGTCAAAGACGCGGACCTGTGCCTCGGCGCTGCGCAGCAGCGCCTTGTGCGCCTCGCCGAGCAGGTGCAGCGACTGGTCGAGGAGTTCGCCGGTGCGCGGCAGGGCATCAAGCCAGAGCGAGGCGGGGAATTGGGTCAGGGCGTCGAGCTGGCCGTGGGCGAGCTGGTGCCAGCGGCGGCTGGCGTGTTCGATGCTGTCCCGGCTGGCGCCGGTGGCGATTTCGCAGGCGCGCTGGCTGCTGGCCAGGCAGTGCGAGGAAAAGGCGAGCAGGTTGTTGAGTGCCTGCTCGCGGCTGGCGGCAATTTCCTTGGCGGACAAGAACATGGGGCGCTCCCGGCTGTCGAATGCCGGCAGTCTGGCGCCCCGATGTGACAGGCCGATGACTCAGCCGATGCGGCGCACGCCTTCGCTGGTGCCGAGCAGCAGCAGATCGGCCGGGCGCATCGCGAACAGGCCGTTGGTGACGACGCCGACGATCTGGTTGATCTTCGCTTCCAGACCTTTCGGATCGTGGATCAGCAGGCCGTGCACGTCGAGAATCTGGTTGCCGTTGTCGGTGACGAAGCCGGTGCGCAGCACCGGCTGGCCGCCGAGCTTCTCGAGTTCGCGGGCGACATGGGCGCGCGCCATCGGAATGACCTCGACCGGCAGCGGGAATTTGCCCAGCGTGTCGACCAGCTTCGAGCCGTCGGCGATGCAGACGAAACGGTCGGCGACGGCGGCGACGATCTTCTCGCGGGTGAGCGCGCCGCCGCCGCCCTTGATCATGTTGAGGCCGTCGTCGATCTCGTCGGCGCCATCGACATAGACCGGAATCCGGCTGACCTCGTTGAGGTCGAGTACCGGGATGCCGTGCCCGGCAAGGCGTTGGCGGGTGGCCTCGGAACTGGCGACGGCACCGCCGATGCGGTCCTTCAGCGCAGCCAGCGCGTCGATGAAGAAATTGGCCGTCGAGCCGGTGCCGACGCCGATGATGGCGCCGGCCGGCGTGCTTTCCGCGATGTGGTCGGCGGCAGCCTGGGCGACCGCCTGCTTGAGTTCGTCCTGCGTCATTGGGGAGTCTCCTGAGATGGTTTGCCGCGATTCTACTGTCAAAAAAGTTTAACCATGTGACAGTTTGAATTCGTCTAAACTGGATATACCGTTTTTAGGGAGAGCCCGCAGTGACTACCAAAGAAAACCCGTCCCCGTCCCCCGTCGTCCAGCCTGCTGAAGCGCCTGCCGAAGCCGTAGCGCCGGCCAAGGCACCGGCCAAGGCTCGTGCGCCGCGCAAGGCAACGTCGGTCGAACAGACCGTCGCCAAGCACCAGCAGGCGCTCGCCGAAGCGCTGGAAAAGGCCGAAGCCATCAGCTATGACCCGCCGCAGGCCCCGAAGGCGGCAAAGCCGACCAAGGCCAGCGCCAAGGCCAAGGTGGAAAAGGTCGAGAAAGTCGAAAAGCCGGCCAAGCCGAAGAAGCCGCGGCTGGTGCGCGACAGCTACGCAATGCCGGAAACCGAATACGCGCAGATCGCCATGCTCAAGAAGCGGCTGGTCGCGCTCGGTGCGGAAGTCAAGAAGAGCGAACTGCTGCGCGCCGGCATCGCTGTCCTCGCCGCGCTCAACGACGCCGAACTACAGGCGGTGATGGGGCGCATCGAACGGATCAAGACCGGCCGGCCGGCCAAGAAGTGAAACCCGAGGCCGGCCGCTTTGCTTACTGGCCGGCTTCGATGCGCAGGTAGGTACGGTTGACGTTGCCCCGGTGCAGATCGGCGAAGTTCTTCAGGCCGGCGAAGGCCGGGGCATCCTGCAGCGCGGCGACGGCAGCGTCGACGCCGGCCATTTCCTCGGCCAGCTTCCGGCTGTCGTTGACCACGAAAGCCAGGTAATCGCCGGTTTCGCGTTGCGCTTGCGCCACGTCGCAGACCCGGCCGTGACCGGGAACGATGCGTTGCGGCTGCAGGGCAATGGCCTGCCTGAAGGCCTTGAGCCAGGTTTCGGCGTTGCTTTCGGGCAGGATGCCGAGCAGGCGGTCGACGTAGATGTGATCGCCGGAAAACAGGATTTTCTCCTGCGGCAGCCAGACCACGGCGTCGCCGGCAAAGTGGGCGTGGTCGAAATAACGCAGTTCCAGCGTCCGGCCACCCAGCGTCAAGGTCTGGGTGTCGCCGGCCAGCGGCTGGGCGGCGGGCGCGGGGACGGTGCCATCCATCTGTTCCTTCAGGTCGCGGGCCAGCGCTTCGATCTGTCCCTTGCCGAGACGGGCTTGCGTCGTCGCCGTGCGTTGCAAGGCGATGATCTGCGCGCCTTGTGCACCAAAGTAGGCGTTACCCAGCCAGCGGTGGTCCTGGCTGCCGGTATTGATCACCCACTTGACCGCTTTGCCGGTCAGTTCCCTGACCTCTGTCTCAAGCACCTTGGCGGCGACGGACGAGGCGCCGGAGTCGATCAGGATGCTTCCCTGCGGGGTGTCGATCACGCCGTAATTGGCGTTCAGCCCGTGGTTTTCGTACAGGCGGCCGCCGGTCTGGCCGATCAGCGCGAAAACGCCGTTGCCCAGGGCGTCGACCGTCAATACCGCTTCGGCACGAAGCGTCTGGGCGAACAGCATCAAGGCGCCAGTCAGCGCCAGCAATATTTTCTTCATTGTCTCTTCCTCCTCCGTTGGGGTTGAATCAGTTTATAACCAGCTACTGATTTTTGATCGGTCGGGAACGCCGCCAGCGTGCACCACCTTGCCGTCGACGACCACGCCCGGCGTCGACATCACGCCGTACTTCATGATCTCCGGCAACTCCTCGACCTTGCTCAGGGCAATGGCGACGCCCTTTTCGGCGGCGACTTCCTCGATCAGCTTGACGGTGTTGCGGCAGTTGGCACAGCCGGTGCCGAGAACCTTGATGTCTTTCATGCGTCTGTCTCCTTAAAGGACGAGGTTGAACACGTAGCCGACGAGCAGGATGCCGGTGGCGACGACGCCAGCAAAGGTGGCGATGAGGGTGGGTTTGAGCGCCTTGCGCAGGATGATCATCTCCGGCGCCGACAGGGCGATGACGCTCATCATGAAGGCGAGCACGGTGCCCAGCGCGGCGCCCTTGCCGATCAGCGCCTCGACGACCGGGATGATGCCGGCGGCGTTGGTATACATCGGCACGCCGAGCACGACGGCGGCCGGCACCGCCCACCAGGCATCCTTGCCCATGAACGAGGCCATGAAGTCTTCCGGCACGTAGCCGTGGATGCCGGCGCCGAGCGCGATGCCGACGAGAATGTAGGGCCAGACCTTGGCAACGATTTCGCGCACGTGACGCCAGCCGGCGGCGAAGCGCGCCGGCCAGTCGCCCGTCGCGTCGCCGGCCCAGGCGGCTTCGCCGCGCTGGATCTGCTGCACCCAGTCTTCCAGATGGCGCTCCATCTTCAGGTGGCCGATGACCAGCCCGGCGACGATGGCGACAGCCAGTCCGAGGCCCAGGTAAAGCGCCGCCACCTGCCAGCCGAAGAGGCCGAAAAGCAAGGCCAGCGCCACCTCGTTGACCATCGGCGCCGAGATCAGGAAGGAAAAGGTCACGCCGAGCGGCACGCCAGCCGACAGGAAGCCGATGAACAGCGGCACCGCCGAGCAGGAGCAGAACGGGGTGACGATGCCGAGCAAGGCCGCGAGCACGTTGCCGACCCCCTGACGGCGCCCGGAGAGCAGGGCACGGGTGCGTTCCGGGGCAAAGAAGGTTTGCACCACGCCCATCACGAAGACGATCCCGGTGAGCAGCAGGAGCACCTTGGGCGTGTCGTAAAAGAAGAAATGCAGGGCTTCGCCGAACTGCGTCCTGCGGTCGAGGCCGAAGAGGCCGATCAGGCCTTCAGCCAATGGGCTCAGGTTCTGGTAGAGCGCCAGCCAGAGGGCGGCGCCGATGGCGCTCAGGAGCAGCCAGCCGGTGGTGGTCGAAGGTTGTCGCAGTAGGGGCATGGTAATTTCCTGAATCAAGCGGTCGACCGCGTAGACGGATGATCCCGGAAAAAGACGCAGGTCGTCGGCCGGCACTCACCCCGGAGGCGGACGCGGGACGAAGCCCGTCACCTGCCCGGCTTCATCGAAACTGACCTGGCAGCCTTCGATCAGGCGCGCCCGCAGGCGCAGCCTGGCCCGTTGCAGGCGCGACTTGGCGCCGGACAGCGAGATCCCCAGGCGCTCGGCGAGCGCCTGCTGCGGCTGGCCGGCGATGTCGCACAACTCGATTGCCAGACGGTCGGCGGCCGACAGTTCGGCGAGGACGCGCGGCAGACACTGGCAGAGCAGATCGACCGGCGCTGGCGGTTCGTTCTCGACGGCGGGCAGGTCGTCGCCCGCTTCAATTTGCGGATGCCGGGTGCGCAGGCGGTCGGCCAGTGCATTGTGCGCCACCCGGAACAGCCAGGCGCGAGGATTGTCCAGGCGGCAGAAGGCCTCGCCCTGGCGCAGCGCGCGTAGGAAGACCTCCTGCAGCAGGTCGTCGGCCTCGGCCTCGCCATTGAGCCGGTGGCGCAGCCAGCCCTGCAGTTCACCGCGTGTTTCGCGCCAGGCGCGGGTCAGGCAGGGGCGGTCGTCAGCCATCGAGCTGCTGCAATCCTCTGCTGCCCACCGGCGCTTGCGCCAGCCACGGCACCAGCGCGCAGCGCGGCGCCAGGGCGTCGGCAACGCGCCGTATGTAGGGGATTTCGTAAACCCCGCGCTGCGCCAGCAGCGGATCGCGGCTGCCGCTGGCGAGCAGGCTTTGCTCGATGACCCAGGCCCAGGGCTGGATGCCGGCGCGGGCGAGGTCGCCTTGCAGGCGTTCGGCCTCGTGCACCGGGGTGGCTTCCGGCAGGGTGACGATCAGTACGTGAGTGAAGGCCGGGTCGCGCAGGCGCGGCAGCAGTTGCGTCACCGCTTCCGGCATCTCGCCCCGCGTGCGCAGCACCTCGCGATGGTAGGCCTCGGCGGCGTCGAGCAGCAGGATGGTATGGCCGGTCGGCGCGGTGTCGAGGACGACGAAGCCGTCGGCGCCGCGATCCACTTCGCGGGCGAAGGCGCGGAAGACGGCGATTTCCTCGGTGCAGGGCGAGCGCAAATCCTCTTCCAGAAGCGCCAGCGCGCTGGCGTCCAGGGTTCCGCGTGCCTTGTCCAGCACCTCCGCGGTATAGGCGGCGACTTCCGCTGCCGGGTCGATGCGGCTGACGCCGAGGCCGGCGATCTCGCCGTCGATGGCGGCGGCGACATGGGCGGCCGGGTCGGTGGTGGTCAGTTGCACTTTGTGGCCGCGGCGCGCCAGGGCGACGGCGATGGCGGCGGCGACGGTGGTCTTGCCGACGCCGCCCTTGCCCATGGTCATGATCACGCCGTGGCCGGCGCTGGCGAGTTCGTCGATCAGCCGGCCGAGACCGGCGGGCAGCGGCGTGCTGGCCTCGGCCACGGCCGGTGGCGCGCTGGCGCTGGCCGGATCGACGATGGCGCGCAAGGCGTCGAGGCCGACCGTGCCGCGCGGCAGGAAGGGCACGCTCAGGCGGGGCAGCGTGGCGAGACCGTCGGCCATCGTCGCCAGCGCCGCGTCGCCGCGCTGTTCCATGGCCAGGGCGAGCGGATCGTCGGAACTGGCGGCAAAGCGGCCATTGATCGCCAGTTGCAGGTTGGCAACGCCGAGTTCGGCCAGTTCGCCGCGGGTGCGCTCGGCTTCGCGCAGCGCCGCGCCGTCGGCACGCGCAACCAGGACGACGCGCGTCTGTGCCGAATCGGACAGGCGGCGCACGGTCGCCGCGTAGAGCGCCTTCTGTTTTTCCAGCCCGGCCAGCGGTCCGAGGCAGGAGGCGCCGCCGTGGCTGCTGTCGATGTAGCCGCTCCAGGCCGAGGGCAGCGTCAGCAGGCGCAAGGTATGGCCGGTCGGCGCGGTGTCGAAGATGACGTGATCGAAGTATTCCGTGGCCTCGGCGTCGCCGAGCAGTTTGGCGAACTCGTCAAAGGCGGCGATCTCGACCGTGCAGGCGCCGGAGAACTGCTCTTCCATGCTGAGGATCGCCGCCGCCGGCAGGATGCCGCGGTAGGGGGCGACCATCCGCTCGCGGTAGGCGGCGGCTGCCGCTTCCGGATCGATGTTGAGCGCCGCCAGACCGGGCACGCCGCGTATCGGCGTCGGTGTGCCGGCGAGCGGCGTCTCCAGGACCTCGTCGAGGTTCGATGCCGGATCGGTACTGACGATCAGCACCCGTTTCCCCTGTTCGGCCAGGGCCAGTCCGGTCGCGCAGGACAGCGAGGTCTTGCCGACGCCGCCCTTGCCGGTGAAGAAAAGATGACGCGGCAGGCCGTCGAGGTCGAGCATCGCCTTCTCCTCAGCAGCAGCCGGACTTCGGCGAGCAGCAGGACTGTTTCGGCGCGGCCTCGCCAGCCGTCAGCGTCAGGCCGAGCTTTTGCGCCAGTTGCGCGCGTGAAGGATAGAGACCGGTGCTGACGATCTGGCCGTCGATGGCGATGATCGGCAGGCGGTCGATGCCGGCTTCCATTTCCTTGACCACCGCCGGGTTGGCGGCGAAGGCCTGCGGTTCCTGGCCGAGGTTGTAGCGCTGCACGCTGACGCCCTGCTCGCCGACCCAGGCGAGGTCGGCGGCGAACTGGACCAGCACCGGATCGACATCGACGCCGCAGACGCCGGTCGAACAGCACATCGCGGGATCGTAGATTTCGAGTTTCTGCATCTTCATCTCCTCAGTTCAAAGGGATTTCTCATACCAGGCCTTGGTCGAATTGACCATCTTCACCAGCCACAACATTACCGGCACCTCGATCAGCACGCCGACCACGGTGGCCAGCGCGGCACCCGAATCGAAACCGTAGAGGACGATCGCCACCGCTACCGCCAGTTCGAAGAAGTTGGAGGCGCCGATCATCGTCGCCGGGCCGGCAACGTCGTGCTGGACGCGAAACTTGTGGCAGAGCCAGTAACCGATGGCGGCGATCAACAGGCCCTGCAGGAAGATCGGTACGGCCAGCATGCCGATGATCAGCGGTTGCCTGACGATGGCTTCGCCCTGGAAAGCGAAGAGCAGCACCAGCGTCGCCAGCAGCGCCATGATGGTGAACGGGCCGATGCGCTCCTGAGCCGCCTTCAGTGCCGCCTCGCCGCCGCGCAGGAAATGCTGGCGCAGCCCCTGGGCGATGGTCAGCGGGATGACGATGTACATCACCACCGACAGCAGCAGCGTGTCCCACGGCACCGGGATCGCCGAGACGCCGAGCAGCAGCGCGACGATGGGGGCGAAAGCGAAGACCATGACCAGGTCGTTCAGTGCCACCTGCGAGATCGTGAAGTTGGCGTTGCCGCGGCACAGGTTGCTCCAGACGAAGACCATCGCCGTGCACGGCGCGGCGCCGAGCAGGATCAGGCCGGCGATGTAGCTGTCCAGTTGTTCGGCCGGCAGGTAGGGCGCGAAGACGTGGCGGATGAACAGCCAGCCGAGCGCGGCCATGGTGAAGGGCTTGATCGCCCAGTTCACGAACAGCGTGATGCCGATGCCGGCCTTCTGGTCCTTCACTTCGTGGATGGTCGAGAAGTCGATCTTCATCAGCATCGGCACGATCATCACCCAGATCAGCAGGCCGACCGGGATGTTGACCTGCGCATATTCCATCCGGCCGAGCGCCTGGAAGGCGGCCGGGAACCACTGGCCGAGCAGGATGCCGGCGACGATGCAGAGCACCACCCAGACGCTCAGGTAGCGCTCGAAGAAGCCCATCGGGGCGCCGGCCGCCTGTTTTGCGGCAACACCGCATTGGGCGCTCATTGTTCGCATTCCTGATGAATGCGCTGTGCCGCCGTCTTGATTTCGGCGGCGCTCATGGTTTCCAGCGGCAGTTGGAGAAAAGCCTCGACGCGTTGGCGCAGCAGTTGGTAGGCGCGCTCGAAGGCGATTTGCCGGGCCGCCAGCGGTTCGACGTGGGCCGGGTCGGCAATGCCCCAGTGGGCAGTGGTCGGGTGGCCGGGCCAGATCGGGCAGGTTTCGCCGGCTGCGGAAGCGCAGACGGTGAAGATGTAATCGATGGCCGGCGCGCCGGGGGCGGCGAACTCGTCCCACGACTTGCTGCGCGCCTCGGGCAGGGGAACACCGTGCCTTTCCAGGGTTTCCAGCGCCAACGGGTTGACCTTGCCGGTCGGCTGGCTGCCGGCCGAGAAGGCGTGGACGCGAGCAGCACCGAGGTGCTTGAACAAGGCCTCGCCGAGGATGGAACGGGCGGAGTTGCCGGTGCAGAGAATCAGTATGTTTTTCATGGTCGGGGTCTTCAGTCCTTCTGGCGGCCAATCTGATCGAGATTGTCCTGCAGGGTCATGGCATCGAGTTTGTCCATCGGCAGGGCAAGGAAAAGTTCGATGCGCCGTTTCAACTGGATGCTCGCCTGCATCACCGCGCTACGCCGCGTCTCCGCGTCGCCGCCGACCGCCGCCGGGTCGGCGACGCCCCAGTGGGCGGTCATCGGCTGGCCGGGCCAGACCGGGCAGACTTCGCCGGCCGCGTTGTCGCAGACGGTGAAGATGAAGTCGAGGTGGGGGGCGTCGGCCTGGGCGAATTCGTCCCAGCTCTTGCTGCGTAGTTGCGCGGTGGGGAGCTGTTGGCGTTCAAGCAGTTCGCGGGCGTAGGGATTGACCGTGCCGGTCGGCCGGCTGCCGGCCGAGAAGGCGCGGAAACGCCCTTGGCCGAGGTGGTTGAGCAGGGCTTCGGCAATGATGCTGCGCGCCGAATTGCCGGTGCACAGGAAGAGCACGTTGTAGATGCGGTCGTTCATTGGGGGTTCTCCGTCGGGTTGGGGGAGCGGGCGGCGTTTCTCGATGCTGTCGCAGGCGCTCGTCAGCGGCAGGCAGTTGTTGCCCTGGCAGCAGTTGTGGGTGAGGAAGGCGAGCAGCTCGTCCATCGCCGGGTAGCAGGCGGAATAGATGATGCTGCGCCCGTCGCGCCGGCTTTCGATGAGGCCGACCCGGCTCAGGTGGGCGAAATGGAAGGAAGCGGTGGCCCCCGCCAGGTCCAGCGTGCGCCCCAGCGCGCCGGCGCTCAGGCCGGCGGGGCCGGCTTCGACGAGCAGGCGGAAGATGGCGAGCCGGGATTCGTTGCCGAGGGCGGCGAGCTTTTCGGTGGCGTTCTTGATTTCCATATTTCCAATAATATCGAAATGTCCGGCGAAATGTTATTTCGGCAAGGTGACATTTTTTTGACGGAAAAATCGCGCCAGGGTCTTTGTCATCCGGCTGTAACAAAAGCTTCCTAGACTGCGTCCGTCCATTTCACCCACAGAAGGAACCAGACATGTTGCAATCCCGTATCTTCCGCGCTTCCCTGCTCGCCCTGTCGCTGGGTCTTGCCGGCTTCGGTGCTCAGGCCGCTGAAATCACCGGTGCCGGCGCTTCCTTCCCGGCCCCGGTCTACGCCAAGTGGGCCGATGCCTACCAGAAGGCGACCGGCAACAAGGTCAACTACCAGTCGATCGGCTCCGGCGGCGGCATCAAGCAGATCAACGCCAAGACCGTCGATTTCGGCGCTTCCGACATGCCGCTCAAGCAGGAAGTGCTGGCCAAGGACGGCCTGGTCCAGTTCCCGACCGTGATCGGCGGCGTTGTGCCGGTGGTCAACGTGACCGGCGTCAAGGCCGGCGACCTTCGCCTGACCGGTGAGATCGTCGCCGACATCTACCTCGGCAAGATCACCAAGTGGAACGACAAGGCGATCGCCGAGCTGAACCCGAACGCCAAGCTGCCTGGCGACGACATCGCCGTCGTCCGTCGCGCCGACGGTTCGGGCACCACCTTCATCTTCACCAACTACCTGGCCAAGGTCAGCAGCGACTGGAAGACCAAGGTCGGCGAAGGTACGGCCGTGCAGTGGCCGACCGGCATGGGTGGCAAGGGCAACGAAGGCGTCGCCGCCTTCCTGCAGCGCATCCCGAATTCGATCGGCTATGTCGAATACGCCTACGCCAAGCAGAACAACCTGGCCTGGGCCTGGCTGAAGAACCCGGCCGGCGAATTCGTCCGTCCCGACGACGAAACCTTCAAGGCTGCCGCCGCCGGCGCCGACTGGAACAAGTCGGCCTTCGGTGAAATCCTGACCGCGCAGGCGGGCAAGGGTGCGTGGCCGATCAGCGGTGCCACCTTCATCCTGATGCACAAGGTTCAGGACAAGCCGGCGCAGGCTGCCGAAGTGCTGAAGTTCTTCGAGTGGTCGTACAAGAACGGCGCCAAGCTGGCTTCCGACCTCGACTACGTGCCGCTGCCGGATAGCCTGGTCAAGCAGATTGCCGCTTCCTGGGCCAACATCAAGGACGCTTCCGGCAAGGCCGTCAAGTAAGCGGGGCCAGCGTTGAACCGGACGCCTCCGGTCCTAGTGGCTGGAGGCGTTTTCTTTCGCCGGACGCGAAAACTGCAAGACCCAATCAAAACGGACAACCGTCATGAGTGATACGCAAGCCAAAGGCAGGCTGGCCGACCTGCTGTTCTTCAACCTGACGCGCGGCGTCGCTTTCATCACCCTGGCCCTCATGGCCGGGATCGTGATTTCGCTGACCTGGAGCGCCCTGCCGTCGATCGAGAAATTCGGCTTCAGCTTCCTCACCAGCTCCGCCTGGAACCCGCCGGCTGACGACTTCGGCGCCCTGGTGCCGATCTACGGCACCATCGTCACCTCGATCATCGCCCTGGTCATCGCGGTGCCGATCAGCTTCGGCATCGCCCTTTTTCTTACCGAAATGGCGCCGGCCTGGCTGCGCCGCCCGCTCGGCATCGCCATCGAACTGCTCGCCGGCATCCCCAGCATCGTCTACGGGATCTGGGGCCTGCTCGTCTTCGCGCCGATCTTCGGCCAGTACGTGCAACCCTTCATCGCCCAGACGCTGGGCAAGCTGCCGTTGATCGGCGCGCTGTTCTCCGGGCCTTCGCTCGGCATCGGCATCCTCGCCGCCGGCATCATCCTGGCGATCATGATCATTCCCTTCATCGCCTCGGTGATGCGCGACGTCTTCGAACTGGTGCCGCCGATGCTCAAGGAATCCTGCTACGGCCTGGGCGGCACGACCTGGGAGACGGTCAGCAAGGTGGTCCTGCCCTATACCCGGGTCGGCGTCATCGGCGGTGTCATGCTCGGTCTCGGACGTGCGCTCGGCGAGACAATGGCGGTCACCTTCGTCATCGGCAACGCCAGCCTGCTCGGCAGCTTCTCGCTGTTCATGCCGGGCAACAGCATCACCTCGGCGCTCGCCAACGAATTCGCCGAAGCGACGCCCGGCTTGTACACGGCGGCGCTGGTCGAACTCGGCCTGATCCTGTTCGTCATCACCTTCATCGTGCTCTCGCTGTCCAAACTGCTGCTCCTGTCGATGGAAAAGCAGAACGGCGGCGGCGCCCACTAAGGAATCGGTCATGGACCTGAGAACCCGTCGTAAAACCACCAACGTCATCGCCCTCAGCCTGTCGCTGGCGGCCATGGCCTTCGGCCTGTTCTGGCTGATCTGGATCCTCTGGATGGTCTTCGAGCAGGGCATCGGCGCCCTGTCGCTTGATCTGCTGACGCTCGACACGCCGGCCCCCGGTAGTGCTGGCGGCCTGCGCAACGCAATCTTCGGCAGTGCGGTGATGGTCAGTCTGGCGATGCTGATCGCCACGCCGGTCGCCATCCTCGCCGGCATCTATCTCGCCGAATACGGCCGGCGCACGGTGCTTGGCCAAGTGACGCGCTTCGTCAATGACATCCTGCTGTCGGCACCGTCGATCGTCATCGGCCTCTTCATCTATGCGATCTACGTCGCCCAGGTCGGCAAGTTCTCCGGCCTGTCCGGCGCGCTGGCCCTGGCCCTGCTGGTGATCCCGGTTGTCGTGCGCACCACCGAGGATATGCTGGTCCTGGTGCCGAACACGCTGCGTGAAGCCGCTTTCGCCCTCGGCGCGCCGAAGTGGAAGGTGATCCTGATGGTTACCCTGCGCTCGGCCAAGACTGGCGTCATCACCGGCATCCTGCTGGCGCTGGCGCGCATTTCCGGGGAAACCGCCCCGCTGTTGTTCACCGCCCTGTCCAACCAGTTCTGGAGTGCCGACCTGTCCGAGCCGATGGCCAACCTGCCGGTCACCATCTTCAAGTTCGCGATGAGCCCCTTCGCCGACTGGCAGGAACTCGCCTGGGCCGGCGTCTTCATCATCACGATGGGCGTGCTCTTCCTCAACATCCTGGCGCGCGTCGTCTTCCGCCAGCAATCGGCCAACCACTGAGACGCAGATCAACTCTTATGGAATCCATCATGATGCCCGTCGAACCCGTCGTTCAGAAACTGACTCCCGAGATCAGCATCCGCAATCTCAACTTCTACTATGGCAAGGCCATCGCCCTCAAGAACATCAACCTCGAGATCTACAAGGGCAAGGTCACCGCTTTCATCGGCCCGTCGGGCTGCGGCAAATCGACCCTGCTGCGCACCATCAACCGCATGTACGACCTTTACCCGGGACAGCATGCCGAGGGCGAGTTGATCGTCGCCGGCAAGAACATCCTCGAAAAGGGCGTCGATACCATCGAACTGCGCGCCAAGGTCGGCATGGTCTTCCAGAAGCCGACGCCGTTCCCGATGTCGATCTACGAGAACATCGCTTTCGGCGTGCGCATGCACGAAAAGCTCAGCCGCAACCAGATGGACGATCGCATCGAGTGGGCGCTGACCAAGGCGGCGCTGTGGAACGAGGTCAAGGACAAGCTGAACAAGCCCGGTACCGGTTTGTCAGGCGGCCAGCAGCAACGCTTGTGCATCGCCCGCGGCGTTGCGGTGAAGCCGCAGGTGCTGCTGCTCGACGAACCGACCTCGGCGCTCGACCCGATCTCGACGATGCGCATCGAGGAACTGATCCACGAACTGAAGCGCGAGTTCACCATCGCCATCGTCACCCATAACATGCAGCAGGCGGCGCGGGTGTCGGACTACACCGCCTACATGTACCTGGGCGAGCTGGTCGAATTCGGCAAGACCGACGAGCTGTTCATCAAGCCGCAGGACAAGCGCACTGAAGACTACATCACCGGCCGCATGGGCTGATCGGAGACCAGAAATGAACGAAACCCTGCACGTATCCAGCCAGTTCGACGAGGATCTGGCGCGCCTGCGCACCCATGTGCTGCAGATGGGCGGCGTCGTCGAAACCCAGATCTCGGCGGCGATCGAAGCCTATTCCAGCGGCGAGGTGGCGAGCGTCAAGACCATCGTCGAGACCGACCGCCGGATCAACCAGCTGGAGCGTTCGATCGACGAGGATTGCGCCCACATCATCGCCCAGCGCCAGCCGGCAGCGTCCGACCTGCGCCTGGTGCTCGGCATCAGCAAGATCGTCACCGACCTCGAACGGACCGGCGACGAAGCCAAGAAGATCGCCAAGAGCGTCCGCCGCATCTACGAAGCCGGCCATCAGCCGACGCAATATGGTGTCGGCATCCGTCACCTCGCCGAAGCGGTGCTCGCGCTGGTGCGTCGCTCGCTCGACGCCTTCGCCCGCCAGGACGCGGCTCAGGCAATCGAGGTGATCCGCGCCGACCAGGACGTCGACCTCGAGTTCAAGTCGATCATCCGCCAGTTGATCACGCACATGATGGAAGACCCGCGTACCATTACGACTTCGCTCGAAATCATGGCCATTTCGCGGGCCATCGAGCGCATCGGCGATCATGCCAAGAACATTTGCGAACAGGTGATCTACGTGGTCGAAGGCCGCGATATCCGTCACGACAAGGAGGCGATCAAGTGACACCGACGATACTGGTCGTCGAAGACGAACCGGCCATCCAGGAACTGGTTGTCATCAACCTCAAGCACGCGGGCTTTCTCGTCGTCCGCGCCGGCAGCGCCGAAGAAGCCGATTCGGCGATCCGCGCCGCGCTGCCCGATCTGATCGTCCTCGACTGGATGCTGCCCGGCCAGTCCGGCGTGGCGCTGGCCAGGAAGCTGCGTGCCGACGAGCGGACGCGCGAGATTCCGATCATCATGCTGACCGCACGCGTCCATGAGGAAGACAAGGTGCAGGGCCTCGACGCTGGCGCTGACGATTACGTGACCAAACCCTTCTCGCCCAAGGAACTGGTCGCCCGGGTGCGTGCCGTGCTACGCCGCCGGGCGCCGCACCTCGCCGGCGAAGCGGTCGAGGTCGGCAGCCTGCAGATCAACCCGGCGACGCACCGGGTGGTCGCCGCCGGCCAGCCGATCGATCTCGGGCCCACCGAGTTCCGCCTGCTGTTCTTCTTCATGACCCACGCCGAGCGCGTCTACACGCGCGCCCAGTTGCTCGACGAAGTCTGGGGCGACCACGTCTTCATCGAGGAGCGCACGGTCGATGTCCATATCCGCCGCCTACGCGCCGCGCTGGAAGCAAGCGGCCATCACGAACGGGTGGAGACGGTGCGCGGTACCGGCTACCGGTTCCGGGGAGCCTGAGCGGCGTGCAGCGGGCCCTGTTTTATGGCGTGTTGACGGCGGCGGTGGCCCTGCCGCTCGGTTACTTCGTCGAGGCCTGGATGGGCTGGGTGCTGTTCTACGCCGGCCTCAGCCTGCACCTGGCGATGCACTACCGCAACTTTTCGCGCCTCGAACGGTGGACCCGCAAGCCGGTTCTCGACGCCAGCCTGGAAGGCGACGGCGACTGGGACCGCATCTTCCGCCGCCTCTACCGCCACGAGAAGGAACTGCTCGAGAAGATCGAACTGCGCGAGCGCGACATCGCCCGCCTGATCGCCGCCGTCCATGCGATGAACGACGGCATCGTGCTGCTCGATGGCAACTTCTACATCCAGTTCTGCAACAAGACCGCCGAGCGTCAGCTCGGTCTCGATTCAACGCGCGACCGCGGCGCCTCGATCGCCAACATCCTGCGCCAGCCGGAATTCGTCGCCTACCTCGCCGAGGCCGATTTTTCGCGCCCACTGACCCTGCGCCTCGACCGCTACTTCGAGCGCGTGCTCTCCCTCTACCTGATCCTCTATGCCGAGGACTGCTGGTTGCTCCAGGTCAAGGACATCACGCAGACCGATCGCCTCGACAGCATGCGCCGCGACTTCGTCGCCAACGTCTCGCACGAGTTGCGCACGCCGCTCACCGTGCTCTCCGGCTTTGTCGAGACCCTGCAGGAAATCGACGTCGACGCCGAATCGCGCCAGCACTACCTGCAACTGATGGGACAGCAATCGACGCGCATGCTGTCGATCGTCCAGGACCTGCTGACCCTTTCATCGATCGAGTCGGCGCCGCCGCCGCACGACGAAGTGGTCGATATGGCGACCCTGGTCGACAAGCTCTACCGTGACGCCGAAGCGTTGTCCGCCGGCCGCCACACCATCCATCTCGAAACCGAGGGCCAGGGCGACCTGCTCGGCGCCGAATCGGAACTGATCAGCGCCTTCGCCAACCTGGTCGCCAACGCCGTGCGCTACACGCCGAACGGCGGAACGATCACCCTGAGCTGGAAGGTGTCGTCCGAAGGCGCCGAATTCGCCGTCCAGGATACCGGCATCGGCATCGACGCCAAGCACATCCCGCGGCTGACCGAGCGCTTCTACCGCGTCGACCGCGGCCGCTCGCGCGACGCCGGCGGCACCGGCCTCGGCCTGGCGATCGTCAAGCACTCGCTGAGCCGCCACCAGGCAACGCTGGAAGTCACCAGCAAGCCGGGCGAAGGCAGCCGCTTCGCCGCCAGGTTTCCCGCCTCGCGCATTGCCGGGGTCTGAGCGACGCAGTGGCGGCTGTCCCGGCGCCGGCCGAGCGGCTAGAATGACGCCTTTGGCATAACGCGCGGGGTCGGGCTTTCATGGCAACAACAGTCGAAGTGTCGTCGGTGCAGCAATGGCTGCCGTCGCCCTTGCTCGATCATCTCGGCGAGCAAGGCGCCGGCGATGCTGAGCGGGTCGCCGATCATCTGCTGTTGCTGGCCGAGGGCGATGCCCCGGGGCGCGGCGAAATCGAGGCGCATCTGCGCGCTTTCGGGGAAAAGCTGCAGTTCAAGGCGGCGCGTCAGAGTGCGCTGCTCAAACAGCCCTTGCGCCAGATGGCGGTGCAGAGTGGCGAGGGCTCGGGGGTGGCGGCGACGCTGATCGATCTCAAGGTGCAGATCGAAGCGCTCGATCCGGCCGGCGTCGATTTCCAGCCCGGCTGGTTTCCCCGCCTGCTCGGCTACCTGCCCTTCGTCGGGACGCCGGCCAAACGCTATTTCTCGCGCTTCGAATCGGCCTCGGCGACGCTCGACGCCATCGTCAAGTCGCTGGAAAAGGGCCGCGAATCGTTGAAACGCGACAACATCAGCCTGCGCGCCGACCAGACCGAATTGCAGGCGTTGGTCGACGAACTGAACGGTGCGCTGGCTTACGCGCAGGCGATCGACGAGCGCCTCAGCCAGCGCCTGGCCGAGGAAATCCCGGCCGACGACCCGCGTGCCGCGATCGTTCGCGACGAACTGCTGTTCGCCTTGCGCCAGCGCATCCAGGACCTCCAGCAGCAATTGCTGGTGTCGCAGCAGGGCGTGTTGACCAGCGCCCTGATCGTGCGCAACAACGACGAACTGATCCGCGGCGTCAACCGCGCCCTGACGGTGACGGTCAACGCGCTCGGCGTCGCCGTCACGCTGGCGCTGGCGCTGGCCAACCAGCGCATCGTTCTCGACAAGGTCGAGGCGGTCAATCGCAGCACCGAGAAGATCCTCGCCGAGAGCGCCCGCCAGTTGCGCGCCCAGGGGGCGGCGATCCATCGCCAGGCGGCGTCGGCCCAGCTCGATGTCGGGGTGCTGCGCCAGGCCTTCGTCGACCTCCGGGCGACCATCGACGAAGTCGCCAGCTTCCGGCGCCAGGCGCTGCCCGAGATGGCGCGCAGCATCGAGGCCCTCGACCAGTTGACCGCCGAGGCCGCGACGTTGGTGCAGCGCCTGCCGGCCGATCACGGGACGGTCTGAGGCGGTGGCACTGGCCGGCGACGGCATTGCCGGGTTGCTCCGCTATTTTCGCGACTGCCTGCTGGCCGACAGCGGCGGGCGCGAACTCGACGATTTTCTGGCCAGCGGCGAGAAGGAACACTGGCTGACGCCGCTGGCCGAGACGGCGGACGGCCTGCCGGCGGAAATCGTCCTGCCGGAAACGGTCGGCCGCCGCCTCGCCAGCCTGGTGCAGATCCAGCGCCAGGAGCGGCAATTGTTGTTGGGCGCGCGCATCGTCTGCGCCCGTTCGGCGAACGAGGCCAGGCGCTGGCTGCGGGCGCCGCTGTTCCTCGCCGAGGCCCGTCTCGAGCAGCGCGCCGGCCAGTTCTACGCCAGCCCGGAGCGCGACAGCCTGCGCCTCAACCCGGCGATCCTGAGCGCCCTGGACCTGCCGCGCGACTGGCTCAGCGTCGGCGCCGACGATAGCCGCCTGGCCGAGGTGCTGGCGCGGGTCGAAGCGCTGGCGCCGCTGCCGCCTTTCGTCGCCGTTGCCGATTTTCCCGGCCTGCGCGGCGACGCCGCCCGGCGCGCCGATACGGCGGTGCTCTGGCTCAGCGAACGCAGCCGGACGGCGGCGACGACCGCCTTCGAACTGGAAGCGATCGCCGCCGGCGGGGTGTTCTCGCCCTGTCTGACGCAACTCCTGGGCGGCGCCGCGCCGGCCGGCGATGGGCCGCCCCCGGTGCCGGAGTCGCTGCCCAGCCGGCTCAGCGCGGCGCAGGAGAAGGCGCTGTACAACGCCGCCAGCGAGACCTTGAGCGTCATCCACGGCGCGCCGGGGACGGGCAAGACCTTTACCATCGCCGGCATCGTCGCCGACCGCGTGCTACGCGGCGAAAAAGTGCTCGTCGTCTGCGCCAACGAACACGCCGCCGACGTCGTGCACGACAAGCTGGCGGCTGCTTTCGCCGACGCGGCGCGGCAGGTGGTGCGCGCCGGCGCCGGCGGTTACCGGCAGCGCCTGCTGCAGCAACTCGACAGCCTGCTCGCCACTGGCGCGGAGGCGCCCGCAGCCTCGGCGGCGCAGGCCGGCCGCGCCTTGCAGCGGGCGGTCCGCCGCCAACGGCGCAGCGCGGCGGGCTTCCAGCGCGCCCTGCAGCGGGCCGAGCGCCAGGGCGGCCAGCTTGCTGCCGGCGATGGCGGTCTGTGGTCGACGTTGCGCCTGCGCTGGCTGGCCTGGCGCAGCCAGCGCCAGCCGCTGCTCGGCGAGGTCTGGGCCGCCTACCAGCAGGAGTTGCAGGCGCATCAGGCGCTGGCCCGGCGTCGTCTGGCGCTTGCCGCGCAGGATGGGCATGCCCGCCTGCTGGCCAGTCACCGGCGGCAACTGGCGGCGCTCGCCGTCGCCTTGCGTTCGCGCAGTTCCGGCCACCGCAGCGATCGTCTGGAAGCCATCGACTGGCCGACGCTGACCCGGGCTTTCCCGGTCTGGGTGGTCGCCGCGCCGGCGCTCGATCGCGCCCTGCCGCTCAGTTGCGGCCTGTTCGACCTGCTGCTGATCGACGAGGCGACCCAGTGCAACCTGGCGCTCGCCCTGCCGGCGCTGCAGCGCGCAAGGCGCGCGGTGGTTGTCGGCGATCCGCGGCAGTTGCGTCATTTCTCCTTCCTGGCGGTGGCCCGCCAGGAGCAACTGGCGCTCGAACACGGCGTCGCCCATCTGCCGGTCAGCCTCGACTACCGCCAGCAATCGCTGCTCGATTACGCGATCAACGCGCTCGTCCGGCCGGCGGCCCAGGTCTGGCTGGACGAGCATTTCCGCAGTCACCCCGAACTGATCGATTTCAGCAATCGCCATTTCTACGAAGGCCGTTTGCGCATCGTCACTGACACCCATCGCCTGACCGAAGCGCCGCCGCTGCAGGTGGTGCGCTGCCCGGTGCAGGTCGAGGGCGACCTCAACCGCGGCGAGATCGACGCCGTGCTCGCCAGCCTGCGCCGCCTGGTCGAGCAGAGTCGCGGCCTGCCGCCCGAAGACTGCCCGAGCATCGGCGTGCTGGCGATGTTTTCGGCGCTGGCGCAGGCCTTGCAGAAACGGGTGATGGCCGAGTTCGACCTCGCCACCCTGACCCGCCACGATCTGCTGGTCGCCACGCCCTATGGCTTCCAGGGCGCCGAGCGCGACATCATCCTGCTCGCCAGCGGCGTCTTTCCTGGCCGCGCGCGTGCCGCCTGGAGCTACCTCGAACGCCGCGACGTCTTCAACGTCGCCATCACCCGGGCCCGCCGGCGCCAAGTGCTGCATGTGCCGGAAACGCTCGACGACGCGCCGGCTGGCAGCCTGCTCGTTGCCTACCTGCAGCATCCGCCCGCGGTGGCAGCAACGCCGGCGGTGGCGCCGGCCTTCGGCAGCCTGCGTCAGGAACTGGTGGCGGCGCTGGAGGCCTTGGGCTGCCGCTGCTGGATCGATTTCGCCGTCGCCGGGCAGGCGGTCGACCTCCTGGTGCAGCGCGAAAGCCGCGTCCTGGCGATCGATCTGGTGACGAACGGCGACGCGGCGTGGAGTGCCGGGCGCTACGCCTTGCTGGAACGGGCTGGCCTGCCGCTGTTGCCGCTGGCGCTCGGCGAATGGCGCTGGCGCCGGGAAGCGGTGATGGCCCGTATTGTCGACCTGCTGGGGAGCCTTGAAGCGGCGCCCGAACTCGCCTGGCAGCGGCGGATCGATGCCCTGCGCTGGCGCTTCGAAAAACTCGGCAACGCCGACGCCGCCGCCTTGCTCGATACCCTGGGCGAAGCCGCCGGTCAGGCCGGGCGCTGGCTGGCGCGGCGGTTCACGGTCGGCGAATTGAGCTACCAGCGTTACGCGGCGGCGGTCGAACAACTGGTGCACAGCGTGCTCGGCGAACTTGGCGGGCTCTGCCTGCTGCTCGAGGAGGGGCGGGCGCTGGACATCGACGACGGCGAACTGGCGCAGCGCAGCGCCGCCGATCTCGAACGCGCGGCGGCGGCGGTGACGGCGCTCGCTGCGCTGGCCCGCCAGTTGGCGCTCGCCGAAACGCCGCAGACGGGCGCGCTCGATGCGGCGCTGGAGGAAATGGCCGGTCTGGAGAAACGCCTCGCCGCCTATCGCGGCAGTCTCAAGCCTATGCCTTGACCGGCCGCACCCGGCTCGCCGCCAGCTTGGCGCGGGCGCGTGCTTCGTCGGTGTCGGCGCCGTTGGAGACGGCGACGCCCATGCGTCGTTTGCTGAAGGCTTCCGGTTTGCCGAACAGGCGCAGGTCGCTGCGCGGCACGGCCAGCGCGTCGGCAACGCCGGCGAAGGCGATGCCTTTTTCTTCCATGCCGCCGTAGATCACCGCCGAGGCGCCCGCCTCGCGCAGCGCGGTGTCGACCGGCAGGCCGAGGATGGCGCGGGCGTGCAGTTCGAATTCCGAAAAACGCTGCGAACACAGCGTCACCAGCCCGGTGTCGTGCGGGCGCGGGCTGACTTCCGAGAACCAGACCATGTCGCCCTTGACGAAGAGTTCGACGCCGAACAGGCCGCGACCGCCGAGGTTGCCGGTCACCGCGCCAGCGATTTCTTGCGCCCGCGCCAGCGCCGCCGGGGTCATCGCCTGCGGCTGCCATGATTCGACGTAGTCGCCGGAAACCTGAATGTGGCCGATCGGTTCGCAGAAACGGGTGACCACTTCGCCGCTGGCATCGCGGGCGCGCACCGTGAGTAGCGTGATCTCGTAATCGAAATCGATGAAGCCCTCGACGATCACCCGCCCCTGATTGACCCGGCCACCGCTCGCCGCGTAGTCCCAGGCTTTCTGCACGTCGTCCGGGCAGCGCAGCAGCGACTGGCCCTTGCCCGACGACGACATCACCGGCTTGACGATGCACGGGTAGCCGATGCCGCCGTCGATTGCCGCCTGCAGCTCGGCGAGCGAGTCGGCGAAGCGGTAGGGCGAGGTGGGTAGCCCCAGTTCCTCGGCGGCCAGGCGACGGATGCCTTCGCGGTTCATGGTCAGGCGGGCGGCGCGGGCGGTCGGGATGACTTCGGCCAGGCCTTCGGCTTCCAGTTCGACCAGAGTGTCGGTGGCGATGGCCTCGATCTCGGGGACGATCAGATGTGGCTTCTCCAGCTCGACCAGGCGGCGCAGCGCGGCGCCGTCGGTCATCGCGATGACGTGGGCGCGGTGGGCGACCTGCTGGCCGGGGGCGTTGGCGTAGCGGTCGACGGCGATCACCTCGACACCCAGGCGCTGCAGCGCGATGACGACTTCCTTGCCGAGTTCGCCGGCACCGAGCAGCATGACGCGGGTGGCGGAAGGGGAAAGCGGGGTGCCGATCTGCATGGGAGTTCCTCGGGCGGTGGTCGCGGGTCAGCGGCGAATTTAGGGGGGCGGCGGCGGAAATGCAAGTCGCCGCTTGATCCTCGCTGTCATTCCGCTGTCGCGCATCGCTCACAAAGCCTTCTTGCAGTGCGGCGATCATGCGCGCATGCCAAACCTCAGAAGCTTTCCGCAAGGCACCGATCCAGGATTGCCGACTGAGAAATGATGCATCGAAATGAACCAGGCATTTACCTCCCCTGAAAACAAAACAGACCGGGGCGAGGTGAAAACGGTCCCAGGTCTGGTTAGGGGCTTCTGGCACGCCACTCAGCCATCCATCCCGGGGCCGCGGCGGTCAAGCAGCTTGCGCTGATCAGGGTTCAGAACCTCGTACAGTGCGCTCCGGCCGCGTGCTGGGTGTATCCCACATCGTTTCGCGCATCTCGCTCATGCGCTTGGCCTGTTTTTCACTGTCGTGGCGAAGTTGGTCCAGGCTTGTTCCTGTTCTGTGCCGAGTTGCAGCGAACGCTTGAGGCTGTCGAGCTGATACCCGACATTGTCCTCGACGATGAAGGCCGCGCGATGTGGACCGCCCCAGCCGTGACCCATCATGCCCAGTCCGAAATTGCTGCCCATCCAGGCAGCGGGGCCCTGACCGCCACGGCCACCACAGTCGGAGCCACCAGCCAGTGCCAGTGAGCCGCAGATCAGTGTGACGCCGGCAACACCGGCAAGAATCAGATTGCACACCGTCTTGTTCATGAGAATTTCGCTTTTGCGAAGTACAGTTGATGCCGATTGGCAAGACGAATGTTGCGCGCCGGATGCAAGCCAGATGTGTCCCGGAACTGCGCTTTTGGTAAGCCAGGATGACAGGCGGGCGGCTTGACATACTGTGTTACCAAGTCGCCGGGACAGGCAGTCGCAGCACTCCCAGAATGCACACACATTCACATTTCGGGAGTCTCACGATGTCATCCATTCGTTACGCCAAATCCCAGATTGCCATTCACTGGCTGGCGGCGGCATTGATCATCTTCCTGTTGGTCACGGGCAGTCTGGTGCTGGCCGATCTACCCAATACCGCCGAAAAAATTGGCAACCTGCGCATCCACATGATCCTCGGCATCCTCGCCGGGATTCTGGTCTTCGCCCGGGTCATTCTGCGCAAACGCCTGCCGGCACTTCCGGCGGTGCGCGGGGAGATGTTCGCCCGGCTCGGGCATATGGCGCTCAACCTGATCATCCTGCTGCCGGTATTCAGCGGTGCCATGCTGATGCTGCAGAGCGGCGCGCTGGATGCCTTGTTTGGTGGCGCGGCCTTGCCGGCTGACTTCAAGGAGTTCTCGCCACGCCGGATTCATGGCCTGGCCTCACGGGCTGCCATGGCCCTGATCGCCCTGCATGTTCTGGCTGCCCTTTACCATCAGTTCATCGTCAAGGACGGGCTGCTCGCCCGCATGGGTATCGGTTCGAACAAGATCGGGCGGCAGTGATGAAACTGCATCTCGAAAAGCGATGGAAGATCGCCATCGGCATCCTGGTGCTGGCCGGGATGGGCCTTCTGATCTTGCGCAACAGCCCGCTGGCGCCGATGACGAAAGTGACGACGGCGCCTGTGGAACGCGTCAGCTTGCAGGTTTCGCTGTTTGGCATCGGCATTGTCGAAGCGCGCCGCAATGTCCTGATTGGCCCGACGACCGCCGGACGTGTCGCCCGCGTGCTCGTCGACCAGGGCGAAACGGTTGCGGCTGGTCAGGTGCTTGCCGAAATCGACCCTATCGATCTGCAGGCACGCTTGGCTGCGGCTCGTCATGGGCAGGCCAGAGCCGACTCGGCGCTGGCCGCAGCCGAAGCCATGGGCCGCGAGGCGGAAAGCCGGCAGGCGACCGCCGAGGCCAGCGCCCGGCGCTATGCCGCATTGCGGGAGCAGGGCTTTGTCAGTACGGAAGCGGAACGTGTCAAAGGTCATGAGTTTCGTGCCGCCGAGGCCGCCCGGGCGGCCAGTCTGGCCAATGTTGCGGCGGCTCGCGCCGAGGGTGAGCGTTCAAGGGCAGAGGCTGAAGCATTGGCGCGCCAACTGGGCAACATGCGTCTGCTGGCGCCGGTGGCCGGCCTGATCGTCGCCCGTGAGCTCGAGCCGGGCAGTACGGCAGTTGCAGGGCAAGCGGTCGTGCGCCTGGTTGAAACGGATTCCTTCTGGTTACGGGTACGTATCGACCAGGGGCGTTCCGCCGGGCTGGCAACCGGCCAGACGGCCAGCATTGTGCTGCGTAGTCGCCCGGGAGAGACATTCACCGGCAAGGTCGCGCGCATCGAACAGTTGTCGGATGCGGTGACCGAGGAGCGGATTGCCATGGTGGCATTCGACAGCCTGCCGGCGGGGTTGACCTTGAACGAGATGGCCGAGGTTACGGTGCACATGCCAGCACGGCCGCCAGCGCTGGCTGTACCGCCGGCTGCGCTGGTGCGTCAGGACGGCCGCAGCGGTGTTTTCCTGGCAATCGATGGCAAGGCGCAGTTCGTGCCGATCAGGGCCGGTTTGCGTACGGCAAGCGGAGTCGAAGTGCTCGAAGGTTTGCGTGGCGGCGAGGCAGTCATCGTCACCCGTGCCCGCCCGCTTGCCGACGGCGACCGGGTACGCGTGACGGATGCCGGGGGAGCGCAGTCGTGATCAATCTCGCTGCCCGGGATATCGGTCATCACCTCGGCCGCTTCATATTCACCGGTATCGGCCTCGGGCTGTTGATCGGCGTCACTCTCACCATGGCTGGTGTCTATCGCGGCATGGTTGCTGACGGCCGCGCCGTGATTGCCGCTTCTGGCGCCGACATCTGGGTCGTACAGAAGGATACGCTGGGTCCGTGGGCCGAGCCTTCGTCGATCCGTGACGACCTCTACCGCAGCCTGGCCGGGCTGGTTGGTGTCGCCGAGGCGGCCAACGTCGCCTACCTGACCATGCAGGTGCAGATCAATGGCAAGGATGTGCGCGTCATGCTGGCCGGCATCGAGCCGGGGGCGCTCGGCGAACCGGCGCAGGTGATCGCCGGGCGCCCCCTGTTGCGCAGCCATTACGAAGCTGTAGCCGACGAGAAGGCAGGGCTGCTGGTGGGTGATACGGTGCGCATCCGCCGCCACGACTACACGGTGGTCGGGCTGGCTCGCCGGGCGACCTCGTCCTCTGGCGACCCGATGATCTACATTCCGCTCAAGGATGCCCAGGAAGTCCAGTTCCTCAAGGATAACGACAGCCTGATTGCCGAGCGGGCGCGCACGACAGCGAATCCGGCCATCAATCGCCCGGGGGCGCCGGGCCTGCTCGATGCCGTAGTGGCTACGCAGACCAGCAGCCGCAACGTCAATGCCGTGCTGCTGCGTCTGGCCCCGGGCTATCCCGCAGAAGAAGTCAAAGCCGAGATCGGCCGCTGGAAACATCTGACCGCCTGGACCCGCGCCGACATGGAAGAGATCCTGGTGGCCAAGCTGATTGCCACCTCCGCCAAGCAGATCGGCATGTTTCTGGTGATCCTGGCGATCGTCAGCGCGGCCATCGTCGCTTTCATCATTTACACCATGACCATCAACAAGCAGCGGGAAATCGCCGTGCTCAAGCTGATCGGCGTGCGTGACCGGAGCATTGCCACGATGATCCTGCAGCAGGCGCTGGCCCTGGGCCTCATCGGCTACGTCGTCGGTCAGGTTTCGGCGAGCTTGTGGGCGCCTTTTTTTCCTCGCCATGTCCTGCTTGAATCGGGTGATGCCCTGCGCGGCCTTGTCGTCACCCTGGTGGTTTGTGCCCTGGCCAGCGTCCTGGCGATTCGGGCCGCCCTGCGCATCGACCCGGCCGATGCCATAGGAGGTTGATCATGCTGAATCCAACAGCAAACAAGGAAGTTGCCATCCGTCTGAGCGGCCTGACCAAGACCTACGGACGGGGCGCGAATGCGGTGCATGCATTGCGCGGTGTCGACATGACCATCCGTCGCGGCGAAGTCGTCGGGCTGGTTGGCCCCAGCGGCTCGGGCAAGAGCACCTTGCTCAAATGCCTGGGGGCCGTGATCGAACCGACCGGTGGTCACATCGAACTCGGTGGCGAACGCATTTTCGACGAGCAGGCCGGCGGCTGGCAGATCGATGATTTGCGTGCACTGCGCCGTGACCGCATCGGTTTCATCTTCCAGGCTCCGTACCTGATTCCTTTCCTCGATGTGACCGACAACGTTGCCCTGCTTCCCATGCTTGCCGGCACACCAAACGAAAAGGCCCGGCAGCGAGCCCGTGATCTGATCGAAGCGCTCGATGTCGGCCATCGCGTCGGGGTCCGCGTTTCCATGCTTTCCGGCGGCGAGCAGCAGCGGGTGGCAATCGCCCGCTCTCTGGTCAATCACCCGCCCGTGATTCTTGCCGACGAACCCACCGCGCCGCTGGACTCGACCCGGGCGCTGGCGGTGATGCGGATACTCAACGACATGGCGCAACGCTACGGGGCCGCCATCATTGTTGTCACCCACGACGAAAAGATCCTTCCGACCTTCAAGCGCATCTATCACCTCCGCGATGGCCGTACTGAAGAGGAAGCCGGTGAAGGCCGGGAAATCACATCATGACCCTACGCAAGCTTGTTTTGTCACTCACCCTGCTGGGCGGTGTTTCGCTGACCCAGGCCACCGATTTGCTCGAGGTTTACCGTGCGGCCCGCAATTACGATGCAGGCTACGCGGCGGCCGGTGCCGCGCGCGATGCCGAGCGCGAGAAAGCCCCGCAGGCATGGGCCAGCCTGCTGCCCAGCATTGGCCTGGTAGCCAGCACCACCCACAACCGGGTGGAATCCACGCCGCGTGTCGGCGGGCTCGCCAGTGATGCCGAATACAACAGCAATGGCTGGACGATTTCCCTGAGCCAACCGCTGTTCCGCTGGCAAAACTGGCAGGGCTACCAGCAGGGCGAACTGCTGGCGGCGAACGCCGAGGCCAGGTTTGCGCAAGCCGGGCAGGAACTGCTGCTGCGTGTCACCCAGGCCTATTTCGACATGCTGCTGGCGCAGGAAACTGTGGCCAGCGTTCAGGCGCTGAAGCTGGCCACGGTCGAACAACTGGCATCAGCCAGGCGCAATTTCGAGGTCGGCACTGCCACCATCACCGATATGCACGAGGCACAGGCGCGTCACGACCTGATCGTGGCCCAGGAAATCGCCGCTGCCAACGACCTGGCGGTCAGGCAGCAGTTTCTCCTTAGCTTGACGGGCGAAACGTACTCACAACTCAATGGATTGAAGCAGGACGTCAACATCGGCCGACCGGTGCCCGACGACATGGCGCAATGGGCCAGTCTGGCCGAACGGGGAAACATCGCCGTACAAGTTGCCGAAACCGCAAGGGAGGTTGCCCGTCGCGAGGTGGAAAAGCAGAGCGCCGGACACTATCCGACTGTCGATCTGGTCGCCAGCCATGGCCGGAGTGCGACGGGCTTCAGTCCGACAGTACCGGGCGGCCTGGATAGCCGTACCACGACCATCGGGCTGCAGTTGAATTTGCCAATTTTTGCCGGCGGGTTTGTATCTTCAAAAAGCCGGGAGGCGGCCGCCCTGCACGAGAAATCACGGGCCGAACTGGAGAACGCGCGCCGCCAGGCGGTGTTGGCGGCACGCCAGGCCTATCTTGCCTTCAGCAATGGCCAGGCTCAGATCAAGGCATTCGAGGCCGGGGTCACTTCCTCGCAGTTGGCCCTGGATGCCAACAAGCTTGGCTACGAGGTCGGCATTCGCATCAACATGGATATCCTGAACGCCCAGAGTCAGCTATTCGATACCCGGGTCAAACTGGTCAAGGCACGTCTGGATACCATGCTATCGTTGCTGCGTCTGAAACAGGCGGCAGGGATTCTCGCTGAGGAAGACCTGGCGGCGATCAACACCCTCCTGAAACGATGATGACAGTACGTAGCGAGCACCTGCTGGTCGTCGATGACGACCGCGAAATCCGCCGTTTGCTGGAAGAATATCTTGAACAATCCGGCTACCGGATAAGCAGCGTTGCCGATGGCAAGGCGATGCGCAAGGCTCTGGAGAATCACCGGATCGATCTGGTGATTCTCGACCTGATGCTGCCCGGCGAAGATGGTTTGAGCCTGTGTCGCGAACTGCGGACCCATTCGAACCTGCCAGTCCTGATGCTGACGGCCCGTGGTTCTGAAATCGATCGCATCATCGGCCTGGAAATGGGGGCCGACGATTATCTGGGCAAGCCATTCAATCCACGGGAACTGCTGGCACGGGTCAGGAGCATCCTGCGGCGCGCGCATTCGCTGCCGCCAAATCTGCAAACCAGCGAAGCGGCAGCTTACCGTTTTGCCGGCTGGACTCTGGATGTTTCGGCACGCAACGCCATTGCCCCGGACGGTCTTGTCGTCCCGTTGTCAGGGGCGGAGTTCCGCTTGCTGAGTGTCTTCCTCGAACACCCTCAGCGTGTCCTGTCACGGGACCAGATTCTTGAACTGATCGCCGGGCGGGAATCGCTCCCCTTCGAACGCAGCATCGATGTGTTGATCGGGCGCTTGCGCAAGCGCCTGCAGGATGATGGCAAGGAACCCGCCCTGATCAAGACGGTACGCGGTGAAGGCTATGTGCTGGCGGCGCAGGTGGAGGTCGTCTGATGCGCTGCTTGCCGCGCTCCCTGTTCGGACGTCTGCTCCTGCTGATGACAGCGGGACTGGTTCTCGCCCAATTGGCCGGAACTGCCATCCATTTACGGGAACGGCAACGTTCGCTGGGCGATATTGTCAGTCAGGAAATGGTTCAGCGCTTTGCCGCCATTCATCGAGCGATTGATGGCGAGCCCGGAGCGGTACGCCAGCGGCTGGCCGATCGCCTGTCGACTCCAAGGCTGGCCCTGACTATCGAAGCATCGGCGCCGCAGGCGGGTCAGGCCCGGACCATGCTGACCGATTTTGTCCAGCGGATGCGCGAGCAGCTGGGCCCCGGTATCGAGGTCCGAACCGTGGCCCTGCCGCGATTCGGTACTTTTGCCTTCGACATGTATCTGCAACTTTCGGATGGGAACTGGCTGCGCATTAATGGCAGCGCACCCGATGACATTCTCGCCCAGCCCTGGCATATGCTGATCAACCTGGGGGTGATGTTGCTGGCGATTGTCGTCCTGGTTGCCTTTGTTGCGCGCAGCACGGTGCGCCCCCTGACGCGATTGGCTGCCGCAGCCAACGGCCTGGCAGAGGATCTGAAACATCCGCCACTGGCGGAAGAAGGGCCGAGCGAAGTGCAGGAGTCGGCGCGGGCTTTCAACCTGATGCAAACCCGCATCCGCTCGGGTATCGAGGAACGCGAGCGCTTCCTTGCTGCGGTATCCCATGATCTCAAGACCCCGATCACGCGATTGCGCCTGCGGGCCGAAATGATGGCCGACAAGAACCTGCGCGAGGATATCCGGCGGGACGTGAACGACATGCAGCAGTTGATCGACGATGCCCTGGATTTCCTGCGCGGCAAGGCAGTCGATGAAGCGATTCAGCCCATCGACCTGGTGGCGCTGGTCGAAAGTGTGGCCGACGACTTTTCGAATAACGGCCTTGTCACCCTGGAAGCCCCCGAGCAACTGCGTTTCAATGGGCGCCCCAGGGCACTGCAAAGGGCATTGCGCAACCTTGTCGACAATGCGGTGAAGTACGGCGGAAATGCTCGTGTCGCCCTCGGAACGAATGGCGGGGAGATTGTCCTTGGTGTGGAAGACGACGGCCCCGGTATTCCCGAGTCCGAGCTTGAATCGGTGTTCGAACCTTTCCACCGCGTCGAGAGCTCCCGCTCTCGCGAAACCGGGGGCACCGGTCTAGGTTTGGCCATCGTCCGCCAGGTGGTGCATGGCCATGGGGGTAGTGTCATGCTTTGCAATCGTCCGGAAGGGGGGCTGCGGGTCGAAGTGAGGATTCCTTCCTGAAGACCTCTGATAAGCAGGATTTAGGCGGCCAGCGCGGGAATTGCAAGCCATCGCACCGGTGTGTCTGTCATCCTGCAGTCACGATCCGGTCACCAAGACTTCACGGAGGGCGGCGATGATGCGCCCATGCCAAAAGTCAGAAGCCTGTTTCTCTCGGACATCCACCTCGGCACCCGGGCGTGCCAGGCGGACCGACTCCTCGATTTCCTGCGCGAATATCCGGCCGACAACACTTTCCTGATCGGCGACATCGTTGATTTCTGGGCCATGAGCCGCAGCATCTGCTGGACCCGGGCGCAGAACACCGTGGTCCAGAAACTGCTGCGCCGGGCGCGTTCCGGTGACCGCGTGGTGTTCATTCCCGGCAATCACGACGAAGTGCTGCGCGAATACTGCGGCATCGTTTTCGGCGACATCGAAGTCGCCGACGAGATGGTGCACGAAACGGCGGCCGGCAAGCGCTACCTGCTCATCCACGGCGACCAGTTCGACCAGGTGACGCGCCACCACCGCTGGGTCGCGGTACTCGGCGACAAGGCCTACGACCTGCTGGTCAGCCTCAATCACTGGTTGTCCTGGGGCCGGCGCAAGCTCGGTCTGGCCGGCTACTGGTCGCTCGCCGGTTACGCCAAGCGGCGGGTCAAGACGGCGCTCAACTTCATTTTCGATTTCGAGACCTCAGCCGTCCATCACGCCCGCGAGCGCGGTCTCGACGGCGTCATCTGCGGCCACATCCACTGGGCGACGCTGCGCCAGATCGATGGTCTCGACTACATCAACTGCGGCGATTGGGTCGATTCCTGCACGGCCATCGTCGAACATGGCGACGGTCGCCTGGAACTCGTCACCTGGACCGCGTCGTCGCCCGCGCCGCGGCAACTGGCGGCACCGGTCGAGCCGCTGGCGAACGAAACGGCGGAGGCCTGAAATGCGTGTCCTGATGGTGTCTGATGTCTATTTTCCCCGCATCAACGGGGTGTCCACGTCGATCGAAACCTTCCGTCGCGGGCTTGCCGCGCATGGTGTCGAGGTCCGTTTGGTGGTTCCGCGCTACGCCGACGAAGCCGACGAGCCCGGTATCGTCCGGGTTGGTGGGCGGCCGGTCGTCGGCGATCCGGAAGACCGCCTGGTCGGCTGGCGGGCGATGCACCACGCGGTGTTCGAGGCCGCTGCCGATTGTGACCTGATCCATGTCCAGACGCCTTTCGTCGCCCACTACGCCGGCCTGCAGGCGGCGCGCCGCCGCGGCCTGCCCGTCGTCACCACCTATCACACGCTGTTCGAGGAGTACCTCGAACACTACGCGCCCTGGCTGCCGGGCGGCTGGCTGCGCGCCGCAGCGCGGGGCTTTTCGCGGCGCCAGTGCAATGCGCTCGACGCCGTCGTCGTGCCATCGACGGCGATGCGCCAGCGGCTTGCCGACTACCGCGTGACGGTCCCCTCGCACGTGCTGCCGACTGGCATTCCGCTGGCGCAATTCACTGGCGGCGACGGCGCCGCCTTCCGCGCCGCCCACGGCATCGCGGTGCAGCGGCCGGTGGCGCTGTTCGTCGGCCGTGTTGCCCACGAGAAGAACATCGAATTCCTCTTCCACGCGCTGCGCGAGGCGCAACGCCGTTGCCCGGAGATTCTCCTGATAGTCGCCGGCGAGGGGCCGGCGATGGGCGATTTACAGTCCCGCGCCGCGGCGCTTGGCGTCGCCGCCGCGGTCCGCTTCATCGGCTACCTCGACCGTAGCCGGGATCTGCCCAACTGCTACGCCGCCGCCGACGCCTTCGTCTTCGCCTCGCGCACCGAAACCCAGGGCCTGGTCCTGCTCGAAGCGATGGCCGCCGGCCTGCCGGTGATCGCGCTGTCGGCGATGGGCACCGCCGATATCCTGGAAAATACCGCCGGCTGCTTCACACCGCCCGACGACACGCAGGCCTTCGGCGAAGTGCTCGGCCACGTCATGGCCAATCGCGACGCCTGGGGCTACCTCGGCACGGAAGCCCGGCGCGCCGCCGAGGCCTGGTCGGACAGCGCGCTGGCCGGCCGCCTGGCCGGACTCTACCGGCAGCTCGTCGCCGCCCGCCAGCCGCTTGCCGTGCCGCTGGCGGTGGATACCTGAGCGCTCAGCCTTGAAACCTCAGCTGACCGCTTGTTTCTCCTTGTGCCGCCGCATTAATGCAGACCTCAGTGCCCACGATACGGCTCACCGTTGGCTGATGGCGCTACGCGGCCGCTGGCACGTCCGGACGGGCGCCCGGCTTTATCGCTCCGCCTTGCAGGCACGGGCCTGCTGCGTCGTCGCTTCGCGCCGGTCATCCCGTCCAAACGCGCCATCGGCCGCGTCCAACTGAGGTTTCAAGGCTCAGACTTCCTCGAGCACCGGCATCAGCCGGTCGGTTGCCCGCAGGCGTTCGGCCATCACCCGCATCACCTGCATCGCGAAGAAAGGCGTGTTCTGGATCAGGAACTGGAAGCGCGCTTCGTCGATGGCGACGAACTCGCAATCGCTGGTCGCCAGCACCGTCGCCGAGCGCGCTGCGGGCGAAACCAGCCCCATTTCGCCGACGATGCCGCCGTGCTGCAGGTGTTCGATGACCCGGCCGGCAACCACGATGTCGGCGTTGCCGGCGCTCAGGACATACATCAGGCCGCCGCCAGCATCGCCTTCCTGAAACAGGGTCTGGCCGGCGGGAACGCGGAGGATGATTGGGTTGTGCGCGAACAGTTCGAAGAAAACCATGATGCTTCCCATGAGGTTGAAATCAACGCGGTTTTAGCACGAAGGCCATAACCCGCTTATTTCAGCCAGGTTGCAGCGGGGTTTCAGGTCAGTCCGCTGGACGCTGTCATGAAAGCTTAGCGAAGGCCGATTACCTTGGGCGCATTTCAGGGAACTTGCGATGCGACGACCACTGCCCGAAGAACTCGGACTCGACCCCGCCAACGAATCGCCGTTCAAGGGCAAGACCGGCCTGCGCCGGGTCTGGAATGCCTTCCGTTATTCGCTCGACGGCCTGCGCGCCGCCTACCTGTGCGAGGACGCCTTCCGCCAGGAAACCTGGCTGGCCCTGCTGCTGATCCCGCTCGCCTTGTGGCTGCCGGTCGGCTGGCTGGCGAGCGCGCTGCTGATCGCCAGCCTGTTGCTGGTGCTGGTCGTCGAACTGCTCAACTCGGCGATCGAGGCGGTGGTCGACCGCGTCGGTCTGGAGAACCACCGTTTGGCCAAGCGCGCCAAGGATATCGGCAGCGCCGCCGTGCTCGTTTCGCTGTGCCTGGTCGTCGTGGTCTGGGGCGGCGTCTTGCTGGAGAAGTTATGAAACTGGAGATTGCCTTCGTCACCGAAACCTATCCGCCCGAGGTCAATGGCGTGGCGATGACCGTCGGCCGCCTGGTCGACGGCCTGCGCCAGCGCGGCCACCGGGTCGAGGTGCTGCGGCCGCGCCAGGGCGCGGCGGATGCCGGAGGCGAGCACGAGGTGCCGTTCGCCGGCGTCGCGCTGCCCGGCTATCCCGGCCTGCAGTTCGGCCTGCCGGCCGGTGGTGCCCTGCGCCGGCGCTGGCGGCAACGGCGGCCGGACCTGGTGCACGTCGTCACCGAGGGGCCGTTCGGCTGGTCGGCGGTGGCCGCCGCGCGTCGCCTGGGAATTCCGGTGACTTCCGGCTTCCACACCAATTTCGACCGCTACAGCGTGCATTACGGCATCGGCTGGCTGCGCCCGGCAGTCGCCGCCTATCTGCGCATCCTGCACCGACGGACGCGGGCGACGCTGGTGCCGACCGCGGCGCTCGCCGCCGAACTGGCCGGCGAGGGCGTGCCGGGCGTGCGCGTCGTCGGCCGCGGCGTCGATACCGTGCTCTTCGACCCCGCCCGGCGCAGCGCCGAACTGCGCAGGCGCTGGGGCGCGGACGGCGACGGGCCGGTCTGTCTCTACGTTGGCCGGCTGGCGCCGGAAAAGAACCTGGCGCTGGTCGAGAAATGCTTTGCCGCGCTCCAGGTCTGGCATCCGGCGGCGCGCCTGGTGTGGGTCGGCGACGGGCCGTCGGCGCGCAAGCTGGAGCAAGATCACCCGGATCAGTACTTCGCCGGCATGCGGATCGGCGAGGACCTGGCGGCGCATTTCGCGAGCGCCGACCTCTTTCTCTTTCCCAGTCTCAGCGAGACCTACGGCAACGTGGTGGCGGAGGCGATGGCCAGCGGCGTGCCGGTGGTCGCCTACCGCAGCGCGGCGGCGGCCGAACTGGTGGTCGATGCTGACAACGGCCGCGTGGTGGCGCCCGGCGACGAAAAAGCCTTCGTCGAAGCGGCGCTGTGGGCGCTGGAAGACGGCGAACGCCTGCGCCGGATGGGTGTACAAGCGCGTTCGGCGATGCTGTCGCGCGGCTGGCCGGACGTCGTCGTCAGTTTCGAGCGGGCTGTGAGCGAGGCCTTGGCCGGCTGAGCGCGCTACTGGCGCTCGATCAACTCGACCTTGTAGCCGTCGGGGTCCTCGACGAAGGCGATGATCGTGCTGCCGTGCTTCATCGGCCCGGCTTCGCGCACCACCTTGCCGCCGCGCGCCTTGATCGCGGCGCAGGCGGCGGCCGCGTCGGGAACGGCGAGCGCGATGTGGCCGTAGGCGTTGCCCAGCTCGTAGCTGGCGGTGTCCCAGTTGTGCGTCAGTTCGAGCACGGCTTCGCTGTCCTCGCTGCCGTAGCCGACGAAGGCCAGCGTGAAGCGGCCTTCCGGGTAGTCCTTGCGGCGCAGCAGTCGCATGCCGAGAATCTCGGTGTAGAAGGCGATGGAACGGTCGAGATCGACGACGCGAAGCATAGTGTGCAGGATGCGCATGGGGTGTCCTTTCAGAATTGCGGCAGTTGCCGGCCAAGGTGGCGCAGTTCGAGGCGCCGCGCCTTCCAGTCCGGGCAGAGTCGTTCGACGACAGACCAGAAACGCGAGCTGTGGTTCATTTCCTTGAGGTGCGCCAGTTCGTGGCAGACGACGTAATCGACGATCGCCGGCGGCATCAGGATCAGCCGCCAGTTGAGCGCGATGTTGCCGCGCGCGCTGCAACTGCCCCAGCGCGTGCGCGCCGACGACAGGCGTAGCGGCGGCGCGGCGACGCCGAGCTGCGGCGCGAAGTGGGCGAGGCGTTTGGCGAACAGCGCGCGCGCCTGTTCGCGTAGCGCGCCTTCGAGTACCCGGGCGGGGTCGGTGGTGGCCGGTACGGCGAGGTGGATTTCGCCAGCGGCGAAGCGGGCGCCGGCGCGCGTTGCCGGCACCAGGCGGAGAACGGTCGGGCTGCCCAGGAGGTCGAGCACGGCGCCATCGACGACGGCGAAGCGGGTGGCGGCCGGGCGTTCGCGCCAGGCGGCGAGCTTGTCGAGCACCCAGTCGCCGTGCTGGCGGATCAGCGCCTCGATGTCACGCAGCGCGGCGCCTTGCGGGGCGCCGACGCGCAGGCCGCGCTGGTCGATGCGCAGGCCGATGCTGCGCCGGGCGCTGCGGCGCAGCGTGTACTCGAGCGTCTGGCCGGCGACGACGATGCGCCGGGGCGTTTCAGTCGGCTTTGCCGGCATCCGGGTAACGGTGCGGCGAGAGGCGGCGCATCTCGGCTTCGATCCAGTCCTCGACGCGCTGATTGACTTCCGCATCGCTCATGCCGCTGGCGTCGAAGGCCGGGCCGATGCTGATGGTCGCGGTGCCGGAGCGCTTGAGGAAGGCCTGGCGCGGCCACAGTTCGCCGGCGTCGTGGGCAACCGGCACCACCTGGCAGCCGACGTGCGTCGCCAGGTAGGCGCCGCCCGGTTTGTAGCGGCGCTTTTCGCCCGGCGGCACGCGCGTGCCTTCGGGGAAGATGATGACGTAGAAGCCCTGCTTGAGGCGCTCGCGGCCTTGCGTGACGACCTGGTCGAGGGCGTTCTTGCCGGCGGCGCGGTCGATCGAGATCATCTTCATCGCCGCCAGCCCCCAGCCGACGAAAGGCAGCTTGAGCAATTCCTTCTTCAGGACGAAGACGCAGTAGGCGCCGTCGGGCACGCAGTCCTGCAGGGTCATCGTCTCCCACGCCGACTGGTGCTTGGACATGATGACGCAAGGTTCGGCCGGCATGTTCTCGCGGCCGATGATGCGCGGCCGGATACCGAGCAGGTTCTCGACGCCCCATTGCGTGCCGAGACGCCAGACGCGGCCGAAGCGGTAGGCCCAGATACCGCCGAGCAGCGGCCCGGCGATCACCACCAGCGGCGCGCTGAGCACCGACCAGACGATGGCGTAGGCCATGAACAGGGTGGAACGGACTGCACTCATTTCTTTTCCTTGGCGGCGGGAGCCAGCAGATGATCGACGGCGGCGGCCAGGGTGGCGAAGATCAGCGTGCCTTCCGGCAGGTTGCCTTCGTCGCGGGTTTTTTCGCCCTTGCCGGTGAGGACCAGGATCGGCTGGCAGCCGGCGGCGGCGCCGGCCTGCAGGTCGCGCAGCGAATCGCCGATGGCTGCAACGCCGCTGAGGTCAGTGTTGAGGGTTTCGGCGATGCGCCGGAACATGCCGGGTTTCGGCTTGCGGCAGTCGCACTTCGAATCGGCGGTGTGCGGGCAGTAGAAGATGGCGTCGATGCGCCCGCCAACTTCGCAGGTCGCCCGGTGCATCTTCTTGTGGATGCGGTTGAGCGTATCCATGTCGAACAGGCCGCGGCCGATGCCCGACTGATTGGTGGCGACGACCACGCGGTAGCCGTTCTGCTTCAAACGGGCGATGGCTTCCAGGCTGCCCGGGATCGGCTTCCACTCCTCCGGGCTCTTGATGAACTGGGCGGAATCGAAATTGATCACGCCGTCGCGGTCGAGAATGATCAGCTTGCCGGGCATGGTCGTTTACGCCGAGAGCCGGGAGAGGTCGGCGACGCGGTTCATCGCCGCGTGCAGCATGGCGAGCAGACCGAGCCGGTTGGCCTTGAGCGCCGGATCGTCGGCATTGACCATGACGCCGTCGAAGAAGGCATCGACCGGTGCGCGCAGCGCCGCCAGGGCAAGCAGCGATTCGCTGTAGTCGCCGGTGAGGAAGGCGGCGTCAGCCTGCGGCACGACGTCGACCAGCGCCGCGTGCAGCGCGCTTTCGGCGGCTTCGCGCAGCAGCGTCGCATCGACGCGGGCTTCGACGACGCCGTCGGCCTTCTTCAGGATGTTGCCGACCCGCTTGTTGGCGGCAGCCAGCGCGGCAGCTTCGGGCAGCGCCGAGAAGGCGCGCACGGCGGCCAGGCGCTTGACGATGTCGCCCAGGCGCTGCGGCCGCTGGCTGACCACGGCATCGACTTCCTGCGCCGTGTAGCCCTGCTCGCGCAGGCTGCCGGCGAGGCGGTCGTAGATGAAGTCGGCGAGCGCCTGCGGGTTCGGGGCGAAGCCCTCGATGCCGTTGAATTGCGCGAAAACACCGTTGAGCAGGCTGTCGACCGCGAGGTTGAGGTCGCCCTCGGCGAGCATGCGGATGACGCCCAGCGCGTGGCGGCGTAGCGCGAACGGGTCGCGGTCGCCGGTCGGGATCTGGCCGATGCCGAACATGCCGACCAGGGTTTCCAGCTTGTCGGCCAGCGCGACGACCGTGCCGACCTTGCCGCGCGGCAGGCTGTCGCCGGCGAAGCGCGGCTTGTAGTGGTCTTCGATGGCATCCGCCACGTCGGCATTCAGCCCGTCGTGCTGGGCGTAGTAGCGGCCCATGATGCCCTGCAGCTCCGGGAACTCGCCGACCATGTCGGTGAGCAGGTCGGCCTTGGCGAGCAGCGCTGCCTGTTCGGCGTGCTGCACCAGTTCGCCGCCGCCGAGATGTTCGGCGATGGCGCGGGCAATCGCCGCGACGCGCTGGACGCGCTCGCCCTGGGTGCCCAGCTTGTTGTGATAGACGACCTTGGACAAGCCGATGACGCGGCTTTCCAGCGACTTCTTGCGGTCTTGATCGAAGAAGAACTTGGCGTCGGCCAGGCGCGGGCGCACCACGCGCTCGTTGCCGCCGATCACCGCGCTGGCGTCTTGCGGCGAGATGTTGCTGACGACGAGGAACTTGTTGGTCAGCTTGCCTGCCGCGTCGAGCAGCGGGAAGTACTTCTGGTTGGCCTTCATGGTCAGGATCAGGCATTCCTGCGGCACGGCGAGGAATTCTTCCTCGAACTGGCCGACCAGCACGTTCGGGCGCTCAACCAGCGCGGTGACTTCGTCGAGCAGGGCGTCGTCGTCGATCGGCTTGCCACCCGCTTGCGCCGCAGCGGCAGCGAGCTGGCGGGCGATCTCGGCGCGGCGCTCGGCGAAGGAGGCGATCACGGCGCCATCGCGCTTGAGCGTTTCGGCATAGCTGTCGGCATCCGCGATCACCACCGGATCGACGGCCGCTTCGAAGCGGTGGCCCTTGGTGGCCTTGCCGGATTGCAGGCCGAGCACGGAAACCGGCACCACGTCGCCGCCGTGCAGGGCGACCAGCGCATGCGCCGGGCGCACGAAATTGACGCTGCTCCAGCCGTCGGCCAGTTGGTAGCTCATCACCTTGGGGATCGGCAGCGCGGCGAGCGCGGCTTCGATGGCCTTCTGCAGGCCGTCGGCGAGCGTCGCGCCCTTGGCCAGGCTGTCGTAGAAAAGGATGTCGGCCTTGCCGTCGTTTTCGCGGCGCAGGCAGGCAACGGCAGATTCGTCGGCGCCCAGCGCGGCAAGTTTCTTGAGCAGGGCGGGCGTGGCGTTACCGCTGGCGTCGAGGCCGACCGCAACCGGCATCAGCTTCTGCACCACCGGCTTGTCGGCGGCGACAGCGGCCACGTCGGTGACATGCGCGGCCAGACGGCGCGGCGAGGCGTAGGCGGTGACGGTGGCGCCATCGGCGGCCAGCCCGTCCTTCTTCAGCGAAGCGGCGAGCGCGGCGGCAAAGCTTTCGCCGAGTTTCTTCAGCGCCTTGGGCGGCAGTTCTTCAACGAACAGTTCAACGAGGAGGTTCTTGGCAGTCATCTCAGGCGGCTTTCTTGGCGTTCTGTTCTTCGAGCTTGGCCAGCACTTCGTTGGCCCAGTCGCGCGGGGCCATCGGGAAGCCGAGGCGGGCGCGCGATTCGAGGTAGGCCTGGGCGACGGCGCGGGCGAGGTTGCGGATGCGGCCGATGTAGGCGGCGCGTTCGGTGACCGAGATGGCGCCGCGCGCGTCGAGCAGGTTGAAGGTGTGGGCGGCCTTGAGCACCTGTTCGTAGGCCGGCAACGCCAGTTGCGCGCCCATCAGGTGCTGCGCCTGCTTCTCGTGGGCGGCGAAGGCGTGGAACAGGAAATCGACGTCGGAGTGCTCGAAGTTGTAGGTCGATTGCTCGACTTCGTTCTGGTGATAGACGTCGCCGTAGCTCAGGCCATCGGTCCAGGTCAGGTCATAGACGTTCTCGACGCCCTGCAGGTACATCGCCAGGCGCTCGATGCCGTAGGTGATTTCGCCGGTGATCGGCTTGCAGTCGATGCCGCCGACCTGCTGGAAGTAGGTGAATTGCGTCACTTCCATGCCGTTCATCCAGACTTCCCAACCCAGGCCCCAGGCGCCCAGCGTCGGGTTTTCCCAGTCGTCCTCGACGAAACGCACGTCGTTTTTCTTCAGGTCGAAGCCGAGCGCTTCGAGCGAACCGAGGTAAAGCTCAAGGATGTTGTCCGGCGCCGGCTTCAGCACCACCTGATACTGGTAGTAGTGCTGCATGCGGTTCGGGTTCTCGCCGTAGCGGCCGTCCTTGGGGCGGCGCGAGGGCTGCACGTAAGCGGCCTTCCACGGCTCCGGGCCGATCGCACGCAGGAAGGTGGCGGTGTGGCTGGTGCCGGCGCCGACTTCCATGTCGTAGGGCTGGAGCAGGGCGCAGCCCTGGGCGCTCCAGTATTGCTGCAGACGCAGGATGATTTCCTGGAAGGTCGGCTTCTTCGCGGATATGTTGCTGGTCGTCATCGGACGCACTCGGTAAGACGGAAAGCGGCGATTTTACAGGCTTTTGCCAGCCCCGGCAGCTTGCCGGCCGGTTGCCTGCCTGGGCGGGCTTTGCCGCCGGAAAGGGGAGGCCAGGGCGGGATGACCTTGTCTTAAGTGTTGCGCCGGGACAACAGCCGGTTCGGCTTCGCTGCCGGCGCTTTGTTGACTTGTTCAAATAAATCAATAGAATGCGCGCTGATTGTTGCGGTGCAACACCGGGGTTTCCCCGCCCTACGGCCAGACTCGGCCTGGTGGAAACCTTGCTTCCTCCCACGGAGGAATGGCCCGGTGTCGTACCCCCCGTAACCGTTCGCCGATGTTTTCTGTCGGCGGCACAGTGAAGGAGGGCGCATGTTCGCTTCGCAGTTCCTTTCCCCCGCAGTGCAGCGGGTAGTCGCGGCCGTCTCGCACGTCGTCCGCAAGTTTCTGATGTTGGCCGGGCTGGTTTTCGTGCTCGGTCTGGCCGGTTCCTTCCAGGGGCAGGCCGGTTTCCTGCTCGGTCTGCAGGCGATGTTCCCGGCTGGAGTCAGTGCCAGCGAGCCTGCTGTATCGGCTGTTACGCAACCGGTGGCGCTGGTTGACGACGGTCGCCTGGTGCCGTCAATGCAGAAGGCGCTCGATTACGTGGCGCGGCGCTATCGGGTGTCGCACGAAGCCTTGTTGCCGATTTTCCTCGCTGCCCAGGGCAGCGCCCGCGAGCAGGGGCTCGACCCCTTGCTGGTGGTGGCGGTGATCGGCGTCGAGTCGGGCTTCAACCCGTTTTCGCAGAGCGTCGTCGGCGCCCAGGGCCTGATGCAGGTGATGCCGCGTTTCCACAGCGACAAGCTGCCGCAGGACGCCGGCGAGCTGCCTTTCTTCGACCCGGTGACCAACGTCCAGGTCGGTACCCGCGTCCTGCGCGAGTCGATCGCCCGTAACGGCGGCCTGATTCCTGGCCTGCAGCAGTTCGGCGGGGCGATCGAGGATCCGGCGCAGCGTTACGCGAACAAGGTGCTCGCCGAGCGACGCCGGCTCGAGGCGGCGATCCGCCAGGGAACGCAGCAGCGGGCCTGAGCCTTGGTCCGGGCTGTCGGCTGGGGGTATTTCAATGTAATATCTGAGCCCTCTTTCCGGGGGTGATGATGAAATCCGTATCGCTTGCTGTGGCTGCGCTGCTTTGTTGCGGCGTCCTGGCCGGGGTGCCGGCGCAGGCCGAGGATGCTATTGGCATCGGTGTGACGCCCTTGCCGCAATGTGGCGCGCCGCTGGCCCTCGATGCGCCGTTCGAGATGGCGACCCGAATCGCCGAGTACCAGGCGCTGACCGAGGAAGTGCTGAGTTTGCGGGCGCGCGCGATCGATTACCTGGAGGTGCTGAAAGCCCGCGACGCGCGCGGCGAGGCGCTGTCCGGCGCGGACCTGCGGCGCCTCAACGAGGGCGCGGCGACCCTGCTCGACCAGCGGCGGCGCCTGCTGGCGGTGGCCACCGAGCGCGAATGCTGGCTCGATCAGCCGATTCCCGCCGATCCGGCGCGGGCGCGGGTGCTGGCGGCCGGGGTGGCGATGTCGCTGTCGGCGGCCTTGCTGCTCTACGACAATTATCTGTCGGCGGTCGGCCTCTACCGCGCCAACCCCTTCCTGCGCCAGCATCTGAACAGCCGCGACAGCGGTTTCGCGATTCCGAGCGGGGCCTTGAATCGCATCTCGCTGTCCTTCAATTCGGCGGTCAACCGCGCCCGCACCCGGCGCGCCCTCGAGTGGTACGAGGCGCACGGGCGCCAGCTCGCCAGTTCGCCGATTGACGGCGAGCGCTACCTGGCGGCGCTGATCGAGCAGAGCCCGTCCTACCAGATGGTGCGCCAGGTGCAGCCGCTCGGTTACGTCGGCAGCATGCTCAATTTCTTCAGCGCCTTCTCGATCGATACGCTGAACCGCCTGAAGAAGGAAGGTGTCAATCTCTCCAGCCTGCTGTTCGGCAACGCCGCCGGCCTGGTCGAGACCCGGCGCGGCAAGCTCGATGGCCAGGCGCCGGTGCTCGAGAAACTGGCGGGCACGGTGCAGGCGGGCGACGTGCTGCTTGAGAAGACCCCCTTCCGCCTCACCGACGCCTTCATTCCCGGCCATTACGGGCATGTCGCGGTCTGGGTCGGCAGCGAGGCGGAACTGCGCCGCCTCGGCATCTGGGAGCATCCGGTGGTACGCCCGCACCAGGCCAGCATCCGGGCCGGTCGCGGCGTCGTCGAGGCGCTGCGTTCCGGGGTCAAGATGAACACCCTGCAGCACTTCCTCAATATCGACGATCTCGCCGTCCTGCGCCCGCGCCAGATGGCCGACGCGGCGCGCGCCGAGGCCGTGCTGCAGACCCTGCGCCAGGTCGGCAAGGCTTACGACTTCAACTTTGACGTCGAATCGACCGATCGCATCGTCTGTTCGGAACTGGTCTATCACGCCTACGGCGAGGTGCGCTGGCCGACCCAGCGCCAGCTCGGACGGGTCACCATCAGTCCCGACAATGTCGCCGCCGAAGCCACCGGCAACGGCGCCTTCGCCGTCGAACTGCTCTACCACGACGGCAAGGAGCGGACCGGCGAGCGCGGCGAATTCGTGCGCAGCCTGCTGAAGTCCGACGTCGTCAGGATGGCGCGCGGCGACGCCGGCGCCCGCTGAGTCTTCAGCCGCGCCGGCGCGGGCGGGCGATGAGCCCGAGCAGGACGATGAGGACGAGGGCGCCCAGGTTGCCCCAGCGGCTGTAAGGCGTGGCGCCTTGATGCGCCCGCACTTCGCCTGCGAGAACGGCGCTGGTGAAGGGCTCCAGTACGCCGCTCAGGCTGCCGTCGGCGGCGATGATCGCGGTCATCCCGGTGTTGGTCGCGCGCAGCATCGGGCGGCCGGTTTCGACAGCGCGCAGGCGGGCGATCTGCAGGTGCTGCGGCTGCGCCAGCGAGCGGCCGAACCAGGCGGTATTCGACAGGTTGGCGAGAATGCCGGCAGCGGGCAGGGCGCCGATGATCTCCTCGCCGAAAACGTCCTCGTAGCAGATGTTGATCGCCACCGCGCTGCCAGCGACGGCGAGCGGCGCCTGGCGCGCCGGGCCGGCGCTGAACGACGACATCGGGATGTTGGCCTGGGCCATGAACCAGGCGAAGCCGGGTGGGATGAATTCGCCGAAGGGCACCAGGTGCTGCTTGCTGTAAACCTGCAGCGCTGAGCTGCCGAGGCTGACGGCGCTGTTGTAGTAGGCGCCTTCGGGGTCGCCGCTCAGGGTGCCGACGATCAGGTCACCACCGCCGCGGGCCGCCAGCGTCTTCAGTTCGTCCACGTATTCAGCCGGCAGGCGGTCGACGAAGGTCGGCAGCGCGGTTTCCGGGAGCAGGATCAGTTGCGCCGGATGGGCGGCAATCAGGTCACGGTACAGGTTCAGTGTGCGGAAAAAGGATTCCGGTCTGAACTTCATGTCCTGCGGGATGTTGCCCTGGATCAGCGCGACGCTGACCGGTGCGCCGACCGGCGTCGTCCACGCCACCTGACGCAGGCCGAAGCCGACGGCGGCAAACGCTGCCAGCAGCAGGAGGCCGCTGCGCCAGCGGGCGAGGCTGGCGGCGATCAGGGCGACGATTAGCGTCAGGCCATGGACGCCGAGCAGCGGCGCGAAGCCGGCCAGCGGACTGGGTGGGGCCTGGCTGTAACCGAGCGCCAGCCAGGGAAAGCCGGTGAACAGCCAGCCACGCAGCCAGTCGGCAGTGGCGACGAGAACGGCGAACCACAGCACCTGGCGCCAGAAGGCGGCCGGCTGCCAGCGCCGGAAGGCCCAGCCGGCGGCGGCCGGGTAGAGGGCGAGCGCGGCGCAGAAGATGAGCGTCGCCGGGCCGGCCAGCCACCAGGGCATGCCGCCGAAGACCGAAAGGCTGACGTAGACCCAGGAGATGCCGGCGAGGAAGAAGCCGAGGCCGAACAGGAAACCGCTCAGCGCCGCCTGGCGCGGACCGGCGGCGCGGCGCAGCAGCAGGAAGAAGGCCAGCCAGGGCAGCGGCGCCAGCCAGAACAGGCCGAACGGGGCAAAGCAGAGGACGCCGCTGGCGCCCGCCAGCAGCGCCGCCAGGTGGCGGCGGGCCGCCTCAGTCAGCGGCATGGGCGGTGACGGGGCCGGGTTTCGGCAGGTCGACGAGCAGGGTGTACAGGCGGCGGCTGTCGGCGCGCAGCACCTGGAAGCGGACGCCGTCGATCTCCAGCGTCTCGTTGCGCTTGGGCACGCGTCCGAGGTGGCGCAGGACGAGGCCACCGATGGTGTCGAACTCCTGATCGGAGAAATCGGTCGAGAAGGCGGCGTTGAAATCCTCGATCTCGGTGCCTGCCTTGACCCGGTAGCGGCCGGTGGAGTCGAGGCGGACGTTGTCGTGCGCCTCGTCGAAGTCGTATTCGTCCTCGATGTCGCCGACGATCTGTTCGAGCACATCCTCGATGGTGACCAGGCCGGCAACGCCGCCGTATTCGTTGACGACGATCGCCATGTGGTTGCGCGAGACGCGGAATTCGCGCAGCAGCACGTTGAGGCGCTTGGATTCGGGAATGAAGACGGCCGGTCGCAGCCAGTCGCGCAGTTCGAAATTCTGCTCGGTGTGCAGGCGCAGCAGGTCCTTGGCGAGCAGGATGCCGAGGATGTTGTCACGGTCGCCGTCGATGACCGGGAAGCGCGAGTGGGCGGCTTCGATGATTTCGGGCAGGGTTTCGCGCAGGGGGTCGTCGATGTTGATGACGTCCATCTGGGCCCGCGGCACCATCACGTCGGCGACGCGGGTTTCCGAGGCGGCGAGCGCGCCTTCGATGATGGTCAGCGCGTCGGCGTCCATCAGGTTGCGCTCGTAGGCGGCGTGGAGGGTCTGCATGAGCTGCGTGCGGTCTTCAGGTTCGCGTAGCAGCAGGGAAGTCAGGCGTTCGATGAAACCGGGTTTACTGTCACTATCCATGATGTCAATCCGCATAGGGGTCGGCATAACCCAGCGCGGCTAGAATTTTCCTCTCTTCGTCTTCCATGGCGCGGGCTTCCATGTCATCTTCATGGTCCCGACCCTGAAGGTGCAGCATACCATGCACCGTCAGGTGGGCGTAATGCGCCGCCAACGGCTTGCCCTGCTCGGCGGCCTCGCGGGCGACGACGGCGGGACAGATGACGAGGTCGCCCATGACCACGGGTTCCGTCTCGTAGGGAAAGGACAGGACATTGGTCGCGTAATCCTTGCCGCGGTACTCGGCGTTCAAGGCCTGTCCCTCGTCGGGTTCGACCAGGCGGATCGTCACCTCGCCGCCGCCGTCCAGCGCCGCCCTTGCCCAGCGCACGAAATCCGCTCGCAAGGGTAGGCCATCGCGGTTACAGGCATATTGCACGGAGAGGTTAAGTCGTTTGCTGGCGGTTTTCATAGGCTTCGACGATGCGGGCGACCAGCGGGTGGCGCACGACGTCTTCCTTTCTGAATTCGGTGAAGGCGATGCCGCGCACGTCATGCAGCACGTCGACGGCTTCCTTGAGGCCGCTCTTGTGACCGCGCGGCAGGTCGATCTGGGTGACGTCGCCGGTAACCACGGCCTTGGCGCCGATGCCGATGCGGGTCAGGAACATCTTCATCTGCTCCGGCGTCGTGTTCTGCGCTTCGTCGAGGATGATGAAGGCGTGGTTGAGCGTACGCCCGCGCATGAAGGCGAGCGGGGCGATCTCGATGGCGTGTTTCTCGTAAAGCTTGGCGACGCGGTCGTGCCCCATCAGATCGTAGAGCGCGTCGTAGAGCGGCCGCAGGTAGGGGTCGATCTTCTGCGTCAGGTCGCCGGGCAGGAAGCCGAGCCGTTCGCCGGCCTCGACCGCCGGCCGGGTCAGGATGATGCGCTGCACCAGGTCACGCTCGAAGGCGTCGACGGCGGAGGCGACCGCAAGATAGGTCTTGCCGGTGCCGGCGGGGCCGATGCCGAAGGTGATGTCGTGTTCCTGGATCGCCTTCAGGTAGGCCACCTGGCGCGGCGTGCGGCCGTGCAGTTCGGCCTTGCGGGTGACCAGTTGCGGGCCGTCGCCAGCATCGGCGACAGCGCCGACGCGGCGCACCGGGGCGTTGGTCAGTTCGATCAGGCCGAGCTGGATCTCGTCGACCGATAGCGGCTCGCGGGCCAGCGCGTAGAAGTGGCGCAAGGCGTCGGCGGTAAGCTGGGCCTGGTCGCCGGTGATCGAAAAACGCTCGTTGCGGCGCCGGATGACGACGTCGAAGCCGGTCTCGATCTGCCGGATGTTTTCGTCGAGCGGCCCGCACAGGTTGGCGAGCTGGGCGTTGTCGACCGGTGCGAGGGCAATCTCGACCGGCCGAGCGGGGCGCGGGCGCCGGGTATTCACTGTTTGCGCAGCATGGTCTTGTCGATCCAGCCCTCGAAGTTGGCGCCCTGCACCTTGACGAACTTGTCCTGTTCCTCGCCCAGGGCGACCATTTCGTCGGTCTTGGCCAGCGTTTTCAGTGGCTTGCCCTGGCCGTTCGGGGCGGCGTAGAGCTTGATGCCGCCGATCTTCGGCAGCAGGACGTCGCCAGCGGCAAAGACGGCGCCGGCCTGGCGGACGTTGCCGGCCTGCTGCGCGGTGGTCGTCGCCGTGCGCTTGAGCGCCGGGTTGTCGCGCATGGCGATGACGATCTTGTTGTAGTTGTCGAGGAAGGAGGTGGCGACGACCTTGCCCTGCGCCGTGTTGGCGTAGCCGCCAAGGGCGCCGAAACCGCCGGCGCCGGCACCGAGGAAGCCGAGGCCGAAATCGGACTTCTCGGCGCTGCCCGAGGCGGCGGTGATCTGCACGCCGGAGCGGGCGTCGGCGACCAGCATCGAGGTTTGCGCCTGCTTGAACTTGACGCCGCCGACGATGGCGCCGGCGATCATGCCGCCCACGCCGAAGACGCCGCCGATGCCGCCCAGCGCGCCGCCGACGCCGCCGGCGTCGCTTTGCGAGAAGACGACGTCAGGCGTCAGCACGTAGTCGGCAGTCAGCATCTGGCCGCCGCCCATGTTGTTGCCGCCCTGCAACATGCCGCTCTGCGCCAGTTGGCGCTCCTGCATCAGGTTCTGCATGGCGACGCCGCGTTCGACGACGACGAAGCAGTTCGACTGCTGGATCATCAGCCGGATCAGCCCGGTCGGCGAGGCCAGGCCGACCTCGTTGAGTGCCTTGCCGACGTATTCCTGTGGTTCGGCGACGGCCAGCGCGCCGATCGGCGCGCTGCACTTCTCGAGCTGCATCGCTTCGCCGCTGGCGCCTTCGGTGCTGGCCGAGCCGCTGACCGGCACGTCGCCGCCGCCCAGCTTGTAGCCGGACGGCTGGGCGCCGACCGGGGCCGCCAGCAGGGCGGCGATGACAAAGGCCGGTGCGGCCTTGACGGTAGTACTTTGAATGATCATCTGCATTGGTATCCCCCCGGATCAGTCTTCCTTGATGATGATTTCGCCCCGCAGGCTGTGTGACAACGACTGCAAAATCCTAACATCGACGAATTGATTGACCAATCGCGGGCTGCCCCGGAAATTGACGATCCGGTTGTTGTCAGTGCGCCCGGCCAGCTCGTTCGGGTCCTTCTTCGACGGGCCTTCGACCAGCACCCGCTGGACGCTGCCGACCATCGCCTGGCTGACCGCCTGCGCCAGTTCGTCGATCCGCTTCTGCAGGCGGGCCAGGCGCGCCGACTTGACCTCGGCCGGCGTGCTGTCTTCGAGTTCCAGCGCCGGCGTGCCCGGGCGCGGGCTGTAGATGAAGGAGAAGGAGGCGTCGAAGGCGACCTCGTCGATCAGCTTCATCGTCTTCTCGAAATCCTCGTCGGTCTCGCCCGGGAAGCCGACGATGAAGTCGGACGACAGCGAGATGTCGGGGCGCGCGGCACGCAGCTTCCTGACCGCCGACTTGTATTCGAGCGCCGTGTAGCCGCGCTTCATCGCCGCCAGCACGCGGTCGGAACCGGATTGCACCGGCAGGTGCAGGTGCGAGACCAGCTTGGGCACCTTCAGGTAGGTGTCGATCAGGCGCTGGCTCATCTCGCGCGGGTGCGAGGTGGTGTAGCGGATGCGCTCGATCCCCGGCACCTCGGCGATGTACTCGATGAGCAGCGCGAGGTCGGCCTTTTCATCCGTGCCTTCCATGTCGCCGCGGTAGGCATTGACGTTCTGGCCGAGCAGGGTGACTTCCCCGACGCCATGGGCGGCAAGGTCGGCGACTTCGGTGAGGATGTCGGTGAACGGCCGCGATACTTCGCCGCCGCGGGTGTAAGGGACGATGCAGAAGGTGCAGAACTTGGAGCAGCCTTCCATGATCGAGACGAAGGCGCTGGCGCCCTTGACCTCGGCCGGCGGCATGGCGTCAAACTTCTCGATTTCGGGGAAGGAGACGTCGACCGCCGCCTTGCCCTTGGCCTTGCGTTCGGCAATCAGTTGCGGCAGCCGGTGCAATGTCTGCGGTCCGAACACGACATCGACGTAGGGCGCGCGGGCAACGATGGCGTCGCCCTCCTGGCTGGCAACGCAACCGCCGACGCCGATCACCAGATCGGGATTCTTCTGCTTCAGGTGGCGGACCCGGCCGAGGTCGTGGAACACCTTCTCCTGCGCCTTTTCGCGCACCGAGCAGGTATTGAACAGGATGATGTCGGCTTCCTCGGGGTTGTCGGTCTTGACGATACCTTCGGCGGCGTTGAGCACATCGGCCATCTTGTCCGAATCGTACTCGTTCATCTGGCACCCGAAAGTGCGGATGAATAGTTTCTTGGGCATGGGGAAAATCTTTTTAAAATCAGAGGCGCCGCTTAGGCAAGCGAGGCGCGAAAAAGTTGCGCATTATAACGCGGTTGACCGCGCCGCCGGCCGCCAACTATAATTCGCGCCCTCCAAGCGTGGTGATGTAGCTCAGACGGTTAGAGCGGTGGATTCATAACCCACAGGTCGGCAGTTCGATTCTGCCCATCACCACCAAAGCTTCAACGAAAAGGCCCCGGTTTTCCGGGGCCTTTTCGTTTTTGTTCCTTCGGGAATGCCTATTGGCCGAGGCTCAGCGTCTGCTTGTGCTGGCTGCGGCGCAGCAGTGTCCATTGCAGCAGCCCGCTGCCGGCGGCCAGTAGCGCGAGCGGCAGCACGCTGTCGTGCAGCAGCAGGCCGACCAGATTGCTGACGCTCAGCGCGCCGATCATGCTGATTGCGCCGAACAGTCCGGCCGCGCGTCCCGCCGAGCCGGGAAAGGGCGCCAGCGAGCCGATCTGGGCGCAAGGGAAGATGATGCCGTGCGAGAACATTGCCAGGCATTGAAAGGTGACCAGCAACCCCCAGTTCATCACCCCGAGCAGCGCGCAGGCGGCGAAGCTGAGTCCGGCCAGGGCCATCACCGTGCCGCCGGTCAGCAGGGTTTTCTCCGTGCCCAGCGCGACGAGCAGGCGTCGGCAGAGGAAGGCGCCGCCGAGATAGCCGGCGCAGCCGCTGGCGAAGCAGTAGCCATAACTGGCGGTCGATACGCCGAGCAGCTCGATCAGCACGAAGGCCGAGCCGGAGATGAAGACGAAGATGTTGCTGTAACTCAGGGTGCCGGCCAGCGCATAGCTGCGGAAGACCGGGTGGGCGAGCAGGCTGCGATAGCCTGCGGCCTGCCCGCTGGCGCGGGGCAGCGGGGCTTCCTGCCAGCGCCAGGCCAGCGCCAGGAGCAGGGGGGTGGCGCAGCTGAGGAAGACGAAGGCCGCCTGCCAGCCGAAATGGACCTGTAACTGGGCGCCGATCACTGGCCCGGAGACGACGGCGAAGGCCATGTAGCTCGATGCCTGGGCCAGCTTGCTGGCGCCGATGGCGGGCGGGTAGAGGTCGCGGATCAGGGCGCGCGCGGCAACGATCGCGGCGCAGCAGCCGCAGGCCTGGGCGAAGCGGGCACCGATCAGCAGGTAGATGTTCGGCGCCAGGGCGCAGGCCAGGCTGGCGAGCAGATAGAGGCTCAGTCCGCCGAGCATGACGCGACGCCGACCGAAGCGGTCGGACAGGGGGCCGCCGAGCAACTGGGCGAGGCCGAAGCCCACCGAAAAGAAGACCAGCGTCTGCTGGACCAGGATCTTCGGTGCCGTGAAGGCTTCGGCGAGCCGCGGCAGCGACGCCAGATAGAGGTCGGTCGATAGCGGCTGCAGCATCAGGCAGCCGGCGATCAGGAGGATCAGCAGGCGTTCGCTCACGAAGATTTCCGGAAAGAGGTCCGCGCCAACTTTAGCCGTTGCCGGTGCTTTGCACTATGCCCCAAACCGACTAGGTGCTATTCCGCATTTGGCTAGGCGCTGCTGCTATTCATGGATTGATAAACAAATATCGCAATATTCAATACCTGATATGGCGGCGCCTCCCTAGGCGGGGGCGGGAGGCGTTGACGACAATCCGAACCGCTAATGGGCATTCTAGCGGTGTGTTTTTAGCGACTCGATAACACTGATTTACGGAGACAAAACATGAAAGCCAAACATCTGCTGGCGCTTGCCGCCCTGTCAGCGCTGATTCCCGGGGCCGTTCTGGCCCAGGAAGTTGTCCTCAAGGTTGCCCACTTCGTCCCGCCGACGGCACCCGGTCATACCAAGTTCATCGCCCCGTGGTGCGACAAGGTGGCGAGCGAGTCGGCCGGGCGCATCAAGTGCCAGATCTATCCCGCGATGCAACTGGGCGGGACGCCGGCGCAACTGCTGTCGCAGGTTCGCGATGGCGTTGCCGATGCGGCGTGGACGCTGCCGGGATACACCCCGGGGCGTTTCCCGGTGACGGAAGTTTTCGAATTGCCGTTCATGACCCGCGAGCAGGAAGGCTCGTCGCGCGCGCTCTGGGATTTCGTGCAGAAGAACACCCTGAAAAGCGAATTTTCCGGCCTCCACCCGCTGGCGACCTGGGTGCCTGGCCCTTATACCCTGCACCTGCGGGCTGCCCAACCGAAGGTCATGGCCGACCTCAAGGACATGAAGATTCGCAGCTCTTCCCGTCTCACCACCCGCCTCTTGTCGGCGCTCGGCGCCAGCCCGGTCGGCATGCCGGTGACGCAGATGTCCGAGGCGCTGTCCAAGGGGGTGATCGAGGCCACCATGCTGCCCTGGGAAGTGGTGCCAGCGATGAAGGTGCATGAGCTGACCAAGTTCTCCGCCGAGTTCGGCGGCGACCACACACTGACGACGACGACCATGGTTTTCGTCATGAACAAGAAGAAATACGACAGCCTGCCGGCCGATCTGAAAAAGGTGATCGACGCCAACAGCGGCCGCGAGACCTCGGCCTGGGTCAGCGGCCAGTTGAAGAGTGCCGACGCCGCCAGCCGCGCCGCGACGTTGAAGAACGGCAACGTGATCTACCAGATTCCGGCGGAAGAGACCACCAAGTGGAAGAAGACAGCCAGCACGGTCAACGACGAATGGGTCAAGGAAGTGTCGGCCAAGGGCGTCGATGGCAACAAGCTGCTCGCCGAGGCCAACGCCCTGGTCGATCACTACGCCGGCAAAAAATAATCCGTGGATGGGGCCGGCGGCACAGATGTCGCCGGCCCGCAGTCGCGAAGGAAGCGGAGAGTGAAATGGCTGAAGTAATGGATGAGCCCCGGACGCGCAAGCTGGGGGCGGTGGGGCGGATGATCGAGAAGCTGTGTCAGGCGATGGCGATCATGGCCGGTGCGGCGTTCGTCATCGAGATGCTGCTGTCGGCGGTCAGCGTGCTGATGCGTATGGTCATCGGGCGCGGGATCGGCGGCGACTTCGAGTTGGTGCAGGTGCTGTCGGCGGTGGGCATCGCGCTTTGCCTGCCGTACTGCCAGTTTCATAAAGGGCATGTGTTCGTGGATTTCTTCACGCTCTGGGCGCCGGCATCGCTGAAGCGGCTGCTCGACGCGATTGGCGCCCTGCTGCTGGCGCTCAGCGCCTTTTTCCTGGCCTGGCGGATCGGGGACGGGATGAGCGAATTGCGCGAATACGGCGAGGCGAGCATGGTGCTCAACCTGCCGATCTGGTGGGGTTACGTTCCCGTGGTTCTGGCTTTCGTCATGCTCGGCATCGCCGCGCTGCACACCGGCTATGGGGAATTGCTGGGAGAGCGCGATGAGTAGCACGACAATCGGTCTGATCATGGGCGGGGTCATGATGTTCTTCATGGCGGCGCGGATTCCCGTCGGCATCACGATGTTCCTGACCGGGGCCATCGGCTATGTCTGGGTGTCCGGGCTCGATCCCCTGCTCGGCTTCCTGAAGAATGCCCCTTACGGGCGGTTTTCGCTGTACGACCTGTCGGTGGTGCCACTGTTCCTGCTGATGGGACAGTTCGCCACGCATGGCGGACTGTCGCGCTCCCTGTTCAAGGCCGGCAATGCCTTCATCGGCCACTGGCGCGGTGGCATGGCGATGGCCGGGACGGCCTCCTGCGCCGGTTTCGGTGCGATCTGCGGTTCCTCGCTGGCGACGGCAGCGACCATGGCCCACGTCGTCCTGCCCGAACTCCGGCGTCACCAGTACAGCCATTCGCTCGCCGCCGGTTCGCTGGCCGCCGGCGGCACGCTGGGCATCCTGATTCCGCCGTCGGTGCCGCTCGTCATCTACGGCATCCTTGCCGAGCAGAACATCGCCAAGCTCTTCCTCGCCGCCTTCGTGCCGGGCGTGCTCGCCGCGCTCGGCTACATGGTGGTGATCTCCATCGTCGCCCACCTGAATCCGGGTGCCGCCGGTCCCGGTTCGCCGCGTCACTCCTGGCGCGAGCGCATGCTGGCGCTGGTCGAGACCTGGCCGGTGCTGCTGGTTTTCCTGGTGGTGATCGGTGGCATCTATGGTGGCTTGTTCACGCCGACCGAGGCGGCGGCGATCGGCGCCCTGGCAACCGGTGTCGTCGCCTGGAAATCCGGCGGCCTGAAGGGCAAGGGGCTGCTCGAGTGCTGTTTCGGCACGGCCAAGGGGACCGGCATGATGTTCCTGATCCTGCTCGGCGCCGATACGCTCAACTCTTTCATGGCGATTTCCCAGCTTCCCGCCGAGGCGGCCAACTGGGTGCAGCACATGGGCTTCGGACCATGGACGGTGTTGCTGGCGATCATCGTCGTCTACCTGCTGCTCGGCTGCGTGATGGACAGCCTGTCGATGATCCTGCTGACCATCCCGATCTTCCTGCCGATCATCCTGGGCATGGATTACTGGGGCTTGAGCGCCGACGACAAGTCGATCTGGTTCGCCATCGTCGCCCTGGTCGTCATGGAGGTCGGGCTGATCACGCCGCCGGTCGGGATGAACGTCTACATCATCGGCGGCATTGCCCGGGACATCCCGATGTCTACCATTTTCCGCGGCGTGGTGCCGTTCATCGCCTGGGACGTCGTGCGCATCGGCATCCTGCTGGTCTTCCCCAGCATTTCCCTGGTGGCGCTGCGGGTCTTCGGCTGAGCGCGCCTCCCGCATGACCGAACGGCCGCCCTGGGCGGCCGTTTTTCATTGCCGGTTGCGGCCACGGAAGTTGCCGGGAGACTGCCCGGTCAAGCGCTTGAAGAAGCGGCAGAAATACGGCGGATCGGAAAATCCCAGTTCATAGGCCAGTTGGGAGACCGGAGCGCCGGTGTAAATCAGTCGGCGCTGGGCCTCCAGTAGCAGGCGTTCCTGCACCAGGGCGAATGCCGTGCGGCCGTAGCGTTTTTCGCACAGGCGGTTGAGCCGGCTTTCGCTGAGGTTGAGCTGCCGGGCGTAGCTGCTGACCGGCCAGTGGTCGAGATAGTGCTGCTCGATCAGCAGGCGAAAGCGTTCGGCCGTTTCGCGCATGCCTTCGTCCGGTTGCGCGTCTGCCTGGCGCAGCGTGGCGCGCACCAGGAGCAGCAGCAGCGAGCGCACCAGCCAGACGTAGAGCGTCGTGCTGCCGGCGCCCGGCTGCGCGAACTCGGCCTTGATCTGTTCGAGGATGCCGTGGACCCGGGCCGCCGTATCGTCGCGCGTCAGGGCGAGGACTTCGGCGTTTCCCCGCAGCACCGAAAACATCTGGCTGCCGTCCGGCGAGGCGCTGGCCAGTCCGGCGGCGTCGAGCGTCAGCACGCAGCCCGCGGTGCCGGGCTGGAATTTGAAGGCGTGGATGACGCCCTCAGGAATGACCACGGCAAACGCGGCGTCGTAGTCCTTTTCCTCGCTGTCGAGGCGGATGCGGGCGCTGCCGGAAAAAACGAAGAGCAGTTGCAGCAGTCCGTTGTGCACATGGGTGTCGATCTGCCAGTTGCGCGCCGCGCTGCGCGCCGAGATTTCCTCGACATGAAGAAACTCGCGGGTGGTTTCGCGCTGGCGTTCGCCGTAAAGCGAAAACTCGGGAACCAGAATGCTCATGGTCGTCGCTGTCCTCTCGTTCCTGGCGGGTTGTTGCTGGAATAGTGCAATTGGTTCCGGTGCTCGGGCGGGCGGTGGCCAGGCCTGGCCGGAAACCGTGGCTGTGCCTTTGTTTGATCTTCCTGGCGCCGCTTCGGGAATGCAATCAAGGTTTTCTGTATAGCAGATATACCGATTTCAGTAAAAGAAAAGTCCAATTCATTGCCGGGATCGTCCAAGGCTTTGATGCCGCCAGCCCCTAGTCTTGTAAGCAGTCCGGAGCCACGGACATGACGATTCGAGCGCCGAGGAATTCCCGGCTGGATGTTCGGGCGCTCGATCCCATCCAACAGGAGACAAGAATGAAAACCAGCGTTTGTATCATCGGCGGCGGCCCTTCTGGCCTGATGCTTTCCCAGTTGCTGCACCTGCAGGGCATCGAGACGGTCGTTCTCGAACGGCAAAGCCGCGAATATGTGTTGAGCCGCATCCGGGCCGGCGTTCTCGAGCATGGTTTTGCCGAGCTGATGCGCGAGGCGCAGTGCGGCGAGCGCATGGACCGCGAGGGGGAAATCCACGAGGGTTTCATCATCGCCCACAACGGCAGGCAGAGCCGCGTCGATCTGCACAAGTACAGCGGCGGCAGCTCGGTCGTCGTCTACGGTCAGACCGAACTGACCCGCGACCTTTATGAAGCGCGCGACCGGATGAACGGCATCGTCATCCACAACGCCGAGGATGTGCAGCCGCACGACCTCACTGGCACGCCCTACGTGACCTACCGGCAGGGCGACGAGATCGTCCGCATCGACTGCGATTACGTGATCGGCGCCGACGGCTTCCATGGCGTCAGCCGCAAGTCGATTCCGAAAACCGTGCTCAAGGAATACGAGAAGGTCTATCCCTTCGGCTGGCTGGGCGTGCTGTCGCGTACCAAGCCGGTGTCGCCGGAACTGATCTACGCCCGCCACGAACGCGGCTTCGCCTTGTGCTCGCTGCGCTCGCAGGTGCTCAGCCGTTACTACGTTCAGGTGCCGCTCAGCGACTCGGTCGAGGACTGGTCGGACGAGCGCTTCTGGGAAGAACTGAAGCGCCGTCTGCCGGAAGACGTGGCCGGACGCCTGATCACCGGCCCGTCGATCGAAAAGTCGATCGCCCCGCTGCGCTCATTTGTTGCCGAGCCGATGCGCTACGGCAATCTGTTCCTCGCCGGCGACGCCGCCCACATCGTGCCGCCGACCGGCGCCCGCGGTCTGAACAGCGCGGCTTCCGACATCTATTACCTGTATCACGCGCTGGTCGACCACTACAAGAAGGGCGACGACAACGGTCTCGGCAACTATTCGGCCAAGGCGCTGGCCCGGGTGTGGAAGGCGCAGCGCTTCTCGTGGTGGATGACGACCATGCTGCACACCTTCCCGGACAGCCTGCCTTACGACCAGAAGCTGCAGCAGACCGATCTCGACTACCTGTTCTCGTCGGAGGCGGCGCAGCGCTCGCTGGCCGAGAACTACGTCGGCCTGCCGTTCTGAGCGGCGAGTTGCCGCCCGCCGGCTACTGCGCCAGGCGGGTGGCGACGACGCGCTGGATCAGTTCGATCAGCGCCCGCTGCGTCGCGGTGATCTGACGGTGCGAGTTCATGCCCAGCGACAGCTTGGCCTTCAGCCCGTCGCCCTGCACCGAGCGCAGCCTGAACTTGCGCTCGCCGGCCAGGTTGGCGACGGCGGTCTGCGACAGGATCGCGTAACCGAAGCCTTCGCCGACCAGGTCCAGAATGGCGTTGATGCCGTCGACCTCGAAGGCGATGCTCGGCCGCAGCCCGAGGTTGGCGAGCGCGCTTTCGATCAGCATGCGGATCGCGTTGGGGCGGCTGGGAACGATCAGCGGATAGTCGGGCAGTTCGCCGATGGCGACCGGGGTGGTCGGCCGGCTGTCGGTTTCGGGGCTGACCAGGAAGAGTTCTTCTTCGAGTAGCGGCGTCAGGTCGACATCGGGCGATGGCGTCGCGTTGTAGAGCAGGGCGACGTCGAGGCGGCCGGAAACCAGCGATTCGTGCATGCCGGTGCTCATGCCCTCGCGGATCGCCAGCTTGGCCGCCGGGAAGTTTTCCTTGAACTCGCGGAAGATCGGCACCGCCAGGATCTTCAGCAGGCTGGGCGGCAGGCCGAGGGCGACGTGGCCGACCAGTGCGCCGCGCGCCCGGCCGAGTTCCTCGCGCATGCGTTCCACCTGGTAGAGGATGCCGCGGCCGTACTCGAGCAGCAGCTTGCCGGCGTCGGTGGTGACGACGCCGCGGCCGTTGCGCAGGAGCAGGTTCTGTTCGAACTCCAGTTCGAGCATCCGGACCTGGCGACTGAGCGCCGGCTGGGCGATGTCGAGGAGGATCGAGGCGCGCGTGAAACTGCCGAGTTCGGCGACGCGGACAAAGTACTCCAGTTGTTTGAGGTCCATTCAGGTGACTCCGGTGATGGCGGGCAGCTCAGTTGTCCTTGCCGGTTTCGCCGGCGAGCGCGGGGTCGATCATGATCGCGCTCAGCGTGTGCAGCACCTGCCGCAGGTTCTGCTGCAGCGCGCCGCGCTGGCTGGCCGAGAGCTTGGTCAGCATGGCGCCTTCCAGGCGGGCGACCTGTTCGTGCGCCTGGTCGAGCAGCGCCTGGCCGGCGGCGGTCAGGCTGAGGCGGACGATGCGGCCGTGCGAGGGGTCGGGCGCGCGCTCGACCCAGCCCTTCTTCTCCATCAGCTTGATCATCTCGTTGGCCGACTGCGGCGAGATCAGCGAGCGCTCGGCGAGCTGGGCGTTGCTGATCTGCGACTGCGATTCGAGGAAGGAGAGCGCGGTGTACTGGGCGACGCTCAGGCCGAGCGGCGTCAGCGCGTCGCGGATGCGCCGGTTGACCGCGTGGTCGAGGCGGCCGATCAGGTAGCAGAAGCCGCTGGGACGGAGCTTGTCCTGGCTGGTCGGGCCGTCGATCAGTGAGTTCATGGCGATTCTCGGTGCGGGTCTGGGAAGTGAGGGTTGGCAGGTTGCCTGATATCGAAGGGCGATCTTACCGCAGCCGGCAGCCGTCTGGGGAGTGCTAAAAATTAATCATTGAGAAACCGGTTGCAGGGTATTGCGTTTTTATTTTTATCCCTTATTATTCGTTTCATATCAGGTAGCCTGATATTACCAACCACTAAGGAGACGCAATATGTCTAAGTATGAAGGCCGCTGGAGCTGCGTTAAGGTCGAGCTCGAAGAAGGCATCGCCTGGGTCACCCTGAACCGCCCGGAAAAGCGCAACGCGATGAGCCCGACGCTCAATCGCGAAATGATCGATGTGCTGCAGACGCTCGAACTCGACGAAGAAGCCGTGGTCCTGGTGCTGACCGGCGCTGGCGATTCGTGGACCGCCGGCATGGACTTGAAGGAATACTTCCGCGAGACCGACGGCAAGCCGGAAATCTTCCAGGAGCGCGCCCGTCGCGAAGCCTGCGAATGGCAGTGGAAGCTGCTGCGCATGTACAACAAGCCGACCATCGCCATGGTCAACGGCTGGTGTTTCGGCGGCGGTTTCTCGCCGCTGGTCGCCTGCGACCTGGCGATCGCCGCCGACGAAGCGACCTTCGGCCTCTCCGAAATCAACTGGGGCATCCCGCCGGGCAACCTGGTCAGCAAGGCGATGGCCGATACCGTCGGTCACCGCGAATCGCTCTACTACATCATGACCGGCGAGCCGTTCAGCGGCCAGAAGGCGGCCGAAATGGGCCTGGTCAACAAGAGCGTGCCGCGCGCCCAGTTGCGCGACGAAGTCGTTGCCCTGGCCAGGAAGCTGCTCGCCAAGAACCCGGTCGTGCTGCGCTACGCCAAGAACGGCTTCAAGCGCTGCCGCGAGCTCGACTGGGATCAGAACGAGGACTACCTGTACGCCAAGCTCGACCAGTGCATCGGCCGCGATCCGGAGCAGGGGCGCAAGGAAGGCATGAAGCAGTTCCTCGACGACAAGACCCTGAAGCCGGGTCTGCAAACCTACCAACGCGCCAAGTAAGCGCCAGCGTGCAAAAAATACCGGTGGCCCTGCGGGGCGCCGGAATTCCTATCCAGGAGGAGACGATGAGAAAAGTTGAATTGCTGATCGGCGGCGAAAGCCGCCCGGCCGCCAATAGCGCCTGTTTCGAGCGGCGCAATCCGGTGAGCGGCGAAGTCGCCACGCTGGCCGCTGCCGCCACCTTGGCTGATGCCGATGCCGCGGTGGCCGCTGCTGCCGCCGCCTTCCCGGCCTGGGCGGCGCTGGCGCCGAGCGCCCGCCGCGCGCTGCTCCTGAAGGCGGCCGAGATCATGGACCGGCGGGCGCCGGAGTTCGTCGCCACCGGCGTTGATGAAGCGGCCTCGACGCCGATCTGGTACGGCTTCAACGCCATGCTGGCGGCCAACATGCTGCGCGACGCGGCCGGTCTGGTCACCCAGGTCGGCGGCGAGGTGATTCCCTCCGACATCGACGGCAACCTGGCGATGGCCGTGCGCCAGCCGGCCGGCGTCGTGCTCGGCATCGCGCCGTGGAACGCGCCGGTGATCCTTGGCACGCGGGCGATCGCCGTGCCGCTCGCTTGCGGCAATACCGTCGTGTTGAAGGCGTCCGAACTGACGCCGGGCCTGCATCGGCTGATCGGCGAGGTCCTGGTCGAAGCCGGTATTCCGGCTGGCGTGGTCAACGTCATTTCCAACGCGCCGGCCGACGCGCCGGCCATCGTCGAGCGGCTGATCGCCAACCCGGCGGTCAAGCGCGTGAACTTCACCGGTTCGACGAACGTCGGCCGGATCATCGGCCAGCTTGCCGCCAAGTACCTGAAGCCGGCGGTGCTCGAACTGGGCGGCAAGAACCCGATGCTGGTGCTCGACGACGCCGACCTCGACGAGGCGGTGACGGCGGCGGCCTTCGGCGCCTACTTCAACCAGGGCCAGATCTGCATGTCGACCGACCGCATCATCGTCTCGCGCAGCATTGCCGCGAGCTTCGTCGAGCGGCTGGCGGCCAAGCTGGCGACGATGCGGGCCGGCAAGCCGGGCAGCGAGGGCTGCATCCTCGGCGCCATGGTGACGCCGGAAGCGGCGGCGCGCGTCGAGCGCCTGGTCGCCGATGCCGTCGCCAAGGGCGCCAGCCTGCCCACCGGCGCGGTTTGCGCCGACGGCGCCGTGCTGCAGCCGGTGCTGGTCGACGGCCTGACGCCGGAGATGGAGCTGTACCGGGAAGAGGCTTTCGGTCCGGTGGTCACGGTGCTGCGCGTCGATAGCGACGAAGAGGCGATCCGCCTGGCCAACGACAGCGAGTATGGTCTGTCGGCGTCGGTGTTCTCGAAGGACATCGGTCGCGCATTGGCGCTGGCCAAGCGCATCGAGTCGGGAATCTGCCACATCAACTCGTCGACCGTGCATGACGAGGCGCAGATGCCCTTCGGTGGCGTCAAGGCGTCCGGTTACGGCCGCTTCGGCGGCAAGGCCGGCGTTGCCGAATTCACCGACCTGCGCTGGATCACCATCCAGACCACGCATCGCCATTACCCGGTGTAAGGCACTGCCTCAAGGGTGGGGCGGTCCGTTGCCGGGCCGTCCCGTCGCGTCAAACGATCAATTCTGGAAACTCGTATGGACAGTTACGCTGCGCCCCTGCGCGACATGCGCTTCATCCTCGACCACCTGGTCGGCATCGACCGGATCGCCGCCCTGCCGGGTTGCGCCGACGCCGAACCCGAGCTGGTGCATAGCATCCTTGAAGAAGCGGACAAGTTCGCGGCCGGCGTGCTGGCGCCGCTCAACAAGGTCGGCGATGGCGAAGGCTGCCGCCTCGACGGCGAGCGGGTCGTCGTGCCGAACGGCTGGCAGGAAGCCTGGGACCAGTTCGTCGCCAGCGGCTGGTTGGGCCTGTCGCTGCCCGCCGAGTACGGCGGGCAGGGGCTGACCAAGTCCTTGTGGGCGCCGGTCTGGGAGATGTGGTTCTCGGCCAACCTGGCCTTCACCATGCTGCCGCAGCTCACTCTCGGCCAGACCGAGGCGCTCGAAGTGGCCGCCGACGAAACGCTCAAGGCGCTTTATCTGCCGAAGATCGTCTCCGGCGAATGGGCCTGCAACATGAGCCTGACCGAGCCGCAGGCCGGTTCCGATCTCGCCGCCGTGCGCATGCGCGCCGACCCGGCCGGCGACGGCAGCTACCGGCTGTCCGGCCAGAAGATCTTCATTTCCTACGGCGAGCATGAACTGGCCGCCAACATCGTGCATCTGGTGCTCGCCCGGCTGCCCGACGCGCCGCCCGGCATCAAGGGCATCTCGCTGTTCCTGGTGCCGAAGTTCCTGGTCAATGCCGACGGCAGCCTGGGCGAGAAGAACGACGTGCGCGCCGTCGCCCTCGAACACAAGCTCGGCATCCACGGCAGCCCGACCTGCACGCTGGCCTACGGCGATCATGGTGGCGCCGTCGGCTATCTGGTCGGCGAGCTGAACCGCGGCATCGAATACATGTTCGTGATGATGAACGACGCCCGCTTTGGGGTCAGCGTCCATGGCGTCGCGCTCGCCGAGCGCGCCTACCAGATGGCCTTGCGCTACGCCGGCGAGCGCGTCCAGGGCAAAGTGCTGGGGGCGGCCGGTCTGCCGATCGCCGCGCATCCCGACGTCAAGCGCCAGTTGCTGGCGATGCGCACGCGCATCTTCGCCATGCGGGCGCTGGTTTATACCGCCGCCGGCTGGTTCGACCACGCCCGGCACAATCCCGATCAGGAAGCCGCCGCCCGCTGCCGTCGCTACATCGACCTGCTGATGCCGGTGCTCAAGGCCTGGAATACCGAAACCGGCAACCTGGTCTGCGACGACGCGATTCAGGTCTTCGGCGGCATGGGTTTCGTCGAGGAAACCGGCATCACCCAGCATTACCGCGACTCGCGGGTAACCCGGATCTACGAGGGAACAACCGGCATCCAGGCCAATGACCTGGTCGGCCGCAAGATCCTGCGCGAGAACGGCGCCACCCTGCGCGAACTGCTCGCCGACATCCGCGCCGAGACCACCGCCCTGGCGCTGGTAAGCGACCTGGCCGGCCATGCCCACGCCCTGTCGGTCAATCTTGCCGACCTCGAGCGCTCGCTCGACTTCCTGCTCGCCCAGGGGCAGGGGGCGCCGGCGCTGGTCCAGGCCGCCGCCGTGCCCTTCCTGCACCTGAGCGGTCTGGTCTGTGCCGGCTGGCAGGTGGCCCGGGCGGCGCGCGCTGCGCACGCCGGGCTGGCCACCGGCGCCGACAACGCCGATTACCTGCGCGGCGTGCTCGCCATCGCCGACTTCTGGTTCGCCACCTACGCGCCGCAAGTCCGCGCCTGGAGCGAGACGGTGCAGGCCGCGGCCTGCGTCGTCGCGGCGCCGGAAGCGGCGCTGCACGGCTAGCCGGCGCCAGACCCACAGAAAAAAGAGGAGACAACATGAACAACCCAGCCTTTCAAACCGTCGTCGACAGTGACTTCCGCCCGGTCAGCATCGGTCATCCGCCCCCCGAAATCCATCACGACGCCGACGGCGTCTGGCATGTCCGGCCGCTCGAAGCGCTCGGCGATTACCCGCCGCGCCTGACCGACCGCCTGGTCGACGGCGCCCGCGATTTCCCGGAGCGCACGCTGATGGCCGCCCGCGGTCCGGACGGCGAGTGGATCCGCATCGGCTACGGCGAGATGCTCCAGCGCGCGCGCCGCATCGGCCAGTGGCTGCTCGACCGCGGCGTCTCGGTCGAACGACCGCTGCTGGTGCTGTCCGGCAACGACCTCGAACACATCCAGCTGATGCTCGGCGCGATGTACGCTGGCGTCCCGTATTCGTCGGTGTCGCCGGCCTATTCGCTGGTCGCCACCGACTTCGGCAAGCTGCGCCACATCGTCGGCACGGTTACCCCGAGCGTCGTCTATGCCGCCGCCGGCGAGCCCTTCGCCCGGGCGATCGCCGGCGCGATCGACGGCGACGTGACGGTCGTTCTCGGCAAAGGCGAGTTGCCCGAGCGCGCCAGCGTTCCGTTTGCCGAACTGCTGCAGGCCGAGCCGACCACGGTCGACGCCGCCAACGCCGCCGTCGGTCCCGACACCATCGCCAAGTTCCTGTTCACCTCCGGTTCGACCAAGTTGCCGAAGGCGGTGACGACGACCCAGCGCATGCTCTGCGCCAACCAGCAGATGCTGCTGCAGACCTTCCCGGTGTTCGCCGAAGAACCGCCGGTGCTGGTCGACTGGCTGCCCTGGAACCACACCTTTGGCGGCAGCCACAACGTCGGCATCGCCTTGTACAACGGCGGCAGCTTCTACATCGACGACGGCCAGCCGACGCCCAAGCGCTTCGCCGAAACCCTGCGCAACCTGCGCGAGATTTCGCCGACCGTCTATTTCAACGTGCCCAAGGCCTGGGAAGACCTGACCGTCGTTCTCGAGAGCGACGCCGAGTTGCGCGAGGTCTTCTTCGCCAAGCTCAAGCTCTTCTTCTTCGCCGGCGCCGGCCTTTCGCAGGCCGCCTGGGACCGGCTCGACCGCGTCACCGAGGCGCATTGCGGGCACCGCATCCGGATGATGGTCGGCCTCGGCATGACCGAGACCTCGCCGTCCTGCCTGTTCTCCACCGGCGGCGTCATCGGCGCCGGCTACGTCGGCCTGCCGGCGCCCGGCTGCGAGGTCAAGCTGGTGCCGACCGACGGCAAGCTGGAGGCGCGCATGCGCGGCCCGCACGTGATGCCCGGTTACTGGCGCAATGCCGAGCAGACGCGGGCGGTGTTCGACGCCGACGGCTATTTCTGCACCGGCGACGCGCTGAAGTTCGTCGACGAGGCCCGGCCCGAGCTGGGGCTGGTCTTCGACGGTCGCATCGCCGAGGACTTCAAGCTGTCGTCCGGTACTTTCGTCAGCGTCGGGCCGCTGCGCGCCAAGGTGATCACCGAGGGGGCGCCCTACGTTCAGGACATCGTCGTCGCCGGCATGAACCGCGACGAGATCGGCGTGCTGGTTTTCGCGCGGGTGCCCGAGTGCCGGCAACTGGCCGGCCTCGGCGACGATGCCGACCTCTTCGCGGTGATGACCCACGCGAAGGTGCGCGAACATTTCGCCGGCCTGCTGACGCGCCTCAACCGCACGGCGACCGGCTCGGCCAACCGCATCGCCTGGCTGCGCCTGCTCGAAACCCTGCCGTCGATCGACCACAGCGAAGTCACCGACAAGGGATCGATCAACCAGCGCGCGGTGCTGACCCGCCGCGCCGAGCTGATCGAGGCCTTGTACGCCGGTCAGGACCCCTTCCTGATCGCCGGCTGAAGCAAGCCATGCTCGACGTCGATTTCAGCGACCGCCTGCTGCGCCTGACGCTGGCGCGGCCGGCCAAGCGCAACGCCATCGACAGCGCGCTGCTCGGCGCGCTGGAGGAAGCCGTTGCCGAGCTGCCGGCGGCGACCGGAGCGATCCTGATCGCCGGCCAGGGGCCGCATTTCTGCGCCGGGCTCGACCTCGCCGAACACCGGGCGCGCGATGCGCAGGCGGTGCTCGCCATCTCGCAGCGCTGGCAGCGGCTGTTCAACCGGCTCCAGGACTGTGGCTTGCCGATCGTCGTCGCGCTGTCCGGCGCGGTGATCGGTGGCGGCCTCGAACTGGCGGCGCTCGCTCACGTCCGCGTTGCCGACCGCACTAGCTTCTACCAGTTGCCGGAAGGGCGTCACGGGGTGTTCGTCGGCGGCGGCGGGTCGGTGCGCATCGCCCGCCTGATCGGCGCCGACCGCATGGGCGAGATGATGCTGACCGGGCGCCGGCTCGACGCCGATGAAGGCGCCCGCCTCGGCCTGTCGCACTACCTGGTCGGCCCCGGCGAAGCCCTGGCCCGGGCCGAGATGCTGGCGCGCCAGGTGCTGGAAAACGCCAGCCTGGCCAACTGGGCGATCGTCTCGGCGCTGCCGCGCATTGCCGAAATGAGCGCCGGTAACGGCTTTTTCGTCGAATCGCTGACCGCGGCGCTGACCCAGACCGGGCCCGAAGTCGCCGGGCGGATCGGCGCTTTTCTGGACAAGGGGGCGGCGTCATGAATTGCGACGAACTGATCGCCATCGATTTCCACACCCATGCCGAAGTCTCGTGCTGCCAGGGTCACGACCCCTTCGGCGACGAATTCGACCGCGCCGCCGACAAGTATTTCGGTTCGGACCGCCGGCCGACCATTGCCGAGACCGTCGCTTACTACCGCGAACGCAAGATCGGCCTGGTCATGTTCACCGTCGATGCCGAGGCGCAGATCGGCCGCCGACGCATTCCCAACGAGGAAATCGCCGAGGCGGCGCGGGCCAACGCCGACATGATGATCGCCTTCGCCAGCATCGATCCGCACAAGGGCGTCATGGGCGCCCGCGAGGCGCGGCGGCTGATCGAGGAATACGGCGTGCGCGGCTTCAAGTTCCACCCGACGGTGCAGGGCTTCCAGCCCTACGACCGCTTCGCCTGGCCGCTCTACGAGGTGATCGCCGAGTACCAATTGCCGGCGATCTTCCACACCGGCCATTCCGGCATCGGCAGCGGCATGCGCGCCGGCGGCGGGCTGCGTGTCGGCAATTCCAACCCGATGCTGCTCGAAGACGTCGCCATCGATTTTCCCGACATGCAGATCGTCATGGCCCACCCCAGCTGGCCTTGGCAGGACGAGGCGCTGTCCTTGTGCCTGCACAAGCCGAACCTCTGGATCGATCTCTCCGGCTGGTCGCCGCGCTATTTCCCGCCGCAACTGGTGCAGTACGCCAATACCCTGCTCAAGGAACGCATCCTGTTTGGCTCCGATTTTCCCCTGATCACTCCCGACTGCTGGCTGGCCGATTTCGCGAAGGCCGGCTTCCGGCCCGAGGTCGCGCCGCTGATCCTGAAGCAGAACGCGATGCGTCTGCTCGGTCTCGGTCGCTCCCAATCCACGGAAGGAAAGCCATGAAGATACTCGTGCCCGTCAAACGGGTTGTCGACTACAACGTCAAGATCCGCGTCAAGGCGGACGGCAGCGGCGTCGACCTGGCCAACGTCAAGATGAGCATGAACCCCTTCGACGAAATCGCCGTCGAGGAAGCGGTCCGTCTCAAGGAAGCCGGCATCGCCAGCGAGGTGGTCGTCGTTTCCTGCGGCGTCGCCGCCTGCCAGGAAACCCTGCGCACGGCGCTGGCCATCGGCGCCGATCGCGCCATCCTGGTCGACAGCGCTGCCGAACTGCAGCCGCTGGCCGTCGCCAAGCTGTTGAAGGCCCTGTGCGACCGGGAACAGCCGCAACTGGTGATCTGCGGCAAGCAGGCGATCGACGACGACGCCAACCAGACCGGCCAGATGCTGGCCGCGCTCACCGGCTGGCCGCAGGCGACCTTCGCCTCGAAAGTGGTCGTCGCCGACGGTCTGGCCACGGTCACCCGGGAAATCGACGGCGGCCTGGAAACGCTGCGCCTCGCGCTGCCGGCTGTGGTCACCACCGACCTGCGCCTGAACGAACCGCGTTACGCGACCTTGCCCAACATCATGAAGGCGAAGAAGAAACCCCTCGCCACGCTGACGCCCGCCGAACTGGGCGTCGACGTGACGCCGCGCCTCAACACACTGAAAGTCGCCGAACCGCCCTCGCGCAGCGCCGGGGTCAAGGTGGCGGACGTCGCCGAACTGCTGAGCAAGCTGAAGAACGAAGCCAAGGTGATCTGATCATGCGCATTCTCGTCATTGCCGAACACGACAACGCCCACCTCAAGGCGTCCACCCTCAATACCGTCGCCGCCGCCAGCAGGATCGGCGGTGAAATCCATGTGCTGGTTGCCGGTGCCGGCTGTGCCGCCGTCGCCAGTCAGGCGGCCAGCCTGCAGGGCGTGGCCAGGGTCCGCCTCGCCGACGCCGCGCATTACCAAAGCCAGACGGCGGAAAACCTGAGCGCCCTGGTGCTCGCCCAGGCTGCCGGCTACTCCCACATCCTGGCGCCGGCGACGACCTTCGGCAAGAACCTGCTGCCGCGCGTCGCCGCCTTGCTCGACGTGGCGCAGATTTCCGAGATCGTCGGCGTCGACTCGGCCGATACCTTCGTGCGCCCGATCTACGCCGGCAACGCCCTGGCAACCGTGCGCAGCGCCGATCCGGTCAAGGTCATCACGGTGCGCAGCACCGCCTTCGACCCGGTCGCCGGCGGCGGCGTGGCGGTCATCGAGAACCTCGCTTACGCGGCCGACACGGCGCAGTGCGCACTGCTCGGCCGCGAGTTGAGCAAGTCCGAACGTCCCGAACTCGCTGCCGCCAAAACCATCGTCGCCGGCGGTCGCGGCCTGGGCAATGGCGAAAACTATCGCGCCCTGCTCGAACCGCTGGCCGACAAGCTCGGCGCCGCGCTCGGCGCTTCGCGCGCCGCCGTCGATGCCGGTTTCGTGCCGAACGATTACCAGGTCGGCCAGACCGGCAAGATCGTCGCGCCCGATCTTTATCTCGCGGTCGGCATTTCCGGCGCCATCCAGCACCTGGCCGGGATGAAGGATTCGAAGGTGATCGTCGCCATCAACAAGGACCCGGATGCGCCGATCTTCCAGGTCGCCGATTACGGCCTGGTCGCTGACCTCTTCGAAGCCGTGCCGCAACTGCTCGCCGCGATGCCCTGATTTCTCTTCTCCTCTGGAACCCGGGACGCTTTTCCGGTCCCAGCTTGCCGGCTCGGCGCCTCAGCGCCGAGCCGGTTTTTTTTCGGTTGCCGTTCGCCGCGCCAGGTCGGCCCGGTGCGCCGATGTTGTGTTGGTTGATTACTGATCGGTGGATGATTTCACTATTGTGTTTTATCGGTGATGGCGTAACATCGCCTTTGTGTCAGGGTTCCTGATAACAAACTGACTCAAGCCTTTGTCATTTCCGGGGCCCGGAAAAGATTGGTTGAAAGCCCGAAAACCTAGAGCAGGAGAGGAAATGGAAGGATTGCATGGAAGGCCGGAAGGGCTGGGCGAGGCCTCGCCGCAGTGCTGTTCTGGGGCTGGCCCCATAACGAAAGCGTATAGCTGCTAGTCGTTCCCTTTCCTGTTCCACCGGAAAAGCGAAGTTCACAATGAATTCCATGCAAACTCCGATCAAAACCCTGTTCATGCGCGGCGGCACCTCGCGCGGCCCCTTCTTCCGGGAGGCCGATCTGCCCGCCGACATCGCCAGCCGCGACCGCGTGCTGCTGGCCGTCATGGGCTCGCCCGACAGGCGCCAGATCGATGGCCTGGGCGGCGCCCATCCGCTGACCAGCAAGGTCGGCATCGTTCGCCCCAGCCAGACCGCCGGCGTCGATCTCGATTTCCTGTTCGCCCAGTTGCAGCCGGAGAAGGACAGCGTCGATACGACGCCCAACTGCGGCAACATGCTGGCCGCCGTCGTCCCCTTCGCGCTGGAAACCGGCATGGTCGCCGCCCAGGGCGAAACGACGACGCTGCGCGTGCTGACGCTCAACACCGGCATGCAGTGCGACATCACCGTCGAAACCCCGGGCGGTCGTGTCAATTACGCCGGCGATGCGCACATCGACGGGGTGCCGGGCGCTTCGGCACCGATCACCATCAACTTCCTCGATACCGCCGGTTCGGTCTGTACCGGCCTGCTGCCGACCGGCCGCGTGCGCGACACGATCGACGGCATCGAGGTCACCTGCATCGACAACGGCATGCCGCTCGTCATCCTGCGCGCCGCCGATGTCGGGTGCAGCGGCTACGAGAGCGTCGCCGAACTCAATGGCGATGCGCCGCTGAAAGCGCGCATCGAACGCTTGCGCCTGGCCTGTGGCGAGGCGATGGGGCTGGGCGACGTCAGCGCCAGGAACTACCCGAAGATGACCCTGGTCGCGCCGCCGAAGGCGGGCGGCAGCATTTCGACGCGCAGCTTCATCCCGCATGTCTGCCACGACGCGATCGGCGTCCTGGCGGCGGTGACGGTGGGTACCGCCTGCGTCCTCGACGGTTCGGTGACCGCCGGCATCGCCGTCGTCGCGGCCGGCCACAGCAAAAAGATCTCGGTCGAGCATCCGACCGGCGAATTCAGCGTCGAGCTCGAACTCGACCCGGAAAACCCGCAGAACGTCCGCCGCGCCGCGCTGCTGCGCACGGCGCGACTGATCATGCGGGGCGAAGTGATGGTGCCAGCGGAGGTCTGGCCAGGGAAGGCATAAGCGCAATTTCGACATAACAGACCGCCAGCCAAGGCGGAGGAGACTTTCATGACAACGCAGAACCGAGCGCTCGATGTCCAGCAGTTCATCGACGACAACAAGTTTTCACGCTTCCAGTGGCTGGTCTTCGCCGTCAGCTTCCTGGTCATCCTGCTCGATGGCTTCGATACCGCGGCCATCGGCTATATCGCTCCGTCGCTGTTGAAGGAGTGGGGCATCGCCAAGCCGCAACTGGCGCCCGTGCTGAGCGCCGCGCTCGCCGGCCTGGCCGTTGGCGCCGTGCTGATCGGACCCTTTGCCGACCGTTTCGGCCGCAAGTACCTGCTGACCGGCGCCGTTGCCCTGTTCGGCGTTGCCAGCCTGGCCTCGACGACGTCCGGCTCGCTCGACGAGCTGGTCCTCTGGCGTTTCGTCACCGGTCTCGGCCTCGGCGCCGCAATGCCGCTGGCGGTGACGCTGGCCAGCGAGTTCGCGCCGACCCGTCGGCGTGCCGTCCTGACCAGCGCGATGTTCACCGGTTTCCCGCTCGGCGCCGCGCTGGGTGGTTTCCTCGCCGCCTGGATGATTCCGCACTGGGGCTGGCGCAGCGTGCTGGAACTCGGCGGCGTTCTGCCGATCGTCCTCGCTCTGTTCATGCTGTTCGCGCTGCCGGAATCGGTGCGTTATCTGGTCACCCGCGGCGCCCCGGGCGAGCGCATCCGTGCCGTGCTGGCGCGCATCTCGGCGAGCATCGGCAATGCTGATCGCTTCGTCCTCGGTGAGACCGTCGTCGCCAGGGTGGCGAACGATCAGGGCAAGTCCGGCGTCGCGCTGATCCTGTCGCGCTCCTATGTCGTCGGTTCGGCGATGCTGTGGCTGACCTACGGCATGGGCATCGTGATTTTCTATGCGCTGATCAACTGGATGCCGATCCTGCTGAAGGATGCCGGCCTCGAACCGCAGACGGCGCTGCTCGTCACCTCGCTGTTCCCGCTCGGCGGCGTCGGCGCGATCGCCTTCGGCCTGCTGATGGACAAGTTCAACGCCAACCGCGTGATCATGATCGGCTACCTGATCACCGCCGCCTGCGTCTATGCGATCGGCCAGGTCGCCGGCAACCTCGGCTGGCTGGTGGTCATGGTCTTCGTCGGCGGCGCCGTGATGAACACCACGCAGACCAGCATGCCGGCGCTGGCGGCGGCCTTCTACCCAACCGCCGGGCGCGCCACCGGGGTCGCCTGGATGATGGCGATCGGCCGTATCGGCGCCGTTGCCGCGCCCTTCCTGGTTGCCGAACTGCAGCGCCGTCATTTCGACTTCGCGCAGATCTTCGCGGTGCTGGCGATTCCCGGCGTGATCGCGGCGATTGCCCTGTTCGTCAAGAACGCCTCGCACCCGGAAAAGGTTCCCGCCAACGCGGAGCCGGAAGAGGCGCCGGCCGTCCCGGTCACCAGTCAGCCCTGAACGAAAAGGAAAATTGCGACCGTCGCTGCACGATGTTCGTGCAGCCGGGGAGGTCGCATTGCCGGTTGCCGGAATCCGTCCAGCAACCGGAGGAGGGCGGACGTCGTTCGCCGATGCTTTCCGTGCTGCGGAAGGTCAATTTGTCTGAGGAGGAGTACTCAATTGAAAAAGAAAATCATCGCCCTGGCAGTGCCCGCGGTGCTTTGCGCACCGGTTCTGGCACAGGAGAATGTCCAGGTCTACGGCGTCTTCGACGTTGGTGCCGCCAGGATCGATGCCGGCGGCAAGGAGACGCGCTACAAGGTCGATAGCGGCGTGCTGCGCACTTCGCGCCTCGGCTTCAAGGGCAGCGAGGATCTCGGCAACGGGCTGAAGCTCAACTTCGTGCTCGAGTACCGGCTCAACGTCGATCTCAACGACGGGATCGGCGGCAATTATCGTACCGATGCCGCCGGCATCCAGGGCAGCACCTCCGGTCCGGCTCGCCAGCAGCTGCTTGGCCTGAGCGGCAGCTTCGGTACCTTCGCCTTTGGCCGCATGAATACCACGGCCTTCGACTGGGCGGTCAGATACACGGTGCTCGGGGCCTCCGCCTTCGACGTCACCGGCAACAACGCAATGGCTGCCGGCAGCCGGATCAATCCGCTTGGCGACATCCGCCTGTCGAACGTGATCGCCTACAAGTCGCCGGCGTTTGCCGGCTTCCGGGTTGATGCCAACTACTCCCGCCCGATCGAGGAGGCCGCCGCTGGCAACGGTCGCGTCGAGGCCGCCCAGCTAGGCCTCTACTACGACAACGGCCCGCTGTCGATCGGTGCCGTCTTTGAAAACGTCGACGGGCGCGGCAGCGCCAACCTGACCCTGAGCTCGCTGGCTTTCGCCCGTGGTGCCGGCTTCCCGCCGGGGGCGACGGTGGTGCGCTACGACGATCTCGAGATGAGGAGCCAGAACCTTGGCGTCGCCTACGATTTCGGCGTACTGAAGGCGAAGGCGACCTATCAGCGCGACAAGTTCATGAAGCTCTCGGCCAACAAGGTCTGGGGCGTCGGGGTGGAAGTGCCGGTGTCCGCCAAGGGCACGGTGCATGCCGTGTACTCCGCTTCCTCGGTCAATACCCAGAACAAGGCGGATGCGCAGGGCTTCTCGCTGGCTTACACGCACAACCTGAGCAAGCGTACCATCGCCTACGCCGGCATCTCGTGGCAGGACAACGAGCGCAACGGCACTTCCGGGATCTGGGCGACTGCGCCGGATGCCGGCAAGGACGTCAAGATGCTCGCGGCCGGCGTGACGCACATGTTCTGAGCGTCGTTCCCGGCATCGCCTGCGGCCCGTGTTCCGTCATTGCAAGCTGGCGGAACACGGGTTTTTTGCAATTTTCGCCGCTTTCATAACGAAAAGGCATAGCAGCTAGTCGGGGCCTTTCCTGTTCAGTGGCCGGGCGCTTGCGCAGAATCGTTTCCTGAAATCACTGCGGCGCCGGCCTGTCGGCGCACGACGGACGACAACGAACGAAAGGGAAAACAACATGATCATCGACATCCACGGCCACTACACGACGGCGCCGAAAGCGCTGGAAGAATGGCGCAACCGCCAGGTCGCCAGCCTCAAGGACCCGGCGCTGGCGCCCAAGGTCAGCGAACTGCAGATCAGCGACGACGACCTGCGCCAGACCATCGAGCAGAACCAGCTCCGGCTGATGAAGGAACGCGGCGCCGACCTCACCATCTTCAGTCCGCGCGCCAGCTTCATGGCCCACCATATCGGCGACTACCAGACCTCGGCGACCTGGGCGGCAATCTGCAACGAACTGTGCTTCCGCGTTGCCGAACTGTTCCCGGACAACTTCATCGGCGCCGCGATGCTGCCGCAGTCGCCGGGTGTCGATCCGAAAACCTGCGTCGCCGAACTGGAAAAGTGCGTCAAGGAATACGGCTTCGTCGGCATCAACCTCAATCCAGATCCCTCGGGCGGCCACTGGACCAGCCCGCCGCTGACCGACCGCCACTGGTACCCGATCTACGAAAAGATGGTCGAGTACGACATCCCGGCGATGATCCACGTCAGTACCAGTTGCAACGCCTGCTTCCACACCACCGGTGCGCACTACATCAACGCCGACACGACGGCGGTGATGCAGTTGATCCAGGGCGACCTGTTCAAGGACTTCCCGACCCTGAAGTTCGTCATCCCGCACGGCGGCGGCGCCGCGCCCTACCACTGGGGCCGTTACCGCGGCCTGGCGCAGGAACTGAAGAAGCCGCTGCTCGACGAGCACCTGCTCAACAACGTCTTCTTCGACACCTGCGTCTATCACCAGCCGGGGGTCGACCTGCTGACCCGCGTCATCCCGGTCAAGAACGTGCTGTTCGCGTCCGAGATGATTGGCGCCGTGCGCGGCATCGACCCGCAGACCGGCCACTACTACGACGACACCAAGCGCTACATCGAGGCCGCCGACCTGACCGCCGAAGAGCGCTACATGATCTACGAAGGCAACGCCCGTCGCGTCTATCCGCGGCTCGATGCCGCCCTGAAGGCCCGTGGCCGCTGAGGAGAACACCATGACCCAACCGATGAACCAGCTTGGCATCGTCAAGCGCAATATCCAGCGCGCCGAGCGTGCCGCCGTTGAAAAACTGTCGCGCTACGGCGTCGCCACCATCCATGAAGCGATGGGCCGGGTCGGCCTGATGAAGCCGACGATCCGCCCGATCTACGCCGGCGCCCACCTGTGCGGCACGGCGGTCACCGTCCTGCTGCAGCCCGGCGACAACTGGATGCTGCACGTCGCCGCCGAGCAACTGCAACCGGGCGACGTCTGCGTCGCCGGCTGCACCGCCGACAGCACCGACGGCTTCTTCGGCGACCTGCTCGCCACCTCCTATAAATCGCGGGGCGCCGCCGGCCTGATCATCGACGGCGGCGTGCGCGACGTGAAGGACCTGACGGCGATGGGCTTCCCGGTGTTCAGCCGGGCGATCCACGCCAAGGGCTGCACGCGGGCGACGCTCGGTTCGGTCAACATCCCGGTGGTCTGCGCCGGCGCCATCGTCAATCCCGGTGACGTGGTGATCGCCGACGACGACGGCGTCGTCGTCGTGCCGGCCGCCCTCGCCCAGCAGGTGGCCGACGCCGCCGAAGCGCGCGAGAACAACGAGACCGCCAAGCGCGCCCGTTTCGCCGCCGGTGAACTCGGCCTCGACATGTATTCCCTGCGCGAACCGCTGGCCAAGGCCGGCCTCAAGTACATCGACTGAACATGAACGCACCGACGCCCAAGGAAATCATGGAATTCACCAAGACCCCCGGCTGGCTCGACTGGTACGCCGCTCCCAGCCTGCCCGCCTTCAAGCTGCCGGCCGGCGCGGTCGACGCGCACTGCCACGTCTTCGGTCCCGGCGCCGAGTTCCCCTACGCCCCGGAACGCAAATATACGCCCTGCGATGCCTCGAAGCAGCAGCTCTACGCGCTGCGCGACCACCTCGGCTTCGCCCGCAACGTCGTCGTCCAGGCCACCTGCCACGGCGCCGACAACCGGGCCATGCTCGATGCGCTGATTCACAGCGAAGGCAAGGCCCGTGGTGTCGCCACCGTGCGCCGCGCCGTCAGCGACGAGGAGTTGCAGGCGATGCACGACGCCGGCGTGCGCGGCGTGCGCTTCAATTTCGTCAAGCGCCTGGTCGATTTCACGCCGAAGGACGAACTGCTGGAAATCGCCGGCCGCATCGCCAAGTGGGGCTGGCATGTTGTTATTTACTTCGAGGCGGTCGACCTGCCCGAACTGTGGGATTTCTTCACCGCGCTGCCGACCACCGTCGTCGTCGACCACATGGGCCGGCCGGATGTGTCCAAGCCGGTCGACGGCCCGGAATTCGAACTGTTCCTCAAGTTCATGCGCGACCACCCGAACGTCTGGAGCAAGGTCAGCTGTCCCGAGCGCCTGTCGCTGAGCGGCCCCAAGGCGCTGAACGGCGAACGCAATGCCTACGCCGACGTCGTGCCCTTCGCCCGCCGCGTCGTCGAGGAGTTTCCCGACCGCGTGCTGTGGGGAACCGACTGGCCGCACCCGAATCTCAAGGACCACATGCCGGACGACGGCCTGCTCGTTGATTTCATCCCGCACATCGCGCCGACCGCCGAACTGCAGCAGAAGCTGCTGGTGGCCAACCCGATGCGCCTCTACTGGCCCGAGGAGGTCTGAGCCATGGCGCTCGACAAACCCTATCAGGACATTCCCGGGACGATCATTTTCGACGCCGAGCAGTCGCGCAAGGGCTACTGGCTCAACCAGTTCTGCATGTCGCTGATGTCGGCCGAGAACCGCGCCCGCTTCAAGGCCGACGAACGCGCCTATCTCGACGCCTGGCCGATGAGCGAGGAGCAGAAGCAGGCGGTGCTGGCGCGCGATCTCAACTGGTGCATGCGCACCGGCGGCAACATTTACTTCCTGGCCAAGATCGGCGCCACCGACGGCAAGAGCTTCCAGCAGATGGCCGGCTCGATGACCGGCATGAGCGAAGACGAATACCGCGCGATGATGCTGGCCGGTGGCCGCTCGGCCGACGGCAACCGCCGCCTCGGCGAGGACGGCGACGCGCAGCCGCAACACCAGCCGCAAGGCGCGGCCGGCAAGAAAGGAAACGCATAAATGGCCCGCATCACCGCTTCCGTTTACACCTCGCACGTGCCGGCGATCGGCGCCGCGCTCGACCTCGGCAAGACCGGCGAGGACTACTGGCAACCGGTATTCGCCGGCTACGATTTCGGCAAGCAATGGATCGCCGAGCAGAAGCCGGACGTCGTCTTCCTGGTGTACAACGACCACGCAACCGCCTTTTCGCTCGACCTGATCCCGACCTTCGCGCTCGGCACCGGCAGCGAGTTCAAGCCGGCCGACGAAGGCTGGGGGCCGCGGCCGGTACCGACCGTTTACGGCCACCCGGAACTCGCCGCCCATATCGCGCAATCGGTGATCCAGGAGGATTTCGACCTCACCCTGGTCAACAAGATGGACGTCGACCATGGCCTGACCGTGCCGCTCTCCCTGATGTTCGAGCAGCCCGAGGCCTGGCCGTGCCAGGTCATCCCGTTCGCGGTCAATGTCGTGCAGTACCCGGTGCCTTCCGGCCGGCGCTGCTTCCAGATCGGCCAGGCAATCCGCCGCGCGGTCGAGTCCTTCGACGAGGATTTGAACGTTCACATCTGGGGCACCGGCGGCATGAGCCACCAGTTGCAGGGGGCGCGTGCCGGCCTGATCAACAAGGAATGGGACAATCGCTTCCTCGACCGGCTAATCGACGATCCCGCCGGACTGTCCCAACTGCCGCACATTGACTACGTGCGCGAAGCCGGTTCCGAAGGCATCGAACTGGTCATGTGGCTGATCGCCCGCGGGGCGATGGCCGATATCGCGGGCGGACCCAAGCCCGTACTCAGGAAACGCTTTTATCATGTACCGGCGTCGAACACCGCCGTCGGCCATCTGATTCTGGAGAACCCATGAAACAAACCATCAAGGTCGCGCTGGCCGGTCCCGGCGCATTCGGCATCAAGCATCTCGACGCCATCAAGAACATCGCCGATGTCGAGGTCGTCTCGGTGATCGGCCGCGATCCCGAGCAGACCGCCAAGGTTGCCGCCCAGTACGGCATCCCGCACGTCGCCACCGACCTCGCGCAGTCGCTGGCGCTACCCGAGGTGGACGCGGTGATCCTGTGCACGCCGACCCAGGTCCATGCCGCTCAGGCCATTGCCTGCCTGCAGGCAGGCAAGCACGTCCAGGTCGAGATTCCGATGGCCGATTCCTGGGCCGACGCGCAGGCGCTGATCGACGCCCAGAAGGCGGCCGGCAAGGTGGCGATGGTCGGCCACACCCGTCGCTTCAATCCCAGCCACCAGTGGGTGAACAAGAAGATCGCGGCCGGCGAGTTCAACATCCAGCAGATGGACGTGCAGACCTATTTCTTCCGCCGTACCAACATCAACGCGCTGGGCCAGCCGCGCAGCTGGACCGACCACCTGCTGTGGCACCACGCCGCCCACACGGTCGATCTTTTCGCCTACCAGTGCGGTTCGCCGATCGTCAAGGCGAACGCCATCCAGGGGCCGATCCACCCGACGCTGGGCATCGCCATGGACATGTCGATCCAGTTGAAGGCCGCCAACGGCGCGATCTGCACGCTGTCGCTGTCCTTCAACAACGATGGGCCGCTCGGCACCTTCTTCCGCTACATCGGCGACAGCGGCACCTACATCGCCCGCTACGACGACCTCTACAACGGCAAGGAAGAGAAGATCGACGTCTCGCAGGTCGATGTCTCGATGAACGGCATCGAACTCCAGGACCGCGAATTCTTCGCCGCGATCCGCGAGGGCCGCGAGCCGAACGCCTCGGTCGGCAAGGTCTTCGACTGCTACCGGGTGCTCGGCGAACTCGAAAAGCAGCTTGCCGACTAAGCGGGGTTGAGCGTGCTGCGGAGAAAAGTCGGGCCGTTCGAGGTCGGGGCCATCGGCCTTGGCTGCATGAACCTGAGCCACGCCTACGGCCAGCCGCCGAGCGCCGAGGCGGCAGCCGCCCTGCTGCGGCAGGCGCTCGATAGCGGGGTCGATTTCTTCGACACCGCCGCGCTCTACGGCTTCGGCGCCAACGAGAGCCTGCTCGGCCGGGTCCTCGGCCCGCATCGCCAGCGTTTCGTGCTGGCCAGCAAGTGCGGCATGACCGGGGTCGATGGCAAGCGGGTGATCGACGGCCGCCCGGCAACGATCAAGGCGACCTGCGAGGCGGCGCTACAGCGTCTGCAGACCGAGGTGATCGACCTCTACTACCTGCATCGGCGCGACTTCAAGGTACCGATCGAGGACAGCGTCGGCGCCCTGGCCGATCTCGTCGCCGCCGGCAAGATCCGCGCAATCGGCCTTTCGGAAGTCTCGGCCGAAACCCTGCGCCGGGCGCATGCCGTACATCCGGTCAGCGCCGTGCAGAGTGAGTATTCGCTCTGGTCGCGCGAGCCGGAAATCGCCGTGCTCGAAACCTGCCGCGAGATCGGCGCGGCCTTCGTCGCCTTCAGCCCGCTGGCGCGCGGCTTCCTCGGCGGCGAGCTGAACGACCCGGCGGCGCAGTTGTCGCCCGGCGACCTGCGCCTGGCGATGCCGCGTTTCGCGCCCGACAACTACGCGCGCAACCGGCGCCTGCTCGACGGCTACCGCGCCATCGCCGAGGAGGCCGGCTGTAGCCCGGCGCAACTGGCGCTGGCCTGGGTCCTGCACCGGCAGCCGCATACGCTGGTCATCCCGGGCACCCGTTCGCCGGCGCATCTCGCCGACAATCTCGGTGCCGCCAACGTCAGCCTGGACGCCGCGCTGCTCTCCCGCCTCGACGCCCTGATCAACCGGCATACCGTCAGCGGTCCGCGCTACAACGCGGCGACGCTGGCCGAGATCGACACCGAGCGCTTCCCGGAATGAGCGCTGCGGGCCTGGCCGGGCGCATCGTCGAGCGCGCGCCGGCGCTCGGCCAGCCGAATTTCCGGCGTTATTTCTACGGCCAGATCTGTTCCGTCCTCGGCACCTTCATCCAGGCCGTCGCCATGTCCTGGCTGGTGTACCGGATCAGCGGTTCGCCGGTGCTGCTCGGGCTGACCGCCTTCCTGTCGCAGGCGCCGCAACTGGTGGTGGCGCCGCTGGCCGGCGTGATGATCGACCGCTACGACCGGCGCCGGCTGATGATCGGCCTGCAGTGCGTGTTTGCCGCGCAGGCCCTGGTCCTGGCCGGGCTGGTCTTCTTCGACGCGGTCGCCGTCTGGCACCTGCTGCTGCTCGCCGGCCTGCTCGGCGTCCTCAACAGTTTCGACCTGCCGACCCGGCAGAGTCTGCTGCTCTATCTGGTCGATGACCGGACGACGCTGCCCAACGCCGTCGCGCTCAATGCCGCGGTGGTGCACAGCGGGCGTTTGATCGGCCCGCCGGTCGCCGGGCTGCTCCTCGCGGTCGCCCCCGAAAGCCTGTGCTTCCTGATCAACGCGCTGTCCTACCTGGGGCCGATCTCGGCGGTGCTGGCGATTCGCGCCGAGATTCCCCGGCAGCGCGGCCTGAAGACCGCCAGCGCGCTGGTCGAGGTCGCCGCCTTCGTTCGTGCCACCGTGGACGCCAGGGTCGCCCTGCTGGCGGTGGCGATGGTCAATGTCACCGCGTCCTCCTACGTCGTGCTGATGCCGGTCTTCGCCAAGGAAGTCTTCGCCGGCAGCGCCCAGTCGCTGGGCTGGCTGCTCGGCATGGGCGGCGCCGGCGCGCTGACCGCTTCGCTCTATCTGTCGACCCGGGCGCGCAGCGAGATCCATCGGGATTTCGCGCTCGCCAGTTGCGCCGTCGCCGCCGTCGGCTTGCTCGGTTTCGCGCTGGCCGGCTACGTCGGCAGTCTGGCGCTGGCGCTGCCCATGGTCTGCCTGATCGGCGCCGGCATCGGCGCCACCAACATCGCCGCCAACACGCGCTTGCAGCAGCTCGCCCCGGAAGGATTGCGCGGCCGGGTGATCTCGATTTTCGGCTCGACCCGCTTCGGCTTCGATGCGCTGGGCGGTTTGCTTGCCGGCGCGCTGGCCTCGCTGCTCGGCGTCCTGCCGGTGGTCGCGGCGCTCGGCCTGCTCCTGCTGCCGGCCAGCCTGGCGCTGCTCAGGCGCTCGCCTCGACCCCCTGGCTAACCCGGTACAGCTTGTCGAGCAGCCAGCGCATCATCGGGTCGTGCTGGTAGCGCTGGTGCCAGATCGCGTACATCGGCATCTCCGGGCCGGCGAAGGGCGTCGCGGTGCGGGCGAACCCGGCCAGTTGGTTGCCGCCCAGGCGATGCGGCAGCGTCGCCAGGTAGTTCGATCCCTTGAGGAAGGCGCGGATGCCGCCGAAGCTGGCGACGCTGACGGCAAAGCGGCGCTGGATGCCGCGACGCTGCAGATGGTCGTCGATGTCCAGGTTGCGCTGCGGCTCGTAGACCACGGTGATGTGCTCGGCCGCCAGGTAATCGGCGAGATCGGCGGGGGGCGGGCGCACTGCCGGGTCGAAGAAGACCGCGTAGCTGTCGTTGAACAGCCGGCGCTGCAGGATGTCGGCGCCTTCCGGTGGGCGCGGCGAAATCGCCAACTGGCAGCGGTCCGAGCGCAGCAGTTCGGCGCTCGGGATATTGGACGGAATGACGCGCAGGCTGATCCCCGGCGCTTCTTCCTTGAGCAGCCCGAACAGCGCCGGCAACAGCAGGTCGCGCTGCAGGTCGTTGGCGGCGATGGTCAGCGTGCGTTCGAGGCTGGCCGGCGTGAAGCCGGCCTTGCTGCCGAACTGGTGCAGGCGGTCGAGCAGTTCGCGCGCCTCGGCGACCAGTGCGCCGGCCTGGGCGGTGGCGACCACCGAGCGGCCGGACTTGACGAACAGCGGGTCGCCGACGATGCCGCGCAGCTTGTCGAGCATGTGGCTGACCGCCGACTGGGTGACGCCCAGACGCTGCGCGGCGCGGGTCACCGAGCCTTCTTCATGGACGGCGATGAGCAGGCGCAGCAGTTTTCCGTCGAGGTCCAAATAATCGAAATCGTTCATGAATTGCATTATAAGCAATCTGTTTATTTTGTTGTTTGCTGGATGGAGAATCCCTCTCGGGCTAAGGGTTATCGCAGTCCGTCAGCAAGCAGCGATTCACAACACTTACAGGAGACGCAACATGAGCATTCGTCCGCCGAAGCGAACGATTCCCGGCGCACCGATCTTCGATCACGAGGCCGCCCGTCGCGGTTACGCGCTGAACAAGATGTGCTATTCGTTCAACAGCAAGGCCAACCGCGACGAGTTCGTCAGCGACGAAGCCGCCTATTGCCGCAAGTTCGGCCTCAGCCCGGAACAGACCCAGGCCATCCTCGGCCGCGACGTGCTGTCGCTGATCCGCGTCGGCGGCGGCGTCTATTTTCTCGGCAAGCTGGCCGGCGGCGTCCTGGGCCTCGACATGCAGGACATTGGTGCCCTGCAGACGGGGATGAGCAAGGAAGAATTCAAGGCCAAACTGGTCGCGGCGGGGAACTGAATCATGGCAAAAATCGTAGGCATCCTGACCACTTCGCACGTGCCGGCACTGGGCAAGGCGATCCATCTCAACCTCCAGCAGGACCCGTACTGGAAGCCCTTCTTCGACGGCTTTCCGGCGATCCGCGAATGGCTCGACCGGGTCAAGCCGGACATCGTCGTGTCCTGCTACAACGACCACGGCCTGAATTTCTTCCTCGACAAGCAGCCGACCTTCGCCATCGGCACCGCGCCGGAATACGTCAGCGAGGACGAAGGCTGGGGGATTCCGACGATGCCCAGCTTCCCGGGCGCCGAAGACCTTTCCTGGCACATCCGCGACAGCCTGGTGCGCGACGATTTCGACATGGTCACCTGCCAGGAAATGCTGGTCGACCACGCCTTCACGCTGCCCATGGCACTGCTCTGGCCGGAACAGAAGTGGCCGGTGAAGAGCGTCCCGGTCTGCGTCAACACCGTGCTCTTCCCGCTGCCGTCGGCGCGTCGCTGCTACCGGCTGGGCGAGGCGATCGGCCGCGCCATCGCCGCTTTCCCGGAAGACGCCAAGGTCCTGGTGATCGGCTCCGGCGGCTTGTCGCACCAGCTGGAAGGCGAGCGCGCCGGCTTCATCAACAAGGACTTCGACCTCAAGTTCATGGACAGCATGGTGAACGACCCGACCTGGGCCACCCAGTTCTCCGACGTCGATCTGGTCGAGCAGACCGGCAATGAAGGCGTCGAGCTGCTCAACTGGCTGGTCGCCCGCGGCACCGTGCCGGGCGCGGTCAAGGTGGTGCATTCCAATTTCCACATCCCGATCTCGAATACCGCGGCGGCGACCATGCTGTTCGAGCCGGTCTGAGACGGCGCGATCGTGGATTAACGAAGGGCGGGCAACCTTGCTCCGCCCTTTCGTCATTTTGGCCGCCCGTGCGCACAGGCCGGTCGTCCTCCTGCCGCTGCCTGCGCGGCGCTCAGGCCTGGCTATGCCGCTGGCCCATGACATCCTCGATGGCATTGATCTGCAACTCGAGCAGGCGTGCCGGCATTTTCGGTTCGCCCTGGGCATCGACTTCCCATCCTTCGAGTAGCATCACTTCAATGAGCGACTGTTCGAGGATCGCGGAGACCCGTTCGGTGGCGCGGGCGATGGCGGCATGCACCAGCTGCTCGGTCTGGCTTTCTTCGAGGCAGGAACTCTGGTATTCGTGCAGGAAGCGGGTGTCGGAGAGCAAGCGGGTCAGCAGCGAGGGGCATTGACAAAGGCGTACCACGCCCTGGTCCATGATACGGTTCAGCTGGTCCTGGGAGAATTTTTGTGCCATCGCCGCTTTCCTTTCCGTTGTCGTGTCTGCATCGTATGAGGGAAATGATTGCGGATATATCCGTATCATCCCGGATGTTGCTAGGTAAAACGACGGATCGAGCCTGAGCGCGGCGCTGCTGCCGGCTGGCGGAAGGGGGCCCGGAAGGGGGGAACAATGGAGGCTGGACTGAGTGCTTGATGCGGTATCGATCTTTTTTGCCGAGCGGGTGGAACCGCTGATTTTCGCTTTCAGGCGTCGGAAACGCCTGCGTGAATTCGGAATTGACGATCTCCGGGCTTTGCCCGCGGTGGCGGTCGATCTTGGCGATCCGGGCTGCCGTCGCGGTCGTCTCTGCGAACGGCTGATCCGGCTGTACCGGCGGTATTACGCCCGCTATTTTCAGCGCGGAGCGGATGGCAGCGTGATCCGGCGAGGCGGGGTAGCGGCGGTTCTGGCGCTCGACGACTACGCCGATTTCGCCGCTTACCAGGCGGCGGTCGGCAGGAAAGCCAGTTTTTTTTCGCGCAAGGCCAAGAAGGCTGCGAAACTCGGTTACAGCGTATCGCTCTTCAACCGCGCCAACCACACCCCGGATCTGCTGGCGCTGAAGAAATCGATGAAGTTCCGGGCCTTCGGTCCGGTCCTGGATGCCTTTTTCCTGACCCTGGGGCGACTGGGCGGGGCGCCGGTCAAGCTGCGGCCGCTGCGGCCAGTGGATTGCCCGACGCACTGGGAGCTCTGTCTCGGGGTTTTCCAGGACAGCCCGGGCTACCGTCAGGGCGCGCTGACGGTGGACCGCCGGCTGGTTGCCTACGTGCGTCTGCATCGCGTCGGCAGTCTGGTGCGCTACGCCGATTTCATGGGGCATCATGAGCAGCTGCCGGATGGCGTGATGATGCTGCTGCAACAGGAGATCGTCCGCTGGCTGATGCGAGGCGACGATCCGGCGGTGGCGGGAATCCGTCATGTCACTTACGGGGCAATCGAGCAGGGTAGCGCGGGCTTGCTGTTCTGGAAGCGCAAGGCCTTGTTTCGGCCGGTGCTTTTCGACTTTTCCGGGTAAGAGGTGGCGCGGGATACGGAAGATTTATTTACAAAAACAACAAAATAATAAAAAATGCTGTTTTTGTTAAATTCTCTTCCGGAGTTGCTCATGCGCGCTCATGCTTCCCCACTTCTCGCCGCCGACCTGCCGCTCGATGAAAATCTGCCTGCCACCCAGTTGCGTGCCTATGCCGGCGACGTCCTCTACACGGAAGGCATGCCGAGCAGCCATCTGTACGTGATCAAGGAAGGCGAAGTCGATCTGTACATGGTGCGCGAGGAAAAACGGGTGGTGATCGATACCCTGACGCGTGGCCATGTGTTCGGCGCGACGCCGCAACTGCTCAATGGGCGGCGTACCGACAATGCGGTGGCAAAGACCTACTGCGAGTTCTATCTGGTTGATGCCGAGGGCCTGGAGTCGGTTCTCGACAATACGCCGAAGCTGCTGCGCGGCATTCTCAAGACGCTGGCGATGCGCGCGTCGCGGGCCAGCGAAGTGATCGCCTCGCGGGTCAATTTCCAGCCGGAGATCGTCACCTACGCCCAGTTGCTCAGCCTGATCGGTGCCGCCCAGGTGCCCATGCAGGCGCGCAAGGCGGACGCCCGGAGCGCCGCACAGCCGGTCATCGCGCGGCCGGCGCTGGCCGCGGTTTTTGCCCAGGCACGCCAGTTGTTCGGGCACTCCGACGTGCATATCCGGCACATCCTGGGCAAGTTGCTGATGCTGCACCTGATCCAGCTCGACGAGGATCGCGACGGGGCCAAGTGCGTCGTCTTCTCGCCCGGCGAAATCGTCGCCAAGGCGCGCAAGGCGGGTGAGGCCGATCCCGATAATGGCAAGCTGGAGTACGAGTACATCAGCGTCGACGATTTCGCGGCGATGGTCGATCTCGATCGCAATCGCGTGTTGCAGAAGCTGGCGCGCAACGAGCTGAGCGAAGACCTGTTCACCTTCCGCAAATCGGAGGTGATCCGTCTGCTCGACGAGAAGGGCAAGAAGTTCTTCCAGGAGCGACGGGTCAAGGCGCCGGAAGAATTCTGCGACATCAGCGACATCGAGTTTGCCGATGCCAATTCGATCCAGGCCGTGCTGTCGCGCATCGATTCCTACGACCTCGGCAAGCTGCTCCATGTCGTTGAGGAGGCCGCTGTGCGCGATCGCATCCTCGGCAACCTGCCGCGTACCAAGCGCGCCGAGATCGAGAGCGAAAAATTCGACCGCGTCGATGAAATCGAGGTGCGGCTGATCGGCGAGGGCATCATCAAGGCGATCCAGGAAAAGATGCTGGCCCGCCGTAGCTGATCGCCCGGCGTGACCAGGGGGCGGGTTTGCCAGTAAAATCCGCCGCCTGATCTATGCGGCTTCGGCGCCCATGCAACTGGCTTTCTGCCTCTACAAATACTTCCCCTTCGGTGGCCTGCAGCGCGATTTCCTGCGCATTGCCCTGGCCTGCCAGGCGCGCGGTCACGCCATCCGCGTCTACACCTTGTCCTGGCAGGGCGAGGTGCCGACCGGCTTCGAGGTGGTCACGGTGCCGGTGCGGGCGCTGACCAACGCCCGCCGCTATGAAAAATTCTCCGCCTGGGTCGCGCGCGACCTGGCGCAGCGCCCGGCAGAACGCGTTGTCGGCTTCAACAAGATGCCCGGACTCGACGTCTATTTTGCTGCCGACCCCTGCTACGAAGAGAAGGCGCAGACATTGCGCAACCCGCTCTACCGGCTGTCCGGGCGCTACCGCCACTTCGCGGCGTATGAGCGGGCGGTGTTTGCGCCGGACAGCCGCACCGAAATCCTGATGATCTCGCAGGTGCAGCAGCCCTTTTTCGAAAAGCACTACGCGACGCCGAAGTCGCGTTTCCACCTGCTGCCGCCGGGCATCGCCCGCGACCGCCGGGCGCCGCCCGAGGCGCCGGCGATCCGCGCCGCCTTCCGCGCCGAATTCGGCCTTGCCGACGACGACCTGCTGCTCCTGCAGATCGGTTCCGGCTTCAAGACCAAGGGTCTGGATCGCTCGCTGCAGGCGCTGGCGCATCTGCCGGCGGAGTTGCGTGGGCGTACCCGGTTGATCGCGATCGGCCAGGACGAGCCGAGCCAGTTCAATCGCATGGCTGCTGGCCTTGGCCTGGCCGGGCAGGTCGACATCCTGGCCGGCCGCGGCGACATCCCGCGCTTCCTGCTCGGTGCCGACCTGCTGGTCCATCCTGCCTACAACGAGAACACCGGCACGGTGCTGCTCGAAGCCCTGGTCGCCGGGCTGCCGGTGCTGTGCTCGGCGGTCTGCGGTTACGCACACTACATCGACGAGGCGGCGGGTGGCCAGGTGATCCCTGAGCCTTTCGCGCAGGCGACGCTGGACGCTTTGCTCCGGGAAATCCTGGTCGACCGTGAACAACGCGCCGTCTGGCAGCGCAACGCCCTGGCCTGGGCGGCGCATGCAGACATCTACAGCAACGCCGAGCGCGCTGCCGAGATCATCCTGAAGGACGGGCCGTGCGCGACGAACTGAGTCTGGCGTCGCCCTTCGACAGCCTGTGGGCCGGGCAGGATGCCTTTGCCGCGGTCGACCGGCTGGAGGGTGAGGTGTTCCGCGAGCTCGACGGGCGTCGTACCTTCCGCACTGAAGTTGCCGGGCGCGGCTATTTCGTCAAGATTCATCGCGGCGTCGGCTGGGGCGAGATCGTCAAGAATCTCGTCTCGTTGCGCCTGCCGGTGCTCGGTGCCGGCAACGAATGGCGGGCGATCCGTCGCCTGGAAGAACTCGGCGTCGACACCATGCGCGCCGTCGCCTACGGGCGGCGCGGCGCCAATCCGGCGCGCGAGCACTCGTTCATCGTCACCGAGGAACTGGCGCCGACGGTCAGCCTGGAAGATTACTGCCGCGAGTGGCCTGGCACGCCGCCCGCCCCGGCGCTCAAGCGCGCGCTGATCCACCGCGTCGCCGCCATGGTCGGCAAGATGCACCGCGGCGGCGTCAATCACCGCGACTGCTACCTCTGCCACTTCCTGCTCCATCTCGACCCGGCGCCGAGCGCTGCTGCGCTGAAGCTCTCGCTGATCGACCTGCACCGCGCCCAGATCCGCGCGCAGACGCCGCGCCGCTGGCGCGACAAGGACCTCGCCGGACTCTACTTCTCGGCGCTGGAAATCGGCCTGACGCAGCGCGACTGGCTGCGCTTCCTGCGCGATTACTTCGCCCGGCCCTTGCGCGAAGTGCTGCGCGACGAGCAGGCGCTGCTCGCTCATCTGCACGCCGAAGGTGAGCGCTTGCTTGCGAAATATCACCGGAAATACGTGCCGACCGGAGGCGGGGCATGATCGACTGGCAGCGCAATCCCGACTACGCGGCGGGCCAGGCCGGCGCCGCCTTTGCCTCGCTCGATGCGGTGTTCGAGCTGCAGGGCGAGCGGGTGACGATCGATCCCGAGTCCGAAGTGATCCGTCTGCGCTGCGACGGCATCCTCTACTACGTCAAACGCTACACCATCGGCCGACGCAAGCTGGCACGACGCTGGTTCGGCCTGCGCGACATCTTCGGGCCGCAGCGGGCGGTCAAGGAATGGCGCAACCTGCAGCGCTTCCACGCCTGGGGACTGCCGACCGCGACGCTGGTGGCCTGGGGGCAGGAACGGCAGGGCGGACGCTTCGTGCGCGCCGCGCTGGTTACCGAGGAATTGCGTGACACGGTCGATTTGTCGAAGCTCTATTACGACGCTGATCCCAGATTGCGCGATGCGCGCTGGGTCGCCGCCGTGTCGACGCAGGTCGCCGCCTGCACGCGCGCGATGCACGCGCACGGCTTCGTGCACAACGACCTGAAGTGGCGCAACCTGCTGGTCACCAATGGGGAAACGCCGCAGCTCTACCTGATCGACTGCCCGAACGGCGGTTTCTGGATGCAGCCTTTCCTCGGCTACCGCATCGTCAAGGACCTCGCCTGTCTCGACAAGGTCGCCAAGTGCGCGTTGAGCCGCACGCAGCGGCTGCGCTTCTATCTCGATTACGCCGGCCGCTCGCGACTGACCGCAGCCGACAAGCGGAAAATCCGGAAAATCCTGGATTTCTTTGCGGGGCGGGAGTGAGCGCAGCGCAATTCACCTTCCTCGAGCGGGCCGGCTGGCCAAGCCCCGCGCCTTTCGTTCTCGCTTTGCCGGGGGGCGGCAGTCTGCAGTATCGAAACATACTGCGCTGGCTGCCCGGGCGCCGGGTCTCCGGTGAGGCCAGTTGGGATGGCCGCCCGGTCTTCGCCAAGCTGTTTTTTGGTGCGGCTGCGAGGCGTCATGCCGAACGCGAGCAGCAGGGGCTGGCAGCATTGCAGTCAGCCGGTCTGCCGACGCCAGCGCTGCTGGCTGTCGTCGATTTCCCCAGGGGGGAGCGGCTGCTGCTCAGCGAGTTCATGCCGGCGGCCCGTTCGCTGGAGGCGGCGCTCGGCGATCCCGCCAAGCTCTCGCCGGCGCTGGCGCTGCTCGGACGCCTGCATGCGGCCGGTCTGGTGCACGATGACCTGCACCTGGGCAATTTCCTGCTGGCTGAAGAAAAAATGCTCTTGATCGACGGCGACGGGGTGCGTCCGGGCAGCGCCGAGCAGCAGCGCGATAACCTGGCGCTGCTGCTGTCGCAATTGCCTGTTGCCCTCGATGGCTGGCGCGCTGGCCTGCTTTCCGCTTACGGAGAGCTGCCGGGAAGCGGCGGCCTGGACGATCTGGTCGATGCCTGGCGCCAGCGTCGCCGGCAGCGTTTTCTGGCGAAGACGCTGCGCGATTGCACGCAGTTTTCCGTCGTGCGGGAAAGCGGTCGATTCCTGGCCGTGCTGCGCAGTGCCGGGACTTCGCTGCTGCCTTTGCTGGCAGCGCCGGACCAGGCAATCGAACAGGGGCGACGGCTGAAAAGTGGCGCCACCTGTACCGTCGCTGCGCTCGCCATGGACGGCGGGCCGCTCGTCGTCAAACGTTACAACCGCAAGAACTGGCGCCATGCCCTGTCCCGGGCGTGGCGTCCAAGCCGGGCCTGGCATTCATGGCGGGAAGCGCATCGGCTGGCGTTTTACGGCATCGCGACGCCAAAGCCGCTGGCGCTGCTGGAAGAACGCTGGGGCCCGTTGCGCGGCCGGGCTTTTCTGGTCACCGAGTTTTGTCCCGGCGTCAGCCTGGCCGATGCGCTGCTTCCGGAACGCGTGCCGGAGCCAGCCCTGGCGCAATCCCTCGAGGTGTTCTTCGCCGTCCTGTGCCGGTTGCGCATTACCCATGGCGACCTCAAGGCGACCAATCTGCTCTGGCATGAGGGACAGCTGTGGGCGATCGATCTCGATGCAATGACCCAGCATCGCTCGGCGTCGGCCTTCCGCCGGGCCTGGCGGCGCGATCGCGCCCGCTTCTTGCGGAACTGGCCGGCGGGCTCCCCGCTGCACGACTGGCTGGCCCGCATCCTGCCGCCGGTTTAGGCCGTCAGTGGTATTTCCTGGAACTGCATGGCGTGCAGCCGGGCGTAGTGACCGTTCATTGCCAGCAACTGCGCATGCGTGCCGCGTTCGATGATGCGTCCCTGGTCCATGACCAGAATCAGGTCGGCCTTTTCGATCGTCGATAGCCGGTGCGCAATGACGATGGTCGTCCGGTTGGCGGTGGCGCTTTCCAGGGCCGCCTGGATGTGCCGTTCGGATTCGGTATCGAGAGCCGAGGTGGCTTCGTCGAGGATCAATAGTGGCGCGTTCTTGAGTATCGCCCGGGCAATGGCCAGGCGCTGGCGTTGCCCGCCGGAGAGCGTCACCCCGTTTTCGCCGATCAGCGTGTCGTAGCCTTGCGGCAGGCGTTCGATGAATTCGTGGGCATAGGCGGCGCGGGCAGCCTGTTCGATCTGTTCGCGGGGGAGTCCGGCCAGGTCGCCGTAAGCGATGTTGGCGGCGACGGTGTCGTTGAACAGGGTCACTTGCTGCGTGACCAGCGCGATATGGCGGCGCAGGTTGCGCAGCGTGTAGTCCTCGATGCTGACGCCGTCGAGCAGGATGGCGCCGTCCTCGTGCTGGTAGAAACGCGGGATCAGATTGGCCAGGGTGGATTTTCCGCTGCCGGAACGACCAACCAGGGCGACCATCTGGCCGGGTTCGACGCTGAAGCAAACGTCGTTGAGGACGCGCTGTTCGCTGCCCGGATAGCGGAAGTTCAGATTGCGTACCTCGACGTGTCCGCGAATGTCTTCACGCTCGACCTTGCCGTCGTTGATTTCCGGTGCTTCGTCGAGTTGGGCGAAGATGCTTTCCGCGCCAGCCAGGCCTTTCTGTATGGTCGAACTGACTTCGGACAACTGGCGGATCGGTTTGGGCAGCATGCCGGCGGCGGTGATGTAGGAAACCAGGTCGCCGACCGAGGCATCGCCGCGCAGCAGCAGAACCAGGAACAGGATCAGGGCCATCGTCGTGAAGGTGACGAATTGCAGGGCTGGCGTGAAGGTGGCGCTGGTCTTGACCATGCGCAACTGCTTGGCCATGTTGGCTTCGCTGGCCTGGCGGAAACGGGTGGATTCGTAATCCTCTCCGCCGAAACTGCGGACTACCCGGTAACCCTGTATGGTTTCCGAGGCGACATGGGTCAGATCGCCCATTGCCACCTGTATCTGCTTGCTCTGCTTGCGAAAGCGCCGGCTGGCCTTTTTCACCATCAGGCCGATGATCGGCAGTATCGCCACCATGACCAGCGTCAGCTTCCAGTTCATCCACAAGAGGTAGGCCAGCAGGAAAATCACCGTCATGCCTTCACGGATCACCACCTTGATGGCGTCGGTGGCGGCGCCGGTCACCATGGTCACGTTGTAGGTGATGCGGGAAATCAGGTGTCCGGAGTTGTGGTGGTCGAAATAGCTGTTGGGCAGGTGTAGCAGGGTATCGAACAGGGCCCGGCGCAAGTCATGGATCAGTCCGAGGGAGACCCGGGCGAGATAGTAGTTGCCGAGAAACGAGCCCAGTCCCTGCCAGCTGATGATGATCACCAGGAGAATGGGGACGCCGTAGGTCAGTTCAACCTGGCCAATGACCGGCAGCAGGTGGGTGGCCGATTCGGGCGTGCTCAGGCCGTCGACGAAGTACTTCAGGACGACTGCCATCATCGGTTGCGAGGAAGCGAAGATGGTATGGCCAAGAAGGCTGATGACGAACAGGCCGATGAAGGGCCGCAGGTAAGCGAGCAGGCGGAAGTAGATCTGCAGCGAGGAGTCCGGGTTGTGGCCGTTATGCGGCATGGGGCGTTTTCTGCGAGCGGGTGTGAATCAGGGTGGGCGGCAGTTTAACATGGTGCATTATTCGCGCCGGTGAAGTCACAAAACGGTAAACTGGCGGATTTTTCGGGGGCAGGGGCAGCCGTGAGGACGATGACGCAGCAGGATTTTCTTGCCTTGAGCGAGGGGGCCAGGCGTCTGGAGAGCGATGGTTTCGGTCCCAAGGTGCTTGCCTTGGCGGACGGCACGATGATCAAGCTGTTTCGTCGCAAGCGCTTGATCTCTTCGGCGGCCTTGTTTCCCTACGCCAGTCGTTTTGCCAGGAACGCGCAGAAATTGCACCAGCTCGGCATTCCCGCGCCCGTGGTGATCCAGGTGGCGCGCATCGACGGGATGGCGCGGGACATGGTGCATTATCGCCCCCTGCCCGGGGAAACCCTCCGCGAGCTGCTTGAGGCAGGGCTTGCCGCAGAGCGTTTGCAGGCGCTCAAGGCGCAATTCACCCGCTTCGTCATCCGCCTGCACGACGCAGGGGTCTACTTCCGCTCCCTGCATCTCGGAAACGTCGTGCTGACGCCAGAGGGTGAGTTGGGGCTGATCGATTTTTCCGATCTCCGGGTTTATCCGTGGCGTCTGGGGTCCTATCTGCGTGCCCGTAACATGCGCCGGCTGCAGGGGATCGACCGCGAGCGCGAATGGTTTGATCGGGCAGTGGTCTTGGCGGCTGCCAGGAAACGTCGGGGAGGGCATTGATCGTGAGCGTCGCCCGCTTTTTGCCACATCTGCTGGCCTATCTGCTGCGCGGCAGATTTTCCCTGCCCCGCGGGCATCTGCCGCCGGCAGGCCACGTCGTTCCGGAAGGTTTTGCGGGGCTTGGTGTCGCCGCTGCGGAAGATCCCGCGGTTGACGACTGGCTGATCGAAACGCTGGAGTGCGCCCGACTGCGCAATGTGCGCCTCGATTTTTCCTATGGCGATACCGCGGGGGCGACGGCGCGCCTGCTGGATCGTTTGCTGGCCCGGGGATTTCGGGTTGTCCTGCATCTGCTGCAGCCAGCCGAGGCGGCGCGGGCGATGCCGGAGGCGGCGGCGAACGAGGCCTGGCGCGCGTTTCTCGGGCAGGTGCTGGACCGCTACGGCGCGCGGGTGGCGATGATTGAAGTCTGCTCGACGGTGAATCGGCGGCGCTGGGCGGGTTATTCCATCGACGGCTTCCTGGCAGCCTGGGAGATTGCCTGGGGCGAAACGCGTGCCCGCGGGCTGACGCTGGCCGGGCCCAGCATCACGGATTTCGAACCGCCGTGGACGGTTGGCGTGCTGGCGCTGCTGCGCGAGCGGGGGCTGTTGCCGGACATTCATACGGACAATCTGTTTGCCGAACGTAGCACCGAGCCGGAACGCTACGATCACAAGGTTTTTGGCCATTTTCTGGCGCCCTTGGCCAAGGTGAACCTGATCAAGAAGGCCCGCCTGTTGCGAAGGATTGCTGGCGATTTCGGGGTGCCGCGCCTGTTTTCCCCGGCCGCTTTCTGGACCTTGCCCCGCATCGAGCGCTCCTTGCCCGATAGCGAACAGAAGCAGGCCGATTACCTGGCCCGCTACATGGTGCTTTGTGCTGCCTCGGGGGCGCTTGAGGGGGCGTGGTGGGGGCCGTTGATCTGCCATCGGGAAGGCCTGGTGGACGATGCCGTGACCGCCTACCCGGTGCTCGAGAGAATCACCCATTACCGTTCGGTGACCGGGGCGTTGGCAGATTTCCGCGTCCGGCCGGCCTTCGCCGCGCTGCGCACCTTCAATCAGCTGATTCCCGGGGCGACTTACGAAGGCCGGCTGAATTCGGGGCAGGGGCTGGAAGTGCATGCCTTCCGCAACGCGGCGCAGCTGATTCACGTCGTGTGGACCATCAACGCAGGCGCAGCGGCCTTGTCGGACATCTATGCAGCGGACGATTGGGCTGCCGCAGCTTGTGTCGACCGCGATGGGGAGGCGCTGGCCGAGCGGCCGACCCTGGCGACCGAGGCGCCGATCTATCTGTGCTGGCCAGCCTCGCGTTCAGTCAGCATCAATGCCGCAGCGGCGACCTTGCCCGGGGTGCGCCTGCATCGTCACCTGCCAGGAAAGCAGCCCTACTTCTTCCGCGAGCGGGGGTTGAGAGGCATCGTCCTGGCCGGGGGGGAGGCTGAAGCCACCCGCCTTTTCGCCGCCCTCTCGCCGGCGGAGCTGCAACAGCCTGGTCGCCAGGGCAGTCTCCGCCATGCCCGGAATGCCATCTGGACGCTGACCGATCCCACTGACGGAAAGCGCCTTCTGGTCCTGAAGCAACCTGTCAGAATGCCGCTTCACAAGCGTTTGCTGGATCGCAACAAGCCGTCCAAGGCGCTCAGAAGCTGGTCGGGAACGCACGAACTGCTGCGTCGCGGACTGGGGGCTGCACCGCCGGTGGCCTGGATCGAGCAGGAGAACGATCCCGGGCGCAAGGAAAACATCTACGCCTGCGAATATGTATCGGCCGATTTCTCGGCCCGCGAACTGATGGCGGCTTACGCCACCGGTGCCGAGGAATATCAGGGAGTTGCTGCTGCCGATGCCTATGCTGCACTCAGCCGGTTTTTGCGGACCATGCATGGATCGGGCATCTTTTTCCGCGATCTGTCGGGGGGCAACATCCTGATCCGGCGCGGTAACGCAGGCGAACTGCAGTTCAGCTTGATCGATACCGGGCGCATCCGGGTTTATCCGCGCGGTCTCACCGCCGGGCGGCGCATGGCGGACATGGTCCGGGTGGGGAACAAGCTGGACCGGGTCGGCCGGGAGCGCCTGATGGAACACTATCTGGGACAGCCCATGAATTGGTTGCAGCGTCTGCAGTTCCGCCTGTACGACTGGAAAGTCGGGGCCAAGCGCCGGTTCGGGCGCAAGGCGGTGAAGCGTTTGTTCCGTGCCAGATGAAGCGCCACCCCGGATTGCAACAAGTAACTGAAAACACGGTACGACCGGAGTTGGGCCGATGATCGCTTACAGACGGGAAATTGACGGTTTGCGCGCACTTGCCGTGCTGCCCGTCATTCTTTTTCACGCCGGTGTTGAGGTATTGCGCGGTGGCTTTGTCGGGGTTGATGTTTTTTTCGTCATCAGCGGTTATCTGATCACTTCCATCATCCTTTCGGAGCAGGAGGCAGGCGTTTTTCGCCTCTCCCAGTTCTGGGAGCGGCGGGCACGAAGAATCCTGCCGACCCTTTTCCTGGTTATTGGCGCGAGCATTCCTGCCGCCTTTTTTCTGCTTGATCAGTTCGAACTCCACACTTACTCCAAAAGCGTGGTGGCTGCCTCCTTGTTCTTTTCGAATTTCCATTTCTGGAAAGACGGTGGCTATTTCGAGACAGCGGCCGAGCTGAAGCCGCTGCTTCATACCTGGAGTCTGGCGGTTGAGGAGCAGTACTACATCTTTTTCCCGCTCTTGATCTTGCTGGCCTGGCGCTTCGGGAAAAGAGGCATGCTGCTCCTCCTCTCACTGCTCGCCACCGGCAGTTTTGGCTTGTGCCTGTGGGCTTCCCGGGCCAGCCCCGACGCTGCCTTCTTCTTGCTGCCAATGCGCCTGTGGGAGCTCGCCATCGGGGCGTTTATCGCCTTGTACTGCTTCAGGAACGAGGTGAAGAAGGATCTCGGGCTTTTCGGCGAGCTCCTTGCCATCGCGGGGCTGTCGCTGGTCCTTGGCGCTGTCCTGACCTATTCCAGTGCCATTCCCTTTCCCGGGGTTTATGCGCTGGTGCCGACGCTGGGCGCGGCGCTGCTCATCCTGTTTGCGACCCCTTCGACCCTGGTCGGGGGCTTTCTGGCGAGTCGGGTCATGGTTGGGATAGGTCTTGTCAGTTACAGCGCTTACTTATGGCATCAGCCAGTATTTGCCTTTCTGCGACACGTTCATGAGGCCTTGAGCCCGGCGGCGATACTGCTGGGGGCGGGCTTGGTTTTCTGCCTGTCTTTCCTCTCCTGGAAATATGTCGAGCTGCCGTGCCGGAACCGCTTGAGCCTTCCCCGGGCGAGATTCCTCAAATTGATCGGCGCGCTTGGCGTGAGCGTCATCGTCGTCGGTCTGTCGGGGGCGAAGCTGTTTTCTGCCAAGGCCAAAACCGGTGCCGAGTTGGCACTGGCGACGGAGCTCGTCGGGAGAGGCGCAGTTTATGCGTCCAATATGGATGAAAGGTGGTTCGTCAAAAGCCGGATCGCCGTTGAAGAGATGACTCCGGATACGCTGGTCCTTGGCTCGTCAAGAATCATGCAGGTTGGTGAGGGGGTTTTGGGCGGTAAGCCGCTCAACCTTGCCGTGAGCGGGGCTGGGCTTGAGGATGGAATTGCCCTGCTGGGCCTGGCTTTCGCGAAGTTTGAACCGAAAACCGTGCTGCTCGGCGCCGATCCCTGGCTGTTCAACGCTGCAGCCAGCAAGAAACGCTGGCGCAGCATCGCCGATGACTACCAGCCGGATTGGCTGCCATCCGGGATGGGCGGTCCTTGCCCACGGCTGAACAAAACCTGGATGCGGTGAGGAATGAAAAGGTGGCGGGGTTCTACGCTTTCTACCGGGCGCTGAATCTGAGCTACAAAAGCTTTCCCGCTCATGATGGCCATGAGACTCGTGCCAAGATCAGGGCAGATGGTTCCCGGGTCTATGGGCTGGCTTATGTGAGCAGGACGCCAGAAGAGGTGATGCGTGGCATTGGCAGTGCGCTGGATTACTCGATGCAGGACTATGTCTTCGATGCTGCCCGGCGCGATGACTTTGAGCGACTATTGAACTACTACAAGGGCAAGACGAATCTGCTGCTCGTGCTGTCTCCCTATCATCCGGCGGTCTATGCCCTGATGGAAAAAGAGCGGCCGGAATTTTTGGCGATCGAAAATTCCTTTGTCGAGATGGGGAGGCGACAGGGGGTCAAAGTCGTCGGCTCTTACAACCCTGCGGCGGTGGGGTGTTCCGCCGCTGATTTTTATGATGGCATGCACCCCAAGGATTCCTGCATGAAAAAGGTCCTGAGAGAGCTTGGCGCTCAGACCCGTTTCAACGGGATGCCGTAGTTTTTCAGGAAGGCCTTTGCCCGAAGGGGGTTGTTGTCGCCGAAATTGAACAGGCTGCCACAGGCTGCGCCATCAACCCCGGCATCGAAGGCTTCCTTCAGATGCAGGAAGTGTCCGGCGCCGGCGGCAGCGATCAAGGGCACGGGACTGAGCTGGACGGCACGCTGCAGCAAGTCCAGGTCGTAGCCTTGCATGACGCCATCGAATTCGATGCGCTGCAGGAGTATTTCCCCGGCGCCAGCTGCCACCACCCGGGATATGTGGTCTTCAAGGGAGAACGCTTCTTTGTTTCGCCCGCAGTTCGAGTACAAGACGTACTCGCCGTCTTCCTTTCGCACATCGATGCCGACGATGATGGCCTGGCGCCCATAGTGCTCGGAGATTTCGGTGATCAGCCGGGGAGTGGAATAAGCGGCGCTGTTGATCAGTACCTTGTCGGCGCCTGCCTCAAAGAGTTGGGCTGCATCTTCGACGTTCCAGATGCCACCGCCTGCTGTCAGGGGGACGAAACAATGCTCGGCAATCCGCGCGACAGCCGAGACGAGTTGCGCGATCTGTTGTCCATGGCGATCGATGTTCAGCAGCACCAGTTCGTCGGCATCCTGGTCGCTATAGACTTTCGAGCTTTTTACCGGGTCGCCGACGTCGCGTGCGCTGTCGAAAGCCTTTGTCTTGATCAGACGCCCTTCCGAGAGCAATTCGATGGGGATGATTCGTCGTTTCAGCATGTCCCGTCCCAGATGCAGAAGTTGTCGAGTAAGCGTAATCCGTTTGCCTGGCTCTTTTCCGGGTGGAACTGGGTGCCGATGACGTTTGACTTGCCCACGATCGAGGGAAAGGTTTCGCCGTATTCGGTCTGGGCAATGACGGCGCTCGTATCGGCGGCGACGAATCGATAGCTGTGAACGAAATAAAAGTCCACATCGTCCCTGATTCCGTCAAGGACCGGATGTTTCCGTGACTGATGGGCGTTGTTCCAGCCAACATGAGGCAAGCGCAAGTCGCTGACGGCAAGTGGGACGACTCGACCTGGCACCAAGCCTAGCCCCTCGGTTTCCCCCCCTTCGCTACCGAATTCGGCAAGCAGTTGCATGCCGAGACAAATCCCCAGTATCGGTCTGCCCGATGCTGCAAAATCGCGGATTGCTTCGAGTAAACGGCTTTGGCTCAGGCGCTGCATTGCCGTAGCGAATGATCCTACGCCGGGTAAGATCAAATGGCTGATCTCGTTGAATTCGTCCGGGGTCCTGACCGGCTGGGTATCCCAGCCCTGGCTGTAGAGCGCGTTGCGCAGGGACCCCAGATTGCCTATCCCGATGTCGATGACGCCGATGCTCAAGCTTTACGCTCCCGGTACCAGCGATCAAAGTCACTGGTGCGCGGGCCCCACTGTATGGTCTTGAAGTCGGGGCTATGCGGCGGTACGGCGAGCTTGGCGACGATCTCGTTGAATTCGTTCTCGTCCATTTCAAGGAACTCGAGGAAAAGTTCCAGGGAAGGGGGCTTCTTTCCTTCCCATTCGGCGACGAGTCGATCGGCTTCTTCCTTGGTCAGCCGGCCATTGCGGATGTCAAGCGCGGTCATCTGGGTGACCCGCGAATAGCCGCGCTTGGCAAATTTCAGGTAGTCGCGCACCCCTTGCATGGCGCATTCGATTTTTTCATAGGAGTAAAGGTGTGGCGGCAGGCCTTCCACCTCGTCGCCCTGCCAGCCGAGTTCGTCCATGATGAGCCTGGATTGCCGCTTGACGTCCCAGGGGATGAATGAGCCCAGACAAACCGAACGGTAGCGAAGCTTCTTCAGGTCGCGCAGGGCGGGGTAGGTATAGGGCGTGAGATCGCGCGGATCGAGGTCGAAATCCTTTTCGATCATGCCCTTCATGTCTTCGGCAGTGATTCCAAGGTTAACAAAGCGATTGAAGCGTGCTTCATCGACCTCCTCGACGACATCGTCACGGTAGTCGTAGTAGGCGGTGTATTCGGATGATGGCTCACCCCAGAAAACCAGCGGCACATTGAACTTGATCGCCAGATGCATCGGGTAGGCAAAGATGCCGGTGTGGCAGTGCCAGCAGAAGTCGCCCTTGCGGATCAGTGCCTCGCGCATCAAGCGTTTCACCACTTTCCAGTTGGGCGTGAAGCTGATGACATCGACCCCCAGTTTCTTGAAGGTGCGCTCGTTGTTGGCCAGCAGGTTCGGTCGCATGAAGCCGTGGTTGAACTGGACGACCAGGGGCTTCAGCTTGTATTCCTTGATCAGGTGGTAAAGCGTGAAGGTTGAATCCTTGCCGCCGGAAAAGGGGACCAGGCAGTCGTAATCGTATTTGCCGCGATATTGCTCGATCAGGTCGTCAAGCATGGTTTTCCGGGCAGACCAGTCGATGGCGCCTTGCTTGAACTGCTGCTGGCGACAGATATTGCAGACACCATTGGCATCGAATTCAATGGTTTCGTAGGTTTCCGGCAGGCCGCAGCGGGTGCATTTTTTCATTCGTCGATCTCCAAGGTATCCGATGTTGCCCGTGCGGCAGTGGCAGCGTTCATGAATCGCACGGGCTTGTTGATATCCGGTTTGTTTGTTGCTGGAGGGGCAATTCGCCTCTCTCGCGGGGGACGCTAAATTTCCAGCTGGTTCGATAGTAGCTGATTCATTCCGTTGATGACGGAGACCGACAGGTAACTGAGTCTCGAGCTTTCGTCATAGTGCTTGTCGATGTCTCTTATCCCGGTGAAGGCGGTGTTGCAGACGTTATCGTAGTAGCTGTCCGGGCCCTCGTTTTCAATGCCAGCCACCTGGCCAAGGAAGCTTCTCAGGGCGTCCATTGACTGGTAGCGATGGAAATTCGGTGAGTCGATCGCCTGCATCAGTCCGGCGCCGAAAGCGATGCAGGCTTTCCCGCGGACCAGCGCTTCGCCGATGACGGTGCCGGTGATGGATGCTGTGGCGATGCTGTTGTCGATGATTTCGTAGGGGTTGCCGGAAATCGGTGCGATGACGACACGATCAAGCGATGCCAGCAGTTCGTAGAATTCCTTGTTGCGATAGTTTCTGCTGAAGTTGTAGGTGTAGGTCGAGGGATGTTCCCGGACGACCAGGTAGGTGTCGTCGGGCAAGGCTTGTTGCAGCGCCAGGACCGCTGCGAGTTGCAGGCCGAAGCCGTATCCCTCGGGAATGGTGCTGCGCTCGGGCTGGTAATGCAGGAACAGGGCAACATATTTCAGTCCGGCGATATCCCGGCTCAGTTTTTCGTAGGTCAGGTAGCTCTTGACCTTTTCGGTCGAACTGAGGGGTTTCCTCAGGAAGTTTCTGAACTCGCTTTTGACTCCGATCAGTTTCCAGTTGTTTTCCTTGAGCCGCTTCAACTCGTAGATCGGCATCGCGTCTTCGAGTTTGCCGATCTTTTTGCCGATGTATTCCTTGTAGATTTTCCGGTCTTTTTCCGAGTGATCCTGGATCGCCGGCGTGATCACCTTGGGATTTCTGCTCAAGCCACGCAACAGGAACTGGCGCCAGGGGAAAAAACTCTCCTGGAAATATACGACGGGTATGCCGATTTGTTCTGCTACTTGGGACAGCACCCAGGTTTTCACGTTATGGGGGGTGACCGTATAAACCAGTAGGTCCGGGGCTTCCTGCTCAAGCCAGTTCTGGTAGCAGCAGCACATCAGCAGCAGTTCATTGAATTTGAAGACTTCGCTGCTGGATTCTGTGGTTCTGTCGAAAAGGATGGAGGTCTGGTGGTCATTGATGATCGCCGACCAGGTTTTTACGATGTCGTGCTTTAAAACCCGGGAAAGCTTTTCCTTGGTGTGGTCAGGATAATTCCGGATGTCCAGACCCCGCGCCTGATAGACCGCCAGGTCCTTCTTGCGGTGGCGGATCAGTTTCAGACACGAAAAGCGATCCATCAGGTCGGCGACCTCGTCGGTGGAAAGGTAGCCCGGATCAAAGAATACTTTGGTGAATTTTTTACTGGTCATTTCACTGCTCGCCGTTATCCACGTGCTCGAAGGAAAGCGGGGTGCCGGCCTTCAGGGCGCATCTGGTTTTCTTGTTGAGGATCGCGTGGAGGTGCCTGGGCTCCAGTCCGTAGCCTGGACGGATGCTTCTGATGTTCTGCTCGGTCAGTAATTCGCCAGCCTCGATGTCGCGCACCACGTAGAGTGACCGTCTGAATTTCAGGTTGGCCCGTTCGCTGGATTTCTGCTGGTAATTGATGGTGCCCAGGGCCGACCAGGCGGTCTTGCTGTCGGCGCACAGGGCGCGCAGTTCTGCAGGCTCAATGGAAAAGCTGTCGTCAGGCCCGCCGCCATTTCGGTCGAGGGTGAAGTGTTTCTCGATGATCGAGGCGCCCAGCACGACGCTGGCAATCGCGGTGGTGTTGTCGAGGGTGTGATCGGACAGTCCGGTCACCAGACCGAAGCGCCGGATCATGTCCGGAATGGTGCTGAGGTTGTAGTCTTCCGCCGGGGCAGGGTAGCCGCTGACGCAATGCAGGATGGCGAGTTCCTGGCAGCCTCCGCTGCGGGCGGCATCGATGGCCTGCTGGATTTCTTCGGCGTCGGCCATGCCGGTGGAGATGATCATGGGTTTGCCGGTACTAGCCACGTACTGGATCAGTGGGAGGTCCACAGCTTCGAAGGAGGCAATCTTGTAGGCCGGCGCGTTGAGATCTTCGAGCAGGTCCACTGCGCTATTGTCGAACGGCGAACTGAAGATGGTGATGCCGAGTTTCCTGGCGTGCTCGAACAGGGGTTTGTGCCATTCCCAGGGCATGTGGGCTTCCTGGTAGAGCTGGTAGAGCGTCTTGCCGTCCCACAGGCCGCCGTGAATCTGGAATTGTTCGCTGGCGCAGTCGAGCGTGATGGTGTCGGCGGTGTAGGTTTGCAGCTTCACCGCATCGGCGCCAGCCTTCTTGGCTTCCTCAATGATCCGCAGGGCGGTTTCGAGCTTGCCGTTATGGTTTGCGGAGAGTTCGGCGATGACGTACGGGGGGGCGTCGGCGGCAATGCGGCGCCCGGCAATATGGATGCAGGGGGGATTCGGCATGTGCGGTTTTCTCATGGGTTCAATGCTAATCGCTGGCAAGCAGACCGAAACACACCACGTCGTGGTAGCGTTGGCCGTCGAAATGCTGATGACGCAGGATGCCTTCCTGCGTGAAGCCTAAGGCAAGATGGTATCTGACGGAGCTTTCGTTAAAGGCGAGGACCTGGCCGCAGAGCTTGTGCAGCCCGGCTTCGGCAAACGCATAGTGTAATGCAGCCTGACCGAGCCGGCGGCCGGTCCCCTTGGGGGCGTCAGGTGCCGCATAAAAACCCCAGTCGGCAATGCCGCCAGCGGCGATCTGGTGGATGTTGATGAACCCCAGTGAACAGCCTTCCGCTTCGAAGATCAGGAGATGGAAGTCGGGATCGATGGACTTTCTCTCGAACCAGCGGCTGTGCTCTTCCAGCGTGATGGCGTGCTGGGTATACATGTAGCGCCGGATTTCCGGGTGATTCCGCCAGCCCAGAACCAGTTCGAGATCCCGTGACTCCATGGGACGTAAGCGAGTGAGGGTGAGGGGGGGCATCTCAGGCCTCCAGAAGCTTGGCGACAAGCCGGGCACCGGTGCCGTCGACCACCCGACCTGCAGCCAGGCTCATGGCCTGGAGCGCCGCCGGGTCGGCGAGCCGGGCTAAGCGTTCGGCAAGTTGCGGGGCGAGATCCCCGCCTCTCTGGATAACGGCCGCCGCACCGATTGCCGACAGGCTTTGCGCAACCTTGAGCTGGTTGTCCGCCAGAATCAGCATGATCGCCGGCAAGCCCAGGCAGCAACGCTCCCATGCTGTCGTTCCGGCGGCGCCAATCGCCAGATCGCTGTCGGCCATGAGGTTTGCCATATCGCTGACGCCAACCAGGAGACGGTTTGGCCAGGGCAATCGCCGTGCCTGGTTGCGCACTTCGTCCAGCCAGGGCGCGGTACTCCCCATCACCACGGTGATCCGGCTGTCATCGGGCAGAGGGCAGGTGTGCAAGGCGGCGATTACCTGTCCGGTGACGTTCTCCTGGTCGACTCCGCCCAGATTGATCAGCAATTCGCGTAAGGGGGCGCCTGCGCGACGCCGCAGGCTGGCCGGGCGCTCGGCCGCAAATTCCGGGCGTAACAGGGCGTAGGCCGAGCCACAGAGCAACTGGCAGCTGTCCGGTACCAGGGGAAGGTAATCGGCGCGTTCGCGCCCCAGGGTCTGGTCGAGCAGAAGGTCGCAGGCATGCGGTCTGTCGGCCAGATCATCAATCACCATCAGTTTCCGGTAGTGAGGCGCCAGGGCCTCTTCCCAGCAGCTGTCCAATGCATAGTGGTCGGTGATCAGCCAGTCCGGACGAAGTTCCGCCAGAAGTGGCTGGCAGGCAGCGGCGTCCTGCTGCTGCGTGCCGCCTAGCCAGTGACGATGGGCTAGCCCGCTGCCGGAAACCGTCGCGCCGGCGTCGGGCAGCAGGGGGAGGGGGTGGGCGATAAAGCCCTGACTGCGGATGAACTCGATGAGATTGCCCGGGTGCTCGCGGCAGATGAATTCGCATGCCATCCCGTCTGCGGCCAGGGCTTTCGCCAGGGTAAGGCAGCGCATGACATGGCCGGTCCCGATCTGCAGGGAAGCATCGGTGCGAAAGGCAATTCTCATGGCGGGGTCAGTTGAGTCGCTTGAATCCGCCGTGGCAAACCGGGCCTTGCAAGAGGCCGGAAATGTCGCGCCCGTCCTCGCATTCCCTGATCAGGCCGAACACCGGGTCGAGGGCAGCGAAGTAGGCTTCAACGACTTCGGGCGTGTGTTCGGTGCATACATAGACGCTGTTGCCGCCGAGGTAGCCCTTGGCCAGCATTTCCTGGGTGATCAGGGTCTTGTAGGCCAGTGCGTTGTCACTGCGGAACGTGAAGCCGGTCAGCGCGGGCAGTCCCCAATGGTCGATCGACAGGCCGTGCTTGTCGGCAAGGCGCTGCCAGTGGGCGCGAATCTGCAGTCCGGTGGCGGTGATGGTTTCCCAGGCGCGGGTACGTTCCATCACTTCCAGGGTTTTGAGGGCTGCCGTGGGGCCGATGCGCTCGGTCCAGAAGGTGCTGCTGATGAAGGTACTCTGGGCGGCCTCCATGATCTCCCGGCGACCGATGGTGGCGGTGATGGCATAACCGTTGCCGAGGGCCTTGCCGAACATCGCCATGTCCGGCTCGACATCGTACAGCTTGTGCAAGCCGCCGAAGGACTCCCGGAAGCCCGAGGTGCACTCGTCAAAAATGAGCACGATGCCGCGCGCCGTGGCGAGTTGGCGCACCTTGTGCAGGAAGCCATCCTCGGGACCCTTGTTGCGCACCACTTCCATCTTGATGACGCCGATGTCGTGGGTGTTGACCAGCGCTTCCAGTTCGGCAAAGTTGTTGTAATTGAAGGGGAAGACGGTGCCCCGGAGGTTGCGCGGCACGCCGTTCGGTTCCAGGCCAGGCAGCAGATGGCCGGCGAGATTTTCGTCATCCCCGAGATTGGCCGAGAGATACCAGTCGTGCCAGCCGTGATAGCCGCAGACGGCGACCTTGTCCTTGCCGGTGGCTGCCCGGGCGATACGGATGGCGATGGCATTGGCCTCGCCACCGGAGCGGGCGAAACGGGCCATGTCCGCCCAGGGGTGAAGCTCGATCAGCTTTTCAGCGAGATAAACCTCTTCCGGGCAGTTGAAGGTGGACATGTTGCCGGCGTTGATGGTTTGCCGTACCGCCTCGTCCACTTCAGGGTGGCCGTAGCCCAGGATGTTGGTGCCGATCCCCATGATCGACATGTCGATGTAGCGGTTACCGTCCAGGTCCCACACCTCGCAGCCCTTGGCCTTGCTGAAGTAGGCCGGCCACTGTTCGGGCAGGAACATCTCGGCGCGCTTGGAGAGCAGCATGTTGCCGCCAGGGATGACTTGTTTGGCTCGTTTCCAGAGTTTTTGACCGGTGCCCATGGTGGCTCCTTCATTGCGTATCAGTTGATGGTTGGCGGCGAACAGATCCGGGCGCTGCTGCCGCAGTTCGAGGATCTGTCGCCAGCCGAAATGGATGTCCGGTGCGAAGTGGGCGAAGATTCCCGCCACCACGTCGAGGTCAGCCTGCTCGTCTACGGTCCAGCGCAAGGCGGAAAAATCCTCATCGGCCTGCATCGAGGCTTGGCTGAACAGGCCGGATTCACGCAGGTAGGGGGTGACGTGCTCGTGGTCGTAGGTGGACTGCGTTTCCCGGGCGGCCTTTTCCAGTGCCGCCATGGTGAATACTTCGATATCCAGGCCGTCCGGATAAGAGGGCGGCTTGACGTTGCTGAAATAATCAACGCCTGCCGCCTTGAAGCGGCACACTGCCTCGTCGACGAGGGCGGGATCCACCAGTGGGCAATCGCCGGTGATGCGGACGATGGCGCTGGCGCCATGGGCGCGTGCTGCCTGCAGATAGCGCGCCATGACGTCGGACTCGCTGCCCTGCGCGCAGGCGTATCCCAGTTTCCGGACGTGCTCGGCAAGGACCTGGTTGCGCGGATCGGTCGATGTGGCGACGATGATCTGGTTGAGCTCCCGGGCTCGAGCCAGTCGGCTGAGGAGGAGCTCGATCATGGGGACGCCGCCGATTTCCCTCATCACCTTGTTGGGAAGGCGGGTCGATCCCATGCGGGCCTGCACGATGGCTATGATCTTCATGAACGGTTCCAGAATGCGGGATTCAACAGGTTTGTGTCGTCAGTGGGCAGTTCGGCGGGCGGCGTCGGCACATCTCCTGCGGCCGCGGCCAGAATGTCTGCAAGATGCGTGGCATTATCGACGCCCAGCACGACCTTGGCGATACCGGGCGTTTGCAGCGCGTGGCGCAAACAGGCCTGCAGCGGGGTCAGCCTGATTTCCTTCAGCCAGCCCTCCCAGGTTCTCCAGAGGGCGTTCCAGCGCGAAAAATAGGCGGGTCGGGCTGCGGCTTGCATCAGTAGCAAGCCTTGCAGGAAGATCGAACGGACATGGAGTTCGCAGCCGGCATCCTGGAGCCGGGAGATCCAGCCGGAGCGGGCCATGCGATTGTCGATGATGTTGAAGGGGGCTTGCACGATGTCGAAGCGCATCGCCGGGGGGAGTTGATCGAGCTCATCCGGCCCGTAGATCGAGATGCCGATCTTGCTGACACGTCCGCATTCACGAGTTGCCAGCAAGGCCCGGTAAAGGGCCTGACCATCGGCGCCGAGCAACTGGGCGGGGCGATGCAGGAGCAGGCCATGGAGCGTTTGGCAGCGCAGACGGGCGAGCGATTCGTCAACTTGGGTGTGAACCCAGCTTGAAACGGCTGCCGCGCCGGAAACAGGCATTTCCGGCAACTTGGTGATGACCTGCCATGCCGAGACGTCGAGTTCGCCCAGGGATACTTCGCTGTTGCCATAGGCAATCGCGGTGTCCAGGGTGCGAATGCCGGCGGCGTGGGCCAGGGTGAGGATGGCTCGGGCTTCAGCCAGCGGCGTTTGTCCCGCGGTATTGGAAATGCCGTAGGGCAGTCCGAACTGTGCTGTGCCGAGGGCGATCTTAGTGGTGATTGCCGGTCCATTCATCCTTGAGGGCCCCTAACAGAAAACAGCCGGTACGTTTGCCATCGATCGTGTATTTCTTGCGCAGGAAGCCTTCCACGGCGAAACCGGACTTCAGGAAAGCGCGCAGCGAGCCGAGGTTGTCCTCGTAACAACCGGCTTCCAGTCTGGCGAGATTCAACTCGGCAAAGGCAAAGCGGGTGATTTCCGCAATGGCTTCCGCGGCATAGCCGGCCCCCCAGTGCGATTTCTCACCGATGAACAGGCCGATTTGCCCCACGCTGTAAAGCTGGTCAATGGGGCCCAGTTTGATGTTGCCGATGTGGGTTTGCCCGTGGTTGACAAAGATGCCGTACAGGAAACATCCCGTGTCGGCATTGCAGGCATCGATGAAAGAGCGACAGGTCTCGATACTGTGCTGCGCATGCCGGGTTTCCAGAAAACGATTGATGGCAGGATCGTTCAGCCATTTTGCATAGGTTTCGGTCGCGTCATTCTCGGACAGCTTTTTCAGAACCAGGCGTTTAGAGGTGAGTTCCTGCATGGTGACTTGTGTGATTGTCGATGCCCGGTTTGCATACCGGATTGACCAGAGGGTGAGCCTATGGCGTGAGTGCGTTGCTCAATGCGACAGAAACTGCGTCCTGTTGCGCCAGAGTCATGGTCTGGAACATCGGCAGACTGATGGCTTCGGCGTAATAGCGCTCGGCTTCGGGATAGTCTCCCGCGTTGAAGCCCATTGCCTGATAGTAGGGTTGCAGGTGCACCGGAATGTAGTGCAGGTTGACTCCGATGCCCTGCGCGCGCAGGGATTCGAAGACTTGCAGATGGGTTTTGCCGATCTGTTCCAACTGCAGGCGAATGACGTAGAGGTGCAGCCCGGAATAACTGTCGGGGTGCTGCCAGGGCCGGGTAACTGGCAGGGAGGCAAGCAGGCTGTCGTAACGGGCGGCCAGTTGGTGACGGCGGGCGACGTATTGATCCAGGCGCGTCATCTGGCTGATGCCCAGCGCCGCCTGTAACTCGGTCATGCGATAGTTGAAGCCGAGGTCGATCTGCTGGTAGTACCAGGGACCGTCGGCGGGGTGCGTCATTTGCCCGGGATCGCGGGTGATGCCGTGACTTCTCAGCAGGGCCATCTTTTCGGCGAGTTGCGGATCATTGGTGACAGCCATGCCGCCTTCGGCCGTGGTGACGATCTTGACCGGGTGGAAGCTGAACACGGTGATGTCGCTGTAGCGGCCATTACCGATGAATTCCCCCCGGTACTTGCCGCCGATCGCGTGCGAAGCATCTTCGATGATCCGGAAGCCGAAGCGTTGCCCCAGAGCGTGAATGGCCGCCATGTCGCAGGGCTGGCCGCAGAGGTGGACCGCTACCAGGACCTTGGGCAGCCTCCCGGCGGCCTGTGCTGCCAGCAGCTTCTGTTCCAGGGCCTGCGGGCAGAGGTTGTAGGTACGCGGGTCAATATCGACGAAATCGACCCGGGCGCCACAATACAAGCCGCAGTTGGCGGATGCGACGAAGGTGATCGGCGTCGTCCACAGCCAGTCTCCCGGTCCCAGCCCCAATGCAAGACAGGCGATATGTAGGGCCGACGTGGCGCTGTTTACCGCAACCGCGTGGGCTGCTGCGCCCACGTGCTGGGCGACCGCTGTCTCGAAAGCGGGGACACAGGGGCCCTGGGTCAGAAAGTCGGACTGCAGGACTGCCACGACGGCGTCGATGTCCTGCTGGGTGATGTCCTGGCGGCCGTAGGGGATCATGGCTCAGATGCTTCCGATTTTTTCCCGGTTGATCTCAATCCAGGCTTGCAGTTCGGTGGGGGACATCCACTCGGGGTTGTTGTCGCTGGTGTAGCTGAAACCTTCCTGTACCTTCTTGCCGTTCTTGATCCGGTTCTTGTCCCGGTCCCACTCGTGGATCGCCGGGAGAATCTTGAAGTGCTCGGGGTATTCATAGGTGTGAAAGGAGTCTTCCTCGCCGATCATCTGCTCGTGCAGCTTCTCGCCCGGACGGATGCCGACGTAGTCAAGCTGGGCTTCCGGGGCAATGACCCGGGCCAGGTCGGTGACTTTCATCGAGGGGATCTTCTTGACGTAGATCTCGCCGCCTTCCATGTCGTCGAAGGCGTGCCAGACCAGTTCGACGCCTTGCTCGAGCGAGATCATGAAGCGGGTCATGCGTTCATCGGTGATCGGCAGGACGCCCTTGTCGCGGATCGACATGAAGAACGGGATCACCGAGCCGCGCGAACCCATCACGTTGCCGTAGCGGACGACGGCAAAACGGGTTTGGTGGCCGCCGGCGTAGGAATTGCCGGCGACGAACAGCTTGTCGGAGGCCAGTTTGGTGGCCCCGTAGAGATTGACCGGGCTGCTCGCCTTGTCGGTGGACAAGGCGACAACACGCTTCACGCCCTTGTCGATGCAGGCATCGATGAGGTTCATGGCACCGTTGATGTTGGTTTTGACGCATTCGAACGGGTTGTATTCCGCGGTCGGCACAATTTTGGTTGCGGCAGCGTGCACGACGTAGTCAACACCGTCCAGTGCGCGGTAGAGGCGTTCCCTGTCGCGGACATCGCCGATGAAAAAGCGGACCCGGTCATCCCCCTGGAATTTCTTCGCCATCTCCCACTGTTTCATTTCATCGCGGGAATAAATGATGAGTTTTTTCGGGTTGTACTTGGCCAGGGTCATCGGCACGAAGGTGTGGCCAAAGGATCCGGTGCCGCCAGTGATGAGGATGCTGGTGTTGTTGAGCATGGTGTGGTCGATCAGGAGAGCAATTGGGTTCTTATGGCTTGGGCAACGCGTTGATGGGCACATTGGTCGCGTTCGCCAAATACCCATGAAAAATAGCTGGCGCGCTGTCTGGCATAAGTAGGGGCTTCGGCGATGGCGCGTTCAATCAGTTCTGCGTAATTGATCGGGCCAGCGACGAACTGACGGGGGCCGCAGGCGTACAGCGTCTGCATCTGGGCCGTGTCTTCTTCGTGCATGGCCTCCCTGACCGCCTGCTCACGGATCAGGTCGGCGTTGTAAAGGGCAGTTTCTATGAACAACTGGGGAACGTCATAGAACAAGGATTCTTCGGCCGGGGAGTTGGCATCGGAGATCAGCAGGTCAGCAACCGAGAGGAGCGAAGGCAGGGGGTGCGAGGTCAGGTCGACCAGCGTGTTGGGGCGGGCGGCGGCGAGCTGGATGACCCGGCGGAAACTGGCGCGGTCGGCCCGTCGGGGCGTGAGTGATTGGCTGGGGTGGGGGCGGAGTACCAGATTGAACGAACTCGGGGTGGTCCTGACCAGTTGCTCGGCGACCAGATCCCACGAACCTTCACCGCGACGGCTGGAGGTGTAGACCACCGTTTTCAGTTCGGGGGTGAGTTTCAATTTGGTCAGGGTGTGTTGGCGCTGTTCGGCGCTGGCTGCTGGAAATTCGCAGAAGGGGAGAAATCCGGTCGCCACCGTGTTCAGCGAGATTTCCGGGGCAAAGCGCTGGATCATCTGCTGCATGCGCGGGCCTGTCACGCAAAGCAGGTCGAAATGGGAATTCGCCAGCAACGCCTGTTTGCTGAGCATCATGTAGGTGCCATGAAAGACCGTGCATTTCTTGGCGCCATAGGGTTGCAGGAAACTTCGATAGGGCGAGCCTGTGACAATGACGTCAGCCTTCTTGAGCAGGCGGGCGCCCTGGCTGAAGGGGCCCAGCCAGCGCAGGTAACGGGCGGTGTCCAAGGCGGGGTAGAGGCGACGGGTGGCTTGCAGGGTTGATCTTCTGGTCGATACGAAGGTGCCGGGCAACTGTGAGGCAACCTGTGCCAGATGCGGTACCGCCTGGAACATTTTCGAGAAATAGACGACGTTGCTCATGAGCTTGATCAGTTCCCCCGGGCTTTCACCACCAGCACGTCCTGCATGATCAGGTACTGCAGGTCGGAGCCGTAGAACATGTTCAGCGCGTCGGTCGGCGAGCAGATCATCGGTTCGCCACGGCGGTTGAGCGAGGTGTTGAGCACGACGCCGTTGCCGGTCAGCTTTTCCATCGCCTTCATCAGGTCGTAGTAGCGCGGGTTGTGCTCGCGCTTCAAAACCTGGGCGCGCGAGGTGCCGTCTTCGTGGACGACTTCCGGCACGCGCGTCTTCCATTCGTCGGCGACTTCGAAGGTGAAGGTCATGAACGGCGCCGGGTGGTCGCTGCCCAGCATCTGCGGGCCGACCGTGTCGAGCATGCTCGGGCAGAAGGGGCGCCAGCGTTCGCGGAACTTGATCTGTTCGTTGATCCGGTCGGCGACACCGGCGGCGCTCGGGCAACCGATGATGGAGCGCCCGCCCAATGCGCGCGGGCCGAACTCCATGCGTCCCTGGAACCAGGCGACCGGGTTGCCGTCGGCGAGAATCTGCGCGATGCGCTCGGGCACGGCGGTGTCGCCGTCGGCGATGACTTCGAATTGCGGCTTGGCCGGGTGGCGGGCGCAGGCGGCGATGACGTCCTCGTTGCTGTATTGCGGGCCGAGGTAAACGTGCTCCATCTTCTCGACCGGCACGCCGCGTTCGACCGAAACGTAAGCGGCGGCGCCGATGGCGGTGCCGGCGTCGCCGGAAGCCGGCTGGACGAACAGTTCCTTCAGTTCCGGGCGGGCGATGATCTTCTGGTTCAGCTTGACGTTGAGCGCGCCGCCGCCGGCAAAGGCGAGGCGGCCGGTTTCCTTGAGGATGTCGCCGAGGTAGTAGTCCATCATCTGCAGCGACAAGTCCTCGAACAGCTTCTGCATGCTCGCCGCGTAGTGGATGTAGGGGTCGTCGGCGATGTCGCCGTGGCGCATCGGGCCCAGCCATTCAATCAGCTTGGGCGAGAAGTAGTAGCCCTTGCCCTTTTCCTTGTAGCGGCGGAAACCGATCACGTTGGCGTAGTCGGTGTTGATGATCAGTTCGCCGTTCTCGAACTTGGCCAGGCGCGAGAAATCGTATTTGGTCGGGTCGCCGTAGGGCGCCATGCCCATCACCTTGTATTCGCCGTCGAGCATCTCGAAGCCGAGGTATTCGGTGATCGCGCCGTACAGGCCGCCGAGCGAATCCGGGTCGTAGAACTCCTTGATCTTGCGGATCTTGCCGTTCTCGCCGACGCCGAAGAAGGTGGTAGCGTATTCGCCCTTGCCGTCGATGCCGAGGATCGCCGTTTTTTCCTTGAAGCCGGAGCAGTGATAGGCGGAGGAAGCGTGCGTCAGGTGGTGCTCGACCGGGATGATCTCGGTCTTGGCCAGGTCGAAACCGAGCTGCGCCAGGCACCATTCGATGCGCTTCTTGTAGCGCTTGAAGCGGCGGTTGCCGGTGAGCAGCGCGTCGAGCGCGCGGTCGGGGGCGTACCAGTAGCGCTTGGCGTAATGCCAGCGCGCCTTGTCGGCCAAGCTGATCGGCGCGAAGGGAATGGCGACGGCGGTGACGTCCTTCGGTTTGATGCCGGCGAAGTCCAGGCAGAAGCGGGCGGCTTCGTAGGGCATGCGGTTCTTGGCATGCTTGTCGCGGACGAAGCGCTCCTCTTCGGCGGCAGCGACGAGCTTGCCGTCGATGTAGAGGGCTGCCGAAGGGTCGTGGGTGAGGGCGCCGGAAAGGCCGAGGATGGTCAGTGCCAAAGTGGGTGTCTCTTCGTGAAATACCTGCCGGAACAGCAGGCTGCCGGCTTAAAGTTCGCAGTATACCCGCTCGTTGCTTCAGCTGCCGAGCGCTGCCGCATGCGCTGCGAGTAGGGTATCCCAGTCGTCGGCATTCCAGACGGCCTGGTGTCGGCGCAACTGGTCGAGGTCGTGGCGGGCGGCGCGCCAGGGTAGGTAGGGGCGGCGCAGCTTTTCGAGGTCGATCAGGGCGATTTCCGGCTTGCCGTCCTGCCAGTGGACCATCACGTGTTTGTCATAGAGGCAGCTGTGCTGCAGGCCGGCGCGGTGCAGGCGGCCGATGGTGCTGCCAACGGCGATCGCCAGTTGGCGCTTTTCTTCGGCGGTGAGGTCGCCGCCATCGGCGATGGCGCGAAAGCCTTCGAGTTCGCGGGTGACCAGCAGGCCGAGGTGGCCGTCGGCGGTCTGCCGGCTACCGTGGAAGACCGGCGCCGGAACGATGATACCGAGCGCCTGCAGGCGCTGGATGTTGGCGAACTCGCGGCTGGTGGTGGGAATGCCGAAGGGGTGACGCAGGCTGCGGCAGAGGTGGTTGCTCTGCTTCTTGATGAAGTACAGCGTGTCGCCGTAGCGGCAGGTGACCATGCCGCTCCAGCCGGCGCGGCGGACGTTGGGCTCCTCGAACCAGTCGCCCGGCGCGTTCCACCAGCCGTCGAAGTCGTCGGGTGGGGTGTTGCCGGCGGGGGCGCGGGTATCTGGCATGGTCGGTCCTGAGCGGGTCAATAGGGGCGGGGTTCGCCTGGCGGGCGGGTCTTGAAGCGGCGGTGTACCCAGTAATACTGCTCGGGCATGCTGCGGATCGCGGTTTCGATCCAGGCGTTCATGCGTGCGGCGTCGGCAAGCGGGTCGGGGCCGGGGAAATCGGTCCAGGCGTCGCCAATCGTTACTTCATAACCGGTGCTGCCCGGCAGCATGCGGGTAACACAGGGCAGGACGGCGGCGCCAGCCGCTTTGGCCAGACGCGGCAGGCCGGTGATGGTGGCGGTCGAGATGCCGAAGAAGGGTACGAAAACGGCATCGCGGCGGCGCGGGTTGAGGTCGGGCAGGTAGTAGAACGGCCGGCCGGCCTTCATCGCCTTGACCGTCGCCCGCACGCCATCCTCGCGCGAAAGCAGCAACTGGTCGCCGAAGCGGCTGCGGCCAGCGAGCAGCACCTGGTTGAACACCGGGTTGGTCTGCGTCGAGTAGATGCTGACGATGTCAAAGCGCATGGTGATCGCCACCCCGCCGGCATCAAGGCCGAGAAAGTGCGGGGCAAGCAGGATCACCGGGCGGCCGGCGGCCAGCTCGGCGCGGATCTTTTCCTCGCCGTTGACGCGGACCAGGCTTTCGATCCGGGCACGGCTGCCCCACCACAGGATGCCGCGTTCGAGCATGCTGCGGCCGAGCAGGGCGAAATGCTCACGCACCAGCTGGCGCCGCGCCTCGCTCGTCAACTCGGGAAAGCAGAGATCGATGTTGATGTCGGCGACCCGCCGCCGGCGCCGGCCGAAGCGGTGGAGCACACCGCCCAGCGCGCGTCCGAGCGGGGCGAGCAGGGGCAGCGGCAGCAGGTGCAGCAGCCAGAGCAGTGCGACGGCGAGCAGGCTGGGCAGTCGGGTCAGCATGGCGGAGGCGGTGGCCGAAGTTCGGGAAAGCCTCCCGGCGGCTGCCGGGAGGTGAGTTTGGTGGGACCGCAGGGGCTCGAACCCTGGACCAAAGGATTATGAGTCCTCTGCTCTAACCGACTGAGCTACAGTCCCGTGAAACTTAGTTGCCGGTCGGGTCGAGGAAGCTGCGCAGCTTGTCCGAGCGGCTCGGGTGGCGCAGCTTGCGCAGCGCCTTGGCTTCGATCTGGCGGATGCGCTCGCGGGTGACGTCGAACTGCTTGCCGACTTCTTCCAGCGTGTGGTCGGTGTTCATCTCGATGCCGAAACGCATGCGCAGGACCTTGGCTTCGCGCGTCGTCAGGCTGTCCAGGATGTCCTTGGTGACGCCACGCAGGCTGGAGAACATCGCCGCGTCGGCCGGGGCCAGCGTCGTTTGATCCTCGATGAAGTCGCCCAGGTGCGAGTCGTCGTCGTCGCCGATCGGGGTTTCCATGGAGATCGGCTCCTTGGAAATCTTCATGATCTTGCGGATCTTGTCTTCCGGCATGTCCATCTTCTTGGCCAGCGTCGCCGGATCGGGCTCGGCGCCGGTTTCCTGCAGAATCTGGCGGGAGATGCGGTTCATCTTGTTGATCGTCTCGATCATGTGCACCGGGATGCGGATGGTGCGCGCCTGATCGGCGATCGAACGGGTGATCGCCTGGCGGATCCACCAGGTGGCGTAGGTCGAGAACTTGTAGCCGCGCCGGTATTCGAACTTGTCCACTGCCTTCATCAGGCCGATGTTGCCTTCCTGGATCAGGTCGAGGAACTGCAGGCCACGGTTGGTGTACTTCTTGGCGATCGAGATCACTAGGCGCAGGTTGGCTTCGGTCATTTCGCGCTTGGCGCGACGGGCCTTGGCTTCGCCGGTGGACATCTGCTTGTTGATGTCCTTCAGTTCCTTGAGCGAGATGCCGATGCGTTCCTGCAGGGCGAGCAACTTCTTTTGTTCTTCCTGGATGTCCGGTGCGCTGCGCGTCAGGATGGCGACGTAGGTCTTCGGTGCGGCGGCGATTTCAGCCTCGACCCAGTCGAGGTTGGTTTCGTTGCCCGGGAAGGACTGGATGAAGTGCGGGCGCGGCATGCGCACGCGGTCGACGCAGATCTGCTGGATCTTGCGTTCGCAGCCGCGCACTTCCTCGACCATGGCGCGCACGCTGTCGCACAGGCGCTCGATGCTGCGCGAGGTGAAGCGGATGTTCATCAGCTCGTCGGAGAGTTGCTGCAGCAGCTTGGTGTAGGCCTTGTCCTGCGAGCCCTTGCTGGTCAGCGTCTTCTGCATCTTGGCGTGGATTGCGCGGATCGACTTGAAGCGCTCGCAGGCTTCCGTCTTCAGCTGCAGTAGCGAGGCCGAGGCGGCACCGCCGCCTTCGTCGCCGTCTTCATCCTCGTCCTCGTCGCTTTCTTCGTCGCTTTCGATGGTGGCGGCTTCGGCGGCCGGCGCTTCCTCGACCGCGTTGGGGTCGATCAGGCCGTCGATCAGTTCGTCGATGCGCATTTCATCGGCTTCGACCTTGGTTGCCATGTCGAGGATGTCGGCAATCGTCGTCGGGCAGGCGGAAATCGCCTGGATCATGTGCTTGAGGCCTTCCTCGATGCGCTTGGCGATTTCGATTTCGCCTTCGCGGGTGAGGAGTTCGACCGAGCCCATTTCGCGCATGTACATGCGCACCGGGTCGGTGGTGCGGCCGAATTCGGAATCGACGGTGGACAGCGCCTGCTCGGCCTGCGCCTCGACTTCCTCGTCGTCGGTGGCCGTGGCGGCGGCGTCCGACATCAGCAGGTCTTCGGCAGCCGGGGCTTCGTCGAAGACCTGGATGCTCATTTCGCTGAAGGTCGAGATGATTGCTTCGATCGACTCGGCATCAACCACATCGTCCGGCAGGTGGTCGTTGATTTCGGCGTAAGTCAGGTAACCGCGTTCCTTGCCCAGCTTGATCAGCGCCTTCAGCCGCATCTTGCGGGCTTCGGCGTCCAGCGGTTGCGGGGTTTCCGTCAGCGCGCCTTCGAGCAGCGCCTTTTCGGCAGCCTTGTCCTTGGCCTTGCTGCTGCGAGCCTTGGGAGCATCCTTAGCGGTGTCTTTTGCCTTAGCCATGAAAACGATCCGTTAGATTGGAGAAAACCGTAAATTTTACCACAACTTAGATACGTTTTCCCCGGGTGGTGAGAAACTGGATGTACGCCTGTTTTTCCATCGCCGACAGGCCAGCGACGCCACACTGCTGCGCTTTCGACTGGAGCTGGGCGAAGTCGCGCATCTCCGCGGCGTCTTGCAGCTTTTCCACGGCGGCGCGAAATTCCGCTTCAGCCTCGCCGTCGTCGCCGTCGTCGCCGTCGAACGGCAGTTCGAGGGCTTCCGAGGCAGCCGTCTCGATCATCTGTTCTTCGGGCAGGCCGCGCAGGCGCTCGCGCAGGGCGGCGTAGCTTTGTCCTTCACCGCCGCCGGAAAGTTCGTGCAATTTCAGCAGCGCCGGTTTTTCCGGGGTGTCGGGCAGCAGGCCGACCGGCAGTTCGGCGGCCAGTTGCGGTTTGTGCAGGACGATGCGCAGCAGCGTCCGGCTCAGCGACGGCGCGCTGCGCTTGGCACGGGCCGGTGCCGGCGGCGCGTAGGACTTGAGTTCGCACAGGCGCTCGACTTCCTGCTGGGCGAAGCCGCTGGCTTCGGCCAGGCGCTTGACCAGTTGCAGGCGCAGCAGCGGCGTCGGCAGCTTGTGCAGCAGCGGTTTGGCTTCGTAGATCAGGCGCGCCTTGCCCTCGGCGTTGGTCAGGTCGCAGCGCTGCGCCAGTTCGCGCAGCAGGAAGTCGGAAAGCGGCATGGCCTGGGCGACCAGGCGTTCGAACTCGGCCTGGCCGCGTTCGCGGACGAAGCTGTCGGGGTCATGCTCGGGCGGCAGGAAGACGAAGCCGATGCGCTTGTTGTCGGCCAGTGCCTCGAGCGCATTTTCCAGCGCCCGCCAGGCGGCCTTGCGACCGGCGGCGTCGCCGTCGAAAGCGAAGACGACGCGGTCGACCTGGCGCAGCAACTTCTGCACGTGGGTCGGTGTCGTCGCCGTGCCCAGCGTCGCCACCGCGTTGCCGATGCCGTGCTGGGAGAGGGCGATGACATCCATGTAGCCTTCGGTGACGATCGCCGTGTCGGTGGCGCGCATTGCCTGGCGCGCCTGCGGCAGGCCGAACAGCTCGCGGCCTTTTTCGAACAGCGGGGTTTCCGGCGAGTTCAGGTATTTCGGTTCGCCCTGGTCGATGACGCGACCGCCGAAGGCGATGATGTCGCCCTTGGGGTTGATGATGGGAATCATCAGGCGATCGCGGAAGCGGTCGTAGCGGCGGCCGGAGTCGTTGTCGATGACCAGGCCGGCCTGTCTCAGGGCGTCGCTGTCGTAATCGGCGAACACCGCCTGCAGGTTCTGCCAGCCGTCCGGGGCGTAGCCGATGCCGAAGCGGGCGGCGGTTTCGCCGGTCAGGCCACGCCGTTTGCAGTAGTCGATGGCGCGCGGCGACTGGCGAAGTTGTTCCTTGTACCAGGCGGCGGCGCGGCCCATGACCTCGATCAGGTTGCGCGTGTTGCCGCCGCTGTGCGGGGTGTGGCCGCCGTCGTCGGGGACGGTCATGCCGGCGCGTGCGGCCAGGTCGCGCACGGCGTCGACAAAGCCCATGCCCTGGTATTCCATGACGAAGCCGATGGCGGTGCCGTGGGCGCCGCAGCCGAAGCAGTGGTAGAACTGCTTGCTCGGGCTGACCGTGAACGAAGGCGTCTTTTCGTTGTGGAAGGGGCAGCAGGCGGCGTAATTGGCGCCGGCCTTCTTCAGCGGTACGTAGCTGTCGACCAGGTCGACGATGTCGACCCGGGCCAGCAGATCCTGGATGAAGTCTTCCGGGATCATGGTCTGCGCATCAGCCGGCGAGGGCGGCCTTGACCAGTCGGGAGACTTCCGCCATGTCGGCCTTGCCGGCCAGACGCGGCTTCAGCACGGCCATCAGCTTGCCCATGTCGGCCGGGCCGGCGGCGCCGGTTTCGGCGACGGCGGCGGCCACTGCTGCGGCAACTTCAGCGCTGCCCATCTTCTCGGGCAGGTAGGCGCCGAGGATGGTGATTTCCGCCTGTTCGGCGTCGGCGAGGTCCTGGCGGCCGGCGGCCTGGTACTGGGTGACGCTGTCCTTGCGCTGCTTGACCAGTTTTTCGATGACGGCGACGGTCGCGTTGTCGTCGAGTTCGCAGCGCTCGTCGACTTCCTTCTGCTTGATCGCTGCCAGCAGCAGGCGGATCGCGGCGAGGCGGGCGGTTTCCTTGGCCTTCATGGCCGTCTTCATGTCTTCGGTAATGCGTGCTTTGAGGGTCATCGTCGTTGCTGTGGCGGAAAAAGGACAAAGCCGCCGGCTTTTGAGGGCGGGCGGCTTGGTGTTTGCTGCGAAAGCGTACTCGATCAGTACATCTTCGGCGGCAGGGTCAGGCTGCGGAGACGCTTGTTCTGACGCTTGACAGCGGCGGCGGCCTTGCGCTTGCGTTCGGCCGTGGGCTTCTCGTAGAACTCACGGGCGCGCAGCTCGGTCAGGAGACCCGTCTTTTCGACCGTGCGCTTGAAGCGGCGAATCGCCACCTCGAACGGCTCGTTTTCCTTGACACGAATGCTCGGCATAAAAATCACCCCCTTCCGTCAGGCGCCCGCCAGGTCAAGTAATCGGCGGTGCGCGCAAATTTGTATCCGCGGATTGCGGAAAGCTCGAGATTCTAAGCCAGATATCCCCGCCCGATCAAGTGTTAAAATGCGCCTCCCATGCTGATCCTCGGTGTCGAATCCTCCTGCGACGAAACCGGTATCGCGCTCTACGACAGCGCGGCCGGCCTCGTCGCCCATGCCCTCCATTCGCAGGTGGCGATGCACGCCGAGTACGGCGGCGTCGTTCCCGAGTTGGCCTCGCGCGACCACATCCGGCGCGTCGTGCCGCTGCTGCGCTCGGTGCTGGCGCAGTCCGGCAAGGTGCTGGCCGACATCGATGCCATCGCCTACACCCGCGGCCCCGGCCTCTCCGGCGCGCTGCTCGTCGGCTGCGCCTTTGCCGAGGCGCTGGCGCTGGCGCTCGACAAGCCGACGCTGCCCGTGCATCACCTCGAAGGCCACCTGCTGTCGCCGCTGCTGTCGGCCGACACGCCGACCTTTCCCTTCGTCGCCTTGCTCGTTTCCGGCGGTCACACCCAGTTGATGCGGGTGAGCGCCGTCGGCGACTACGAACTCCTGGGCGAAACCTTGGACGACGCCGCCGGCGAAGCCTTCGACAAGAGCGCCAAACTGCTCGGCCTGCCCTATCCGGGTGGCGCGCTGCTCTCGAAACTGGCCGAAGCGGGCACGCCGGGCCGCTACTCGTTGCCGCGGCCGATGCTGCATTCGGGCGATCTCAATTTCAGCTTTTCCGGACTGAAAACGGCGGTCCTGACGCTGGTCCGCGAGCACGCCGACGACGCCGACGAGAGCTTCCGTGCCGATGCCGCCTGCGCTTTCCAGGAAGCGATCGTCGAGGTGCTGCTCAAGAAATCGCTGCTCGCCCTCAAGCAGACCGGCCTGCAGCGCCTGGTCGTCGCCGGCGGCGTCGGCGCCAACCGGCAGTTGCGGGCGAGTCTGGACGCGGCGGCGAAGCGCAAGCGCTTCCGGGTCCATTACCCGGAACTCGAATTCTGCACCGACAACGGCGCCATGATTGCCCTCGCCGGCTGCCTGCGCCTGCAGGCCGGCGCCGTCGCCAAGCCGGCCGGCAGTTTCGCGGTGCAGCCGCGCTGGCCGTTGAGCGATTTGCAGCGCTGAGTTTCAGCGCTGCGCCAGCAGCACGACAATCTTCCGCCTGCACCGGTCGTCGGCAAGCGCCAGCGTTTTGTCCCGCTTCTTGCGCAAGGGGCAGTTCCGGCAGCGCGGTCGGCTGTCGCAGCAAGCTTTGCGGGCCATCGCTGCGTCTCAGTGGCGGCGGGCGACCCAGTAGGTCGCTCCGCTGGCGCCGTAACGTTCGGCATGCGGCTGCCCGGCGGCGAGCGTGAATTCGTCGCCGGGGCGCAGGTGGCGGGTGGCGCCTTCCGCCGTCAGCCACATCTCGCCGGCGACGACGCGGGCCAGCACGGCAAACGGGTGGTCGTGCTGGTCGACGACCGCAGCGGCCGGCCAGTCGCGGACCTGCGTTTCGTCGTAGCCGGCGGCTGCAGCCGCCGCCGCGAAGCGCGCGAAGTCGTCGGCGCCGGCCATCGCCGCTCTCAGAGCACCGCCAGCGCGGCGGCGTAGTCCGGTTCCTGCTTGATTTCCGGCACCAGTTCGGCGTGCAGTACGCGATCGTTCTCGTCGAGAACGACGACGGCGCGGGCGGCGAGACCGGCAAGCGGGCCGCTGCCGATGGCGACGCCGTAGGCTTCGAGGAATTCACCGCCGCGCAGCGTCGACAGGGTCTTCACTTGATCGAGACCTTCGGCACCGCAGAAGCGGTTCTGGGCGAACGGCAGGTCGGCCGAGATGCAGAGGACGACGGTGTTGGGCAGCGAGGACGCCTGGGCGTTGAAGCGGCGGACCGAGGTGGCGCAGACCGGCGTGTCGATGCTCGGGAAGATGTTGAGGATCTTGCGCTGGCCGCTGAACTGGGCCAGCGCCACGTCGGCGAGGTCGCCACCGACCAGGGTGAAGGCGGGCGCGGTTTCGCCGGCTTGCGGGAAATGGCCGGCAACGGTGATCGGGTTGCCGGCGAGGGTGACGGTCTGGCTCATGCGCTTGTTCCTGTTTTTGTGGTGGAGCGGGTCAGACGCTGCCGCTGCCGATTGGTTCAGCCAATGCCCGTCAGAAGTTGTCGGGCAGCGTGGCCAGCACGTCGATGCCCGACTCCCAACTGATGAATTCCTCGAACCAGCGATCGATGAAACGCGAAATCATGACGACCTCCCGAAAGCGCGATTGAGCCGCCAGGGCCCGATGGCTGCAGTCTAGGCAGTGGCCGGCGGGCGATCCAATCGGCAAGATTGATCGCGGCGATGCGGGCTGGCTATCGTCAGGCTTTCTTCTTGCTGCCGATCTTCGATTCCTGGCCGGCCATCAAGCGTTGCAGGTTGGGCCAGTGTTTGGCGATGAGGGCCAGGGCGATGGCCATGATGACGGCGAAGTGGCCGTCAGCGCCGTGCAGCAGCACCATGTACAGCGGTGCCGAAACGGCGGCGAGCAGCGCCGCCAGCGATGAATAGCGGGAGACGTAGGCAACCAGCAACCAGGTGGCGAGCACCGCCAGACCGAGCAGCGGGTCGAGCGCGAGCAGGACGCCGGCGGCGGTGGCGACGCCCTTGCCGCCCTTGAAGCCGAGGAAGACCGGAAACAGGTGGCCGAAGAAGACGGCCAGCGCGACCAGGCCGACCGCCAACGGGGACAGTCCGGCCTGCTGCGCGACGAAGACGGCGACCCAGCCCTTGAGCGCATCGCCGATCAGCGTGAACAGCGCAGCTTTCTTGTTGCCGGTGCGCAGCACGTTGGTCGCGCCCGGGTTGCCCGAACCGAAGGTGCGCGGGTCGGCGAGCCCGAACAGCTTGGCGGCGATCATCGCGAAGGGAACGGAGCCGAGCAGGTAGGCGGCGACGACGGCGGACAGGATGAGCATGGGCGTGGACGATCTCAAAGGGTACAATCGCGGCGGATTTTAACCCCGGGCCGGGCTTGGCTGCCAAATGGACATCATATTCATCGAAGAACTGCGCGCCGAAACCTGGATCGGCATCTATCCGCGCGAGAAGGCGGTGGCGCAGACGGTCGAGATCTCGCTGCAGATCGGCGTGTCGACCACGTCCGCCGGGGCCAGCGACGACATCCGTGACACCGTGGACTACGCGGTCGTCGTCGAGCGCCTGCGCGCCGACCTCGTCGCCAGCCATTTCAACCTGCTGGAAAAGCTGACCGAGCACATCGCCACCTTCCTGCTCGAGAACTTTGCCGCGCAGTGGGTCCGCGTCTCGGTCGCCAAGCTCGGCATGATGCCCGGCGTCAAGCGCGTCGGCGTCGTCATCGAGCGCTCGATCTAAAGCCCGGATACCGTGGCATAGGCCGCCAGTGCCCGCGCGCTGGCTGGCGACAGCGCCTCCTCGCGCGCCCGACGCAACCCTTCCGGCGCCGCGGACGCCGCCTCGACGATGACTTCGTCGCTCAGACTGACCCGGTACGACTCCTGGATTTCCGGGCGATCGATGCGTTCGTCGCGGGCCGGCCGATCGCCGCGCAGCATCGGCTCGCGCAGGTAGTCGGGGCGTGTCAGGCGGGGAGCGGGCGACAGTGGCAGGAAGGTGATCGGCATCCGGGTTCTCCTCGGGCGGCGTCTCTGCCGGTTGAGACCGGCTGGCCGTCGCCCGGTTCGTTACCGTTGGTATCAGATTGCGACGGCGAGCGTCGTCATCACCGCGAAGCCGGCGAGCAGGCCGGCAGTGCCGGCGGCTTCGCGGCCCGCCCGGTGCGAGGCCGGGATCAGTTCGTGGCTGACCACCCAGAGCATGGCCCCGGCCGCGGCGGCGAGCGCCAGCGGCAGCGCGGCGCCGGCAAGGCTGCTGGCGATCACCCCGAACAGGCCGCCGAGCGGCTCGACCAGGCCGGTGGCCAGCGCCATCAGCGCCGCCCGTCCGGCACCGGCGCCAAGGGCGAGCATGGCGCTGGCGACGATCCAGCCTTCCGGCACGTTCTGGATGGCGATGCCGAGCGACATCCCGTGATCGACGCCGGAAGCCGCGGCAACGCCGACGGCGAGACCTTCCGGGACGTTGTGCAAGGCGATCGCGGCGACCACCAGGCCGAGCTGCGGCAAGCCCCTGCGATTGTCGATGTCCTCGACGTGGGCATGCGCGGTGCGCCGGTCGATGCCGTGCATGACGGCGGCGCCAGCCAGCAGGGCGAGCGCGGTGAGACTGCCGAGCGTCCACGGCGCGCCGCTGGCGGCGACCGTCTGGACAGCCGGCACGAGCAGCGAAAAGAGGCTGGCGGCGAGCATCATGCCGCCAGCGAGGCCGAGCATCGGCGCCATCAGGCGTTCGTCCGGGCGGCGCAGAAAGAGCACCGGCAGCGCCCCCAGTCCGGTGGCGAGACCGGCCAGCAAACTGGCCTGGAGACCGTGCCAGGCCATCGGGTGGGCGGCGAACCAGATGAGCGCCTGGTCGATGCCGAGCAGCAGAGGGCCGGCGGCAAGTGCGGCGCCGGCCCACAACGGGCGGCGGACGCCGCTGCGGGCAAGCTGACGGGCGACGAGTTGGGTCATGGCAGTTCTCCGGTGGCTGACGGGAGAACTTTATGGCCGGTGCGGCTATAGTTCCAATCGATTGCTTAAATCGTTTTGATAGCTAGGGCGTGTTCACAGTAACCAGCGGGACGGCGTTTGCCGTGGCGGGAAGGGCGCCAAGGCGCGAGGCGCTGGGAATGGTTGTTCCATTCCCGAGCCGAGTAACGCCGGCGACCGCCCGCCACGGCAAACCCGAAGGGCAAGGGGTTGGCGGGGCGCATTGCCGCGTTGCCGCTCGCTTGTGCAGATCACTGCACGGCGCGACCGGCGCCTTGCACTGCCTCCCCGCCAACCCCTTGCGCCGCCCGCTGCTTATTGTGAACACGCCCTAAAAATCAATCAGCGAGGGCGGCATCAACGCACTTCGGGCGCAGCGTGCGCAGGATTTCCTGCGGGTCGAGGGCGAGCAGGAAGCCGCGGCGGCCGCCGTTGATGTAAATCAGCGGCAGGTCGAGGATGCTCTTCTCGATGAACACCGGCATCGCCTTTTTCGTGCCGAAGGGGCTGGTGCCGCCGACCAGGAAGCCGGTGTGGCGGTTGGCCACCTCGGGCTTGCACGGCTCGACCTTCTTGCACGGAATCTGCCGCGCCAGCTCCTTGGTCGACACCTTGCAGTCGCCGTGCATCAGCACGATCAGCGGCTTGCCGCTCTCGTCCTCGAAGATCAGCGTCTTCACCACGGCATGCTCGTCGACGCCGAGTTCGCGGGCCGAGACGCGGGTGCCGCCGTGTTCCTCGTAAGCGTAGAGATGCGGCGCGTAGGCTACCTTGTTCGCCTTGAGGAACTGGGTGGCCTGGGTTTCGGGGGCATGGGCGGCTTTGCTCATCGGATAGCGCTTCGGGTCGGGAGGCGCAATTCTAGCAGCCTGTCAGACTTGACCAAGTCGGCTGCAAAAAGAGGGAAGACGGTTCATTTTTCCCCGTGTTTCTGCGCGAATAGAACGCTATTCGCTTGAAACCCGTGAAAAACTGCCCTCGTCTCCCACTTTTTTCGCTGCGACCCATCAAGTCCGACAGGCGGCTAGCTCGGCCAGCGGGCCGGTGCTCTTTACCTGCTTTTACCCGCTGATGGCATAAGCCGCGCTTGCCGATGCCGTAAATGTAGACAGGAAAAGGACACAGGGAGAACACCATGGCATCGATCAGTGCGGTTGGCGGCACGACTGCGGTCAGCGCCAGCGTCGCCAGTTCGGGGAATGCTTCGGGGTCGCGCATCGCTGCGCTGCAGAAACAGCTGTCGGCGCTGCAGAAGGAATTGAGTCGGTTGCTCAAGGAACCGTCCGAGGAAACCGAAAAGCAGGCTGAAATCCTGCAGGCACAGATCGCCGCCCTGCAAGCGCAGATCGCCCAGTTGCAGGCACAGGAGGCGCGGGAGGCCGCACAGGCGCAGAGCGAACAAGCGAAGAGCGAACCGGCTGGCGCGGCAACGGGGGCGACGGCGAGCAGTGACGACAGCCTCGGCACGCAGGTCGATCTCTACGTCTGAAGCGGCGTTTCTGCGTCTTCCGGCAGCCAGCGCAGCAGGGTGGCGAACAGCCGGTCAGGGTCGATCGGCTTGCTGATGTGGTCGTTCATGCCGGCGGCCAGGCAGGTCTGGCGATCCTCGTCGAAGGCGTTGGCGGTCATTGCCAGGATCGGCGTCTGCGCATGCTGCGGCAGGCGGCGGATGGCGCGGGTGGCGTCGAGGCCGTTCAGCTTCGGCATCTGGATGTCCATCAGGATCAGCGCGTAGGCGTTCTGCTCGGCCAGCGCCAGTGCCTCTGCGCCATCCTCGGCGACGTCGACGGTGAGTGCTACGTCTTCGAGCAGCGCCAGCGAGACCTCGCGGTTGATCGGTTCGTCCTCGGCGAGCAGGATGCGGGTGCGCTGGCGCCGCTGGCGCAGTTTTTCCTCGGGGGCTTCGGTCGCCTGGGGGGCGATCGCTTCTCCTGGCGCCGCAGTTGCGAGGTCGAGGCTGAACCAGAAGGTGCTGCCGACGCCCAGCGTGCTGTCCACGCCGAACTGGCCGCCCATCATCTCGATCAGCCGCTTGCTGATCGCCAGGCCGAGACCGGTGCCGCCATACTTCCTGGTCATCGAGTTGTCGGCCTGCTCGAAGGCGGTGAATAGGCGCTGCTGCGCTTCCGGCGCGATGCCGATGCCGCTGTCGATGACGGCGAAGCGCAGGCGGGCGCTGCCGTCCCGCTCGGCGAGCTGCTCCAGCTGGAGGCGGACCTCGCCGTGCTCGGTGAACTTGACGGCATTGCCGGCGAAATTGAGCAGGATTTGTTCGAGGCGCAGCGCATCGCCGAGGAATTCGCGGCGCGCCAGTTCCGGCGGTGCCTCGCTGACCAGGCGCAGGCCCTTGTCGGCAGCGCGCTGGCCGATCAGGCTGCTGACGTTCTCCAGCACGCTGCCCAGGCGGAACGGCAGATGGGCGATTTCCAGGCGGTTGGCCTCGATCTTGGAGAGGTCGAGGATGTCGTTGATGACGTGCAGCAGGTGGCGCGACGCCTGGTCGATCTTGCCCAATTGTTCGTTGAGCGCCGGGTCGTGGCTGCGGCGCAGGAGGACGCTGGTCATGCCCATGATCGCGTTCATCGGTGTCCGCAGTTCGTGGCTCATGTTGGCCAGGAAGGTGCTCTTGGCGTGGCTCGCCGCTTCCGCCGCATCGCGTGCCTGCGAGAGGTCCAGGGTGCGCTGGCGGACCTCCGCTTCGAGCATCTCCTTGTGGCGGGCGAGCACCAGTTCGGCCTGCTTGCGTTCGCTGATGTCGGTGGAGATGCCGCAGAGCGCGTAAATCTTCCCTTGTTCGTCGCGTAGCGGCAGTTTGACGGTCCAGTAGAAGGTATGTTGCTGGCTGTTCTGATCGACGTTGTCCTCCTCGATGCGGATCGTCTCCCCGTCGCGCAGGACGCGGGCGTCGTTGGTGCTGAGCTGGCGGAAGGTTTCGGCATCGAAGAAGCGGCTGTCGTCGTGGCCGACCAGCTCGGCGAGCGAGCAGCGGAACAGTTCGCGGACCGGGCGGTTGGCATAGAGATAGCGGCCCGCCGTGTCCTTCAGGTAGATGTAGGCGCTCACGTTGTCGAGGATGGTGGCATGGCGCGATTCGCTGGCGCGCAGGGCGTCGCTGCGCTCGGCCAGGGCGTCGAGCATGGCGTTGACGGCCTGGCCCAGGCGGGCCGCCTCGTCGTTGCCGTCAAGATGAACGCGAGGTGCGGGATCGCCACGCTGGACGGCGTCGGCAACGCGCTGGATGGCGTGCAGGCGGCGCGTCAGGTAGCGCGCGGCAAGGGTTGCGAAGGCACTCGCCAGAAGGATGGCGAACAGCGTATAGATCAGGCCGTCACGCCGGATGCGGGCGATTTCGCCGGCCAGCGCCGGATCGCTGATGCCCAGGCGCAGCCAGCCGACACTCTTGTCCTGGAGCAGGATCGGCGTCGCCAGGTCGATGGCGAGGCGGGTCTGGCGCAGCACGGTTGGAGCGGGCTGACTCGGCAGGTCGTCGAGGTAGAGACCGCGCTTGTCCGGCACGTTGTGGGCGAGGACCTGGCCGCGCCGGTCGAGGATGATGGCGTGCTGCAGCCCGGGATAGCCGGCCAGGCCGTCGACAATTTCCTGCAGGCCGGCAAAGTCGCGCGCCGCCACCCAGGGCGCCGCCGAGACGGCAAGACTGTGGGCCAGCGCGCTGCTCCGCACCCGGTGCTGGTCGATCGCGAAATTTTCCTGGCGGCGGCTGGTTTCGAGGACGAACAGGGTCATCAGCAGTGCGACCAGGACGGCGATGCCGATTGCCAGTTGTCGGCGCAGGTTGCCGAGCAGCAGGTGGCGAAGCTGCGTCATCGCTGTTCCACCGGTCGGACTTCCCGTTCGAAACGGCGGATGTAGGCGTCCACCACCTGGTAGGTGGCGTCCTCGGCGAAGTGGAAGCGGGCAGTGGCCATCGCAGCCAGGATGCGCCGGCCGTTTTCGCTGTCCTCGAGCTTGAGCAAGGTGTCGCGCACCGCGTCGACGACAGGATTGGGGACGTTGTCACGCACCATCACCGAATTGTTGAGCAGCGGCGTGGTTTCCCAGAGCACGCGCAGTTGTGCGGCCTCGGCGGGATGATCGCGCTGGAACAGGTGCCACGGCGGTGGCCAGGTGGCGGCGGCGGCCGTGTCGCCGAGATAGGCGCTCATGATCGCCGACTCCTGCGAGCCGACGTAGCGGTTTTCGATGTCGCGATTGACGTCGATGCCGTGCTCGTGCAGGAAGTACTGCGGCATGATGCAGGCGGCGAGGGCAGTCGGCGACGGGTAGCTGACCTGCTTGCCCTTGAGATCGGCGGGCAGACGGATCGGGCTGTCGCGGCGGACGATGAAGATGCCGCGGAAATCCTCGGCGTCGCCGGCCATGGCGATGACGCGGTAGCCGAGTTGCATCGCCTGCAGCGATTGCCAGGGATTGGGGAGCAGGAATTCCGGGCCGCGGGCGCGAAATTTTGCCTCGTAGGCCTGGTAATCGCGCGACGCCTCGAGTTCGAAGCGGGCGCCCGGAATGCTGGCGTTGAGCAGGTCGATCAGCGGCTGGTAGGCTTCGGCGAGCTTGCTCGGATTGTGCAGCGGGTGCACCGCGAAGCGATAGAGCGGGGTGGCCTCGGCCGCCGGCGTCGTCCGGTAGTTCAGCGGCAGGGCCGTCTCCGGCGGGCGATCGCAGGCGGCAAGCAGCACGCACAGTATCGTTGCCAGCAGGCGTAGCAGGCCCATTGCTCTCCTCCGTTTCTTCTGCCTGCCAAACTAACGCCAAACGCCGGGCCCGACAAGCCCGGCAAAACCCCGGCGCCGTCTATTCGATGGCGTATTCGATGGTGACGACGACGCGCGCCTTCTTGTCCACTGTCGTCTTGTCATAGACCCCGCCGTAATCGCTGGCCTCCTCTTCGCTGCCGTTGGCCGGCAGGATGTAGAAAGCGCCTTGCGACGCCGAGCGCATGGTGCCGACCCGGGCGTCGCCGACTTTGGCGAACTCTTCGGCACGCAGCCGGGCATTGCGGGTGGCGGCGCCGATCAGCGACATCTTGACGCTTTCCAGGTCGTTGATCAGGTAGCGCGGATCGTCATAGACGATGGGCTTGCCCTGCGCCTTGAGTTCGATGATCGCGCTGTGCGCCCTGGCGATGGTGTCGAGCGCAGTGGACCGGACGACGAATAGCTGCTTGCCATCGAAGCCGCGCTGCACCTGGCGCGAGCCGCCCTGGGGCAGCGGCTCGTACTCGTAGTGCGGGCTCACCGACTCCGGACCGGCGCTGGCGCTGGCGCTGTCGGCGGCGAAACCCTGCTCCGTGAGGAAGCCGTCGATGACCGGCCGCGCCTGGCGTAGCGCGTTCAGGGTGGCGGCGAAATCGGCGCCGTGCACGGCGATGCCGATGCTCCATTCGGCGGAGTCGGCCTTGACCGGTTTTTCGGCCAGTCCCTTGACCGAAATGCTCTGCTTGGGCGCGCCCAGGGTCTTGAAATGCTTCGCCAGCACCGTCGCGCCGCCGACCAGGCCAAGGGCGAGGAGCAGACCAAGGCCGAGCAGCGGCCAGGAATTACGATTGTCCATGAGCTTCGTTCTCGAAAGGAAAAACGGCATCGTAGCGGCGGACGCCTGTCATGCCAATGGCAATTCCGTGTTCAGCCGCGCGGATGATGGACGGCGTGCAGCGCTTTCAGGCGCTCGCGGGCGACGTGGGTGTAAATCTGCGTCGTCGAGATGTCGGCATGGCCGAGCAGCAGCTGGACCACCCGGAGGTCGGCGCCGTGGTTGAGCAGGTGGGTGGCGAAGGCGTGACGCAGCACGTGTGGCGACAGCTTCGCCGGGTCAATGCCGGCCAGCAGCGCGTAGCGCTTGACCAGATGCCAGAAGGCGTGACGGGTCATGGCGCCGCCGCGGGCGGTGACGAATAGCGCGTCGCTCTGCCGGGCGCCGAGGATGTCGGCGCGGCTCTCGCGCAGGTAGCGGGCGATCCAGTCGATCGCCTGTTCGCCGAGCGGCACCAGGCGTTCCTTGCTGCCCTTGCCGAAGGCGCGCAGGACGCCGTCGTTGAGGCTGACCGAATGCAGTTGCAGGCCGACCAGTTCGGAGACGCGCAGGCCGGTCGCGTACAGCGTCTCGAGCATCGCGCGGTCGCGCAAGCCGAGCGGTGTGTCGAGATCGGGGGCGGCGAGCAGTGCGCCGACCTGAGCTTCCGACATCGCCTTGGGCAGGCGGGCGGGCAGGCTGGGGTTGGCCAGCTGCAGCGTCGGGTCGCTGGCGATGCGGCCGCGGCTGACCTGCCAGCGGTAGAAGCGGCGCAGCGTGGACAGGTAGCGGGCCTGCGAACTGGCGCGCGTGCTGCGCGACAATTCGGCGATGAAGCCGGCCAGCGTGCTTTCGCGCAGGTCGAGCAGGGCTTCGTGGCGGTGTTCGGCGAGCCAGCCGGCGAGCCGGCCGAGGTCGCTGCGGTAGCTGGCGAGCGTTGCCTTGGCCAGGCCGTCTTCCAGCCAGAGCGCGTCGCAGAACTGGTCGATTTCGCCGAGGTCAGCCGGCTTTGCTGGAAAATTCGGCGTTTTCATGCTGCAGCAGCCAGCGCTTGATCGAGAGCAGGAAACCGCCGCGCTCGCGGGCGAAGCCGCCCAGTCCGCCGTGGCTGGCGACGACGCGATGACAGGGCACGACCAGCGGGTAGGGATTGGCGCCGCAGGCCTGGCCGACGGCGCGCGGCGCGTTGTGCAGGGCTGTCGCCAGTTCGCCGTAGGTTTGCGTGCGCCCGCCCGGTATCGCCGCGATCTGCGCCCACACCCGGCGCTGGAAGGCGGTGCCGGCCGGGCGCAGCGGCAGGCCGAAGACGAAGGCGGGGTCGGCCAGATAGGCTTCAAGCTGGCGCACCGCCTCGGCGGCGAGCGGCGTTGCCGGCGCTTGCGCCGGGCGCGCTTCGAGGAAGTCGATGGCGGTGATTTCGTCGGCGCTGCAGCGGATGCCGAGCGCGAAGCCGGGGGCGGCGACGATGGCTTGGTAGTCGGACATGCGGGCTCCTGATCGGCGGGTCGGCGAAGTGTATAACGGGCTGCGCGCGCTGTGCGCATTGCGGAGCGGGCGGCGGTTTTAGGGGATAATTGCTGACTATTCGAAAAATCACCTTCCAAGGAGTTCATGCATGCATCCGCGTCTTTCCTCCATGTTCGCCGCGCTCGCCGCCGCCACCCTGATGGCCGCCTGCGGCAAGTCCGAGGCGCCGGCCGCCGCCGCGCCGGCGCCGACCGCACTGAGCAAGATCGTCGTCGGTCTCGACGACAACTTCCCGCCGATGGGTTTTCGCGATGAAAAGAACGAGCTGGTCGGTTTCGACATCGACCTCGCCCGTGAAGCCGCCAAGCGCCTTGGCGTCGAAGTCGAATTCAAGCCGATCGACTGGAACGCCAAGGAAGCCGAACTCAACGGCAAGCGCGTCGACGTGCTGTGGAACGGCCTGACCATCACCGAAAAGCGCAAGGAACAGATCGCCTTCACCGCGCCTTATCTGGAAAACCACCAGATCGTCGTCGTCGCCGCCAATTCGCCGGTCAAGGCCAAGGCCGATCTGGCCGGCAAGGTGGTCGGCGTCCAGGAAGGCAGCAGCGCCGTCGAGGCCATCGAGAAGGACGAAGTCGGCAAGTCGTTCAAGGAACTGAAGAAGTTCGGCGACAACGTCGCCGCGCTGATGGATCTGACCACCGGCCGCCTCGACGCCGTCGTCCTCGACGAGATCGTCGGCCGCTACTACGTGGCCAAGAAGCCGGGCGACTACCTGATCCTCGACGACAACTTCGGCACCGAGGAATACGGCGTCGGCGTGCGCAAGGACGACGCCGAACTGCTCGGCAAGCTGCAGAAAGCAATGGACGAGATGAAGAAGGATGGCGCCGCCGCCCGCATCTCGACGCAATGGTTCGGCAAGGACATCGTCAAGTAAGCGCTGCCTGAACCCCTGACGGGCCGGTCTTCCGGCCCGTTGTTTCATCACTCCCATGGCGCCCGCCTGACGGGCTGACAGCATGGACTATCTCTTCCAGATACTCGGCCCGCTGCTCGACGGCACTGCGGTGACCCTGCAGGTCTTCCTGCTCACCCTGGTCCTCGCCGTGCCGCTCGGGCTGGCGCTGGCGCTGATCCGCGTCTCGCATTTCCGCAGCTTGTCCCGGCTGGTCAGCGGCTACATCTGGCTGATGCGTGGCACGCCGCTGATGCTGCAGATGCTGTTCATCTACTTCGCGCTGCCCTTCGTGCCGGTGATCGGCATCCGCCTGCCCGATTTCCCGGCGGCCATCGTCGCCTTCACGCTGAACTACGCCGCCTACTTCGCCGAGATCTTCCGCTCCGGCATCCAGTCGGTCGGCCGTGGCCAGTACGAGGCGGCACGCGTGCTCGGCATGAGCTACAGCCAGACGATGCGGCGCATCATCCTGCCGCAGGTAGTCAAGCGCATCCTGCCGCCGATGAGCAACGAGACCATCACCCTGGTCAAGGACACTTCGCTGATCTACGTGCTGGCCATGAACGACCTGCTGCGCGCGGCGCGCGGCATCGTCCAGCGCGATTTCACGACCATGCCCTTCGCCGTCGCCGCCGCCTTCTACCTGATCATGACCCTGGTCCTGACCTGGGGCTTCATGCGCCTGGAAAAACGCTATGCCGTCTATGAAGACTGAAGCCGCGCCGATGATCGCGGCGCGCGACATCCGCAAGCACTTCCACGGCACCGAGGTGCTCAAGGGCGTCTCGCTCGACATCGGCAAGGGCGAGGTGATCGCCGTGATCGGCCCGTCCGGTTCCGGCAAGAGCACCTTCTTGCGCTGCCTCAACCACCTGGAAACGATCGATTCGGGTAGCGTCGTCATCGAGGGCGAGACGCTGGTCGAAACTGATGCCGCCGGCCACTGCCGCTACGCCCCGGAAGCCGACGCGCGGCGCATCTGCCGCAAGATGGGCATGGTCTTCCAGCAGTTCAACCTGTTCCCGCATTTGACCGTGCTGCAGAACGTCATCGAGGCGCCGCTGACGGTCAAGGGGCTGAGCCGCGACGCCATCGTGCCGCAGGCCGAGGAACTGTTGCGCAAGGTTGGCCTGCTCGCCAAGTGCGGCGCCTATCCGTCGCAGCTATCCGGTGGCCAGAAACAGCGGGTGGCGATTGCCCGGGCGCTGGCGATGGAGCCGGACATCATGCTGTTCGACGAGCCGACCTCGGCGCTCGACCCCGAATTGACCGGCGAAGTGCTGCGCACGATGCGCCAGTTGGCCGAGGAGCACATGACCATGCTCGTCGTCACGCACGAGATGAGCTTCGCCCGCGACGTATCGACCGAAGTCATTTTCATGGATCACGGCGAGATCGTCGAGGCGCGGCCGGCCGGCGAAATGTTCGCCGATCCGCGCCAGCCGCGCACCCGCGCCTTCCTCGATCACATGCTCTGAGCTGCCCGCTCAGAACGCCGAAATGCCGGTCTGGGCGCGGCCGAGGATCAGCGCGTGGATGTCGTGCGTGCCCTCGTAGGTGTTGACCACTTCCAGATTGACCAGATGGCGGATGACCCCGAACTCGTCGGAAATGCCGTTGCCGCCCAGCATGTCGCGCGCCGTGCGGGCGATGTCGAGGGCCTTGCCGCAGGAGTTGCGCTTCATCAACGAGACGATTTCCGGCGTCGCGCTGCCGTCGTCCATCATGCGGCCGAGGCGTAGCGCGCCCTGGATGCCCAGCGCGATCTCGGTCTGCATGTCGGCAAGCTTTTTCTGCACTAACTGGTTCGCAGCCAGCGGCCGGTCGAACTGCTTGCGGTCCAGCGTGTATTGCCGCGCCGTATGCCAGCAGGCTTCGGCGGCGCCCAGCGCGCCCCAGGCGATGCCGTAACGGGCGGAATTGAGGCAGGTGAACGGACCTTTCAGACCGCCGACTTCCAGGCGGTTCTCGCTCGGCACGAAGACCTCGTCCATGACGATGTCGCCGGTGACCGAGGCGCGCAGCCCGACCTTGCCGGCGATCGCCGGCGCGCTCAGCCCGGCCATGTCTTTTTCCAGCACGAAGCCGCGCAGCACGCCGTCGTCGTCCTTGGCCCAGACGACGAAGACATCGGCGATCGGCGCGTTGCTGATCCAGCGCTTGACGCCGGACAGCCGCCAGCCGCCGGCGACCGCTCGCGCCCGGCTACGGGCGCTCGCCGGGTCGGAGCCGGAGTCCGGCTCGGTCAGTCCGAAACAGCCGATCAGCTCGCCGCGGCCCAGCCCCTTCAGGTATTTCTCTTTCTGCGCCTCAGTACCGAAGGCGAAGATAGGCAGCATGACCAGCGAGGACTGCACGCTGAGCATCGTCCGGTAGGCGGAGTCGACCGCTTCGATGGCACGGGCGATCAGGCCGTACGAAACATAGTTCAGCCCGGCGCCGCCGTACTGCGGCGGCAGCGTGGCGCCGAGCAGGCCCATCTCGCCCATCTCGCGGAACACCGCGCGATCGACCGTTTCCTGCCGGAAGGCGTCGCGGATGCGCGGCGCCAGCACCTTGCCGGCGAAGGTCTGCGCCGCGTTGCGCACCTGCCGCTCGTCGGCAGCGAGCTGGCTGTCGAGACGAAACGGATCGTCCCAGGCGAAACCGCTCATCGGCCGAACAAGCGGCTGAGCCAGCCGCCAGCCTTCTTCTCTTCGACCGGGGCCGCCGCCACCGGCGTCATGCTGGCGCGCACCGAGGCGACGTAGTCGGCGTCGTCGCGCTTGATGTGGTTGACCAGCCAGCGGGCGAGCATGCCGTGCAGTTCCTCGGCGACGTCGTCGCCCAGCTCCATGCGTTGCTGGTACTCGGCGACCTTGCGCGTGAACAGCTCATGCACCTTCTTGTGCGGCTTGCAGTAGGGGTAGCCGGCTTCTTCCTGCATGCTTTCCTCGAAGGCGAAGTGCGACAGCGTGTAGTCGATGCAGTCGTAGATCACCTGCTTGATCTTTTCCTGGTTGCCGAGCACCTGTGCCGCTTCGAGGTCGTTGATGAAATCGACGATGCGGCGGTGTTGCTGGTCGATGACCGGGATGCCGGTGTCGAGGTCCGAAGTCCAGTTGATGGGCATGCTGTTGACTCCCCGTGATGGTGTTTATTTTCAGCCGCGGACGTGGCCGTCGCCGAGCACGACCCACTTCTGGCTGGTCAACCCTTCCAGACCGACCGGGCCGCGCGCGTGGATCTTGTCGGTCGAGATGCCGATCTCGGCGCCCAGGCCGTATTCGAAACCGTCGGCGAAGCGGGTCGAGGCGTTGACCATGACCGACGCCGAATCGACTTCGCGCAGGAAGCGCATCGCCTTCGGGTGGTTGTCGGTGACGATGGCCTCTGTGTGCTTCGACGAATACTGGTTGATGTGGGCGATTGCCTCGTCGATGCCGGACACCACCTTGACCGAGATGATCGGCGCCAGGAATTCGGCGTAGTAGTCGTCTTCCGTGGCCGGCACGGCGTTCGGGACGATGGCGCAGGTTTCGGCGCAGCCGCGGATCTCGACGCCCTTGGCGGTCAGCATGTGGGCGATCGGCGGCAGCAGCATGGCGGCCACCGCGCGGTCGACGAGCAGCGACTCGGCGGTGTTGCAGGTGCCGTAGCGCTGGGTCTTGGCGTTCTCGACGATCTTCAGCGCCTTGTTCGGGTCGGCTTCTTCTTCCAGGTAGACGTGGCAGTTGCCGTCCAGGTGCTGGATCATCGGCACCCGCGCTTCGGCGAGCAGGCGGGCGATCAGCCCCTTGCCGCCGCGCGGCACGATGACGTCGACGAACTCGCGCATGGTGATCAGTTCGCCGACCGCGGCGCGGTCGGTGGTCTCGATCACCTGCACGCAATCGCCAGGCAGCCCGGCAACTTCGAGGCCTTCCTTGACCAGCGCGGCAATCGCCTGATTGCTGCGGATCGCTTCCGAACCGCCGCGCAGGATCGCGGCGTTGCCGGATTTCAGGCAGAGGGCGGCGGCGTCGGCGGTGACGTTGGGGCGTGCCTCGTAGATGATGCCGATGACGCCGAGCGGCACGCGCATCTTGCCGACCTGGATGCCGGACGGGCGGAACTTGAACTCGCCCATTTCGCCGATCGGATCGGGCAGCTTGGCGACCTGTTCGACGCCTTCGGCCATGTTGTCGACGCCCTTGTCGGTCAGCGTCAGGCGGTCGAGCATCGCCGGTTCGAGTCCGGCGGCGCGGGCCGCTGCGACGTCCTCGGCGTTGGCGGCGAGCAGCGCCGCTTTTTCGCGGCGGATGGCGTCGGCGATCGCCTGCAGGGCGGCATTCTTTTCGGCGGTGCTGGCGGTGGCGAGGCGGCGCGAGGCGGTGCGCGCCCGGCGGCCGATCGCCTGCATGGTTTCCTTGATGTCCATGATGCGTTTCATTCGAAGCAAAAGCCCATTATAGCCAGACAAATCACAGGGAACTTCCGGAAGCGGGTAAACTCTTACCCGCATTGATTACGGGGCTTTCCATCGAGGACATGATGGGCGAAAAACTGATACTACCGGCCGAGGTCAAGGTCTGCGCGACCTGCAGCTACTGGGATGGCGAACGCCAGGTGGACGAAGAAATGAAACTGGTGGTGGTCGCCGACGAATGCCAGGGCCACTGCCTGGTCCAGGAGACCAACAAGCCGGCCCTGCACGACGTGCGCCAGGAGTGCGACTGCATCTGGGAAGATCTCGGTCCGGACGAGGTGCCGCCGGCTGGCGGGGGGCAGTGAAAGCTGTGCCGGGACGTGCCGCCTAAGCGCGAACCCGGGCCTCGGGTTTGCCCTGGCCGCAGATGCGCAGGCCCAGGCGCAGGCATTCTTCCCACAGGTTGCCCTGGCCGATGCCCTTGATCAGGGCGTCAATGCGCGCGGCGTGCCGCAGCGCTGCCTCGAGTTCGTTGCTGGCCAGGCGTTGCACGGCTCGTTTGACGGCGTTCTGGCGTGCCCCCCAGACCTTGGCTTCCTTGAGCAGCAGGTCGAGCGGACGGCCGCTGTCGAGGCCGGCGCGGATTGCCGTCAGGCTGCGGATTTCCTCGCTCATCGCCCACAGTACCAGCGGCGGTGCCTCGCCTTCCTGCATCAGTCCGTCCAGGGTCCGGGCCAGGCGGCCGACATCGCCGGCGAGCAGGGCCTCGCGCAGGCCGTCGATGTCGTAGCGGGCGACGTTGAGCACGGCGTCGCGCACCTGGGCGTCGCTCAGCTTGCCGGCCGGGTAGAGCAGGGCGAGCTTCTGGATTTCCTGATGGGCGGCGAGCAGGTTGCCTTCGACGCGTTCGGCGATGAACTTCAGGCTGTCCGGCTCGGCGCTCTGCTGTTGCCGGCGCAGGCGGCCGGCGATCCAGCCCGGCAGTTCGGCGAGCGGCGGGGCATTGAGCTTGACGGCAACGCCGGCGTTGGCCAGCGCGGTGAACCAGGCCGCCTTTTCCTCGCGCCAGTCGAGCTCGGGCAGGGTGACCAGCAGCAGGTTGTCGGGCGACAGGTGCTGGCACCACTGCTGCAGCGCCGCGCTGCCTTCCTTGCCCGGCTTGCCGGTGGGGATGCGCAGGTCGATCAACTTCCTGTCGCCGAACAGGGAGAGGTTGCCGCCGGCGGCGAGCAGCTGGCCCCAGTCGAACTGCGGCAGCACGGTCAGCACCTCGCGTTCGCTATAGCCAGCGTTTCGGGCGCGGGCGCGGATCGCGTCGGCGGCTTCGAGCACGAGCAGCGGCTCGTCGCCGTAGAGGACGTAGAGCGGGCGCAGCTCGCGTTCGAGATGGGCGGCCAGTTGTTCGGCCTTGAGCAGCATCAGTCGGTTTCCCGGCTCGGGGTTTTCGGCTTGACGATGCTCAGGCGGCGCATGATCTGGTTGACCAGGTCGTTGCTCATGTCGCGCCAGAGCAGACGTTCTTCGATGTCCTTGGCGAGCACCTGCGAGTCGTCGAAGTTGAAGTCGCGGGTGATGCCGATTTCGTTCGGGCCGACGATTTCCTCACCCTTGGCGTTGACCAGCCGGAAGCGGTAGGTCATCTGCAGGCGGTATTCGCGCACCCGGCCCTGGGCGTTGACACTGAGGATGCTCTTCTGCCGGTTGTCCGCCAGTTGCTGGAAGACCGCCTCTGCCGCCTTCGGGTCGGCGATGACTTCGGTGCCGCCGCTGCCGCGGATGTGGCGTTCGAGCCAGATCCGGACATCGGCGGTTTCCGGCAGCGCGATGGCCATCGTCTTGTAGGGCAGCGTGTTGCCGCCCGCGCCGCGCAGATGGAAGCCGCAGCCGGCGAGGGCGGCGACGAGGATCAGGGCGAACAGCGGGCGCAGCAGACGCATGGTTATTCCTCAGGCGACGATGTTGACCAGGCGGCCGGGGACGACGATGACCTTCTTCGCCGGCTTGTCTTCCATGAACTTGACGGCGCCCTCGCAAGCCAGCGCGGCGGTTTCGATGCTCGCCTTGTCGGCTGCCGCAGCGACGCGGATGGAACCGCGCAGCTTGCCGTTGACCTGCACCATCAGCTCGATTTCGTCCTGCTTCAGCGCTGCCGGGTCGGCCTTCGGGAAGGCGGCGAGGCCGGCGTCACAGCCCGGCTTCAGTTCGGCATAAAGCGCCTGGCCGATGTGCGGGACGATGGGGAAGAGCAGCAGCACGGCGCTTTCCAGGACTTCCTGGGCGAGCGCGCGGCCGGCGGCGTCGGTGAGATCGCACTTGTCGTAGGCGTTGAGCAGCTCCATGACGGCGGCGATGGCGGTGTTGAACTGCTTGCGTCGGCCGTAGTCGTCGGCGACCTTGCCCATGGTCTGGTGCAGCTTGCGGCGCAGGTCGGCCTGGGCGGCACTGAGGCCGTCGTTACTTGTGCAGGCGGTGACCAGACCACCCTGAACGTGGTCGTAAGTCGTTTTCCACAGGCGGCGCAGGAAGCGGAAGGCGCCTTCGACGCCGGCATCCGACCATTCCAGCGACTGGTCCGGCGGCGAAGCGAACATGATGAACAGGCGGGCGGTGTCGGCGCCGTACTGGTCGATCAGGGCTTGCGGATCGACACCGTTGTTCTTCGACTTCGACATCTTCTCTGTGCCGCCGATGACCACCGGCAGGCCGTCGGCCTTCAGCGTGGCGCCGGTCGGGCGGCCGCGCTCGTCGGTGACGACATCGACGTCGGCCGGGTTGATCCACTGCTTCTTGCCGCCGTCGAGATCGCGGTAGAAGGTCGGGGCGACGACCATGCCCTGGGTCAGCAGGTTGGCGAAGGGCTCACCCAAGTTGCCGATCAGGCCGACGTCGCGCATCAGCTTGGTGAAGAAGCGCGAGTAGAGCAGGTGCAGGATGGCGTGCTCGATGCCGCCGATGTACTGGTCGATGCCGCCCTTGCACCAGTAGGCGACGCGCTCGTCGACCATGGCCGTGGCGTTGTCCGGGCAGGCATAGCGCAGGAAGTACCAGGACGACTCGAAGAAGGTGTCCATGGTGTCAGTTTCGCGCTTCGCGTCGCCGCCGCACTTCGGGCACTTGCACTGGTAGAACTCGGGCATGCGGGCCAGCGGCGAACCGGCGCCGGTGATCTCGACGTTCTCGGGCAGGACGACCGGCAACTGATCGTCGGGCACCGGCACGTCGCCGCAGCTCGGGCAATGGATGATCGGGATCGGACAGCCCCAGTAGCGCTGGCGGGAGATGCCCCAGTCGCGCAGGCGGAACTGGGTTTTCTTCTCGCCCAGGCCCTTGGCGGCGAGGTCGGCGGCGATGGCGTCGACGGCGGCTTCGTAGCCGAGGCCATCGTACTTGCCGGAATTGACCAGCTTGCCCTTGACCTTGTCGGCGTACCACTCGGCCCAGGCCTGATCGCTGAAGCTCTCGCCGTCAACGGCAACGACCTGCTTGATCGGCAAGTTGTACTTCAGGGCAAAGGCGAAATCACGCTCGTCATGCGCCGGCACGGCCATCACGGCGCCGTCTCCGTAGCTCATCAGCACGTAGTTGCCGACCCAGACTTCGACCTGTTCGCCGGTCAGCGGGTGGCTGACGTAGATGCCGGTCGGCATCCCCTTCTTTTCCATCGTCGCAATGTCGGCTTCGGCGACGCCGCCCTGCTTGCATTCTTCGATGAAGGCGGCGAGTTCGGGGTTGTTGGCGGCGGCGCGGGTGGCCAGCGGATGCTCGGCGGCGACGGCGACGAAGGTGACGCCCATGATGGTGTCGGCGCGGGTGGTGAACACCCACAGCTTTTCGTCAGCATTGTCGGCGAGCGGGAAGGCGAAGCGCACGCCGGTGCTCTTGCCGATCCAGTTCTTCTGCATCAGCCGCACTTGTTCCGGCCAGCCGGGCAGGTTGTCGAGTTCGGCGAGCAGCTCTTCGGCGTAGGCGGTGATCTTCATGTAGTACATGGGGATCTCGCGCTTTTCGACGACGGCGCCGGAGCGCCAGCCCTTGCCGTCGATCACCTGTTCGTTGGCGAGCACGGTCTGGTCGACCGGGTCCCAGTTCACGGTGCCGAGCTTCTTGTACACCAGGCCCTTTTCATAGAGGCGGGTGAACAGCCACTGTTCCCAGCGGTAGTACTCGGGCGTGCAGGTGGCGAATTCGCGCTGCCAGTCGATGGCGAAGCCGAGCGACTTGAGCTGCGTTCGCATGTAGTCGATGTTGGAATAGGTCCACCCGGCCGGCGCGACGTTGTTCTGCATCGCCGCGTTTTCCGCCGGCATGCCGAAGGCGTCCCAGCCCATCGGCTGCAGCACGTTGTAGCCCTGCATCTTGTGGAAGCGCGAGAGGACGTCGCCGATGGTGTAGTTGCGCACATGGCCCATGTGCAGTTTCCCGGACGGATACGGGAACATCGACAGGCAGTAGTACTTGGGTTTGCTGTTGTCCTCGACGGCGCGGGCGGCGCCGGTTTCGTCCCAGTGTTGCTGGGCGGCGCGTTCGAGGTCGGCCGGGGTGTATTTTTCCTGCATGGGCTTTGCGTGCTGAATGAGCGTCGATCAAACCGCGAATTATAGCGGTTGCCAGCCCCGGTAACGGCGCCCCTTTTCAGCAATTCCCGCGCGAAGGCAGGGCGGTTCCCCGTCACGCCGCCGGCGAGCGGCGCGACGGGCCGAGCGTCAGCGACGTCCGGTCAGGCGGCTTTTTTTTGGCCGACCAGGTCGTTCCAGGTGTTCTGCCAGAACTGGTAAGTGTTTTGCGCGGCCATCAGCGACAGCAGCGACATCCGCGTCTGGTGGCGCCAGACCCAGCCTAGCTGGGGCGCCGGGGCAAGCTTGCCGGTGCTCAGGGCGCCGGCTTCATCTTCGACGATGGCCAGGAAGCGCTCGATGGCCAGGCCGGAAAACTCGGCGCCGGACGACTGGCCGGTCAGGGTTTCGGCTTCGCCGACGGCACGACGCCACAGCTTGAGCGCCAGTTCTTCACTGATACCGGCGCGCTTGGCGATCCAGGGGAGGATTTTCGGTGATTGCATGTTGTTCATTTGCTGCTCCTTGTCGGTCACGGTGGTGACCCCATTCCATTCGACTGCCTCGTGGGCAAATAGTTTTGTGCACTGCAATATGTTTGCTGCCAGTATACTTTTGGCACGCTGGCTGGCGTGTAACAAATTGTCGGACTTGTGTTGTTGCGTTGCACAATTGCAACAAACTGGTTTGACCACTTGCCCAACAAAACGCGGCCGACATTGTACACTGTCCGCCCCTCTCCGTAATCCCCTGCTGCCATGTCCGACCTGCTCGCCAACCTCAACCCTCCCCAACTGCAGGCCGTGACGCTGCCGCCGGTGCATGCGCTAATCCTGGCCGGTGCCGGCAGCGGCAAGACGCGGGTGCTGACGACGCGGATCGCCTGGCTGATCTCGACCGGCCAGGTCGGGCCGCACGGGGTGATGGCGGTGACCTTCACCAACAAGGCGGCCAAGGAAATGACCGCGCGCCTGTCGGCGCTGGTGCCGATCAACGTGCGCGGGATGTGGATCGGCACCTTCCACGGCCTGTGCAACCGGCTGCTGCGCGCGCACTACCGCGAGGCCGGCCTGCCGCAGACCTTCCAGATCCTCGATTCGGCAGACCAGCTGGCGATGGTCAAGCGCCTGCTGAAGAACCTCAACATCGACGACGAGAAGTACCCGCCGCGCGAGCTCTGCCATTTCATCAACGCGCACAAGGAGCAGGGCGTGCGCGCCGGCCAGGCCGAGGTGTACGACCACTACACGCAGAAGCGCGTCGAGATTTACGCCGAGTACGAAGCCCAGTGCAATCGCGAGGGCGTCTGCGACTTCGCCGAACTGCTGCTGCGCTGCTTCGAACTGCTGCAGCGCAACGAGCCTTTGCGCACGCATTACCAGCAGCGTTTCCGGCAGATCCTGGTCGACGAGTTCCAGGACACCAACAAGCTGCAGTACGCCTGGCTGCAACTCTTGGCAGGCGGCGGCGCCAAACTCTTCGCGGTCGGTGACGACGACCAGTCGATCTACCGCTTCCGCGGCGCCGAGGTCGGCAACATGCGCGACTTCGAGCGCGACTACTGCGCCGACAACATCATCCGTCTCGAGCAGAACTACCGCTCGCACGGCAACATCCTGGCCGCCGCCAACGCCATCATCAAGCACAACCGCGAGCGCCTGGGCAAGAACCTGTGGACCGACGCCGGCGACGGCGAGCCGATCCGCGCCTTCGAAGCCTATTCGGACATCGACGAGGCGCGCTTCATCGTCGACGAGATCCGCGAACTGGTCCGTGACGGCGTGCCGGCGACGCAATGCGCCATCCTCTACCGCTCGAATGCCCAGTCGCGCGTCCTCGAACATGAGCTGTTCACCAAGGGCGTGCCCTACAAGGTCTATGGTGGCCTGCGCTTCTTCGAGCGCCAGGAAGTCAAGCACGCACTCGCCTACCTGCGCCTCCTGGGCAACCCGGACGACGACACCGCCTTCCTGCGCGTGGTGAACTTCCCGACCCGCGGCATCGGCGCGCGTTCGCTGGAAAACCTGCAGGCCGCCGCGCACCAGATGAATTCCAGCCTCTACAACGCCGCCGCCTCGCTGACCGGCAAGGCCGGCCAGAGCGTCGGCGCCTTCATCCGGCTGATCGAGACGCTGCGTCAGGAGACCGAGAAGCTGCCGCTGCCCGAGATCATCGAGCATGTCGTCGAGAAGTCCGGCCTGGCCCAGCATTACCGGCTGGAAAAGGAAGGCCAGGAGCGGCTGGAGAACCTCGACGAACTGATCAACGCCGCCGCCAGCTTTGTTGACGATGAAGGGGCGGTCGGCGAGGGCGGCGCGCTCGCATCCTTCCTCGCCCACGCTTCGCTGGAATCCGGCGAACACCAGGCCGGCGAAGGCCAGGAAGCGGTTCAGCTGATGTCGGTGCACGCGGCCAAGGGCCTGGAATTCGACGTCGTCTTCATCAGCGGCCTCGAACAGGGCCTGTTCCCGCACGAGAATGCGGTCAACGAGGGGCGCGACGGCCTGGAGGAAGAGCGCCGCCTGATGTACGTCGCGGTCACCCGCGCCCGCCAGCGGCTTTATCTCTCGTGTGCGCAGACGCGGATGCTGCACGGGCAGACGCGCTATTGCACCGCTTCGTCCTTCTTCAACGAGATTCCGGAAGAACTGCTGCTCAAACTGAACAAGAAGGCTGCGGCGCCGGCGCCGACCTGGGGCGGTTATGCCGCCGCCAGCAGCGAGCCGGTCACTGGCGGGCTGCGCATCGGGCAGAACGTCGAGCATGCCAAGTTCGGCCTCGGCGTCATCGTCGCCAGCGACGGGCGCGGCGCCGATGCGCGGGTGCAGGTCAATTTCGGCGGCGGCGTCGGCATGAAATGGCTGGCCCTGGAATACGCCAAGCTGACGCCGGTATGACGACGTCAGCGCTGGTCGCGCGGTAGATCGCAAGCGCCGCTGGTGTTACCCTCGCAGTCTCGACGACGACAGGGTTTTCCCGACCACGCATGATGGCGAAAATCAAGGCTGGGCTTATCTCGCTGCGCGACCTGTTCGCGACGGCCTGGTGGATTTTTTTGATCGCCGGCATCGGTTTCGTCATCGCCTTCCAGTTCGTCGAGCCGGCACCGCCGCGCCACGTGGTGATGACCAGCGGCAGCGAGAGCGGCGCCTACTACCAGTTCGCCAAACGTTACGCGGCGATCCTGGCCCGCTCCGGTATCACGCTGGAAGTGCGGACCTCGGAAGGCTCGGTGCAGAACCTCGACCGCCTGAAAAGCGGCGAGGCGCAGATTGGCTTCGTCCAGGGCGGCGTCATCGCGCCGCCCGATGAGAGCCGGATCGACGAGGACCCGGAAACCTGGGGGCTGCTCTCGCTGGGCAGCATGTTCTACGAGCCGGTCTGGGTCTTCTACCAGGGCGAGACCATCGAGCGCCTGAGCGATCTGCGCGGCAAGCGCATCGCCATCGGCCAGGAAGGCTCCGGCATCCGCCAGCTGGCGCAGCGTCTGCTGGAAGACAACGACATCGATTTTCGCCAGAACACGCTGCCGATTTCCGGCCTCGACGCCGCCGAGGAACTGCAGCAGGGGCGCATCGACGCCGCTTTCATCATCGCCGCCGAGCACGCGCCGGTGGTCCAGGTGCTGTTGCGTTCGCCGGGCGTCAAGCTGATGAATTTCTCCCAGTCCTTTGCTTACGAGCGGCGTTATCCCTTCCTGACCCGGCTCACCATGCCGCAGGGGGTGGCCGACCTGGTGCTCGACATCCCGCCCGCCGACACCCGGGTGCTGGCGCCGACCGCCAGCCTGGTGGTGCGCGACGACCTCCATCCGGCGCTGCAGAACCTGCTGCTGCAGGCGGCGCGGCAGATTCACGGCAAGCCGGGCTTCTTCCAGACGGCCAACGAGTTTCCCTCGTACATGGACGGCATGCTGCCGCTGTCGTCGGAAGCCGAGCGTTTCTTCAAGTCCGGCCCGCCCTTCCTGCAGCGTTACCTGCCGTTCTGGCTGGCGGTCCTGGTCGACCGGCTGATCGTCCTGCTGGTGCCAGTGATTGCCCTGCTCATTCCGCTGCTGCGGGTGGCGCCGGCGCTCTATAGCTGGCGGGTCCGCTCCAAGGTGTTCCGCTGCTACGGCGAGCTGAAGTTCCTCGAGGACGACCTGAAGAACCACTACGATCCGGCGCGACTGGCGGAATATCGCAGCCGCCTCGACGCGCTCGACGAAGAGGCGGCCGAACTGCATGTGCCGCTCGGCTTCACCGACCTGGTCTACACGCTGCGCGAGCACGTCAACCTGGTGCGCAGCATCCTCGACAAGAAGGAGCGGGAATGAAAGGCTTCCTCGTCGCCAATCCCAAGGGCGGCTCCGGCAAGAGCACGCTGGCCACCAACCTCGCCGGCTATTTCGCCAGTCGTGGTCACGACGTCATGCTCGGCGACATCGACCGCCAGCAGTCATCGCGCGAATGGCTGGCGACGCGCCCGTTCTCGCTGCCGACGATCGAAACCTGGGAGATCGGTCCCGACCATATTGCGCGGCCGCCGAAAGGTACCTCGCACGTTGTCCTCGACACCCCGGCCGGCCTGCACGGCAAGCAGCTCGACAAGGTGCTGAAGCTGTCGACGCGGGTGATCGTGCCGGTGCAGCCTTCGTTGTTCGACATGCGGGCGACCCGCCACTTCCTCGCAGCCCTGCTCGACGAGAAAGCGGTGCGCAAGGGCAAGGCCGACGTCGCCGTGATCGGCATGCGGGTGGACGGACGGACGCGCGCCGCCGCCGAACTGGAACGCTTCTTCGCCAGCTTCGACCTGCCGGTGCTGGCCTACCTGCGCGACACCCAGGTCTATGTCCAGGCTGCCGCCGCCGGCCTGACCCTGTTCGACCTGCCGCGCTCGCGCGCTGAACGCGATCTCGAGCAGTGGCAGGCGATCATCGACTGGGTCGAAAAACCGGGGCAGACCGGGTGAAATGCTGAAATACCTGCTGCTTCTGGCGCTCGGCGCAATCGTCTGGTGGCACTGGCGCAAACGCCGGGATGCGGATGTAGCGCCGCCGGAGACGCCGCGGCCGGTCGAGCGCATGGTGCACTGCGCCCATTGCGGCGTCCATCTGCCGGAAAGCGACGCTCTCGCTGACGGCGGCCGCCACTACTGCAACGCGGCGCATCGCGACGCCGCCCGGCGCGCCGGGGGCTGAGGTGCAGGGCTGGCTGAACGACACCTGGGTGCCGAACTGGCGCTCCTTCCAGTATTTCGCCCTCTACCGCCTGCTGCTCGGCAGCCTGGCGCTGCTGGCCCTGCTTTTTCCCGGCGACTGGAACCTGCGCCTCAACATCCTGCCGTCGCCGCTGACCTTCATGCTGGTTGGCCTGTATTTGCTGAGCACGGCGGGCGGTCTGTTGCTGGCTCGCCTCTGGCAGCAGCACTTCAACTTCCAGCTTTCCTTCCAGGTTGTTGTCGACATCCTTGTCCTGGCCGCGCTGATGTTCATTGCCGGCGGCGTCAGCAGCGGCCTCGGCCTGATTCTGCTGATATCGCTGGCTGCGGCGAGCCTGGTCGGTCAGGGGCGGCTGGTGCTGCTCTACGCGGCACTCGCCGCGATGGCGGTGCTGGCATCGCAGGTGCTCGGTGTCATCCTGAGCAGTTTCGACCAGAGTAGCCTGGTGCAGGCCGGCTTCATTTCGGCCGGTTATTTCGCGACGGCGATCCTTGCCCGATTGCTCGGCCAGCGGGTGATGGTCAATGAAGACCTTGCGCGCCGGCGCGGCATCGCGCTCAACAACCAGATCAGGATCAACCAGCGCGTCGTCGAGCGGATGCAGGACGGCGTGCTGATTGTCACCCGCGACGGCGAGATCGTCCGCCACAATCCGATGGCAGTGCGTCTGCTCGGCCTGCCGGCAAGCGGCGGCAACCTGGCAGCGCACGCGCCAACCTTGGGAGCGGCGCTGGCGCACTGGCTGGCCGGCAGCAGCAACGACAACGTGCTGTTGTCCGGGGCCGGCAACGCCGAACTGGGTGCGCGTTTCGAATCGACCGCCAGTTCCGACGGCGAGGTGCTGGTCTTCATCGAGGATGTCGGTCGCATCAAGGAGCAGGCCAAGCAGCTCAAGCTGGCGGCGCTCGGCCGGCTGACGGCGAGCATCGCGCACGAGATCCGCAACCCGCTGTCGGCGATCAGCCATGCTTCGGAGCTGCTGCGCGAGGAGCGCCGTGGCGACCTCTACGAGCGCCTGCTGCGCATCATCGGCGACAACACCGCGCGCCTCGACCGCATCGTCAGCGATGTGCTCGAACTTGGCCGGCAGAAGCAGGCACAGGTCGAGACCATCGCGCTGCGCGAGTTCCTGGGCAATTTCGCCATCGATCTGCTGGGCAACGAAAATCTGCCGGCGAGCACCATTGCGCTTGAGGTGCCGGCCGGGCTGGCCATCTGCTTCGACCGTTCGCACCTGCATCAGGTGCTGTGGAACCTGGTCGGCAACGCGCTACGCCATTCGACGCGCGGTGTGGCGGCGGTGCGCGTCGAGGCGGTTTCCGTCGCCGCTCAGGGCTGGGTAGAATTGCACGTCATCGACGACGGTCCCGGCGTCCCCGCTGAATTGCGCGACCAGGTCTTCGAACCCTTTTTCACCACCCACACGCTGGGTACCGGCCTCGGCCTGTTCATCGCCCGCGAGTTGTGCGTCGCCAACGGCGGTGCGCTGACCCTCAAGGCGGATGCCGCCAGTGGCCATTTCATTGTTTCCGGGAGGAGTGATTCGTGTCCGTTACCCGTAGTGAGCGGCGCCCGCGCGGCGAGTTGAACCGGGTCCTCGTCGTCGACGACGAGGCCGACATCCGCGAACTGATCGACCTGACCCTGGCCCGCATGGGGCTGGCGGCCGACTGCGTCGGTTCGGTCGGCGAGGCGAAGGCGGCGCTGGCGGCTGACGACTTCCAGTTGTGTCTGACCGACATGCGCCTGCCTGACGGCGAGGGGCTGGAGATCGTCCGCCATATCGCCGAGCACCATCCGCGCCTGCCGGTCGCCGTGATCACTGCCTGGGGTAGCGCCGAGAACGCCGTGGCGGCGCTCAAGGCCGGCGCCTTCGACTATTTGTCGAAGCCGGTCGGCCTCGAGCAATTGCGGGCGCTGATCCGTTCCGCCTTGCGCCTGCCCGGTAACGGCGTCGAGAACGACGCGCTGCGCGCGCTCACCGGCGAATCGGCGAGCATGCAGCAGGTGCGGGCGATGATCGAGAAGATGGCGCGCAGCCAGGCACCGATCTACATCTCCGGCGAATCCGGTTCCGGCAAGGAACTGGCGGCGCGCCTGATCCACGCGCGTAGCGCGCGCAGTGTCGGCCCCTTCGTCCCGGTCAACTGCGGGGCGATTCCCGAGAACCTGATGGAGAGCGAGTTTTTCGGCTACCGCAAGGGCGCCTTCACCGGTGCCGACAGCGACCGCGACGGCTTCTTCCAGGCCGCCAACGGTGGCACGCTGTTCCTTGACGAGGTCGCCGACCTGCCGCTGGCGATGCAGGTCAAGCTGTTGCGCGCCATCCAGGAGAAGCGCGTGCGCAAGGTCGGCTGCGTCACCGAGGAGCCGGTCGACCTGCGCATCATCTGCGCCACCCACCGCAACCTGCGCGAGCGCGTCGAGCAGGGCAGCTTCCGTCAGGATCTCTATTACCGGCTGAACGTCATCGAACTGCGCATGCCGCCCCTGCGCGAGCGCATGGAAGACATTGCGCCGCTGGTCGACAGCATCCTCAACAAGTTGTGCGGCGAGCTTCATCCCGGTCTGTCGCCGGCAGCGATCAAGGCATTGCAGCTCTACTCCTTCCCCGGCAACGTGCGCGAACTGGAGAACATCCTCGAACGGGCGACCGCGCTTTGCGCCGGCGACCTGATCGAGCCCGACGATCTGCATCTGGAGCCCGAGGATGTCGGTGGTGGTGACAGCCAGGGACGCGGCAGCGAAACGCTCGACGATTACCTCAACCGCCTCGAGCGCCAGGCCATCCTCGAAGCGCTGCAGAAGACCGAGGGCAACCGGACGGCGGCAGCGCGTCAGCTCGGCGTCACTTTCCGTTCGCTGCGCTACCGGCTGGAACGGCTGGGTATCGAATGAGCTGGCTGGCTGACGGCTGGCTGGCGGCGGCCGAACGCCGGGACTCGCCCAATTTCGGCGAGCGTCCGGCCGGCACCGAGGTCTCGCTGGTGGTCGTGCACAACATCAGCCTGCCGCCAGGCGAGTTCGGTGGCGACTGGGTCGAGGAGTTTTTCCTCAACCGGCTCGATGCGGCGGCTCATCCCTACTTTGCGGAAATCGCCAGCCTCCAGGTGTCGGCGCATTTCTACGTCAGGCGTGACGGTCGCGTCGTCCAGTTCGTCGGCTGCGACCGGCGCGCCTGGCACGCCGGCAGGTCGACCTGGTGCGGGCGCGACAACTGCAACGATTACTCGGTCGGCATCGAGCTCGAAGGCTGCGACGAACTGCCTTTCACCGATGCCCAGTATGCGGCCTTGTGGCGCCTGATCGACGCCCTGCGTCAGCGTTATCCGATTGCCGCGATCGCCGGCCACAGCGACGTCGCGCCGGGGCGCAAGAGCGACCCCGGGCCGCATTTCGACTGGGCGGCGCTGGCCGCCCGTTACCCCGACCTCGGCTTATCGTCCGAAGTGGCGGCGTAGCCGGTCGACCGCTTCGGCCAGCCGGTCGACGCCGGTGGTGTAGGCGAAGCGGATGTACCTTTCCGGCGCGTTGGCGCCGAAGTCCAGCCCCGGCGTGGCGGCGACGCCGGTGTCTTCCAGCAGTTCGCGCGCCAGGGCGAAGCTGTCACCGGCTACCGCCGAGCAGTCGCAATACAGGTAGAAGGCGCCTTCCGGGCGGGCGACGACGGAGAGGCCGATGGCTTCCAGCGCCGGCGCCAGGAAATCGCGGCGGCGGCGGAACTCGGCCCGCCGTTCCTCGAGGATGGCGATGGTTTCCGGCCGGAAGGCCGCGAGCGCCGCGTACTGTGCCGGTGTCGACGGACAGAGGACGAGGTTCTGCGCCAGCTTCTCGACGTCGCGCACGAAGGCCTCAGGAATTACCATCCAGCCCAGGCGCCAGCCGGTCATCTGGAAATACTTGGAGAAGCTGTTGATCACCCAGATGTCTTCGCCGGCGGCGCAGGCGGTCGGCGCGTCGCATTCGTAGGTGAGGCCGTGGTAGATCTCGTCGACCAGGAAGTGGCTGTCGCGGGCGCGGCAGACGTCGGCCAGCGCGGCGATTTCGGGTAGCGTCAGCAGGGTGCCGGTCGGGTTGGCCGGCGAGGCGACGAGGAGGCCGGCCGTGTTTTCGTTCCAGGCAGCGGCGACCTGTGCCGGCGTCGGCTGGAAATTGCTTTCCGGGCCGACCGGCAGCGCGACCGGGCAGCCTTCGTAGGTTCGCAGGATGTGCCGGTTGCACGGATAGCCGGGGTCGGCGAGCAGCCATTCGCGGCCGGGATCGGCGAGACAGGCGAAGGCCAGGTTGAGGGCGCCGGACGCGCCGTTGGTGACGGCGATGCGCGCGGCCGGCACGGCGACGCCGTAGCGCTGACGGTAGAAGTCGCTGATCGCCTGGCGCAGCTCGGGCAGCCCTAGCGCCTGGGTGTACAGCGTTTTCCCGCTGTTCAGCGCGGCGACTGCGGCCGCGACGATCGGCGCCGGCGTCGCGAAATCCGGCTCGCCGACTTCCATGTGAATGATGTCGCGGCCGGCGGCTTCGAGTTCGCGGGCGCGGGTCAGTAGTTCGACGACATGGAAGGGGGCGATGTCGGCGAGGCGTTGGGCAGAGCGCAGCATGCAGTTCTCCAAAGTAAAACGGCCACCCGCAGGTGGCCGTTCGATTATCGCTCAGACGAGTTTTATGCGGCGTCCTTGAAGATGCCCATCTCGAAGAGTTCGCGCTTGAGGACCAGTTCGCGCGGCATCTTGTCGCCCATCTTGTCGAACCATTCCTTGTGGCCGGCCAGTTCGGCCTTCCAGGCGTCGGCGTCGATCGTGGTCAGGGCTTCGAAGTCTTCCTTCTTGATGTCGAGACCGGTCCAGTCGATGTCCTCGAACTTCGGCATCCAGCCGAGCACGGTTTCCTTGGCGGCGACCTTGCCCTTGCAGCGGTCGACGATCCACTTCAGGACGCGCATGTTGTCGCCGAAGCCCGGCCACATGAAGTTGCCGTCCTTGTCCATGCGGAACCAGTTGACACAGAAGATCTTCGGCGTTGCATCGACGGCCTTGCCCATGCGCAGCCAGTGGTTGAAGTAGTCGCCCATGTGGTAGCCGCAGAAGGGTAGCATGGCGAACGGGTCGCGGCGGACGACACCTTGCTGGCCGAAGGCGGCGGCAGTGGTTTCAGAACCGAGGGTGGCGGCCATATAGACGCCGTAGTTCCAGTTGAATGCCTGGTAAACCAGCGGCACGGTGGTGGCGCGGCGACCGCCGAAGATGAAGGCGGAAATCGGCACGCCGGCGGGATCTTCCCAGGCGGCGTCGACCGACGGGCACTGGTTGGCCGGGGCAGTGAAGCGCGAGTTGGCATGCGCTGCCTTGCGGCCGGCCTTGCCATCTTCCGGCGTCCAGTCCTTGCCCTGCCAGTCGATCAGGTGGGCCGGGGCTTCCTTGGTCAGGCCTTCCCACCACACGTCGCCGTCGTCGGTCAGGGCGACGTTGGTGAAGATGATGTTTTCCTTCAGGGTGGCCAGCGCGTTGTAGTTGGTCTTTTCCGAGGTGCCCGGGGCGACGCCGAAGAAGCCGGCTTCCGGGTTGATGGCGTAGAAGCGGGTGACGCCGTCGGCATCGACGCGCGGCTTGATCCAGGCGATGTCGTCGCCGATGGTGGTGATCTTCCAGCCGTCGAGGGTCTTCGGCGGGATCAGCATGGCGAAGTTGGTCTTGCCGCAGGCCGACGGGAAAGCCGCTGCGACGTAGGTCTTTTCACCGGCCGGCGACTCGACGCCGAGGATCAGCATGTGTTCGGCCAGCCAGCCCTGTTCGCGTGCCATGTTGGAGGCGATGCGCAGCGCGAAGCACTTCTTGCCAAGCAGCGCGTTGCCGCCGTAGCCGGAACCGTAGGACCAGATTTCGCGGGTTTCCGGGTAGTGCACGATGTACTTGACGGTCGGGTTGCACGGCCAGGCAACATCCTGTTGGCCCGCTTCGAGCGGGGCGCCGACCGAATGGACGCAGGGGACGAATTCACCGTCGCTGCCGAGCACGTCGAAGACGGCCTTGCCCATGCGGGTCATCGTCTTCATGTTGGTGACGACGTAGGCGGAATCGGTGATTTCGAAGCCGATGTGGGCGATCGGCGAACCGAGCGGGCCCATCGAGAAGGGGATGACGTACATCGTGCGGCCCTTCATGCAGCCCTTGAACAGGCCGTTCAGGGTTTCGCGCATCTTGGCCGGTTCTTCCCAGTTGTTGGTCGGGCCGGCGTCTTCCTTCTTCTCGGAGCAGATGTAGGTGCGGTCTTCGACGCGGGCGACGTCGGACGGGTCGGAGAAGGCGAGGTAGGAGTTGGGACGCTTGGCTTCGTTCAGCTTGATGAAGGTGCCGGCTGCAACCATTTCCGCACACAGACGGTCGTATTCTTCCTGCGAGCCGTCACACCAGTGGATCTGGTCGGGCTGGGTCAGTTCGGCAATCTCGGCCACCCATTGTTTGAGGGCTTCGTGTTTGACGTATTCCGGTGCGTTCAGCGCTGCGGTCATGGCGGTGTCTCTCTAATAAGTTACTGAAATAACTGATTTTCACGCCAGTCGCCGGGTGCTGCCACCAAGACATCTGCGCGGCGCGAGGCCGTCGGCTGGGAAGCCCGTAATTATGCCTCAGGCAGAGGGAAATATCTACTTGACTTTGTCTTCTAGGTGATGTCCGAAATACTGCTGTCAGGCATGCTGTGGTAAGGTTATACCGTATCTCAAAAAGGCGTTTCACCATACAAAACGGAGGCGACATGGATCCCAGGCAATTGCGCGAAGCCGCGCTGTTTTATCACCGCAGCCCGAAACCCGGCAAGATCGCGGTCACACCGATCAAGCAGCTGACCAACCAGTACGATTTGTCGATGGCCTACTCGCCGGGCGTTGCCTTCGCCTGCGAGGAAATCGTCGCCGATCCGGCCGAGGCGAGCACGCTGACGGCGCGCGCCAATCTGGTCGGCGTCATCACCAACGGCACCGCTGTCCTCGGCCTCGGGCCGATCGGCCCGCTCGCCGCCAAGCCGGTGATGGAAGGCAAGGGCGTGCTGTTCAAGAAATTCGCCAATATCGACGTCTTCGACCTCGAGATCGACGAGCGCGATCCGGACAAGCTGATCGACACCATCGCCTCGCTGGAGCCGACCTTCGGCGGCATCAACCTCGAAGACATCAAGGCGCCCGAGTGCTTCTACATCGAGAAGAAGCTGCGCGAACGGATGAAGATTCCCGTCTTCCACGACGACCAGCACGGTACGGCGATCGTCGTCGGTGCCGCCATCCTCAATGGCCTGCACCTGATCGGCAAGGACCTGTCCAAGGTCAAGATCGTCACTTCCGGTGCCGGTGCCGCAGCGCTCGCCTGTCTCGACCTGCTGGTCATGCTTGGCGCGCCGGTCGAGAACATCTGGGTCACCGACATCAAGGGCCTGGTCTATGAAGGCCGGGTCGAGGAAATGGACGAGATCAAGGCGCGTTACGCCAAGCAGACCGAGCAGCGTACGCTCGGCGAGGCGATTGCCGATGCCGACGTCTTCCTCGGTCTCTCCGCCGGCGGCGTGCTGAAGCCGGAAATGGTCGCCAAGATGGCCGCCAAGCCGTTGATCATGGCGCTCGCCAACCCGACGCCGGAAATCACGCCCGAGCTGGTCAAGAGCGTGCGCGACGATGCCATCATGTGTACCGGCCGTTCGGATTATCCGAACCAGGTCAATAACGTGCTCTGCTTTCCCTTCATCTTCCGAGGTGCGCTCGACGTCGGGGCGACGACGATTACCGAGGAAATGAAGATGGCGGCGGTCAAGGCGATCGCCGAACTGGCCCGCGCCGAGCAGTCGGAAGTGGTCGCTTCCGCCTACGGCGAGCGGATTTCCGGCTTCGGTCCGGAATACCTGATTCCGAAGCCCTTCGATCCGCGCCTGATCGTCAAGATCGCGCCGGCGGTGGCGCAGGCGGGCATGGATTCGGGCGTGGCGACGCGGCCGATTCAGGATTGGGATGCCTATTTGCAGGGCTTGAACGAATTCGTCTACCACTCCGGCCTGATCATGAAGCCGGTGTTCTCGCAGGCCCGCCTGGCGCCCAAGCGCATCGTCTTCGCCGAGGGCGAGGACGAGCGCGTGCTGCGTGCAGTGCAGGTGGTGCGCGACGAGGGCATCGCCTGGCCGATCCTGATCGGTCGCCACGCCGAGATCAAGCGCCGGATCGAAGCGGCCGGTCTGCGCATTCGCGAGGGCGAGGATTTCGAGGTCGTCCACTCCGACAACAGCGCCTTCTTCGACGAGCATTACGAGGAATTCTGGACCACCTATCACCGCCTGATGGAGCGCAAGGGCGTATCGCCCGATTACGCCCGCCGCGAGGTGCGTCGCCGCAACACGCTGTACGGCGCGCTGATGGTCCGTCTCGGTTACGCCGACGGCCTGATCTGCGGCACCTTCGGCCGCCACGAGACGCATCGCGAATACGTGCAGAGCGTCATCGGCACCCGTGCCGAGCATGACCGCTACTATGCGATGAACCTGCTGCTGCTGCCAGGTCGTACCGTCTTCATCGCCGACACCTACGTCAATTACGACCCGAGCGCCGAGCAACTGGTCGACATGACGCTGATGGCGGCCGAGGAAATCCGCAACTTCGGTATCGTGCCCAAGGTCGCGCTGCTTTCGCACTCCACTTTCGGGACCGAGAACACGCCGACGGCGGTGAAGATGCGCGAGGTGCTGGCCGAGCTCAACCGGCGCGCACCCGAGCTCGAAGTCGAAGGCGAAATGCACGGCGACGCGGCGCTCGACGAGAAGATCCGTCAGTCGGCCTTCCCCAATTCCCGCTTGAAGGGGCAGGCCAACCTGCTGGTGATGCCGACGCTGGACGCAGCGAACATTTCGTTCAACCTGCTCAAGGTGGCGGCCGGCGACAACCTGACGGTCGGGCCGATCCTGCTCGGCGCGGCGAAGCCGGTCAACATCCTGACGCCGACGGCGACGGTGCGCCGCATCGTCAACATGACGGCGCTGACCGTGGTTGATGCTTCTTGAGTAACTGCCTGAATATCTGGAGCTATCCCGCTGCTTTGATGGTTATTTTGGATTTGGATCACAAACTCGGATAAAATCGGCACTTGCTTCGGGAGTGCTCCATGCGTCGAAAATTACTTGTCCTGCTCGCGTCCTTGTCGCTGATCGTCGGTGTCTCGCCGGTCGAGGCAGCAAAACGGGAAGCGACGACCAAGAAGCCGGTAACGCATAAATCGGCGAAGAAAACGCAGAAGGCGCAGAAGAAGTTGGTGGCGGCGCGTAGCACCAAACCGGTGAAGCGTGTCGCCCTCAACGAAGACCCGGCGCAACTGGCGATTCGCTCGTCGGCAGCGCTGGTCATCGATCAGAGCAGCAATCGCGTGGTGATCGAGAAACAGCCGGATGCCGTGCTGCCGATCGCTTCGATTTCCAAGCTGATGACGGCGATGGTCGTGCTCGATGCCGGGCTCGACATGCACGAAGTGATCAGCATTGGCGCCGAGGACATTGACGACCTGAAGGGGACGCGCTCGCGTCTGCCGGTTGGGACGACGATGACGCGCGAGACGGCGATGCTGCTGGCGCTGATGTCTTCCGAGAACCGGGCGGCGAACGCCCTCGGTCGCCACTATCCCGGCGGTCTGCGCGCCTTCGTCGAGGCGATGAACCGCAAGTCGCGCGCGCTCGGCATGTTCGACACCCGTTTCGAGGAGCCGACCGGCCTCTCCAGTAACAACGTTTCCACGGCCCACGATCTGGCGCGCATGGTCACGGCGGCGGTTCGTTATCCGCAAATCCGCATGTTCTCGACGACGGCCGAGGCCAAGGTCGAGCTGAATGGCCGCATCCAGCAGTTCGGTAATACCAATTCGCTGGTGCGCAGCGACAACTGGCAGATCGGTCTGTCGAAGACCGGATACATCTCGGAGGCCGGGCGCTGTCTGGTGATGCAGGCCTGGGTGGCAGGCAAGCCGGTGGTCATCGTGCTGCTCGATTCGCAGGGTAAGGCAACCCGGGTTGGTGACGCCAACCGGATCAAGCGCTGGATGGAAAGCGCCTGAGCTTTTATTCTCTGGGGTGAGCAGAAAGGCGGCCGCTGGCCGCCTTTTTCATTGGCGCGGCTTGTTGTAGCCGAGAGCGTGCGAGACTTCCTCGGCGGTCTCCTTGACCTGGTGGGCCCATTCCGGGTCGTGGCGATCGGCCGGGGCGGATACCGAGAGGGCGGCGACGACATTGCCTTCATCGTCATGAATCGGCGCCGCGACGCATTTCAGGCCGAGCTCGGCTTCCTCGTCGTCGTAGGCAATGCCGTGCCGGCGCACCTTGTCCAGCTCTTTTTCCAGCGCAGCCAGGGTGGTCAGCGAGTGTGGCGTCTTGCCGGGGAGGCCGGTGCGGCGGGCGTAGTCGCGGACTTTCTGGGCGCTCTCGGCGGCCAGGAAGAGTTTGCCGAGCGAGGTCAGGTGCAGGGGGGCGCGACCGCCGACCAGATAGACGACACGGACCAGCGAGCGGCCCGACGAGGTGCGCTCGAGGTAGACGATGTCGTCGTCGTGGCGGGCGCCGAGATTGATCGCCTCGCCGATCTTTTCGTGCAGGGTCTGCATGAAGGGCAGGGCGACTTCGCGCAGGTTGATGCGCGATTTGACGATGTTGCCGAGTTCCAGCAGCCGGATGCCGAGGCGGTAGTTGCCGGCATCCTGGCGCTCGACGAAGCGGGCGCTGCACATGGCGGCAAGAATGCGGTGCGCCGTCGAGGGATGCAGCTCGGTCACCGCCGCCAGGTGTTTCAGGCTGGCGGCATCAGGCGCGTCGGCAAGCGCGTCAAGCAAAGACATCATGCGCTCGATGACCTGGATCGAGCCGGGCGTCCGGACGGTGCCGTCGGCAACTTCTGACAACTGGATTCCTTTATTTGCGGGGTTTGAGTAGCATTGGCCACTTTGCCTTTTGCTGCGGCGCGATTTTAACATGCGGATTGCCTTATACGTTACCTGCCTGGTGGACCTGATGCGTCCCGCAGTGGGCTTTGCCGCGCTGCGCCTGCTCGAGGCGACCGGCAACGATGTCGTCGTGCCGCCGGCGCAGACCTGCTGCGGGCAACCGGCCTGGAGTGCGGGCAATCGTCCGCTGGCGCTGGCTCTGGCGCAGAAGGCGATCGCCGAACTGGAAAATTACGATGTCGTGGTTGTCCCTTCGGGGTCCTGTGCCGAGCAGATCAAGTCGGTGTATCCCAAGCTGTTTGCCGACGATGTGCTCTGGGGGGCGCGCGCCCGCTGCCTGGCGGAACGCACGCAGGAACTGAGCGTCTTCCTGGCCAGCCTTGGCGAGACCTGTCAGCCGCCCGGCGAGTTCGTCGGCAGCGTCACCTATCATGACTCCTGCAAGGGCCTGCGCGGCCTCGGCATCAAGGCGCAGCCGCGCGCCCTGCTTGGCCGCGTGCGCGGGCTGAGCCTGAAGGAAATGGCCGATTGCGAGGAATGCTGCGGCTTCGGCGGCGCCTTCGCCGAGAACTACGCGGATGTCTCGGCGCGCATCGTCGACCGCAAGTGCGAGTCGATTGCCGCTGCCGGGGCTGACGCCGTGGTCGGCGGCGATCTCGGCTGCCTGCTCAACATCGAGGGCCGCTTGCGTCGGCGCGGTGACGAGACGACGCGCGTGTTGCATTTCGCCGAAGTACTGGCCGGGGAAACGAAGCCATGAACGGCAACGCCCGTCATTCGCAGGCGATGCATTTCACCGCCCGTGCCGCCGACAAGGTGCGCAACCCGGTGCTGCAACAAGCCTTGCAGAAAGCCAAGCCGCTGTTTTCCGGCAAGCGCGCCAAGGCGATGGCGGCGCTGCCCGACGACGGTCTCGAATTCGAAGCCTTGCGCGAAGCTTGCGCCGGCATCCGCGACCGGGCATTGAACGACCTCGACGTCTGGCTGGAAATCTTCGAGGAAAACGCCCGCGCCCGCGGCGCCGAAGTGCTGTGGGCGCGCGACGGCAGCGAAATCTGCGATCTGGTGATCGACGTCGCCCGCCGTCATGGCGTCAAGAAGGTGACCAAGTCGAAGTCGATGCTCTCCGAAGAGGCGCATCTCAACGACGCGCTGGCCGCCGCCGGCATCGAGCCGGTCGAAACCGACCTCGGCGAGTACATCATCCAGCTCGCCGGCGAGGCGCCGTCACACATCATTGCGCCGGCGGTGCACAAGACGCTGCAGGAAGTCGAGGTGCTGTTTGCCGAGAAACACGGCCGGCCGCAAGAGGCGCGGACTTCAGCCGACATCCCGGCGCTGACCCGCGAGGCGCGCGGCATTCTGCGCCAGCACTTCCTGTCGGCCGACATGGGCATCTCCGGTGCCAATTTCCTGATCGCCGAGACCGGTAGTGCGGCGCTGGTCACCAACGAGGGCAACGGTCGCATGGTGACGACGCTGCCGCGCGTCCATGTGGTGATCACCGGTATCGAGAAGGTGGTGCCGACGCTGCAGGATTTCGCCACGCTGATGCGCCTGCTGCCGCGTTCGGCGACCGGCCAGACGATTTCCAACTACGTCTCGCTGCTGACCGGCACCCGTACCGCTGACGAAAGCGAAGGGCCGACCAAGACTGTCTTCATCCTGGTCGATAACGGCCGCGCCGACGTCGTCGGGTCGCACTATCAGGACATCCTGCGCTGCATCCGCTGCGGCGCCTGCATGAATCACTGCCCGGTGTATTTCTCGCTCGGTGGCCACGCCTACGGTTGGGTCTATCCGGGGCCGATGGGCTCGGTGCTGACGCCGCTCTACACCGGCATCGAGAACGCGCTCGACCTGCCGCACGCATCGACCGGCTGCCGCCAGTGTTCCAGCGTCTGCCCGGTGCGCATTCCGCTGCCCGAGCTGATGCACGGTCTGCGTCAGGAACAGTGGCGGCGCGGCCTGCGCCCCTGGGGCGAGCGCCTGGGCCTGCGCGCCTGGGCCTGGGTCGCCGGCCGGCCGGCGCTGTACCGGGCGCTGACCCGGATCGCCGCCCGCTACCTGAACTGGCTGGCCGACGGTGAGGGCCGCATCCGCATCTTCGGTTTTGCCCCGGGCTGGACGACGGCGCGCGATCTGCCGGTGGCCGCCGGCGGCAAGACCTTTTTCGAACAATACGCAGCAAGAAAGCGAGACTGACGATGGAATTCGCACCCGAAGGCCCGATGGCCATTCCCCTCTGGATCAACGGTCACCCCTACCTGACGGTGGGTGACAGTTTCTTCGATGTGGTCAATCCGGTGACTGGACAGGCGCGGCACCGGGTGCCGATGTGCGGCGCCGAGGAAGCGGCTGAAGCGGTGGCGGCGGCGCGCGATGCCCAGGCCGCCTGGGCGGCGCTTGGTCTGGCAGGGCGCCAGGAATGCCTGGCTGGGCTTGCCGATGGCTTGGCGAAATACGCTGGTCATTTCGCCAAGCTGCTGGTGCAGGAGAGCGCCTGCCCGGAGGCGGAGGCGGAGGCCGAGGTGGCGGCGGCGGTTGGCGCGCTGCGCGAGGCGAATGTCGGCGAAACCGGTGTCGTCGCGCTGGTCGTCGATGCCGGGCAGCCGCTGGCGGGGCTGGCGGCTGCAGCGGTACCGGCCTTGCTGGCGGGGGCGACGCTGGTCGTCAAACCGAGTCCGAAGGCGCCGTCCTCAGCCTTTGCGCTGTGCGAGCTGGCAACGCGCTGCGCCTGGCCGGCCGGGGTGCTCAATCTGCTGCATGGCGACGGGCCGGCGATCGAGGGCCTGTGCGCGGCCGGCGTCGATCGCCTGATCTACAGCGGTGACGCTGCGCTTGGCGCCCGCGTCAGCGAATTGGCGGTGGCGCACGGCACGCCTTTCGTCAGCGCAGCCTGATGCAGCGCATCGTCCATCTCGATCGGGCGTCGGTGGTGGCCGACTTCCGGCCGCCGGCTTTCGCCCACGACTGGATCGACTACCCGCAGACCGCGCCGCAGCAGGTGGTCGAACGTCTGCGCGGCGCCAGCATCGCCATCACCAACAAGGTGCCGCTGCCGGCCGCGGTGATCGAGGCGCTGCCCGAACTGCGGATGATCGCGGTTGCCGCCACCGGCACCAACATCATCGACCTCGACGCCTGCCGGCGCCACGGCATCGTCGTCAGCAACATCCGCGGCTATGCCGAACATACCGTGCCCGAGCATGTCTTCGCGCTGTTGCTGGCCTTGTCGCGCAATCTTTTTGCCTGGCGGGCGACGATCCAGGCCGGTGCCTGGCAGGCCGCCGAGCAGTTCTGCCTGTTCGATCACCCGATCCGCGACCTGCACGGCGCGACGCTGGGCATCATCGGCGCCGGCAGCCTCGGCAGTGGCGTCGCCCGTCTCGGCGAGGCCTTCGGCATGCGCGTGCTGCGCGCCGAGCGCAAAGGGGCTGCGACGGTGCGCCCCGGTTACACCGCCTTCGCCGACGTGCTGGCGGCGGCCGACGCGATCAGCCTGCATTGCCCGCTCAACGACGCCACCCGGCACCTGATCGGCGAGGCCGAACTGCGGGGGATGAAAACCTCGGCGCTGCTGATCAACACGGCGCGCGGCGGCATCGTCGACGAAGCGGCGCTGGCCCGGGCGCTGCGCGAAGGCTGGATCGCCGGTGCCGGCTTCGACGTGCTGAGCGTCGAACCGCCGCCGGACGATCAGCCGCTGCTTGATTCCGCCTTGCTGGCGCTGCCCAATTTCCTGCTGACGCCGCATGTCGCGTGGTCGAGTCGGCCGGCGATGCAGATGCTGGCCGATCAACTGGTGGACAACCTCGAAGCCTTCGTCGCCGGTACACCACGGAATGTCGTGAGATGAGCGCGCGCGACGAGATCCTCGCCCGCGTCCGCGCCGGGCTTGCCAAAGGCGATGCCGGCACGCGCCGCGCCGCCGCCCTGGCCTACCTGCAAGCGGCGTCGCCGGGGCCGCAGCCGACGCTGGCCGGCGACCTGGTGGCGCGCTTCTGCGCCAAAGCGGGTAGCCTGGCGAGCACGGTCGAGCGGGTTGCCGACTACGCCGCGGTGCCGGCGCGCGTCGCCGCCTACCTGGCGGAACAGAATCTGCCGCCGCGGGCGGTGACCGCGCTCGACGTCGCCGGCCTCGACTGGGGCGCCGCCGGTATCGACAGCCACAGCGGCAGCGCGGCGGATGCCGATCCGGTCGGCATCACCAGCTGTTTCTGCGCCATCGCCGAAACCGGGACCCTGCTCCTGCTGTCCGGGCCGGCGACGCCGGCGTCGGTCAGTCTGTTGCCGGAAACCCACATCGCGCTGGTACCGGCGGCGCGGGTGGTGGCGACGATGGAAGACGCCTTTGCGCTGCTGCGCCGCGAGCGCGGGCAGTTGCCGCGGGCGGCCAACTTCGTTTCCGGGCCATCGCGCACCGGCGACATCGAACAAACCATCGTCCTCGGCGCCCACGGGCCGTGCCGGGTGCACCTGATCATCATCGAGGAAGAAGCATGAGTCTCAATTTTGCCGTGCGCGGCGAGCACATCCAGCTCGACCAGCTACTCAAGGCAACCGGTCTGTGCGAATCGGGCGGCGCCGCGCATGCGGCGATCGCCGATGGACAGGTCCGCGTCGATGGCGTTGTCGATACCCGCAAGCGGGCCAAGATCCGGCCCGGGCAGCAGGTCGATTTCGCCGGCCAGACGATCGTCGTCAGCGGCGAGTGACGTTCAGCACATCTTGACGACAATGTCGTGCAGCGTGTTGGCGCAGTGCGCCATGCGGTCGGCGGCGTTGGAGAGGTGGCGGTAGATTTCCCGGCGCTTGAACATGTGGATGTAGTCGTCGCCCTGGAAGAGGTCGGCGATCGCCCGCCGGTAAGCCTTTTCGACACGGCGTTCGGCCTTGCGCGCGAGGTCGGCGTCTTCGGCCGCCTGCGCCGGCTCCTTGGCTAGCCGGGTGAAGCCCTGGAGCAGGGCGTCGGTGCCCAGCTTGATGTGCATCGCCATTTCCAGGCAATGCTTGTCGGGGTCGAGTTGCAGGACCTCCATCTCGCTGACCGTGGTCTTGCAGTAATTGACGACTTCGTCGAGGTCCATGATCGCCCGGTAGAGGTCCTCGCGGTCGATCGGCGTCGAGAAGGCCTCGTTCAGCGCGTGCAGGTTGTGGATCTTGACGCGGTCGGCTTCGTGTTCGTCCTTGCGGATCTGGCGGCCGATGTCAGGGGCGGCGGTTTCCATGAACTCGACCAGCAGGCCGGCGGTCTGCGCGACGTGCCGGCATTGCAGGGTGAGCATGGCGAAAAAGTCAGGCATCTTGGGAAAGACGCGCTCGATCAGCCGGCTGAGCAGGGAGGGCGAACCCGGGTTGTCGCTCATGATGGGACTCCGATGAACAGGTGGAGCAGGGCATAGGCCTGGATGGCGACCAGCGCGGCACCGGGGATGGTGATCACCCAGGTGGTCGCGATGTCCTTGGCCTTTGCCCAGCGGACCGCACGCGGCCGTTCCGAGGCGCCGATGCCCATGATCGAGGTGGCGACGACGTGCGTCGTCGACACCGGGGCGCCAGCCAGCGAGGCGCTCATGATCACCAGCGCAGAGGTCAGTTGCGAATCTAGCGCGTGGATCGGCCGCACCCGGTAGATGGCGAAGCCGAGCGTGCGGACGATGCGCCAGCCGCCGGAGAGGATGCCGAGGGTGATCGACGTGGCACAGGCGAGCATGACCCAGAACGGCACTTCGAACTTGGGAATGAAGCCGCCCAGCAGCAGGACCAGGGTCAGGATGCCCATGCTTTTCTGGGCGTCGTTGGCACCGTGCGAAAACGCCAGGCCGGCGGCGGTGAAGAACTGGGCGTAGCGCAGCCGGGCGTTGGCGGCGGTACTCGCGCTGCGCAGCAGGGCGTTCATCAGGCGATGAATCAGGAAGCCGGCCCAGAAGCCAATCAAGGGGGACAGGACGAGGGCGGCCAGGACCTTGACGATGCCGGTCAGGTGGCCATCGGCAAGCTCGCGGAAGCCCCAGACGACATGGTCGCTGCCGACACTGACGACGATTGCGCCGATCAGGCCGCCGACCAGCGCATGCGACGACGATGAGGGAATGCCGAAATACCAGGTCGCCAGGTTCCAGACGATGGCGCCGATTAGTCCACAAAGCAGGATCGACAGCGAAAGCAGTGGCACCACGCCGTCGAGACTGATGAACTTGCCAATCGTGTTGGCGACTGCTGTGCCACCGAGCAGTGGACCGAGGAATTCAAAGAAACCGACGACGATCACCGCCTGCACCGGGGTCATCGCCCGCGAGGCGATGACCGTTGCGACGATGTTGGCGGCATCGTGGAAACCGTTGGTGTAGTCGAAGAGCAGGACGACGATGACGGTTGCCAGTGCGAGCAGGAACAGAAGATCCATGCGCGTTGGCCGCGGGCGGCCTCCTCCGGATTCGTTATGTCTCGTTTCCCGCCAGTATAGTCCGCTCTTCTTGCCGGAGGGGCGGGAAACGAGGGGCTGCCTTATTCCGGTACGCAGATCTCGCCGCGCAGCATGGCCCGGCTGGTATTGAACAGCAGCACGACGATCAGGATGCTCAGCAAGCCCAGCAGCACCGGAGTCAGAATGGCAAAGAAGGTGCCGCCGACCTTTTCGAGCATGATGCTGGAGGCGATGGTCATCGCCGCCAGCGGGAAGGAATAGGCCCACCAGGGAAGGGCGAACGAGAGGCGGGCAAAGTGGCGCCACTGGAAGAACAGCAGCAGGGTGATGAAAAGACCGAAGTAGTAGAGGATGCGCGCCACGTCATCGAGCACGCCATGGTGCAGCTTGAGCCAGGCGATGCAGCCGACCGCCGGCGGGGCGATCAGGATGAACAGCGTCGGCAGCAGCTTGGCCGGAACCATCGGATGGAAGAAGAAACGGTTGAACAGCACCGCCAGCAGCGGCGTCCACATCATCAGGCCGACGCTGAAGTAGAACCAGGAAATCTCCGGAAAACCGAGCGGTACGCCGGCGACCGGCACCAGAATGTTGCCGACGATGGGAATGAACCAAGCCGGGTTGCTGTGCTGGACCTGGTAGCGTTCGTGGTGAATCCAGGTGGACAGGATGAGCAGGGTGAACAGCAACTGGGCGACGCTGCCAACGCTCCACAGGGCGAGCGCAATCGACGGACTGTATTGCAGGCTCGCGATGGCGAGCAGTAGAAGGCCGATCGACATGGTCGGGAAGAAACTGATGCGGATCGGATGGTTGAACTCGCCGATCACTTCGCTGCGGTAGCGCAGGAACTTGCTCAGGTAGGCAAAGGCAATCAGCCCGTAAATGCCGGCGCTGAGGATCAGCAGCAGGGTCGAGGGATGGATGGTCCAGGACCAGAGGTGCTCGATCCGTTCAAAGGCAATGGTGGTGCCGGAGAGGCCCATGACGATCGCGAAAAGCGAGATCGGCATGTGCGCCAGACGGTTATGGGGCGCATGTTGGGAAGCGGCGCTGTTCATGAAAACTCCTGATTATCGTGAGGTATAGTAGCAGTTGCTTATTTTACTGCTGTTGGGGGTGTCGCGGCCATGCGCTGCGGCATTGAATTTATGTGAACCCAGGTCGGGTGCGCTCCTGATGGCCTTGAGAATGTCATGCCGATGATCCTGCCATCCTGTTTGCCTTTTAGTCCGTCGCAGCGTTCTGTTGCTGCACGTGATTGTTCGTGGAGTCGGCAATGAGTGTCTGGGGCTGGCTGGCCCTGCCGCCGCTCGCCGTGCTTCTGCTCAACCGGGCCATCCGCAACAGCCTGCGGGCGCCGCGGGTGCCCCGCGAGGCGCAGCCGGACGGGCTGTCGTGGCAGTCGGTCGAGGTGCCGACCTGCAATGGCAAGCGCCTGCGCGCCTGGTACATTCCGGCCGGGCCTCGCGCTTTGGTCGTCATGCACGGCTGGGGCGGCAATGCGGCGAACTTTCTGCCGGTTGCTCGCCACCTGAAGGAAGCCGGCTATTCGCTGTTGCTGCTTGATGCCCGTTGCCACGGGGAAAGCGACGACGACAGCTTCGCTTCGCTGCCGCGCTTCGCCGAGGATATCGAAGCCGGCATGGCCTGGCTGGTCGGCATCGCCGGTATCGAGCGCGATGCCCTGGCGGTGATTGGTCATTCGGTGGGGGGCGGGGCGGCGCTGCTGGTTGCCAGTCGCCGTCCGGAAATCCGCGGCGTCATCAGTCTCTCCGCCTTTGCCCATCCGGCGGCCATGATGCGGCGCTGGCTGGGCGCCAAGCGCATTCCGTACTGGCCGCTGGGAGCTTACGTATTGCGTTACGTGCAGCAGGTCATCGGTTACCGTTTCGACGATATCGCGCCGATTCATACGATAGCCCGGGTGCGCTGCCCGGTGTTGCTGGTGCACGGCCGGGACGATGCCATGGTGCCGCTTGCCGAGGCGCGGGCGATCCGTGCTGCGGCAGGGCATGCCGATGTCGAATTGCTCGAGTTGGCCGGGAACCATGAAGAGTTTGGCGATGTCAACGGACATGTGCCGAAATTGCTGGAGTTTCTCGAGCTGGCGTTTGCGCGCCGGCTGTGACAAATAAAAAAAGGCGGGAGACAAGCTCCCGCCCAAGCGGAGTCTGCCCTGTTTGGCGTCAGGGCAGGAGGAAAGAGGCTTTCTCCCGCAGGGTGATGTCTGAATTGCCCTCGGCGGTGATGGTGAAGTGAATCGGATTCGAGCCGCGCTTGCCGGATTCCGGCGGAGCGGCCAGGACGACGTTGAACGAGGTCAGGCCAGCAGCCTTGGCGTCGACGCTGTCGTCACCGACGATCTTCAGGCCTTCCAGGCCCTCGACCGTGAGCTTGTAGTGCTGCGGCGATTCCGAGGTGTTCATGATCTGCAGCATGAATACGTTCTCGATGCTGCCATCGTCGGCTTCGCGGGCCAGCGTCGAGCGGTCGCGGATGATGTCGACCTTGAGCGGGATGCGGTGCACCAGGAAGTAGCCGGCGATGATGCTGATCAGGATCAGGATTGCCGTGTACAGCAGGATGCGGGGGCGGATGATGTGCGACATGATGCTCTTGTGATCGAGCTTCTGCTGCATCGCATTTTCCGTCGAATAACGGACCAGGCCACGCGGCAGGCCGACCTTGTCCATCACCTGGTCGCAGACGTCGATGCAGGCGGCACAGCCGATGCACTCGTATTGCAGGCCATTGCGGATGTCGATGCCGGTCGGGCAGACGACGACGCACTGGCCACAATCGACGCAGTCGCCCAGCTTGCTGGTGTCGGCGCCTTTCTTGCGCAGCCCGCGCGGCTCGCCGCGATCCGGGTCGTAGGTGATGATCAGCGTGTCCGGGTCGAACATCACGCTCTGGAAGCGGGCGTAAGGACACATGTACTTGCACACCTGTTCCCGCATGAAACCGGCAAACAGGAAGGTGAAGCCGCCGTACAGGAAGATCCACAGCATTTCCCAGGGGCCAAGGTTGTTGGTCAGGACGTTGTTGATCAACTCGCTCATCGGCGTGAAATAGCCGACCAGCGTGAACCCGGTCCATAGCGACAGAAGGCCCCAGAGTGCGAACTTGGTGCTCTTGATTCGCAGCTTGCGCGCATCCATCGGCGCCTTGTCCATCTTCAGGCGGGCATTGCGATCGCCTTCGACCCAGTTTTCGATCCACATGAACAATTGCGTATAGACCGTCTGCGGACAGGCGTAGCCGCAGAACAGGCGTCCGGCAACCGCAGTGACCAGGAACAGGGCATAGGCCGAAATGATCAGCAGGATGGCCAGGTAGATGACGTCCTGCGGCCAGAACACCAGGCCGAAGATGTAGAATTTGCGTTCAACGAGGTGGAACAGAATGGCCTGTCGGTCATTCCATTGCAGCCAGGGAGTGCCGTAGAAAACGATCTGGGTCAGGAGAACCAGCGCGATGCGCCAGTTGTCAAAAAAGCCACGGACTCGTTTGGCGTAGATTTTCTTCCGTTTTTCATAGAAGGAGACTGCAGTCGGTGCTTCCTGCTTTTTCTGGTCTGCCGCTTGGTTCATTGTTGTTGTTACCCCGTTGATTGTTCTGGTTGGAAACCGGGGTGGCTGTCTGTCTGCCGACTGGTTGCATGAAGCAAGCCTGCGGGGCGAACTAAGGGGGATATGCTCCCAGCCGGTCAGTACCTGCAGCCCGATATTTTCCAGGAAAGCGCATCGGGTTGCGGGAGGTGTCCCCGGTTTCCGGAGTTTCTATTAACAAGTTGCGTGCCAGCTCGTGAAATTTGTTTGCGACTATTTAAATCAAGGGTTTGCAATCTTTTTCGTGTACTGGTTCGTCACTGCGGCTCGGGCTGTGTCAGAATCGGCAGCATCGGATGGCGGGGGTGTCAATTTTGACGTCGCATTTTTTGAGTGAGTTGATTTCTTTTCTTGATGGTTTGCCTGAGCCGCGCATCGTCATGAGTGCGGATTACCGGATCATTGCTGCCAACGCGGCGTATACCCGGGAGTTCGGTGGCGGTCGGGAGTTGGCTGGGCGCAGTTGCTACGAAGTTTCCCACCGCTTCGAACTGCCTTGCGATCAGGTCGGGGAATCCTGCCCGCTGAAGCTCAGCATGGAAACCGGCGAACCGCAACGGGTGCTGCATCTGCATCACACGGCACGCGGCGAAGAACATGTCGCCGTCGAAACAGTACCGATCCGCGACGAGAATGGCGAGATTGCCTATTTCGTCGAAACCATGCGTGTCGTTCGTCAGGCCAGCAGTCGCGCCGCTGCACGCGGGCTGGTTGGGCGCTCGCCGGCATTCGTCGATATGCTGGACAAGATGATGCGCGTTGCTCCCTCCAATGCGGCGGTCCTCCTGCTTGGTGAGACGGGAACCGGCAAGGAACTGGTCGCGCATGCCATCCACGAGGCCAGTCAACGTGCTGAAGGGCCCTTTGTCGCGGTCGATTGCGCCGGCATGACGGAGACGCTGTTCGAAGCCGAGTTGTTCGGCTACGAAAAAGGCGCCTTCACCGGTGCGACGCACCGCAAGCAGGGGCTGGTCGAGGCGGCCTCGGGCGGCACCCTGTTTCTCGACGAAATCGGCGAGTTGCCCCTGAGTCTGCAGATCAAGCTCTTGCGCCTGCTGGAGACCGGAACCTATCGCCGGGTTGGCGGGCTCGACTGGCTGCCGGCAGACTTCCGTCTGGTGACGGCGACCCACCGCGACCTGGCGGCGATGGTGCAGGCGGAAACCTTCCGTCGCGACCTCTATTTCCGGATCAATACCTTTCCGATCCGGACGCCGGCCCTGCATGAGCGTAGCGGCGATATTGCGCTGCTTGCCGAGTCCCTGCTCGAACGGGTGGATCACAAGCAAGGGCGTCGTTTTACCAAGGCAGCATTGACCTGGCTGGCAGCGCAGCGTTTCAGCGGCAACATTCGCGAGTTGCGTAACCTGATTGAAAGGGCGTCCTTGCTCGCCGATGGTGATTGCATCGACCTGTCACATCTCGTGGAGATGGCCGATTCTCCGCCACCGCTGGCGAGCGGTGCGACCGTCTGGCAGGGCTTCGGTGTCGATCGGGTTGTCGAGCTTGAAGAGTTGGAGCGGGGTTATCTGCGCTGGGCACGGCAGAACCATCAGGGGGAAATGGATGAATTGGCGCGTCGTCTTGGCGTTAGTACGCGGACCCTCTACCGGAAACTGGAAAAGATATCGCTGTCTTGAAAGGAGGAGTGCTTGTCGGATGCTTATGACGATGCTATATTTTTCCGTTGTTGCCGAGGTTTGGATTTTTACCAAACCTTACAATCTGAAATGATTATTGACCTAAAATCGGGGCCGGTTATATTGACAAATATTCCGTTTCCCAAAGAGATTCCTTGTGTCGTCTCGGTTTCCGGGCTTGCGGCATGAGGTTGAACCGGTTCCTTGCGAGTCCCTCATGAAAATCAAAACCATCACATTGTTACTGGCTACTGCGGTCTTTTCCACCGCCGGTCTTGCTCAGGATGCAGCTCCGACGGAAGTTCAACAGGCGCTGCGCCAGGTGGCCCAGCAGGCAGTGCAAAAAAGTCCGGAAGTGACCATCAAGTGGCGTAACTACAAGGCTGCCGAAGAAGAGGTCGGTGTCGCCCGCGGCGGCTACTTCCCCAAGGTGGATCTGAGTGCCGGGGCGGGTCGTGAGAGCCTGGAAGTCCCGGGTGCGGCCAAGGACAGCTACACCCGGCGCGGTTACGCGCTGACGCTGAGCCAGATGCTGTTTGACGGCTTCGCGACGCGCAGCGAAGTGCGCAAGCTGGGCAAGGCCAAGCTGGTGCGCTACTACGAGTTGCTCGAAGCCTCGGAAACCGTCGCCCTCGAAGCCAGCAAGGCCTACGCCGACGTGCTGCGCTACCGCTCGCTGGTGACGCTGGCCGAAGACAACTACGTTCGCCACAAGGCAACCTACGAGCAGATCAAGGCGCGCACTGCCTCCGGCGTCGGCCGTCGGGTCGATCTCGATCAGGCGGCCAGCCGCCTGGCGCTGGCCGAGGTCAACCTGACCACCGAGACCGCCAACCTGCACGACGTGATGGCGCGCTACCAGCGCCTGGTCGGCGAACTGCCGGCGGCGACGCTGACGCCGCAGCAACTGACCGGCGCGGCGCTGCCGGCGAGCCCGAAGGCGGCGCTCGATGTGCTCTACAAGCGCAACCCGACGCTGCTGGCGGCGGTCGAGAACATCGAGGCGGCGCAGTACGACGTCGAAGGCCGGCGCGCCGCCTACATGCCGCGCGTCGATCTGCGGGCACGTACCGAAACGACCAAGAACTACCAGGGCGTGACCGGCGATCGCGACCAGAACGTTGCCGAAGTTGTGATGTCGTGGAACCTGTTCAACGGCGGCTCGGACACGGCGCGCGAGCGGCAGTACGTCGAACGCAAGCACATGGCGCTGGAAATGCGCGAGAAGGCCTGCCGCGACACCCGGCAGACGCTGTTGATCGCCTACAACGACGTGCAGCGCCTGCGCGACCAGCGGGATGATCTGACGACGCAGGTGACGCTGCTTGAGAAGACGCGCGACGCCTACCGCGAACAGTTCAACATCGGCCAGCGCACGCTTCTCGACCTGCTCGACACCGAAAACGAACTGCTGGCGGCGAAGCGCTCGCTGGTCAATGCCGACACCGACCTGACGCTGGCCTACCTGCGCAGCCAGGCCGGCATGGGTTCGCTGCTCGAATTCATGGGCTTGCAGAAGCTCGAGACGGCAACGCCGGAAGCCGGCGAACTGGCTGACGTCGATGCCGCGGCGATGTGCCCGGCGGAACCGGTGGCTGTGGCCGGTACCTCGCGTGAGGAGCTTGACGCCCGGGCGCAGGATCTGATGGGCAAGAAGCCGCCGGTGGTGACGCCGCCGACCGAAGGTGCCGATGTTCAGGCACGGGTCCGTTCTTGGGCGCAGGCCTGGTCGGCGAAGGATTATGCGGCTTACACCGCCTTCTACGCGCCGACCTTCACGCCGGATGGCGGGCTGTCGCGTGAGGACTGGAACCAGTTGCGTCGCCAGCGCATCATGCCGCGCGAGGATATCTCGGTAACGGTGGATAAGCTGAACGTGCAGATGCACGGCGAGGACCGGGCGACGGCGAAGTTCGAGCAGACTTATCGTTCGAACGTCTTCAATGATCGCGTCCTGAAGACCCTGGAAATGATCCGCAAGGATGGCAAGTGGCTGATCAACGGTGAAACCTCGACGCCTTGCGCGGGCAATACCGTCGGCGGTTGCCAGTAAAGTCCTATCCTTCGTCAGCCCTCCCCGTTCGGGGAGGGCGTAAAAAAGCCGGAGCGTTGCTCCGGCTTTTTGCTGCCTGCTTGCCTGTGCCGTTCAGTTGTGATCGACGGGGGCGACGAAAACATAGCCTTGCGAGCGCAAGGTCTTGATGAAACCTGATCCATCGGACTGGTTGCCGAGAATGCGGCGAATCTGGCTGACGTGGACGTCGATGATCCGGTCGTAAGGGATGTACTCCCTTTTCAATACGCGTGACAGCTGTTCTCTCGACAATGGCTCGAACGGGTGTTCGAGGAAGGCCATCAGCAGCGCAAACCCCGATACCCCGATGGATACTGGCGATCCCTTGCCGTCGGTCAGTTCCCGCGAGGCCGTGTCGAGCGTCCAGTGACCGAAGCGGAAACGCCGCAACTCGTTGCGGTGCAGCTGGCTGGCTGGTCTTGTCTGGCAACGCCGTAACAGCCTGCGGGTGCGGGCGAGCAACTCGCGCATGTTGCAGGGTTTGGGAAGAAAGTCGTCGGCGCCGATCTCGATGCCGATGATGCGCTCGATTTCATCCGAGCGCGTCGAGTGGATGAGCACCGGTATTTCGGATTGCTGTCGCAACTGGCGCAGCAACTCGAGTCCGTCCGCATCGGGCAGGCTCAAGTCCAGAATGACGATGTCGGGCCTTTTTCCCAGTTGCAGCCACATGGCGGCGCCGTTTTCAGCGAAAATGCTACCGATGCCTGCGGAAGCGAAGGTTGCGGACAGTACGTGACGTGTTCCGGGGTCGTCTTCGACAATCAGGGCGGTCTGGTTCATGAACTGGTTGTTTATGCTTGGTGAGTGCATTGTATTTCATTGTAAAAGGAAGTGCTTGCCCTATGCGGTATGCCAATCCCGGTGGTGCCGGTTTTTTTACCAATCTTCAACCATGCTGGCCAGCGATCCGGGAGAATCTTACGGTATTCAATCAGGACAATGCGAACGGCAAGATGCTGATACCCGGGGAATTGGAGGGGTTCGATGTGGCGGCAGCGGTTGAGCGAATGCTCGATCGGCCTGAACTCTGGTGGCAGGCTGTTGGTCTGTTCGTCACGCATTTTTCGGACTGGCCATCGCGCTGGCGTGGCGCCCTCGGTGACGATGCGGCGGAGCGCAGGCAGGTTCATGCCTTGCGCAGCGCCGCCGAAAATGTTGGGGCGGTGCGGCTTGCGGCTGCCGCAGCGCGTCTCGAAAGCGCTTTGCAGCGGCGGCTGGCTGGCCGGGAAGAGTCGATCAGCGATGACTGGCGCGACGATCTGATGGCTGCCTATCTTGCCGCGATGGCGGCGGTCGCTGGCGTTGGTCCAGCGGGGAATTCGTGAGCCGGGAGCCGGAACAGGCGACTTTCGGCCAGCATCTGGTCCGGATCAATCTGCAGGTGCTCCTGCCTGTGTTTCTCGGCCTGCTGCTGTTCATCCTGATCCTCAGCGCCTGGCTCGATGTGCGCAACCTGATCGACGAGGGGCAGGCCCGGATGCTCCTGCTTGGCGACGTGGTCGCCGAGAGTCTGGTGCGTGATGACGTGACCCTGACCAGGGCGTCGGCGGAGGCACTGCGCGATGTCGCCGATTTCCGCCGCTTGCTGATCTATCGCCCTGACGGCAGCGTCTTCTTCGAGTTGCGCCCGGCCACGACGAACGCTGTTGCTTCGGCGCATCTGCAGGAGGCCGACGATGGTTATCTGCTGTCCTGGGACCGGATCGATTTCTTTCGGCGCATCTGGCACGATGGGACCGACCTTGGTCAGGTGCAGGTCAGCATCGGCTTCGACGGCCTGTATCGGCAGCTGCTGGGTAATGCTGCGCTGATCCTGGTGGTATTTGCCCTGGGACTGTGGGCGATACTGCGCCGGCTGGGAGAGCGTGTCGAGAACAGTTTGCGGCCGCTCGACCTGCTTGATGAGACAATGGCCGAAATTTCGATTGGCCATCTCGAGATCCGCGCGGCACCGTCGGAAATCATGGAATTCAACCGCCTGAGCGACGGTTTCAATCAGATGATCGCGCAGATTCGCGAGCGCGATCACTGGCTGGCGACCCACTTGGGCAATCTCGAACAGATTGTCGAGCAGCGGACCCGCGAGTTGCGCCAGGCAAAGGAGGTCGCCGAGGCGAGCAGTCATGCCAAAAGCGAATTCCTGGCGATGATGAGTCACGAGATCAGGACGCCGATGAACGGCGTCCTGGGGATGACCGAGTTGCTGCTCAATACCGATCTGACGCCTACCCAGCGCCAGTTCGTCGAGGCAGTTGATCGTTCCGGGCGGCATCTCCTGACGATCATCAACGATGTTCTGGATTTCTCGAAGATCGAAGCCGGGCATCTCGAACTGGAAATGCAGGATTTCGACCTGCGCGCCCTGCTCGAAGAGTCGGTCGAACTGTTTTCCCAGCCGGCAAACAAGAAGGGCCTGACCCTGATGATCGAACTGCCGGCCGGTCGTGGTCTGAAACTACGCGGCGATGCGCTGCGCTTGCGTCAGGTGGTGGCCAATCTGCTCAACAACGCGATCAAATTCACCGACGAAGGAGAAATCGTCGTCAGTCTGCTCCTGCTCTCCGGCGAACCGGGACGGGTGACCTTCGAACTGCAGGTCCGGGATACCGGCATCGGCATTCCGCAGGACGCCCAGGCCCGGATTTTCGAGCATTTTGCGCAGGCTGACGGGTCGACATCGAGGCGTTTCGGCGGTACCGGTCTGGGGCTGACCATCTGTCGTCAACTGATCGAAATGATGGGGGGGCGGATTGGCGTGGTCAGCCGGCTTGGCTATGGCTCCTGTTTCACCGTTGATCTCAGTCTGCCGCAGGCGGAAGTTTCCGACCTGTCGGAGGTGACGAGCAGTGATGCCGGCACGCTGCGCCGGGTGGCGCTGCCGACCGCCGACGAACAGTACCTGCCGGCGCGTCTGCGTGGGCGTGTGCTGCTGGCCGAAGACAACGAAAGCAACCAGATCGTTGCCCGTACTCACCTGGAGCGCTTCGGCTTGCAGGTACTGCTGGTCAGCAACGGTCAGCAGGCGCTTGATCTGCTGGAGAGCGAATCCTTCGACCTGGTATTGATGGATTGCCAGATGCCGGTGCTGGATGGTTTCGCCACCTGTGCCGAATTGCGCCGCCGCGAAGAACTGGCCGGCCTGCCGCGGGTGCCGGTCGTCGCCTTGACCGCCAATGCCATGCGTGACGACCGGGCCCGTTGCCTGGCAGCCGGCATGGATGACTATCTGGCCAAGCCGTATCGCGGTGACGAAATGCTCGCCGTGCTGGAACGCTGGTTGCCGCGCGAGCGCCGCAAATCGACCGGAGCAGGTGCGTCGAGCGGGGCACACGAAGCGAGTGCCGGCCTGCCGATCGATCCAGCCGCTTTCGATCAGCTTCGGGCATTGGCGCCGAATGGTGCGGGGGCACTGATCCGCCAATTGATCGAGGCTTACCTGCGCAGTGGCAGGCTGCATTGGGACGAGTGCCAGCAGGCGTTCGCCAGCGGCGATCTGGAGAAACTGGCGCAAGCCTGCCATGCACTCAAGTCGAGCAGTTTCAACGTCGGCGCCCTGCGCTTTGCTGGTTTGTGCCGTGAGATCGAATCGTTGTGCCGGGCTGCCGCCGGGGAGGAAGTGCAGGCGCTTCATCCTGGCCTGCAAGCCGAATGGCAGGCGGTGTGCGACGCCCTCGGCGTCATGTTGGCAGGAGAGACATCATGAGTCAGAAGAGTTTACGGGTACTGGCAGCGGACGACGATCCGACGATGGTGATCCTGCTACAGGCAGTGCTGCAGGCACCAGGCTTCGAACTGGTCGTCGTCAGCAATGGTGGCGACGCCTTGCGGGTCGCCAGCGCTGGTGCAGCCTTCGACCTTGCCCTGCTCGATGTCGAGATGCCGGAAATCGACGGTTTGCAGGTGGCCGAGCAGTTGCGCCGGCATTTCGGTGAGCGCTTGTGCATCGTCTTGCTGACTGGCCGTGAAGATGCGGTTTTTGTCGCTGCGCAACAGCGTTTGCGGGCGCAACATCTGCCGAAGCCGGTAGACTGGACACAATTGCCGCAGCGCTTGTGGCAATGGGTGGACGAGGGCTGAGCCCCTTGGGGCGGACTGCTGAAGCGGTTAAACTGGACGCAAAAACCAACTCACAGTGAATTGACGGAGGGGAAAATGAAAAAGAGCATGTTGTTACTGGCGGGACTGTTTGTTGCCATCTCGGCGCAGGCTTCGGAGGATCTGGCCAAGGCCAAGAACTGCATGACCTGTCATGCCTTGCAGAAGAAGATCGTCGGTCCGTCCTACAAGGACATTGCCGCCAAGCGGGCGGCTGACAAAGGGGCGGAGGCGGCGCTTGCCGCCAAGATCAAGAACGGCAGCAAGGACGAGTGGGGTCAGGTGCCGATGCCAGCCAACGACGTCACCGATGCCGAGGCGAAGACCCTCGCCAAATGGGTGCTGACGATCAAGTAAGCACGCCGCTCGCTTGACCCCAGGCGCCCGCAGAGGCGCCTTCAAAAAATTCAAGGAGACTGCATGGGACCGTTGACGCCCGAACAGAGGCGGCGGCGCTGGCTGGCGCTCGCCGTCGTCGCCGTTGCCTACATCCTGTCGTTTTTCCAGCGTTTTGCGCCGGCCGGCATCGCCCAGGACCTGGCGGCGGCCTTCCAGACCTCGGCGGCGTCGCTCGGGGTGCTGGCGGCGACCTATTTCTACATCTACACGCTGATGCAGATCCCGACCGGGATACTCGCCGACACGCTGGGGCCGCGCCGCATCTTGGCGCTCGGTGGTCTGGTCGGCGGCGTCGGCAGCCTGCTCTTCGGCTTTGCGCCCAGCCTCGACCTGGCGCTCGCCGGTCGCACCCTGGTCGGACTCGGCGTTTCGGTGACCTTCATCGCCATGCTCAAGCTGATTGCCGTCTGGTTCGAGGAAAACCGCTTCGCGACCATGGTCGGCATCTGCATGCTGGTCGGCAACCTCGGCTCGGTGCTGGCCGGCGCGCCCCTGTCGGCGCTGGCCCAGGCGACCGGCTGGCGCGGCGTGTTCATCGGCGTCGGCGGCCTGTCGCTGGTGCTGGCGGCGCTGTGCTGGCTGATCGTGCGCGATGCGCCCGTTACCAACCCGTCGACGCCGCGTCCCCGCTTCGACCGCACCGTCGTCCTTTCCGGCCTGCTGGCGGTTCTGCGCAACCGTTCAACCTGGCCGGCGGCGTTGGTCAATACCGGCATGTCCGGCGCTTTCTTCACCTTCGCCGGGCTCTGGGCGACGCCTTACCTGATGCAGGTGCATGGCATGGCGCGGCCGGTGGCGGCCAACCACCTGTCGCTGTGGTTCGGCGGCTTCGCCGTCGGCTGCCTGTTCATCGGCGGTCTGTCCGATCGTCTTGGCCGGCGCAAGCCGGTGATGATCGCCGTCTCGCACGTCTATGTGGCGATCTGGCTGGTCCTGCTGTCCTGCGCGACGATGCCGCTGCCGCTCTCCTACGCGCTGTTCGCGCTGCTTGGCTTGAGCACCGCCGGTTTCAGCCTGACCTGGGCCTGCGCCAAGGAAGTCAATCCGCCGCTCCTCTCCGGGATGTCCACCAGCATCGCCAACATGGGCGGCTTCCTCTGCGCCGCGATCATGCAGCCGGTCGTCGGCTGGATCATGGACCTCGGCTGGCAGGGCGAAATGGTCGGTGGCGCTCGCGTCTACGATGTCGCCACCTGGCAGAACGGGGTTCTTGCGGCAACGCTCTGCGCCACGCTGGGCGCGATCGCCAGCTGGCGCATCCGCGAAACGCGCTGCCGCAACATCTGGCAGGCGAAGTAAGCCGAGCCGGCGGGCGTACAATGGGCTGGCCTTGCCTTGGAATTGTAAATTAGCGTATGCTTATATTTATGAAACCTTTTATTCTGCCTTCCCTGCTCCTCGCTTGCCTGCTTGCCGCCACCGGCGCCCGGGCGGCCGATTCCCTGCCCGTCGTCACGGTCGCGCCGCATGCGGTCGATCTGGCGTTTCCTGCCGAAGCCGTGGTCGAGGCGGTGCAGCAGGCAACGGTCGGCACGCAGATTGCAGGCCGCGTCCTCGAAGTGCACGCCGACGCCGGCCAGCAAGTGGCCAAAGGCGCCCTGCTGATGCGCATCGACGGTCGTGAGGCGGCGGAGGCAGCACGCGCCGCCGCAGCGCAGTACGCGATGGCCAAGCTCAATTACGAGCGGCAGCGCCAGCTCAAGGAACAGAAATTCGTCAGTCAGGCGGCGGTGGACAAGGCCAAGGCCGATTTCGACGCCGCTGCCGCCAATCGCAGCGCCGCCGGTGCCAGTCAGAGCCACGCCAGCATCGTCGCGCCGATGGCCGGCATCGTCGCCCGCCGCCACGCCGAGCCGGGCGACATGGCGATGCCTGGCGCGCCGCTGTTCACCATCTACCAGCCGGGTGGCCTGCGCGTCACGGCGAGCATTCCGCAACACCGTCTGCCGGCGATGCGCGGCGTGACGACGGCACGCGTCGAATTCCCGGAACTCGGCAAATGGATCGATGCGACGACGATCCAGTTGCTGCCGACGGCCGATGCGGCAACCCATGTCAGTACCGTGCGCGTCGGCCTGCCGGCCTTGCCCGATGTCGTTCCCGGCATGTTCGCGCGGGTGCATTTCGTCACCGGCCAGGCCCGGAAACTGACCGTGCCGGCCGCCGCCGTCGTCCGTCGCGGCGAGGTCGCGGCGGTCTATGTGCAGGCCGCCGACGGTCGTCTGCTGCTGCGCCAGTTGCGTCTCGGCGAAACCGTCGGCAAGGGCGAGATCGAAGTGCTGGCCGGCCTGAGCAGCGGCGACAAGGTCGTCGTCGACCCGGTCAAGGCGGCGATTTCGCTGAAGTCGGGCAAGTAGCATGGCGACCGACAAGACGACGCTCGGCATTTCCGGGCGCATCGCTGCCGCCTTCCAGTCATCGCGGATGACCCCGCTGCTGGCGCTGGTCGCCTTCCTGATGGGGCTGTTCGCCACGCTGGTGACGCCGCGCGAGGAAGAGCCGCAGATCGACGTGACGATGGCCGACGTGCTGGTCGCTTGGCCGGGCGCCTCGGCCAACGATGTCGAAAAACTGGTGGCGACGCCGGGCGAGCAGGTGCTGTCGCGCATGCACGGCGTCGAGCACGTCTATTCGATGGCGCGCCCCGGCATGGCGGTGATCACCGTGCAGTTCGAGGTCGGCGTCAAATACAACGACGCCGTGCTGCGCCTGCACGACACGGTGATGGCGCACCGCGACTGGCTGCCGCCCAACCTCGGCGTGCGCGAACCGGTGATCAAGCCGCGCGGCATCGACGACGTGCCTATCGTCTCGCTGACCTTCCATACCACCGACCCGGCGCGCTCGGCCTACGAACTGCAGCAGGTCGCTCGCGCCGTCGAGATCGAGCTGAAGCGGATCAAGGGCACGCGCGACGTGGCCACGCTCGGCGGTCCCGACCATGCCGTGCGCGTCCTGCTCGACGCCGAGCGCATGAACGCCTTCGGCGTCACGCCGCAGGACATCGCCGGTGCGCTCACCGTGTCCAATGACCTGCAGTCGTCGGGCAGCCTGATCGCCGGCAACCGCGACATCCTGGTGCAGACCGGCACCTACCTCGAATCGGCGGCCGACGTCCGGCGCCTGGTGGTCGCCGTCGTCGACCGCAAGCCGATCTACCTCGGTGACGTTGCCCGCGTCGAGGACGGTCCCGACCAGCCGAAGCGCTACGCCTGGTTCGGTACCAGCGCCGGCGAGTTCCCGGCAGTCACCATCCAGCTCTCCAAGCAGCCCGGCGTCAACGCCGCCGACATCGCCGACGCGGCGATCGCCCGCATCGACAGCCTGAAGAACGTCGTCATCCCGGACGGCGTCGAAGTCACGGTCACCCGCAACTACGGCCAGACGGCGACCGAAAAGGCGCAGAAGCTGATCGGCAAGCTGGTCTTCGCCACTGCCTTCGTCGTCGCCCTGGTCTTCTTCGCGCTCGGCCGGCGCGAGGCGGTGATCGTCGGTGTCGCCGTGACGCTGACCCTGGCGGCGACGCTGTTTGCCTCCTGGGCCTGGGGCTTCACGCTGAACCGGGTATCGTTGTTCGCGCTGATCTTCTCGATCGGCATCCTCGTTGACGACGCCATCGTCGTCGTCGAGAACATCCACCGCTGGCAGGCGCTGCATCCGGGCAAGACGCTGCTGGAAATCATCCCTGGCGCTGTCGACGAAGTCGGTGGGCCGACCATCCTGGCGACGCTGACGGTGATCGCCGCGTTGCTGCCGATGGCCTTCGTCTCCGGGCTGATGGGCCCGTACATGAGCCCGATCCCGATCAACTCGTCGATGGGCATGGCGCTGTCGCTGGCCATCGCCTTCGTCGTCACGCCCTGGCTGGCGGCGCGCTTGATGAAGGCGCACGGCAACGCGCACGGCGAACCCGCCCCGTCGAAGCTCGACGCGACGCTGGACCGCACTTTCCGCCGCCTGCTGACGCCCTTCCTCGATCCGCTGAAAGGCGGCGCGGCGCGCGTCAAGCTGGGGCTGGCCGTCGTCCTGCTGATCGCCGGTTCGGTGTCGCTCGCCTACTTCCAGCTGGTCGTCCTGAAGATGCTGCCCTTCGACAACAAGAGCGAATTCCAGGTCGTCGTCGACATGCCGGCCGGCACGCCGGTCGAGGAAACGGCGCGGGTCCTGCAGGAAATCGGCAGCGAACTGGCCAAGGTGCCGGAAGTCGTCAATTACCAGGCCTACGCCGGCACTGCCAGCCCGATCAACTTCAACGGCCTGGTCCGCCAGTACTACCTGCGGGCGGCGCCGGAAAAGGGCGACATCCAGGTCAACCTGGTCGACAAGCACGAGCGGTCGCGGCAGAGCCACGAGATCGCCGTCTCCGTGCGCGACGCCATCGAAGCCGTCGGCAAGCGCAACGGCGGCGTCGCCAAGGTGGTCGAAGTGCCGCCCGGCCCGCCGGTGATGTCGCCGATCGTCGCCGAAATCTACGGCCCCGATTACGCCGGCCAGATCGCCGTCGCCCGCCAGGTGCGCGCGGCCTTCGCGGCGACTGACGACATCGTTGCCATCGACGACTACATCGACGCCGACGCCCGCAAGTTCGTCCTCCACGTGCTGCAGGCGAAGGCCGCGCAGCTCGGTGTCGCCCAGCGCGACATCGTCGACGTCGTCGGCATGGGCCTCTCCGGCCTCGACGTGACGCCGGTGCGCAACACCGAATCGAAGTTCGCGGTGCCAGTGCGCATCGTCCTGCCGCCGGAACAACTGTCCTCGCTTGACAGCCTGCTCAAGCTCCGTGTCCGGTCGCGCGAAGGCCGTCTGGTGCCGGTTTCGGAGCTGGTCGAAGTGCGCGAGCTGGCGCGCGAGAAGACCATCTATCACAAGGACCTGCTGCCGGTCGTCTATGTCGTCGGCGACATGGGCGGCAAGCTCGATTCGCCGCTCTACGGCATGTTCGACATCCGCAGCAAGATCAACGGCATGGCGCTCAAGGAAGGCGGCACGCTGGGCGAATGGTTCATCCGCCAGCCCGGCGATCCCTACGCCGGCTACAGCGTCAAGTGGGACGGCGAATGGCAGGTCACCTACGAAACCTTCCGCGACATGGGCCTGGCCTACGCGGTCGGTCTGATCCTGATCTACCTGCTGGTCGTCGCCCACTTCGGCAGTTATCTGGTGCCGCTCATCATCATGGCGCCGATCCCGCTCACCATCATCGGCGTCATGCCCGGCCACGCGCTGTTCGGCGCGCAATTCACGGCGACCTCGATGATCGGCATGATCGCGCTGGCCGGCATCATCGTCCGCAACTCGATCCTGCTGGTCGATTTCATCAAGCTGCAGGTCGCCGCCGGCATGGATTTCCACGACGCGGTGATCCAGTCGGCGGCAGTGCGCGCCAAGCCGATCGCCCTCACCGCGCTGGCCGCCATGCTCGGCGCCATGTTCATCCTCGACGACCCGATCTTCAACGGCCTGGCCCTGGCGCTGATCTTCGGCATCCTGGTGTCCACGCTGCTCACCCTGGTCGTCATCCCCGTCCTCTACTTCGCCGCTTTCCGGAAGGAACACCACGTATGACCACTGAACGCTACATCCGCATCATGGCCGGCTTTTTCGTCATGCTTTCGCTCGCCCTCGGCTGGCAGGGATCGCCGATCTTCGTCTCGGAATGGTTCCTCGCCTTCACCGCCTTCGTCGGCCTCAACCTGTTCCAGAGCGGCTTCACCGGCTTCTGCCCGCCGGAAAAGCTGCTCAGGAAGCTCGGCGTCAAGTCCGGCGGCAGCGGCTGCGGCTGCTGAGCCGTTCAGTGCGTCTTGCTCAGTGCGTCGTGTATTCGGCGCTGAAGCCGGCGTCGGCGATGGCTTGCAGGATGTCTTCCGGGCTCACGAAATTGCCGTGTTCGACATCGGCAATGCCGCTTCGCGCCTCGATTTCCAGATGCACGATGCTGGGCAGGTCCTGAATGGCATTGGCCAGGGCGCGCACGCTTTCGGCGCTGTCCAGGCCGGCGATCTTGAATGACTGGCGATGCATGGCGAGCTCCTCGGTGGCTGGGAGATGATCGTTAGGCAGGCGGCGCCGCGGCAAGTTCTCGCCGCGTGCCGCCGGCGGCGTCATTCGCTCGCGTGGTGCTTGCCGCCGAGCTTGTCCATGACCGCGTAGAGCACCCCGGAAATGACGAAAGTCATATGGATGCCGACCTTCCAGGCCAGTTGTTCGTTGCTGTGCGAGCCGACGTGCATGAAGGCCTTGAGCAGTTCGATTCCGGAAATGGCGACGATCGAGCCGATCAGCTTCATCTTCAGGTCGGCGAAGCCGACATGGCCCATCCAGCTCGGCCGGTCTTCGTTGTTCCCGGTGTTGATCTTCGAGACGAAGTTCTCGTAGCCGGCGAAGACGATGATGATCAGCAGGTTGGCGATCATCACGACATCGATCAGCGTCAGGATGCCGATGATGATGTCGCTGCTGTCGGCACTGAAGACCTGGGGCGCCAGCTTGAAGAACTCCTTGACGAACTTGATCAGCAGGATGCCGATGGCGAGGATCAGCCCGACGTAGAAGGGAGCGAGCAGCCAGCGGCTGTTGAACATCAGGACTTCGAGCTTGTGTTCGAGCAATTTCATGGTTTTCTCCGTACGAATGGGGTGCGCTATTGTGCGATGCCGCATGCGGCAAATCCATTTCCCGGAAGGGGGGCCGCGGTCCGTGGCGTCTGGTTTGTTGCGGGGCAAGAAGGCGCTGTCGACGTTGCGGCGAGCCTTTCGGGGTAGCGGTGATGACGTCGGCAAGTGCCGGGGTTTCTTCGTGCAAAGACTTCGGTTTTGTCGATCAATTGCATCGACATCTACCGGTTTCTCGACTTGCACGGCGACTTAGGGAGCGCAGAGGCTGGCGGTGGGCAATGGCAGGCGTCGCCGAATTGCGGCATGATGCGATCTGTCCATAACTCAAGAAAGGTTGGGCGGCGCCTCCGGGGCCGCGCCATGAAGCAGTCACCTGCTGTCTTAACCCCCGTCATCCTCGTGCGCTCCGCCGCCGGAGGTCTCTGACATGGAAATCCTTCTACTGGTCGCGCTGATTGTTCTCAACGGCGTTTTCGCGATGTCCGAAATCGCTCTCGTCACCGCCCGCCGCGCCCGCCTCGCCAAACAGGCCGAAGATGGCGACGCTGCCGCCATCGTCGCCATGCAGCTGGGCGAAGACCCGACCCGCTTCCTGTCCACGATCCAGATCGGTATCACCTCGATCGGCATCCTCAACGGTATCGTCGGCGAAGCCGCGCTCGCCGGGCCGCTCGCCATCTGGCTGCAACACTGGGGGGCGGACCAGCACCTGAGCGAGATCGGCGCCACGGTCCTGGTCGTCGTCGTCATCACCTACATTTCCATCGTCGTCGGTGAACTGGTGCCGAAGCGGATCGGCCAGATCAACCCCGAAGGTATCGCCCGCCTGGTGGCGCGGCCGATGAACTGGCTGGCCATCCTGTCACGGCCTTTCGTTCGCCTCCTTTCCGGATCGACGGCGCTGCTGCTGCGCCTGCTCGGGCAGCGGGAAAGCCGTGGGCCGAGCGTCACCGAAGAGGAAATCCACGCCATGCTGGTCGAAGGCTCGGCCGCCGGCGTCATCGAGAAGAACGAGCACGACATGGTGCGCAACGTCTTCCGCCTCGACGACCGGCAGCTCGGTTCGCTGATGGTGCCGCGCTCGGAAATCGTCTGGCTCGACATCAACCGCCCGCTCGACGAGAACCTGGCGATCATCACCGAGTCCGACCACGCCCGTTTCCCGGTCTGCCGCGACGGGCTGGAGAACATCCTCGGCGTTCTCAACGCCCGCCAGCTACTCGGCAAGACCCTGCGCGGCAGCACGCCGAACCTCGGCGACAAGTTGCAGGCGGCGATCTACGTGCCGGAATCGCTGACCGGCATGGAACTGCTTGAACAGTTCCGCAGCACCGGCACCCACCTCGTTTTCGTCGTCGATGAATACGGCGAAGTGCAGGGCATGGTGACGCTGCAGGACCTGGTCGAGTCGGTGACCGGCGAGTTCGTCCCGAAGAACAAGGAAGACGCTTGGGCGGTGCAGCGCGAGGACGGCTCCTGGCTGCTCGATGGCCTGATTCCGGTGCTCGAACTGAAGGACACGCTGGGCCTGAAAGCTGTGCCGGAGGAGGAAAAGGGGCGTTACCACACGCTCTCCGGCATGCTGATGCTGCTCCTCGGGCGCCTCGCCGAGACCGGCGACCGTCAGGTCTGGGAAGGCTGGACGCTGGAAGTTGTCGATCTCGATGGCAAGCGGATCGACAAGGTGCTGGCGACGCCGTTGCCGGAAGTGCCGCCGGCGACCGCGAGCGAGGCGGAGCCGACGCCGTGAACGGCGTTGCCGCGGCTACCCCCGGGGGCGGCTTCTTCGCGCCGCGCTGGCGTGGCCAGGTGGCCTTGCGCCGTCTGTTCTGGTGGGACCTGCTCGCCGTCGGCACGCTGCTCAACGCCGGTTTCGCGGTCTTCGCGCTGATCCTGCTGACGCAGGGGCTGGCCGGAGGGGCCTGCCTGCTGGTCTGAAGCCTTACTCGTGGCGCAGCGCCTCGATCGGATCGAGGCGTGCCGCACGGCGCGCCGGCATGTAGCCGAAGAGGACGCCGATTGCCGCCGAGAAACCGAAGGCGGTCAGGTTGATCGTCGGCGAGAAGAGGAAGGGCATGCCCATCAGCGCGGTCAGCCCAAAGCAGGCGACGAAGGCGAGGCCGATGCCGAGCAGGCCGCCGAAGGCGGAGAGCGCCACCGCTTCGATCAGGAACTGCAGCAGCACTTCCTTCTCCAGCGCGCCGATGGCCAGCCGGATGCCGATTTCCCGCGTCCGTTCGGTGACCGACACCAGCATGATGTTCATGATGCCGATGCCGCCGACCAGCAGGCTGACCGCGGCAACCGCGCCGAGCAGCGCGGTCATCGTGCCGATGGTGCCGGACAGCGCTTCGGCAATCTGCTTGGTGTCCATCACGTTGAAATTGTCGTCGGCGTTCTCGGCCAGCTTGCGGCGCTCGCGCAGCAGGCTGCGTAGTTGCCCGATCGCCGCCTTCGAATCGCTGCCGTCCTTGAGCGAGACCATGATGCCGCCGATGTCCAGACTGCCGGTCAGGCGGCGTTGCGCGGTGCGTAGCGGCAGCAGCACGGTGTCGTCCTGGTCCTGGCCCATGCCGCCCTGGCCCTTGGCGGCGAGCAGGCCGATCACCTCGCAGTCGAAGGACTTGACGCGGATGCTGTTGCCGAGCGGGCTGGCGTTACCGAACAGCTCCTTGCGCACGGTCTGGCCGATGATGCAGACGGCCTTGCCGGCGCTTTCCTCGTCGTCGGCGAAACGCCGGCCGCTGGCCAGCTTCCAGTTGCCGGCGATGAAATAATCGTTGCTCGTGCCGTTGACCGTAGACGACCAGTTGCGGGTGCCGGCGACCAGCGTCACCGCGCTGCCGACGGTCGGCGCCACCGCCTGCAGTCCGCCGATCTGCTGGCGGATCGCCTCGATGTCGGCGATCCGGAATTTCGGCGCCCCGGCGCTGTCGCGGCCGGGACCAAGACGTTGGCCGGGCATCACCATCAGCAGGTTGCTACCGAGGCTGGAAATCTGCTCGGCGACCATGCGCGTCGCGCCGTTGCCCAGCGTTACCATGGTGATCACGGCGGCGACGCCGATGACGATGCCGAGCACGGTCAGGAAGGAGCGCAGCAGGTTGCGGCGGATTTCGCGCAGGGCGAGCAGGAGGGCGTTCAGGAGCATGATGTCTGGCGGCTGTCGCGGTCGACGCGGCCGTCGACGAAATGCACGCTGCGGCTGGCGTAGGCCGCCATGTCCGGTTCGTGGGTGACCATGACGATGGTGATGCCCTGTTCGCGGTTGAGCGCCACCAGCAGTTCCATGATCTCGTGACTGCGCTGGCTGTCGAGGTTGCCGGTCGGCTCGTCGGCGAGCAGCAGCAGCGGATTGGTGACGATGGCGCGGGCGATCGCCACGCGCTGCTGCTGACCGCCGGAAAGTTCGGCCGGCGTGTGCCCTTCGCGTTCGGCCAGGCCGACCCGCTGCAGCGCGGCGCGCGCCGCCGCATGGCGCTGGGCGACCGGCTCGCCGCGGTAGAGCAGCGGCAGTTCGACGTTCTCCAGCGCCGTCGTGCGCGCCAGCAGGTTGAAGCCCTGGAAGACGAAACCCAGGCAGTGGCGGCGCAGCAAGGCGCGCTGGTTGCGGTCGAGCGCTTCGACGGCGATGCCCTGGAAAAGGTAGGAGCCGCTGCTTGGCGTATCGAGGCAGCCGAGCAGGTTCATTGCCGTCGATTTACCGGAGCCGCTCGGCCCCATGACGGCGACGAACTCGCCGGCGGCGATCGCGAGGTCGATGCCGCGCAGCGCCTGGAAGGCGACGTCGCCGCTGCCGTAGGTCTTGGTGATGGCGCGCAGTTCGATCAGCGGCGCGGTTGTTTCGCTCACGGCTTGCCCGCCTGGTAGTCGGTGATCACCGCCATGCCGGCTTGCAGCTCGCCGCCGGTGATCTCGGTCTGCCGGCCGTTGCTGACGCCGGTAACGACCGCGACCGGGCGTGGCTGGCCGTCGGTCAGCACCCAGACCTGGCTGCCGTTGACCGCCGCCGGGCGGTTCTTGGGCGCCGCCGGCGGGCGTGGCAAGAGGCGACCGAGGATGCTGCCCTTCGGCGCCGCCGCCATGTTTTCGGCCGGCGTGTAGCGCAGCGCGGCGTTCGGCACCAGCAGCGCGTCGGCGCGCTCGGCGGTGACGATGGTGGCGCTCGCCGTCATGCCGGGGCGCAGGGCCAGATCGTCGTTGGCGACGTCGAGCACGGTCTTGTAGGTGACGACGTTGTCGGTCGTCGTCGAGCCCAGGCCGACGCGCCGGATGCTTGCCGGGAAATGTCGCCCCGACCAGGCCGAAACGGTGAAGCTGGCCGGCTGCCCGGGCTTGACGCTGGCGACGTCGGCCTCATCGACCTTGACCTGCAGCTCCATGCGCGTCAGATCCTCGGCCAGCACGAACAGCACCGGCGTCGTCATCTGCGCGGCGACGGTCTGCCCGGGTTCGACCTTGCGCGTCAGGACGACGCCGTCGACCGGCGAGCGGATCGTTGCCTTGGTCAGGTTGGTCTGGTCGGTCTTCAGCGCTGCCCGCGCCTGCGCCACCTGCGCCAGGCCGCTCGCCTCGCTGGCGACGGCGCGCTGCACGGCGGCGTCGGCGGTGTCGAGTTCGCTGGGCGCCGGCACCTTGCCGCCGGACAGTTCGGCGACCCGGCGCATGCGCGCCAGCGCCGCCCGGTTCTCGGCCAGCGTCGCCCGCGCCTCGGCGACGCTGGCTTCGGCGGCGGCGACGGCGGCGCGCGACTTGATCACCGCGTCGTCGAGCTTGGCCGGGTCGAGGCGGGCGAGCAACTGGCCCTTCTTGACGACGTCGTTTTCCTGGACCAGCACTTCGGCCAGGGTGCCGGAAAGTTCGCTGCCGACATCGACCGACTTGGTCGGCTGCAGCGTGCCGCTGGCGCTGGCGGTGACCACCAGCTTGCCGCGCGCGGCGGGCTCGGTCAGGTACTGCCCCGGCGCCTCGCTGTTGCCGCCCAGGGCCAGCCAGCCGATCAAGAGGAGCAGGGCGGCGCCAGCGCCGAGCAGCCACCAGCGGCGGCGGGAAGCGGTCTGGCCGCGCTGGGCGCCGGCCAGCAACTGGCGCAGCGCGTCGGGAGTCTCGTTGGTTTTCTCGGTCATGGTGTTTCCGTGGCGGGCGCGGCGGCTTGTTCCCAGCCGCCGCCGAGCGCCTTGTAGAGTTTGATCAGTGTCGTCAGTTGCTGCGCCTCGGCGCTCGCCAGGCTGTCCTCGGCGCTGAGCCGGGTACGTTCGCCGTCGAGTACGTCGCGGAAATCGGTGAGGCCGGATTCGTAGAGTTGGCGGGCCAGCGTCGCCGCGTTGCGCGCCGCCTCCGCCGCCTGACGCCGGGCGACGATGCGCTGGCGGGCGGCGGCGTGCGCGTAGAGGGCGTTCTCGACTTCCTCCAGGGCGCCCAGCACGCTCTCCTCGTAGGCGTGCAGCGCTTCCTCGCGGCGCGCGTCCTGCGCGTCGACGGCGGCGCGCAGGCGACCGCCGTCGAACAGCGTCGCCGCCAGCGAGCCGGCCAGCGTGCGCAGCAGCGTGTCGCTGCCGCCCAAGGCGCCCAGGCTGTAGGCCTGCCAGCCGAAACTGCCGCTCAGTGTCAGGCTGGGAAAACGCGCCGCCAGCTTCTGCCCGGTGCGCGCGGTTTCCGCCGCCAGCGTGCGCTCGGCGGCGATCAGGTCGGGACGGCGGGTGAGGACGCGGGCCGGGATGTCGACCGCGAGGTCGGCCGGCACTTCCGGCAAGCCGTCGGCGGTGGCCAGCGTGGTATCAAGCGCGCCGGGCGCGGCGCCGAGGAGGACGGCGAGGCGGTTGCCCGCCTCGCGGGCGGCGATCTCCAGGTCGGGCAGGCTGGCCCGGGTCTGTTCGCGGTTGGCCACCGCCTGCTCGACGTCGAGGCTGCCAGCCAGCCCGGCCTGCTGCCGCCAGTCGGCGATGCGCGCGCTTTCTTCCTGGGTGGCCAGGTTGTCGCGGGCGATTGCCAGGCGTTGCCGGGTGCTGCGCAGGTCGACGTAGTTTTGCGCCACCTCGGCGACCAGCGTGATGCGCACCTGTTCGAGGCTGGCCGCCGCCGCTGCGGCGTCGGCGTCGGCGGCTTCGACGGCACGGCGCTGGCTGCCGAAGAGGTCGATCTCCCAGCGCGCGTCGAAGCCGGCGTCGTAAAGCGTGTTGCTCGTCCCGGCGGCGTGGCTGCGGGTCTTGCCGGCGCTTGCCGAGAGCGTCGGCAACTGGTCGCCGATGGCCTGGCGGCGGGCGGCCCGCGCCTGACGCAGGCGGGCCTCGGCCTGCTTGAGGTCGAGGTTGGCGGCCAGGGCGCGGGCGATCAGGCTGTCCAGCGTCGCGTCGTCGAGTTGCTGCCACCAGCGGCGCAGCACCGGGTCGGCGTCGCCGCTCGTCGGGACGGCCGGCTGGCTGTGCCATAGCGTTGGCAACTTCAGTGCCGGCAAGCGGTAATCCGGGCCGACCGCCGGCAACGAAGTGCAGGCAGCGAGCACAGCGCAGGCCAGGGCGGCGAGGGCCTGGCGCGGTCGGAGGAGGGGGCTGGATTCGGTCATGCTGGGATGATCGCCCGCCGCGCCGTTAAGTGCCGTTAAGAAGCGGTATGCGTTTGCTTCTGCCCGGCCGGCAGCGGCTCGCTATAATCCGCGGACTGCTTTCCGGAATCCTTCGTCATGAAACTGCGGCTACTCCTTCCCCTCCTTTGCGTCGGCGCGCTGCCTGCGCTGGCGGCGCCGAATGCGCCGGTCACTCGCGTCGTGCTTTATCCAGGCAGCGCTCTGGTCGAGCGCACGGCGACCGTGCGTGCTGGCGACCAGCAGTTGCAGATTGCCGGCCTGCCCGCCAGTTTCGACGCTGACAGCGTGCAGATCGAGGCCGACGCCGGGATCGAGATCGGCGAGCTGGTCTGGCGCGACAGCGCGCGCAGCGCGCCACTCAACGCCGAGGAAGCGCGCCTGGAAAAACTGGTCCGCCAGTTGAGCGAGCGCGTCGCGCAGCTTGACGGCGAGCGGCTGGCGGCGGAGCGCACGCTGAAGTATCTCGACGCACTGGCCTCGCCCGGCGACGCCATCCACGACGGCAATCCGCAGCGCGTGCTCGACGCCCTGCGCCTGGGCGGCGTCCAGGCGCAGCGGCGCATCCTCGAAATCGATAGCCAGAAGAGTGATCTCGAACGCGAACTGCAGGCCCGCCAGCAAGACCTCGAACGCGTGCGCCCGGCGGTCGCCGCCGTCCGCCAGCTCGACCTGCGCCTGAACGCGCGGCGCGACGGCAAGGTCCGCCTGCGCTACCTGTTCGCCGAGGCCGGCTGGCGGCCGGCCTACCGGGCCAAGCTCGACAGCGACGGGCGGCGGGTCGACATCGAGCGTCTGGCGCAGATCGCCCAGCGTAGCGGCGAGGACTGGAGCAAGGTCGAACTCGCGCTATCCACCGGCCAGCCGCAGCAGCGCGTCGCCGGCCCTTTGCCCAATCCCTGGAATCTCTCGCTGCGCCCGGAAGTGCGCCCTGAGGCGCGCGCCATGATGCCGATGATGGCCGCCGCGCCGGCGCCGCTGGCCAAGCGCAGCGCGCCGGCGGAGAGCGCTGCGGCCGATGAGGCGGCGGAACCGCTGTTTGAAGTCGAGGAAACGCACAGCGAGTTCGCCACCGAATACGCCATTCCCGGCCGCATCGACCTGCCGGCCGACGGGCGCAAGGTGGCGGTGGCGTTGGGCCGCCTGCAGGTGCCGGTTGAACTGCACGCACAGTTGGCGCCGCGTCAGGACAAGGCGGCCTACCTGATCGCCGAGGGCGATTTGCCGGCAGGCGTCTGGCCGGCAGGCAACCTGCAGATCTACCGCAACGGCGCTTACGTCGGCCAGACCACCTGGGACCCGGCGCAGGAAACGAAGTTGGCGCTGCCCTTCGGGCGTGACGAGAAGATCAAGGTGGCGGTGCGCAACCTGGCCGCCGACCAGGCGCGTGCCGGCTTCGTCGGTCAGCAGGCGGAACGGCGCATCGCCGATGTGTTCACGGTGACCAACCAGCACACGCGGCCGGTCGATATCCGCGTCATCGACGCCAGCCCGGTTCCCCGTGATGACCAGATTGAGGTCGAAGCCAGCTTCCTGCCGCCAGTCAGCGCCAAGGACTGGGACGACCGGCCGGGCGTCGTCGCCTGGGAGCAGCGACTCGACGCCGGCGCGGCGGCCAGCTTCACCGCCGATTACCGCATCCGCTGGCCGAAGGAACGCAAGGTCATCGGCCTGCCCTGAACCCCAAGCAAACGGAGACAAGAACATGAAGATCGGATTCATTGGCCTCGGCATCATGGGCCGCCCGATGGCCCTCAACCTGCTCAAGGGCGGCCACCAGCTCAGCGTCTGGGCGCGTCGCGCCGAATCGATGCAGCCCTTGCTCGATGCCGGCGCCAGCGCTGCTGCGTCGCCGGCTGATGTTGCGCGCGGGCAGGATCTGGTGATCTCGATGGTCGCCGATGCGCCGGACGTGGCCGAAGTCATGCGCGGCGTTGCCAGCGCCGGCACGGCCGGGCTGGTCGCTGTCGACATGAGCACCATCGCGCCGGCAGCGGCGCGCGCGATCCACGCCGAACTGGCGGCGGCCGGCGTCGATTTCGTCGATGCGCCGGTGTCCGGCGGCGAAGTCGGGGCGATTGCCGGTACGCTCTCGATCATGGCTGGCGGCGCCGACGCCGCCTTCGCCCGCGCTAAACCGGCGTTTGAATGCATGGGCAAGAACATCGTCCACGTCGGCGGCCCCGGCGCCGGGCAGGTGACCAAGGCGGCCAACCAGATCGTCACCGGCATGGGCGTGCTGGCGGTCGCCGAGGCGATGGCTTTTGCGTCGAAAAACGGCGTCGACCGCGCGAAGGTGCGCGAAGCGCTGCTCGGCGGCTTCGCCTACTCGAAGATCCTGGAAAACCACGGCCAGCGCATGCTCGACCGCAACTTCAAGCCGGGCTTCAAGAGCTGGATGCACGAGAAGGACTTGAACATCGTGATGCAGACGGCGCACGAACTCGGGCTGTGCCTGCCGGGTTCGGCGGCGACCGCGCAGATGTTCAACGCGATGGTCGGTTCGGGGCTGGGCGAGGAGGATTCGATCGCCGTGCTGAAACTGCTGGAAAACCTGTCGGGGCAGGCATGAGGGTCGGCTTCATCGGCCTGGGCGCGATGGGGCGCCCGATGGCCTTGCACCTGCAGGCGGCTGGTCACGACCTGCACGTCTGGGCGCGCCGGCCGGCCAGCGCCGACGGCCTGCCCGCCACCGTGCACCCGACGCCGGCCACGCTCGGCGCGGCGTGCGAGGTGGTGTTCACGGTCATCACTTCCAGCGCCGATGTCGAAGGCGTGGCGCTTGGCGACAACGGCCTGATCCACGGCATGGCGCCGGGTAGCGTGCTGGTCGATTGCTCGACCATCGCGCCCGATGCCGCACGCCGCATCGCCGGCCAACTGGCCGAAAAGGGCATCCACATGCTCGACGCGCCGGTCTCCGGCGGCGAGCAGGGGGCGATTGCCGCAACGCTGGCGATCATGGCCGGCGGCGATGCAAGGGTGCTCGAACGGGTGCGCCCGCTGCTCGAAAGACTCGGCCAGCGCATCGTCCATATCGGCCCCAACGGTGCCGGCCAGGTCGCCAAGGCCTGCAACCAGATGATCATGGTCGCCGCCATCGAGGCGGTCGCCGAAGCGATGCACCTGGCCAGCGCTGCCGGCGTCGATCCGGCGAAAGTGAAACAGGCACTGGCCGGCGGCTCGGCCGGCTCGCGCGTGCTCGACATCATGGGCCAGCGCATGGTCGACCGCGATTTCTCGGCCGGCATCGAGGCTCGTCTGCATCACAAGGACTACGGGCTGGTGCTCGCAGCAGCGCACCAGAGCGGCGTGCCGGTGGCGCTGACGGCAAGCGTCGCGCAACAGTTGAACGCGCTGATGGCATTGGGCTACGGCAAGGACGACACGAGTTCGCTGTTGCGCGTGCTGGAGGCGGGCAGGGCTGGTGTTTAAAGCACTGAGTAAATTTACTCAGTGCTTTAAACGGCTTCCTGCTGGCCCGCGCAACGCGGGCAGATGGCGCTGATTTCGACTTCCGGGCTGTCCAGCCGGTGGCCGGCGGCCTTCAGGCTGGCGAAGAGGCGGGCCGAGACGTCGGGGTCCTGCAGTTCGCTGACGCCGTTGCAGCGCGGGCAGAGCAGGAACAACGCCGGCGACGGGTGGCTGTTGTGGCGGCAGGCGACGAACAGGTTGAGGCGGCCGATGCGGTGCGCCAGTCCCTGGGCGATCAGGAAATCGAGGGCGCGATAGACGGTGGGCGGCGCCGCGTTGGGCCGGGTTTGCCGCATCTGTTCGAGCAAGTCGTAGGCCTTGATGCCGTTCGACTGGCGGCTGAGTAGCGCCAGCACTTCGCGGCGGATCGCGGTCAGGCTGGCGCCCTGTTGCCGGCAACGCGTTTCGGCGCGGTCGAGCAACTCCGCTTCGGCGCAGGATTCCATCATTCTCGAAGTCGACTTGGTGGTGGATATGCGATGTTATAACATTGTCCGTCTGCAATCGACAGGGTTGCGGACGGGCGCACGGCGTCGGTTCGGGTTGGCCGTTCCGGCGGCTGGCATGCCGCAGACGTCCCATGACGAACAAGGAAAGATCGATGTCACGATCCACTGCAAAACCGGGGTTGCCGAGCGAGGCGGAGTTGCTGTCTGCATCGGAAGAGGAATACATGTCGCCGGTCCAGCTGGCTTTTTTTCGCCAGCGCCTGCTCGACGAGGAAGCGGCGCTGCGCGGTGCTGCGGAAGAAACGACGCATCACCTGCAGGAGACGGCGGCCGAGCCCGATCCGAATGACCGCGCCAGCGCCGAGGAAGAACATGCGCTGGAACTGCGCGTGCGCGACCGCGAACGCAAGCTGTTGAAGAAGATCGCCCAGGCGCTGAAGCGCATCGACGACGGCAGCTACGGCTGGTGCGAGGATACCGGCGAGCCGATCGGCATCGCCCGCCTGCTGGCGCGGCCGACTGCCAGCCTGTGCCTGGAAGCGCAGGAACGGCACGAACAGCGGCGGCGCCAGTTCGGCGGTTGACGCTGGCGGCTGCCCGGCACGCAGCAGCGTTTTCAATCAGGGAGGAATAGCCGATGAAGAAATTGCCCCTACTCCTGCTTGCCCTGCTTGCCGGGCTGGCAGCGGCGCATGAGCAGCATGCCCATCAGCACGGCGTCGGCCAGCTCGGCATTGTCGTCGAGGGCGAGCAGCTGACCTTGCTGCTCGAAGCGCCGCAGCACGACCTGGTCGGTTTCGAACGGGCGGCGAAGAGCGCGCGCGAGCAACTGACCGTGCAGGCAGCGCTGGAAAAGCTGCGCTCGCCGGCGCGGCTTTTTGCACCGACGGCGGCCGCACAATGCACGCCAGCCGAGCAGCAGATCGACGCGCCCTTGCTTGAAGGCAAGGGTGGCAGCACCGGCCATGGCGACGTCGAGGCACGCTACGTCTTTCGCTGCGTCAATCCGCTGGCGCTCGACAGCCTGCGGGTCAGCGTCGGCGAGGAGTTCCCGCGCCTGCGTACCCTGGAAGTCAGTTTTTCCGGCCCGAAGGGACAGAAGGCCGGTCGCGTGGATACCCGGCACCCGCTCTTTTCCTGGTAAGGCATGCCGGCGATCCGCATCGACGACCTGGTATTCCGCTGGCGCGCCGCTGCACCTCCGGCCGTCTCGCTCGGACACCTGGCTGTCGCTGCCGGTCGCAGCCTGTTCCTGCACGGGCCGAGCGGCGCCGGCAAGAGCACCTTGCTCAACCTGATCGGCGGCGTCCTGCAGCCCGAGCACGGCCGCATCGAGCTGCTCGGCCAGTCGCTCGGTGCGCTGTCGGCGGCGCGGCGCGACGCTTTTCGTGCCGACCATCTCGGTTTCATCTTCCAGCAGTTCAACCTGCTGCCCTGGCTGTCGGTACGTGACAACGTGCTGCTGCCCTGTCGTTTTTCGCGGCGCCGCCGGCAACGCGCCGGTGATCCGGCAGCCGAGGCGGCGCGCCTGCTCGCCGCGCTTGATCTCGACCCGGCGCTGGCGACGGCGCCCGCTGGCGAACTCTCGGTCGGCCAGCAGCAGCGGGTCGCCGCGGCGCGCGCGCTGATCGGCCGGCCGGAAATCATCGTCGCCGACGAGCCGACCTCGGCGCTCGACGCCGCCCGCCAGGATGCCTTCATCGACCTCTTGCTGGGCGAGGCGAGAGCGGCCGGCAGCGCGCTCGTCTTCGTCAGCCACGATCTGCGGCTGGCTGCACATTTCGACGACAGTCTCCAGTTGTCCGGAGGCGAGGCGTGAGCGCGTTGTGGCGGCTGGCCCTGGCCAGCGCCTGGAACCGCCGCCTCAGTCTGGGGTTGACGCTGCTCGCGGTGGTCCTGGCGAGCACCTTGCTGCTGTCGGTCGAACGCATCCGCCAGGCGGCGCGCGACGGTTTCGCGCAGTCGGTTTCCGGTACCGACCTGGTCGTCGGCGCCCGCACCAGCCCGGTGCAGCTGGTGCTGTACTCGGTGTTCCGGCTCGGCGAGGCGACCAACAACCTGAGCTGGGACAGCTACCAGAAAATTGCCGTCGATCCGGCGATCGCCTGGAGCGTGCCGCTGGCGCTCGGCGATTCGCACCGCGGCTACCCGGTGCTCGGCACGACGCCGGCCTATTTCGAACACTACCGTTACGGCGACCGCCAGCCCTTGCGCCTGGCCGCCGGCCAGGTTTTCGCCGGCCTCTTCGACGCCGTGCTCGGCGCCGAGGTGGCACAGCGCCTGGGTTACAGGATCGGTGACCAGATCACGCTGACACACGGCGACGGCGGTCTGGCCGGCATGGACCACGACGACAAGCCCTTCACCGTGGTCGGCATCCTGGCGCCGACCGGGACGCCGGTCGATCGCACGGTGCATGTCGGGCTGGCGGCGATCGAAGCGATCCACCTCGACTGGGTGGGTGGGGCGCCGCTGCCGGGCTTTTCGATCGGCGCCGAGGTGGTGCAGAAGTTCGATCTGACGCCGAAGTCGATCACTGCCTTCCTGGTCGGCCTGCATCAGCGCGTCGAGGTCTTCCGCCTGCAACGCAAGATCAACGGGTTTGCCGGCGAGCCGCTGCTCGCCGTGCTGCCCGGTGTCGCCCTCGACCAGTTGTGGCAGACCGTCGCTGTCGTCGAACAGGCCCTGCAGGCGGTGTCCTGGCTGGTGCTGGCGGTCGGCCTGGCCGGGCTGATGGCGACCATGCTTGCCGGTCTCAACGAGCGGCGGCGCGAAATGGCGATCCTGCGCTCGCTCGGCGCCGGGCCGCGCCACCTGCTGGCCCTGCTGCTGTTCGAGAGCGCCATCGTCAGCCTGCTGGGCGCCCTGCTCGGTCTGGCCTTGGTCAGCCTGCTGGCGCTGGCCGGCGACGGCCTGTTCTCCCGCTTTGGCCTGGCGGCGCTGCCGCTGGCGCTTTCCGCCAGGGAAATGCAACTTCTCGGCCTGGTTCTGGTCTGTGGCACGCTGGTCGGCCTGCTGCCGGCCTGGCGCGCCTATCGCCTGTCGCTCGCCGACGGGCTGACGCCCCGTTCATGAAAGACATTCCGATGCAACGCATCCTGCTGCTTCTGCTGCTGCTCGTGCCGCTCAGCCTGCCGGCTGCCGATTACCGTATCGGCGAACGGCTGGCCGCGGCTAAGGGGAGCGTCAAGGGCTTCCGCGAACTGATGTGGGACGACCTGATGCCGGCCGACTGGGACCCGATGGCGGTGTTCAAGGGCGTCGACCTGAACCGCCTGCAGGACAGTGATCCCAAGGCCATCGATCTGCTCGCCAAGGTGCGCAAGGAATGGGACAAGGCGCCGGTCGAGCGCAGCCTGCACGGCCAGCGCATCCGCATTCCCGGCTTCGTCGTGCCGCTCGAACGCAAGGGCGACGACGTCCTCGAATTCCTGCTCGTGCCTTACTTCGGCGCTTGCATCCATGTGCCGCCGCCGCCGTCGAACCAGGTCATCCTGGTGGTGCCGGCCAAACCGGTGCGCGGCATGCGCACCATGGAAACCTTCTCAGTAAGCGGCACCCTGAGCGTGCAGGGCGGCGACAGCAGTATGGGCGTTTATGCCTACCGCTTGGCCGCCGAGCGGGTCGAACCCTATCAGGTCCCACAAGGAAAGAAAAAATGACAACCCTGAGCATGATCCTGCTCGCCTGCCTGGCCGGCGGGCTGATCAGCATGGCCGCCGCGGCGCTGGTGGTGTTCCGCCTGTCGCGGCAGTCAACGGCGATCCTCGTCGCCTTCGCCGCTGGCGTCATGCTGTCGTCGGCCTTCCTGCACATTCTGCCGGAAGCCTTCAACTCGCTGCCGCCGGTGGATATCCACGCCGGCCACGACCACGGTCCCGACGACCATGCCGCCATTGCCGCCGAGGAAGAGGAACACGCCGGCCACAACCACGGCGGCCCGTTCGCGACCCTGTTCGGGCTGATGCTGGCGACGCTGTTCGGCTTCTTCGCGCTCGAACGCCTGGCGCTGTGGCGTCACTCGCACGGCGATTGCGCCGACCATGAGGGACACCACGCGACGGTGACGGCGCCGCCGCTGATCCTGCTCGGCGACGCCTTCCACAACTTCGTCGATGGTGTGCTGATCGCCGCCGCCTTCATTGCCGATCCGCTGCTCGGCGTGACGACGACGGTGGCCATCATCGCCCACGAGGTGCCGCAGGAAATGGGCGATTTCGTGCTCCTGCGCAACGCCGGCTGGAGCAACGCCAAGGCCTTCGTCGCCAATGCCGGCTCCAGCCTGAGTTCGCTGATCGGCGGCGGGCTTGGCTTCTACGCGCTGTCCACCGCCGATTTCGTGTTGCCTTACGTGCTGGTGATCGCCGCTTCGAGCTTCATCTACGTTGCGCTGGCCGACATCTTCCCGCTGCTGCACAAGCAGGGCGAAAGCTTCCTCCGGCAGAGCCTGCTGATCGGCGCCGGGGTGGCCGTGGTGCCGTTGGTCGGCTGGTTCACGCACTGAGAGCGCTCGGCAACGCGAGCGTCACATAGGCGTTATCCGGCCTTAACGGCCCTGTCACCGAGCCTGCCGAAAATAGCTCCGCGTGTCCCACCGGGACAGACTCAGGAGCGAAAACGGCATGAACGGCAATTCCGGCTACGTCATCTGGACCATCACCGACGGCAAGCCCGGGCATCTCCAGCAGATCCGGGGCCTGCTCAAGGCGCTGCGCCAGCAGTTGCCGGTGCGCGAAATCGAACTGCGCGCGCTGCCGCCGCTGTCGGCGCTGGCCCATCTGGCCGGCGCCAGCTTTCCGCCCGGTGAGGGCCTGCCGGCGCCTGACCTGATCGTCGGCGCCGGGCACGCGACCCACCTCAACATCCTCGCCGCCAAGCGCGCCTACGGCGGCAAGACGGTGGTGCTGATGAAGCCCAGCCTGCCGCGCCAACTTTTCGACCTCTGTCTGATCCCGCAGCACGATGGCGTCGCGCCGTCGAAGCAGGTGATCCTCACCCAGGGCGCGCTCAACACCATGCAGCGCTCGGTCGCCGCCGACCCCAAGGTCGGCCTGATCCTGCTCGGCGGCATTTCGCGCCACTACGTCTGGCGTGACGATGAAATCCTCGCCGCGGTCGGCAAGCTGGTCGCCGCCACGCCGCAGGTGCATTGGACGCTGACCACCTCGCCGCGCACGCCGGTCTCGCTGCTCGACGGCTTGCAAGGGCTGGCGCAGGCCAATCTTGAGGTGGTTCCCTTCGCGCGGACCACGCAGGGCTGGCTGCACGAGGTGCTGGGTTGCGCCGGCCAGGTCTGGGTGACGCCGGACAGCGTGTCGATGGTCTATGAGGCGCTGACCTCGGGCACCGGTGTCGGCGTCTTCGACCTGCCGCGACGCCGTTCCAGCCGCGTTGTGCGCGGTCTCGAGCGGCTGGTGCAGAGCGGTTGGGTGACGCGTTTCCAGAACTGGCAGGCCGGGCAGTCGCTGCCCCGGCTGAACGGACAACTCGACGAAGCCGCGCGTTGCGCGAAGTGGATCAAGCAATTTTGGTATCCCAACGCCTGACCGTCCTGCAGGTTTTGCCGGCGCTGGAAAGCGGCGGCGTCGAACGCGGCACCCTGGAAGTGGCCGACCACCTGGTCCGCCAGGGCCATCGTTCGCTGGTCATGTCGGCCGGCGGGCGCCTGGTCGACCGGCTGCTGGCCGAGGGCTCGGAGCATTTCGCCTGGCCGGTCGGCCGCAAGTCGCCGCTGACCCTGCGCCTGGTCGGCCCGCTGCGCCGTTTCCTCGCCGAACAGCGGGTCGACGTGCTGCACGTCCGTTCCCGCCTGCCGGCCTGGATTTGCCGCCTGGCCTGGCTGGGTATGCCGGCCGCGACGCGGCCGCGCCTGGTAACCACGGTGCATGGCTATTACTCGGTCGGTGCTTACAGCGCGGTGATGACGCGCGGCGAGGCGGTGATCGCGGTGTCGGCGTCGATTGCCGATTACCTGCGCGCCAATTACCCGGCCTGCGATCCGGCAAGCGTGCGCGTCATCCCGCGCGGCATTGATCCGGCGCTCTATCGCCCGGCTTACCGGCCGTCGCCGCAGTGGCTGGACGACTGGCGCGCGGCCTGGCCGCAGTTTGCCGGCAAGCGCCTGCTCGTCCTCGCCGGGCGCATCACCCGGCTCAAGGGACATCATGATTTCATCGCCCTGATCGCCGCGCTCAAGGCCAGCCATCCGGACATCCACGGCCTCATCGTCGGCGAGGCCGACGCCCGCCATCTGCCTTACCTGGCCGAACTGCAGGCAGCGGCAAAAGCGCAAGGCGTTGCCGACCGCCTCACGTTCACCGGCCACCGTGGCGACCTGCGCGAGATCTTCAGCGTCAGCGCGCTGGTGCTGTCGCTGTCCACGCAACCGGAAGCCTTCGGGCGCACGGTGCTCGAAGCGCTGGCGCTCGGCGTGCCGGTTGTCGCCTACGCCCATGGCGGCGTTGCCGAACTGCTGGCGGCGATGTTTCCGGCCGGCCGGGTGGCCCCGGGTGAGCGCGACGAACTGATCGAAACCTGCCGGCGCGTCCTTGCCGGCGATCACCGTCCGGCGCCGCTGCCGGCTTCACTGGAGCTGCACCACATGCTGCAAGACACCCTGGCGACTTACCAGGATCTGGTCGCCGTGCGCGAGAAAGGCGGGCAACTTGCCTACGCTCGCTGACGCCCGCATCGCCGTCATCGGCCTCGGCTACGTTGGTTTGCCGCTGGCCGTCGAGTTCGGTCGCCATCTGCCGACGCTCGGTTTCGACATCTGTCCGCGCCGCGTCGCCGAACTCGGCGAGGCGCACGACCGCACGCTGGAAATGAGCCGCGAGGAACTGCTGCAGGCGACGCAACTGCGCTTTTCCTGCGACGCCGAAGCGCTGCGCGACTGCAATACCTTCATCGTCACCGTGCCGACCCCGGTCGACGCAAGCAACCGGCCCGACATGGGCCCGCTGCTGCGCGCCAGCGAGGCCATCGGCGCAGTCATCGCGCCCGGCGCCGTGGTCATCTACGAATCGACCGTTTATCCCGGCGCCACCGAGGAGGTCTGCATCCCGGCCATCGAGCGCGTCTCGGGGCTGGTCTATAACCGCGACTTCTATGCCGGCTACAGCCCGGAGCGGATCAACCCCGGCGACAAGCAGCACCGGCTGACCAACACGGTCAAGGTCACCGCCGGCTCGACGTCGGCCGCCGCCGATTTCGTCGATGCGCTCTACGCCAGCATCGTCAGCGCCGGCACGCACCGCGTTGACAGCATCCGCGTCGCCGAGGCGGCGAAGGTGATCGAGAACACCCAGCGCGACATCAACATCGCGCTGGTCAATGAACTGGCGCTGATCTTCAACCGCCTCGACATCGATACCGAAGCGGTGCTGCGCGCCGCCGGCACCAAGTGGAACTTCCTGCCTTTCCGCCCCGGCCTGGTCGGCGGCCACTGCATCGGCGTCGATCCCTACTACCTGACGCACAAGGCCGAAGCGCTCGGCTACCACCCGCAGGTGATCCTCGCCGGTCGCCGCATCAACGATGGCATGGGCACCTATGTCGCCGAGAGCGTCGTCCGCCTGATGCTGCGTCAGCGCATCAACGTCGTCGGCGCGCGCGTCCTGGTGCTAGGCCTCAGCTTCAAGGAAAACTGCCCCGACCTGCGCAACACCAAGGTGGTCGACATCGTCCGTACCTTGGCCGGGCTCAACGCCGTGGTCGATGTACACGACCCCTGGGTCGATGCCGACGAGGCGCAGGCGGAATACGGCATCACGCCAGTCGAACAGCCCGCCGGTCCCTACGATGCGGTGGTCGTCGCCGTCGCCCACCGCCAGTTCGCGGCCCAGGGCGTCGCCGCGATCCGCGCGCTGTGCCGGCCGCAGGCGGTGATCTACGACGTCAAGCACCTGTTTCCGCGCGAGGCCGTCGATGGCCGATTGTGATACGCCGCTCAACGTCGTCTGCCTGAAATGGGGGACGAAATACGGGCCGCAATACGTCAATCGCCTGTACCGCATGCTGGCCCGCCACCTGCACCGGCCGTTCCGTTTCCATTGTCTGACCGAATTTCCGCAAGGACTTGATCCGGCCGTCGTCGTGCTGCCGCTCGACTGCCAGCCGGGACTGAGCGGTTGGTGGTACAAGCTTTCCCTGTTCGCGCCGGAATTCCACGGTCTCTCCGGGCGGCTGCTCTATCTCGACCTCGACCTGGTGATCGTCGGCAAGGTCGATTTCCTCGCCGAGCAGCCGGGCGATTTCGTCATCCTGCGCAACTGGTCGCGCAACCCGATGTGGAACAGCTCGGTGATGCGCTTCACGGTCGGCGCTCACGCTCACGTCTGGGAGCGTTTCCAGGCCGACCCCGACGGCGTCATGGCGAGCTGCAACGGCGACCAAGAGTGGATTTTTGAGTGCCTGCCGGACGCCGCCAACTGGCCGGCGGAAAAGATCGTCTCGTACAAGAAGAGCCTCGACTCGCGCGCCTTCCGCTGGCTCGCCAAGCTGGGCGGCGAACGGCTCGGGCTGCGGGCGCCGAGCTGGCTCGACACGCCCCTGTCAGCTGCTGCCGCAATCGTCGTCTTCCACGGCAAGCCCGATCCGGCGGACGTGGCATGGCGCGCCTACGGCTTGTGGAAGCGGGCGTCCTTCGTCGCCCGTCACTGGGTGTGAGTCCCTCTCGAAAAAGGCAGGCAAGGTGAAACAGGTTATCTGCATGAAATGGGGCCAGCTCTACGGCCCGGAATACGTCAACCGGCTATACGCGATGGTCCGCGCCAACGTCAGCGGGCCGCTGCGCTTCGTCTGCCTGACCGACGAGCGCGCCGGTATCCGGCCCGAGGTCGAATGCCACGACTGCCCGGAAATCGCGTTGCCGGCGCCGTACAACCGGCGCGGCTGGCGCAAGCTGACGACCTACGCGGCCAGCGAACAATTGTTCGGCTTCAGCGGCCAGTGGCTGTTCCTCGACCTCGACGTGGTGATCCTCGGCAGCCTCGACGACTTCTTCAGCTACCAGCCGGAGAAGAGCTTCGTCGTCATGCGCAACTGGACGCAGCCCGGGCGCAACATCGGCAACACCTCGGTCTACCGCTTCACCGTTGGCGCCGACGAATACCTGTTGAGCCGCCTGCTCGCCGAGCAGGACGCCATCCTCGCCACTTTCCGCAACTCGCAGACCTATATCTCGCGCACCGTGCGCGAACTGGTCTTCTGGCCCGACGCCTGGTGCGTGCTGTTCAAGACGCACTGCGTGCCGCCCTGGCCGCTGCGCTTCTGGCAGACGCCGCAGCGCCCGGCCGAGGCGCGGCTGGTCGCCTTCCCCGGCGTGCCCAACCCGCACGAGGCGGTCGACGGCCGCTGGCCGGCACCGGCCTGGAAGAAATGCTACAAGTTCATCCGTCCGGTGCCGTGGATCGGCGACACCTGGGCGGGCGCCGAGGCGGCACTCGCGGAGCGGCCGCTTGACTGAACTGCGGCGCATCCTGGTCATCGACGAAGGCAGCCCCGGTCACCTGGTGCAGTCGCGCGGGCTGGCCCGTGAGTTGGCGGCACAGTCCGGCGCCGCCCTGGCCGAATACCCGGTGCGCCTCAAGCTGCGCGGCGTTTTCCGGCCGTTCTTGCGTGCCGCCTGCGGCCTCGCCCGGCGCGGCCTGCCCGAGCGCCTGCTGCGCCTCGCCTACCGCTTGCCCGAGGCGCCGCCGCCGCCGGCCGAAGTGATCGTCAGCAGCGGCGGCCGCGGCTTCTATTACGCCGTCAGCCTGGCCCGGCGCAGCGGTGCGAAACTCATCTATTGCGGCGATCCGGCGCCGCTGCCAGCGCGCTGGTGCGACGTCGTGGTCAGCCCGCAGCCGCTGCCCGGCCACCCCGGGGCGCTGGGCAGCGGCATGCTGCTGACGGAAATCAGCCCGCAGCGGATCGCCGGCCAGGGCGACGCGCTGCGCCAGCGTTTCGCGCAATCCGGCGGCAGCCTGCTCGTCGCCCTGCTGATCGGCGGCGATTCGCGCAGCCATCGCTACACCGCGGCCGACTGGCAGGCGCTGGTCGACGCCGTCAACCTCCTGGGCGGGCAGGGCTGGCGCTGGCTGGTGAGCACCTCGCGGCGCACGCCGCCGGCCGTCGAGGCCCGCCTGCGCGCAGGCATCCGCGCCGACTGGCTGGTGCAGGCGGTGTGGTGGCATGCGGCGCCAGCGCGCGTCGTGCAGCCTTATCTCGACGCAGCAACCCTGGTGCTGGTCACCCAGGACAGCCTGAGCATGTTGAGCGAAGCGGTCGCCGCCGGCAAACCGGCGCTGGCGCTGGCGCCGCGGCAGGTGCTGCCGTCGCCGGTGATCGAGTCGGTGCTGGCGCCGGCCGCCGCCGCCGGCCACCTGCGCCGGGTGGCGCTGACCGAGCTGGCGGATTACCGCTACGCGGCAGCGCAATTCATCCGGCAAACCGCCGGCCATCCGGCCGGCCTGGCTAGCCGTGTTCTCGCGCTGCTCGGGGAGACCGCATTGAGGAAAGGAAACACATCATGAGTGCCCGGCTGATCCTGTGCATGAAATGGGGGACACGTTACGGTCCCGAGTACGTCAACCGCATCTACGGCATGGTTGCCCGCAACCTGTCCGGCGATTTCCGAGTCGTCTGCTTCACCGACGACCGGCGCGGCATCCGGCCGGAAGTCGAATGCTTCGACCTGCCCGATCTCGGCTGCCCGGTGCCGACCAACGCCCCCGGCAAGTTCCGCAAGCTGGCGCTGTGGAACGCCGATCTCTTTGGCCTGCGCGGCACCGCGCTCTTTCTCGACCTCGACGTGGTGATCACCGGCCCGCTCGATCCCTTGTTTACCGTTGGCAGCCCGGACGACGTGATCCTCGCCCGCAACTGGATCAAGCCGCTGGAACGGCTGGGGCAGACTTCGGTCTTCCGCTTCCCGGTCGGCGGTCACGCCTACCTGCTCGACGAGTTCCGCGCCGATCCGGAAGGCCTGGCCGGGCAATACCAGTTCGAGCAGCGCTATGTGACCAAGCGGGTGCGCGCCGGCGTCAAGTTTTTCCCGTCCGTCTGGGTCCGCCATTTCCGGCTTGACTGCCTGGGTCCCTGGCCGCTGCGCTACCTGCGTCCGGCTCGCCTGCCGCGCGGGGCGCGCATCGTCATGTTCCCCGGCAAACCCGATCCGGCCGACGCGATCGCCGGCCGCTGGTCGGGCGCCGTCAGCCACGAGCCGCCGCTGCGCCACCTCCGCCGTCTGGCCGGGGGGCGGCAGGTCGCCTTCGGCCGCCACCTGAAGCGCTACCTGCTGCCGGTGCCCTGGGTCGCCGAGCACTGGCGGGAGTGAGCGCGGCAGGTGCGGCAATTTGTCGCATCCGCCGGCGCGGGGCGAGCCGGTAACATCGCGGCCATGTCCCGTTCATCCGATACCGCTCAAACACCGGCGCCCGCGCTGTGGAGATGGGCATGAAGCGTCACCATGTGCTGTTCTTGATTGCCGGCCTGCTTGCCGTGCTGCTCGGTGCGGCGCTGTTTCTGGCCAGGCCCGACGACGCGGAGCGCGGCCTGCCGCCGGGCGGCGATTTCGTGCTGCACGGCGCCGACGGTCCGCTCGACACGAAAACCCTGCGCGGCAAGCTGCTGCTCGTCTATTTCGGCTACACCACCTGTCCGGACATCTGTCCGGCGACGCTGTCGACCGGCGCTCAGGCCTTGCGCCTGCTGACGCCGGCCGAGCGCAGCCAGGTCCGGATGCTGATGATTTCAGTCGATCCCGAGCGCGACAGCCTGCCGCACCTGCGCCAGTACGCCAGCTTCTTCCACCCGGAAATGCTCGGCGTCAGCGGCAGTCCCGAGGAGCTCGCGGCGGTTGCCCGGCAGTTCGGGGCGAGCTATCGCCGCAGTCCGGTGCAGGCCGATGGCAGCTATGCCATCGACCACACGACCACGACCTACGTCATTGACGCTGGCGGCAAGCTGGTGTCGACCATCCCCTTCGGCAGCACGCCGGATCAGGTGGCGGCGGCGGTCCGTCGCTTCCTGTGAGGCTGCCCGCGGTGACAGGCGCCGGTGATGCGTGACTGGCTGATCCGGCAGGGCCACCTGATCGACTACACGCTGGCGTCGCTGCGCCGGCATGGCGGGCGCAATCTCGGTCTGTTCGTCGTCTATGGCCTGCTGGTTTTTGCGCTGGCTTCGCTCAGCCTGTATGCCGGCGCCCTGCGCAGCGAGGCAGGGCTGCTGCTCGCCGGTTCGCCGGAGGTTGTCCTGCAACGCATGGTCGCCGGCCGTCACGACCTGATTCCGCCCGGCTACCTCGAAGGCATTGGCCGCATCCGCGGCGTCCAGAAGAAGGAGGCGCGGCTCTGGGCCTACCATCCCGACCCGCAGAGCGGCGCCCAGCTGGTTTTCATGGCGCGTCCGGCGAGCGAGGTGGCAAGCGGCAGCGTCATGGTCGGCGCGGCGCTGGCGGCGGCGCACGGCTGGCAGCCGGGCGCCACGCTGAGCTTCACCGACTACCGCGGGCAGGCCTATGCGCTGCAGCTGGCGAGCCTGCTGACGCCGGCGTCGCGGCTGCAGTCGGCAGCGCTGGTGCTGGTTTCGGAAGACGATTTCCGCGCCTTCTTCGGCTATCCGGCCGGGCACTACACCGATATCGCGTTGTCGGTGCGCAATCCGGCGGAAGTGCCCAATGTCGCCAGCAAGCTGGCAGCGGCATTGCCCGATGCGCGGCCGATCCAGCGCGACGAGATGCTGCGCACCTACGAACACATCTTCGACTGGCGCGAAGGCGTGCTGCTCACCCTGCTCGCCGCCGCCGTCCTCGCCTTCGCCATCTTCGCCTGGCAGCGGGCGGCCGGGCTGTCGGCCGAAGAGCGGCGCGAGATCGGCATCCTCAAGGCGATCGGCTGGGAAACCGGCGAGGTGATGCGGATGAAGGTCTGGGAAAGCCTGCTGCTGTCGCTAAGCGCCTTCGCCGCCGGTTTCCTTGCCGCCTGGGTGCATGTCTTCCAGTTCGGCGCGCCGCTGTTCGCGCCGCTGCTCAAGGGCTGGTCGGTCAGCTATCCTGGCTTCGCGCTGACGCCGGCGGTCGCCGGCCTGCAACTGGCAACCCTGTTCTTCTTCACGGTCTTCCCCTATACGGCCGCCGTTCTGGTGCCGATCTGGCGGGCGGCCATCACCGACCCCGATACTGTGATGCGATGATCGAAATCTCCGCCGTCCACAAGGCCTTCAATCAGGGCCAGCACAACGAGTACTGGGCCCTGCAGGGCATCGATCTCAGCATCGAAGCCGGCAAGGTCACGGCTTTCCGCGGTCCCAGCGGTTCCGGCAAGACGACGCTGCTGACCATCGTCGGCTGCCTGGCGCGGCCGACCAGCGGTCGCGTGCGCTTGCGCGGCGAGGACGTTTCCGGCCTGCCGGAACGCTTCCTGACCGAAATCCGGCGGCGCAGCTTCGGTTTCGTCTTCCAGCAGTTCAACCTGATCCGCGGTCTGTCGGCACTGGAAAACATCATCCTGCCGGCACTGCCGACCGGCCGCCCGCGCGCCCAGCTGGTGACGGCGGCGATGGAGATTCTGGACAAGCTGCAGCTGACCCAGCGCGCCCAGGCCCGCGTCGAATGGCTGTCCGGCGGCGAGCAGCAGCGGGTGGCGATTGCCCGCGCGCTGATCAACGATCCCGCGGTGATCATCGCCGACGAGCCGACCGCCAACCTGGACAGCGCGCTGGCCGGGGAGTTCATGGACCTGCTGGCCGGCTTCACGGCCTCTGGCAAGACCGTCCTGCTGACCAGCCATGATCCGCTGGTGGTCGAATCCGCCGCCGTTCATCGCGTCGTCGCGATGCGCGACGGCAAGCTGATCGAGGGCTGAGCGGCGATGCTCTTTCAGCCCGCCATCATTGCCCTGCTGCTCGCTGCCGGCGTCGCCGTGGCGATGCTGGCCGCTGCCGCCCCTTTTGCCTGGGCGGTACTGCGTGAGTGGGACATCGGCAGCGGTTCGGCGCGCCAGCTCGAACTCGAGCGGCGCACCTACCTGTTTTCGACGCTGGTTTCCTTCGTCATGGCGATCCAGTTTGCCGCGCTGCTGCTCTTCGTCTTCAACGCCGACCGGCTGTCGGTGATGTTCGTCGGCGCGATGTGCGCGGTCGGTACGCTCAACGTCAACGAATGGGGTTTCCCGGCACTGATCGTGCAGATGCTGGTCTTTTTCGCCGCCCTGATCTGGCTGGCGATCAACCATGTCGACAATCTGGCGCGCGACTATCCGCTGGTGCGCCCCAAGTACGGCCTGCTGCTCCTGCTGCTGCCGCTGCTGGCGCTCAACCTGTGGCTGCAGTACCGCTATTTTTCCGGCCTGCGCGCCAATGTCATCACTTCCTGCTGCGGCAGCCTGTTTTCCGAGGAAGCTGAAACCGTTACCGCCGAAGTCTCCAGTCTGGAGCCGCGCGCCGCGCTGTGGCTGTTCTACGTCGGGATGAGCGTCGCCGTCGCCAGCGGCCTGCTGCACTGGCGCCGGCGCGGCCGGCTCGACGGCGGCTGGCTCGGCATCGCTGCCGCCGCCGGATTCGTCGTCGCGCTGACCGGGGTGATTTCCTTCATCTCCCTCTACATCTACGAGCATCCGCACCATCACTGCCCGTTCTGCATCCTCAAGCCGGAGTACGACTACCGCGGCTACGCGCTCTATTTGCCGCTGTTCGGTGGCGCGGCTGCCGGCATGGCGGCCGGGGTGCTGCAATTTTTTTCCGGCGTGCCCAGCCTGCGTGATCTGTTGCCGCGGGTGTCGGCCCGTCTGGCGTGGCTCAGCGCGCTGGGTTTCCTGCTATTCACGCTGCTTGCCACGTGGTTTGTCGTGAGCTCGAAGCTGATCCTGATCGAATCCTGAAAGTTCCTGGCTGCGGCAATATGTCGCAGCTTGCGCGCATGCCGGACCATTAACATGCAAAGCTTATTTACCGTCCTTTGAGGAGCCAAGATGAAACGTCGTGAAATGCTCAAACTGTCCGCGCTGGCCGGCCTTGCCTCGGCCGCCCTGCCTTCGGTGGCGCAAGCCGAAAGCTGCCAGACCGACGGTACGCCCAACCAGTTCATCCCGAAAAAGGCGGCTGATGCCAACCCGCTCGAAAACGACATCGAGAAGTATCAGAAGTGCCCGTACTGCGGCATGGACCGCAAGGAACACAACAAGACCCGCATGCTGGTCCAGTATTCCGACGATCTGGCCGACGGCGTCTGCTCGATCCACTGTCTGGCGCTCAGCCTCAGCCTGAATATCGACCGCGAACCGAAGGAAATCTGGGGTCCGGACTTCGCCGCCAGCGTCGAGCCGCGGCCGCTGTTGCCGGTCGACAAGCTGACCTATCTGCTTGGCGCCGACCTCAAGCACGCGATGACCAAGAAGAGCAAACATTCGTTCGCTTCCGCCGATGTCGCCAAGGAATTCCAGGCCAAGCACGGCGGTACGCTGGTCAACTTCAACGACGCGCTACGTGAAAGCTATCTCGGCATGGCCGACGACGTCATGATGATCCGCAAAAACCGCGCCGAACGTCGCCGCCGCGCCATGGAGAAAAAGCAGGGATGATCAACCGGCGCCGTTTCATCGCGCTGGCACCGGCTTTCTGGGTGGGCAGCAGCTTCGCCCAGAAAGTGCCGATGCCGGGCAAGATGGACCTCTGCCCGGTGTGCGGCATGGTGGTTTCGAAATATCCGAACTGGATTGCCGTCGTCGTCTGGAAGGATGGGCACGCCCATTTCTTCGACGGCGCCAAGGACATGTTCAAATTCCTGTTCGACCTGCCCAAATATGCGCCCGGCCACCGGGCGCAGGAGATCACCGGTATCCACGTCACCGATTTCTACAATCTGGAACGGATCGACGGCCGGCAGGCGCTCTACGTCATCGGCTCGGATGTATACGGGCCGATGGGGCACGAGTTCGTGCCGCTGGCGACGGCGGAAGACGCCGCCGACTTCCTCAAGGAACACAAGGGGAAGAAGATCCTGCGTTTCGACCAGGTCACCGCGAAACTGCCGTTCCGGCTCGACGACGGCAAGTTCGATTAATCGACCGAGCGCGCGGCGCCCAGGCTGAGGCGCGCCCTGAGGCCGCCGAGCGGCGAATCGAGCAGTTCGAGGCGGCCGCCGTAGAGGCCGGCCAGTTCGTCGACGATGGACAGTCCGAGGCCGCTGCCGGGCACCCGTTCGTCGCCGCGCTGGCCGCGTTGCAGGAGCAGCGCCCGGTCGGCGGCGGCGATGCCCGGACCGTCGTCGTCGATATCGATGCGCAGCGTCTCGCCGTCGTTGCCGCAACTCACCTCGACCCGGTGTCTGGCCCATTTGCCGGCATTGTCGAGCAGGTTGCCGAGCATCTCCTGGAGATCCTGCGCTTCGCCGCGAAACTGCGGGTTGCCGCCGGCAGCGAACGAAAAATCGACCTGCCGTTCCGCGTGGATATGCTGCATCGCCCGCAGCAGCCCTTCGATCACCGGCCCGACCGAGCAGCGCCGTCCCTTGCCCTGGGCAGCCGCGGCGACGCGGGCGCGGGCCAGGTGGTGGTCGATCTGGGAACGGGCGGCGCCAATCTGGGCGCGCACCACTTCGGCCAGTTCGCCGGTCTCGGCGGCGGCAGCGTTGGCCATCACCGCCAGCGGCGTCTTTACCGCATGCGCCAGATTGCCGGCCTGGCTGCGGGCACGTTCGACGAATTCGGCATTGCGCTGCAGCAGCGAGTTCAGTTCATCGACCAGCGGTTGCACTTCGCTCGGGTGGTCGCTGCCCAGGCTGGCCTGTTCCCCCTCGCGTAACCGGGTCAATTCGTTGCGCAGGCGCTTGAGTGGGCGCAGGCCGGCATGGACCTGGATCACCGCGGCGATGGCTAGGCCGCCGGCGAGCAGGGCAAGGGCGGCGAGTAGCAGACCGCGGAAGCGCTCGACCGGCTCGACGAGCAGGGCTGCGTCGGCGGCAACGATCAGGCGCAAGGCCATTTCCGGACGCTCGGCCGGCTGCAGGACCTGTTCGATCATGCGCAGCGTTTCGCCTTTGGGGCCCTTCACCTGGTGTTCGTGGCGTTCGCCATCGGCGAGCTGGTCGCCGGGGACGCTCAGTTCGGCGTCCCACAGGGAACGCGAGCGCAACTCGCCGCGCTTGCCGTCACCGCCAGCCTCCGGCATCCGGTCGACCTGCCAGTACAGGCCGGCGTAGGGGCGTTCGAGGCGCGGGTCGCTGAGCGGCCGGCTGAGGGTCGGTTGGCCGTCGGGGGTCAGTTCGAGATTGGCTGCCAACTGGTTGAGATGGATCGTCAGCTCGGCGCGGAACTGGCGGGCCAGGTGTTCCTCGAACATGCCCTGCAGCCACCAGCCGGCGAGGGCGACGGTGGCCAGCATCCAGGCCAGGGTGCCGGCGAGCAGCCGGAAACGCAGCGAAGCGCCGGGCCGGTTCATGCCGGTTCGTTCATCCGGTAGCCGAGGCCGCGCAGGGTTTCAATCATGCCGGCCGGCAGTTTCTTGCGCAGGCGACCGACGAAGACCTCGATGGTGTTGGAATCGCGTTCGCTGTCGAGCGGATAGACATGCTCGGACAGTTCGCCACGGGTGACGGCCTGGCCGCGCCGCTGCATCAGGCAGGCGAGGACGCGGAATTCGTGGCTGGTCAGCGTCAGCGGCTGGCCGTCTAGGCAGACGCGGGCGCCGCGCAGGTCGAGGGTGAGCGGCCCGCAGCGCAGTTCGTTGGCAGCCTGGCCGGCGGCGCGGCGGACCAGCGCGCGCAGGCGGGCGGCCAGCTCTTCCATGTGGAAGGGCTTGACCAGGTAGTCGTCGGCACCGGCGTCGATGCCGGCGACGCGCTCGTGCCAGTCGCCACGCGCAGTGAGGATCAGCACCGGCATGCCGCGACCGCTGGCGCGCCAGCGCTTGAGCACCGAAATGCCGTCGAGCAGCGGCAGGCCGAGGTCGAGCACGATCGCGTCAAAATCTTCCTCGACGCCCAGGTGCAGCGCGTCGCGGCCATTCACGGCGACTTCGACGACATGGCCGTCGGCACGCAGGCTGCGGCCGATCTGCAGATTCAGCGTCGGCTCGTCTTCGACCAGCAGGATGCGCATCAGTCACGACCTCCCCGGCGCCCGTGGCGCCCCTTGATTTCAAGCACCCTGCCGTCGCGGGCGTCGACGATCAGTTTGTTGACGCCACCGTCGCGGCGCAGCATCTTCACTTCATAGATCCATTGCCCGTCTTCGTGTTCGAGCTCGACTTCAAGGACTTCGCCACGGTGCTCGCGGCCGATCCGTTCGAGGACGGCGCCGAGCGGCAGGATTTCGCCGGCCGCCAGCGCCCGCCTTGCCACCTCGTGATCCTGGCGGCCGTCGGCGACGGCCGGCGCGATCAGCGTCAGGGCGAGGGCAAGCCCGAGCAGGGCGCGGCGGCTGGCGGCTGGCATGAGTACTTACTGGCGACCTTGTCCGCCACCCGTGGCGCGACTGGCACCCGGACCGGCGCCGGGGCCCTGGCCGCGGCGACCGCCAGCCTGCTGCGGCCCCTGCGGATTGACCGGGACCAGCACCTTGCCTTGCGCCTCGGCGCGTTCGCTCATGCGAACATGGTTCTCGGCGCGGACTGCGGCGCGTTCCTCTTCGGTCTTGGCGGCACGCATCTTGTTGCGTTGCTCGGCGCGTTCTTGCTGCGTCATCAATTGTTCGGCGTTCACGGTGGCCGGATCGGCGGCCTGGGCGATGCTGCCGGCGAGGCACAAAAGGGCGGCCAACAGGACGGTACGGAAATTACGTTCGGACATGATGCACTCCTTCTCAATCAGAATGATGTCACGCGGGCGGCGTGCCCGCCATGAGCGGATGCAGGCTTTCTTCATTCCCCGACTATCGTTTTACGCGGGGCAAGCTGAACCTCACCTGAACGCCGTTCAGTCGTCATCGTCGTCGTGCCAGCGCCGGTAATGGTGTTCGGCCGGCGCCGGCGGCCGCTCGCCGAAGCCGGCGCGATAGACCTCGGCGCGCGTGAAACCACATTCCTGATGGCTGCCGACTTCCTTGAGCAGGACACTGTCAGGTTGGGCGAGGACGCCGCTCTGGGCGGCGATGCGGGCGCGGATGGCCGGGCAGGGGTCGGCACTTGCCCCGGGGGCGGTGGTTTCGCCGGCTGTGGCGCCGACGCTGACGAATAGCAGCAGGAAGAGAAAAGGCTTGGACATGACAGGCTCCCGGTGGGTGATGGCGCTCATCCTCGTCGCCGGGCGATGAATCCTGCCTGAATGTGCCCTTCAGCTTTCATTCAGGCGGCATCCGGCAAAGTGCGCTGCATCGTCACCGAATCAGGAGTCATGCCAGATGTCCCGCCGCCTCATCCTCTCGCTCATCGTCGCCGCCCTGCCGCTCGCCGCCAGTGCCGGTGCCCTCGAAGACCAGCTGGCCCGCTACGCCACCGCCGCCAAGGCGGAAACGCCGGGCTTCTCCGGTTTCTCCGCCGCCCGCGGCGAGAAGCTGTATTTCACCGAATTCGGCCTCGGCAAGCCCGATACGCCAGCCTGCGCCACCTGCCACGGCAAGGACCTGCGTGCCGCCGGCCAGGCCCGTAGCGGCAAGCGCATCGATCCGGTGGCGCTGTCGGTGTCGCCGGGACGTTACGCCGACCCGGCCAAGGTCGAAAAATGGTTCAAGCGCAACTGCGACGAAGTTCTCGGGCGCGCCTGTACCGCCCAGGAAAAGGGCGACTGGCTGAGCTTCGTCGCCAGTCGTTGAGACCCAGGAGAAAATCATGAAACTTCCCATTCGTCCGCTCGCCCTGTCGCTACTGGCGCTCGGCTTTTCCGCCCTGGTCTATAGCAGCGCGCAGGCCGGTGGCGGCCACTACTACCCGCCGGTCAAGGACCCCGTGGTCAAGGAAGAGTGCGGCAGCTGCCACCTCGCCTTCCCGGCGGCGATGCTGCCGGCAGCATCGTGGCAGAAGATGATGGGCGAGCTCGACCGTCACTTTGGCGACAACGCCACGGTCGACCCGGCCATCGCCAAGCAGATCACTGCCTACCTGGTGGCCAACGCTGCCGACACCGGCGGTAGCCGTTACGGTGCCAAGCTGATGCGCGGTGTCGATCCGGCCAGCGCGCCGCAGCGCATTACCAAGCTGCCCAAGTGGGTGCGCGAGCACCGCGAGGTGCCGGATTGGGAATGGCGCCACAAGGATGTGCGGACCAAGGCCAATTGCGTGGCCTGCCACGCCGATGCCGAACTCGGCTACTACGAGGATTGACCGGCTTGGCCGTCAATTCGCAAGGAGAAATCATGCAGATCAGCAAATTCCCGCGTCGCTTCGTGCTGGCGCTGACCCTGGGCGGCATCATCGCCGTCGGTGCCGTGCTCGCCGACAATCACCGCGAACGCCATCACGACGAACGCGGCGAGGCCGGCTGGTTGCCCATTCCGGCGTTGGTCAGCCGGCTGGAGGCGGCCGGTTACCGCAATGTCGAGGAAATCGAGCGCGAGCACGGGCGCTATGAGGTGCGCGTCACCGACCGCAACGGCGAGCGGCGCAAGCTCTACTTCGACGGCCGCACGGGCGAGTCGCTCGGCGCCGGGCGCGCCGAAGGCGTGCCGCGCGAGCGGGTGGTACAGCCGGCCGACGGCCGCGAATGCAACAAGCGGCGCTGCCGCGACGATCTGCCGGCAACGCCGGCCGGAGGCGCCAAGCCATGAAACTGCTGCTCGCCGCACTCTTGTCCGGCCTCGGCCTGGCCTGGGGCTGGGACGTCTACAACGCCGTGCCGAGCGACGCCCACCCCTGGTGGGTGGCGCGCCAGGAACTGCTCTACCTGAGCGGCGTCCTCGCCATCGGCCTGATGTCGCTCGCCACCTACCTGGCGAGCCGGCCGGTCTGGCTGGAAACGCCGCTCGGCGGCATGGACCGCGTCTACCGCACGCACAAGTGGGCGGGCATCCTCGGTGGCAGCTTCGCCATCCTGCACTGGCTGGTCGAAATGTCCGACGACATCCTGAAATCGTCGATCGGGCGCAGCGGGCGGGTGCCCAAGGAACAGTTCGGCAACGTTCTCGACCGCCTCCGCGATCTCGCCGAAGACCTCGGCGAATGGGGCTTCTACATCGTCATCGCGCTGATCGTGCTCACCTTGTGGCAGCGTTTTCCCTATCGGCCGTGGCGCTTCCTGCACCGGGCGATGCCGGTCATCTACCTGGCGCTCGCCTTCCACGCCGTGCTGCTGGCACCGCCCGACTACTGGACGCAGCCGCTCGGCCTGCTGCTTGCGCCGCTGGTCGCCGCCGGCTGCTACGGCGCGCTGCGCGCCCTGCTCGCCAACATCGGCCGGGAGCGCCGGGTGAGCGGCAAGGTGGCGGAAATCGAGCCGCTCGGCAGCGACCTGCTGCGCGTGCGCTGCCAGCTCGACGCCGACTGGCCCGGGCACCGGGCCGGGCAGTTCGCGCTGGTCACTTTCGACGAAAGCGAAGGCCCGCATCCCTTCACCATCGCCAGCGCCGACCGCGGCGACGGCAGCATCGATTTCTGCATCAAGGCGCTCGGCGACTACACCCGGCGCCTGCGGGCGACGCTGGCGGTCGGCGCGCCGCTGACCGTCGAAGGCCCCTACGGCCGCTTCGACCTCGCCCGGCGGCGAGCGCAAGCGCGCCAGCTATGGGTCGCCGGCGGCATCGGCGTCACGCCCTTCCTCGCCTGGCTGGAAGCGCAGCGCAAAGCGGCGGAACCGGTGCAGGCGGAACTGCATTACTGCACCCGCGACCGCAGCAACGACCCGCTGGTCGACCGGCTGCAAGCGCTGTGCGCCGGACTACCCGGTATCCGCCTCCAGATTCACGGTGCGGCGCAGGGCGAAACGCTCGACGCGACCCGCCTGCTGGCCGGCGGCGAGACCAAGGCCGACGTCTGGTTCTGCGGCCCGGCCGGCCTCGGCCAGGCCCTGCGCCAGGGACTGCACGGGGCAGGCCTGCGCTTTCATCAGGAAGCGTTTCAGATGCGCTGAGCTGCGCGAGTCAGGTGCGACGGGGGGCGGGCGTCGCAGCCAGTCGGGCCTGACTCAATCGCGCAGTGCCATCGCCCGCAGCAGCGCGTCGATCTGCCCGAAGGCGTCCTGCTGCCATTGTTCGGGTGTGCGATCGCCCAGCGCCTGCGTGTCTTCGACGAAGCGTCGCACGCAGCTTGGGCCGTATCCTTCGAAACTGTCGAACTTGTCGGCGATATGCCGGAAACCGCGTTCGCCGCTGGCGTGCGCCAGCAGAGGACGACATTCCTGTGCCAGCGCCGCGATCCCGTTGGGGTAGTTGCGCACGCAGTAGTAGATGTCGTAGGCGTCCTTCTGCTTGTAGCGGCCGGCCAGGGCATGGCCTTTCATCGCCAGCAGGGCGGGGATCGAGCAGACCGCGATTTCCACGCGGTTCAATCCGCCGTCCGGCATCGGTCCGGCCACTGCCACCAGTTGATAGAAGCGCATCGCCAGGTCGGCACCATCGGCGCGTTGGACGGCGAAATCGCTGATCAGGGGCGGATCGTTCCTGATGATTTGCGCGTCGCGCGGCATCAGGAAATCGACCACGACGTCAATCGCTTCGCCGTCGTCGCGGGCGGCAACCCGGCGGACCAGTTGAAAACGCCGCAGCCCCGCGCGCTGGACATAGCCATGGCCTTGCAGCGCGCCGATCAGGGTGGCGTATTCGCCATCGCCGAGCGCTGCCGCGTCCAGGCCGACGTCCACGTCGAGCGTGCCGACGTGGGGCATGTCTTCGTTGGCCAGCAGCAGCCAGGGCACCGCGCCGCCGATGATGGCGAACTTGCCCCGGAAGCTGCCCAGTATCTGGCCGATCTCGATCAGCACGGATTTCACGGCCGCTGTCGTGCGGTCGTCGTAGTCGGCAGCCGACTGCGGCTCCCGGGGTGGCGTCAGCGGGACCATGAAAGTCGTTCCTGACGCAAGTGCGCGGCGGCTTCGGCGCCGCGCTCGCCGGCAGTCGATAGGTCGAGGTAGGTTTGCAGCGGACTCGTGCACACCGCGCCTGGCGCCGGCTCGACGGTGTCGGCAAGCAGTCCCGGGTCCTTCGGCAGGGTGATGACCACGTTTTCTCCTTTGGCGACGGGCGTCAGTTCCAATGCGGCCTGGAGCTTGCGCAGCCCTTCCTCGTCGGCGAAAAAGTAGCTGGTGCCGGTGCGCCCGTAAGGAGAAAGCCATTGCGCCGCCGAGAATGAGGCGAAAGCGGCGCGCCCGGGGCCATCGTCGGCGCGCAGCGCGCTACGCGCTGCGTCTTCGAGGGCGCTGCCATGCAGCGGCGTGTAGAAGCGCAGGCGTTCGCCCGGCGGCGCGCTGTAGCTGTCGCGCCAGGCGTCCAGGAGCGCATCCGGCGCCGCAAGGAGCAGGCCTGCGTCGGACGCGCGCGCCCATTCGCGATCGATCAGACCGGTGCGCACATTGCTGACGTGCCCGAGGCTGACCCCGGCGATTTCGGACAATTCGCTGACCCGCCACGCGCGGCCGGGTTCGCGCAGCATGGCGCGCAGCACCTGGGCGGATTTCGGCCGGAACAGCGACTTCAGTTCGCGCTGTGCGGCCACCGGCTTGTCCGTCACCTGACGCTCGATGAACACCCCGCCGAAGGTGATCCGGGCGTTGCCTTCGAGGTCGAGAAAGCTGACGCCGTTCTCTGCGCACAACTGCCTCACCGCCGGTGATAGGTAGGGGGCGATGAAGACTGGCGTTGCCAGGGGCGCCCGGTGCGCGATGTAGTTCCGCAACTCCAGCAGCGCGGAGCGGGCATGCCGCGGTTGTCCGTTCGATTTGACTTCGCAGACGAGTTGGTGCGCCTGTCCGTCCACCCGCAGCCGGACGATCCAGTCGGGTTCCCGGTCGCCGGATGCGACGCCGACATCGATGCCTTCAATGTGAAGGATCGGAATCTTCTCAAGCAAAGCGCGCAGCGCTTCGTGAGCGCTGGCTAGCTCGGGTTTCAGGTTTTTGACGGATTTCAGCATTTGCTGAAAGTAGCACGTTTAGTGAAATTTTGGAAAATTTCATTCCTGGACATGGTTTCAGCGATTGTTGAAGTCAGCCTCGGACTTGAAATGCCCGGATGCCGTAGGGGTCTTCGTCGGTCAGGGACCCGCCTTGCGCCAGGGGCTGCAAGGGGCAGGCCTGCGCTTTCATCAGGAAGCGTTTCAGATGCGCTGAACCAGCGCCCTCAGCTTGTTCCTGCCGGTATGCCGATTGCCCGTCGCCTGCGCTGCGCGGTCGGCAATCGGGCCGGGCGGTAGAGGGTGAAGCGATAGACGAGCAGGCAGATGCTCCAGTCGAGCAACAGGGTCCATAGGTTGTGCGACAGGAAGTGGGCGCCTTGCATCATGCGCCCGGCGGCAAGCAGACTGCCGAAGGCGAGGGCGCCGGCCAGCAGGCCTCGGGCCAGCCGCGGCCGGCGGTCGCGCAGCGCGAAGAACAGCGCGATCAGGGAAAAACCGCTTGAGGCGTGGCCGGCCGGCCAGCAGCGTCCGGGATGCTCGGTCGGCGGTCGGGCCGCCAGCAGGGGTGAAAAAGTCTCGCCGCCGCCGAAGTGGCTGAGGTCCCAAGGACACTGCACGGCGCTGACCACCTTGAGCGGCGGCACGACTGCAGTTGAAAGGGTGATTGCCAGCAGCGCGTAGGCGAGCGGGCCGCGCCAGGAGCGCAAGGCGGTCAGGCGGGCGCTGGCGGCAAGGGCGACGCCGAGGGCGAGCACGAAAACGATGACCACCGTTTTCGCCCGGTCGTGCAGGACGGTTTCCAGCCAGTAGTTGTCGCGCGCCACGAAACCGCTGCCCGGCACATAAAAGTGCCTGCTGATCCAGAAATCGAGCGGTGCCGGGTCAATGGCCAGCAACAGCCCCATCGCCGCCAGCGGCAGCGCCAGCCAAAGCGCGAAGGCGAAGGGGCGGGACGGCGCGGGGTCAGCGCTTGGCGTCATCGCTTTGCGCCCGCTGCGGGTGCCAGCCCAGCAGTCCATTACGGAAGGCGTGGCTCGCCCCCTGGTAGTAGGCGATATTGCGGCGGAGCAGCGGGTCGTCGGCGCTGACTTGTCTTTCCAGGCTTTCGCCGAGCGCGTCGTCGTGCCGGCGCATGCCGCGGCGTGGGCTGAGGATGGCGAGGTCCACGCCGTCGAAGAGGCCGAGGTGCTGGTAGTTGCCGATCACCGAGCGGCCTGGGTGCTGCGCGTCGAGCAGCAGGTTGCGGCCGTAGAAGGTGGATTCGTAATCGATGCCGAGCAGGCCGAGCAGGGTCGGCGCCAGGTCGATCTGGCTGGCCAGCCCGGTCATTTCGCGTGGCTTGATCAAGCCCGGCGCGTAGATGAACAGGGGGATGTGGTAGTTGGCCACCGGCAGGTCTTCGTAGCCGGCGCTGCCGGCGGTGTGGTCGGCGACGAAGACGAAAATGGTGTCGGCAAACCACGGCTTGCTGCGGGCCTGTTCGAGGAACTGGCCGATGGCGTGGTCGGTGTATTTGACGGCGCCTTCGCGGCCGTCACCCGAGGGAATGTCGATGCGGCCGTCCGGGTAGGTGTAGGGGCGGTGGTTGGAGGTGGTCATCAGCTGCAGGAAGAAGGGCTTGCCGGCGGCGTGGTCCTGGTCGCCAATCTTCAGCGCCTGCCGGTAGATGTCCTCGTCGGCCATGCCCCAGGCGTTCTGGAAGCTCATCTCGCTCTCCGGGACGCTGCTCTGGTCGACGATGCGGTAACCGTTGCCGCTGAAGAAGGCGTTCATGTTGTCGAAGTAGCCGCGTCCGCCATAGACGAAGACGCTGTCGTAGCCGCGCGCGGTGAGTTGCTGGCCGAGGCTGGCGTAGCCGCTTTCGCGGCCCTGGCGCTTGACGATGGAGCGGCCCGGGGTGGGCGGCATCGACAGGGTGATCGCTTCCAGACCGCGGTCGGTGCGCGTGCCGGTTGCCCGGAAATTGCTGAAGAACAGGCTCTGGCCGCGCAGGACGTCGAGGTTCGGGGTCAGCCCGCGCTGGTCGCCGAAGCTACCGAGATATTTGGCGCTGAGGCTTTCGATGGTGACGAGGACGATGTTGTGACGGCGCTCCGGCCCCGGGTTGTCGATGGCGCGGCGGATGTCGAGCGGCTCGCTGCCCAGGAAACGGGCATTCGGCTCGGCGACTTCGGCGCGCAGCAGGGCGCCGGCCTCGTTGTCGGGCAGGGTGGCGTAGAACTGGCGGTAGTCGAGTTCGTTGTTGCGGAAGGCGGCGAAGAACTGGAAGGGACCGTTGCTCGCCAGTTCGCGCTGGTAAACGTTGCCGCCCTGGCCATGCGGGAAGGACTGGCCGACCACGGCGAGGTTGAGGCCGGCGACCAGCAGCAGCCCGGCGAAGGCCAGCAGTACCTGACGGCGCGGCAGCAAGGGCGCGTCGAAACTGGCGACGAGCTGGCGCTTGAGCGCCAGCGTGGCGACGCCGGCAACGATGGCCAGCACGCCGAGCAGGCGATAGATCGGGTAGGACTCGACGATGTTGTCGACGACCTCCTTCGAATAGACCAGGTAATCGACCGCGATGAAGTTGAAGCGGACGCCGAATTCGTCCCAGAACAACCACTCGGCGGCGGCGACGAAGAGCATGGCGAAGAAGCCGATGCCGGTGGCGACGAGCAGCAGTGTCCGGTGCCAGCGCGCGCGCCACAGCTTTTCCGGGCAGAGCAGCAGGTAGAGCGCAGGGAGCAGTGCGGCATAGACCAGGAAAGCCAGGTCATAGACGGTGCCGACGGCGAACAGGCGCAGGATGGCCAGGAAACCGGCGTCTGCCTCAGTGAAATGGGTGGCGAGCAGGAAGCCCCGCACGAGCAGGAAAACCAGCAACCAGCTGGCGAGGATGAGAGCGAGGAAGCGGGCTTGGGCGTGACGAAAAAGGGACATCGGCGGTGCGCGGAGTATGAGACGGCGCGCAGTCTGCGATGGGGAACGTCAATGGCACGTGAACGGATTGTCAAAAAAGCGTCAAGAATCCCGCGCCGCCGCTTGCTGGCGCTTAAGGCGCGATTCAGCCTCAGTCGCTATACTGGTCTTCTCTGCAAACCGAAGTTCCAAGCGCATGCGTCTGCTGATCGTCGAAGACAATTCCGACATCCTTGCCAACATCATCGACTACCTCGAAGCCGCCGGCCATGTCGTCGATTGCGCGCGCAATGGGCCGGGCGGGCTGCATCTGGCGCTGACCGGGCATTACGACCTGATTGTCCTCGACATCATGCTGCCCGGCATGGACGGCTACCAGCTCTGTCGCAGCCTGCGCGAAGCGGGCTGCCAGGTGCCGGTGATCATGCTCACCGCCCGCGATGCGCTCGACGACCGTCTGCAGGGTTTGCGCAGCGGTGCCGACGACTATCTGGTCAAGCCTTTCGCGCTGGCCGAGCTGGATGCGCGTATCGAGGCGATCCTGCGCCGCACGCGCGGCGCCAGCCAGCGCCTGCAGGTCGCCGACCTGGTGCTCGACCTCGACACCTGGCGGGCGACCCGCGCCGGCCAGCCGCTGCGCCTCAACCCGGCCTGCCTCAAGCTGCTCGAAACGCTGATGCGCAAAAGTCCCGGCGTGGTCCGCCGCGAGGCGCTGGAATCTGCGCTGTGGGGCGACGATCCGCCGGCCAGCGACAGCCTGCGCAGCCATCTCCACCTGCTGCGCCAGGCGGTGGACAAACCCTTCCCGCACCCACTGCTGCATACCGTCCATGGCGTCGGCTATCGTCTCGGGGAAGATGCCCATGGCTGACCGGCAACCGCTCGCCCGCCGCATCCTGCTCTCCTTCATGTTGTTGACGGCGCTGATCGCCGGCATCAACGCCTGGGCGATCATCGCCGTCGTTCATGTCGTCGAGGAAGACCTGATCGGCGACGAGATGCGCCAAGAGATGGAAATGGTCGAGACGGTCTACCTGACTGAAGGGCGGATTCCCGACCTCACCGGCGGCAGCGCGCTCTACGTGCCGACGCTGAAGGCGCAGCCGCTGCCGGCGGCGTTTGCCGGGCTGCAACCGGGTTATCAGGAACTGGTGAGTGAAAACGGCGCCTGGCATGTGCTGGAGACCAGCATCGAGGGGCATCGTTTCATCCTCGCCCGCAACCAGGATACTTTCGAAGCACGCGAGCAGGTGCTGTACAAGGTGGTGGTCGGTGGCTTCCTGCTTGCCATCGCGCTGGCCTGGCTGATCGGCCGGCTGACCGCGCGCCGGGTGATCGACCCGGTGATCCGTCTGGCCCGGCAGGTGCGCGGGCGCGACCAGATGGTGGCGCTGGCGCCGCCGCTGGCCACCGATTACAGCGACGACGAACTCGGCCAGCTGGCGATGGCCTTCGATCTTGCTTTCAGCCAGTTGCGGGTAGCGATCGACCGCGAGCGCCTGTTCACCAGCGACGTCAGTCACGAATTGCGCACGCCGCTGATGATTGTCGGCACTTCGGCCGAGTTGCTGCTGCGCGGCGATTTGTCCGAGCGCAGCCGCCGCCAGGTCGAGCGGATTGCCCGGGCGGCAGCGGAAATGCTGTCGCTGATCGAGGTTTTCCTTGAACTGGCGCGCGCCCAGGGGGCGCAACTGGCGCCCGGCGAGGGCATCAGCCTGGCGGCAATGGCCGACGAACAGAGCCAGCTCTGGGCCGACGACATCGCCGCCCGCGGTCTGACGTTTGTTCGCCGCAGCGAGGGCGAGTTGCCCGGGCTGTGGCACCCGACGCTGCTGCGCGTGGTGATGGGCAACCTGCTGCGCAACGCCGCGCACTACACGGAAACCGGCGAGATCCGCCTGGTCCTCGCCAGCGATGGTTTTCGCGTCGAGGACACCGGGCCGGGCATCGCGCCGGCCGAGCGGGAGCAGCTGTTCCAGCCCTTCGTTCGGGGCAGCAGGGCGCGCGGCGAAGGGCTCGGCCTCGGTCTGTCGCTGGTCCGCCGGATCTGCGAGCAGCAGGGCTGGCAGATCGAAGCGCTCAACCTGGACGGTGGCGGCAGCTGTTTCGTCGTCCGCCTGGGTGGCTGATTTGACGTTTTTTTGACGGGCTTTTGACGGCGGCTTGACGGGCCGCCGCCTATCGTTGGCGCCATCATCAACGTGGTGCGCGACAATGAACCAGACTCCCCCGATCGAACTCGAGTTTTCCAGCAAGTACGACGGCGCGCATGCGCTGCAGTATTTCCACAAGCACCGTGCCGGCTTCGCCCGCCGCCTGTCCGACTGGCGCGACCGCCAGCTCGCCCGGGCTGCCCTGCAACTGGCCGGCGACCCCGGCCTGGTGCTCGACCTGCCCTGCGGTGCTGGCCGCTTCTGGTCATTGCTCGGCGAACGTCCGAACCGGGTCATCCTCGCCGCCGACAACTCGCCGCACATGCTCGAGGTGGCGCGCCGCCAGCAGCCGCCGGAAATCGCCGGCCGCGTTCACACCTTCCGCACTTCGGCCTTCGCCATCGATCTCGATGACAGTGCCGTCGATTGCATCTTCTGCATGCGCCTGCTGCACCACATCGCCGAGCCGGAGCACCGGCTGGCGATGCTGCGCGAATTCCATCGCGTCGCCCGCGACACGGTGATCGTCTCGCTGTGGGTCGATGGCAACGTCAAGGCCTGGCGCCGCCGCCAGCTCGAGGCGAAGCGTGCGGCGCGCGGCGGCAACGCCAACCGCAACCGCTTCGTGGTGCCGGTGGCAACGATCGAGGGCGAGTTCGCCGCTGCCGGCTTCTCAATTCTCGGCCATCACGATTTTCTGCCCGGCTACGCGATGTGGCGGGTGTACACGCTGCGCAAACTGGCCTGAGCCGGTTTCCTGCCAAGTTCATGGCCTGCTCCTCCGGCGCCGGGGGCAAGGTCAGGGATTTTTCGGCGCCGTGACGAGGTATTGATGTCCGCTCTTGAAGTCGCCGGCGTGTTGCGCCGTTATTTCGCGCTGCTCTATGTTGCGCTGTTCTGCATGGTGGCGCTGTTCTGGCCGCAAGTGACGATTCGCGGCGGTGCCGCCTGGGGCTTCGCGCTCGCCGCCAGCGCCGCCTACGCCGGTCTCTACCTGGCGCTTGCCGCCTTGCCCTGTCTGCTGCTGTCGTTGCTGCCGCGCCGCCTGGCTTATCGCCAGCCGCTGCTGGCCGGTGCCGCGGTCGTCGGTGGCAGCCTGGTGCTGCTGGCGATGTACGCCGACTACCGCTTGTATGCGCTCTACCAGTATCACTTCAACGGTTTCGTCTGGAACCTGCTGACGACGCCGGGCGGCGTCGCCGCGCTCGGCGCGACGGCGTCCACCGAGGTGACGGTGGCGATCCAGGTGAGCGCCATCGTTCTCGCCAACCTGGCGGCGATGTGGGGCCTGCACCGTTACCGTCAGCTCGGCTGGCAGTTTCCGGCACGCCCGGCGGTGATCGCCGGCTTCGTCCTCGGTGGTCTGCTGGCCACTGAGGAAGTGGTCTTTGCCTACAGCGTCCATACCGGTCAGGAAGAACTGCTGGCGGCAGCCGACGCGATTCCCTTCCATATGCGTACCAGCAGCAAGACGCTGTTCCAGAAGCTCGGCGTCGAACGCCGTGCCTTGCAGTCGCTGCGCCTGGCCGGCGGCGACGTGGTCTATCCGGGCACTGCCATCGACAGCAGCCACCTGAAGCCGACCAACGTCATTGTCCTGGTCGCCGAATCCTTCCGCTGGGATCTGCTTGACCCGGAAATCACCCCCAATCTGTGGAAATTCTCGCAGCGCGCGACCCGCTACGAAAACCACTACAGCGGCGGCAACCGCACCCGGATGGGCCTCTTCTCGCTGTTTTACGGGGTCTATGCGCCCTACTGGTACAGCTTCGAGAAGCAGCGCACGGCGCCGGTCCTGATGAACGTGCTGCGCGAGCACGATTACCAGATCGCCGCCCATACCAGCCAGAGCTTCGATTACCCGGAACTGCGTCACACGGTGTTTTCCGGTGTGCCGGAAGCCAACCTGCAGGAAATCAGGACCGGCGAACCCTGGCAGCGCGACATCCGCAACATCGACGACCTGTCCCGCAAGATCGATCAGCGCGATCCGCGCCGTCCCTTCTTCGGCTTCATGTTCTTCGAGTCCACGCACGCGCCCTACAATTTTCCCGAGGATCAGGCGCTGCGCAGCGATTACCTGCGCGACATGAACTACATCGACCTCGATCTGCGCAACAACATCGGTGGCATCCACAACCGCTACATCAACGCCGCCCACCACATCGACGCCCAGGTCGGCCGTCTGCTCGAACACCTCGAGAAGACCGGCATGCTCGAAAAGACGGTGCTGCTGTTCACCGGCGATCACGGCGAGGAATTCATGGAAAAGGGGCGTTGGGGCCACGGTCACGGCAACACTTTCCCCGAGGAGCAGGTCCGGGTGCCGCTGGTGCTCTGGCGTCCCGGCGTTGCGCCGGCCGTGGTGACGCATCGCACCTCGCACCTGCAGGTGGCGCCGACGCTGCTTGCCGCGCTCGGTGTTGACCAGCCGGCGCGCAGCTACAGCTCGGCCGAGCCGCTCGATCGCGAACTTCCTTACTTCGTCTTCGGTGAGTACAACTACATGGGCATCGACGACGGCCAGCACAAGATCACCTTCCCCTTCACCGGCAGCGATTACTTCCGCTACAGCGTGTTTGACGAGAACGACAACCCGGTCGAGCGCGGGGCGCGCGACAGCATCGTCGCCGGCGCCACGCCGCTGCTCGACGAAGTGACCCGGGAAAGCCGCCGCTTCGTGCGCTGAGTCGCGTCAGCTGGCGAGCGGCAGTTCCAGGTCGACGCGGAAGCCGCCGCCGGCGAGATTGGCGGCGTTGATCGTGCCGCCGATCGAACTCATCACCCGGCGGGCGATCGCCAGCCCCAGGCCGTGCCCGTTGCCGACGGCGTTGCGGGTGCGGCGGAAGGGCTCGAAGATATAGGGCAGTTCATCCTCCGGAACGCCGGGGCCGGGGTCGAAGACGCTGATCCGGCAGCGCAGCTCATCGATCCTGCGGCTGACGATGCGGATCGTGCCGCCGTCCGGGGCGTGCTTCAGTGCGTTGCGCACGACGTTCTCGAGTGCCCGGTGCAGCAGCTCCGGATTGGCGTGCACGCGCAGGCCGCGGCATTCCTCGAGATCGACGATCTGGTGCCGCGCTGCCGCTTCCAGGCGGGCGTCCTCGATCAATTCGGCGATCAGTTCGTCGAGTTCGAACACCTCGACCTTGCCGTGAACGCCGGCTTCGAGGCGGGACAGCGTGAGCAGTTCGCCGACCAGCAGGTTCATCCGCTCGCCTTCGCGTTCCAGACGCTGCATCGTTTCTTCGAAGCGCTCGGGCTCCTGGCGGGCCAGGCCGATCGCCGCGTGCAGCCGCGCCAGCGGCGAGCGCAGCTCGTGCGAGACGTCGTGCAGCAGCCGGGTCTGGGCGTCGAGCAGCTTGTGCAGGCGCTCGCTCATGCGGTCGAAATCGCGGCCGAGGTCGGCCAGTTCGTCGCGCCGTCGACCCATCGCCGGGCCGATGCGCAAGCTGAGGTCGCCTTCGCTGGCGGCGGCGAAAGCCCGTTTCAGGCGCCGTACCGGGCGTGCCACGTACCAGGCGATGCCGGCAGCCGAAGCGAGGCTGGCGAGCAGGCCACTGATGATGTGCAGCCAGGGGACGCGCGGCTTGCGCGGGTCGGGGAAGGGCGGTGGCGCATCGCCCGGCCGGGCGAAGGGCGGTGGCTCGCCGGGAGGGGCGAATTCGCCCGGTGGCGGAGCGGGTGGCGCCAGCCGTTCGGCGAAGCGCGCTTCCATGTTGCGCCGTTCCGCCCAGAAAATTGCGCCGGTGGCGAGCACCGCGGCCAGTTGGGCGAGCCAGACGATCAGGAAAAACTTCCAGAACAGGCGGCCCATGGTCAGCTGGCGAGCATCTGGTAACCCTGGCGGAATACCGTCTGGATCGGCGAGCGGCCGTCGTCGAGCGGGCCGAGTTTCTGCCGGATGCTCGACAGATGGACGTCAATGCTGCGGTCGTAACGCGCCAGCGGCCGGCCCAGTGCCTGCTGCGACAGTTCGTCCTTGGCGACGGTTCGGCCGGCGTGGCGCGCCAGGACTTCGAGCAGGTTGAATTCGGTACTGGTCAGTTCGACCGCCTGACCGCGCCAGTAGGCCCGGCGCTGGGCCGGCTGCAGGCTGAGCGGGCCGACCGCGATTTCCGCCTGCGGGTCGGTGCTGGGGGCGCCGCGGCGCAGGATTGCCCGTAGCCGGGCTGCCAGCTCGCGCGGCAGGCAGGGTTTGGGCACGTAGTCGTCGGCGCCGAGCTCGAGGCCGACGATGCGGTCCATGTCGTCGCCGCGCGCGGTCAGCATCAGCACCGGCAGCCGGCTCGCCGCGCGGATGCGGCGCAGCGCCTCGATGCCGGAGATGCCCGGCATCATCACGTCGAGCACGGCGATCGCGAACTGCCCGGAAAGCGCTGCCTGGACGCCGCTTTCACCATCGTGGGCGAGCGTCACGGTGAAGCCGTCGCGGCGCAGGTAGTCGGCCAGCATGCCGGCCAGTTCCACGTCGTCGTCGATGAGCAGCACGGCTGCCATTTTTTGCTCCGGAAGTTCGTTTCGAGCCCGCATGATAGCCATAGGCAGCGTGCCATGGTGCTGTTTTTACAGCCTTTTACCTGCGCTTGCCGCGCTGCCGGCAGTTATTGCCGGTGCCGGGTTTTGGCTGGAAATTACCCCTTCCGGCGGCGATTTCAGGGCCTGTTTGGCGTTTGAAACGATTTTCTTGACGAGTTTTTACCCGCTTTAACCCGGTTCGTCGCCAATTTTGATCGCTGTTGGCCGATAAATTGCACTACAGGAGGCGTCGAAAGCCATTTCGATCTCATCAACCGTTTTCCAGGAGCGCATCATGATCAGCGGTATTGGCAACACCACGGCCTTGAGCCAGTTATTCTCCCGCCTCGACAGCAAGGGGCAGGGCTATCTCGAGAAGAGCGATTTTGCCTCGGCCTTCAGCGCCATCGGCGAAAGCGATGAAAGCACCATCGCCGATGTCTTTGCCGTGCTCGACGGCGACAGCGACGGCAAGGTTACCGAAAGCGAGTTTTCCAGTACCTTGAGCCAGTTGCAGCAGGAACTGGACAGCCAGTTCACCCAGATGCGCATGCAGGGCATGGCCGGCCAGGGGCCGCAGGGCATGGCCGGTGGCATGCCGCCACCGCCGCCGAACGACGAAGGTTTTACCGAGGACGAGCTGACGGCCCAACTGGAAGAAATCGGCGACTCCGACAGCGCTCGCGCCAGCCTGATTTCCGACATCGTTTCCAATTTCGAGGCGGCCGATACCGACAGCGACGGCAAGGTCAGCTTCCAGGAGGCGATGGCCTACAAGAACGAGCAATCCGGCGAAACCGATACCACCGCGCAGGCCCAGGCGGCGGCGTTGCAGCCGCCGCCGCCGCCGCCGGCCAACGACGCCGGTTTTACCCAGGATGAACTGGAAGCCCAACTGGAGGAAATCGGCAACTCCGACAGCGCCCGCGCCGGACTCATTTCCGACATCGTTTCCAATTTCGAAGCGGCCGATACCGATGGCGACGGCAAGGTCAGCTTCAAGGAAGCCATGGCCTACAAGGAAGAGCAGTCGGGCAGCAGCACGGCGCAGCAGACGGCCAGTGACGAAACCCAGGTCATGCAGCGCATCATGCAGTTGGTGCAGGCCTACGGCCGTTCAGACGAGTCGACGGCGAGCAGCCTGTTGTCCACGCTGGCGTAAGTCATGCGGGAAGGGGGCGGATCGCCGGGCGATCCGCCTATTTTCAGTGCTGTTCCGCTTCGGCCGGGAGCAACTGGTTGAGCAGCACGGCGAGCACGCCGCACAGGCTGATGCCCTGCAGCGAGAAGCTGCCGATGGTGACGCCGAGACCGCCGATGCCGGTGACCAGCGTTACCGAGACGATGCACAGGTTGCGCGCGCTGCTTAGGTTCACCTTGGCGTCGAGCAGCGTCTTCAGGCCGATGCCGGCGATCGAGCCGAAGAGCAGCACCATGATGCCGCCCATCACCGGCAGCGGGATGGTCTGCAGCAGGGCACCAAACTTGCCGACGAAAGCCATCAGGATGGCGAAGCAGGCGGCCCAGGTCATCACCACCGGGTTGTAGTTCTTGGTCAGCATGACGGCGCCGGTGACTTCGCCGTAAGTGGTCACCGGCGGGCCGCCGAACAGGCCGACGACGTTGACCGCCAGCCCGTCGCCGAGCAGGGTGCGGTGCAGGCCGGGGCTTTCGGTGAAGTCCTTGCCGGCGACCGAGCCGATGGCGAGGATGCCGCCGACGTGCTCGACGATCGGCGCGATGGCGACCGGGATCATGAAGAGGATCGCCGCCAGGTTGAACTCGGGCGTGCCGAAAGCCGGCATGGCGATCCACGCCGCCTCGTTCACCTTCGAGAAATCGACGATGCCGAGGAAGAGCGAGACGACGTAGCCAACGGCGACGCCGACCAGGATCGGTACCAGCTTCAGCAGGCCGCGGGCGCGGATGGCGGTGAGCATCGTTGCCAGCAGCGAGATGGCGGCGATGGCGATGGCTGTTTCGTAGGGAACGACCTGCGCGTCGCCGGCCTTGCCGGTCGCCATGCCGACGGCGACCTGGGCCAGACCGAGACCGATCACCATGACCACCGGGCCAATCACCACCGGCGGCAGCAGCTTGTGGATCAGCCCGACGCCGCGCCATTTCACCAGGCCGGCGGCGACGTAATAGAAGAAGCTGGCCGAGGCCAGTGCGCCCAGCGTCGCCGGCATGCCCCAGGTCTGTACCGAATAGATCACCGGCGCGATGAAGGCGAAGCTGGAGCCAAGGTAGATCGGCACCTGGCGTTTCGTGCAGATCTGGAAAATCAGCGTGCCGACACCGGCGCCAAGCAGCGCCAGGCTCGGATTCAGGCCGGTGAGCAGCGGCACCAGCACGGTGGCGCCGAAGGCGACGAAAAGGATTTGCGCCCCGGAAAGCGCGGTCCGCCAGACCGGATCTTGTGTCGTGCTCATGCTTCCTTGGTCCCGAAGATCTTGTCGCCGGCGTCGCCCAGGCCGGGGATGATGTAGCCGTGTTCGTTGAGGTGGCTGTCGATGGCGGCGGTGTAGATTTCCACCTCGGGATGCGCCGCGTTCAGCGCTGCGATGCCCTCCGGCGCGGCGACCAGCACCAGCGCCTTGATCTGCTTGCAGCCCTTGCGCTTCAGCATGTCGATGGTGGCGATCAGCGAACCGCCGGTGGCCAGCATCGGGTCGATGATCATCGCCAGGCGCTCGTCGAGCTGGCCGACGAAGCGCTCGAAATACGGCTCCGGCATCAGCGTTTCATGGTTGCGGGCAATGCCGACGACGCTGACCTTGGCGTTCGGAATCAGGTCGAGCACCCCGTCCAGCATGCCGATGCCGGCGCGCAGGATGGGCACCACGGTGACCTTCTTGCCCTTGATCTGGTCGATCTCGACCGGGCCGCACCAGCCTTCGATGCTCACCTGCTCCAGCTCGAAATCGCGGCAGGCCTCGTAAGTCAGCAGGCGGGCCAGCTCGGCCGCCAGCTCGCGGAATTTCTTGGTGCTGATCTCGCCTTCGCGCATCAGCCCGATCTTGTGTTTGACCAAAGGATGGCGGACTTCGATCACCGGCATGCTTTTCCCCTCGCGCGCGTCTGCGCAAAGTGCGAAGCTTAGTCGATCCGCCCGCCGGATGCACGGCGCTTGCGCCGTTTCGCCGGCCTGGCGGAGAATCGCGCGGTGCTGCGCGACTACCGCCCGCCACTTGACCGATGAACACCGATATTCTCCACGCATGACCCACAAAGCCTTCTGGGAAGACCCTTACGCCAGCACGCACCGGACGGTGGTGACGGCGGTCGATGGCGACACGGTCGAACTGGCGTCAACGATCTTCTTCGCCTTTTCCGGCGGCCAGGAAAGCGATCACGGGAGCATCGGCGGCGTCGCCGTCGTCGAAGCGAGCAAGGAAGGCCAGCGCCTCCGCTATCGCCTGGCTGCCGGGCACGGCTTGCAGCCCGGCCAGCCGGTCGAGGTGGCGATCGACTGGGCACGCCGTTACCGCCTGATGCGCCTCCACTTCGCCGCCGAACTGGTCCTCGAACTCGCCGGCCGGGCCTTGCCCGGGGCGCTCAAGGTCGGCGCGCATATCGCCGCCGACAAGGCGCGGATCGATTTCCGCTGGCCGGAGAGCATTGCCCCGCTGCTGCCGGAACTGGCGGCCAGCGCCAACCAGATCATTGCCGCCGACCTGCCGATCCGCACCGCTTTCGAAGACATCGAAAACGAGCGGCGCTACTGGGAAATTGCCGGCTTTTCGCGGGTTGCCTGCGGCGGGACCCATGTCCGCTCGACCGGCGAGGTCGGGCCGCTGCGGCTCAAGCGCAACAACATCGGCAAGGGCAAGGAGCGGATCGAGATATTTCTTGCTGGGGATTGAGCGGGGCGCGCGTTCTTTGGTGTGTTTTTGGGGGTGCTGAACCGCTGGGTTCCGCCGTTGACCGGCGGGCGTACTTTTTCTTGTTTGGCCAAGAAAAAGTAGCCAAAAAGAAGGCCACCCCTAGGTCGGCGCCCCGCTACGCGGGGTCCCCTGCGCTACTCGGGCCGGCGGGCGTCTCGCTAAACTCGGCCCTGCGGGCCTCAAACAACGCGAGCCGACACCCCCCGCCAACCCTGCGTTGCTCGGCACCTCCCAAGGGGCCCGGTACACCGAACGCAGTTTTTCCGGTGTTCGTTTTGTCGGCCGCAGCTCAAAGCCGCCGAGGTCGATTTCATGTTCGAACAGATGATGCACCGCATGCTCGAAACTGCCCGGCAACAACTGCTTCGCCAGATCCACCGCCAGGAAGCGGGGGCTGGTGTCGATCCACTTATAGCGCGCCATGCTGCTGCTCCCCAAACCCGTTGCGCATTGGAACCTTGATATTCCATATGGTTCACGGCACGATCCCGGCATGAAGAGAATTTTTCTACAGCTTCGTTATGAGCCAAGGAGGAATTTATGGACATAAACACTTTTTTAACTGCATTGGCTGCACAAACGATTGTCCTCGGGGTGGTTGGTTTTTTATCTAAATCAATCGTGGTTCACTTCCTAAATAAAGATGTGGAGTTATTCAAATCTAAGCTCCAAGCTGATGCCTCGAAACAGATTGAGGACTTCAAGTCCACTCTTGAGATAGAGCGCACTAGATTACAAATTTCATACGGTGGAATTTTTGCGAAGCAAGCAGATGTTCTTATGAGGTTATATGAGCTATTGCTTAATCTTGAGGCTGAGATTAATTCTGGAATCGTGGGGGTCGCAGCATGGAACGAATATCAAGAAAAGTTGGATGCCTACAAGATTTACTACCACGAAAATCGAGCATTAATACCTGAAGAATTAGATGCGTTTGCGTTAGAGGCGATGCGGGTTGGTCGTGAAATATTGAGTGATTCACTAAAGGACGAGCGGTCTTCAACTTTAGTTCCGGTATTCCGTGGTGCAAAAGAAAAGTGCTTGTCTGAAATTAGAAAGCTGTTAGCGGTAGTTGTCCCACGAGGCTCGTAACATGGAACTCAACATCGCTCACTTCGTTTGCTGGAGGCTGCGCGTTAAAACCGCGTAGCGCCGGTTAGTATTACGTTCGGCATTCACGCTCAACAAGGGGAATCAGATGAAAGTTAGAAGAATTATTTCTGTGGTAGCAACCGCATTTACGCTATCTGCTTGTGTGGCCACTGCACCAAGGCTCAACATTAGCGACCCACAAGCAGTATCAGGTGCGATCAGCATCAACCGGGACGACTTCAAGAAAGTCACAAACTATAAGGGGCCGAATGCTTCGCCCGACATTCTTGACCAAGTGTTCATCCGCGCATGGAAGACTGATGCGACTGGAAGTATCTCTTATCAAATCTACGTTATGGACTATTACAACGGCGATTGGCGCTTTTACCATTCCGCATATGATTCAAACGGCAACAGCCTAAACACCACACAAATTTCCCGAGATGTCGGCTCATGCAGTCGCTACGGCTGTTCTAAGGAGGAGCATCTCGGATTGAACGTTACGCGAGAGTATCTGGAGAAAAATCAAGACTCCGGCATTCGCTTCAAAGTGAGCGGCAAAGCTGGTGAGGAAATCTTCGTCATACCAGGTGGGTATATAAGGGCGTTCCTTTCTGTCGCTAAGTAAATGCCGAATATTGCGCTTCAGCGGAAGCTGCGCGATAAAGCCGCGCAGCGCCCCAGAGCTTGAACGTAGGGCATTGCCGTGATTCGCGCTTTTAATTATTGACCGGGCGAGGTCGTGCCCGGTTGGTTTTCGGGGTCCCCCTGGGAGGCGCTGAGCAACGCAGGCGGGCCGGGGGTAGTCGGCTGGCGTTGTTTGAGGCCCGCAGGGCCGAGTTTAGCCAGCCGCCCGGACCGTCGAGTAGCGGAAGGGACCGGGCGTAGCCCGGCGCCGACCTGGGGGTGGCTTTCTTTTTGGCTACTTTTTCTTGGCCAAACAAGAAAAAGTACGCCCGCGCGTCAGGCGCGGAACCCGGCGCTTCAGAAGCCAAAGCCGCAAAGCCGCCCGCCGGTCACCGGCGGAAAACAGCGCGTCTACTGGAACAGAAACCCGCCACCTCGCCGCCGGATCGGCATCACTGCCCGGAGAGCGCCGCGCCGGGGGAACATTCGTCGCAGCGGTGTATCTCCACCGTGACGTGAGCGATTTCCTCGTGGATGGCGAGGGCCTGGCGGATGGCGAGCGGGGTCAGCGCGCTGTCGTGGGTGAGCAGCGAGATGGCACAGGCGTAGGCGCCGTTGCCGACGCGCCAGACGTGGAGGTCGGTGATCTGCGTGCCGGGTGGCAGTTCGCCGATGACTTCGCGGATTTCCTCGACCACCGGGTGGTCCATCTCGCGGTCGAGCAGGACGCGGCTGGTGTCGCGCAGCAGGTTCTTCGCCCACAGCGCGACGAGCACGGCGCCGACCATGGCGCAGGCGGGGTCGAGCCAGTTCCAGCCCCACAACCAGCCGCCGGCGAGGGCAGCGATCGCGAGGACCGAGGTCAGCGCGTCGGTGAGGACGTGGATGTAGGCGGCCTTGAGGTTGAGGTCGTCGTGGCCGTGGTGATGATCGTGCCCGTGGTCATGGCCGTGCCCATGTTCATGACCGTGATGGTCGTGGCCGCCGGCGCGCAGCAGGATCGCCGCGCTGCCGAGGTTGACGGCGAGGCCGAGGACGGCGACCAGCATGGCTTCGCCGTAGGCGATCGGCGCCGGTTCGATCAGGCGTTCGATGCCGCCCCAGACCATCAGCGCGGCGACGCCGAGCAGGAAGAGGGCGCTGGTGTAGCCGGCGAGAACTTCGATCTTCCAGGTGCCGAAGGCGAAGCTGGGGTCGTTGGCGTATTTGCGGGCGGCGGCGTAGGCGAGGCTGGCGAGGCCGATGGCGAGCGCGTGCGAACTCATGTGCCAGCCGTCGGCGAGCAGCGCCATCGAGTTGAACCACCAGCCGGCGGCGATCTCGACGACCATCGTGATCAAGGTCAGCCAGAGTACCCAGCGGGTGCCGGTTTCGGCGCGCGCGTTGCCGGCGCCGTAGTTGTGCGTCTGTTCCCAGCGCGAGAGGTCGAGGTGTGCGTTCATTGTTGTCCGTAGGTGCTGAATTTATCCATCACTGCTGCCATGTCGACCGCGTCGAGCAGCACCGGTTCGCCGAGCTGGCAGGCGCGCCAGTATTGTTCGCAGAGTTCTTCGAGTTCGACGGCGAGGGCGAAGGCTTCGTCGAGGTCGCGGCCGGCGACGAGCAGGCCGTGGTTGGCGAGCAGGCAGCCGCGCCGGCCGGCCATGGCGGCAAGCGCCGCCGCCGACAGCGCCGGCGTGCCGAACAGCGCGTAGTCGGCGCAGCGCACGGTATCGCCGCCGAAGCGGGCGATCATGTAGTGGAAGGGGGGGATGGCGCGGCGCAGACAGGCCAGCGTGACGGCGAACGGCGAGTGGGCGTGCAGGACGGCGCCGACTTCCGGGCGGCTGGCGTAGAGGTCGCGGTGGAAGCGCCATTCCGACGACGGCTTGCGGTGGCCGCTGAAGCTGCCGTCGGCGCTATCGTCGATCGCCATGAGCGGGATGTCGTCGGCTTCCAGCGCGTCGTAGGGCATGCCGGTCGGCGTGATCAGGAAGCCGTCGCCGCAGCGCACGCTGAGGTTGCCGGCGGTGCCGCGGTTGAGGCCGGCCGGGCGCATGGCGCGGGCGGCGGCGATCAGCTTGTCGCGCAATTCGCTCATGCCGTTTCTTCCGGGTAGAGATCGAGCAGGCCGGCGCGGCTGGCCGGGCAGGCGCCGCGTTCGGTGATGATGGCGGCGACCAGGCGGGCCGGGGTGACGTCGAAGGCCGGGTTGGCGACGGCTTCGTCGGCCGGGAGCTGGCGCACGGCGGCCGGCGTGCCGCGGGAATCGGTGCCGTGTACGAGGCGGAATTCGTCGCCGTCGCGTTCCTCGATCGGGATCGCCGCGCCGTCGGCGCAGGCGAAATCGAGCGTCGAGCGCGGCGCGGCGACGTAGAAGGGAATGTCGTTGTCGGCGCAGGCCAGCGCCTTCAGGTAGGTGCCGACCTTGTTGGCGACGTCGCCGTTGGCGGCGATGCGGTCGGCGCCGACGATCACTGCGTCGACTTGGCCGCTGCACATGAGGAGGCCGGCCGCGTTGTCGGCGAGCAGGGTGTGCGGTACGCCGTGCTGGGCGAGTTCCCAGGCGGTGAGCAGACCCTGGTTGCGCGGCCGGGTTTCGGAAACCCAGACATGCACCGGCAGGCCGGCGTCGTGCGCGGCATAGACTGGGGCGAGCGCGGTGCCCCAGTCCACGGTGGCGAGCCAGCCGGCGTTGCAGTGGGTCATCACGTTGAGCACGCGGCTGTCGCGGCGTGGCAGGCGGCGTAGCAGCTCCAGCCCGTGCTGGCCGATTGCTGCGTTCTGCGCGACGTCTTCCTCGGCGATCGCCGCTGCTTCTGCCCAGGCGGCGCTGCCCCGTTGTGCCGGCGGCAGGGGGCGCAGGACCTTGTCGAGGCGGGCCAGTGCCCAGTGCAGGTTGACCGCGGTCGGCCGGGTGGCGCCGAGGATGGCAATCGCTTCGTCCAGGCGGGTGTCGCCGGCCTCGTCATTGAGCGCGATGGCCAGGCCGTAGGCGGCGGTGGCGCCGATCAGCGGCGCGCCGCGCACCTGCATGGCGCGGATCGCGTGCGCCGCTTCGTCCAGCGTACCGACGCCAACCCAGTGCAGCGCGTGCGGCAGGCGGGTCTGGTCGATGATTTCGATGGCGCGCCGAGCGGAGTCGGCACGCAGGGTGCGGGTGGGGATGCCGTGGATGTTCATGGGTCGGCATTGTGGCATAGTGACCGCCCGCCTTTCATCCCGTCCGCGCATGGAAACCCCGATCCGCATCGACTCCCGCTTCCCGGCCATGGGAACGACGATCTTCACCGTCATGTCGCGGCTCGCCGCCGAGACCGGCGCCGTCAATCTGGCGCAGGGCTTCCCCGATTTCCAGGCCGAGGATGCGCTGTTCGACGCGATGCACCGCCATATGCGGGCCGGCCGCAACCAGTACGCGCCGATGGCCGGCATGCCGGAACTGCGCACGGCGATCGCCGGCAAGGTGGCGTCGTCGTACGGCGCGACCTACGACATAGAGCATGAAATCACCGTCACCGCCGGCGCGACGCAGGCGATTTTTACCGCGATTGCCGCCTTCGTCCGGCCCGGCGACGAGGTGATCGTCTTCGCCCCGGTGTACGACAGCTACGTGCCGGCCATCGAAACGGTTGGCGGCAAGGCAATCTACGCCCATCTGCGCTTTCCCGACTACGCGCCTGACTGGGATGAAGTGCGGGCGCTGATCACGCCGCGCACGCGGATGATCGTCATCAACTCGCCGCACAATCCGACCGGCGCGCTGCTTTCCGCCGCCGACCTCGACGCGCTGGCGAGCGTTATTCGGGGCACTGAGGTCGTCGTCTTGTCCGACGAAGTCTACGAGCACATCGTGTTCGATGGCGAGGCGCATGCCAGCCTCTGCGGCCATGCCGAACTGGCGGCGCGCAGCATCGTCGTCTCCAGCTTCGGCAAGACCTATCACATCACCGGCTGGAAAATCGGCTACGTGGTCGGCCCGGCAGCGCTGATGGCGGAGTTCCGCAAGGTGCACCAGTTCAACGTGTTCACCGTGCACGGGCCGTCGCAACTGGCGATTGCCGACTACATGCAGGACGCCGCGCGCCATCTCGGCCTCGCCGCCTTCTATCAGGAAAAGCGCGATGCCTTCCGGCAATTGCTGGCGGCGACGCCGTTCGAATTGCTGCCCTGCCGCGGCACCTATTTCCAGCTGGCGCGCTACGAGCGCATTTCCGACCTGCCCGACACCGCCTTCGCCGAATGGCTGACGCGCGAGGTCGGCGTCGCCGTGATTCCGGTTTCGGTATTCGAGCCGGACGGGCGCGACGACAAGGTGGTGCGTTTCTGCTTCGCCAAGCGCGAGGAAACCCTGGCCGCGGCGGCGGAGAGGCTGCAGCGGGCGTTTTCCCCAGGAAGATGAAAAATTGCAAAGCGCCTTGACCGCGCCCGGCGTGCCGCCGAATAATGCGCCGGGTATTTACAACACACCGGAAAGGGGAAGCGCATGGGCATGTTGCAGGAGTTCAAGGAATTCGCCGTCAAAGGCAACGCGATGGATCTCGCGGTCGGCGTCATCATCGGCGCCGCCTTCGGCAAGATCGTCGATTCGGTGGTCGGCGACCTGATCATGCCGTTGATCAGCATGGTCGTTGGCAAGCTCGATTTTTCCAACCTCTTCGTCGTCCTCGGCGACAATCCGCAGAATCTCGCCACCCTGGCCGAACTGAAGAAGGCTGGCATCCCGGTCTTCGCCTACGGTTCCTTCTTCACCATCCTGGTCAATTTCGTCATCCTCGCCTTCATCATCTTCATGATCGTCAAGCAGATGAACCGCTTGCGCAAGGAAGAGCCGGCGCCGGCGCCGGCCGAACCGCCAGCGCCGGCGGAGGATGTCGTGTTGCTGCGGGAAATCCGCGATGCGCTGCGCAAGTGAGTGCTCGCCAAAAATCAGCTCGGGGCCGCCGCCAGGCGGCCTTTTGCATCGTGGGCTTGCGCGCTGGTGCAAGCAATCGTAAGCAACTGTTAATCCGGTCCCCGAACGGCAAGTGCTGTGCGTTAATGACATCATGACAACAACACCGGAGAGTAGAACATGAAGCGCAAGCTCATCCTGATCGCGCTGCTCGGCAGTTTGCTCGGCGCTTGCGCCGTGGTGCCGGCCGATCCTTATTACGACGACGATGTGATCGTCACCGCACCGCCGCCACCGCGCGTCGAGTACCCAGGATACGCGCCTTATCCCGGTCATGTCTGGATCAGCGGTTACTGGTCCTGGGGCGGTCGGCAGCATGTCTGGGTACCGGGACGCTGGGTTGAACCGCGCCCGGGCCATGTCTGGGTGCAACCGCGCTGGGTCCAGGATGGACGTCGCTGGCGCATGCATGAGGGGCGCTGGGAGGCCGGTCCGCCGCACCGCGGGGCGCCGCCGCATGTCGTGCCGCCGCCGCACGTGGTACCGCCACCGCGGCGCGATTTCGATGATCGGCGTGACGACAGACGCGATGACCGGCGTTTCGACCGCCGGGACGACCGTCGGGATGACCGTCATTGGCCAGGGCAGTCGCCGCGTGGCCGTGACGATGGGCAGTCGGGCCGCGACTACCGTGGCGGTACGCCACATGTGGTGCCGCCGCCCCGCCCGCGCGACGAGGGTCGCACGCGGCGCGACTATCGGGCCGATCCGCCACCGCCGCGCAGTGATCGCGACTATCGGCGCGAACAGCGCAAGCGGGACGAGGCGCGGGATGCCGTGGATCGCTACCGCAATTTGCCGCCCGATACCGATCGCTGAACAGCTTCTCCCCAAACGGCGGCCACGGGCCGCCGTTTTTCATCCGGCACCGTGGCTGGCGCCAAACACCGTCTGCCACAGGGCAGCGACGGCAGCAATGTGCTTTTCCACCTGTTCGCGCGGCACCGGTGCCTTCGGTGTTGCCGACAGGCGGCGGGCGTGCTGCAGGCGGCGGTATTCGCGGTAGGCATTGCCGGCAGCCAGCGCCTGCGCCGGATCGATCAGGCCCAGCTCGCCGGCAATGCGCAGCAGCGCGATGTTGCCCAGGTTGCCGGTCAGTTCGCAGTGCCGGTGGGCGTGCCCGAGCACCAGGTACTGGACGATGAACTCGACGTCGATGATGCCGCCTGGGTCGTGCTTGAGGCCGAACATTTCATCGCTGTTCGAGGCGTGCGCGTCGTACATCTTCTGGCGCATGGCGACGACCTCGTCGCGCAGCTTGTCGAGATCGCGCGGCTGGCGCAGGATTTCGCAACGGATGCTCTCGAAGCGAGCGCCCACTTCGCTATCGCCGGCGCAGAAACGCGCCCGGGTCAGCGCCTGGTGTTCCCAGGTCCAGGCGTGCTTGAGCTGGTAGTCGCGGAAGGCGTCGACGGTCACCGCGAGCAGCCCGGCGTCGCCGTTCGGACGCAGGCGCAGGTCGGTCTCGAACAGGATGCCGGCCGGCGTCTGGCTCGACAGCCAGGTGTTCAGGCGCTGGGCCAGGCGGGTGTAGTTCTCCTGCGCGTCCTGGTCGTCATCGTCGTAGAGGTAGACGAGGTCGAGGTCGGAGGCGTAGCCGAGTTCCTTGCCGCCCATCTTGCCGTAGCCGATGACGGCGAAGCGCGGCGTTTCGCGGTGGCGTTTCTTGATCTTGGTCCAAACCAGCGGCAGGGTTTCCTGGACGATGCTGTCGGCCAGTTCGGTGAGGTGGTCGGACAGCTTTTCGATGGTCTGCAGGCCGGCCAGGTCCTGGGCCAGCAGGCGAAACACCTGGCCGTGGTGCATCTCGCGCAGGATGTCCATCTCGCGTTCGGTGTCGTCGCGGTGGTCGGCCAGATTGCGTTGCAGCAGGTCGCGGAAAGCGGCCCAGTCGGTGGCGATTTCGTAGAGCCGGGGATCGAGCAGTTCGTCGAGGAGCAGCGGGTGACGGTTCAGGTAGTCGCTCGCCCAGGTCGAGGCGCCGACCATGTCGGCGACGCGCTTCAGGGCCAGCGGATATTGTTGCAGTAGCGCCAGGTAGGCGCCGCGGCGGGCGATGCCTTCGAGCAGGGCGATGCCGCGGACCAGCGTCGTGTCCGGGTCGGGCGTCTGGCCGGCAGCTTCGATCAGGCGCGGGCCGACGGCGTCGAGGCGCTGCCGGTTGCTCGCCGGCAGTTGCTGGTAGCGGCTGGAGCTGCGCAGGTCGCCGAGGCGGGCAATGGCGTCGGCCGGCCGGCGGAAGCCGAGGTTGCCGAAGGCTTCGAGCGCGGTGTCGTCGTCGAGCTGGCCGAGCCAGAGGCCGGTCAGCGGGTGGTCGCCGGCTTCCGGGTCGGAGAAGACCGCTTCGAAGTGGCGGCTGACCTTCTGCCGGTGATCGTCGAGTACGGCGAGCAGCGCCGGCCAGTCGGCGAAATCCATGCTCGCCGCGATCTTCTGGCGCTCGTCCGGATCGCTCGGCAGCATGTGTGTCTGCGCGTCGTTCACGTACTGCAGTCGATGTTCCAGGCGGCGCAGGAAGACGTAGGCGGCGTGTAATTCCTGTTCGGTCTCGGCCGGGATCAGCTGGCGCCCGACCAGCAGCTTGAGCACCTGCAGGGTCGGCCGGATTTGCAGGCCGGGGTCGCGGCCGCCGCGGATCAGCTGGAACACCTGGGCCATGAACTCGATTTCGCGGATGCCGCCGGGGCCGAGCTTGATGTGGTCGACCATGTCCTTGCGCGCGACCTCGCGGCGGATCTGCGCGTGCAGGTCGCGCATTGCGTTGATCGCGCCGAAGTCGAGGTACTTGCGGAAGACGAAGGGGCGGGCGATCTTCTGCATCGCTTCGACCCATTCCGGCTGCAGGTTGATGCCGGCGTTCATCGTCCGCCCCTTGATCCAGGCGTAGCGTTCCCACTCGCGACCCTGGGTGATGAAGTAGTTTTCCAGCGAGTCTAGCGAGCAGACCAGCGGGCCGGAATCGCCGTTCGGGCGCAGCCGCATGTCGACGCGGAAGACCTGGCCGTCGGCGGTGATGTCGCCAAGCGCCTGGATCACGCGCTTGCCCAGACGGGTGAAGAAATCGTAGTTTTCGATCGACTTCGGGCCGGCGGTGTCGCCTTCCTCGGGATAGACGAAGATGTAATCGACGTCGGAGGAAACGTTCAGCTCGCGCCCGCCGAGCTTGCCCATGCCGATCACCAGCAGGCGCTGCGGCCGGCCGCGGCTGTCGAGCGGCTCGCCATAGGTGGCGGCGAGCTGGCGGTGGTAGTGGGCGAGGGCGAAGTTGGTGGTGACGTCGGCGAGCAGGGTCATGCTCTCGACCACTTCGGCGAGCGGCGCCAGACCGCACAGGTCGCGCAGCATCAGGTGGGCCATGGCGCGGTGACGCAGGCGGCGCAGCGCCGACTTGAGTGCTTCGTCGTCGGCGAAATCCTGGGTCAGCGGGGCCGTCAGCAGGGCTTCGTCGAGCGGCTGCAGCCAGCTTGCCGCCAGTTCTGGAAGCAGCGCCGGGTGCGCCTGCAAGAGGTTGCTCAGGTAGCGGCTGTGGGCGAGGGCGGCCTGCCAGCGGGGGTCGGGAAGGGTGTCCATGGGATTCTGTCGGCAACGGGGCGAGAAGGTAGAATACGCCCTCAAATAAATTTTCCCGATTGTAGTGACCTCCGACCGCATCTGGCAAAGCGACGCGACGCTTGAATAATCCGTCCGGCCAAAACGAAACCAGCGCTGCCCATCTGATCCACCAGGGGCTGTATTACCGGCTGCACGGCCTGCGCGCCTTGCTCGGCCGGCCTTTTGTCGCGTCCGCGCTGCGCCTCGGCGGCTGGCTGCTGGTTGCCGGCTGGCTGTTGTTCGTCATGCTGGTCCTGCTGCTGCGCTTTGCCGTGCTGCCCTCGATCACCGACTATCGGGCCGACATCGAGCGCCTGGCGGGCAAGGCGGTGGGTCAGGAAGTGCGCATCGGCAGCATTGCCGCCCACTGGCGCGGCCTCAACCCGGAACTGGTGCTCGATGGCGTCTCGCTGCTGGCGGCCGATGGCGCGCCGAGCTTCTCGCTGCAACGGGTTGATGCTGTCCTCTCCTGGCACACCCTGTGGCGCCTGCGCCCGGTGCTGGCGCTGCTTTCCTTCGACCATCCCGTGCTACATGTGCGCCGTGCCGGCGACGGGAAAATCAGCGTTGCCGGCATCGAATCGAGCGGCGACAGCGATCCGGCCTTTGCTGAATGGGTGCTCGAACAGAAGCGCATCCGCATCCACGACGCGACCATCGTCTGGGAGGATGCCTTGCGCGGCGCGCCGCCGCTGATTCTCGAAGACCTCCAGTTCGGCCTCGACAACCGCGGGCAGCACCATCGCTTCGGCCTGTCGGCGGTGCCGCCGGCCGAACTGGCAGCGCGCATCGACCTGCGCGGCGAGATCGACGGCGACCTGCATGACGCCTTCGAACGTTACGCCGGCAATCTCTACCTCGAACTCGAATACGCCGATCTGGCCGGCTGGCAGCCCTGGTTCGACTACCCGGTCGACCTGCCGCACGGGCGCGGCGGCCTGCGCCTGTGGGGCGAGATCGAAGAGGGCGAAAGCCGGCTCACCGCCGATCTGGCGCTGCAGGAATTGCGCATCCGCCTCGGTCGCAAGCTGCCGGCACTCGATCTTGACCGTCTGCACGGCCGGGTTACCGCCACTTACGGCAAGGCGGCCTGGTCGGTCGCCGCCCGCCAGCTGGAGCTGCAGACCAGCGACGGCATCCGGCTGGCGCCGACGGATTTCCAGCTCGACTGGCGGCAGACTGCCGCCGCGATCAACGGCAACTTCCGGGCGAACCAGCTCGACCTCGCGGTGCTTTCCCGACTCGCCACCTTCCTGCCGCTCGATTCGCGGACCCGCCAGCTGCTGCTCGCCTACGCGCCGCAGGGGCAGATCAGCGAATTGCGTACGAGCTGGGGGCTGCAGGGCGAGAGCCTGGCGCGTTACGCGCTGGCGGCCAGGTTCGCCGATCTGGGTGTGCGCGCCGAGAGCTATTTTCCGGGCGCCCGCGGCCTGGCCGGCAGCATCGACCTGAGCGAGAAGGGCGGCCGCCTCAACATCGATGCCGCGGCTTCCGCGCTCTCGTTGCCGGCGGTCTTCCCCGAGCCGGACATCGGTTTCGACCAGCTCAAGGCGCGGGTCGGCTGGACGCAGGCCGCGGACGGCGTGCGGGTGGACATCGAGCGGGTCGATTTCAGCAGTCCCGACGCCACCGGCAACGCCCACGGCAGTTATCACTACAACGGCGACGGGCCGGGCGTGATCGACCTCCAGGCGAGCATCAGCCGTGCCGATGGCAGCGCGGTCTGGCGCTACATGCCGCACGCGGTGAACGCCGAAGCCCGCGCCTGGCTGAGGCGCGGCATCGTCGGCGGCACGGCGCACGACGCCCGCCTGGTGCTGCAGGGCAATCTGCGCGATTTTCCCTTCCGCGACCCGGCGACCGGCAAGTTCCTGGTTACCGCCAAGGCGAGCAAGGCCCGCGTCGACTACGCCGACGGCTGGCCGGTGATCGACGACATCGAAGCCGACATGGCTTTCGATTACGGCATGCGGGTCAATGCCAGCGCCGGCCGCATCCTCGGCGCCAGCCTCGGCAACGTCGCCGTGACCATCCCCGACTTCGACGTCCATGACGAAATGCTGCTGGTGCGTGGCGCAGCCAGCGGACCGACCGCCGCCTTCCTGGAATTCATCGAGCGCAGTCCGGTGGCGGCCTCGATTGATCACTTCACCGAAGGCATGCGTGCCATCGGCAACGGGCGGCTCGACCTCGAACTCGACATCCCGCTGCGTCGGGCGCTGGAAACCCGGATGCGCGGCAGCTATCACTTTCACGACAATCAGGTGCATCTGGTCGACGGCCTGCCGATGATCGGCCAGGTCAACGGCCGGCTCGACCTCACCGACAAGTCGGTGGCGGCCAGCGAGATCACCGGTCGCGGCTTCGGTGGGCCGCTGCGCGTCAAGGTCGGCAGCGAGGGCGGCAAGGTCCTGGTGTCGGCGGCAGGCAGCGCGGCGATCGGCGAAGTCGCCAGTCATTTCGGCTGGCCGCTGCTCGACCAGCTGGCGGGCAGCACGCCGTGGAAGGCCGATGTCGCGATCCAGAAACGCAACGCCTACGTACTGGTGACTTCCGACCTGGTCGGCATCAGTTCGCCGCTGCCCGATCCGTTGAACAAGACAGCGACCGCCCGCCTGCCGCTGCGCATCGAACGCAGTGCGCCGAGTGCCGGTAGCGAGCAGTACCGCATCACGCTCGGCGACGTCGCCCGTGGCACCGTCGTCCGCCGTGATGGTAAATGGGCGCAGGGGGTCTTCGCGGTCGGCAATGGCGACGCCAGCCTGCCGCCGCAGGGGCTGGTGGTGCGGCTCGCCGCGCCGCGCCTCGACGGCGACGCCTGGCGCACCTTCCTCAGCCTGGGCCAGAATGGCAGCAACGGCGGTGGCAATGGCGACAGCGGCTTGGTACTCGCCGAAGTCAGCGTCAAGACGCCGCAGCTGCACCTGTTCGGCAGCGATTACCACGACATCGACCTGCGCGTCGCGCCGCAGGGCGCCGCCTGGCGCATCTCGCTGCAGGCGCCGGAAGCGGCCGGCGAGCTGACCTGGCGCGGTGCCGACGATGGCTGGATCGAGGGCCGTTTCCGCCACCTGCGCCTGGCCCAGCCGGAAAGCGGCGGGCCGGCCGGCAGCGAAAGCAGCGTCATCGATTCGCTGCCCGGCATGAATCTCGAGGTCGACGACCTCTGGCTAGGCAAGAAGTCGCTCGGCCACCTCGAACTGCGCGCCCGCAACCTGCGCGGTTCCTGGCTGCTGGAGAAGCTGCGTCTGCGCAATCCGGATGGCGAACTGAGCGGCAGCGGTCGCTGGACGCGCGGCGCCCGGCAGCGCACCGACCTCGATTTCGAACTGACTGCCGCCGACAGCGGCAAGCTGCTCACCCGGCTCGGCTACGCCAACGCCGTCCGCCAGGGCAAGGCGCGGCTGGCCGGCAGCCTGCGCTGGGATGGCGCGCTGACCGCGCTGCATTACCCGAGCCTGAGCGGCGAACTTGAAGTGAAGGCGGAAAAGGGCCAGTTCAACAAGCTCGAACCCGGCGTCGGCCGCCTGCTCGGCCTGATCTCGCTGCAGTCGCTGCCACGCCGCCTGACCCTGGATTTTCGCGATCTCTTCAGCGAAGGCCTGGCCTTCGACAGTATCGACGGCAAACTTTCCATTGCCGGCGGCGTCATGAAAACCCTTGCCCCGCTCAACATCAGCGGGCCGGCGGTGCAGGTGGCGATCGACGGCAGCACCGACCTGCAGCACGAGACCCAGGACCTGATGGTCGTCGTCCGGCCGGAGATGAGCGGCCTGGCAATCGGTGCCGCGACCCTGGTCAATCCGGTGGCTGGCGCCGCGGCGCTGGTCGCCAACACGGTGCTGAAAAGCCCGCTCAACCAGCTTTTCAGCTACCGTTACCATGTCACCGGCAACTGGAGCGAGCCGCTGGTCGACAAGGTCGGCAAGAGTGAAGCGGCCGCCCCGGCCGCAGTCCCCGAGGAGCAGAAACCATGACCCCGCAGAATTGCCGCATCGCCGCCCTGCAGATGGTGTCCGGCCCGCGCGTTGCCGACAACCTGGCCGTCGCCGCTCGCCTGGTCGACGCGGCGGTGGCGCAGGGTGCGCAACTGGCCGTGCTGCCCGAGTACTTTCCGGTCATCGGCGCCGCCGACGCCGACCGCGTGCGGGCGCGCGAGGATTTCGGCCGCGGCCCGGTGCAGGACTGGCTGGCGCAGACCGCGCAGCGCCACGGCCTGTGGCTGGTCGCCGGATCGATCCCGCTGACGGCGAGCACGCCCGACAAGATGCTGAACAGCAGCCTGGTCTTCAACCCGCAGGGCGAATGCGTCGCCCGCTACGACAAGATCCACCTGTTCGGCTTCAGGAAGGGCGACGAGGCCTACGACGAAGCCGCCTTCATCGAAGCCGGCAAGACGCCGGTGGCGGTGAGCACGCCGTTTGGCCGCATCGCCCTGTCGATCTGCTACGACCTGCGTTTCCCCGAGCTTTACCGCGGCCTTGGTCCGGTCGACCTGATCCTGGTGCCGGCCGCCTTCACCGAGACGACCGGGCGCGCCCACTGGGAAATCCTGCTCCGTGCCCGCGCCATCGAGAACCAGTGCTACCTGCTGGCGGTCGGCCAGGGTGGTCGCCACGAAAGCGGTCGCCTGACCCACGGCAACAGCATGATCATCGATCCCTGGGGCGAGATTCTCGACCGCAAGCTGAAGGGGCCCGGCGTCGTCATCGCCGACCTCGACCACCAACGCATCGCCGACGTTCGCGAGAGCCTGCCGGCGCTCGCCCACCGCAAACTATAAGGAAGTCCCATGAGCCAACCCAACGCGCTGGCGCAAGCCGAATCCCTGCTGCTGACGCCCTTCTCCCTGAGCGAGGCGGACCTGTCGCGGACCTTCGGGCAGATCCTGACGCACCAGGTCGATTACGCCGACCTCTACTTCCAGTATTCGCGCTCCGAGGCTTGGAGCCTCGACGAGGGCATCGTCAAGTCGGGCAGTTTCAACATCGACCAGGGGGTCGGCGTGCGCGCCATTTCCGGCGAGAAGACCGCCTTCGCCTACTCCGACGACATCAGCGCCGCCGCATTGGGCGACGCCGCCAGCGCGGTGCGCGCCATCGCTGCCGCCGGCCAGACCGGCGCGCTGCCGGCGCTGCGCGCGTCGACCGGAGCGCGCGCGCTTTACCTGCCGAACGACCCGCTCGCCTCGCTGCCGGCCGAGGCCAAGGTCAAGCTGCTTGAACGCCTGGAAGGCTTCGCCCGCGCCCTTGATCCGCGCGTGCTGCAGGTCAATGCCTCGCTCGCCGGCGAGTACGAGGTGATCCTGGTCGCCGGTTCCGACGGTCGGCTGGCCGCCGACATCCGGCCGCTGGTGCGCTGCTCGATTTCGGTCATCGTTGAAGAAAACGGCAAGCGCGAGCAGGGCGCCGCGGGCGGCGGTGGCCGCTTTGACTTCGGCTATTTCGACGATGTCGTGCTGCAGCGCTACGCCCAGGAGGCGGTGCACCAGGCAGTGACCAACCTCAAGGCCGAACCGGCGCCGGCCGGTCAGATGACCGTCGTCCTCGGCGCCGGCTGGCCCGGCATCCTGCTGCACGAAGCGGTCGGCCACGGCCTTGAAGGCGATTTCAACCGCAAGGGCAGTTCGACCTTCGCCGGGCGCATCGGCGAGCGCGTTGCCGCCAAGGGCGTCACCGTCATCGACGACGGCACCATCGCCGACCGCCGCGGTTCGCTCAATATCGACGACGAGGGCAACCCCTCGCAACGCACCGTGCTGATCGAGGACGGCATCCTCAAGGGCTACATGCAGGACAGCCTGAACGCCCGCCTGATGGGCGTCGCGCCGACCGGCAACGGGCGCCGTGAATCCTTCGCCCACCTACCGCTGCCGCGCATGACCAACACCATGATGCTGGCCGGCAGCCACGATCCGCAGGAAATCATCGCCTCGGTCAAGAAGGGCATCTACGCCGCCAACTTCGGTGGCGGCCAGGTCGATATCACCAGCGGCAAGTTCGTCTTCTCGATGAGCGAGGCCTATCTGATCGAGGACGGCAAGGTGACGCGGCCGATCAAGGGGGCGACGCTGATCGGCAACGGGCCGGACGCAATGACCCGCGTTTCGATGATCGGCAACGACCTCAAGCTCGACCCCGGCGTCGGCACCTGCGGCAAGGAAGGGCAGAGCGTGCCGGTCGGCGTTGGTCAGCCGACACTGCGGATCGATGGACTGACCGTAGGCGGAACGGCATAATTACGGCTTGGCTGACAAAGGGAGTCGATTGATGCGCGCGATCCTGTTTCTGGCAGGTCTGATGGCAAGTGGTGCCTTGTTCGCGCAGACGCCGGCGCATCAACGCATGCAGGCCCTGCTGGCCGATCCGGCGGCGTTGCAGGCGGCGGTGGCGGCCGGCGGCAAGGCCAGCTTCTTCTGCGCCAACTGCCACGGCGAAAACGGTATCTCGAAGACGGGCGATGTACCCAACCTGGCCGGCCAGCATCCCGATTACCTGCTCGAGCAGATTCGCAAGTTCGGCACCGGCGAGCGCAAGGATGCCTTCATGCAGGGGCTGATCAAGGTGCTCAGCGACGAGGAGCGGGCGCAGGTCACCCTCTACTACGCCAAGGTCAAGGTGCCGCCGAACCAGTCCGATCCTGCTCAGGCAGCGCGCGGCAAGGTTTTGTTCGACAAGCTCTGTGTCCGCTGCCATGGCCAGGACGCCCACGGTGGCAAGACCTTTCCCCGGCTGGCCGGTCAGCAGCGCGCCTATCTGCAGAAGTCGATCACGCATTACCGCGACGGTACCGGCGTGCGTAACGACAAGCTGATGGCGATCGCCACCTCGGTGCTCAAGGACGACGACATCGTTGCCCTGGCGCATTACCTGACGCAACTGCCCTGAATCGCGCAGCGTCGATTTCGTCCTTCGCCTTCCGGTAGAATGGCCGGTTTCGGCGATTGATGGATGGTGCAGCAAATGGCAGCGAACACGACGACAGCAGGCAAGCCGGTCACCGACGATGTGCGGATCCGGGAAATCAAGGAACTGGTGCCGCCGGCCCACGTCTTTCGTGAATATCCGGCATCCGGGCGCGCCGCGCAGACCACCTACGCCACCCGTCAGGCCATCCACCGCGTCCTGCATGGCGCCGACGATCGCCTGCTGGTGGTGATCGGCCCCTGCTCGATCCACGATTACGATGCGGCGATGGAGTACGCCAAGCGTCTGGCCCGCGAGGCTGACAAGTACGCCGACGACCTGATCGTCGTCATGCGCGTCTATTTCGAGAAGCCGCGCACCACGGTCGGCTGGAAGGGGCTGATCAACGATCCGCGCCTCGACAACACCTTCCGCATCAATGAAGGCATCCGTCTGGCGCGGCGCATCCTGCTCGAAGTCAACGAACTCGGCCTGCCCTGCGCGACCGAGTTCCTCGACACGATCACCCCGCAATACACCGCCGACCTGATCGCCTGGGGCGCCATCGGCGCCCGCACCACCGAGTCGCAGGTGCACCGCGAGCTGGCTTCCGGGCTGTCCTGCCCGGTCGGTTTCAAAAATGGTACCGATGGCAACATGCGCATTGCGGTCGACGCCATCCGCTCGGCCAATTCGCCGCACCATTTCCTGTCGGTGACCAAGTCCGGCCATACCGCCATCGTGTCCACGATGGGCAACGAGGACTGCCACGTCATCCTGCGCGGCGGCAAGGAACCCAACTACGACGCCGCCAGTGTCGATGCAGCCTGTCAGGAAATCGCCAAGGCCGGTCTGGCGGCGCGGCTGATGGTCGATTTCTCGCACGGCAACAGCCGCAAGCAGTACAAGCTGCAGATGGAAGTCTGCGACAGCGTCGCCGCTCAACTGACGGCTGGCGAGGAGCGTATCGTCGGGGTGATGGTCGAGTCGCACCTGGTCGAAGGCCGTCAGGACATCGTGCCGGACCAGCCGCTGACCTACGGTCAGAGCGTCACCGACGCCTGCCTCAACTGGGACGACAGCCTGCTCGTGCTCGAACGCCTGGCTGCCGGGGTGCGCGCCCGTCGTCTGGTCGAGGCCAGCGCCTGAGTCAGAGGTCGAGGAAGCGGCCAACCTCGTCGGCACGCGCCAGCGTGTCGGCGTGGCCGAGTTCGATCAGCTTGCGCGTGTAGGGCTTCTCGAACAGCAGGTAGCTGGTCAGCGCGCCGCCCTGCCGGTTCATCGCGCCGATCCCGCCGAGCAGCAGACGAATCGGCCAGGGCAGGGCGCCGGCGTGTTCGGCGGCGATGCGGTCGAGGCTTTCCGACGGCGAGATGATCAGTGTTTCGATCGGCCGCAGCGCGATCCCGGCCTGCGCCCGTTGCGCATTCGGAATCGCCGAGACGGTGCGGTTGATGCGCTGGATGCGCTCGATGTCGACGGCCAGCCCGTCGACGAAGATGCTCGACAAGGCGTGCCCGGCAATCTGCGCCAGCGATGGATAGTCGTCGACCTGGCGACGTTCGCGCTTCTCGTTGCCGCGCGTCGCGCCGACCACCAGCAGCCGTTCGGCGCCCAGGTGGATGGCCGGCGACAGCGGCGCCAACTGGCGCATCGAACCGTCGCCGAAATATTCGCGGTTGATCCGCGTCGCCGGGAAGATGAAGGGAATCGCGCTCGACGCCAGCAGGTGTTCGACGCCCAGTTGCGCGCGCACGCCGATGCGCTGGAAGCGGTGCCAGGGGGCGGCGTCGGGATGCGCCTGGAAGAAGTTGATGTTCTCGCCCGATTCGTAACCGGAAGCGGAGATGCTGACCGCGCGCAGCGCGCCGTTGGCGATCGCCCGTTCGATGCCGGCGAAGTCCATGCTGCGGCGAAGCAGGGTGGCGAGTGGCGCGTTGTCGAGCAGCGAGCGCGGCGCCCGGCCAAGCAGCCAGCCGAACGATAGCGCGCCCAGCCAGCGGGCGCCGGCGGCACCGACGCCGAGCGCATCGCTGCGGTAGATCTCGGCGGCGTGCAGGTCGCGCCAGAAACGCGCCAGGGTGGTTGTGGCGCGGCCGAAATGCTCGGCCTGGCAAGCCAGCCCGACGGCGTTGATGGCGCCGGCCGAGGTGCCGCAGACGATGGGAAAAGGATTATGGCGACGTTGCCGGCCGGCAAGTTTGGCCACCGCGGTGAGGACGCCGACCTGGTAGGCCGCCCGGGCGCCGCCGCCGGTCAGGACCAGCGCCGTGCCGTGGCGGACCGGGGAATTCAATCGCCCTGCGGCCGGGTTGCGTCGGCCCAGCAGTTGGGGGTTTCGTAGAGGCGCACCTGGGCGAGCCGTAGCTGGTTGCCGTAGGTGTCGCGGTATACCGCGTCGAGGCAGTCGAAGGCGAGGCGGGCGAGATTTTCGGCGGTCGGCACGCGGTCGAGGATGACCGTCTTGTGGTCAGGGATGCTGGCCAGGAAGTCGACGATGGCGCGGTCGCCTTCGTACACCAGGAAGGCGTGATCCCAACGGCCGACCAGGTGGGTCATCGCCAGTTCCTTGACCTGCGAGAAGTCCATCACCATGCCGTTGGCGGCGTCGCCGGCCTTGTTGATGATGGTGCCGGAAAGGGTGATCTCGATCGCGTAGCGGTGGCCGTGCAGGTGGCGGCATTGGCTCTTGTGGTCGGGGATGCGGTGGCCTGCGTCGAATTCCAGGCGGCGGGTGATGAGCATTTGGGATTGGGGTTCGCCAAGACGGGGGCTGATTATACAATGCCCCCATGCTGCGAACCGACGACCACCGCCGCGACAGTGCCGGCCTCCGCTACGTTTATCCCGTGATTTCCCGGCGTGCCGGCGGCGTCTCGGTCGGCATCAACCTCAATCCGAACAACGCCTGCAACTGGGCTTGCGTCTATTGTCAGGTCGAGGGGCTGAGCCGTGGCGGTCCGCCGCCGCTCGAGCTTGACCGCCTGGAGGCTGAGCTGGCGGGCTTTCTCGGCGACGCGATCAACGGCGATTTCATGCGCCGCCAGGTGCCGGAGACGGCGCGCCGCTTGGTCGATGTCGCTTTTTCCGGCAACGGCGAGCCGACTTCGGCGCCGGAATTTGCCGACGCCGTGGCACGCGTGGCGCAAGTGCTCGGCCGTTTCGGCCTCGCCGTGCCGCTGCGCCTGATCAGCAACGGCAGCCTGCTACACCGGCCGGCGGTACAGGATGGCATCCGCCGCCTGGACGAGGCCGGCGGCGAGGTCTGGTTCAAGCTGGATCGGGCAACGGCCGCCGAAGTCGCCGCGATCAACGGCGTCGCCTGGGCGCCGGAAAAAGCGGCGCGCAACCTGGAAACCTGCGCCGCGCTGGCGCCGACCTGGGTGCAAACCTGCTGGTTCGCGTTCGATGGCCTGGCGCCGGACGCCGCTTCGCTGGCCGCTTATTGCGCCTTGCTGGCGCCGCTCGCCGACCAATTGGCCGGCGTTCATCTCTATGGTCTGGCGCGGCCCTCGCAGCAGCCGGCGGCGCCGCGCCTCGCCGCGCTGTCGGAGGCCGCGTTGCGCGAAGTGGCGGCGAGCATCGAAAAAGAAACGGGGCTCCGGGTGATCGTTTCACCCTGAGCCCCGTTGTCGATTTGCCGCCCGTCGGGCGGTTGAATCAGGCAGCTTTCTTGGCGTGGCTACGCGCCGACTTCTTCAGCGACTTGAACAGTTCCGGTTCCTGCGCCTTCAGGTATTCGACGACTTCCCAGTCGTCGCGCTTGATGTTGCGGATGTCGATCTGTTCGACATGGACCAGGCGCAGCAGTTCGCGCACCGGACGCGGCATGTTGCGGCCGCTCTCGTAGCGGGAGCCACCGCTCTGGGTGACACCCAGGGCAGACCAGAATTGTTGCTGGTTGAGGCCGAGCTTGCGGCGGATTTCACGGGCGTCGATTTTTTCGATGGTTTTGACGGAAGTCATGGATTCTCTCCTAATGCGATAAAAATAATCATATTGACCTGTCCTGCTGGGGTATTACTTAGGTCATATGTCAAAGTGTATAGCTAACTATGACGTTCGGCAAGTGGCAAAGCCATAAATTTTGTTAAATGCTCTGATAGTTTTTCGCTTTCGTATGGCATGAATTTCCGGCTCCTGCGGCAGGGGCTGGAATGCGCCTGGCGACGCCACTTTGCGAATCGTCCGGGCTGATCTAAGATCGTTGCAACAGCCGCTCGGCGGCGCCAAGGAGAAAACATGCTGGTCAGTGAAATACTGCGGGTGAAGGGCGGCGCCCTTTACACCACGACGCCGGGGCAGAAGCTGTCGGCGGTGATCGACGCCATGGCTGAACTCGATGTCGGGTCGCTGGTGGTGATGGGCGAAGGACGGATGGTCGGCATCGTCACCTTCCGCGAAGTGATCAAGGCGATGCAGGCGGGCAATCCCGATCTGCAGGTGCGCGACTTCATGGTTGCCGATCCGGTGACGGCCTTCCCGGACATGGAAGCCAACTCGCTGCGCCGCCTGATGATCGAAAAGCACTCGCGCTATCTGCCGGTGCTCGACCAGGGGCAACTGCTCGGTGTCATTTCCTTTCTTGACGTCGCCAAGGCGGTGCTCGAGGAGCAGACGCTGGAGAACACCCTGCTCAAGAACTACATCAAGAACTGGCCGGAAGAGGCGCGTTCCTGAGCGGCGGAGCGACTGGGGGCGCATGCTAGAATCCGCCCTCCCCAAACAGGTGTGATCTCATGTCCGGCAACACTTTCGGTACCCTTTTCACGGTGACTTCGTTCGGCGAGTCGCACGGCGCCGCGATCGGCTGCGTCGTGGACGGTTGCCCGCCCGGGCTGGCCTTGTGCGAAGCCGACATCCAGGCCGAACTCGACCGGCGCAAGCCGGGCACTTCGCGCCACGTGACGCAGCGGCGCGAGCCGGACAGCGTCGAGATCCTGTCCGGCGTCTTCGAGGGCAAGACCACCGGCACGCCGATTGCCCTGCTGATCCGCAACCAGGACCAGCGCAGCAAGGATTACGGCAACATCGCGACGACCTTCCGTCCCGGTCACGCCGACTATACGTATACCCAGAAGTACGGTTTCCGCGATTACCGCGGTGGCGGCCGCTCGTCGGCACGTGAGACGGCGGTCCGTGTCGCCGCCGGAGCGATTGCCCGCAAGTGGCTGAAGGAACGCTACGGCGTCAGCATCCGCGGCTGGATGAGCGCCCTCGGGCCGATCGAGATTCCCTTCGTCAGTGCCGACGAGATCGACGGCAACGCCTTCTTCGCGCCCAACGCGGCGCTCGTGCCGACGCTGGAAAGCTACATGGACGAGCTGCGCAAGTCGCTCGATTCGGTCGGCGCGAAGATTACCGTCACCGCCGATGGCGTGCCGCCGGGCTGGGGCGAGCCGGTGTTCGACCGCCTCGATGCCGAGATCGCCTACGCGATGATGGGGATCAACGCGGTCAAGGGGGTCGAGGTCGGCGACGGTTTCGCGTCGGTTGCCCAGAAGGGCAGCGAACACGGCGACGAGATGACCCCCGAGGGCTTTGCCAGCAACCACGCCGGCGGCGTTCTCGGCGGCATTTCCACCGGCCAGCAGATTGTTGTCAATCTGGCGATCAAGCCGACCTCGTCGATCGCCCAGGCGCGCCGCTCGGTTGATGTCGACGGCAAGGCGGTCGAGGTGGCGACGCAGGGGCGGCACGACCCTTGTGTCGGCATCCGGGCGACGCCGATCGCCGAAGCGATGCTGGCCCTGGTGCTGATCGACCATGCCTTGCGCCACCGGGCGCAGTGCGGCGACGTGGTTTGCACGACGCCGCGCCTGCCGGGGCGCATCGCCTGAGATTTTTCGAATGCCCGCCGGGGGCGGGCGCTGCGTCTTGAGGAGAGCATCATGCAGGTTGAACACCACGATCTTCAGCAGGAGTTTCCCGAATTCACCGATGCGATTGCTGCGCTGAAGGCCGGCAACGCGCATTTTTCCCGGCTCCACGCCAGCTACCACCGCCTGACCGGCAAGGTCGAGGATCTGGAAGAGCACGACATGCCGGTCGCCGATTTCACCTTCGAGGACATGAAGAAGCAGCGGGTCAAGCTGAAGGATGAGCTTTACCATCTGCTGCTCGCCTACCGTGCCGGCCAGCAGTCGGCGAAATAGGGCGGCATCCGCCCGCCACCGGCGCTGATCCGGAGGTCGGATGCAGGTTCCGTACCGCTGGCCCCTGGCGGGCTACTATTTTTTCTACTTCGCCTTCATCGGCGCGTTTTCCCCGTACTTCGGGCTCTACCTGCAGGCGCGCGGATTTTCCGCCTGGGACATCGGCCTCTTGATGTCGCAGATGCAGTTGATGCGCCTGTTCGGTCCCAACCTCTGGGGCTGGGTGGCCGACCGCTTCGGCCACCGCATGCTGATCATTCGCCTTGCTGGTCTGGTTGGTTTGGCGGGGTTCTCCGCCTTCTTCTGGCTCGATCGACTGTCCGGCATGCTGCTGGCGATGGCGATCCTTGCCTTCTTCTGGAGCGGCGCGCTGCCGCTGGTCGAGACGCTGACCTTCGACCATCTGCGCGAGGAGCGCGGCCGCTACGGCCGTATCCGCCTGTGGGGGTCGATCGGTTTCATTGTTGCCGTGATGAGTACCGGCGCCCTGCTCGATGCCGTGGCGCCGGTTGGCGTGCTCTGGGTGTGTACGCTGATCCTCGCCGGGATCCTCGGTTTTGCGCTGATTCTGCCGGAAGCGCCGGTGCATCAGGTAACGGTCGAGTCGCCGCCGATTGCGCGCATTCTGAGTCAGCCCAAGGTGCTGGCGCTGCTCGGCGCCTGTTTCGCGATGTCGGCGGCGCACGGCGCTTTCTACGTCTTCTACTCGATCCATCTCAGCGGCCACGGCTACGCCAAGACCGCGGTCGGCCTCCTGTGGTCGCTCGGCGTGCTCGCCGAGATCGGCGTCTTCCTGCTGATGCCGCGGCTTAGCCGGCGTTTCTCGCTGCGCGACATCCTGCTCGTCAGCTTCGCGGCGGCGGTATTGCGTTTTCTGATCATGGGCTGGGCAGTTGAATCGGCGGCGGCAATGATCTTCGCCCAGTTGCTGCACGGGCTGACCTTCGGCGCCTACCATGCTGCGGCGATCGCTGCCATTACCCAATGGTTTCCCGGCAAATCGCAAGGCCGCGGTCAGGCCTTGTACTCCAGCCTGTCCTTTGGTGCTGGCGGCCTGGTCGGCGCGTTGATCAGCGGGCGCACCTGGGACGACTGGGGGGCCGGCTGGAGCTTTTCGCTCGGTGCGGCATTCGCGCTCGCCGGCTGGCTGCTGATTTACCGCTGGGTCGCCGCCGATGCGGCCGCCGTCGGCGGCGGGCGGGAAAAATCCGCCGATCCTGTGCAATAATCCAAGGCTTTACCGCACAACTTCAGGTTCCATGTCGAAGACCCTTTACGACAAGCTCTGGGAGAATCACGTCGTCCATCAGGAAGCGGATGGGACGGCCCTCCTTTACATCGATCGTCACCTTGTGCACGAAGTCACCAGCCCGCAGGCCTTCGAGGGCCTGAAACTGGCCGGACGCAAGCCGTGGCGGGTTTCTTCCATCGTGTCGACGCCGGATCACAACACGCCGACCGATCACTGGGAAGAGGGGATCAAGGACCCGATTTCCCGCCTGCAGGTCGAGACGCTCGACGCCAACATCCGCGAGGTCGGCGCGCTCGCCTACTTCCCTTTCAAGGACCCGCGGATGGGCATCCTGCACGTCGTTGGTCCGGAGAACGGCGCCACGCTGCCCGGCATGACCGTCGTTTGCGGCGATTCGCACACCTCGACGCACGGCGCCTTCGGCTGTCTGGCGCACGGTATCGGCACCTCCGAGGTCGAGCATGTGCTGGCGACGCAGTGCCTGGTGCAGAAGAAGTCGAAGACCATGCTGATCGCCGTCGAGGGCCGCCTCGGCAAGGGCGTCACCGCCAAGGATGTGGCGCTTGCCATCATCGGTGCCATCGGTACCGCTGGCGGTACCGGCTATGCTGTCGAATTCGGCGGCAGTGCGATCCGCAGCCTGTCGATGGAAGGGCGCATGACCCTGTGCAACATGGCGATCGAAGGCGGCGCGCGGATGGGTTTTGTCGCCGTCGACGACACCACGATCAACTACCTGAAGGGGCGGCCGTTCTCGCCCACGGGCGAAACCTGGGACAAGGCGGTCGCCTACTGGCGCACCCTGCATTCCGACCCGGGTGCCAGCTTCGACCGTGTGCTCACGCTGAAGGCCGAAGAGATCCGGCCGCAGGTGACCTGGGGTACCTCGCCGGAAATGGTGGTCGGTATCGACGCCGCCGTTCCGGATCCGGCGAAGGAAGCCGATCCGGTCAAGCGCGAGGGGATGGAACGCGCACTGCAGTACATGGGGCTCAATCCGAACACGCCGATTCAGAACATCGCCATCGACAAGGTTTTCATCGGTTCGTGCACCAATTCGCGGATCGAGGATCTGCGCCAGGCGGCGGCCGTGCTCAAGGGGCGGCATGTCGCCGCCAGCGTCAAGCTGGCGCTCGCGGTGCCGGGTTCCGGCCTGGTCAAGCGCCAGGCCGAGGAAGAAGGCCTGGACAAGGTTTTCATCGCCGCCGGTTTCGAATGGCGCGAGCCGGGTTGCTCGATGTGTCTGGCGATGAACGCCGACCGTCTCGAGCCGGGCGAGCGTTGCGCCTCGACCTCGAACCGCAATTTCGAAGGCCGCCAGGGTCCTGGCGGCCGGACTCACCTGCTCAGCCCGGCGATGGCTGCTGCTGCCGCGGTGGCCGGCCGTTTCGCTGACGTCCGCGACATTCTCTGAAAGGAGCCAATGATGAAGAAAGCGATTGTTTTGCTGTTGGCCATGGCTGGCCTGGTATCCGCGACGGGCTGCAACACCGTTCAGGGAATCGGCAAGGACATCGAGAGGGGTGGCGAAGCCATCCAGCGTTCGACCAGATAAGGCAGTTTCATGGATAAATTTGTACGTCTCGACGGTTTGGTGGCGCCGCTCGACCGCAGCAACGTCGATACCGACGCGATCATCCCGAAGCAGTTCCTGAAGTCAATCAAGCGTTCCGGCTTCGGCCCGAACGCCTTCGACGAGTGGCGCTACATGGATGTCGGCCAGCCCGGCCAGGATAATTCGCAGCGCCCGAAGAACCCCAATTTCGTGCTCAACCAGCCGCGCTACCAGGGCGCCGAAGTGCTGCTGACGCGCGCCAACTTCGGCTGCGGCAGCTCGCGCGAGCACGCGCCGTGGGCACTGCTCGACTATGGTTTCAAGGCGATTGTCGCCGAGAGCTTCGCCGACATCTTCTTCAACAACTGCTTCAAGAACGGCATCCTGCCGATCGTCCTGCCGGCTGCCGAAATCGAGGCGCTGTTCCAGCAGGTCGAGGCGACGCCGGGTTACAAGCTGATCGTCGACCTGCCGGCGCAGGCGGTGGTGCGCCCCGATGGTCACGCCATTCCCTTCTCGATCGACGCCTTCCGCAAGGAATGCCTGTTGAACGGCTGGGACGACATCGGCCTGACCCTGCGTCACGCCGACAAGATCAAGGCCTTCGAAGAGAAGCGCCGTGTCGAGCAGCCCTGGCTGTTCGCCCAATAAGGAGACAACATGAAGATTTGTGTGCTGCCGGGTGACGGCATTGGTCCGGAAATTACCGCCGAAGCGGTGCGGGTGCTCAAGGCGCTCGACCTCAAGTTCGAGATGGAAGAAGCGCTGCTTGGCGGCTGTGCGGTCGATGCGACCGGCAACCCCTATCCGGAAGCGACGCAGAAACTGGCGCGCGAAGCCGATGCCATCCTGCTCGGCGCTGTCGGCGGCCCGCAATGGGACGGCCTGCCTCGCGAGCAGCGTCCGGAACGAGGCCTGCTCGGCATCCGCAAGGATCTCAACCTGTTTGCCAACCTGCGCCCGGCGATCCTTTATCCGGAACTGGCCAATGCCTCGACGCTGAAGGCGGAAGTCGTCGCCGGACTCGACATCCTGATCGTCCGCGAACTGACCGGCGACATCTACTTCGGCCAGCCGCGCGGCGTGCGCGAGGAAAACGGCGAGCGCGTCGGCTTCAATACCATGGTCTATAGCGAGTCGGAAATCCGCCGTATCGGCCACGTTGCCTTCCAGGCGGCGCAGAAGCGCAACAAGCGCCTGTGCTCGGTGGACAAGATGAACGTCCTCGAATGCACGCAACTGTGGCGCGACGTGATGATCGAAGTGAGCAAGGACTACCCCGACGTCGAACTGAGCCACATGCTGGTCGACAACGCCGCGATGCAACTCGTGAAGGCGCCCAAGCAGTTCGATGTGATGGTTACCGGCAACATGTTCGGCGACATCCTGTCCGACGAAGCCTCGATGCTGACCGGTTCGATCGGCATGCTGCCGTCGGCCTCGCTCGACGACAAGAACAAGGGCCTCTACGAGCCGTCGCACGGTTCGGCACCGGACATCGCCGGCAAGGGCGTGGCCAATCCGCTGGCCACCATCCTGTCGGCGGCAATGCTGCTGCGCTACTCATTTGGCCTGGAAGAGCAGGCCCTGCGCGTCGAGAGCGCGGTCAAGAAGGTGCTCGCGCAGGGCTATCGTACCGGTGATATCTACGAGCGCGGGACGAACCGCGTCGGCACCCGGGAGATGGGCGACGCAGTTCTCGCCGCGCTGGCGTAAACCATCTGCGCGGTCGACGCGTTGAACAAGGATATTTTGGGAGAGTTTCAGATGAAGAAGGTTGGTCTGGTCGGTTGGCGTGGCATGGTCGGTTCCGTGCTGATGCAGCGCATGGTCGAGGAGGGTGATTTCGCCTTCATCGATCCGGTCTATTTCTCGACGTCCGCCGCCGGCGGCAAGGCGCCCGTCTTTGGCGGCAAGGAAGCCTCGCTGCCGCTGCAGGATGCCTCCAATATCGACGCGCTGAAGGCCTGCGAAATCATCATCACCTGCCAGGGCGGCGACTACACCAAGGAAGTCTTCCCCAAGCTGCGCGCTGCCGGCTGGAACGGCCACTGGATCGATGCTGCCTCGTCGTTGCGCATGGCTGACGACGCGGTGATCGTGCTCGATCCGGTCAACATGCACGTGATCAAGGACGCGCTGGCCAAGGGCGGCAAGAACTGGATCGGTGGCAACTGCACCGTCTCGCTGATGCTGATGGGGCTTGGTGGTCTGTTCCAGAACGACCTGGTCGAATGGGCGACCTCGATGACCTATCAGGCAGCCTCTGGTGCCGGCGCGCAGAACATGCGCGAGCTGATTTCGCAGATGGGCGTCATCCATGACTCGGTAAAGGACCTGCTGGCCGACCCGGCCTCCGCGATCCTCGACATCGACCGCAAGGTCGCCGAGACCATTCGTTCGGATAGCTTCCCGAAGAAGAACTTCCGCAACACGCCGCTCGCCGGTTCGCTGATCCCGTGGATCGACGTGCCCTACGAAAACGGCCAGTCCAAGGAAGAGTGGAAGGGCGGCGCCGAATGCAACAAGATCCTCGGCAAGCCGGCCTTCCGTACGGCCGGTGCTATCCCCATCGACGGTCTGTGCGTGCGTATCGGTGCCATGCGTTGCCACAGCCAGGCGCTGACCATCAAGCTGAAGAAGGATGTGCCGCTCGACGAGATCAGCGACATGCTGGCCAAGGCCAATCAATGGGCCAAGGTCGTACCGAACGATCGCGAGATTTCCGAGCGCGAACTGACCCCGGCTGCCGTTACCGGCACGCTGACGGTGCCGGTCGGTCGTCTGCACAAGATGGCGATGGGCCCGGAATACCTGGCCGCCTTCACCTGTGGTGACCAGTTGCTGTGGGGCGCTGCCGAGCCGCTGCGCCGCATGCTGCGCATCCTGCTCGACGCCTGATATGGCATGAATTGCCAAAAAACGGGGCTTTTGCCCCGTTTTTTTATTTGTTGGCTAGATGCAAAAAGTCCGTAACTCAGAAGCGGGTTTAGCTTGCAATGCTAAGTCCATGATGTTAATTTGATTCTCTCAAGTCATACGCTCAGGGCATGGTCGTGATCGAGAATAATTCTGTCAAATTCAAGAAATGTGCGCTGGCTCTGGCCGTCGCTTCGTCATTGTCGCTCGCGACCTCGCTTGCCGAAGCCGCCGGACTTGGGAAGTTGACGGTCTTTTCCAGTCTGGGGCAGCCGCTCAAGGCTGAAGTGGAAATTGCAGCGACTGGCGAAGAACTGCAGGGGATGACAGCGCGTCTGGCTCCACCCGATGTGTTCAAGCAGGCCGGTGTCGACTATGCTTCGGCCCTCGGTGATCTGCAGTTCAAGGTCGAGAAGCGGCGCAACGGCAAGACCATCTTGCGTCTGTCCTCGATCCACCCGGTCAATGAGCCTTTCCTCGATTTCCTGGTCGAGTTGAACTGGCCGGCCGGACGGTTGGTCCGTGAGTACACCTTCCTGCTCGATCCGCCGGAATTCACGGCGCAGCAGGGGCAGCGCAACATCGTGGACGCCAAGGTGGTGGAAACCGTCCGCGGCGGAGCGGCGGCAGCGCCGAAACCGGCGGCGCCAGCGAAACCGAAAATTGACGAGAAGCCCGCTGAAGGTGGCGCAGCCAATAACAGTGACGACAAGACACACCTCGTCGCCAAGGGCGATACCCTGGTCAAGATTGCTCGCGAGCGTCGTTATGCATCGGTATCGCTGGAGCAGATGCTGGTCGGCCTCTACCGCGGCAACAGCGACGCCTTCATCGGCAAGGACATCAATCGCCTGAAATCGGGTGTCATCCTCAATGTTCCCGAGGAGAGCGTGGTCGCTGCAGTTCCGCAGCGCGAAGCCCGTGCCGTCTATGTCTCTGCCGGCGATTTTGCCGCCTACCGGCGCAAGTTGGCGGCTGCTGCGGCCGCCGCACCGGCGGCCAAGGTGGAAGCACCTGCCGCGCAGAGCAGCGGTGGCAAGATTACGCCGAAGATCGAAGAAAAGGCCCCGGTGGTCGACGCGACGCGCGATCAGGTCAAGGTTTCCCGGGCAGATTCGCCATCGGCTGCGGTCATCGATCGGGTTGCCTCGGAAAAGGCTATGCAGGAGTCGCAGACCCGATTGGCGCAACTGGAACGCAACATCAGCGAACTGCAGAAACTGCTTGAGCTGAAGAACCAGCGTCTGGCCGAACTGGAAAAGCCGGCGAAGGCACCGACGCCGACCCCAGCCCCGGTCGCCAAGCCGGAACCGGCGGCTCAAGCCGAACCGACACCGCCGACCGCTGCGCCTGTTGCGCCTGTTGCGTCGACGGTCCCGCCGGCCCCGCCGGTCGCTGCTGAAGGTGGGGCTCGTGTCATTGACGCCAGTGCACCGCCGCCGGTCGAAGAGAAGCCGGCCGAACCGCCGGCACCGGTAGCGCCACCGGCGCCGCCGCAACCGCAACCGGTTGCACCAGCGCCGGCACCTGAACCGGTCGAGGAACCGAGCGAACTGGAGGGGGCGATGCCCTTGCTCGGTGGTGCAGCGCTTCTTGCCATGCTCGGTGCCGGCTGGTTGTACAGCCGGCGGCGCAAGAGCCCGGCAGGACCGGTCACGCAGGTGACTGCTGTGCCGCCGCCTTCCAGCCTCGGGCCCAATTCGGTGTTCGGTGTGACTGGTGGGCAGAGTGTCGATACCGGCAGCACGCCGCCGCATACGGGCGATTTCAGCCAGGCTGGACCGGGAACCATCGATACCGACGAAGTTGATCCGGTGGCCGAGGCCGATGTCTACATGGCCTATGGCCGCGATGCGCAAGCGGAAGAAATCCTGCTCGAAGCAATGCAGAAGGACCCGAGCCGTCTGGCGATCCACGTCAAGCTACTCGAGATTTACGCCGGCCGGCGCAGCCTCAAGCAGTTCGAAACCCTGGCCACCGAGTTCTATGCGCTGACCAGCGGCCAGGGGCCGGAATGGGAAAAGGTCGCCGCACTCGGTGCCGGCATTGATCCTGGTAATCCGCTGTACGGCGGCGTGGCGAAAGAAAAGGCTTTCGATCCGGACGCCACGCTGGTCGCTTCCTCGGCGGCCATTGCCGCGGCCACCGCGGCGGCGCAGACTGCAGCCGCCGAAGTCGTGGCGCCGGTCGTCGCGACGGCAGCGCCGGCACTCGCCGCCGCAGCGGCCGAGTTGCCGCCCGAGCCTGTTGCCGTACCGATGGTCGAATCCCTGGCGGCCGAGCCGGCGTTGCCGGAAGACGAAGGGATGAGTCTGGATTTCGATCTGGGTGATACCGCGACGGTGGCGGTGGCGCCGGCGGAAGAAGAGGTGCCGGTTCCGGTCGAGCCCTATGTCGATACCGTGGTGACCGGCGAAAACGTTGCCGATGCCCTCGATTTCGACCTCAGTGGCCTGGTTGGCGCTGAAGCCGCGGCGGCAGAAGCGCCGTCGGCAGCTGAAGAAGCCCCTGGCACTGAAGATCTGGTTGTTGATTTTGCAAACATCGATCTGCCCGAAAGTGCCGATTTCGATGCGGCTGGCCCGGATGAGGCGGCATCTCCCGATTTCTCGCCCGAGGGCACGCTGGTCGTGTCCAGTACTGGTCTCGGCCAGATGTCGGCCAGCGACTTTTCCTTCGACGCGGTGCGCGCGCTGGAGCCGGCTCCCACCGCCCCTGAGCCGGCGCCGAGTGCTGGCGACAAGCACGAACCGGTCAGCGACGCGCTGACGGAGAGTGGCCTGGGCGAAATCGACCATCCGGGGCTGACCAGTACCGTGGTCAATCCGGACGGCCTGGCCGGTGACATGGACTTCGATGTCAAGCTCAGCGATTCCGTGTTCCTCGGTCAGCCGATGATGAATTCGGATTTCGACATGGACGCGATCAACCTGGATCTTTCGGTGCCGCCGTCCGCACCATCCGCTGCACCGGCAGCTGCGGCAGAGGGCGTTGCCGCCGAACCGGAAAAGGACGCCCACTGGGAAGAGGTCAACACCAAGCTTGATCTGGCAAAGGCCTACGAGGAAATGGGCGACCTCGAAGGCGCCCGCGAACTGCTCCAGGAAGTCCTCGGTGAAGGTTCGGCAGACCTGGTGGCGCAGGCGCAGGAAATCCTCGGTCGCATTGGCGGGTAAAATCACTCTCCCGCACTTGGCAGACGGCCCCGCTGGGGCCGTCTGTGTTTGATGGAACTGTTTTGCATCCCACTGCCGCCCTGATCCTCTGGTCGTCCGCCGTGATCGCCGTGCAATACCTGGCCTATCCGCCGCTGGCGGCTTTTGCCGTCCTGCTCAGCGTACAGCTTGGCGTGCTGCGCGTCTGGCTCGGTTTCGTCTACCGGGCGCGCTGGCTGCTGCTGACGCTGTGGCTGATCCTGGCCTACAACACGCCAGGGGAAGCCTATGCCGACCTGGTCTGGGCACCGACCTACGAAGGCATCGCCGAGGCGAGCCTGCACGCGGTCAGGCTGCTTGTCGTTCTCGGCTGCCTGTCCTGGCTGCTCGTTCGCCTCGGGCGCGACGGCATGCTCGCCGGTCTGTGGGGCGCCCTGGCGCCGGCGCGGGCTTGCGGGCTGGACAGCGAGCGTCTGCTGGTACGGCTGGCGCTGGTGCTCGAGCGTCTGCAGGCGCCGCCGGAAAAAGGCGCCTGGCGTCGCCTGCTGCACACGACGCCGGATTTCGCCGTGGGCAGCGCCGTCGTCCGCCTGGAATACCCGGCCTGGCGGGCGCGTGATGCCTGGCCCGTGCTGCTGGCCTGCCTCCTGTTGCTGGGCGTGGCGCTGACATGAGGCTGGCGCTCGGCGTCGAATATTTCGGTTCGCCCTTCCGCGGCTGGCAGAGTCAAGCCGGTGGCGGCACCGTGCAGGATGCGCTGGAGGCGGCGCTGGCGAAGATCGCCGGGCAGCCGGTGGCGACCCTGTGTGCCGGCCGCACCGACGCCGGCGTGCATGCCATCCAGCAAGTGGTGCATTTCGACGCGCCGGTCGAGCGTCCGCTTTCCGCCTGGGTGCGCGGCGTCAATACACATCTGCCGGACGGCGTCGCGGTGCGCTGGGCGCAGCCGGTGAGCGACGAATTCCATGCCCGTTTCAGCGCGCACGGCCGGCGCTATCGCTACCTGTTGCTCAACCGGCCGCAGCGGCCGGGGCTCTGGCAGGGCAGGGTGGGCTGGTTCCATCTGCCGCTCGACCTGGCGGCGATGCAGGACGCCTGCGCCCGCCTGCCCGGCGAGCATGACTTCTCGGCCTTTCGCGCCGCGCAGTGCCAGGCCAAGTCGCCGGTCAAGCTGATGACGGCGGCCTCGGTACGTCAATGCGGCGCGATGTTCGTCTTCGACTTCGCGGCCAGCGCCTTTCTGCACCACATGGTGCGCAATCTGGTCGGCAGCCTGGTCTACATCGGCAAGGGCGTGCAGCCGCCCGGCTGGATCGACGAGCTGCTGCAGATGCGCGACCGCAAGCTGGCGGCGCCGACCTTCTCGCCCGACGGACTTTACTTCCGTGGGCCGGTCTATGAGCCGCACTGGGGGCTGCCCGAGCCGGCCGACGATTTTCTCGATGGAATGCTGACATGAAAACCCGCATCAAGATCTGCGGCCTGACCCGCGAAGCCGACGTCGATGCCGCCGTCGCCGCTGGTGCCGACGCTATCGGCTACGTTTTCTACCCGCCCAGCCCGCGCTACGTGACGCCAGCGCGCGCCGCCGAACTGGCGCGGCGGGTGCCGCCCTTCGTCGAGGTCGTTGGCCTCTTCGTCAATGCCAGCAGCGAGGAGATCGCCGCGACCTGCGCGACGGTGCCGCTCAACCTGCTGCAATTTCATGGCGACGAGGTGCCAGAATTCTGTCGCAGCTTCGCCAGACCCTGGCTACGCGCGGCGCGCGTGAGGCCCGGGCTCGATCTGGTAGAATTCGCCCGCTCACATGCTGAGGCGCGCGGCTTGCTGCTCGATGCTTTCGTCGACGGCTACGGCGGTGGCGGTCATGTCTTCGACTGGACGCTGATTCCGCCGGATTTGCCGGGGCATCTGGTGTTGTCCGGCGGCTTGCATGCCGGCAATGTCGGCGATGCCATCCGCCGGGTGCGGCCGGTGGCGGTCGATGTCTCGTCGGGTGTCGAAGCGGGCAAGGGCATCAAGGATCACGGCAAGATCGCCGCGTTTGTCGCCGCCGTGCGGGCGGCCGATGCGGCGGCGGGCTGAATTTAGGAAAGAACATGCGGAAATCGGCGGGTGGCATCACCCGGAACTGCTGGCGGCGTCATCAGGCGAACCATCCCTGAAACGGGAGGCTCGTCTTTTCCCGTTCACCCATTTCCCAGGAGTTTCGCCATGTCCCAATCGCAATACAGTTTTCCCGACGCCAGCGGCCATTTCGGTCCCTACGGCGGCGTTTTCGTCGCCGAAACGCTGTTCGGCGCGCTCGATGAACTGAAGGCCGCCTACGCCGCCGCCCAGGCCGATCCGGCCTTCCGCGCCGAGTACGATTACGAACTCAAGCATTTCGTCGGCCGTCCGTCGCCGATCTACCACGCCAAGCGCCTGTCCGAAGTCTGCGGCGGCGCCCAGATCTACCTCAAGCGCGAGGATCTGAACCACACCGGTGCGCACAAGGTGAACAACTGCATCGGCCAGGCCCTGCTCGCCAAGCGCATGGGCAAGCCGCGCGTCATCGCCGAAACCGGCGCCGGCCAGCACGGCGTCGCCACGGCGACGGTCGCCGCCCGATATGGCTTCGAGTGCGTGGTGTACATGGGCAGCGAGGACGTGCGTCGCCAGGCGGCCAACGTCTATCGCATGAAGCTGCTCGGCGCCACCGTGGTGCCGGTCGAATCCGGTTCCAAGACCCTGAAGGACGCGCTCAACGAGGCGATGCGCGACTGGGTCACCAATATCCACAACACCTTCTACATTATCGGCACCGTCGCCGGCCCGCACCCTTACCCGATGCTGGTGCGCGACTTCCAGAAGATCATCGGCGAGGAATGCCTCGAACAGATGCCGGAAATGGCCGGCCGCCAGCCGGACGCGGTGATCGCCGCGGTCGGCGGCGGCTCCAACGCGATGGGCATCTTCTACCCCTACATCGATGTGCCGGACGTCCGCCTGATCGGCGTCGAAGCCGCCGGTTCGGGCATCGAGATCGGCCTGCACGCCGCCTCGCTGACCGCCGGCGTGCCCGGTGTGCTGCACGGCAACCGCACCTACCTGCTGCAGAACGAGGACGGCCAGATCATCGAGACGCACTCAGTCTCGGCCGGCCTCGACTATCCCGGTGTCGGCCCGGAACACGCCTGGCTGAAGGATATCGGCCGCGCCGAATACCAGCCGATCAAGGACGACGAGGCGCTCAAGGCCTTCCACGACCTGTGCCGCCTGGAAGGCATCATTCCGGCGCTGGAGTCCAGCCACGCCATCGCCTACGCGATGAAGCTGGCGCCGACCCTGGCGAAAGACAAGATTCTGCTGGTCAACCTCTCCGGCCGGGGTGACAAGGATATGCACACCGTGGCCGAGAAATCCGGGATTGTTTTCTGACCATGTCGCGCATCCAACAAACTTTTACACGCCTCAATGGCGAGGGCCGCAAGGCGCTGATTCCCTTCATTACCGCCGGCGATCCCGACGCCGACCTGACCGTGCCGTTGATGCACGCGCTGGTCGACGCCGGCGCCGACATCATTGAGCTGGGGGTGCCGTTTTCCGACCCGATGGCCGACGGTCCGACCATCCAGCGCGCTTCCGAGCGGGCGCTGGCCAAGGGCATGAGCCTGCGCAAGGTGCTGCAACTGGTGACCCGCTTCCGTACCGAGGACGATAAGACGCCGGTGGTGCTGATGGGCTACGCCAACCCGATCGAGGCGATGGGGCTGGAGACGTTTGCCGAGAAGGCCGCGCAATCGGGCGTCGATGGCGTGCTGGTGGTCGATTACCCGCCCGAGGAAGCTGAGCGCTTCGGCGCCGCGATGAAGGCCAACGGCATGGATCCGATCTTCCTCATTGCGCCGACTTCCAGCGCCGAGCGCATCGCCCACACGGCGAAGATCGCCAGCGGTTATGTCTATTACGTGTCGCTGGCCGGGGTCACCGGCTCAGGCGCGCTCAACGTGGAGGCGGTGGCGCAGAAGCTGCCGCTGATCCGCGAACAGACCGGTCTGCCGGTCGGTGTCGGCTTCGGCATCCGCGACGCGGCCACCGCCGCGCGTATCGCCGCCTTTGCCGATGCCGTCGTGGTCGGCAGCCGGATTATCGAAGAAATCGAGAAATCGACCGCGGCAACTGCCTGCGCCAACGTCACAGCGTTGGTGGCGGATATCCGCCGCGGTGTGGACGAGGTGAAAGCATGAGCTGGCTGGACAAACTCCTTCCCCCCAAGATCAAGCGCGAGCAGGGCGGCCAGCGCCGCAGCAACCTGCCGGAAGGCCTGTGGAGCAAGTGCCCGGCCTGCGAGGCGGTGCTCTATGCGACCGATCTGGAGAAAAACCTCAACGTCTGCCCCAAGTGCGGCCACCACAACCGCATCAACGCTCGCCAGCGCCTCGATCTGCTGCTCGATCCGGAAGGCCGCTTCGAGATCGGCGTCGAGGTGCTGCCGGTCGATACGCTGAAATTCAAGGACTCCAAGAAGTATCCGGAGCGCCTGATGGATGCCAACCGCGACACCGGCGAGAGCGACTCGCTGGTGGTCATGCAGGGAGCGATCAAGAACCTGCCGGTGGTCGCCGCCGCTTTTGAATTCGACTTCATGGGCGGTTCGATGGGTTCGGTGCTCGGCGAACGTTTCGTGCGCGGGGTCAACGCGGCGATCGAACAGAAGGCCCCGTTCATCTGCGTCGCGGCCTCCGGCGGCGCGCGCATGCAGGAAGGCCTGTTCTCGCTGATGCAGATGGCCAAGACGACGGCGGCGCTGACCCGGCTGTCGCAGATCGGTCAGCCCTTCATCTCGATCCTCACCGACCCGACCATGGGCGGCGTTTCGGCGTCCTTCGCCTTCGTCGGCGACGTGGTCATCGCCGAACCCAACGCGCTGATCGGCTTCGCCGGGCCGCGCGTGATCGAGCAGACGGTGCGCGAAAAACTGCCCGAAGGCTTCCAGCGCGCCGAATTCCTGCTCGAAAAGGGTGCCATCGACCTCATCGTCGACCGCCGCGAACTGCGCGACAAGGTCGCCGCCACCCTGTCGCTGCTCCTCAAGCAGCCGGCCGCCGCTTGAAGACGCTCGCCGACTGGCTGGCTCACCTCGAAGGGCTGCATCCGAAAGGCCAGGCCGGCATCGAGCTCGGTCTCGACCGCGTGCGCCGGGTCAAGGAAGCGCTGGCGCAGACTCAGCACTGCCCGGTGATCATCGTCGGTGGCACCAATGGCAAGGGCTCGACCTGCGCCTACCTGGCCAACATCATCGACCGCGCCGGCTACCGCGTCGGCTGCTATACCTCGCCGCACCTGCTCGCCTACAACGAGCGCGTCCGTCTCAACGGTCAGCCGGTCGATGATGCCGCGCTGTGCGCCGCTTTCGCCCGGGTCGAGGCGGCCCGCCTGGCGAGCGGCGTTGCGCTGACCTATTTCGAGTTCGGCACCCTGGCCGCCTGGGAAGTCTTCGCCGCCGCCGGTGTCGAAGCGGCGATCCTCGAAGTCGGCCTCGGTGGCCGGCTCGACGCGGTCAATATCTACGAGCCGGACGTCGCCATCGTCACCGGCATCGCTCTTGACCACACCGACTGGCTGGGGCCGGACCGGGAATCGATCGGTTACGAGAAGGCTGGCATCTTTCGCGCCGGCAAGCCGGCACTGTGCGCCGATCCGCAGCCGCCGCAGTCGCTGCTCGATCATGCGGCGGCGATCGGTGCCGACCTGCGCCTGCTCGGTCGCGACTTCGGGTTCGAGCGGCCGACCGCCGATGCGGCAGAGAATCGCCTGCAGTGGCGCTGGTGGTGCCGCAGCGGCGAGCGTCTGGTCAAGCGCACGCTGGCCCATCCCGGTCTGCGCGGGCCGACCCAGCTGCTCAACGCCAGCGTCGCGCTGGCCGCGCTGGAGGCGCTCGGCGACCGCCTGCCGGTGACCATGCAGGCGATCCGCCCGGGCCTGATCGAAACCGAACTGGCCGGCCGCTTCCAGGTCATCCCCGGCAAGCCGGCGATCGTCCTCGACGTCGGTCACAACCCGCAGGCGATCCGCGTGCTGGCCGACAACATTTCCAGCATGGGGTTTTTCGACCGCACCTACGCCGTCGTCGGCATGCTTGCCGACAAGGATATCGCCGGCGCGCTGGCGCCGCTCAAGGGTCGGGTCGACGTCTGGCACCTGACGACGCTAGGCGGACCGCGCGGCACCAGCGCCGCGGCGCTGGCGGAAATCGTCCGCGCCGGAGAGCTCGGCGGTAGCGTCGTCTGTCACGAAACGCCCGCCGCCGCGCTGCAGGCGGCCCGGGAGGCGGCCGGTGAAAGTGATAGAATCCTCGCCTTCGGATCGTTCTATACCGTGGCCGGCGCGCTCGCAGCGCTAAACAGGAAGGCCTGATTGATGGAAGACAACGACGCTCAGCTGCAACTCAAGAAACGTGCCCGTCGCCGCCTGGTCGGCGCGGTTTTTTTCGTCTCCGTGGTTGCCCTGGTGTTGCCGATGCTGATGGACCACGATCCGCGCCCGCCGCTGCAGGATGTCGAAATCCGCATCCCGGGGCAGGACGAGAAGCCGTTCAATCCGGCGATGGTCGCGGTGCCGCAGGAAAGCGAGCCGGGGCGCGGCGCTGGCGAAGCCGCCGCGCCCCGGGCCGTGGAAGCGGCGCCACCGATGGCCGAGGCGCCGGTGCAATCCTCCGTCGAAGCCCGTCCGCTCGACGTGGCGCCGGCTGCGCGTGTTGTCGAGACGGTGCGCACGCAACCTGTGCTCGGTGCCGATGGCAAGCCGAAGAAGCCGGCTGACGCGCCGGCAACGGAAAAGCCGGCGGCCAAGCCGGCTGAAAGCAAGCCGGCAAAGAACGCCGAAAAGCCGCCGGAAAAACCGGCCAAGCCGAGCCCCGAAAAGAAACCCGAGCCGCCCGCCAAACCGCCGGCCGAGAAGAAGGCCGAGGCCGCCAAGCCGGCCGCTGACGACGAAGCCAAGCGCGCCGCCGCGATCCTCGCCGGCAAGCCGGCGACCGCCGCGCCGGCCGCCAGCGGGGCGCACCTGATCCTGATCGGCGCCTTCACCAATGAGGCCAACGTCGTCAATCTGCGCAAGAAGCTCGGCGAACTCGGCATCAAGACCTACACCGAGCCGCTCGATTCGCCGCAGGGCAGGAAGATCCGCGTCCGCGCCGGTCCCTTCCCGAACCGCGACGCGGCCGACAAGGCGCTGGCCAGGATGCAGAAGATCGGCGTTTCCGGAGTGGTGGCGCCCAAGCCATGACGATGTTCGATTACATCGCGCTGACCGTCGTCGGGTTGTCGCTCGTCTTCGGCTTGTGGCGCGGCATGATCAGCGAAGTGATCGCGCTGCTTGCCTGGGGGCTTGGCATCTTTGCCGCCTTCAGCTTTGGCGCCCAGCTCGGCGCGCTGCTACCACTTGATCTCGCCGATGCGACGGTCCGTACCCTGATCGGCTGCGTGCTGATCTTCGTCGGCATCCTGATCATCATGGCCATCGTCCGCCTGCTGCTGCTGAAGGCGATCAAGGCGCTCGGCCTGACCGTTTCCGACCGCCTGCTCGGCATGTTCTTCGGACTGGCGCGCGGGCTCTTGATCATCATGCTTCTGGTGGCGCTTGGCGGCATGACCGCCGCGCCCAGCCAACCCTGGTGGCGCGAGGCGACGCTCGCGCCGCCGCTGGAAACTGCCGTTCTTGCGCTCAAGCCGATGCTGCCGCTCGATCTGGCAAAACGTATTCGATTCAGTTAATCAGGAAACAAACTATGTGCGGGATTCTCGGTGTCATGGCAACCACGCCGGTCAACCAGTTGCTTTACGACGGCTTGATGGTGCTCCAGCATCGCGGCCAGGACGCTGCCGGCATTGCCACGGCCGAGGGCAACACCTTCCATCTGCACAAGGGCCCAGGGCTGGTGCGCGACGTCTTCCGCACCCGCAACATGCGCGCCCTGCCCGGTAACTGGGGGATCGGCCACGTCCGCTACCCGACTGCCGGGTCGGCCTACAACTTCGCCGAGGCCCAGCCCTTCTACGTCAATTCGCCGTTTGGCCTCGTCCTCGGCCACAACGGCAACCTGACCAATGCCGAACAACTGAAGGACGAGATGTTCCGTCTCGACCGCCGGCATATCAACACCAATTCCGATTCGGAAGTGCTGCTCAATGTGCTGGCGCACGAACTGCAGTCGGCAGCGCACGGTTACGAACTCGACGTCGACAGCATTTTCCAGGCGGTCGCCGGCGTCCATCGCCGTTGTCGTGGCGCCTACGCCGTGGTGGTGCTGATCGCCGGTTACGGCCTGCTCGCTTTCCGTGATCCGCACGGCATCCGGCCGCTGGTCTATGGCCAGAACGAAACCCCCGAAGGGACGGAATACCTGGTTTCTTCCGAGTCGGTCGCGCTCGACACCCTCGGTTTCAAGATGGTGCGCGACATCGAGCCGGGCGAGGCGGTCTTCGTCGACCTCGAATACAAGCTGCACAGCCGCCAGTGCGCGCAGCAGCCGATCTATGCGCCATGCATCTTCGAGTATGTCTACCTGGCGCGTCCGGACACGGTGATCGACGGTGTTTCCGTCTATGAAGCGCGTCTGGCGATGGGCGAACTGCTGGCCGAGAAGGTCCAGAAGGTGATCCCGGTCGAAGAGATCGACGTCGTCATCCCGATTCCCGACTCCAGCCGGCCGTCGGCGATGCAACTGGCGCAGGCGCTGGGCATTCCGTTCCGCGAAGGTTTCGTCAAGAACCGCTACGTCGGTCGCACCTTCATCATGCCCGGCCAGGCGATGCGCCGGAAATCGGTCCGCCAGAAGCTCAACACTGTCGGCCAGGAGTTCAAGGGCAAGCGCGTGCTACTGGTCGATGACTCCATCGTCCGTGGCACGACCAGCCGCGAGATCGTCGAGATGGCCCGCGCCGCCGGCGCGACCAAGGTCTACTTCGCCTCGGCGGCGCCTCCGGTACGTTACCCGAACGTCTACGGCATCGACATGCCGACCCGTGCCGAGCTGATCGCCACCGGCCGCAATGACGCCCAGATCGCCGCCGAGATCGGCGCCGACGCGCTGGTCTATCAGGACATCGAAGCGCTCAAGCAGTCGGTGACCAAGCTGCGTCCGGACCTGACGCTGTTCGACGCTTCCTGCTTCGACGGTTGCTATGTGACCGGCGACATCGACGAGTATTACCTCGACGCGGTCGAAGGCAAGCGTGGCGGCAAGGCCGGCAAGAATGACGAGGACGGCGACGGCAAGGCATCGCAGCAACTGGTGCTGGGACTGGCCGAGGGACAGGACTGAGCATGGGCGAGCCGACGAATTACCAGCCGGAAACCCTGGCCGTCCGCGCCGGGCAGCAGCGCAGCCAGTTTGGCGAGCACGCCGAGGCGCTTTACCTGACCTCCAGCTTCGTCTTCGACAGCGCGGCGCAGGCCGCCCGCCGCTTTTCCGGCGAGGAGGAGGGCAACGTCTACGCCCGTTTCTCCAACCCGACGGTGAGCATGTTCGAGGAACGCCTCGCCGCGCTGGAAGGCGCCGAGGATTGCGTCGCCACGGCGAGTGGCATGTCGGCGATCATGGCGCTGGTGCTGGCCCACCTCAAGCAGGGCGACCATATCGTCGCCTCGAACAGCTTGTTCGGCGCCACCGTCCAGTTGTTCTCGAACATCCTGGCGCGCACCGGCATCACCACCAGTTTCGTGCCGGCCACCGACCCGGCGGCCTGGGCGGCGGCGATCCGGCCGGAAACCAAACTGTTCTTCCTCGAAACGCCGTCCAACCCGCTTACCGAAATCGCCGACATCCGGGCGCTGGCGGCGATTGCCCACGAGCGCGGCATCCTGGTCGCGGTCGATAACTGCTTTTGCACGCCTATCCTGCAAAAGCCGCTGGCACTGGGCGCCGATCTGGTCGTCCATTCGGCGACCAAGTACATCGACGGCCAGGGCCGGGTGCTCGGTGGCGCCGTCTGCGGTCCGAAAAAGCTGACCGAGGAAGTCTTCAAGTACCTGCGCACCGCTGGCCCGACCCTCTCGGCGTTCAACGCCTGGGTTCTGCTCAAGGGGCTGGAGACGCTGCAACTGCGCGTCGAGGCGCAATCCGCCAACGCCGCCAAGCTGGCCGCCTGGCTGGAAGCGCACCCGCAGGTGGCGCGTGTTTATTACCCGGGGCTGGCTTCGCATCCGCAGCACGCGCTGGCGCAGACGCAGCAGAAGTCCGGCGGCGCCATCGTCTCCTTCGAAGTGCGCGGCGGTCGTGCCGAAGCCTGGGGCGTCGTCGACCACTGCCGCCTGTTGTCGATCACCGCCAATCTCGGCGACGTCAAGACGACGATCACCCACCCGGCGTCCACCACGCACGGCCGGATTTCCCCGGAAGCGCGGGCGGCGGCGGGGATCGGCGAGGGCCTGCTGCGCATCGCCGTCGGCCTGGAAGCGCAGGCCGACCTGCAGGCCGACCTCGACCGCGGTCTTTCCTTGATCGGCGCATGAAACACACGGTCCCGGTCGATCGGCTGCAGCCTGGCGTCTTCATCTCGATCACCGGGCTGGGTTGGCTCGACCACCCGTTTCTGCTCAACCGCTTCCGACTGACCAGCCACGACCAGATCAAGGTCCTGCGCAGCCTGGGCTTCAAGGAAATCGAATGGGACCCGGTGCGCAGCACGGCGCAGCCGCTGCCGGAACAGAAGGCGTTGCCGCCGGAAGAGGATTTCTCGGCGGCGGTGATGGCGTCGATGATCCACGACAAGCGCGAACGCACCGAGCGCGTACGCGCCCAGCGCGAGGGCCTGGCCCGCTGCGAACGTCTGTACGAGCAGGAAGCGAGCGGCGTTCAGGACATCCTGCGCGACCTCGGCAGCCGCCCCGCTGAATCCTACGGCAAGGCCAAGAACACCGTCGGCCGCATGGTCAGCAGCCTGATCGGCAGCCAGAGCGTCGCCATCCACCTGGTCAACATGAAGGTCAAGGAACCGGGCATGGCCCAGCACGCGATGAACGTCGCCGTGCTGTCGCTGCTGCTCGGCCGGGCGCTCGGCCTGGAAGAGGAGGAAATGCGCTGGCTCGGCCTGGGCGCCATGTTTCACGACATCGGCAAGCTTGAGGTGCCGGCCCGCGTGCTGCGCAACAGCCAGCGCACGCACGCCGAGGAGCAGTTCTACCAGGCGCATGTCGGCTACGGCATCAAGCACGTCGCGGTGATTCCCGAACTGCCGGTCGGCGTGCGCAACGTCATCGCCTGCCACCATGAACGCTGGGATGGCAGCGGTTTTCCCAATCATCTGCAGGCCGGCCGCATCCCGCGGCTGGCGCGGATTGTCGCCATCGCCAACCGCTACGACAACCTGTGCAACCCGTTCGACCTGAGCACTGCGCGTACCCCCGGCGAGGCCGTGGCGCACATGTTCAAGCGCGAAAGCTCGCATTACGACCCCGAACTGCTGCAACTCTTCGTCAAGTCGGTCGGTGTCTATCCGCCCGGCTGTTTCGTCGCCCTCAACGACGGCAGCGTCGGCCTGGTCGTCGAGACCAACAGCAGCGATCTGCTGCACCCCTTGGTCATGCTGCACGACCCCGGGGTGCCGCGTAGCGAGGCCCTGCTGGTCGACCTGCGCGAGGCCGACGTGAAGATCGATAGCGTCCTCAACCCGGCCAAGCTGCCGGTCGAGGTCGTCGAATACCTGGCGCCGCGCGGTCGCGTCGACTACTACATCGAAGGTCTGCACTGACCTTCAGCCTGGGCGCCGCCGGTGCCCGAACGCATTTTTCCGGAGTCATTCCATGCAGTTTTCCGAACTCGGCCTTTCCGCCGACATTCAACGCGCCGTTGCCGAACAGGGCTACGACACCCCGACACCGATCCAGCAGCAGGCGATCCCCGCCGTGCTCGCCGGTCACGACCTGATGGCCACGGCGCAGACCGGCACCGGCAAGACCGCCGGCTTCACGCTGCCCATCCTGCAGCGCCTGACTGCGGGCGCCAACGACCGCCTCAGCCGCGTCGCCCGCACACCGCGCGTGCTGGTGCTGACGCCGACCCGCGAACTGGCGATCCAGGTCGAGGAAAGCGTGCGCACCTACGGCAAGCACCTGCCGATCAACTCGCTGGCCGTCTTCGGCGGCGTCGGCATCAACCCGCAGATCGCCGGTCTGCGCCGCGGTGTCGACATCCTGGTGGCGACGCCGGGCCGCCTGCTCGACCACGTCCAGCAGAAGACCGTCGATCTCGGCAGTATCGAAATCTTCGTCCTTGACGAAGCCGACCGCATGCTCGACATGGGCTTCATCCGCGACATCCGCAAGATCATCGCGCTGTTGCCCAAGCAGCGGCAGAACCTGCTTTTTTCCGCCACCTTCTCGCCGGAAATCCGCGAGCTGGCGAGTGGTCTGCTGCATCAGCCGGTCTCGGTCGACGTCGCGCCGCGCAACACGGCGGCGGAAACGGTGGCGCAGCGGGTCATCGAATGCAACCGCGAGCAGAAGAAGGATCTCCTCAAGCATCTGTTCGAAACGCGCAGCCTGCACCAGGTACTGATCTTCGCCCGCACCAAGCACGGCGCTGATGCGCTGGCGCGGGCGCTGGACAAGGCCGGCATCAAGGCGGCGGCGATCCATGGCGACAAGTCGCAGGGCGCGCGCACCCGGGTGCTTGGCGAGTTCAAGGAAGGCAAGCTGGCGGCGCTGGTCGCCACCGACATCGCGGCGCGCGGCATCGACATCGACGCCTTGCCCTACGTGATCAACTACGAGTTGCCCAACGTGCCCGAGGACTACGTGCACCGCATCGGCCGTACCGGCCGCGCCGGCATGGAAGGCGAGGCAATCTCGCTGGTCTGCCACGACGAGCGGCCGCAACTGAAGGACATCGAGAAGCTGATCAAGCGCAATCTCGAGCGCCTCGTCATCGAAGGTTTCGAGCCGGCGGCGCATGCCGCGCCCCGGCCGCCGCAGCCGCCGCGCGGCGGGCGTTCGGCGCAGCCGGCGCGGGCACCGGCAAAGGCGGCGAAAAAACCCGGCGGGCCGCAACAACATCGCAGCGGCAGCCGGCATCGCTGACCCCGCGCCGCCCGGCCGGGCGTAAAATCCCTGAAATCCAGTGGTAAAGAACAGTGTTTCGGGGAGAGAACCAGATGCCGGTAAAAATCGTCGGGGCGACGCCGTCGGCCTATCAATATCCGCTGCTGATCAAGCAGTTGCTGCTGACGCCGCTGGCCACCGCGCCGGACCAGGAAATCACCTACCAGGGCCGGCTGCGCTACACCTACCGCGAGCTGCGCCAGCGCATCGGCCGCCTGGCCAACGTGCTCTCCTCTCTCGGCGTCGAGGCCGGCCACACGGTGGCGATGATGGACTGGGACAGCCATCGCTACCTGGAGAGCTTCTTCGCGGTGCCGATGATGGGGGCGGTACTGCAGACGGTGAACGTCCGCCTCAGTCCGGAACAGATCCTGTACACGCTGAACCACGCGTGCGCCGACGTGGTCATGGTCAATAGCGAGTTCTTTCCCATCCTGGCCGAGATCGCCGGCCGCCTGGAGAGTGTGCGCGCTTTCATCCTGATCAGCGATGAGCAGTCGCTGCCGGTGGCACCGGTGGTCGCCGCCGGCGAGTACGAGGCGATGCTGGCCGCCGCCGGCGCCGACTACAATTTCCCGGATTTCGACGAGAACGCGCAGGCGACGACCTTCTACACCACTGGCACGACTGGCAACCCGAAGGGCGTCTATTTCAGCCACCGGCAACTGGTCCTGCACACCCTCGGCATTGCCAGTGGCACCGGCAACGCGGCCGGCCAGGGGCGCCTGCACCGCGAAGACGTGTACATGCCGCTGACGCCGATGTTCCACGTCCACGCCTGGGGCTTTCCCTATCTGGCAACGATGCTTGGCCTGAAGCAGGTCTATCCCGGCCGCTATCAGCCCGACCTGATCTGTCGCCTGGTCGAGGAGGAGGGGGTCAGTTTTTCGCATTGCGTGCCGACCATCCTGCACATGGTGTTTGGCCATCCGGCGGCGGCGAAAACCGATTTTTCCGGCTGGAAGCTGGTCATCGGCGGCGCGGCGATGCCGGAAGCCATGGCCAGCGCCGCGCTGGCTCGCGGCATCGACTTGTTCACCGGCTACGGCATGTCGGAAACCTGCCCGGTGCTGACGCTGGCCCAACTGTCGGGCGCCGATCTGGAAAAGTCGCCGGCCGAGCAGGCGGTAATCCGGGCCAAGACCGGCCGGCCGATACCGCTGGTCGACCTGCGCATCGTCGATGCGCAGATGCGCGACGTGGCGCACGACGGCAAGACGACCGGCGAAGTCGTTGTCCGTTCGCCCTGGCTGACCCAGGGTTATCTGCACGCGCCGGAAGCTTCGGAGGAGCTGTGGGCGGGCGGTTACCTGCATACGGCCGACATTGGCAACATCGACCCGGCCGGCTATCTCAAGGTCACCGACCGGATCAAGGACGTGATCAAGACCGGTGGCGAGTGGACATCGTCGCTGCAACTCGAGGACATCGTCGCCAGGCACGAGGCGGTACATGAGGTGGCGGTGATTGGCGTGCCCGATGACAAGTGGGGCGAGCGGCCGCTGGCGCTGGTGCTGTTGAAGCCCGAATTCGTCGGCCAGGTCAGCGAGCACGCGTTGCGCAATTTTGCCGCGCACGCCATCGAGGCGGCCGGCGTTTCGCGTTACGGCGTGCTGCTGCAGGTGCGCTTCGTCAAGACGCTGGTCAAGACCAGTGTCGGCAAGATGAACAAGCGCCTGATGCGCGCCGACCCCGACGCGCTCTGCCTCTGAGGCAGCCGCTCAACCGCGCCGCAGGCGGTGCAACTGCCGGTTGTGCCAGCCGGAGAGCAGGAGCAGCGCGGCGATCGCGCCGAGCAGCGCGAGGAACATGTCGGACTGGGTATCCCAGGGGTCGCCCTGGGTGCCGAGGAATTCGTCGGCGCCCTGGCCCATGGCCAGCGCCGCCGCCCACTCGATCAGCTCGTAGCAGGCGCTGATCGCCAGCGCGATGCAGACGCAGAGGAAGGCGGTCATCTTGGCACCGCGCACCCAGTCGCCGCGCAGCAGGATCTCGCGGGCGATCAGCGCCGGCACGAAGCCTTGCAGGAAATGGCCGATCTTGTCGTAGGGGTTGCGCGTCGTGCCGAGCAGGTCCTGCAGCCAGAAGCCGAGCGGTACCCGGGCGTAGGTCCAGGCGCCGCCGCCGATCAGGACCAGCGCGTGGATGGCGATCAGCACGTAGAGCAGCGCGGTCAGCGGGTAGCTGCGCCGGGTCAGCCAGAGCAAGGGCAGGGCGAGCAGCACCGGCGCCACTTCCATCAGCCAGGTGGCGCGGTCGTAAGGGGCGATGCCGGAAACGATCAGGGCGACGATGACGATGCTGCCGAGGATGGCGGTCAGACGGTCAGGATGCTTCATGGCTGGCTTCCTCGCGGATCAGTTGCAGCAGTTCCTCGCCGTAGTGCTCGATCTTGGCGCTGCCCATGCCGGTGATGCCGGCGAGCAGGCCGTGGCTGACCGGGCGGCACTCGGCGAGTTCGCGCAGGGTCTTGTCGTGCAGGATGACGTAGGCCGGCACGCCCTGTTCGCGCGCGGTGTCGGCGCGCCACTGGCGCAGGCGCTGGAACAGCGCGGCGTCGGCCGGCGCCAGGTCGACCACTGGGGCGCGGCTGGTCTTGCTCGGCGCGCTGCGTTTTTTGGTTGGTCGGCGCAGTTGCACCGTGCGCTGCCCCTTGAGCACTTCGCGTGCCGCTTCGGTCAGTTGCAGGGCGCCGTGCTCGGTCATGTCGACATGGACCAGGCCGGCGGCGGCGAGCTGGCGGAAGACGCTCTTCCATTCGCGCTCGTCAAGTTCGCCGCCGACGCCGAAGGTGGGCAGGCGGTCGTGCCCCCACTGGCGCATCTTGTCGCTGGTCTTGCCGCGCAGCACGTCGATCAGGTGGCTGACGCCGAAGCGCATGCCGGTGCGGTAGATCGCCGACAGCGCCTTTTGCGCCGCCTGCGTGCCGTCCCATAGTTCCGGCGGTTCGGCGCAGACGTCGCAGTTGCCGCAGGGCTGGCGTTCCTCGCCGAAATAGTTGAGCAGCACCTGGCGCCGGCAGCGCGGCGCCTCGCAATAGGCGAGCAGGGCGGTCAGGCGTTGTGATTCGAGGATTTTCTGGCCTTCGCCAGCGCCCGATTCGGCGATGCGCGCGTGCTGCAAGGCGACGTCCTGCATGCCGTAGGCCATCCAGGCTTCCGACGGCTCGCCGTCGCGGCCGGCGCGGCCTGTCTCCTGATAGTAGGCCTCGATACTCTTCGGCAGGTCGAGGTGGGCGACGAAGCGCACGTCGGGTTTGTCGATGCCCATGCCGAAGGCGATCGTCGCGCACATGACCAGGCCGTCCTCACGCAGGAAGCGGCGCTGGTTGGCGGCGCGCTCGTCGGCCGGCAGGCCGGCGTGGTAGGGCAGCGCCGGGTAGCCTTGGGTCGACAGCCAGGCAGCGGTTTCCTCGACTTTTTTGCGCGACAGGCAATAGACGATGCCGGCCTGGCCTTTGCGCCCGCCTAGGAAGCCGAGCAGTTGCTGGCGGGCGTTGTCCTTCTCGACCACGGTGTAGCGGATGTTCGGGCGGTCGAAGCTGGACAGGAAGACGCGCGCTTCGCCCAGCCCCAGGCGCTGCAGCATCTCGTTCTGCGTCGCCCGGTCGGCGGTGGCGGTGAGCGCGATGCGCGGCACCCGCGGGTAGCGCTCGTGCAGCGCGGAAAGCTGCAGGTATTCCGGGCGGAAATCGTGGCCCCATTGCGATACGCAGTGCGCCTCGTCGATGGCGAACAGGGCGAGTTTGCCGGCTTCGTAGAGGGCGTCGAACATGGCCAGGGTGCGGTCAAGCATCAGCCGTTCGGGGGCGATGTAGACTAGGTCGAGCTGGCCGGCGAAGATCGCCTGTTCGACGCCTTGCGCGGCGCGCCGGTCGAGCGTGGAGTTGAGCACGGCAGCGCGCACGCCAAGCTGGGTCAGTGCGTCGACCTGGTCCTGCATCAGGGCGATCAGCGGCGAAACGACGATGGCGCAACCCGGGCGTAGCAGCGCCGGAATCTGGTAGCAGAGGCTCTTGCCACCGCCGGTCGGCATCAGCACCAGGGCATCGCCACCGCCGGCGACATGGGCGATGATCTGTGCCTGCTCGCCGCGGAAGGCGGGGTAGCCGAAGACATCGCGCAGGATGTCGAGGGCGTTGGCCGGCGGTTTCATCGGGCTGCCGGGTGTAGAACTTCGCGGTGCAGCGCCTCGCCGTCCCAGACCAGGCATTCGCCGCGGTCTTCGTGCCAGTCGGCGAGCACCCAGCGTTCGACGTGGATGCCGTCGACAATATGGTCGTGCGTTGCCGGCTGGTGCGTGTGGCCGTGGATGAAGGTCGCGTAGCCGTGGGCGCGCAGGAAATCTTCGGTGGCGGCCGCTTGCAGGTCGCTGTAGGGCGTCTCGCGCTGGCGCTGGCTGGCGGCGCTGGCGGCACGCATGCCGTCGGCGATGGCTCGCCGCTCGGCCAGCGGCCGGGCGAGGAAGGCGCTGTGCCAGGCCGGCGTGCGGACTTCGGCGCGGAAGCGCATGTAGTCGGCGTCGTCGAGACAGAGGGCATCGCCGTGGGCGAGCACGAACTGCCATTCGGCGGTGGACAGGATATACGGTTCGCTGATCAGGCAGACGCCGGCAGCGGCGGCGAAGGCGTCGCCGAGAAGGAAGTCGCGGTTGCCGTGCATGATGCTGATGGCGAGGCCGGCAGCGCTGGCGGCACGCAGCGCGGCGATGATTTCAGCGTGTTCGGGGGAGTCGATGTCGTCGTCACCGATCCAGGTCTCGAACAGGTCGCCGAGAATGTAGAGTTCGCTGGCCTGGCGGGCGCGCCCGGCGAGGAACTCGAGGAACAGCGCCGTCGCCCCGGGTGTGCGGGGCGACAGGTGGAGGTCGGCAACGAAGAGGATCAAACCACTTCCGCTTTTTCGATGATCACGTCCTCGATCGGCACGTCCTGGTGAAAGCCCTTGTTGCCGGTGCGCACGGCGCGGATCTTGTCGACCACGTCCATGCCGTCGGCGACCTGGCCGAAGACGCAGTAGCCCCAGCCCTGGCCGGCCGGTGCCTTGAAGTCGAGGAAGTCGTTGTCGACGGTGTTGATGAAGAACTGGGCGGTGGCCGAATGCGGGTCGCTGGTGCGCGCCATGGCGATGCTGCCGCGGACGTTCTTCAGGCCGTTGGCGGCCTCGTTCTCGATTGGCGCGCGGGTTTCCTTCTGCTTCATGCCGGCTTCCATGCCGCCGCCCTGGATCATGAAGTTCTTGATCACGCGGTGGAAGATGGTGCCGTCGTAATGGCCGGCCTCGACGTAGGCGATGAAGTTCTCTACGGTTTTCGGCGCCTTCTCGGCGTCGAGTTCGAGGCTGATGACGCCGAAGTTGGTGGTGAGCTTGATCATGGGGATTTCCTTATTTTTCGCTGAGGATCTTGACGTTCTGGATGACCACCGGCGTGCGCGGCACGTCCTGGTGGAAACCCTTGCTGGAAGTGGGCTGGCTGGCGATCTTGTCGACCACGTCCATGCCCTCGGTGACCTTGCCGAAGACCGCATAACCCCAGCCGTCACGGCTCGGGTAATCGAGCGGAGCATTGTCGGCGTGGTTGATGAAGAACTGCGCGGTCGCCGAGTGCGGGTCCATGGTGCGGGCCATGGCCAGCGTGCCGCGGCGGTTCCTGAGACCGTTCCTGGCTTCATTCTCGATCGCCGGGCGGGTCGCCTTCTGCGCCATGCCGGCGTCGAACCCGCCACCCTGGATCATGAAACCGGGGATCACGCGGTGGAAGACGGTGCCGTTGTAGAAACCGTCCTTCGCATATTGCAGGAAGTTGGCGCTGCTCTTCGGTGCCTTCTCGGCGTCGAGTTCGACGACGATGCGGCCGAGGCTGGTCTGCAGTTCCAGGGTCGGCGCGGCCTGGGCGAGCGTCGCGCACAGCGTCAGGGCGGCGAGAATGCCGGTCAGTTTCTTCATGTCAGGCGGCTCCTTCGTAGATGATCTTCCATTGACCGCCTTCGCGCACCCAGTACTGGCGCTTCTTCATGCGGTTGTTGAGGTTGTTGCTGCGGTAATCCTGATCGAAAGTGACGACGATCAGTTCTTCCTTGCCCGGATTGCGGAATACCGTGAGGTTGTCGAGACGGACCTTGATCCATTCCTTGCTGGCGTTGACCACCCGCTTCTGATCGGCAAACTGTGCAAAGTTCTGGCCGCCGCCGCTGAACTGACGGGAATAATGGCTCAGGTAGCGGGCGCTGTCGCGGCTTTCCCAGTCGGCGCGCCAGGCCTCGATGGTCCGGTTGAGCGTTTCGCGTTCCTTGGCCCAGTCGTCGAGCGACAGCCATTCGATGCTGTTGCTGATGATTACCGGCGTCAGCCCGACCTGCAGATTGCTGCGGATGGCTTCCAGATCCTGATTGGTGAGCACGACGCAGCCGTCGGAGGCGAGCGGCGGCCGGGCAAAGGTGTCGGACGGCGTGCCGTGCAGCCAGATGCCGCTACCACCGCGGCCCTGGCGGCGGTCCCATTCGTTCGGGTAATTGATCGGGAAGGCGCCGTTGCCGTAAAGGTCCGGCAACTTCTGGCGCGAGAGGTCAGCGGTCACATGGTAGACGCCGATCGGCGTCTTCTTGTCGCCTTCGGCCAGCTTGTCGGCGCCCAGTTTGCCCTGGGTTATGTAGTAATCGGCGACGAAACGCGGCCGGCCGCCATTCTGCTGGTCGTTTTCGTAGAGATAGAGGCGCGAGCGCTGGGTGTCGATGACCACGGCGTAGCGCTGGTCGGGGCGCATCTGCACCAGATAGCGCGGAACGTAGTCCGCCGGGGGTTTTTCCCGATAGCCCTGCAGCCGCTTGAGCGCCTCGGCGCGCAGATCGGCGATGCGCTCGGCCGGCGCACCCTGCGCCGCACCGAAATTGTCGATCGGCCGGGTCCTTGCCAGCAGCAGGTCGCCCTTGATCAGGTAGGCCAGCCGGTAATTCGGATGTTGTTGGAGCAAGGCCTCGGTGAGTTCCAGCGCACGATTCAGGTTGCGCTGTTCGATCTCGCGGAAGATGCCGACTAGGCGGGCTTCCGGGCTGCCGTCGGCGAGTTCTGCCGGGGTTGGTGCCACTGCGGCCGGCGTCTCATGCGTCGGCCAGATCTGCATTGTCGGGGGATTCTGTGCCGCTGCCTGACTGACCGGTTCAGGATGTTTTTCCCGTGGGAAAAAATACAGTGCAGAAACGACAACTGCCAGGCCGGTCAGGCCTGGCAGCAACAACTTCCTGATACGCATCAACGAGCTTTTTCTTCCTGGATCAGCCACTTGCTACCGGAGCGAACGAACACCAGCGTCTTCCAGCTCGAACTGTTGAGGCCAGGCGCCTTGTAATGCTGACGGAAGCGGGCGGTGGCGGTGTTGCCGTCAATGCTGATGGTCGGCTCTTCGTAAGTGACCGAAATCTTGCCCGGGCGATCGCCGATCCGCTGTTCGCGCTCGCTTTCCCAGGCCTTGCGGCTGACGCCCTTGCCCGGCTCGAAGTTGTTGGCGTAGGCGGCGAAGTAGGCCTTCATGTCCTTCTGCGACCAGGCTTGCGCCCAGGCGGCGATGGCCTGCGCGATTTCGTCGCTGCCTGCAGCCTTGGCCGGCGCAGCTGCTGCCGGTGCTGCTGCGGGGGGCGGGCGTTTGGCTTCAGCGGCAACCGGAGCAGGTGCCGCAGCCGCCGGCGTGGTGGCGACGACGGTGGCGGTCGGTGGTGCTTTGACAGCGGCGACCGGCGCTGCAGCGGGGGCGGCTGCAGGTGCCGCCGCCGGTGCGGCAGCGGCGACCACCGGTGGCCGGACATTGCCCTTGCCGGAAGTGCTGATCAGATCGCGGATCAGCGCCAGCTTGTTCTGCGTCGTCGCATTCGCGCCGTCGAGTTGCAGCGCCTTGTCGTAGGCCTGGCTGGCCAGCTTGGCATAGACGTCGCCGAGGTTCTCGTAGGCGATGGCGTAGGAAGGATGGGTGCGGATCGCCATTTCCAGGGCGGTGCGCGCCTTGTCATATTGTTTCTGCTGGGCGTAGAGCACGGCCAGGTTGTTGTAGGGCTCGGGCAGTTCCGGGTAGTCCTCGGACAGCTTGGTGAAGACGCCAATGGCGTCAGCCGGACGGTTCAGCTCGGTGAGGATCAGGCCCTTCAGGAAACGACCCTGGGCATCCTTGGGGCGGCTGCTCAGGTATTGATCGACCTTTTCCAGGGCCTGGGCGTGCTGTCCCTGTTTGATCAAGCGCTGGATGTCCGGCAGGTTGTCGGCCAGTGCGGGGCCGGCAAAACCGAGAGACAAGCAGAAGGCGAACGCGCGCAGCGTCCGGAAGCGAGGCTGGAACAAGGAGTGGGTGGTCATCGCCGTGCTATAATTTCTGAGTTTTTCAATCACTCGATTCTACCAAAGAAGCCGATAAAGCCATAGGTTTGTGAGGTCGAATCTGCATCTTTTCATTCCGTCATGCTAAAGATATTCAACTCGCTCAAGCGCGAAAAACAGGTTTTCGAACCGATCGAGGCCAACAAGGTTCGCATGTATGTCTGCGGGATGACGGTTTACGATTATTGTCACCTCGGTCATGCCCGGGTGATGGTTGTCTTCGACATGGTTTACCGCTGGCTGCGGGCGCGGGGCTACGAGGTCACCTACGTCCGCAACATCACCGATATTGATGACAAGATCATCCGGCGGGCGGCGGAAAACGGCGAGAGCATCCAGCAACTGACCGATCGTTTCATTGCCTGCATGCACGAGGATGCCGATGCGCTGGGTGTGTTGCGCCCCGATCACGAGCCGCGGGCGACCGAATATGTGCCGCAGATGCTCGATCTGATCGGCAAGCTCGAAGCCAATGGCCTGGCCTATCTGGCGGCCGACGGCGACGTCAATTATGCGGTGCGCAAGTTTCCGGGCTACGGCAAGCTGTCCGGCAAATCGCTCGACGACCTGCGCGCCGGTGAGCGCGTCGAGGTCGATACCGCCAAACAGGATCCGCTCGACTTCGTGCTCTGGAAGCATGCCAAGCTGGGCGAGCCGGCCTGGGCGTCGCCCTGGGGTGAAGGGCGGCCGGGCTGGCACATCGAATGCTCGGCGATGAGTTCCTCTCTGCTCGGCAAGCATTTCGACATCCACGGTGGCGGTCAGGATCTGCAGTTCCCGCATCACGAGAACGAGATCGCTCAGTCCGAGGGCGCCAATTGCTGCGGCTACGTCAATTACTGGATGCACAACGGTTTTGTCCGGGTCGACAACGAGAAGATGTCGAAGTCGCTGGGCAACTTCTTCACCATCCGCGAAGTGTTGAAGAAGTTTGATGCTGAAGTCGTGCGCTTCTTCATCCTGCGTGCCCATTACCGTAGCCCGCTGAACTACTCCGATGCCCACCTCGACGATGCCAAGCGTTCGCTCGACGGTCTGTACTTCACCTTGCGCGACGTGCCGCCGGCGCCGGTGGCCATCGACTGGGCGCAGGATTTTGCCGCCCGTTTCGCCGCTGCCTTGAACGAGGATTTCGATTCGCACGGTGCGATCGCAGTGCTCTTCGAGCTGGCAGCCGAAGCCAACCGCCAGAAGTCCGGGGAACTGTCCGGTCTGCTCAAGGCTTTGGCCGGGGTGATCGGCCTGCTCGAACGCGAACCGCAGGCCTACCTGCGCGCTGGCGGTTCGGCCGACGGGATCGACGAAGCAGCGATCGGCGCCTTGATCGAGCGCCGCGCCGCGGCCAAGAAGGCGCGCGATTTTGCCGAGGCCGACCGCATCCGTGACGAACTGAAGGCGGCCGGCATCGTTCTCGACGACAGTCCGCAGGGAACCACCTGGCGGCGCGCCTGAACTGCGGCGCATACGCCAAATGAAAACGGCCCGTCAGCGAACGGGCCGTTTTCATTTCTGGTGGCGCGGGCTCACTCGCCGAAGAATTCACGGGCCTTGTGGTTCCGGCCGGGGCTACGCCCCTTAACCTGCTTGTGCAAGTCAGCCTTCACCGCAAGGTCAGGGAATCATTCTCCGAAGAATTCCCGTACTTTGTCCATCCACGACTTGGCGCGCGGGTTGTGCTTGTGGTCGGAGCCCTTGCTTGATTCCTCGAGTTCGCGCAGCAGATCCTTCTGGCGCTCGGTCAGGTTGACCGGGGTCTCGACGACGACGTGGCAGAGCAGGTCGCCGTGGGTGTGGCTGCGCACCCCCTTGATGCCCTTGCCGCGCAGGCGGAAGACGCGGCCGGACTGGGTTTCCGGTGGAATCTTGATGGCCGCGGCGCCGTCCAGCGTCGGGATTTCGATCTCGCCACCGAGCGCTGCCGTGGTGAAGGAAATCGGCATCTCGCAGTGGAGGTCGTTGTGGTCGCGCTGGAAGACGGCGTGCTGTTTGAGGTGGATCTGCACGTAGAGGTCGCCCGGCGGGCCGCCGTTGACGCCGTGCTCGCCTTCGCCGGCGAGCCGGATGCGATCACCTTCGTCCACGCCGGCCGGAATCTTCACCGCCAGCGTCTTGTGCTGCTTGATGCGGCCGGCGCCACCACAGCTGGTGCACGGGTCGGCGATGAAGCGGCCGGTGCCGTGGCATTTGTGACAGGTCTGCTGGATCGAGAAGAAGCCCTGCTGCAGACGGACCTGGCCGGAACCGCCGCAGGTCGGACAGGTCTTCGGCTGGGTGCCGGCCTTGGCGCCGGAACCGTGGCAGACCTCGCATTCCTCCATGGTTGGAATGCGAATCTTGGTTTCGGTGCCGTGTGCCGCCTGTTCGAGGGTGATTTCCAGGTTGTAACGCAGGTCGGCACCGCGGTAGATGTTGGAACGACCGCCGCCACCGCCACCGCCGCCGCCGGCCCGGCCACCGAAGATCTCGTCGAAGATGCCGCCGAAGGCATCGGCGAAGCCGCCCATGCCGGCACCGCCACCGCCGAAACCGCCCATCCCCGATTGTGGATCGACGCCGGCGTGGCCGTACTGGTCGTAGGCCGCACGCTTCTGGCTGTCGGAGAGGATTTCGTAGGCTTCCTTGGCTTCCTTGAACTTTTCCTCGGCGCCCGGATTGTCCGGATTGCGGTCCGGGTGGTGCTTCATGGCCAGCTTGCGGTAGGCCTTCTTGATTTCGTCGTCCGAGGCGTCGCGGTTGACGCCGAGGATTTCATAAAAATCGCGTTTAGACATGACTGGTTCCCGTCAGTTACTGCACAAAGGCCGGATCAAGCGGCGCCGGGGCGTCCGCTTCGATCCGGCCACTTAAAACGGCGTTTTGACGTCCGTTTTAAGCCTTCTTGTCCTTGTTCACTTCCGTGAATTCGGCATCGACGACATCGCCTTCGACGGTCTTTTCCTTCGCCTCGTTAGCACTCGCACCGGCCGCACCGGCCGCCGCGCCTTCGGCCTGCTGCTGGGCGTACATCTTCTCGCCGAGCTTCTGGGCTGCTTGCGACAGGGCTTCGGTCTTGGCAGTGATGACCTCCTTGTCGCCGTCGCGCAGCACGTCCTCGACGTCCTTGATGGCGGCTTCGATGGCTTCCTTTTCAGCGGCGTCGAGCTTGTCGCCGTATTCGGTCAGCGACTTCTTGACCATGTGCACCATGCCATCGGCCTGGTTGCGGGCATCGGCCAGTTCGTGCGCCTTCTTGTCTTCTTCGGCGTGCAGCTCGGCGTCCTTGACCATGCGTTGAATTTCTTCTTCGCTCAAGCCGGAGTTGGCCTTGATGGTGATCTTGTTTTCCTTGCCGGTGGCCTTGTCCTTGGCGGTGACGTGCATGATGCCGTTGGCGTCGATGTCGAAGATGACTTCGATCTGCGGCGTGCCACGCGGGGCCGGCGGGATGCCTTCCAGGTTGAACTGGCCGAGGCTCTTGTTGCCGCCGGCGACTTCGCGTTCGCCCTGGAGCACGTGGATGGTCACGGCGTTCTGGTTGTCGTCGGCGGTCGAGAAGACCTGGCTGGCCTTGGTCGGGATCGTCGTGTTCTTCTGGATCAGCTTGGTCATGATGCCGCCCAGAGTTTCGATGCCGAGCGACAGCGGGGTGACGTCGAGCAGCAGCACGTCCTTGACTTCGCCTTGCAGCACGCCGCCCTGGATGGCGGCGCCGACGGCGACGGCTTCATCCGGGTTGACGTCCTTGCGCGGCTCCTTGCCGAACACTTCCTTGACCTTTTCCTGCACCTTCGGCATGCGCGACTGGCCGCCGACCAGGATCACGTCGTCGATGTCGCCGATCTTGCAGCCGGCGTCCTTGAGGGCGGTCAGGCAGGGGGCAACGGTGCGCTCGATCAGTTCGTCGACCAGCGACTCGAACTTGGCGCGGGTGATCTTCAGCGCCAGGTGCTTCGGGCCGGAGGCGTCGGCGGTGATGTAGGGCAGGTTGATTTCGGTCTGCTGGCTGGAGGACAGCTCGATCTTGGCCTTTTCGGCGGCTTCCTTCAGGCGTTGCAGGGCGAGCACGTCCTTCTTCAGGTCGACGCCGGATTCCTTCTTGAATTCGTCGATGATGTAGTCGATCAGGCGCTGGTCGAAGTCTTCGCCGCCGAGGAAGGTGTCACCGTTGGTGGCCAGCACTTCGAACTGCTTTTCGCCATCGACGTCGGCAATTTCGATGATCGAGATATCAAACGTGCCGCCGCCCAGGTCATAGACGGCGATCTTCTTGTCCTTGCCGGCGACTTTGTCCATGCCGAAGGCGAGTGCGGCGGCGGTCGGTTCGTTGATGATGCGCTTGACTTCCAGGCCGGCGATGCGGCCGGCGTCCTTGGTCGCCTGGCGCTGGCTGTCGTTGAAGTAGGCCGGCACGGTGATGACGGCTTCGGTGACTTCCTCGCCGAGGTAGTCTTCGGCGGTCTTCTTCATCTTGCGCAGCACTTCGGCGGAAACCTGCGGCGGCGCGATCTTCTTGTCGCGCGCTTCGACCCAGGCGTCACCGTTGTCGGCCTTGACGATCTTGAAGGGCATCAGGGCGATGTCCTTCTGCACTTCCTTCTCTTCGAAGCGGCGGCCGATTAAACGCTTGACCGCGTACAGCGTGTTCTTCGGGTTGGTGACGGCCTGACGCTTGGCCGGGGCGCCGCACAGAATCTCGCCGTCGTCGGTGTAGCCGATGACCGACGGGGTGGTGCGTGCGCCTTCCGCGTTTTCGATGACCTTCGGCGTGCCGCCTTCCATGATGGCGACGCAGCTGTTGGTGGTGCCGAGGTCGATGCCAATGATCTTGCCCATGTTCGTATCCCTAAGTGAATTGTCGATGTTCGTGAAGTGGGGGCATCGCCCCGGATTTCAAGTGGATTTATTTGCCCTTGGCGACCATGACCAGCGCTGGCCGCAGCACGCGGTCGGCGATCAGGTAGCCTTTTTGCAGGACGGTGACGACGGTGTTCGCTTCCTGCTCGGAGTCGACCATGCCGATCGCCTGGTGCTTGTGCGGGTCGAATTTCTCGCCGACCGGGTTGACCTCGTTCAGCGCGTTCTTCTCAAAAGCCGAAACGAGCTGCTTGAGGGTCAGTTCGACCCCGGACTGGAAGCTGTCGACCGTCTGTTCCGGCACCGCCAGCGCCGCTTCCAGGCTGTCCTTGACGGCGAGTAGTTCACCGGCGAATTTCTCGACCGCGAACTTGTGTGCCTTGCTGATGTCTTCCTGGGCACGGCGGCGAATGTTTTCGCCTTCGGCCTTGGCGCGCAGCCAGGCGTCGTGGGTTTCGGCGACCTTCAGTTCCAGTGCCTTGATCTGTTCTTCCAGGCTCGGCAGAACGTCGATGTGGCGTTCCTTTTCCGGTTCGCTGGCCGGCGTTTCCGCCTGGGCGGCATCGAGCAGGTTGTCCTGCGGGGTTTCCTCGTTAGACATGCGCATTTTCTCCAATAAACCGAACGGGGAGATGGGGATGGAAAATGGCATTTCAAGAGCCGCTCGAAAATTTTTTACTACACATTTGTTTGCTTTATTGAGCGCGTCGGCGTGCTAGCATCGCCAACGAAGCATTCATTCGACGTCAATGTCATGGAAACGATAGGCAAATACCGCGTCATCCGCGAGCTCGGCAAGGGGGCGACCGCTACGGTCTACCTTTGTGACGACCCGGAAAATGCGCGGCAGATTGCCGTCAAGGTGATCCGCTTCGGCCAGGATTGCGCTGCCATGTCGCGCCGCATGCGCAAGCTGTTCCAGAACGAAGGGATGGTCTCCCGGCGCCTTGATCACCCGAACATCGTCCGGGTCTACGACGCGGTGGTCGAGGACGAATTCGCCTACCTGGCGATGGAGTATGTCGACGGCTTCAGCCTTGAGCAGCATTGCCGGATCGACAAGCTGCTGCCGCTGCATCGCGTCGTCAGCATCATCTTCAAGTGCTGCATGGCGCTCGACGCGGCCTACCGGCAGGGCATCATCCACCGCGACATCAAGCCGGCCAACATCATGATCGCTGCCGGCGACGAGCCGAAGATCGCCGATTTCGGGCTGGCGCTGAACCTGAACAAGGATCTCGACCGCGACTCGACCTTCATCATGGGGGTCGGTTCGCCGGCCTACATGTCGCCGGAGCAGATCAAGGGCTACCCGCTGAACCAGAAGACCGATCTCTATTCGCTCGGCGTCGTCATGTTCCAGTTGTTGACCGGGCGTTTGCCTTTCCGCGCCAACAACCAGGCGACGCTGGTGTACAAGATCGTCAATACCGATCCGCCGCCCGTCAGTGCGCTCAACCCGGCGCTTCCCGAAGGGCTCGACGCGATCCTGCGCAAGGCGCTGGAAAAGGACCTGTACAGTCGTTACCGCAACGGCGCGGAAATGGCCAAGGATTTGTCGGCGGTGCGCTACAAGATCCTGGAGGAGGACGAGACCGAGCACGACATGCGGCACTTCGAGCAGTTGCGCCGCGTCGAGTTCTTCACCGAATTCGAGAACATCGAACTTTGGGAGGTGCTGCGCGTCTCGCTGTGGCGGCAGGTGGCGGCCAATGTTCCGCTGATCACCGAGGGCAGCAACAGCCGCCTGTTTGGCATCATCCTCGCCGGCAGCGTCGAGGTTTCGCTGGGCGGCAAGGCGCTATGCCGCCTCGGCGTCGGCGAACCGGTCGGCGAGGTGGCTTTCCTGCATCCGTCGAGCGACTTGCGTCATGCGACGGTGGTGACGCTGGAGCCGACCCTGTTCCTCGAGGTCAATGCCTCGGCGCTCGCCTTGTCGTCGGAAGAACTGATGGGCCGTATGCGCGATGCGCTGCTCGCCCGTCTGATCCATCGTCTGCGTGAGGTCAACAAGATCGCCGCCAGTATCGGCCAGCCGGCAGTCAATAGCGCCAGTGGGCATTACGGTGGCAAGTCCTACGGTGGGGTGACGCTGGAACTGGCGCCGGAATGAACAACGCCGCCCGCAGGCGGCGTAGTTGTTGGCGCGGTGGGCTCAGACCTTGAACCGGCCGACCAGGTTGGCCAGTCCTTCGGCCAGGCGGCGCAGGTCGTGGGCGGCGCCGGCGGTCTGTTCGACGGTGCCGGTATTGTCGCGGGCCATGCCGGCGATCGCTTCGATGCTTGATTCGACGTCGCCGGACACGCGGCGTTGCTGGTCGGTGGCCTGGGCAATGGTGTCGAGCCCGTGGCCGACTTCGGCCACCGATCCGTTGGCGGCGTGCAGCACGCTGGAGACCGAGTCGACCGCCGCCTGACTGGTTTCCAGGTGATGCATGCCTTCCTCGATGCTGCGCCGGACGGCAACCGACTGAGCGCTGAGGCTGGCAGTGATGCGGTCGATTTCGCTCGCCGAGTGCGAGGACTTTTCGGCCAGCTTGCGCACCTCGTCGGCGACGACGGCGAAACCGCGGCCCTGTTCGCCGGCGCGGGCGGCCTCGATGGCGGCGTTGAGGGCGAGCAGGTTGGTCTGTTCGGCAATGTCCTTGACCTCGCGCGTCATCATCGTGATCGACTCGGTATTGCGCACGAAATTGTTCACCGAGTCGGCCATTTCCTTGACCGCCCGCTCGACGACGGTCATTTCGCCAAGCAGGGTCTGCAGGTTGCGGTTGCCCTCGTTGGCGCGCGCCAGGCTTTCCTGCGACTGCTGCTGGACATGCTCGGCGCTGCGGGCGATTTCGGAGATGCTCGACACCAGTTGCTCGACGGCCGAAGCGGCGTCGTTCGACTTTTCATTTTGCTGGCGCGAGCTCTGCGCCACCCGGTCGGCGTTTTCAGTCAGCGCGGCGACGCGGCGGGAAACCTGGCTGGCGGAATCGCGGACCTGGCTGACCAGTTGCTGGAAGTTATCCATCATCTGGTTGAAGACATGCGAGGACTGGCCGACTTCATCCATGCCGTTGACCGGCAGGCGGCGGGTCAGGTCGCCTTCGCCGCGGGCGATGTCGCTCAGGCCATGGCGCAGTTGTTCGAGCGGCCTGGTGACGAAGTGGTTGGTCAGGAAGTAGATGATCAACAGTAGCGCACCGAGGGCGCCGATCGCGGCACCGGCGATCTTCAGGCGGAAGCTGGCGACATCGGATTCGACCGAGTCGAGCGACACCTTCATGCTGACCAGGCCAAGCACCGTGCCTTCGGGAACCTGGTGGCAGACGATGCAGTCCTTGCCGAGGTAGTTCTTCGAGGCGTTGGTCGGGTTGATCACGCGCAGGAAGGAACTGCCGTTCTCGTTCTCCACCGAGACGTAAGGTTTCCCCTCCTTCATCACCTGCTGTTCGAGCGCGTCGAGGTCGCGCGTGCTCTTGGTGTCCGGGCCGTAGAGCTTGACCACGGCGTCGCTGCGGGCGACGTGCAGGTCGCGGATCACCGACAGCTGCTTGATCTGGTCGAGGAAGACTTCGCGCTGGCCGACCGTGCCGGTGATCATCATGCCGGTCAGGCCGGCCATCGTCATTTCGTGGATGCTTTGCGAAAATTCCTTGGCCTGCTTGATCGCCGTGTCACGATTGACATTGGTGGTCCAGATGATGGCCCCCGCCCAGATTATCGCGAGGACCAGCCAGATGGCGGCGGTAAGACGGACCCAGATCTTCAAGTCGGCAATACGGGGCATGTTTCAGGCCTTGTTGGTGAAGCAATGGAAGCGGTTCAGACGCTGAGGTCGATTTGCTGAATTGTGCCAGCGCTGCCATCCTCTTGCAAAAATATTCCTGAACTGCGGATATTGCCCAGCGATTGATTGCTGCTGTCATTCAGCGCGAACGGGGTGGCGACCTTGGCCAGGGCAATGGCGCCGACGCCGGCTTCGCCCAGCGATTGCAGTTCGCCATCGCCTTCAGCGCCGGGTTGCCACAGGCTGAGTTGTTTGAAGGCCGCGTCGTTTTCGTCGATCCAGCCGTTGTTGTCGGTGTCGAGCGCGGCCAGTTCGGCAAAACCGTCGCCGCTGGTGGGGCCGAACAGTTCGCTGCCGTCGTTGATCCGGCCATCCTGATTACGGTCGAAGCTGAGGTAGGCGCTACCGCTGGCGAGTTGGGCTATCTGTTCCTTGCTGCCGTCGGCGTCGAGGTCGAAGCTGAAACGCTGGTCGACCAGGTCGGCAGCATTGCCGGCGAAGTTGAGGACCAGCGGATCGACCGGTTTTGCCGCATCGCCCAGGCGCAGGCTGACCGACGTTTCTTCCTGATAACTGCGCGACATCTGCAACTGCAGGTTGAAGCGGATTTCCTGGCCGTCAGCGGTCTTCACCACGCCGTTGGCGGCGAAGCTGGTGCTTTCGCTCTCGCTGTACGATGCCCGGTAGTCGTATTCGATGCCGAAGCCGGCATTGGCTGGCCGGCCAGCGTTGGCAGCGGCTGCCGGCGGGGCTTGCGGCGCAGCTGGTGCGGATTTGCCGGACAACTCGCTGGCGCTGATGGTACGCACCGACTTGCCGGTCATCATTTCCAGCATCAGGCGGATCAGCAGGGTCTTCGGGTCTTCGTCCAGGGTTTCGTCCACCGGTGTGGCGCTGTCGGCTGCCGCTGCCGCCTTGCCGGCATCGGAGAGTACGACGCGTTCGCCGCCGGCGTTACCGCGGCCACGGTTTTCGAAATCCGGCCGTTGCGGGCCGCTCCACATCTTCAGCGATTCCTCGACTTCGCGCGATTGTGCGCTGCTATGCGAGGCGGTGAATTGCAGTTCGCTGCTGGCGATTTTCATGGCGGCCTCCAGTCATTGTTCACTACATTGTTAACAGGCCGTTGAATTTTCCCCTGACGCCTCCGGCAACCGAACTCTGACAAACATGAATCGAACATTCGAAACCCCTTTCTGCGCCTTGAAACCGGATTTCAGCCGGTTTTATGGCCCCGTACTGGGAT